>NZ_JANJFD020000017.1:0-13380 GCF_024623575.2 Microbacterium sp. zg-YB36
CAGCTGATCGCCGAGACCGTGGGAACCACCCAGGGTCTCGGCGACCAGGTGTGGTCTCACGGGGAGGGGGCGGCCGCGGTCGAAGTCGTCGCGCCGGGGCCCCTGGCGACCGTGCAGGACCTGGGCCGGCCGGGGCACGCGGCGGAGGGCCTCGCGCGGTCGGGGGCGCTCGATCGCGGAGCGCTGCGCACCGCCAACCGGCTTCTGGGCAACGCCGAGCACGCCGCGGCGATCGAGGTGACGATGGGCGGATGCCTCCTGCGTGCGGCCCGTGACCTCGTCGCCGTCGTCACCGGCGCGTGGGGCCCGATCACCGTCGATGGGCACACGGTCGACCCGTATACGGCGTTCTCGTGGCCGGCGGGGGCGACGCTGGAGCTGGACGGGTTCGCCCACGGCGTCCGCGCCTACCTCGCCGTGCGGGGCGGGTTCGACGGCCCGTCGGTCGCCGGCTCCCGGGCGACGGACGTGCTCGCCGGGCTCGGCCCGCCGCCGCTGCGACCCGGCGACGCGCTGCACCGTGCGGGCATGACCGCCGGCGGCATCCCCACGCTCGACCTGCATCCGTGGAGCCCGCCGCCCGCCGCCGAACTCGAACTGGACCTGGCGCCCGGTCCGCGGGCCGACTGGTTCGCGGCATCCGCCCACGACGCGCTGTTCACCGCCACCTGGATCGTCACCGGCGACGCCGACCGCGTCGGCGTGCGGCTGGACGGCCCGCCGTTGCCGCAGGTGAAGACTGGCGAGCTGCCCAGCGAAGGCATGGTGCCCGGCGCCCTGCAGGTGCCGCCGAGCGGGCGTCCCACGATCCTCTGCGCCGACGGCCCGGTCACCGGCGGGTACCCGGTGATCGCCGTGGCGACGGATGCCGCGCTCGATGCCCTGGCCCAGGCCCGCCCCGGCATGCGGGTGCGGTTCCGCCACGCCCGCCCCTGACCCGTCTCCCCAGCACAGGCCATCTCCCCAAGACAGGCCATTTCCCGCCGGATCCTCCTCCCTCGGTGAGTTCGCCTACGTCAGTGAGATTCCGGATGCCGCCCCCCCCCGGCACCCGCCCATCTCCCCAGGACAGGCCCGCCCCGGAATAAGGGGAAATGAGGGGGATGACGCGCGGTTATACCGCAGCATCCGCACCTCGTCAAGAATCCGGCTGGACATGGCGCGTCGCGCGGCATATAGTTGTTCTTTGCGCTCCCTTCCCCTTGCCCTCATATGGTGGTCGGCTATGCCTGCGTCCCCCGCTTCATCGCGGTGTGCGGTCGTCAGGCTCCGGGGATCAAGAGGGAGCACTCCACCTGACGACAAGGAAAACGAGCCCTGCCCGGGCCCACGGAGGTAATCCCCTTGGCTGCTGCGCGCAACGCATCCAACCCCACCACCACCATCAAAAACGGACGCGGAGCCTCGCGGCTCTCGTTCGCGAAGATCTCCGACACGCTGGAGGTCCCCGACCTCCTGGCGCTGCAGACGGAGTCCTTCGACTGGCTCGTCGGAAACGACGCCTGGAAGACCCGCGTCGCACAGGCGCAGGCAACCGGTCGTACCGACGTTCCCGAGATCAGCGGTCTCGAGGAGATCTTCGAGGAGATCTCTCCCATCGAGGACCTCGGCGAGACGATGCAGCTCTCGTTCACGAACCCCTACCTCGAGCCGGAGAAGTACTCGATCGAGGAGTGCAAGGAGCGCGGCAAGACCTACGCCGCCCCGCTGTACGTCGAGGCCGAGTTCATGAACCACCTCACCGGTGAGATCAAGACTCAGACCGTCTTCATGGGCGACTTCCCGCTGCAGACCGGCAAGGGCACGTTCATCATCAACGGCACCGAGCGCGTCGTCGTCTCGCAGCTGGTGCGTTCGCCCGGTGTGTACTTCGACCGCACGCCCGACAAGACCTCCGATAAGGACATCGTCTCGGCGCGGGTCATCCCCAGCCGTGGTGCCTGGCTCGAGTTCGAGGTCGACAAGCGCGACCAGGTCGGTGTGCGCATCGACCGCAAGCGCAAGCAGTCCGTCACCGTGTTCCTCAAGGCCCTGGGTCTTTCCAGCGAAGAGATCATGGCCGAATTCGCCGGCTTCGACTCCATCGAGGAGACGCTGTCCAAGGACACGATCCTCACCAAGGAAGACGCGCTGCGCGACATCTACCGCAAGCTCCGTCCGGGCGAGCAGGTCGCCGCTGAGGCTGCCCGCGCGCTGCTGGACAACTTCTACTTCAACTCCAAGCGCTACGACCTGGCGAAGGTCGGTCGCTACAAGATCAACCAGAAGCTGGGCCTGGACAAGCCGCTGAGCGACTCGGTGCTGACGGTCGAGGACATCGTCGCGACCATCAAGTACCTGGTTCGCCTGCACCGCGGCGACACCACGTTCGATGGTCTGCGCAACGGCCAGCCTGCCGAGATCCGTCTGGACATCGACGACATCGACAACTTCGGCAACCGTCGCATCCGCGCGGTCGGCGAGCTCATCCAGAACCAGGTCCGCACCGGTCTGTCCCGCATGGAGCGCGTCGTCCGCGAGCGCATGACCACGCAGGACATCGAGGCCATCACGCCGCAGACCCTGATCAACGTGCGCCCCGTCGTCGCCGCGATCAAGGAGTTCTTCGGAACGAGCCAGCTGTCGCAGTTCATGGACCAGAACAACCCGCTCGCGGGTCTGACCCACAAGCGCCGCCTGTCGGCGCTGGGCCCGGGTGGTCTGTCCCGTGAGCGTGCCGGCGTCGAGGTGCGAGACGTTCACCCCTCGCACTACGGCCGCATGTGCCCGATCGAGACTCCTGAAGGCCCGAACATCGGCCTGATCGGTTCGCTCGCATCGTTCGCCCGCATCAACGCGTTCGGTTTCATCGAGACCCCGTACCGCAAGGTCGTGGACGGTCGCGTGACCGACCAGATCGACTACCTCACCGCCAGCGAAGAGAGCGACTACATCGTCGCTCAGGCCGGCGTCGAGCTGAAGGCGGACGGCACGTTCGTCAACGAGCGGGTCCTGGCCCGTCGCGGCCAGGGTGGCGAGGTCGACCTGTTCCACGCCGACGAGATCGGCTACATGGACGTCTCCCCGCGCCAGATGGTGTCGGTGGCGACCTCGCTCATCCCGTTCCTCGAGCACGACGATGCCAACCGCGCCCTCATGGGTGCGAACATGCAGCGTCAGGCCGTCCCGCTGCTGCGCAGCGAGTCGCCTGTCGTCGGCACCGGTATGGAGGGCTACGCCGCGATCGACGCCGGTGACGTCGTCACCGCCGACAAGCCCGGCGTGGTCGTCGAGGTCTCGGCAGACGTCGTGACGGTGCAGCTGGACGAGGGCGGCACGCAGGAGTACTTCCTGCGCAAGTTCGACCGCTCCAACCAGGGCACCAGCTACAACCAGCGCGTCATCGTCTCGGCGGGCGACCGCATCGAGGTCGGCGAGGTCATCGCCGACGGACCGGCGACGGAGAACGGCGAGCTCGCGCTCGGCAAGAACCTCCTCGTCGCGTTCATGATGTGGGAGGGCCACAACTTCGAAGACGCGATCATCCTGAGCCAGAACCTGGTGAAGGACGACACGCTCTCCTCGATCCACATCGAGGAGTACGAGGTCGACGCCCGTGACACGAAGCTGGGCAAGGAGGAGATCACCCGTGACCTCCCCAACGTCAGCCCCGAGCTGCTGAAGGACCTCGACGAGCGCGGCATCGTCCGCATCGGCGCCGAGGTCCGCCCCGGTGACATCCTCGTCGGCAAGGTCACGCCCAAGGGCGAGACCGAGCTTTCCGCCGAGGAGCGTCTGCTCCGCGCGATCTTCAACGAGAAGAGCCGCGAAGTCCGCGACACCTCGCTGAAGGTGCCTCACGGCGAGCAGGGCACGATCATCGCGGTCAAGGAGTTCAACGCCGAGGACGGCGACGACGAGCTCGGCTCCGGCGTCAACCGCCGCGTCGTGGTCTACATCGCCCAGAAGCGCAAGATCACCGAGGGCGACAAGCTCGCCGGCCGCCACGGCAACAAGGGTGTCATCGCGAAGATCCTCCCGATCGAGGACATGCCGTTCCTCGCGGACGGCACTCCGGTCGACGTCATCCTCAACCCGCTCGGCATCCCCGGTCGCATGAACTTCGGCCAGGTGCTGGAGCTTCACCTCGGCTGGATCGCCCAGCAGGGCTGGAAGGTCGAGGGCACTCCGGAGTGGGCGGCAAGCCTGCCCGCGGAGGCGTTCGAAGCCGCCCCCGGCACGAAGGTCGCCACCCCGGTGTTCGACGGTGCGTTCGAGGAGGAGATCGCAGGTCTCCTGGATTCGACCCTGAAGAACCGCGACGGCGAGCGTCTGATCGACTCCACCGGAAAGACGCTGCTGTTCGACGGTCGCTCCGGTGAGCCGTTCCCCGCTCCGGTCTCGGTCGGGTACATGTACATCCTGAAGCTGCACCACCTGGTGGACGACAAGATCCACGCCCGCTCCACCGGTCCGTACTCGATGATCACGCAGCAGCCGCTGGGTGGTAAGGCGCAGTTCGGTGGTCAGCGTTTCGGTGAGATGGAGGTGTGGGCCCTTGAGGCCTATGGCGCCGCCTACGCACTGCAGGAGCTCCTCACGATCAAGTCCGACGACATCGTGGGCCGCGTGAAGGTCTACGAGGCGATCGTCAAGGGCGAGAACATCCAGGAGCCCGGCATCCCCGAGTCCTTCAAGGTGCTCATGAAGGAGATGCAGTCGCTGTGCCTGAACGTCGAGGTGCTCTCGGCAGACGGTACGACGGTCAATCTCCGCGACGGCGAGGACGAGGCGTTCCGCGCCGCGGAGGAGCTCGGAATCAACATCTCCACCCGGTTCGAGTCGACCTCGATCGACGAGATCTGATCCGGCCGATCGCGATATGCCGCAATGCGGCTAACCGAAAATTTTTTGAGACACAGGAGAACTAGTGCTCGACGCAACATCTTTCGATGAGCTTCGCATCGGTCTGGCCACCGCCGACGACATCCGCCGTTGGTCTTTCGGCGAGGTCAAGAAGCCCGAAACCATCAATTACCGCACGCTCAAGCCCGAGAAGGACGGCCTTTTCGGCGAGCAGATCTTCGGGCCCTCCCGCGACTGGGAGTGCGCCTGCGGAAAGTACAAGCGGGTCCGCTTCAAGGGGATCGTCTGCGAGCGCTGCGGCGTGGAGGTCACCAAGTCCTCCGTCCGTCGTGAGCGCATGGGCCACATCGAGCTCGCAGCTCCCGTGACCCACATCTGGTACTTCAAGGGCGTGCCCTCGCGCCTCGGGTACCTGCTGGACATGGCGCCGAAGGACCTCGAGAAGGTCATCTACTTCGCCGCCTACATGGTGATCTCGGTCGACGACGAGGCGCGTCACCGCGACATGCCGACGCACGAGTCGAACCTGCGCCTGGAGATGAAGAACCTCGGCGACCGCCGCGACTCCCGAGTCGCTGCCCGCCTGGCGAAGCTGGAAGAAGAGCTCGCCGCGCTGGAGGAGGAAGGCGCCAAGGCCGACCAGAAGAAGAAGGTCAAGGATGCCGCCGAGAAGGACATGGCGAACATCCGCAAGAGCTTCGACGAGCAGATCTCCAAGCTCGAGCGCGTGTGGGATGAATTCCGCAACCTCGAGGTCGGCAACCTGAAGCAGGAAGACGATGTCTTCCACGAGCTGCAGGACCGCTTCGGCCAGTACTTCGAGGCCTACATGGGCGCGGAGTCGATCCAGCGTCGCCTGCAGGCGTTCGACCTGGCCGGCGAGGCGGAGAACCTGCACCTGCAGATCTCCGAGGGCAAGGGTCAGCGCAAGATCCGCGCGATCAAGCGCCTGAAGGTCGTCAACTCGTTCCTGTCGACGGGCATGAGCCCGGCGGCCATGGTGCTCGATGTCGTCCCGGTCATCCCGCCGGAGCTGCGCCCGATGGTGCAGCTGGACGGTGGCCGCTTCGCGACCAGTGACCTCAACGACCTCTACCGTCGAGTGATCAACCGCAACAACCGTCTGCGGCGCCTGCTGGACCTCGGTGCTCCCGAGATCATCGTCAACAACGAGAAGCGCATGCTGCAGGAGGCCGTCGACGCACTGTTCGACAACGGCCGCCGCGGTCGCCCCGTCACCGGAACCGGTAACCGTGCGCTGAAGTCGCTGTCCGACATGCTCAAGGGCAAGCAGGGCCGGTTCCGCCAGAACCTGCTCGGCAAGCGCGTGGACTACTCGGGCCGTTCGGTGATCATCGTCGGACCTCAGCTCAAGCTGCACCAGTGTGGTCTGCCCAAGCAGATGGCCCTGGAGCTGTTCAAGCCGTTCGTCATCAAGCGCCTGATCGACCTGGGTCACTCGCAGAACATCAAGGCCGCCAAGCGTGCCGTCGAGCGCACCCGTCCCGAGGTCTGGGACGTGCTCGAGGAGATCATCCGCGAGCGCCCCGTGCTCCTCAACCGTGCCCCCACGCTGCACCGTCTGGGTATCCAGGCGTTCGAGCCGCAGCTGGTGGAAGGTAAGGCCATCCAGCTGCACCCGCTCGTGTGTGCCGCGTTCAACGCGGACTTCGACGGCGACCAGATGGCTGTCCACCTGCCGCTGTCCGTCGAGGCGCAGGCCGAGGCCCGCATCCTCATGCTGGCGTCGAACAACATCCTCAAGCCCTCGGACGGTCGCCCCGTCACCCTGCCTTCGCAGGACATGATCATCGGCTTGCACCACCTGACCACGGTCAAGGACGGCGCGAAGGGCGAGGGTCGCGTGTTCGGTTCGGTCGGCGAGGCGATCCTGGCCAAGGACGAGGGCACCCTCGACCTGCAGGCCAAGGTGCGCATCCGCATCCCGGGTCTGACGTTCCTCGAGGGCGAAGCCCCCGAGGCCTACGAGCGCCACGGTCTCGTGGACGCCTCGCTGGGTCAGGCGATCTTCAACGACACCCTCCCGAAGGGCTACCCGTTCGTTCGCGAGCAGGCAGACAAGGGCAAGCTGTCGCAGATCGTCAACAAGCTGGCCGAGGAGTACCCGAAGGTGGAGGTCGCAGCTTCGCTGGACCGCATCAAGGATGCCGGCTTCTACTGGGCCACCCGTTCCGGTGTGACCGTCGCCCTCAGCGACGTGCTCACCCCGCCGAACAAGGCCGAGATCGTCGCCGGCTACGAGAAGCAGGCCGCCAAGGTGCAGGGCCAGTTCGAGAAGGGTCTGACCACCGACGCCGAGCGTCGTCAGGAGCTCATCAAGATCTGGACCGAGGCAACCGACGAGGTCCAGAAGGCGATGCGGGACAACTTCCCCGAGGACAACACCATCAACCGCATGGTCAGCTCCGGCGCCCGTGGTAACTGGCTGCAGATCCGTAACATCGCGGGTATGCGAGGCCTGGTGAACAACCCGAAGGGTGAGATCATCCCTCGCCCGATCATCTCCTCGTACCGCGAGGGTCTGTCGGTGGCGGAGTACTTCATCGCAACGCACGGTGCCCGTAAGGGTCTGGCCGACACCGCGCTGCGTACCGCCGACTCGGGTTACCTCACCCGTCGCCTCGTGGACGTCTCGCAGGATGTCATCATCCGCGAGGAGGACTGCGGCACCGGTAAGGGCCTGGAGTTCACCATCGCCGCACCCGGCACCGACGGGACGCTGCGTCGCGATGACAACGTGGAGAACTCGGTGTTCGCCCGTACCCTCGCCGCCGACGTCGTCGACGCGCAGGGCACGGTCGTGGCCACCGCGGGCGAAGACGTGGGCGACGTGCTCATCGACCGCCTCGTGGAGGACGGTGTCGAGACCATCAAGGTGCGCTCGGTGCTGACTTGCGAGTCCGCCGTCGGTGTCTGCGCGAAGTGCTACGGCCGTTCGCTTGCCACCGGCAAGATCGTCGACATCGGCGAAGCGGTCGGCATCATCGCCGCCCAGTCGATCGGTGAGCCCGGCACGCAGCTGACGATGCGTACGTTCCACACCGGTGGTTCGGCATCGGCAGATGACATCACGCAGGGTCTGCCCCGTGTGCAGGAGCTGTTCGAGGCGCGTACCCCCAAGGGCGCGTCGCCGATCGCGGAGTCCGCTGGACGCATCACGATCGACGAGACGGACAAGGCCAAGAAGGTCATCCTGACGCCTGACAACGGCGACGAGCCGCACGTGTACCCGGTGCTCAAGCGCGCGACGCTGCTGGTCGAGGACGGCCAGCACGTCACGGTCGGTCAGCCCCTGCAGGTCGGCACGCTCGACCCCAAGGAGGTCATGCGTGTCATGGGTGCCCGCGAGGTGCAGAAGTACCTCGTGAACGGCGTCCAGGGCGTTTACCGCTCGCAGGGTGTGCCGATCCACGACAAGCACATCGAGGTCATCGTGCGCCAGATGCTGCGCAAGGTCACCGTCGTCGACCACGCCGACACGAACCTGCTCCCGGGTGAACTGGTGGACTTCAAGCGCTACCAGAACATCAACCGCGAGGCGGTCGCCGAGGGCAAGCGCCCCGCATCGGGTCGTCCCGAGCTGATGGGTATCACGAAGGCGTCGCTCGCGACCGAATCGTGGCTGTCGGCGGCGTCGTTCCAGGAGACCACGCGCGTGCTCACGCAGGCCGCGATGGAGGGTCGCAGCGACCCGCTGGTCGGCCTCAAGGAGAACGTCATCATCGGAAAGCTCATCCCCGCCGGCACGGGACTTGCGAAGTACCGCAACGTCGTCGTGGAAGCGACGGAGGAGGCCAAGAGCGAGCGGTACCCCAACCGCATCTTCGCCTCGGACGGCACGTACAGCGATGCCGACCTGAGCTACGTCGATTTCGACAGCTTCTCGACGGACGACTTCACGCCCGGTACATACAACTGATCGGGGACTGACCCCGACAACCCGAAGCGCCCCCGGTTCACGCCGGGGGCGCTTCGGCGTTCCGCGCGCCGCCGCACACTGCGGGCCGCCACGACCTACCGTGGTGGGGGAGGTGGCGCATGGCCAGGAGCGGTGAGCGAAGCCCGTGGCTCGCGTGGACGGTCGGCATCCTGTCCGCCGGTGTCGTGGCGGGACTGGTGTGGCTGGCGATCCCGGGACTGCCGGTGGTCGTGGGTCTCGCCGGAGATTCGCAGAACGGTTCCGCCGACGATGCCACTCCCGCGGCGTGCCGGACGCTTTACACCGATGCGCTGTGGGCGGGGTTGTCGTGGGAGGCCGGCTCGCAGCTGTCGCAGGACCAGTCGCCGCCCGCCACCGCGGCAACGGTGCTGGTGGACTCCGTCGCCCCGCAGGTGCGTTTCACCTGCACCTGGACCTCCGATCTCGGCACGATCGTCACGACGCTCGCCGATGCCGGGCCGGATGCCGGCGCGATCGCCCAGTCGGCCCTGCCCGGCCTCGGGTTCGGCTGCGGCCCCGTGTCGGACACCCGCATACGCTGCACCAAGTCCGAGGGCGACGTGCTGGAGATGCTCGAGCTGGGCGACGGACTGTGGCTGTCGACGGTCGAGACGGCGTGGCATCCGGAGCGCTACTCCTCGCGCGTGGCCGAGACGGTGTGGAACGGCTGAGTCAGTCGAACACCGCCGCCACGACCGCCGCGGTGAAGCCGGTGGGGGCGAGGTTGGAGTACTGCGTGTCGATGAGCACACCCGCGCGGTAGTACAGCGTGCGCCCGTCGATGACCGGGTGGGTCTCGTTCGGCCAGCTCTTCTCGCACCGCACGCCCTCGTCGGGTCGGTAGCACTGGAAGCCCTCATCGGCGACGAGGGCGTTCAGCGCATCCATCGTGGGGTTCTCCTCGACCGCTGAGATCGCGGTGCGGAGGTTGGTCGTGACGGCATCGGGTGCGCCCCAGACGCACACCAGGGAGCCGTCGGGCTGGGTGCCTGACGGACCGAACGCAGGGTCGTTCAGCGGTGTGGCGCCCAGCTGGGCCAGGACCGCGCCGGAGACGATGGCGCGGCAGTCGCGCGGCAGGTCCGCCGCGCCGGGCAGGGGAGTGGCCGCGGCGGTGGGGGTGCTCGTGGCGGCGGGGGGCGGTGGGGTGGCGATGACGGTGGATGCCGCCGGCTCCGCGTCGCCCGCGCAGCCGCCCAGCAGGGCCGCCGCAGCGATGATCGTCGCCGCGATCCATGCCCGATCCGGGTGAATCCTGCCCCACCGACTGTCCATGCCGCCACGATAGGTGCACCCGAGTCAGGAACGGAGTGCGACACACGACGGCACGCCTGCGCTGGTGCGCGCCCCGCCCGGGTTACCCTCGGCACTGCGGTGGCGTGCGCCCCGCGGGAGGAGTGCATCCCATGACCGACCCCAAGCCGTATGGCGAGCCGGTGGAAGAACCCACATCGGTGGACGACGTGGTCGGCCGCGCCCACGAGGGTCTGGCCGATGCCGAGGCCGCCGGGCGTGACGCGGTAGCCGACGGCTACCCGACCGAGCCCGCCGCGACCGACACCGCCGCCGAGCCTGCGCCCGCCGTGGCCGCCGACCCGCTGTCGCCGGACTACGAGCCCTCAGACGACGACTACGCTGCCGCCGGGTACGACCCGGCACGGCCGGAGGCCCCGGTGCGCGACATGACCGATGCGCAGCCGGCCAGCGTGTCCGGTTACGACGCCGCGTCGAGCCCGGCGTACGCCGTCTCCGACGACCGCGCCGACGCCCCCGCGGCGAACGAGTACGAGGCCCCCGCGGCCGTTGCGTACGAGCCGCCGGTGGCACCGGCGTATGAGGCGCCCGTGCTCACCCCCAGCGAGCCGCTGGCCGGCTCCAACCCGCAGCCGATCTTCGTGCAGGCACCCGAGGCTCCCCGCCCCCGCGGCAACCGCGGCGCAGCCGGCGCCATCGGCCTGATCGCCGCGCTCGCATTCGGCGTGCTGTACCTGGCCGCGTGGCTGGGCTTCGGTGCCATTCGCGGCGACGTCACCGTCGAGAACGTCCTCGAGGTCACCCTCGGCATCCTCGGCACGTGGGCACTGTGGGTTCCGGTCGTCGTGTTCTTCTTCGCTTTCTGGCTGCTGGGCTGTCTGATCAACCGGGGCCGTTGGGGCCTCTGGGTGATCTTCGGACTGCTCGTGGGCATCGCTTCCTACGGCGGCCACCTGCTCGGCCAGCTCTTCCAGGCCCCGTTCTGGCTGCTGAGCGCGAGCGAGGGCGCAGCACTCGTCGAGGGTCAGCTGCTGGTGCCGCTGGCGATCACGGCATTCATCCTGGGCCGCGAGCTGACGATCTGGTTCGGCGCGTGGGTCGCCGCGCGCGGCCGTCGCGTCACCGAGCTGAACAACGAGGCGCAGCGCGAGTACGAGCGCACCCTCGAGGCCGGCCCGCAGCTGTACCGCCAGTGATGCCCGAGCGCGAAGGAGTGCAGCCGGCAACGGCGCTCGCCTTCGCGCTCATCGGCTACATCGCGCTGGCGATCTGCGGGCTCGGCGTGACCAGTCTGGTCAGCGGGCGTGAGGTCATCGACGCCCCCGGAGCCGGTCAGGTACCGGGCATCGCGGGCATGGCGCTGTCGGTGATCGCGGTGGCCGTTGTGCTGTGGGTCATGCTGCGGGCGCCGCGGCCGTCGTACAGCGCGGCGCTGGTGGCGGCGCTGGCCGCCTTCCTCGGCTACCTCGCCGGGCTGTGCGTCGGGGTCGTCATCGCCGGAGTCGACGTCGGGCTGCTCGGGGGAGCGGTCTCCAGCTTCGTGCTGTCGTGGTTCTCGGTCGTGCTGGCGGTGGCCGGGGCGGTGGCCGGGTGGAGCGCCGTGGCACTTGTGCGCACCCGTTCCCAGCGGCCGCGGTGGCCCTGGGAGAGCGACGAAGACGAGTGATCGGCGACCCTGCGGCGGGGCGCGCTGTGCGCGAGGCCCCTTCGCAGGCGAGAATGTGACCGTGGAGCGCTCGCTCGAGACTCAGGTCAGCCAGGCCGTCGACGCCTGGCTGCGCTGGCTGCCGCGCTGGGAGCCGGCAACGCACCGCGGCCGCATCGCCCCGTGCCGGCGGTGCTTCGGCTCGCCGGTGCTCTCCGCCGCCGGACTCGGCTCCGACGTGCCCCACGGGGTGCAGCACGGCCTTTCCACCCGGATCAAGACGATCGTCGACCACGCCGTGGCGGTCTACACCGCCCAGAACCTCCCGATGCTGCAGGCCGAGCTCGACCAGCAGGCGGCGCGCAACCGTGCGCGCAGTTACCGGCCCGCAGAGGATCTGGAGCCGGAGTTCGAGGGCCTTCCGCTGGACCCCGAACCGCAGCCGGGCGCACCCTTCCTCTTCACGATCGCGGGACTCGCGCAGGAGGCGGATGCCGACGTGCCCGACCTGCCGCCGCTGGGGCCAGAGGCCAAGGCCGCCCTTCGCCAGGAGGTCGGGCTCGCCGACGACTACGCGAACATGATCGGCCGCGAGATCTGCGCGATCCTGTTGCGCCACCGCCTGCGCATCCAAGCCGGCGTCACCCAGTACGTCGAACCCCAGATCGCCGCGATGCTGGACGAGCTCACGCGCTCGCTGGACGCGCCGTTCGGGCCGGGCCTGGACACCACGGACCCGGCGTGACAGGTCCGGCTCACGTCGCAGCGTCCGTGGGCTCTAGGGTGGAGGCATCTTGCATCGCGGTGTGTGCCGCACGGCTCGTCGGGGAGGAGGCTGGGGCGGAGCTTCCTGCCCTTGATCATCGTGTCCGATAGCCTCTCCACCCCCACCCTCGTGCTGATCACGCTGATCGGTGTCATCCCGGCGCTCGCGATCTACGTCTGGACGGCCCTGGCGCTGTCTGCGGTGTTCGGCAAGATCGGCCAGGAGCCGTGGCGCGCCTGGGTGCCGATCGTCAACCAGGTCACGCTCGTGATGGTCGGGGGCATGTCGGGATGGTGGTTCCTGCTGATCCTCATCCCGGGCCTGGGCGCGCTGGCGTTCTGGGTCATCACGATCGTGGCGGTGCACCGCATCAACCGGGGCTTCGGCCTGGGCGGCGGGATGACCGCGCTTGCGGCGCTGCTGTTCCCGGTGTGGGCCAGCGTCGTCGGATTCGGTGAGCCCCGCTGGCGCGCCGCGGATGCCGTGACCGCCTCGAGCCCCGCCTACGCGCGCAGCGAGCACGTGCGCACCCTCGACCCCGCGCTAGGGGGCCTGCCGGCCACCGCGGAGTTGACGGTGCCGCCCCGGCCGCCGCTGCCCGCCCCCGCGTACCCGCCGCCGCCGCTGCCCCCCAGGGTCCCCGCCATGGCACCGATGCCGGAGCACGCGGCATCCGCCGCGGCCCCTGCCATGCCGGCGGCCCCGGCGGCCCCGGCTGCGCCGGCCGCCCGACCGGCCGTGCTCGAACCCGGTGTCACAGCCACTCCGGCCGTGCCCGCCGAGGCTGCGCCGGCCCGCGTGCAGCAGCCCGCCGCGCGGTCGACCGCGTCGTCCGCCTGGGCACCGCCGCCCCCGCCCGCCCCGCCGAGCCCCACCGCGCCTGTGCCGACCGCCGCCGATGCGGTGTTC
>NZ_JANJFD020000018.1:0-5488 GCF_024623575.2 Microbacterium sp. zg-YB36
AGGAGCATCCGATCCTTGAGAACTCAACAGCGTGCACTTGTCAAATGCCAAATAACCTCGTCCCAGCTTTGGCTGGGTGAGATTCCTTTGGATCAAAGTCCGATTCCCTTTGGGGGGTCGGCAACGGATAAGTCAGTAATGACATCCATTTGGTCAGTTCAAACTCGCTGCTTCGGCCTTTTTCCGGCTGTTGTATGCATTTTTCTTTTACGGAGAGTTTGATCCTGGCTCAGGATGAACGCTGGCGGCGTGCTTAACACATGCAAGTCGAACGGTGAAGCAGAGCTTGCTCTGTGGATCAGTGGCGAACGGGTGAGTAACACGTGAGCAACCTGCCCCGGACTCTGGGATAAGCGCTGGAAACGGCGTCTAATACTGGATACGAGCTGCGACCGCATGGTCAGCAGTTGGAAAGAATTTCGGTCTGGGATGGGCTCGCGGCCTATCAGCTTGTTGGTGAGGTAATGGCTCACCAAGGCGTCGACGGGTAGCCGGCCTGAGAGGGTGACCGGCCACACTGGGACTGAGACACGGCCCAGACTCCTACGGGAGGCAGCAGTGGGGAATATTGCACAATGGGCGAAAGCCTGATGCAGCAACGCCGCGTGAGGGACGACGGCCTTCGGGTTGTAAACCTCTTTTAGCAGGGAAGAAGCGAAAGTGACGGTACCTGCAGAAAAAGCGCCGGCTAACTACGTGCCAGCAGCCGCGGTAATACGTAGGGCGCAAGCGTTATCCGGAATTATTGGGCGTAAAGAGCTCGTAGGCGGTTTGTCGCGTCTGCTGTGAAATCTGGGGGCTCAACCCCCAGCCTGCAGTGGGTACGGGCAGACTAGAGTGCGGTAGGGGAGATTGGAATTCCTGGTGTAGCGGTGGAATGCGCAGATATCAGGAGGAACACCGATGGCGAAGGCAGATCTCTGGGCCGTAACTGACGCTGAGGAGCGAAAGGGTGGGGAGCAAACAGGCTTAGATACCCTGGTAGTCCACCCCGTAAACGTTGGGAACTAGTTGTGGGGTCCATTCCACGGATTCCGTGACGCAGCTAACGCATTAAGTTCCCCGCCTGGGGAGTACGGCCGCAAGGCTAAAACTCAAAGGAATTGACGGGGACCCGCACAAGCGGCGGAGCATGCGGATTAATTCGATGCAACGCGAAGAACCTTACCAAGGCTTGACATATACGAGAACGCTGCAGAAATGTAGAACTCTTTGGACACTCGTAAACAGGTGGTGCATGGTTGTCGTCAGCTCGTGTCGTGAGATGTTGGGTTAAGTCCCGCAACGAGCGCAACCCTCGTTCTATGTTGCCAGCACGTAATGGTGGGAACTCATGGGATACTGCCGGGGTCAACTCGGAGGAAGGTGGGGATGACGTCAAATCATCATGCCCCTTATGTCTTGGGCTTCACGCATGCTACAATGGCCGGTACAAAGGGCTGCAATACCGTAAGGTGGAGCGAATCCCAAAAAGCCGGTCCCAGTTCGGATTGAGGTCTGCAACTCGACCTCATGAAGTCGGAGTCGCTAGTAATCGCAGATCAGCAACGCTGCGGTGAATACGTTCCCGGGTCTTGTACACACCGCCCGTCAAGTCATGAAAGTCGGTAACACCTGAAGCCGGTGGCCCAACCCTTGTGGAGGGAGCCGTCGAAGGTGGGATCGGTAATTAGGACTAAGTCGTAACAAGGTAGCCGTACCGGAAGGTGCGGCTGGATCACCTCCTTTCTAAGGAGCATCTGGCACCCTCGGGTGTCCAGGCGCCAGATTCGAGACATACGTTCTCGACTGGTAGCTCATGGGTGGAACATTTGACTTGGTGCCGGGGAGTGATCTTCGAACTCAGTACGCTGCTTGCAGCTGGAACGGTTGGGGGTGAGCGATACGGCACATGCACGCTGTTGGGTCCTGAGGGACCGGATGCGCACTGACCTTCGGGTTGGGTGCAGACGAACCTCAGGACCTGCTTTTCGTTTCCGGCTTTTGCTGGTTGCGGGAGTGGGTACCGCCCGTACTTTGAGAACTACACAGTGGACGCGAGCATCTTCGAGACGATTTATCGTCTCGATCGATGATCTTAAAGATCATTAGTCAATTTCTGATCCAAGCCTTTATGGCTTGGGTTGCGAGTTTTGATTCAAACTCATGTGATTTTCAAGTCTTTAAGAGCAAACGGTGAATGCCTTGGCATCTGGAGCCGAAGAAGGACGTAGCAATCTGCGATAAGCCTCGGGGAGTGGATAAGCACACTTTGATCCGAGGGTGTCCGAATGGGGAAACCCCGCTGGGCGGCGTGCCGACCTAGTGACTCCCGCCTGAATATATAGGGCGGGTAGAGGGAACGTGGGGAAGTGAAACATCTCAGTACCCACAGGAAGAGAAAGCAACCGCGATTCCGTTAGTAGTGGCGAGCGAAACCGGAACAGGCTAAACCGAGTACGTGTGATATCCGGCAGGAGTTGCGTATTCGGGGTTGTGGGACTTTTCTGGCTGGTCTGCCGATCAGCCGGCGTTACAAGAAGGTATAGACGAACCGCATGGAAAGGCGGGTCATAGAGGGTGACAACCCCGTAGTCGAAATGCCTCTCTTGACGCGAAGAGTATCCCAAGTAGCACGGGGCCCGAGAAATCCCGTGTGAATCTGTCAGGACCACCTGATAAGCCTAAATACTCCCAGATGACCGATAGCGGACAAGTACCGTGAGGGAAAGGTGAAAAGTACCCCGGGAGGGGAGTGAAATAGTACCTGAAACCGTTTGCTTACAAACCGTTGGAGCCTCCTTAGTAGGGGTGACAGCGTGCCTTTTGAAGAATGAGCCTGCGAGTTAGCGATATGTGGCGAGGTTAACCCGTGAGGGGTAGCCGTAGCGAAAGCGAGTCTGAATAGGGCGATTCAGTCGCATGTCCTAGACCCGAAGCGAAGTGATCTATCCATGGCCAGGTTGAAGCGACGGTAAGACGTCGTGGAGGACCGAACCCACTTAGGTTGAAAACTGAGGGGATGAGCTGTGGATAGGGGTGAAAGGCCAATCAAACTTCGTGATAGCTGGTTCTCTCCGAAATGCATTTAGGTGCAGCGTTGCGTGTTTCTTGCCGGAGGTAGAGCTACTGGATGGCCGATGGGCCCTACAAGGTTACTGACGTCAGCCAAACTCCGAATGCCGGTAAGTGAGAGCGCAGCAGTGAGACTGTGGGGGATAAGCTTCATAGTCGAGAGGGAAACAACCCAGACCACCATCTAAGGTCCCAAAGCGCGTGCTAAGTGGGAAAGGATGTGGAGTTGCTTAGACAACCAGGAGGTTGGCTTAGAAGCAGCCACCCTTGAAAGAGTGCGTAATAGCTCACTGGTCAAGTGATTCCGCGCCGACAATGTAACGGGGCTCAAGCACGCCACCGAAGTTGTGGCATTGATATTATTGGTAGGCCTTCGTGGTCCAGCCGTATTGATGGGTAGGAGAGCGTCGTGTGGCCAGCGAAGCGGCGGTGTGAACCAGCCGTGGAGGCTACACGAGTGAGAATGCAGGCATGAGTAGCGAAAGACGTGTGAGAAACACGTCCTCCGAAAGACCAAGGGTTCCAGGGTCAAGCTAATCTTCCCTGGGTAAGTCGGGACCTAAGGCGAGGCCGACAGGCGTAGTCGATGGACAACGGGTTGATATTCCCGTACCGGCGAAGAACCGCCCAAACTAATCCAGTAGTGCTAAGTATCTGAATCCCAGTGATGGATCCCTTCGGGGTGAAGCGTTGGGCCTAGCGTACGACCCCATTCTGGTGCGGTTAGCGTATTAACAGGTGTGACGCAGGAAGGTAGCCCAACCCGGGCGATGGTTGTCCCGGGGCAAGTGCGTAGGCCGAGTGATAGGCAAATCCGTCACTCATACAGGCTGAGACACGATGCGGATAAAAAGTGGGTGATCCTATGCTGCCAAGAAAAGCATCGACGCGAGGTTCAAGCCGCCCGTACCCCAAACCGACTCAGGTGGTCAGGTAGAGAATACCAAGGAGATCGAGAGAATCGTGGTTAAGGAACTCGGCAAAATGCCCCCGTAACTTCGGGAGAAGGGGGGCCTTCGACGTATTAGGACTTGCTCCGAAAGCGTTTGGAGGCCGCAGAGACTAGTGGGTAGCGACTGTTTACTAAAAACACAGGTCCGTGCCAAGTCGCAAGACGATGTATACGGACTGACGCCTGCCCGGTGCTGGAAGGTTAAGAGGACCGGTTAGCCGCAAGGCGAAGCTGAGAATTTAAGCCCCAGTAAACGGCGGTGGTAACTATAACCATCCTAAGGTAGCGAAATTCCTTGTCGGGTAAGTTCCGACCTGCACGAATGGCGTAACGACTTCCCAACTGTCTCAACCGCGAACTCGGCGAAATTGCACTACGAGTAAAGATGCTCGTTACGCGCAGCAGGACGGAAAGACCCCGTGACCTTTACTACAGCTTGGTATTGGTGTTCGGTGTGGCTTGTGTAGGATAGGTGGGAGACTTTGAAGCATGGACGCCAGTTCATGTGGAGTCATTGTTGAAATACCACTCTGGTCACTCTGGATATCTAACTTCGAACCGTAATCCGGTTCAGGGACAGTGCCTGGTGGGTAGTTTAACTGGGGCGGTTGCCTCCCAAAAAGTAACGGAGGCGCCCAAAGGTTCCCTCAACCTGGTTGGCAATCAGGTGTCGAGTGTAAGTGCACAAGGGAGCTTGACTGTGAGACTGACAGGTCGAGCAGGGACGAAAGTCGGGACTAGTGATCCGGCAGTGGCTTGTGGAAGCGCTGTCGCTCAACGGATAAAAGGTACCTCGGGGATAACAGGCTGATCTTGCCCAAGAGTCCATATCGACGGCATGGTTTGGCACCTCGATGTCGGCTCGTCGCATCCTGGGGCTGGAGTAGGTCCCAAGGGTTGGGCTGTTCGCCCATTAAAGCGGTACGCGAGCTGGGTTTAGAACGTCGTGAGACAGTTCGGTCCCTATCCGCTGCGCGCGTAGGAAGTTTGAGAGGATCTGACCCTAGTACGAGAGGACCGGGTTGGACGAACCTCTGGTGTGTCAGTTGTTCCGCCAGGAGCACCGCTGATTAGCTACGTTCGGGATGGATAACCGCTGAAAGCATCTAAGCGGGAAGCCGGCCTCAAGATGAGACTTCCATGCCTTCGGGCGAGAGGCTCCCAGCCAGACTACTGGGTTGATAGGCCAGATGTGGAAGTGCAGCAATGCATGCAGCTGACTGGTACTAATAAGCCGATGACTTGATAACACACCCGTTTGAGGTGCTACGCGTCCACTGAGTGGTTCTCGATGTACGGTCGAGAACCGCACCAACAATTTTTGTTGTGTGCATGACTGAAACATCAATAGTGTTTCGGCGGCCATAGCGAGAGGGAAACGCCCGGATCCATACCGAACCCGGAAGCTAAGCCTCTCAGCGCCGATGGTACTGCAGGGGGGACCCTGTGGGAGAGTAGGACACCGCCGGACTTCTTTCGTGA
>NZ_JANJFD020000001.1:0-1723187 GCF_024623575.2 Microbacterium sp. zg-YB36
ACCCCAGCCCGCCCCCGCACCGCCGCCCGAGCCCGAGCCCGACCCCGAACCGGAACCCGAACCCGAGCCGGAACCGGAGCCGCAGACCTCACAGGAGAGGGCCGTCGCGCTGGCCGCCCGCCTCGGCCTGGCCTACGTCGACCTCTCTGAGTTCACGGTCGACCTGGCCGTCGTGAACCTCATCCCCGACCAGATGTGCCGACGGCACATCGTGCTCCCGATCTCGCGCGTCGGCGACCGGCTGATGGTCGTCGTCTCCGATCCCACGAACGTCGTCGTCCTCGATGACGTCGCCGCCGTCGTGCGGGCGCCGATCGTGGCGGCTGTCGCCGAGCCTGAGGCGATCCTCGCGGCGATCGACCGCTACCACCGGGTCGACTCCGAGATGGACGAGCTGACCTCCTCCTTCGAAGGGGCGAACGACCAAGAGGCCGCGTGGGGTCAGGACGTCGGCGAGGCCGCCGTTGACGAGGGCCCCATCATCCGCTTCGTCAACGTCCTCATCAGCCAGGCGATCATGGACCGCGCCTCCGACATCCACATCGAGCCGGGCCGTGAAGAGCTGCGGGTGCGTTACCGCATCGACGGCGTGCTCACGACCGTCCAGCGCGTGCCGCGGTCGATGATCCCGGGCGTGATCAGCCGGCTCAAGGTCATGGCCGAACTCGACATCGGGGAGCGGCGAAAGCCGCAGGACGGTCGCATCTCCGTCGTCCACGCCGGGCGCTCCATCGACCTGCGCGTCGCGACCATGCCGACCGTGTGGGGCGAAAAGGTCGTCGCGCGTGTGCTCGACTCCCCGGTCGCGAGCCTCAACCTCAGCGACCTGGGCATGCTCGAACGCAACATGGGCGTCTTCCAGGCGAGCTTCTCCAAGCCCTACGGGATGATCCTCGTCACCGGCCCCACCGGGTCAGGCAAATCCACGACCCTGTACACGACCCTGGCGACGATCTCGAAGCCGACCGTCAACGTGATCACGGTGGAGGATCCGGTCGAGTACCGGATGCCGGGGATCAATCAGGTGCAGGTGAACGTGAAAGCCGGCCTGACCTTCGCTGCGGCGCTGCGGTCGATCCTGCGCTCCGACCCCGACGTCATCCTGATCGGTGAGATCCGCGACGAGGAAACGGCCAAGATCGCCATCGAGTCGTCGCTGACCGGTCACCTCGTGCTGTCGACGCTGCACACGAACGACGCCCCGAGCTCGGTGACCCGTCTCATCGAGATGGGAGTCGAACCGTTCCTGGTCGGATCGGCCCTGGACTCCGTGGTCGCGCAGCGACTGGCCCGCCGGCTGTGCGAAAAGTGCAAGACCGCGTCGGTGGCGACCGCGCTGGAACTGGCGATCCTGGGGGTGCCGGTCGATCCCGACGTCGGGCCGCCGCGGATCTTCCGGGCGGCCGGCTGCTCGCAGTGCTCCAACACCGGGTACCGCGGCCGCATCGCGCTGCATGAGGTGATGGCCGTCGACGACGAGATCGAACGCCTCGCGGTCGCGAACGCCCCGACGGCCCAGATCGCGGCGCACGCCGAGGCGAACGGCATGATGCGACTGCGCATGGACGGCTGGGCGAAGGCGTTGCTCGGGCACACCACGGTCGATGAGATTCTGCGGGTGACCGTCTAGCGGTCGCACCCGACAACGAAGACGACAAGAGAAAGCAGGCATGGTGGCGGACGACGACGGTGTGATGTCCACGGCGGCTGGTTCGCGTTTCGACGCGCTGATGCGGGCAGACGAGGTCGACCCGGAGCTGCGGTCGTTCCTCGACGGCGTGCCGGGGGTGACGCTTCCCGGTACGGCGCCGGTGGCAGCACCGACCACGCGCCGCGCCGCACAGCCGCAGGCGCCGACCGATCCGGCATCCCGCTCAGGCGATATCCCGCACGTGCTGCGTGCGCAGCACCCCGAGGTCGACCCGGAGTTCATCGCCTCGATCAAGGCGGTGCTGGACCTCGGCGCCTCCGATCTGCACCTCGTGGCCGAGTCGACCCCGGTCATCCGCGTGGATGGCGAACTCCAGACGGTGCCCGGTACCACGACGTGGGATCGTGCGCGCGTGCGCCGGGTCATCGAGGGATTCGTCTCGGTCGAGCAGATGCAGACGTTCGAGAAGGCGCTGGAGCTCGACCTCGCGTACTCGGTGGGCGACATCGCCCGCTTCCGCGTGAACATCTTCCAGGACCAGCGCGGACTCGGTGCGGCCCTGCGTATCATCCCGACCCAGATCAAGTCGGTCGTGCACCTGGGTCTGCCCCCGCAGCTGGTCGACCTGGCGCACCTGCCACGCGGACTGGTCCTGGTGTGCGGCCCCACCGGCTCGGGAAAATCCACCACGCTCGCCGCGATCATCGACAAGGCCAACTCCTCGCGCGCCGCGCACATCGTCACGGTCGAGGACCCCATCGAGTTCCTCCACCACCACAAGCGCGGCATCATCAACCAGCGTGAAGTGGGCGCCGACACGCACAGCTTCTCCGAGGCGCTCAAGCACTCACTGCGCCAGGACCCCGACATCATCCTCGTGGGGGAGATGCGGGACCTCGAGACCATCTCCACCGCCCTCACCGCTGCCGAGACCGGTCACCTCGTGTTCGCGACGCTGCACACGCAGGATGCCGGCCAGACGATCGACCGCATCATCGACGTCTATCCGTCTCATCAGCAGTCACAGGTGCGCACACAGCTCGCCGCGACGCTGCGCGCGGTCGTCGTGCAGACGCTCATCCGCCGCTCCAGCGGCAAGGGGCGCGCCGTGGCGACCGAGGTCATGTTCTCCACGCCGGCGATCCAGGCGCTGATCCGCGCGGGTAAGACCCATCAGATGCGCACCGCGATCCAGGCCGGCGAGTCGATCGGCATGCATACGCTCGACCAGGATCTGGCCCGTCTCGTGCTGTCGGGGCAGATCGAACACTCGCAGGCGATCGAGCTGGCCCAGGATGCCGCCGAGTTCGAGCAGCTGGTGCGCAACCGCGGCCTTTCTCGCACCGCGGTGGATGCCGTCGTGCCCGAAGGTACCCGCCAGGTCGCGGGAGGGCTCTGAGTATGGCGACCAAGGCGAAGTCCGCCCAGTGGAGCTTCAAAGGGCTGGACCGTACCGGAAAGTCGGTCAAGGGCGTGCTGGAGGCCTCCAGCGAGGCGCAGGCGATCCAGCAGTTGAAGGCGCGCGGCGTCATGCCCGACAAGCTGGCCCAGAAGGGCGGTGGCACCGGTCTGCAGCAGGAGATCAACATCCCCGGCCTGGAGCGGAGCCCGTCGCTCAAGGACCTGGCGATCCTCACCCGTCAGCTGGCCACGATGGTCAACGCCGGTGTCTCGATCCTGCGGGCGCTGTCGATCGTGACGGCGCAGACCGACAACGCGAAGCTGCGGCGCACGCTCGAGGAGGCATCCGCGAAGGTCGAGAGCGGCACCGCGCTGTCGGCGGCCCTGGAGGAGTTCCCGCGCATCATCCCGCCGATCATGGTGCACCTGATCCGTGCGGGGGAGACCGGCGGGTTCCTCGACCGGTCGCTGTTGATGGTTGCCGACAACTTCGAGTCGGAGAACAAGCTGCGCAGCAAAGTGAAGGCGGCGCTGACCTATCCCGCCGTCGTGCTCGTCATCGCGCTGGTGGCGGTCGCCGCGATGCTGATCTTCATCGTGCCGGTGTTCGACGCCATGTTCACCGATTTGGGGAGCGAACTTCCCGCCGTCACCCAATTGCTCGTCGACATGTCCAACGCCATGCCGGTCGCCGGCCCCATCATCCTCGTCGTAGGCGTCGTCTCCGCGATCTGGTGGGGAAGGAACAAAAACACCGAGGCGGTGCGCCGGGTCGTTGACCCCCTCAAGCTCAAGGTTCCGGTCTTCGGACAGCTCAACACGAAGATCGCGCTCACGCGCTTCACGCGCAACTTCTCCACGATGCTCGCCTCCGGCGTGCCGATCCTGCAGTCGCTCGCGATCGTGGGTGCCACCAGCGGCAACCACGTCATCGCTTCGTCCCTGGAGGGCGTGCAGGAGGGCGTACGCCAGGGGCGCCCCATTGCCGAGTCGCTGGCCGAGGTGGACATCTTCCCGGAAATGCTCATCCAGATGGTGGGCATCGGCGAGGAATCCGGCGCAATCGACACAATGCTGGAAAAGACGGCCGACTTCTATGACGACGAAGTCGAGACCATGAGTTCGCAACTGACCGCGATGCTCGAGCCGCTGATGATCGTCTTCATGGGCGGATTGCTGGGATTCATGATCGTCGCGCTGTACCTGCCGATGTTCACGATCTTCCAGTCGATTCAATCCATGTAACGACTGGGGAATTCTTTACATTAGAGTCTTCTCATTTTTTCGGCGGACTGCTAGCGTCAGCCTCGTCGACGACGACTCCGGAGTTGACTCCCCCCAATTAAAAGGAATTCAGCATGATCAACTCTGTCTCGCGTGCACTCGCGAAGAAGGAAGAGGGCGAAAAGGGCTTCACCCTGATCGAGCTCCTCGTCGTCGTCATCATCATCGGCATTCTCGCCGCCGTCGCCATCCCGATCTTCCTTAACATGCGTGAAGGTGCCTGGAAGTCGACCGTTGAGACCGACGTCAGCAACGCCGTGCTCGTGGTCGAACAGGCGACCACCGCCAACAACGGCGGCTTCGAGGGGCTTATCGCGCCCTCCGCAACAACGGGTCCCGGCACCTACGACTTGGGTGAGGCGAAGGGCACGGTCAGCGACAACAACACCATCACGATCGTGATCAATCAGGAAGCCAACACGTACACGATCACTGGCACGAACTCGGATCTCGGAACTGAGGGCGCGAACACGTACACGTATGACAGCGCGACTGGCGCCGGCACCTGGGCAGCCGGCGACGACGACGGCGGCGACGACGACGAGGAGCCCAACCCCACCCCCACCGACGACTAACCCGTTCAGCAACACCCGAACGTTGTGCCTGCGCGGCTTCCGCGCAGGCCCCACCGTGTAGAAACCCGCGGGACCAGGGAGTGGGTTGCAGTGCGCGCGCAATCGTCCGTGGACGACGACGGCTTCACCCTCGTCGAAGTGATCGTCGCCATGCTCATCTTCACGATCATCCTGACGGGCTTCCTTTACACGATGACCGCGAGCCTCACCGCGACGCGCGACACCCGGGCTCGGATCGTCGCGGCGAACCTCGCGTCGCAGCAGATCGACGTGCTCCGCTCCGCGGCCGATGCCTTCGGTGTGACCACCGCCCCGCCATTCGACATCGAACTCAACGGCGACACCTTCCAAGTCTGGGTGGAGACCGAGTGGGTGACCACCACCGGAGCGGCCGCGAGCTGTGAAGCAGGACTCCCCATCGCCTCACTGGCCTACAACCATGTCACGGTCAAGGTCACCTGGGACAACATGCGCGAAGGTGCCCAGCCCGTCTACAGCGACACGAGCCTCACCCCGCGCACGAAGATCAATGACCCCGCGCTCGGCACCGTGCTCGTGGGCGTGGTCAACGCCGCCGGCACGGCCGTCGCCGGCGCCACGGTGAGCTTGACCCCCGCGGGAGTCGCCGCTGTCACCACCGGCAGCGACGGGTGCGCTTACCTCCTCAAGGTGCCGCCCGGCGACTACACCGTCACCGTCTCCAAGGTCGGGCACGTCAGCGAGCAGCAGATCGCCGAACCGACCGCGACGGTCCCGGTCACAGCCGGGGGATCGTCCCGAGTCAGTTTCGCCTACGACCGTGCGACCAGTTACACAGTCTCCTACGGATCCGGGCTGCCCGCAGGCGTGCGCATCCCGAACAATCTGACCACCACGTTCGTGTCGACCTACGGCAACTTTCAGATGGCAGCCACCACCAACGCGAGGACGAAGACGTTCTCGCTCTACCCCGTCTCATCGGGATACAGCATCGTGGCCGGTGCCTACGCCGAAACACCCGAGAACCCCGCCACTAGTTGCCTTGCACCGGATCCCGGCGAGTGGTTACCCGCGCCCGGCAAGGTGGGCATGCGCCCGGCGGCGGTGGGCGACTCAGCGGGCACCACCGTGAACACCACGGCGTCGATGGCTGAAGTACGTCTCTCCGGGGTGAGCGGAAGCGGTTCCTACCTCAAGGCCGTCTACGTCGGTGGCGGCTCTGGCGACCCCGGCTGTTCCGCCGGAATGACCTACACCTTCGGCAACATCATTAGCTCGGATGCAGCCACCATCCTCCTGCCCTACGGCACATGGAAGCTGTACCGCGGCAACTCCGGGTCGCAGAACAATCCGATCATGAGCGGCCTCACCGTTCCCTCG
Organism: Microbacterium sp. zg-YB36; assembly: GCF_024623575.2. Classification (NCBI taxonomy): domain Bacteria; kingdom Bacillati; phylum Actinomycetota; class Actinomycetes; order Micrococcales; family Microbacteriaceae; genus Microbacterium; species Microbacterium sp. zg-YB36. The sequence continues at coordinate 6,271 of NZ_JANJFD020000001.1, forward strand.
AGCGGCAGCGTCGCGGCAGGGGCCGTGGTACTCGACCCCCGTGTGGCGCCATGAGGGCGGGAACCATGCGTCGCTTCCCGCGCGGCAGCCGGCGCGCCCGCCACCACCACGACGACGGGATGACGCTCATCGAACTCGTCGTGGCGATGGGCGTGTTCGGCATTCTGCTCACGTTGGTGGTGTCGATGTTCGTCGGCGCAGCGCGCTTGTTCAGCGATCAGCAGGGGGCAATCGACAACAGCCGCCTGGCATCCACTTCGATGAACGAGGTGACCCGCATAATCCGCGCTGGCACTGAGATCCCGGTGCCCGGCAGCACCGTCAAGAAGCCCGTCTTCGCCTATGCGGGCGCGGAGAAGATCATCATCCATTCGTTCATCGACGCGGGAACCTCGGCGGACCCGCCGCCGGTAAGAGTGGAGTTCGCGCGCAACTCCGGGAACGAATTGATTGAGACCCGCTGGGCCGCGCACCACGAGCCTGTGGGCAGTACGTACTGGGCCTTCGCGTCCGCCGCGACGTCCTCGCGTCCGATCGCGCGATCGCTCACCCCCGTCACAGCCGGCGCACCGCTCTTTCGTTACTACGACCAGAATGGCGGGGTGCTCTCGCCGCCCGCCGGTGCCAGCCTTACGATCGATCAGATCCGCACCATCGCGAGTGTGCAGGTGACGATGCGGGTGCAGGCCGACGCGAGCGGGCGCGTCGAACCCGTCTCGATCCAGAACATGGTCGGCATTCCCAACCTCGGCGTCGCACGCGTGGATGTGCACGGATGATCGCCACCACGACACGTACGCGGCGCGACGAGGGCGCTGCCCTGGTCATCGTCATCGCGGTCGGCGCGGTGGTGGCGCTGCTCATGACCCTGCTCGTGACTGTTTCTGTCAACGGCACGAAGCAAGCCAGAGGCGATGCGAACTGGAACGCAGCGCTGGCGGCCGCCTATGCCGGAGTGGATGAGTACCAGAGCAGGCTTTCCGCCGACACGAGCTACTGGCGCTACGGCAACTCGACCTCCGCCTTCAGCAGCACGAGCACGGTGAATCCGCCTCCCGTGCCGAACCCGGCCTTTGGCGTCGGCGCGGGTGGCAGTTGGGCCACGGTCGCGTTGAGCGGCGACCGTGCCATGTTCCGCTATGAGGTGGACAACTCCCATTACGCCAACTCCGGCCGCATCAGGGTGCGCGCCACAGGAAAGGTGGGCGAGGCGACGCGCACCGTGGTCGCCGACCTCAAGCAGGAGGGTTTCATCGACTTCCTGTACTTCACCGACTACGAGGTGCAGGACCCGAGCCTGACCGGCACGACGAATTCTGGCTGCTTCACCGACAGCACGAAGACGACGCTCAAGTACAGCTGGCAGGGCCGCACGACAGCCAACGATTCCGCTGGTCGGAGCGTGTGCAAAGACCTCGCCTTCGGCGAACAGGACCTCAATGACGGCCCCGTGCACTCGAACGATACGATCCGGGCATGCGGCACGACCTTCACCGGCATCGTCACGACGGGCAATGCGACCAGCCCGTATTACCGGAAACGCAACTCGAACAACTCGACCGACTGCGACGACCCAAGCTTCGCACCCGGCTATCCGGCGTATAGCGGGGGGGTGAAGAAGTTCCCCGCCACGAACTCCCAGCTAAAGAAGGAGGCCCGCACCGACCTGACCGCCGACGTGCCGCGGCCAGGATGCCTCTACACCGGGCCCACGCAGTTCACCTTCACCGACGACGGCAAGGTCAACATCAAGTCGCCCTTCACGAAGTTCACCCGCATCGGAAACGAGGCGGCCACCGTCGGCTCCGCGCCAGTGGCGTGCGGGCTGATCGCGCAGCTGCAATCGCCCGCGGGCGCAACGATCGTCGTGCCCGACAACAACGTGCTGTATGTGCAGAACGTGCCGGCCGTGAGCAGCGACGTCAACTTCTGGGCGTCCAACCCGACGGGTTTCTCCTGCAAGAGCAGCGGTGCCAGCGGCGAGCGGGGCTGGTCCATCGGCACCGATACGGCCAAGAGCGGCTACCCCGTCAGGACCTCGACGACATCGACGACCGAGGTGGCACCCACGGCCACGACGTACGGCTGCCGGGCCGGGGACATCTTCGTCAAGGGCCGGTTCAGCGGCGCCGCGACGATTGCGGCCGAGAACTATGTCTTCATCGTGGGCGACATCACTTACGTCGACATCGTGGAGGACATTCTGGGGATCGTCGGGAACAACGCCGTCTGGGTATGGAACCCGGTCAACAGCAGCAACAACACCCTCCTCGGCAACAACCGCACGATTCACGCGGCGATCCTCTCCGTCGCGCACACCTTTCAAGTGCAGAACTACGACAAGGGGGGAACGCAAGGCACGCTCAACGTCAGGGGTGCCATCGCGCAGAAGTTCCGCGGGACGGTGGCGATGTCAAGTGGCGGCACCATTACCCACGGGTACGCAAAGAACTACCTCTACGACGACCGATTCAAAGTGGAGGCGCCGCCCAAGTTCCTCAACCCCGTCACGACGACGTACGGAGTGACCACTTGGGTGGAGATCGGCGCCGTCTGGGCAGCGGACGGGGCGGCGCGATGACCGTGGAGACCACCGCCAGCCTGATCCTCGCCGGCCTGCTCGGCACCGTGATCGGCTCCTTCCTCAACGTCGTGATCTGGCGGGTGCCGCGCGGCGAGAGCATCGTGCGCCCCGGCAGCGCGTGTCCCCAATGCGGGCGGCCGATCGCCTGGTACGACAACCTGCCGATCATCTCCTACCTCGCACTGCGGGGCCGCTGCCGCCACTGCTCGGCGCGCATCTCCGTTCGCTACCCGCTCGTGGAACTCGGCACCGGACTCGGCTTCGCGATCGTCGTGTGGGGGGCGATCGCGGGGAGGTACCCGATCGCGATCGTGCCGCTGCTGCTGTACTGGGTCGCAATCGGCATCGCCTTGGCGCTCATCGACCTCGATCACCACCGACTGCCGAACGTGCTCACGCTACCGGCCTATCCCGTCACCGCGGTCCTGCTCGTGCTGGCATCCGTGCTCACCGGCGAACACGGGAGGTTGCTGATCGCGGCGGCCGGCCTTGCCATCCTCGGCGTGTTCTATCTTTCCCTCGCCCTCGGCTCTCGCGGTGGGATGGGATTCGGCGATGTCAAGCTTGCCGGGTCGCTGGGCCTCATGCTCGGCTGGCTGGGCTGGTCGCAGCTGCTCGTCGGTGCATTCAGCGCTTTCGTGATCGGCGGACTGGTCGGCATCGCGCTCATGATTGCCGGGCGGGCGGGCCGCAAGTCACGGCTGCCGTTCGGGCCCTTCATGCTCGTCGGCGCCTGGGTCGGCGTCTTCGCCGGCCCGGCGATCGCTGACGTCTACCTCACCGCGACGGGACTCGCATGACACCCCACGGAGGACACACATGGCAGCAGTAGTCGCGCTCGACCTCAGCAGAGGCGGGCTGCGCGGCGTGCAGGTGGACGCCCCCTACACGGCCCGCCCCAAGCTCACCCGGTTCGCCGCGGTCGAGGTGCCGGAGGGGACCATCTTCGATGGCGAGATCATCGATCAGCGGCGCGGAATCGCCGCGATCAAGCAGCTGTGGAAGGTCGGCGGCTTCACGACGAAGAAAGTGGTGTTCGGTCTCAGCAACCGCAAGGTCGTGGTGCGTGAGGTGACGCTGCCGGAGCTGACCGGGCCGCGCCGCAAGGCCGGCCTGCGATTCGTCGTCGAAGGTCAGGTCCCCATCGACCTCGACGATGCGATCTTGGACTTCCTGCCGCTGCGCGATGTCCACGACAAGGACACGGACGAGATGCGGCAGGAGGGACTGCTGGTGGCGACCGTTCGCAGCAGCCTGGAATCCACCGTCAACGCGATCGAGCGCTCCGGCCGGTTCGTCGACGCGGTCGACTTCGCCGGGTTCTCCCTCCTCCGCCTGCTCCCGGGGCCCTTGCGCGGTATCCAGGCCATCGTGAACGTCGGCGCCTCCTGCACTACCGTCGTCATCGCCGCTGCCGCGAGCCCGCAGTTCGTCCGCATCGTGCCCAGCGGCGGCGACGATGTCACGCGCAGCCTCGAGCGCGCCCTCGGGGTCAGTTTCGTCGAAGCCGAGCAGAACAAGATCGCCCGTGGGCTGCAGGGCGGGGCGACCACGACGCGCGACATCGAGGCCGAGACCGTGCTCCGGGAGAACGTCGCCAACCTCATCGACAGCATCCGCAACACGCTGAACTTCTGGGCGAACGCCCACCCTGAACACCCCGTCTCAAGCGTCGTGCTCACCGGCGGCGGGAGCCGGTTGACCGGGCTCGCGCCGGTGCTCACGAGCGCGCTCGGCGTGCCCACGAGCCATGGCGATCCGTTCGCCGGGTTCACCGTCTCGCCGAAACTGCGCGACTCCGGCCTGGACAACTGGGCGCTGGAGCTGGCAGCGCCGCTGGGGGTCGCCGTCGGCGCGAAGACCGGCGCGCACAAAGAGGACAAGACGCGAACGAAGGCGAAGGCGAAGACGAAGACCGAGGCCGAGGCTGGAAAGGCGGCCAAGGGCCGCCGCACCGCGGAGGTCAAGGCGAAGGGGGCACGGAAATGACCGAGGTGCTGGAACGCCGCCAGCGCAGCCACGCCGAGCCGCCGATGACCTGGCCGACCGGCTCCACGCTCTCGGTGGCGCGGGTCGATCTGGTGCCACCGATCGTCGAAGCCCGGCGCCGACAGGGACGGACCATCCGGCTGCTCGCGCTCGGCCTCGTCGGACTCGTCATCATCGTCGCGATGGCCGGTGTCGCCGTGTCATTTCTGGCCGTCACAGCTGAGCAAAAGCTCGCCGCGGAACGTACGCGCAGTCAACTGCTTCTCATCGAGCAGCGGGAGTACAGCCTGCTCTCGAGCGTCAAGTCCCAGCTCGACGACGCTGCGGTCGCCGAGGTAGCTGCGCTCTACCCCGAGGCGGACTGGTCCCGGCTCATGACTGAACTCGACAACGCTCTGCCCGATGACTTCGCTCTCAGATCGGAATCGATCACGATCAAGGGCGTGGACGCCGCGGGCGCCGTGGAGAGCACTGGCCTCGATGCGCCAGGTGTCATCGAGATCGCATTCACCGCCACGGCGGACCGCTTCGACTCGCCTACGCCATTGCTGAACGCCCTGCGGGACCTCACCGGATATGTCAGCGCGACCGTGGACGCCGTGTCTGCGACAGGCGAGGGCGGGTACGTCGTCACCGGCGCCATCCAGCTGGGGTCCGATGCGCTCGGCGGCACCGCGCGTGTGGAGGCGCTCGAGGCCGAACTGATCGCCCGGCTGCAGGCCGAGCTCGAAGGGGCCGCAACCGGCGCGCCGCCGGAAGCAGCAGACGAGGCGGCCGACACGGCCGACGCCACAGACGCCACCGAGACGGGGGAGTGACGGATGGACAAGCACCGGCTCAGCCTCATCGTCATCGGCGTGCTCGCCGTCGCCATCGTCTTCGGTGGGTTCTTCATCGGCGTGCAGCCGCAGCTCGATCGCTCCGCTCGAGCGAGCGAGCAGACCGAATCGCTCCGGCAGACGAACGACGTCCAGCAGGAGCGGAACGTGGCGCTGGCCGCGGACAATCTGAACCTCGGGGCCTACGAACAGCAGCTCGCCGCGAAGCAGGAGCGGATTCCGCCCGCTCGCGCGCAACAGGAGCTCATCAACCAGATCGATGCCGCAGCCGCCGGCGCAGGAGTGACGATCCGTACGTTGACGTTCGACGCGGCCCTCGGCTTCAGCGCGCCCGAAGGGGTCACCGCCGACGCACCTGCCGGTGGCACCCTCATCGGGGTTCCGCTGAATCTCACCGCAGAGGGCGATCGGGCGAACCTCGAGGCGTTCACCGCGAACCTGCAGAACTCCGCGCGCATCATCACGATCGTGACGAGTCAGTTCACCGCGGGCGAGGAAAGCTCGCTGGTGATCTCCGGCGTGACCTGGGTGCTGATGCCGGGGTCCTGACATGAGCCGGGGTGGGCGGCGACCCGAACGCCGCCCACCCCCTGTCAAGCCCCGCGGGAGTAGTCGGCCCGCCCGATACGCTGGCGCGATGAACCTGCAACGGATCACGGCCTGGGCTCTGTCGACCAAACCCGTGCGAGCGTTGCTGCTCTACAGCGAGCACCGCGGACCGGTGCTGGCAGACAGTGTCACCTACCGCACGCTGTTCAGTGTGTTCGCCGCCGTGCTGCTGGGGTTCTCGATGGCCGGTCTCTGGCTCGCCGGCAACCCTGCCGCATTCGATGCCCTCATCGCCGCCGTCGACAACACCATCCCTGGCATCGTCGGCGAGGACGGCATCATCGAGGACCCGCAGTCGGTCGCCGTGCCCACCGGCTTCACCGTCGCCGGCATCGTCTCGCTCGTCGGTCTGGTCGGCGCCGCGATCGGTGCGATCGGCAGCCTCCGCACGGCTATGCGCATGATCGCCGACCGCATCACGGAAGACGTCATGATCGTGTGGGTGCTGCTGCGCAACCTGGCGCTGGCGATCGGCATCGGCGTGGGCCTGGCTGCCTCCGCCGCCGTCACCTTCCTCGGCACTGCCGGGCTCGGCATCGTGGGCGGCTGGCTCGGGATGTCGGCGTCCTCTCCCGTGCTGGAGATCGGCGGTCGAGTGCTGACGATCGTCGTGGTCTTCGCACTGGATGCCGCGATCATCGCGGGGGCCTTCCGGGTGCTGTCCGGGGTCCGCGCCTCCGCCCGGGCGCTGTGGAGCGGAGCGCTGCTGGGCGCCGTGGGGCTCACCATATTGCAGCTGCTGTCGGGCCTGTTCGTCGGCGGTGCGTCGTCCAACCCGCTGCTCGCGTCATTCGCCTCGCTCATCGCGCTGCTGCTGTGGTTCAACCTGTCCGCGCAGGTCATCCTCATCGCCAGCGCCTACATCGTCACCGGCGTCGAAGAGGAATCCGACCGGGTGCGCGCCCGCTACGGCGCCAAGACGTTCGCGCAGCGCCGGGTGCGCCGGGCCGAGAACGCCGTCATGGTCGCCTCCGACGAGCTCACCCACGCCCGGGACGCCGAAGCCGCCGAGCGCGAGAAGGCCCAGGACAAGGCCGAGGAAAAGGCCGAGGAGAAGCCCGAGAAGGTCAACGCATGACCCAAGCCCCCGCCTACACCGCAGCGCAGGTGCGCGCCGCCGAGGCGCCGCTGCTGGCGGCGGGGGAGCCGCTGATGGATCGCGCTGCGGCCGCGCTGACCGCGGTGCTGCGGCGTGAACTGGATCCGGGTGGGCGGGTGCTGGTCGTCGCCGGGCGCGGCGACAACGGCGGCGACGCGCTGCTGGCCGGTGCCGCTCTCGCGGCGGACGGCACGGCGGTCGACGTGCTGCAGACGGCGGATGCCGCGCACGAACGAGGGCTGCGCACCGCTCGCGCCGCCGGAGCGCGCGACGTCACCCTCGACGAGGCCGCCACGGCCGATCCCGCCTATGCCCTGATCGTCGACGGCATCGTCGGCATCGGCGCCTCTCACAACCCCGCGTTACGGGGAGGCGCGCGCGACGCCGTCGCCGCGCTGCTGCCGGCGGTGCGCGCGGGCCGCAGCCGCGTCGTTGCCGTCGACGTTCCCAGCGGTCTGCAGCCCGACGACGGCACCGTCGCCGACGACCTGGTGCTGCCGGCATTCGTCACCGTCACGTTCGGCGCGGTGAAGGCGGGCCTGGTGCGCGCAGCGGGCGTCGGGCTTGCCGGCCGCGTCGTGCTCGTCGACCTCGGGCTCGATCTTTCTCACGTGCCGCCGGTGGCGGCGGGTGAGGTGGAGACGTTCCGCGCTGCTGCGTGACGCGCGAGTGACGTTCTGATTGCGTTCCGCCGCGCAGGCGTTGCGAATCGGGCACCGTGGTATTCGCGCCCTGCCGCAGTCGGTAGCGTCGTACTGTGGCCAGTCAGCTCGAAAACGAATCCGTCCCGAACCACCCGCTTGCAGCGACGCATCCGCTCGCCCTTGCCCCGGTTGCGGCGCCCGCCAGCACCGTGGACGGGTTCGTGGCGGAGTTCCTGCAGAACCTCAACCTCGAGCGGGGGGTGACGCTTTCGGCATCCACCCCCAACGACCGATACGTGGCCCTGGCGTACACGGTGCGCGACTACCTCATCGCGCGCTGGCTGGAAGACCGCCGGCACCTGCGTGAGACGCAGGCCAAGACGGTCTGCTACCTGTCGGCGGAGTACCTGCTGGGCAGGCAACTGGACAACAACCTGCTCGCAACCGACCTGACCGATGTCGCCACAGAGGCGCTCGCACAGTGCGGGATCGACATCAACGAGCTGCGCGACCTCGAGGTCGAGCCGGGCCTCGGCAACGGTGGCCTCGGACGCCTGGCGGCGTGCTTCATCGACTCGCTCGCCACCATGAGCGTCCCCAACACCGGCTACGGCATCCGCTACGAATACGGCATCTTCCGCCAGACGTTCGAGGACGGACAGCAGAGCGAACAGCCCGACGCGTGGCTCGCGCTGGGATCGCCGTGGGAGTTCCCGCACCCCGAGGCCGCACAGACGATCGCGTTCGGCGGACACACCGAGACCTACGACGACGACGGCGTCACCCGCTCGCGCTGGGTTCCGGGCTGGAACGTGCGCGCAGTGCCGTACAACTACATGGTTCCCGGCTACCACAACGGCCGCGTCAATACGCTCCGGCTGTGGAGCGCGGTCGCCACCGACGCGTTCGACCTCCGCATCTTCAACTCCGGCGACTACGAAGAGGCCGTCCGGGCGCAGACCTACGCCGAGAACATCTCCAAGGTGCTGTATCCGGAGGACTCCACGCCGCAGGGCAAGGAGCTGCGCCTGCAGCAGCAGTACTTCTTCGTCGCGGCATCCATCGCCGACTTCATCGACCAGCTGCCCGACGATGTGGACCTCGGCACCCTGCCCGAGCGGGTCATCTTCCAGCTCAACGACACGCATCCCGTCATCGCCGTGCCGGAGCTCATGCGCGTGCTCGTGGACGAGAAGGGCATGGCGTGGGATGCCGCGTGGCAGATCACCCGCCAGTGCTTCGCGTACACGTGTCATACCCTGCTGCCCGAGGCGCTGGAAGTGTGGTCGGTGGAGCTGCTGGGACGGCTGCTGCCGCGTCACCTGGAAATCATCTACCGCATCAACGACGAGTTCCTCGCCGAGGTGCGCGAGCGGTTCGGCGACGACGAGATGCGCATCCGCGACATGTCGATCATCGGCGAGTTCCCGGAGCGCTCGGTGCGGATGGCGTATCTCGCAACCGTCGCCGCGGCGAAGGTCAACGGTGTGGCGGAGCTTCACTCGCAGCTGCTGCGCACGAAGGTGCTGCCGGATTTCGACGAGTTCTTCCCCGGCAAGTTCATCAACGTCACCAACGGCGTGACGCCGCGCCGCTTCCTGCGCCTGGCCAATCCCGACCTGTCCGCCCTCATCACCGAGGCGCTCGGCCGCGGCTGGGTCACCGACCTGGAGCGCCTGCGGGAACTTGAGCCGTTCGCCGAGGACCCCGAGTTCCGCAGCGCCTTCGCCCAGGTGAAGGCGGGGAACAAACGCCGGCTGAACGAAGTGCTGCGTGCCCGCGACGGATTCGAGTTGGGTGAGGACCACATGCTCGACGTGATGGTCAAGCGGCTGCACGAGTACAAGCGCCAGATGCTGAAGCTCCTGCACATCGTGACGACGTACGAGCACATCGTGTCGGGGCGGATCGCCGCCGCCGACGTGCAGCCGCGCACGTTCATCTTCGGCGCGAAAGCAGCGCCCGGCTACGTCATGGCCAAGCGCATCATCCACCTCATCAACGCCGTCGGCTCGGTCGTCAACAACGACCCGCGCGTCGAAGGGCGCCTGCAGGTGCTGTTCCCGCCGAACTACAACGTCACGCTCGCCGAACGAGTGGTCCCGGCCGCCGACCTGTCGGAGCAGATCTCCCTGGCAGGCAAGGAGGCTTCGGGCACCGGCAACATGAAGTTCGCGCTCAACGGTGCACTCACCATCGGCACCGACGACGGCGCGAACGTGGAGATCCGCGAGCTCGTCGGCGACGACAACTTCTTCCTCTTCGGCATGACCGAGCCCGAGGTCGAGGCGCTGTGGGCGCGCGGCTACCGTCCCAGCGAGTTCTACAGCTCCGACGACGATCTGCGTCGCACGATCGACCTCATCGCCTCGGGGGCGTTCTCCGGCGGCGACCGGTCGGTGTTCGAGCCGATCGTGTCGAACCTGCTCTACGACGACCGCTTCATGGTGCTGGCCGACTACCGGTCGTACATCGACACGCAGGCGAAGGTGGATGCCGCCTACGCGGACCGCGACGCCTGGACGCGATCGGCGATCCTCAACGTCGCACGCTGCGGGTACTTCTCCTCGGACCGCTCGATGCGCGACTACATCGACCGCATCTGGCACACGCCGCCGGCGTTCTGATCAGCGGGCCTCAGCGGGCGTAGCGCTCGACGAACGCGCGCAGGATGCTGCCGGGGTGGGTCACCGGCAGACGCCTGACGGCGTCGAGGGTGAGATCCAGTTCGTCGGGGGCGAAGTACCCGTGGCCGGCGTACGTACGGATGCGGGTGGACATGCCTTCCACGTCGCACTCCGGGTGGAACTGGGTCGCGTAGACATTCTGACCCACGCGGAACATCTGCACCGGGCACGCCGCTGACGTCGCCAGCAGCGTGGCCGATGCCGGCAGCTGGGTGATCGCCTCCTTGTGGCCGACGAACGCGGCGAACTCGTCGGGCAGCCCGGCCAGCAGCGGGTCGGCGGCGCCGGCCTCGGTGCGCTGCACCGTCACGACGCTGATCGGTTCGCGGTAGGTGCTGTCGATGACCGCCCCCTGGTGCGCCCCGAGCGTGCCGATGCCGTAGCAGGCGCCCAGGAAAGGGAAGTCCCGCGCCACGACCTCATCGAGCACGCGGGCGAAGTCGGCTTCGGCGCGGCGTTGCACGGCCGACTTCTTCGCCGGGGGATCGGAGGCGTTGAACGGCCCGCCGCCGACGAAGATCCCCGAGATCGAGTCGAGGTCGACATCCCCCAGCGGGCCGGCTTCGAGCCGCACGCGCACGAGGTCGCGCTCGTCCAGACCGGTGTATCGGAGGAACAGTGCGTACTCATCGTCGGCGGGGACATCTTCGGGTCGCGTGGCCAACAGCAGAAAGGGCTTCATCGCGCCCGAGTCTATTGCCCGGTCGTGGTCTTGCCGGAACGGGACACCCGCGGCCTATCCTGACTGGTGACGGCCGCTCGCCTCGCGGCCGCGACAGCGACGTCGCAGGGAGAACCCCATGTCCACCATCGCCTTCATCGGCCTCGGCCACATGGGCGCGCCGATGGCCGCCCACCTGGTCTCGGCCGGGCATACCGTGCGCGGCGTCGACCCCGTGCCCGCCGCGCGCGAGGCGGCGGCCGGACGCGGCATCCAGGTCGTCGACACCGTCGCAGACGCGCTGGCGGGCGCGGATGCCTGCCTGACGTCGCTGCCCGGACCCGGTCAGGTGCGCGAGGTGTATGGGGGAGTGGGCGGCGTCTTCGCCCTGGCGGCATCCGAGACGCTGCTGCTGGACACCTCCACCGTCGACGTCGGCACGTCGCGGTGGTGCCACGACGAAGCCGACGCGCGCGGACTCCCCTTCGTCGACTCGCCGATCTCCGGCGGTACCGCCGGAGCCGAAGCCGGAACCCTGGCGGTCATGCTGGGCGGTCACCCCGACCACATCGAGCGGGCGCGCGCCGTCGTGGAGCCGATGGCACGGGCGGTGATCGCCTGCGGCGAGGCCACCAGCGGCATCGCCGCGAAGCTGGCGAACAACATGATGCTGTTCATCAGCGTGATGGCGATGTCGGAGGGCTCGCAGCTGGCCGAGCGGTTGGGGCTGGACCCGCAGGTGTTCTGGCAGGTGGTGGATGCCTCGTCGGGGCAGTCGTGGGCGCAGCGCACCTGGTATCCCGTGCCCGGCGTCGTGCCCACCGCCGCGGCCAACCACGACTTCGATGCCACCTTCTCCGCCGACCTGGCCCGCAAGGACTGCGGGCTTGCAGTACAGGCGGCGGAGGCCACCGGCGTCAACCTGCCCGCCGCCCGGCTGGCGCTGGCCCAGCTGGACCGCCTCGCCGCCGAAGGGCTCGGCCACAAGGACTGCACGCTCGTGGCGAAGTTCGCCTCGCCCGACGGCACCCTGCGCGGGTGGGGCGGTGAGTCGGCCTAGCATCCGCGGCGACTGGGGGCAACGGCGGGGGAGAGTCCCGCGGGGCGGGTTAGGGTCGGATCAGGAGGTCATTTCATGGCTATTGCACGAATGCACGGAGGTCCGCTGGACGGGCAGATTCTTCCCCTGGAAGATCCCGCACTGGACCAGCTGATCCTGCCGTACAGCGAGACGCAGGTCGTCTACGCGCGCGAAGGATCGCTCGACAAGACCGGTGACGACGACGGCCCTACCGAGGCCGCGTTCCGTTACGTCGAGGCGCAGGACGACATCGACCCCGACCGCGACGACCAGGACGAGCCGTAAGGGGTGGCTTCCACCCCCGAATCCGGTAGCGCAGACGAACCGACCCGTTCCCTCGAGGTCGAGCGCACCTACGACGTCGACGAGAGCACCCCGCTTCCGGACTGGACGTCGCTACCCGGTGTCGCCACGATCGGCGACGCCGAACGGCGAGATCTTGACGCGCGGTACCTCGACACCGCCGAGCGGCAGTTGGCCCTCGGCGGTGTCGCGGTACGCCGTCGCACCGGCGGGCCCGATGCCGGCTGGCATATCAAGATCTCGAGCCCCGAGGGCAAGCACGAGTGGGCGTGGCCCCTCGACGCCGAACCCGACGCCGACGCGATAGACGTGACGGTTCCCGCGGCCGTGGTCGACGCTCTCGCGGCGTGGGCACATCCGCCGTTCACCGCGCTCGCCCGCATCCGCAACGCCCGGGTCGCCTATGCGTTGCGCGACGCCGCCGGTGCCGTGGTGGCGGAGTTCGTCGACGACCGCGTCACGGCCCGCGATGAGCGGGCCGGCACCGAGGCGTCGTGGCGGGAGTGGGAGCTGGAACTCGGCCCCGCCGCCCCGACCGATCCCACCGAACGGGCCGCGCTGTTCGCGGCGGCCGACGCGCTGGTCGCAGCCATGGGCGGGCGCCCCGCGGCATCCGCTTCCAAGCTCGCCCGAGCACTCGGCGCCTGACGCTCGAACCCCGTTAACGCACCGACGCCGCCCCGATCGTGGGGGCGGCGTCAGTGCGTTAACGCTGAGGTCAGAGGTTGATCATGTGACCGGCGAGGCCGTGGAAGGCCTCCTGCAGGCCCTCGGACAGCGTCGGGTGGGTGTGCACGTTGCGTGCCGCCTCGAGCGCGGTGAGGTCCCACTTCTGCGCGAGGGTGAGCTCGGGCAGCAGTTCCGAGACATCGGGGCCGATGAGGTGGCCGCCGAGCAGCTCGAGGTGCTCGCCGTCGGCGATGAGCTTGACGAAGCCGACCGGCTCGCCCAGGCCGTTGGCCTTGCCGTTGGCGCTGAACGGGAACTTCGCGACCTTCACGTCGTAGCCGGCGTCGCGCGCCTGCTGCTCGGTGAGTCCGAACGAGGCCACCTGCGGCGAGCAGAACGTCGCGCGCGGCATCATGCGGTAGTCGCCGAGGGTCATCGTCTCGGCCTTGCCGATCGTCTCGGCGGCGACCACGGCCTGCGCCTCGGCCACGTGGGCCAGCTGCAGCTTCGCGGTCACGTCGCCGATGGCGTAGATGCCCTCGACGTTCGTGCGCATGTAGTCGTCGATGTCGATCGCACCGCGGTCGGTGAGCTTGACGCCGGTGTTCTCCAGGCCGAAGCCCTCGATGTTCGGGGCGAACCCGATCGACATGAGCACCCGGTCGGCCTCGATCGAACCCTGCGCGCCGTCGGCGTTCGCGCTGTACGCGACCGTCACCTTCGAGCCGTCGTCGGTGACCGACTCCACCTTCGTGGAGGTGAGGATCTCGATGCCGTACTTCTTGTACTGCTTCTGGATCTCCTTGGACACCTCGACGTCCTCGTTGGGCAGTGCCCGGTCGAGGAACTCGATGATGGTGACCTTCACGCCGTAGTTGCTCAGGACGAAGGCGAACTCCATGCCGATCGCGCCGGCGCCGACGATGACGATGGAGCCGGGCAGGTCGCGGTCGAGGATCTGCTCTTCGTACGTCACGACGTTCTGGCTCAGCTGCACGCCGGGAAGCAGGCGCACCTTGGAGCCGGTGGCGATGATCGCGTTGTCGAAGGTGACGCGCTCGGTGGAGCCGTCGGACTTCGCCACGTCGATGGTGTGGGCGTCGGCGAACGTGCCGCGGCCCTGGTACTCGGTGACTTTGTTCTTCTTCATCAAGAAGTGGATGCCCTTGACGTGGGTGTCGGCAACCTTGCGGCTGCGGTCCCACGCGGTGCCGAAGTCGAAGTGCACGTCACCGGAGATGCCGAACAGATCGGCCTTGTGCAGGAACGTGTGCGCGAGGTCGGCGTTCTTCAGGAGAGCCTTCGAGGGGATGCAGCCCACGTTGAGGCAGACACCGCCCCAGTACTTCTCTTCGATGATGGCAACGGACAGGCCGAGCTGGGCGCTGCGAACCGCTGCGACATACCCGCCGGGGCCCGCGCCGAGGATGACGACGTCGTAATGAGGCATGAATCCAAGCCTAGTCCTCGTCGGGGCGCCGGTCCCCGCTGTCGGCGGCGGCCTCGCGGGTGCGCTGCAGGTCGCGCCGGCGGCGGGCGCGGGAGATCAGCAGGTACGCGACCACCGCGATCACCGCGGCCAGCACGACACCGGCGATCGTCCACAGCAGGGCGGGGGGAGTGCTGCCGGTCTCCGGCGTTGCCGTCGAGGTCTCCGCGGCCGTGCCGTCGCAGTCGGCCGGTGCGGGGGTGGCCGCGGCGTCGCCGGCGCCGACGGTGAACGTGAACTGGTCCTCGGTGGGGTGGCCGTCGCTGGAAGTGATCTTCCACGTCACCGTGATCACACCGGTCGCCGTTCCCTGCAGAGCCTGGGTCACATCGGTGCCGTCGACGACGGGATCGCCGGCGGTGAGGTCTGTGCAGGCGGCATCCGTCACCGCCATGAGGGTGGCCCCGGGCTCGTCGATCGGGAAGTTGCTGAAGGTGAGTGTGACCTGTTCGGGCAGTGCATCCACCGTGGCGCCGATCGCGGGATCGCTGGCGATGAGCCCGTCGTGGGCGGACGCCGCACCGGCGGAGCCGAGCACGGCCATCAGGGCCAGTCCGGCGGCGGCGGCGATGAGGGCGGCACGACGCGTGAGCGATGCGTAAATTCCTGGTGACATCACCCGCCCGAGCCTACCTGGGGGGTACCGCGCGACCAGCGGCCGTCCTACCATGACGGCAGGCGGGTCACCTGCCCGCTCGACTCGGATGAAGAGAGGTGCGGGATGGACGCCAGAATGATGGATGCCATGTCCCCGGACATGATGTCGATGCCCGGCATGGAAACGATGGACATGTCGCTGATGCAGGCGTGTCTGGATGCGTGCGCGGCTTGTGAGCAGGCTTGCACGGTCTGCTCGATGCAGATGATGGACTGTGCGCCGTTCTCGATGAACTGCGCCGACATGTGCAACACGATGATGCGCTCGATGCTGCGCATGCAGGGGATGACCCCCGCGGCGATGATGGCGATGCTGGATGCCTGTATCGCGATGTGCCTGGCAACCGAGGACATGTGCCTGCCTCACGCCGAGACGAGCGAAGTCTGCAAGATGTGCGCACAGTCGTGCCGTGCGTGCGCCGACGCCTGCCAGGCCATGAAGGAGTCGATGGCCGTCTGAGTCGAGCGGGGTTACGCCGCGTCTGTGTCGAGTGCGGCGATGTTGAACCAGCGCGTGCCGACGGCGAGCACGTGGTAGCGCCGGTGCACCGCGACCGGGGTGCCGGCGGGAGCGACGTGGGCCGCGCCCGCACCGCTCCACACCTGCAGTGACTCGCCGTCGGTGACGGTGTGCACGGTCAGCGTGCCGGCTGCGGCATCCGCGTCCGTCACGATCGCGTCGGCCCACTCCAGGGGCGTGGCCGAGGCCAGCCGGGCCTGGATGAGGTGCACCGCATGGCCCGGCGCGAACACCGAGCAGGACTGACCGTGGACGCACATGCAGACGGCCTGGTCGCGCACCTCGAGGGGCTGACTGCGGCTGCTGTGGATCGACACGGGGGAGTCCTTTCGCGGTTGGTCAGGCTACGGTACGTCTCAGCGCCCGTTCACTGCACCCGACGTGACACATGACGAAACACGGGCGGCACCCGGTGGGAGCGAAGTCGCCAATCCGCAGTCGCGTGGGGCGGCGCATCCACTAGGCTGAACAGGAGAGGAGGCAGCGTGGACGAGAACAGCCGGCGAGAGCACGGAAGCATCCATCGCGACGCGGGGGATGCGCATACGCCTGCGGGCGGATCCGACACGACGCAGACTTTCGGGCACGATTCCGACCTCTCCTTCATCCCCTTCGGCAGTGACCTGACCGAGGCGGAGCTTGAGGCCATCGCCTCGCTCCCGTCGCGGTCCGCACTGCTCATGGTGCGTTCGGGCCCCACCGCCGGTGCGCGGTACCTGCTCGACAACGATGTCGCCACGATCGGCCGGCATCCTGAAGCCGACATCTTCTTCGACGACGTCACCGTCTCGCGTCGTCACGCCGAGGTCACTCGCACCGGTCTGGTGTTCGAGATCGTCGACCAGCGCTCGCTGAACGGGACGTACGTGAACGGCGAGCGGGTCGACCGCGCCGTGCTCACTGATGGTGCCGAAGTGCGGATCGGAAAGTTCCGACTCAACTACTTCGTCTCGCCGATTGACCGCGCGGCAGGGGATTGATGGCGCAGGTCGCACCCCGCGGGCGTTCCACGCCGGCGGGCTATCTCAGCATCGGTCAGGTCCTTGCGCGACTGGCCCCCGAATTCCCCTCACTGACCAGCAGCAAGCTGCGCTTCCTTGAGGTGCAGGGCATCGTCACGCCCACCCGCACCGAGTCGGGGTACCGCAAGTTCTCTGGCGGCGACCTCGAACGGCTGCGCCTGGCACTGTCGCTCCAGCGCGACCACTACATGCCGCTGCAGCGCATCCGCGAGGTGCTCGACGAGCGCGACGCCGGCCACGACATCGGTGCGCTCATGCCGCCGTCGATCACGTCGACGCCGCGCCGGTACCGTCGCGACGAGCTCATCCTCGCCGCCGGTGCCGAGTCGAGCCTGCTCGGGGACGCGATCACGGCGGGCCTGCTCGCCGGCGCGGACTCGTACGACGAGCGGGCGCTGACCCTGCTGCGCGCGCTCGCGGGACTTGCCGAACACGGCATCCAGCCCCGTCACCTGCGTTCGCTGCGCCAGAGCGCCGAACGTGATGTCGCGCTCGTGGAGACCGCCCTGGCCCCGATGCTGCGACGAACGGATGCCACCGCGCGCGCCCGCGCCGGCGAGCTGGCACCCGAACTCGTGCGACGACTGGACGAGTTGCGCACCGCATTCGTGCTGACGGCGCTCGAGAGAATCACCCCGTAGCGCGACACGCCGCCGCCCATACGCGGATGTCATTGCCGCTGCCCGATTGCTCATCTAGCGTTGACGTACTGCCCGAACAGTGAGGAGGTGAGCATGACCGCTGGCGACTTGGCCGACGGCCAGCCCTTCTCAGCTGACCTCCTGTTCACCGATGGCCTGCCCCAGATGGACGATGAAGTCGGTTACCGTGGCGCCCAGGCGGCGCGCGCAGCAGGCATCACGTACCGTCAGCTGGACTATTGGGCGCGCACCGAGCTGGTCGAGCCGACCGTGCGCGGCGCCTCCGGATCCGGTTCGCAGCGCCTCTACGGCTTCCGCGACATCCTCGTGCTCAAGCTCGTCAAGCGGCTGTTGGACACCGGCATCTCGCTGCAGCAGATCCGCACCGCGGTCGACCAGTTGCGGGCCGCGGGCATCCGCGATCTCGCCGGGACGACGCTCATGAGCGACGGTGCCTCGGTGTACCTGTGTACGTCGAACGACGAGGTCATCGATCTGGTCAGCCGCGGACAGGGCGTCTTCGGCATCGCCGTGGGCAAGGTGCTTCGCGAGGTGGAGTCGACGCTCGTGGACTTCGACGGGCAGCCGCCGGACCCGGTGGACGAGCTCGCCGCGCGCCGCTCCCAGCGCACCGCCTGACCCGCGAGTGAGCATTCCTGCTCGCGAGTGAGTATTCGTGCTCTCGAGTGAGCATTCGTGCCCTCGAGTGAGCATTCGTGCCCTCGAGTGAGTACTCGCGACGGTGGACGGATGCCGGGTCGGACCGTCCAGCGGTGCAGCGAATACTCGCTCGACGCGAGCAATACTCACTCGGCAGCGTGAATACTCACTCGGCAGCGTGAATACTCACTCGGCAGTGGGTCAGGCGCGGGCTTCGGCGGGGTCGGGGATCCGGCCGGTGCGCATCACGCGGTCGAGCAGCGCGTCGAAGTCGGCGGCGAGCTCCTGCGCGGAATCGCCCGGCCAGATGTGCAGCGGCTTCGCGGCACCCTGCGCCTGCTGCAGCGACGTGCGCTCCGGCAGCTGCGGCGACAGCACGAGCGGGCCGAACATGTCGCGCAGCTCCTTGATGCGGAACTGGTGCTCGATCGACTGCGGGCGCACCCGGTTGACGACGATGCCCAGTGGCTGCAGGCGCGGGGACAACCCGCGGCGGATCTCCTCGATCGCACGCAACGCGCGGTCGGCGGCGGCGACGGAGAACAGTCCGGGCTCGGTCACGACGATCACACGGTCCGATGCCGCCCACGCGGTGCGCGTGAGGGCATTCAGCGACGGCGCGCAGTCGATCAGCACGAGGTCGTAGTCGGGCTCGATCGTCGCGAGTGCCTCTTCGAGCTTCCAGACGTCGCGCACACTCGGGTGCGGGCCGTCGAAGTTGATCGCCGAGGGGCTACCGATCATCACGTCGATTGTGCCGGGGTGCACCTTCGCCCAGCCGCTGGAGGTGATCGCCTGACGGACGACCTTCTCCTTCGGGTTGGCCAGCACATCGGCGACGTTCAGCCGGCCGGCCACCTGGATGTCCATCCCCGTCGACACGTCGGACTGCGGGTCGAGATCGACGACGAGGGTACGAACACCGCGAGCGAACGCAGCGGATGCGAGCCCCAGTGTGACCGTCGTCTTGCCGACCCCGCCCTTGAGTGAGCTGACGGAGAGTACGTGCACAGAGGTCTACGTTACCGTCCCCTAGGCTGGGAGCACACTCAGGCACTTCGGGCGTACGACGACGCACGCTCCGGTCATCCCACGTGAGGTGAGCATGTTCCGCAAAATCCTGGTCGCGAACCGCGGCGAGATCGCTATTCGAGCCTTCCGCGCCGCCTTCGAACTCGGCGCCCGAACGGTCGCGGTCTTCCCCTACGAGGACCGGTATTCGCTTCATCGGCTGAAGGCCGATGAGGCCTACCGCATCGGCGAAGAGGGCCACCCGGTGCGCGCCTACCTCGATGTCGACGAGATCATCCGCGTGGCCACCGAGAGCGGGGCGGATGCCATTTACCCCGGCTACGGCTTCCTCTCGGAGAACCCGGAGCTTGCGGCAAGGGCGGCGGCGGCCGGCATCGCGTTCATCGGCCCTCCCGCGAAGGTGCTGGAGATGGCCGGCAACAAGGTCACCGCCAAGCACCACGCGATCGCCGCCGGCGTGCCGGTGCTGCGCTCGACCGAGGCATCCGATGACATCGACGCGCTCGTCGCGCAGGCCGAGGACATCGGCTTCCCGCTCTTCGCCAAGGCGGTCGCCGGCGGCGGCGGCCGCGGGATGCGCCGCGTCGACCGGGCCGAAGAGCTCGCGCCGTCACTGGCCGAGGCGATGCGCGAGGCGGGGAGTGCGTTCGGAGACTCGCGCATGTTCCTCGAGCAGGCGGTCCTGCGGCCTCGGCACGTCGAAGTGCAGATCCTCGCCGACACCGCCGGCCACACCGTGCACCTGTTCGAGCGTGACTGCTCGGTGCAGCGCCGCCACCAGAAGGTCATCGAGATCGCCCCTGCGCCGAACCTCGACGACGACACCCGCGATGCGCTGCACCGCTACGCGGTCGCGTTCGCCGAGTCCATCGGCTACCAGAACGCCGGCACCGTGGAGTTCCTCCTCGAAACCGCCGGCCCCCGCACCGGCGAAGTGGTGTTCATCGAGATGAACCCGCGCATCCAGGTGGAGCACACCGTGACCGAGGAGGTCACCGACGTCGACCTCGTGCAGTCGCAGATGCGCATCGCCGCGGGGGAGACCCTGGAGGAGCTCGGGCTTCGCCAGGAGGACATCCACCTGCGCGGCGCCGCACTGCAGTGCCGCATCACCACCGAGGACCCGTCGCAGGGCTTCCGGCCCGACACGGGCAAGATCACCACCTACCGCTCGCCCGGTGGTGCCGGCATCCGCCTCGACGGCGGCACGACCGCCGCCGGCTCGCAGATCAGCCCGCACTTCGACTCGATGCTCGCCAAGCTCACCTGCCGTGGCCGCGACTTCCAGGCCGCCGTGGTGCGCTCCCGCCGCGCACTGGCCGAGTTCCGCATCCGCGGCGTATCCACCAACATCCCGTTCCTGCAGAGCGTGCTGGAGGACCCGGCGTTCGTCGCGGGTGACCTGTCCACCGCGTTCATCGACGAGCGGCCGCACCTGGCCAACGGGCGCGAGTCGAAGGACCGCGGCTCGAAGATCCTCGGCTGGCTCGCCGACACCACCGTCAACCGGCCCAACGGCTCCAACCCGCTGACGGTCGACCCGGCATCCAAGCTCCCCACCGTCGATCTCACCGCCCCCGCTCCCGCCGGCTCGCGGCAGCGCCTGCAGGAGCTCGGCCCGGCCGGTTTCGCCAAGTCCCTCCGCGAACAGACGGCCCTCGCCGTCACCGAGACGACCTTCCGCGACGCCCACCAGTCGCTGCTGGCCACCCGCGTGCGCACGAAGGACCTCGTCACCGTGGCCCCCTACGTCGCGCGGCTCACCCCGCAGCTGCTGTCGGTCGAGGCCTGGGGCGGCGCCACCTACGACGTCGCGCTGCGCTTCCTCGGTGAGGACCCGTGGGAACGCCTCGATGCGCTGCGCACTTCACTGCCGAACGTGGCGATCCAGATGCTGCTGCGCGGCCGCAACACCGTGGGCTACACGCCGTACCCGACGCAGGTGACCGATGCCTTCGTCCGCGAGGCCGCCGCATCCGGCGTCGACATCTTCCGCATCTTCGACGCGCTCAACGACGTGTCCCAGATGCGCCCCGCCATCGACGCGGTGCTGGCCAGCGGCACCGCCGTGGCCGAAGTGGCCGTCTGCTACACCGGCGACCTGCTCAACCCGGCCGAGGACCTCTACACGCTCGACTACTACCTGCGCCTGGCTGAGCAGATCGTGGATGCCGGGGCGCACGTGCTGGCCATCAAGGACATGGCCGGGTTGCTCCGCCCCGCCGCCGCCGGCCGTCTGGTCTCGGCGTTGCGCGACCGGTTCGACCTGCCGGTGCACGTGCACACGCACGACACCGCCGGCGGACAGCTCGCGACGTTGCTGGCTGCCAGCGCCGCCGGGGCGGATGCCGTGGATGCCGCGGCCGCCCCCATGTCCGGCACGACCAGCCAGCCGTCGCTGTCCGCCCTGGTCGCGGCGCTCGCGAACACCGACCGCGACACCGGGCTCGACCTTGACGCCGTCTCCGACCTCGAGCCCTACTGGGAGGCGGTGCGCGCCCTGTACCGTCCGTTCGAGTCGGGTCTGCCCGGCCCCACCGGCCGCGTCTACCGGCACGAGATCCCGGGCGGACAGCTGTCGAACCTGCGCCAGCAGGCGATCGCGCTGGGGCTGGCGGACGACTTCGAGCTGATCGAGGACATGTACGCCGCAGCGGATGCCATCCTCGGCCGCGTGCCCAAGGTGACGCCGTCGTCGAAGGTGGTCGGCGACCTCGCACTGCACCTGGCGGCGGTCAAGGCCGACCCGGCCGACTTCGCCGAGAACCCGCACAAATACGACGTGCCCGACTCGGTGGTCGGCTTCATGGCAGGCGAGCTGGGGGATCTCCCCGGCGGCTGGCCGGAGCCGTTCCGCACCAAGGTGCTGGCCGGCCGCGAAGTGCGGGAGGGAATGACCGAACTCTCCGACGAGGATGCCGCGGCGCTCGACGGCGACTCCACCACCCGCCGGGGCACGTTGAACGAGCTGCTGTTCCCCGCTCCCACCCGGGCGTTCCAGGAGGTGCGCGACACCTACGGCGACCTCAGCGTGCTGGACACCGTCGACTACCTCTACGGGCTCGCCTCGGGTACCGAGCACGTCGTGGAGATCGAGCGGGGCGTGCAGCTGTACGTGGGGCTCGAGGCGATCGGCGAGGCCGACGACAAGGGCATGCGCACCGTCATGACCACACTCAACGGTCAGCTGCGGCCGGTGTTCGTGCGCGACCGCGCGATCGATGTCGCCCACCGTCAGGCTGAGAAGGCAGACACGTCCAAGCCCGGTCAGGTGGCGGCTCCCTTCTCCGGAGTCGCGACGATCAAGGTCGAGGTGGGCGACACCGTCGCAGCCGGTCAGCCGGTCGCCTCGATCGAGGCGATGAAGATGGAAGCGGCGATCACCTCACCCGTCGACGGCGTCGTGGAGCGACTGGCGGTCACCGGGACGCAGCAGGTGGAGGCAGGGGACCTTTTGGCCGTCGTGCGCCCCTCCGAGTAACCTGGAGGGATGGGTGCCCAGGCACCCATCCCGAACTTGGAGTGAGAGCTGTGACGCCCGAGCGCAACGAACCGACGCACGACGAGCCCGAGAACGGCATGCTCGCCGACGGCGGAAGCCTCGACACGACCGGGATCGGCATCCTCGGGGGTGCCACCGCTCAGGTCGACGTGACGCTGCCGATGGCTTCCGACGAAGATGACGACGCGCACGATGAGGCCGTCGATGACGGCTTCCCCGCGGAGGGCTTCGTGCCGGTCGGGTTCGGCGCCGCCACCACAGACGGCGTCGAGGTCGTCGCGGCCGAGGACGTGACCGTTGATGACGAGCCCGCCGACGCCCACCACGCCGGCGAGGAGCTGGCCGACGACGAGGAGCTCGCCGAGGAAGTCGGCGACCCGGCGGCGGACCACGAGCCGGTGGCGGATGCCGCGGCGAGCGTGCCCGCCTCGCACGCCGGGCCGACACCCGCGCTGACTCGGGACGCCCCTGCGGCCGCCCCGGAGCAGCCCGCATCCGCACCTGCGCCCGCGCCGACCCCCGCGACCGACGTCGCGCTCGCGGGCACGAGCCGCACGGCATCCGTCGCCGCAGACCTGCACCCCCGCGCCGCCGGGCGGGTGCGCGCACGCACCGGCGAACTGGCCCCGCGCCGGCTCGGCGAGTTCGAGTCGGGCCGGGAATCGGCCGATCTGCTCACCGCGGACCGCCTGCTCGACCCGCACCACGTCATCAAGCCCGAGCCCGAGGGTGCGTGGCGGCACTTCCTGTATTCGATCTCCGGACATCGCATCAATCTCGGCGACGGCCGCCGCGCCCGTGCTCGCAAGGCGCTCGATCGGCGCATCGCGGCGCGGCTGCACGGTGGCGCGAAGTTCGTCCCGGTGCTCTCGCGCAAGGGCGGGGTCGGCAAGACCACCATCACGACGCTGCTGGGCATGGCGCTGGCCGACGCGCGCGATGACCGCATCATCGCCGTGGACGCCAACCCCGACCGCGGCACCCTCGCCGAGCGCATCGGGAACCCCAGCGGCAAGACGGTGCGGGACCTCGTGCGCCGCCGCGGCGAGATCTCCGGCTACCACGACCTGTCGGCCATCGTCGCGCGCGACGAGACGCGGCTGGACGTGCTGGCCTCCGACGCCGACCCCCACGTGTCGCAGGAATTCAGTGACGAGGACTACCACGAGGTCGCGCAGTTCGCGGGGCACTACTACTCGGTCGTGCTCACCGACACCGGCACCGGCATCGTCCACTCCGTGATGGGGGCGACCCTGGATCTCGCCGACGAGTTGATCGTGGTCACCGGGCTGAGCGTGGACGAGGCCCGGCTGGCATCCGAAACCCTCACCTGGCTGGAATCCAACGGCTACGCCGACAAGGCGCGCGGTGCCGTGGTGGTGCTCAACGCGAGCCGCCCCGGCGCACCGCTGGTGCGCGCCGACGAGCTCGAGGCGCACTTCAAGACGCGCGTGCGTGCCGTCGTGCGCATGCCGTACGACCCGCTCATCGCCGCCGGCAGCGCGATCTCGTTCCGCGAGCTGCAGCCTGCGACGCGCCAGGCGGCGCGGGAACTGGCCGCCATCGTCGTCGAGGGTCTGCGCGACGGGGCACCGGCCGCCTGATGAGCGTCCGCGACATCCGCCTGTTCGGCGACCCCGTGCTGCGGTCGGCGTGCGCGCCGATCGACGACATCGACGACGGCGTGCGCGCGCTGGTGCGTGATCTGCTCGAGACGGTCGCGCTGCCCGGCCGCGCCGGCGTGGCGGCGAACCAGATCGGCGTGGGCCTGCGCGCCTTCAGCTACAACATCGACGGCGACATCGGGTACATCCTCAATCCGACGCTGGTGGAGGTCTCCGGAGACCCGGTGCCGATGGGGGAGGGATGCCTGTCGGTTCCCGGCCTCTGGCATGACGCCATCCGGCATCCGCACGCGAAGGTCGTCGGCATCGACCTGGACGGCAACGAGCTGGTACTCGAGGGCGACGGGCTGCTCGCCCAGGCGCTGCAGCACGAGACCGATCACCTCGACGGCAAGCTCTTCCTTGACCGGCTCACCCCCGAGGACCGCCGAACCGCGATGCGCGAGGTCCGCGAGTCCGCGTGGTTCTGACCCCAAATCGCTGAGACCGTAGCTGGTGGCCGAGACCGTGGTCGTTTCCCCCTGTCTCGGCCACCAGCTGCGGTTTCACCGTGCGGATGCACGAAGGCCCGGAGCATCAGCTCCGGGCCTTCGTGGCGTCGCGGGTCAGCCCAGCGGGACGTTCGTCGTGGCGACGGGGACGCTGTAGAGCTCGTCGACGTCGGCGGCGAAGTCCTGCATGATCACGTTGCGCTTGATCGACAGCTTCGGGGTGAGGTGGCCGCTGGCTTCGGTCCACTCCGAGGTGAGGATCGTGAACTTGCGGATCGACTCCGCGCGCGAGACCTGCGAATTCGCGACGTCGACGGCCTTCTGCACCTCGGCGCGCACCTTCGGGTCCTTCGCGGCATCCGTCAGCGACAGGTCGGCAGGCAGATTGTTGTTCGCCAGCCACGTGGGCAGCATCTCCGCGTCCAGCGTGACCAGCGCGGCGATGAACGGCTTCTGATCACCCACGACGACCACCTGCCCGATGATCGGGTTCGCGCGGATGGGGTCCTCCAGCGCCGCCGGTGCGACGTTCTTGCCGCCGGCGGTGACGAGGATCTCCTTCTTGCGGCCGGTGATCGTGAGGAAGCCGTCGTCGTCGAACGAGCCGATGTCGCCGGTCTTGAACCAGCCGTCGTCGAACGCTTCCGCGGTCGCCTCGGGGTTGCGCCAGTACTCCTTGAAGACGTTGATGCCGCGCACGGCGATCTCGCCGTCTTCGCCGAGACGGACGCCGACTCCCGGCAGCACCGGGCCCACCGTGCCGATCTTCGACTTGTTCGCCAGGTTCACCGTCGCCGGAGCAGTCGTCTCGGTGAGGCCGTAGCCTTCGAGGATCGTCACACCCAGGCTGTGGAAGAAGTGGCCCAGTCGGTGCCCCAGCGGAGCGGAGCCCGAGACGGCGTAGACCACGCGGCCGCCCATGGCGGTGCGCAGCTTGCCGTAGACGAGCTTGTCGAAAACGCGGAACTTGACCTTCAGGCCCAGCGGCACCTTCTTGCCGTCCTGCAGCAGCGACGAGTGCTCCACCGCTGCCTTGGCGGCGGCGCGGAAGATCTTGCCCTTGCCGCCGGCTTCGGCCTTCTGCTCGGCGGAGTTGTAGACCTTCTCGAACACACGGGGCACGGCCAGCAGGAACGTGGGCTTGAAGCTGCCCAGCGCGCTGAGCAGCTGCCGCGTGTCGGGCTCGTGGCCGGTCTTCACACCGGCGTGCACGTTGAGGATCGAGATGAACCGCGCGAACACGTGCGCGGTGGTGATGAACAGCAGCGTCGAGGCCCCCGGGGAGGAGACGACCTCCTGCAGCGCCTTGGCGGAGTTGCGGGTGAGCTCGACGAAGTTGCTGTGCGTGAGCACGCACCCCTTCGGGCGTCCGGTCGAGCCGGACGTGTAGATGAGGGTGGCGATGTCGGCGCCGTTGGCGAGGTTCCGGCGGCGCTGGATCTCCTCGTCGGGCACCGGCACGCCCTCGGTGCGCAGGGTGTCCAGGTCGCCGGCCGCGATCGACCAGGTGCTGCGCACCAGCGGCAGCTGGCCCTGCACCTCGGCGAGGCGCGCGACATGCTCCTCGGACTCGACGATGCACGCGATCGCGCCGGAGTCGGTGAGGTTCCACTGGATCTGCGCGGGGGAGCTGGTCTCGTAGATCGGCACCATGACAGCGCCGGTATAGAACAGCGCGAAGTCGACGAGCGTCCACGCGTACGTGGTGCGTGCGAGGAAGCCCACCTTGTCGCCCGGCTCGATGCCCGCGGAGACGAAGCCCTTCGCCAGGCGGATGACCTCGCGCTCGAACTCGATGGCGGTGATGTCGCGCCAGCCGCCGTTGTCGGGCACCGCGAACAGGGCGAGATCGGGGGTGGCCTTGACTCGCTCGGCGAGCAGATCGCTGATGTTGGCCTGCGGATCGGCGGGGACGATCGCGGGTACTTCGAATTGAACCACGGCAACTCCTTTGTGTACCGGTCGGGAAATCGGGTTATTGCGTCGAAACCGAGTGTAATGGCACGGCGCCGGTGCCCCGGTGGTCTGGTGCCCGTCGCACTAGACTTTCAGGCGGCCCTGCGCGTCGCAGCGGCGGGAGGGATGCCGCGTGCTCAAGGTCGGGATCGACATCGGTGGAACGAAGATCGCCGGGGGCGTCGTCGATGACGACGGCACGGTGATCGAGCAGCTGCGGGTGGACACCCCCCTGGACACCGAGGCACTTGCCGATGCCGTCTCCGACATGGCGCACCACTTCGCGCAGACCCACGATGTGGTCGCGGTCGGCGTCGCCGCCGCCGGGTTCATCGACAAGTCGCGCTCGGTGGTCATCCACGCTCCCAACATCGCCTGGCGCAACGAACCGCTGCGCGCGAACCTGGAGCGACGCATCGGCCGGCCGGTGACGATCGAGAACGACGCCAACGCCGCCGGCTGGGGCGAGTACCGCTTCGGCGCGGGCCGGGGCGTCGGCGACATGGTCATGCTGACCCTCGGCACCGGCGTGGGTGGTGCGATCATCACGGCGGGCGAACTGGCCCACGGCGGCCACGGCATCGCCGGCGAGCTCGGGCACACCCGCTTCATGCGCGACGGGCGGCTGTGCGGCTGCGGCCAGAGCGGATGCCTCGAGCAGTATGCATCCGGTCGGGCGCTGCAGCGCGAAGCCGGCGACATCGCCGACCGCGGTGGCATCGGCGCGGCGCTGGCGCAGGTCCGTGCCGAGAAGGGCGCGATCCCCGGTCCGGCGATCTCCCGCCTGATCCTCGCCGGTGACCCCGGTGCGATCGAGGCCCTCCGTCGTGTCGCGACCGCGCTGGGTGAGTCGTGCGGCGGCTTCCAGGCGGTGCTCGATCCGGAGGTGTTCGTCATCGGCGGGGGAGTGGCGCAACTGGGCGAGACGCTGCTCGAGCCGGTGCGCATCGCGTACGAGACGTCACTGCCCGGGTACGGCGACCGGCCCGTCGCCGACTTCGTCATCGCCCAACTCGGCAACGATGCCGGCATGATCGGCGTCGCCGACCTCGCGGGGCGGAGCGTGTAGGGGTGTTCTACTGGCTGATGAAGTACATCGTGGTCGGTCCGTTCGTCAAGGCGATCTTCCGGCCGTGGATCGTCGGGCGGGCGAACATCCCCGCCGAGGGGGCGGCGATCCTCGCCAGCAACCATCTCTCGGTGAGCGACTCGGTGTTCCTGCCGCTCATGATCGACCGGCGCATGTCCTTCCTCGCCAAGAGTGACTACTTCACCGGCAAGGGCATCAAGGGGTGGGCGACCCGGATGTTCATGAAGGGCACCGGCCAGATCCCCATCGACCGCACCGGAGGCAAGGCGTCCGAGGCATCCCTCAACACCGGACTGCAGGTGCTCGGCCGCGGCGACCTGCTGGGCGTCTACCCGGAGGGCACCCGCAGCCCCGATGGCAAGCTCTACCGGGGTCGCACGGGGCTTGCCCGCATGGCGCTGGAGGCGCACGTCCCGGTCGTGCCCGTCGTGATGGTCGACACCGACACGGTCATGCCCATCGGGCGCAGCATCCCGCGCGTGGGGCGAGTGGGGATGGTGATCGGCGAGCCGCTGGATTTCTCCCGCTTCCGCGGGATGGAAAGCGATCGCTACGTGCTGCGGTCGGTGACCGACGAGATCATGGTCGCCCTGCAGCGGCTGGGCGAGCAGCGATACGACGATGTCTACGCCTCGACAGTGAAGGACCGCGCCGCCTCGTCCTGACCGCGCGTCGGGCCGTCACGCGGCGCGGGCGCCCTCGCCGCGCTCGGTAGACTGGCGGGATGCTCCAGCAGACCGACCCCCTCGACACGTGGCGTGGGTTGCCCATCAAGCAGCAACCCCTATGGAACGATCCGGATGCCGTCGCCGCCGTCTCCAGCGAGATCGCGACGCTGCCCCCGCTCGTCTTCGCCGGTGAGGTCGACATCCTGCGGGAGCGGCTCGCCCGCGCCGCATCCGGCCAGGCCTTCCTGCTGCAGGGAGGCGACTGCGCCGAGACGTTTGCCGGTGCCACCGCGGAGCAGATCCGCAACCGCATCAAGACCGTGCTGCAGATGGCGGTCGTGCTCACGTACGGCGCGTCGATGCCGGTCGTGAAGATGGGCCGCATGGCGGGCCAGTTCGCCAAGCCGCGCTCCAGCGACACCGAGACGCGCGGCGACGTGACGCTGCCGGCGTACCGCGGCGACATCGTCAACGGCTACGACTTCACCGCCGGATCCCGCCAGCCCGACCCGCAGCGACTGCTGAAGGGTTACCACACCGCGGCATCCACCCTCAATCTCATCCGCGCGTTCACCCAGGGTGGCTTCGCCGACCTGCGTGAGGTGCACAGCTGGAACAAGGGGTTCGCCGCGACCCCCGCCAACCAGCGGTACGAGCGCATGGCGGGCGAGATCGACCGGGCCATCCGCTTCATGGAGGCCGCGGGCGCCGACTTCGACGAGCTGCGCCGCGTGGAGTTCTACACCGGCCACGAGGGCCTGCTGATGGACTACGAGCGGCCGATGACGCGCATCGACTCGCGCACCGGCACGCCGTACAACACCTCCGCGCACTTCGTGTGGATCGGGGAGCGAACGCGCGATCTGGACGGTGCGCACGTCGAGTACTTCTCGAAGATCCGCAACCCCATCGGGGTCAAGCTCGGACCGACGACCTCGACCGACACCGCGCTGAAACTCATCGACAAGCTCGACCCCGAGCGGGAGCCGGGACGCCTCACGTTCATCACGCGCATGGGTGCGGGCAAGATCCGCGACGCGCTGCCGCCGCTGCTTCAGGCCGTGAAGGACTCCGGCGCGACCCCGCTGTGGGTGACCGACCCGATGCACGGCAACGGCATCACGACCCCGACCGGGTACAAGACGCGTCGCTTCGACGACGTCGTGGACGAGGTGCGCGGGTTCTTCGACGCCCACCGCGCGGTGGGGACGTTCCCCGGCGGCATCCACGTCGAACTCACCGGCGACGACGTGACCGAGTGCCTGGGCGGGTCGGAGAAGATCGACGAGGCCACCCTCGCCACCCGCTACGAGTCGCTGTGCGACCCGCGCCTGAACCACATGCAGAGCCTCGAGCTGGCCTTCCTCGTCGCCGAGGAGCTCGCGAAGCTCTGAGCCGCTTCTGCCGCCCCCGCTCGCCTGTCGCCTATTGGTGACAGGGGAGCGGGGTGGGGGTTTGCCCGGGTGAGGGGATCTGCCCGGGCGCGGTGCGTGTGCGGCATCCGGCCCTCGATTCGGCAGATCTCCTCACTCCGGCAACGGGGGATGCCACGCCGCCCCGCCACGCGCCGCGGCGACTCACCCCAGGGCTCGCCTGTCGCATATCGGCGGCGGCGCCATTCGTGACAGGCGAGCGGCGGTCAGCCGGTGAGGTTCATCGTGAGGTCCACGCGCGTCCCGCGCGGGTACCACTCGCCGGCCCCGGGCGACATGTCGGTGACCTCGGTCAGCCCGTCCGGCACGGCGTTCCAGAACGCCTGGTAGCTGGGCTCGAACCCGGCATCGCGCAGCGCGCCGGCCGCGGCCTCGCGGGTCATTCCGGTGACGTCGGGGATCTCGAACAGCTCCGGGCCGTCCGAGACCACGAGGGTCACGGTGTCGCCGGGTCGCAGCGGACCATCGGTGCCGGCGATGCCGATGACCCGGCCCTTGTCGATGTCACTGCTCCACTCGCCGATGGTGTCGGATGCCACGAGCAGCCCGACCTCGTCGAGCGTACGCGTGGCCGACTCCACCGTGGTGTCGCTCACGTCCGGCACGGCGCCCGCCGACACCAGCAGGCTCGCGCTGTCATCGGCGTGCACCGTGCAGCCCGAAGTGCAGTCGATGGGATCCCCGCCGGCGCGTGGCGTGACGGATGCCGCGATGACCACGTCCCGCTCGACGTCGTCGCGGAATTCGCGCGCTGCTTCCTCCGGCACATTGACGATGTTCTGCTCGAGGTACTCGCGCGCCTGCGCCTCGGACATGCCGGCCAGCGCGTTGAGCGACACCTCGGCGGGGCCGAGGGAGACGAAGACAGTCACCGTCTCGTCCTGGTCGAGGCGGGAGCCCTCGGGGGGATCCGTGCGGATCACCTCTCCGGCGGGCACCTCGAGGTTGTTCTCGCCCTGCTCCACGGCCTGCAGGGTCAGCTCCGCCAGTTGCGCCTCGGCCTCGGCGAAGGAGAGCCCCGCCACGCCTGGTACGGCCACCTGCGACCCGGGACCTGACCCGAACCACCAACCCACGCCGGCGGCGAGTCCTGCCAGCAGCAGGACGGCGGCGATGATCCAGGCGCCCTTGGTGGCGTTGCGCTTGGTGCGGCGGCGCAGCCGCGTGGTGTTGTCGACCTCGGGGGTGACCGTGGGCGCCGTGAAGGCACCCGGCAGCACCTTCGTCACCTCGCCGGAGTCCATGCCGTCGTCCTCGGGCAGCACTCCCACCGGCGCGGTGCGCACGACCTGCGGGCTCACGCCCAGGTCGCGTTCGATCTCGCGCAGCCGGTCGAGCATCACCCGGGCGTCGTCGGGACGCTCGTCGGGATTGCGTTCGGTGGCCCACAGGACGAGTTCGTCCAGCGGCTCGGGCACTCCGGGGTTCTTGGCGCTGGGGCGCGGCACCGAGTCGGTGGCGTGCTGGTAGGCGATCTGCATCGGCTGCTCGCCCTTGTAGGGCTGCTCGCCGGTGAGCATCTCGTAGAGCATGATGCCGAGCGCATAGATGTCGCTGCGGGCGTCGGCGCTGCCGCGGGTGACCAGCTCCGGCGCGAGGTAGGCGATCGTGCCCAGCAGCATCTGGCCGGTCGCGGTGTTTGCCGTCGTGGCGCGGGCAAGGCCGAAGTCGCCGATCTTGATGCGACCGTCCTCGGCCAGCAGCACGTTCTCGGGCTTCACGTCGCGGTGCACGATGTGGGCGCGGTGAGCGGCAGCCAGCCCCGACAGGACGGCATCCATGATCGTGATGGTCTGCGGCACCGTCAGGCGGCGCTGCTCGCGCAGGAGCTCCCGCAGCGTGATGCCCGGCAGGTACTCCATGACGAGGTACGCCATGTCGCCGTCCTGGCCCTGGTCGAACACGTTCACCACGTGCGGGTCGGCCAGGCGGGCGGCCGCGCGGGCCTCCTGGATGAACCGGCTCTGGAAGATCGAATCGTCGGAAAGATGCCCGTGCATCACCTTCAGGGCGATGCGCCGCTCGAGGCGGAGATCGGTCGCGACGTACACCGTGGCCATGCCGCCACGGGCGATGCGAGCGCGCACGCGGTACCGGCCGTCGACCAGACGGCCGATCAGCGGGTCCGTCTGCTGGCTCGTGCTCACGCTGAGAGTCTACGGACGGTGCCGGTGCTCACCGCGTAGCGGCTCACCCCCGGCCGCCTCCGTTTGTGCTCAGTCCAGCGCCGCCAGCCACGCGTACGCCTCGTCTTCCCACTCGCCGTAGCGTTCGGGATAGGCCGAGACCTGCACGGCTTGAGCGGCGTCGCTGAAGCCGAGCGACTCCCACCCGGCGATATCGCGCAGGCCGCGGCTCGCGTCGCCGTTGGGGTCGCCCGCGCCGCCGAAGAACACGCGGGTCGCGCGGTCGAGGTCTCGGACCTGCTCCGCAGTGCCCCAGCCCTGGCTGGGCCGCTGCTGGAACACGCCCAGCGAATCGCGGTCGCCCCAATCCAGGTTGCGCAGCCACGATTCGACCATGCCGGTGGCCAGCGCGATCGCGATGCCGCGGTCCGAGATACCCAGTTCCCGGCCGATGCGGATGATGGTGCGGGCGTTGTCGGCCTGCTCCGCGTCGAGCCCGGCGGTCGTGGCGGCGGGGATCGCGATGGACTGGCCGGGATAGATGATCGACGAGCGATCCATGCCGTTGGCGGCGAGGAGCGCATCCAAGGACACGCCGTGGGTCCCGGCGACGCCGGTCATCGTGTCGCCGGCGGCGATCTGGTAGGAACCGGCCGTGACGACCGGAGTCGGGGCGGGAGCTGCCGGGGCGACGGATGCCGCGAGCTCCATGCCCGCGCCGGGAAGGGCGATGCTCTGGCCCGGGTAGATGATCGACGACCGGTCCATCCCGTTGGCGGCCAGCAGCGCGTCGGTGGCCACGCCGTGACGCGACGCGATGGCGCTCATGGTGTCGCCCGCGGCGATCGTGTACGCCGCGGCGGGTGCCGGAGGCGCTGCAGCCGGGGGAGCGGCAGCGGGAGTGGCCGCGAGCTGGATCGTCTGGCCGGGCTGGATGACCGACGACCAGGAGAGGCCGTTCAGCGCGAGCACTTCGGCCACGCGCAGGCCGTGAGCGGCGGCGATCGCGCTGATCGTGTCACCGGGCTGCACGACGTGCGTCGTCGGCGGGGTGACGGATGCCGGCGCCACGTGCGTGGCGGCGCTCCTGCCCTGCTGTGCGGTGGGCTGCATGCCTGCCGCGCCGCGCTGCGGCTCGGCGGCGTGCGCTGCCGGCGCGGATGCCAGCAGCAGCGCCACCGAACCGGCCACGGCGGCCGGCCAGTTCTTTGCGAACGATGTCGCGGACCTCGGCCTGGAGGCGGGCGCGAGGGTGTGTGCGGCGGCTCGTGCCGTCGCGAATGCGTGGGGTGATCGCATGTCGGGTGCCTCCTTTCGACCTCGTCACGCTGTCACGGAAGTGGGACAGGCGTCAACGGAAGAGGCGTAAGTGGCTTGTGTGAATGATGAGATTCTCATAAACCGGTCGGGCCAGCCGCGCACGGATGCAATCATGGGAGGGTGACCGGCGACACCACCCCTTCGCGTACCGAGACCGCCTGGCTGACACTGCCCGAACTCGTCGAGGTTCTCGGCGAGCCGCTGGGCCGGGTGCGGCGCTTGATCGACGAGTACCACCTCGTCGCCTCCCGACGCACCGGCAAGCTGGCCGTTCCGGAGGTGTTCATCGTCGACGGGCACCCGCTGTCCTCGCTGCGCGGCACGGTCATCGTCCTGCACGACGCCGGCCTGAGCGACGACGAGGCTATCGACTGGCTGCTGGACTACGAGGACTCGATCGGCCTGGCGCCCATCGAAGCGCTGCGGCAGGGTCGCAAGAGCGAAGTTCGTCGCGTCGCGCTGACCGTCGACTGATCAGGACGAGCGGTTAGTCGCCGCGCGGGTCAGATCGCGCAGCTCGCCCACCGCGGCGTCGCCGAGGCGTGCCCCGCGCAGCGCGCGGTCGGCGTCGGCGGCATAGCCGGCGATGAGCTTCTCCACCCGTGCCAGCGCGCCGGATTCGACGATCGTGCGCTGCAGGGCGGCGACCTGGTCGTCGTCCAGGAGCGGATCGCCGACGAGTTCGTCGATGGTGTGCCGTGCACCGGCGGGCAGGGACTCCCGGGCGTACGCGATGAGCACGGTCCGCTTCCCCTCGCGCAGATCGTCGCCCGACGGCTTGCCGGTGACCGCGGCGTCGCCGAAGACGCCCAACACGTCGTCGCGCAGCTGGAAGGCCAGCCCCACCGGGTGCCCGAAGGCCGCGAGGGCGTCGCGCTGCTCCTGGTCGGCGCCGGCGAGAGCGGCCCCCATCAGCAGCGGCTGCTGCACGCTGTAGCGGGCGGATTTGAGGGATGCCACCCGCAGCGCTCTGGCGGCGTGCTCACTGTCGGGCGATTGCCGGAACGCCGCCTCTTCGGCGATGTCCAAGAACTGGCCGACCGTGACATCGCGCCGCATGACGGCGTAGTCGCGGCGGGCGGTCGCCGCGCGCGCGGTGTCGGCGACGCCGGCCAGGCCCCCTTCGAGCAGATCGTCGCTCCAGGCCACCAGCAGGTCGCCCAGCAGGATCGCCGCTGAGCGGCCGAACGTCGCGGCATCGCCGATCCAGCCGGCATCCTGATGCCCTGCCTCCAGCGCCCGATGGGCAGACGGCCGGCCGCGGCGGGTGTCGGAGTTGTCGATGAGGTCGTCGTGCACCAGGGCGGCGGCCTGGAAGATCTCCAGCGCGGCGGCGGCGGCGATGACCTCCGGCGGGACGGGGCCAGGGCGCCTGCCGCCGGCTTCGGCGACGGCTCGCCAGCCGGTCACGCAGAAGCGGGCGCGCAACCGCTTTCCGCCGCCGACGGCGCGCGCGCCGGCTTCGACGAAGGAGATCGCTTCGGGGCCCTCCGCTCGGGCGACGTCGCGCTGCTCTGCGAAGAATGCGATGAGTCGCTGTGAAACAGCCTCGATGGGATCCGGGATGGGCGACACGGGCCTAGCCTAGTTCTGACCGGGACGGTTAGAATCGTCCCCTATTGGGACCTCGACAAGGGGGATGCATGCCACTGTCCGAACAGGAGCAGCGCCTGCTCGATGAGATGGAACGCCATCTCATGCGAAACGACGCAGACGTGGTGAGCGCGCCCCGCGATGGGCGGACGCTCAGCTACCGCAACATCGTCTACGGCACGGTTCTCGTGCTCCTCGGCCTCGGCGGTCTCATCGCTGGGGTATCGACGGGCTTCGTCGCCATCGGCGTCATCGCGTTCATCGTGATGCTGGGCGGAGTGGTGCTCGCGGTCACACCGACCCGCGGAGCCGGTCGCGCACCTGCCAGCGGCAACCGCCCGCGCCCGACCGCTCCACCTTCCTCCACTTCCTTCATGGATCGCATGAACGATCGCTGGGATCGCCGCCAAGACGGCCGCTGACCGGCACGAAAGCAAGAGCACCGACCTCAGGGTCGGTGCTCTTTTTTCGTGCGCCCGGGGTGCGGTGGGGGGCGCAAGAGGGTATTTCGCCACGGAGTGTAGTGAAGTGGAGGGAAGTGGAGTAAAGTGGCGCTACCTTGGCGGGGCCGGATGAAGGGGGTGGACTGCGATGTTGTTGGGCACGCACACTCCCAAACTCGACGACAAGGGTCGGGTCATCCTTCCCGCGAAGTTCCGCGACGATCTCGGCGGCGGCGTCGTGATCACCCGCGGGCAGGAGCGCTGCCTGTATGTGTTCAGCACTGCCGAGTTCGAGCGGGTGTACGAGCGCATCCGCGAAGCGCCCCTGACAAACAAGCAGTCCCGCGACTTCCAGCGCATGTTCCTCTCGGGGGCCAGCGCCGAGAAGCCGGACGGCCAGAACCGCATCACGATCCCGCCACCACTGCGCACCTACGCCAACCTCGGGCGCGAGCTCATCCTCACCGGCGTCGGCGCTCACGCGGAGATCTGGGACGCGGACGCGTGGAACGCGTACGCAGAAGGAAACGAAGACAGCTACTCGGACATGGAGCAGGAGGTGATTCCGGGCCTCTTCTGAGCCTCGATCGTGACTCCCAGCCGCTTGCCCTGACGCACTTCCCCGGCGTCAGGTCGGAGCGGATGGGGATCAGGATCGAGGATCGGGCCCCCGCACTATGAACCTCCGCGACATTCATACCCCCGTCATGCTCGAGCGTTGCCTCGAGCTGCTCGGCCCTGCCCTCCAGCACGAGGGAGCCGTTTTCGTCGATGCGACCCTCGGCATGGGCGGTCACTCCGAGGCGCTGCTGGAGCGATTCCCGCAGGCACGCCTGATCGGCCTCGACCGCGACCGCGATGCGCTGCGCATCGCGGGGGAGCGGCTGGCCCGCTTCGGCGACCGCGTGAGCCTCGTCCACACCGTCTACGACGGCATCGCCGAGGCCGTGGCCTCCACCGGCGCCACCGCCGCCGACGCGATCCTGTTCGACCTCGGAGTGTCCTCGCTGCAGCTGGATGAAGCCGACCGCGGCTTCGCCTATGCGCGGGACGCGCCGCTGGACATGCGGATGGACCAGAGCAGCGGAACCACCGCAGCGGACATCCTCGCGACCTACGGCGAAGGCGACCTGCGCCGCATCTTCGAACGCTACGGCGAGGAGAAGCTGGCCGGCCGTTACGCCCGCGCGATCATCGCCGCGCGCGGCACCGCGCCGATCCAGCGGTCCGGACACCTCGTGGACATCCTCCAGGAGGCGACCCCCGCCGCGTTGAAGGCCGCCGGACACCCCGCCAAACGGGTGTTCCAGGCCCTGCGCGTCGAAGTCAACGCCGAGCTGGCCGCGCTGGAGCGGGCCGTACCGGCCGCGCTGCGCCTGCTGCCGGTCGGCGGGCGCATCGTCGTGCTGTCCTACCAATCCCTCGAGGACCGCCTGGTCAAGCGCGAACTGGCCGCGGCATCCGCCTCCACCGCTCCCGCCGGACTCCCGGTGGAGCTCGCCGAACATGCGCCGCGGTTCCGGCTGCTGGTGAGGGGCGCCGAACTCGCCTCCGCCGAGGAGCGCGCCCGCAACCCCCGAGCGACGCCCGTGCGCTTGCGCGCCGCCGAACGTCTGCGTGAGGACATATGAACGCCCTGCCCCTGAGCTCCGTGGCCACCGCCACCGCGCTCCCGTCCTACACGCCGCGGCCGACCCGTCGGCTCGAGGTCGTCGCCGCCCCGCAACCGCGGCGCCGTCCCCGCCGGCTCTACGGCATCATCGCCGTCGCCGGCGCCGTCGCCATCGGCGCCGTCCAGATGGGCCTGTCGATCCTCACGACCCAGGGGTCGTACGAAGTGGCGCAGCTGACCCGCGAGCAGCGCGACCTGACGTACCAGAAGCAGATCCTCACCGACGACGTCGCCGGGTTGAACTCGCCCCAGTTCCTGGCGGCGAACGCCTCCGCCCTGGGCATGGTCATCGCCGAGTCGCCGAGTTACCTGCGGCTCAGCGACGGCGCCGTGCTCGGCACGGGCGCCGCCTCCCTCGGTGGATCGACCATCGACGCCCTCGGCCGTGCGTCCGTCCCCAACGCCCTCATCGCCGAGGCCCCGCTGGTCACCGCACCGTCCACGACCATCGGGGGCGCCCCCGTCGAGGCGGAGGAATCCGCCGCCACCGCGCCGGACGCCACCGCACCGGTAGCCGCCGCGCCGGAATCCCCCACGCCTCCGCCCGTCACAGACGGCCTGCCCGTACCGCGCACCCACTGAGAGCCATGACGACACGAGCCACCCGCAGTCCCCGCCGACGTACCGTCGTCGCGCTCGCTGTCGTACTCGCCGTGCTGTCCGGATTCATCGTGCGGCTGGTGGACATCCAGGTTGTCAACGCCGACGAGCACATCGCCGACTCGCAGGCGCTCGCATTGGGTGCCACCGAAGACCTCTACGGCGCGCGGGGTGAGATCGTCGATGCGGACGGCGAGGCCCTGGCCACCAGCATCCTGATGTATGACGGCAAGCTCGACCCCGTCAATGTCGGGGCGGTCGAGCGCGAGGTCGACGGCGTCGAGGTGGAGGTGCCCTGGGATCAGGTGGCCGCCGAGATCGGCGCCATCACCGGGCAGAGCGCCGACGAGATCATCAAGATCGTCGATGACGCCCTCGCCCAGGATGCCGGCAGCCGGTTCGCCTACCTGAAGAAGGGGCTGACGACCGAGCAGTACCGCGCCCTGGCGGATCTGCGCGCCCCGTACCTGAGCTTCGACATGCACCCGCAGCGCACCTACCCCGACGGGGCGGTGGCCGGGAACCTGGTCGGCTTCGTCGGGTCCGACGGTGAGCCGCTGGCGGGGATCGAGCAGATCGAGAACGACTGCCTTGCTTCGGCCGACGGCGAGCTGGCCTACCAACGAGGCAAGGACGGCGTCGTCATCCCCGGCACCGCCGTGGAGACCCCCGCCGTCAACGGCGGCACCCTGCAGCTGACGATCGACCGCGACCTGCAGTGGTACATGCAGCAGCTCATCGCCGAAGAGGTGCAGAACAAGCAGGCCAAGAGCGGCACGATCTTCGTGCTCGAGGTCGCGACCGGCAAGATCCGCGCCGCCGCCGAGTACCCGACCGTCGACCCCAACAACGTCGCAGCGTCCGCAGCTGAGGACCGCGGCTCCCGGCTGTTCCTCAACTCGTACGAGCCCGGCTCGACGCTCAAGGCCATCACCGCCGCGAGCGTCATCGACGCCGGGGTGGCGACCCCGTTGACCACGGTCACCGCGGGCGACTACGAGACCTTCCCCAACGGCGCGCGGGTGGGTGACTTCGAGTCGCACCCCGTGCTCAACTACACCCTGACCGGGGCGCTCGTGGACTCCTCGAACGTCGCGCTGTCGAAGTTCGGCGAGATGCTGTCGGCACAGGCCCGGTACGACTACCTGCAGCGCTTCGGCGTGGGTCACGGCACGGCGATCGGCTGGCCGTCCGAGCCGAAGGGCGACCTCGCCCCGGCATCCGACTGGGACAACCAGCAGTTCTACGCCACGACGTTCGGGCAGGGGTACACGATGACCTCCCCGCAGGTCGCCAGCGCCTACCAGGCGCTCGCGAACGGCGGCCTGAAGATGCCGCTGTCGCTGGTGGAGTCCTGCACGCTCGCCGACGGCACGGTCGTCAAGCCCGACCTCCCCGAGCCCGAGCAGGTCGTGTCGAAGGAAGCGGCGGATGCCGTGACCCTCATGCTCGAAAACGTCGCCGTCCAGGCGCAGATGGCCGAGTTCATCGCCGTCGACGGCTACCGCATCGCTGCGAAGACCGGTACGGCCCAGGTCGCCGGCGAGAACGGGTACAAGGCGGGCGTGTACTTCACGTCGCTCATCGGCATCGTCCCGGCGGACGACCCCCAGTACATCGTTCTCACCACGCTCGACGAGCCGACTACCATTAAGTCGTCTGCCGCCAACCGCCAGGCCTTCCAGAAGGCAATGACGCAGGTGCTCAAGAACTACCGCGTCCTGCCGTCTGAATCGCAGACGCCACTTCTTCCCAAGACGCAGTGATCGCCGCCCCCGACGCGGGCGCGCGCGTGCTCGTGATCGAGAACGGACACCCATGATTGCCTTGACGTTTGCCGAGGTGGCGCGAGCCACCTCCGGTGAGCTGCGCCCGGCTGCAGGCGCCGGCCCGGACACCGTCGTGTCCGGCGCCGTCGACACCGACTCGCGGCTGATCGAGCCGGGCGGCATCTTCGTCGCCAAACCCGGCGAGACCACTGACGGCCACGAATTCGTCGACGCCGCCGTGCAGCGCGGCGCGACGCTGGCGATCGTGGAACGCCCGGTCGCCGCCGCCGTGTCGCAGGTCGTGGTCGCCGACGTCGTCACCGCGCTGGCCGACCTCGCGCGCGAGGTCGTCGCGCGCGTCCGCGCGCACGGGAACCTGTTCGTGGTGGGCATCACCGGCTCCAACGGCAAGACCACCACCAAGAACATGCTCGCCCGCATCCTGGAGGGCGAGGGGGAGACGATCGCCCCCCGCGCCTCGTTCAACAACGAGGTCGGCGCCCCGCTGACGATGCTGCGGGTCACCCACGACACGCGCTACCTCGTCAGCGAGTTCGGTGCGAGCGGACCCGGCGAGATCGCGCGGCTGGCAGGACTGGTCGATCCCGACGTCGGCGTCGTGCTGATGGTGGGCATGGCCCACGCGGGCGGCTTCGGCGGCGTGGAGGCGACCCTGCGGGCCAAGTCCGAGCTGATCCACGCCGTCCGCCCCGGCGGCATCGCGGTGCTCAACGCCGACGACCCGCGGGTGGTCACGATGGCGCAGATCGCCGCGCAACGCCACGAGGCCGTGCGCTGGTTCGGTCGGGGCCCGACCGCGGACGTGCGGGCGGAAGAGGTCGAAGTGGATGCCGACGGCACGACGTGCACGGTCATCGTCGACGGGGAGCGACTGCCGCTGCGCCTGCAGGTGCTGGGGGAGCACCACGTCATGAACGCCCTCGCCGCGATCACCGCCGCCACCGCGCTCGGCGTCGCCCCCGACGTCGCGATCGCCCGGCTGGAGACCCTCGAGCTGGCGGAGCGCTGGCGGATGCAGCCGCTGGGTTCGGCCCGGGTGCGCATCATCAACGACGCGTACAACGCCAGCCCCGATTCGATGGCGGCAGCGTTGCGCACCCTCGCGCAGATCGCCGCTCCCGGCGAACGCACCGTCGCGGTGCTGGGTGCGATGAGCGAGCTGGGGGAGTTCTCCGGCGACGAGCACGACCGCATCGGCCTGCTGGCGGTGCGCCTGAACATCCGCCGCATCGTCGTGGTCGGCCCCGAAGCGCGCCGGCTGTTCATCTCGGTGATCTCGGAAGGCTCGTGGGACGGTGAGGCGGTGTTCTTCGCCACCGCCGACGAGGCGTACGACTACTTGATGTCGGAGCTGCGCGACGGCGACCGCGTGCTGGTCAAATCCTCCAACGCCGCGGGCCTGCGGCATCTGGGCGATCGTCTGGGAGAATCGTTCTCGTGAGATCCCTCCTGGTAGCCGCGACGATCTCACTCGCGTTCACACTGTTCCTCACGCCGCTGTTCATCAGACTGTTCGAACGGCTCGGCTGGGGTCAGGTGATCCGCACCCCCGAGGACGGCAACAACCCGCAGCACGCCGCCAAGCGCGGCACGCCCACGATGGGCGGCATCATCTTCATCCTCGGTGCACTCATCGGGTACTTCGCCGGCACCTACACCGGCGGCAGCCCGCCCACCCCGTCCGGCCTGCTGGTGCTGTGGATGATGGTGGGCCTGGGCGCCGTGGGCCTGGTCGACGACATGATGAAGGTGCGCAGCCAGCGCAGCCTCGGCCTGTCCGGCTGGCGCAAGGTGCTGGGGCAGGTGCTCGTGGCAGTGCCGTTCGGCATCCTCGCCCTGAACTTCCCCAACATCCACGGGTTCACCCCCGCCTCGGCGCACATCTCGCTGTTCCGCGACATCCCGGTGCTGTCGTTCATGGCGCTCGGCGCGATCATCGGCTGGGTCCTGTACCTCGCGTGGGTGTCGTTCCTGTCCGTCGCGTGGTCCAACGCCACCAACCTCACCGACGGACTGGACGGCCTGTCCACCGGTGCCGGCATCTTCACCGTCTCGGCCTACGCGCTCGTGGCGTTCTGGCAGTTCCAGCAGCGGTGCACCAGCGCCGCCCTCGTGCCGGCCTACGCGGACGCCTGCTACAACACCCGCGATCCGCTGGACCTCACGATCGTCGCCGCGTCGTTCGTCGGCGCGCTGGTCGGGTTCCTGTGGTGGAATGCCCCGAAGGCGAAGATCTTCATGGGTGACGTCGGCTCCATGGCCATCGGCGGCGTCATCGTCGCGATGTCGGTGCTGACCCGCACCGAGCTGCTGGCCGTGCTCATCGCCGGCGTCTTCGTCATCGCGCCGGGTTCGGTCGTACTGCAGCGCTACTACTTCAAGGCGACCGGTGGCAAACGCATCTTCCTGATGAGCCCGTTCCACCATCACCTCGAACTGCGCGGCTGGCCGGAGATCACCATCGTGGTGCGCATGTGGATCATCGCCGGCATGCTCGCGGTGACCGGCGTCGGACTGTTCTACGTCGAGTGGCTCGCAGCACAATGAGCGATCGCCTGGACGCACTCACCAGTTGGCACGCCGACTGGCGGGGACTGCGCGTAGCGGTGCTGGGGCTGTCGGTGACGGGATTCTCGGTCGCCGACACGCTCGCGGAACTCGGCGCACGGGTGCTCGTGGTGACCGAGACCGCCGCCGAGGAGTACGCCCGGCTGCTGCCGGTGATCGGAGCGGACCTGTGGACCGGTGCGCTTGACGACGTGCCTGCGGACTTGGCCTCGTTCGCCCCCGACGTCATCGTCGCCTCGCCGGGCTTCGCCCCGCACCACCCGGTCATCCGGTGGGCGCAGGATGCCGGCATCGCGCTGTGGGGTGACATCGAACTGGCCTGGCGGGTGCGCGACAAGGTCCTGCGCCCCGACGGCCGCCCCGCCGACTGGGTGCTGGTCACCGGGACCAACGGCAAGACCACGACGACCCGTCTCGCCGCGACCATGATGACCGAGGGCGGGCTGCGCGCCGCGCCCTGCGGCAACATCGGCGTTCCGGTGCTCGACGCGGTGCGCGACCCGGCCGGCTTCGACGTGCTCGTGGTCGAACTGTCCAGCCATCAGCTGTGGTACCTCGGGTTGCAGCAGGGTCCGCAGCCGGTGTCGCCGGCCGCGGCGGTGTGCCTCAACCTCGCCGACGACCACCTGCAGTGGCACGGCTCGTTCGCGGCGTACCGCGACGCCAAGGCCGTCGTCTACAACCACACCCGCATCGCCTGCGTCTACAACAAGGCCGATATCGCCACCCGCGAGATGGTCGAAGAGGCCGAGGTGGTGGACGGTTGCCGCGCGATCGGATTCGATCTCGGCGTGCCCGGCCCCAGTGACCTCGGCGTCGTCGACGGCATCCTCGTGGACCGTGCGTTCCTCGACGAACGGCACACCACCGCGCTGGAACTGACGACGGTCGCCGAACTGGCAGAGCATGGCCTTGCCGCCCCGCACGTCGTGGCGAACATCCTGGCCGCCAGTGCCCTGGCCCGCGCGCTCGATGTGCCGCCGGCGGCGATCGCCGCGGCGCTGCAGGAGTTCCGGCTCGATCCGCACCGCATCGAAGTTGTCGCCGTCGCCGGTGGCATCACCTGGGTCGACGACTCCAAGGCGACTAACCCCCACGCCGCCGCCTCGTCGCTGGCAGCCTTCCCGGGGGCGGTCTGGGTCGTGGGCGGACTGCTGAAGGGCGTGGACATCTCCGACCTCGTCGCCGGTCGCGGCGCGCGCGCGAAAGCGGCGATCGTGATCGGCGCCGACCGCACCGCCGTGACGGCGGCGTTCGAGCGACACGCCCCGGCGGTCCCGGTTTTCGAGGTGGACGACACGGACACTGAAGAGGTCATGACGCGGGTCGTGGAACTGGCGGCGGGAATCGCCCGGGACGGGGACGTGGTGCTACTGGCCCCCGCCGCAGCATCCTTCGACCAGTTCGCGTCCTACGCAGACCGCGGCCACCGCTTCGCGGCGGCGGTACGTGAACGAATCGGGAGGGGACGTGGTGGCGAACACGACGAGCAGCCGCACGACACCCCCGACGGACCCCGCTGAGGGCGACGGCCGCGGAGGACTTGCCGCCCGCGTCTCGCTGGGCAAGGTGTTCGCGCCGGTGCCGAGCGAGTTCCTGCTGATCTCGTCGGCGGCGCTGCTGCTGACCGGGTTTGGCCTGGTGATGGTGCTCTCCGCGACCTCCGCGACCTCCACCGCCGCCGGTCTCGGGCCCTACGACACCCTCATCAA
The DNA here is from genome assembly GCF_024623575.2 of Microbacterium sp. zg-YB36. Taxonomy (NCBI): domain Bacteria; kingdom Bacillati; phylum Actinomycetota; class Actinomycetes; order Micrococcales; family Microbacteriaceae; genus Microbacterium; species Microbacterium sp. zg-YB36. The sequence continues at coordinate 50,046 of NZ_JANJFD020000001.1, forward strand.
GCAGGCGGTGTTCGCCCTCATCGGCATCCCGTTGATGTTCGTCCTCAGCCGCTTCCCGGTGAGGTTCTGGAAGAAGATCGCCTGGCCCGCCCTGATCGGGGCGACCGCACTGCAGCTGCTGGTATTCGTGCCCGGCATCGGCATCGAGAACGACGGAAACCGCAACTGGATCGCGATCGCCGGCTTCCAGGCGCAGCCGTCGGAGTTCCTCAAGCTCACCCTGGCGCTGTGGCTCGGGCTGGTGCTGTTCCGTAAGCGCATGCTGCTGACGAAATGGCAGCACGTGTTCATCCCGGTCGTCCCCGTGGGCGTGCTGGTGATCGGGACGGTCCTGGCCGGCCGGGACCTCGGCACCGCGATGATCCTGGTGCTCGTCCTGCTGGCGGCGCTGTTCTTCTCCGGTGTGAAGCTGCGGCTGTTCGTCATCCCGCTCATCGGTGCGGTCGTCGCCGTTGCCGCGCTGGCGGTGACCAGCCCCAACCGCATGGCCCGCATCCTGAGCTTCCTCGACCCCAACTGCATCGCCGATTACCTGGACAGCTGCTATCAGCCGCTGCATGGGGTGTGGGGTCTGGCCGCCGGCGGGTTCTTCGGGCTGGGGCTGGGCAACTCGCGCGAGAAGTACGCGTGGCTGCCGGCCGCCGCGCACGACTACATCTTCGCGATCGTCGGTGAAGAGCTCGGACTGATCGGATGCGTCGTGGCACTGGGTCTGTTCGCCCTGTTCGCCGTCGGTGCCTTCCACGTGGTCCGCAAGACCGACGACCCGTTCGTGCGCATCGCGGCCGGCGCGATCACGGTGTGGATCGTCGGGCAGGCGCTGATCAACATCGGCGTCGTGCTGCGGGTGTTCCCGGTGCTGGGCGTGCCGCTGCCGTTCATGTCGCAGGGTGGGACGGCGCTGCTGTCGGTGCTCATGGCGTGCGGCGTGCTGCTGTCGTTCGCTCGGAGCCTCCCCGTCAAGCCACCCGCGTCGGCCTGACCCGCGGGTTAGGGTCGTCTGGTGACGACGTACCTCCTCGCCGGCGGCGGCACCGCCGGCCATGTCAATCCGCTGCTGGCGGTCGCCGACGGGCTGCGCACCCGCGACCCCGAGGCCACCGTGCTGGTCCTCGGCACGCGGGAGGGGCTCGAGGCCCGGCTGGTGCCCGAGCGCGGGTATGAGCTGCTGATCGTCGACAAGGTGCCCTTCCCCCGTCGGCCGAACGCCGCCGCGGCGGCCTTCCCGGCACAGTTCCAGCGTGCGGTGGCGCAGGTGCGTGCGCACATCCGTGCCCACCGGGTCGACGTTGTCGCCGGGTTCGGCGGCTACGCGTCGGCACCGGCCTACGTCGCAGCGGCGCGCGAGCGAGTGCCGTTCGTCGTGCACGAGGCCAACGCCCGACCGGGCCTGGCGAACGTGCTCGGTGCGCGCCGGGCCGCCAAGGTGGGCGTGGCCTTCGCCGGCACGCCGCTGAAGCGCTCCCACGTGGTGGGCATGCCGCTGCGGCGCGAGATCGTCGACCTCGACCGCGACGCGCTGCGCGCCGAGGCCGCGGCGTACTTCGGTCTGGATCCGGCCCGGCCCACGTTGCTCGTCTTCGGTGGATCGCTGGGTGCGCAGCGCCTGAATGAGGCGTTCGCCGGCGCCTGGCAGGACGTGGTGGATGCCGGCTGGCAGCTGCTGCAGGCGGCGGGGGAGAAGAACGAGCTGCGCGACCCGGGCGTCTCCGGCTACGCGCTGCGGCCGTACATCGACCGCATGGACCTCGCCTTCGCGCTGGCCGACGCGATCGTCTCGCGCGCCGGTGCGGCCACCGTCAGCGAGATCAGCGCCCTGGGAATCCCCGCGGTGTACGTGCCGTACGCCGTGGGCAACGGTGAGCAGGCGCTCAACGCCTCATCGGCGGTCCACGCCGGGGCGGCGCGCCTGATCCCCGACGCCGAGTTCACCGCGGAGCGGGTGCGCGGCGAGGTCGTACCGCTGCTGCGCGATGACCAGGCGCTGGCCGGCATGCGCAAGGCGGCGGCATCGGTCGGCAGCCGCACCGGCACCGAGGATGTCATCGCTCTGATCGACGCCGCCCTGGCCGGCTGACGCCGCGCGCCGCACAGCCGACCCACCGGGCACGCGACCTAGACTTGTCGGGCCATGATCCGACCCGACCTGAGTCTGCCCATACCCGACGACATCTCCGCCGCGCACTTCATCGGCATCGGTGGATCCGGCATGTCCGGACTCGCGGGCATGTTCCTCGACCGCGGCATCCGCGTGTCCGGTTCCGACCGCGCCGACAGCCCGTCGCTGCGGGCGCTGGCAGCCCGCGGCGCCACCGTGCACGTCGGGCACGACGCGGCGAACCTCGCCGACGACGTCGACACCGTCATCCACACCGGCGCGATCTGGCCTGAGAACCCCGAGTTCCTGCTCGCCAAGCAGCGCGGCCTGCACGTGATCCACCGGTCGCAGGCGCTGCACTGGCTGATCGGCTCGCGCCGGCTCGTCTCGGTGGCCGGCGCCCACGGCAAGACCACGTCGACGGGCATGATCGTCACGGCCCTGCAGCGCCTGGACGCCGATCCGACGTTCGTCAACGGCGGCGTCATCGCCGAGCTGGGCGTGTCCAGCGGCACCGGCTCCGACGAGCTGTTCGTGATCGAGGCGGACGAGTCCGACGGCACATTCCTGCTCTACGACACCTCGATCGCCCTCATCACGAACGTCGACCCCGACCACCTCGACCACTGGGGCACCGCCGATGCCTTCTACGACGGGTTCGTGCGCTTCGCCGACGGTGCCCGGGAGGCCGTCGTCATCTCCAGCGACGACCCCGGTGCCCGACGCGTGGCCGCAGCGGTCAGCCACCCGAACGTGGTCACGTTCGGTGAGCACCCGGATGCCGACGTGCGGGTCACCGGCGTCCGCACCGACGGCCCGGTCGCCTTCACGCTCACCCACGACGGCGTCTCGGTGCAGGGCCGGCTGACCGTACCCGGCACGCACAACGCGATCAACGCCGCCGGCGCGGTCGCGGTGCTGCTGACCCTGGGCTACGGGCTCGAGCCGGCGCTGCGCGCGGTCGAAGCGTTCGGCGGCACGGCCCGTCGCTTCGAGCTGCACGGCGTGCAGCGCGGCGTGAGCGTCTACGACGACTACGCCCACCACCCCACCGAGGTCGCCGCCGCACTGTCGGCGGCGCGCACCGTGGTGGGCAGCGGGCGCATCATCGCGCTGCACCAGCCGCACACCTACTCGCGCACGCAGGAGATGTTCCGCGAGTTCGCCGAGGTGCTCGAACAGCTCGCCGACCACACCGTCGTGCTCGACGTCTACGGCGCACGCGAGGATCCCGTGCCCGGCGTCACCGGCGAACTGGTCAGCACCGCGTTCAGCGACCCGCAGCGCGTGCACTTCGTCGCCGACTGGCAGCAGGCCGCCGACTACACCGCCGCCGTCGCCCGCGAAGGGGACTACGTCGTCACCCTCGGCTGCGGCAACGTGAACCTCATCATCCCGCAGCTGCTGGACGCCCTCGCCGCGGCACCGGATCGGCCGGGGGAGTAGTCACCGTGCGCCGGCCCAGCCCGCTGCCGCCGCCGACGGAGCCGCGCCCCGATGAGGAGCCGGATGCCGCAGTCCAGGCGCAGCCGGTGGAGCCGCCGCGGTCGGTCGACCCGCCGCGACGGCGTGAGAGCCAGCACGAACCGGCGCCGGACGAGGCCGAGACCGTGCCCCTCGCGCCGGTCATCCCTTTCCACTTCCGTGACGACCACGCGGCATCCGACTCACCGGCCTCGGCCGTCCCGACCCGTCCCGGCCTGCCGCCCGCGGCCCCTGACCACACCGCAGAGCCGGTCGCAGAGGTCGGTCTGGGCGATGTGCTGCGCGCCGCCCGCGCCCGCCGCCGGACGCTGCGCGCGGAGGTGCGCCGGTTCACCTCCCGCCAGCGCCGCCGCCGGATGGTCTGGCTCGGCAGTATCGGCGCGGTGGCGTTGCTCGTGCTCGGAACGCTCGGTGCCGCGTACAGTCCGCTGTTCGCGGTGCAGTCGATCACCGTGGAGGGCACCAGTCGCCTGGATGCCACCGCCGTGGCAGAGGCCCTGTCGGATCAGCTGGGCACCCCCATGCCGCTGGTCGACTCGAGCGAGGTGAAGGCTGCGCTGGTGGGATTCCCGCTCGTGGAGTCGTACTCGCTGGAAGCGCGCCCGCCGCACGAGCTGATCGTGCGGATCGTCGAGCGCACTCCGATCGGCGTGCTGTCCTCGCCCGCCGGATTCACACTGGTGGATGCCGCAGGCGTCGGGCTGTCGACCACGAGCACGCCGCCCGCAGGCGAGCCGCTGATCGAGGTGACCGGCGGCGTGCAGTCCGACGCGTTCGAGGCGGTCGGCCATGTGGTGCGGTCGCTGCCGGCGGGGATCCGTGCGCAGCTGACAGAGGTCGCGGCCACGACGCCCAACGACGTCACCCTGACCCTCGGTGGCACCGGCACCAAGATCGTCTGGGGTGGTGCGGACGATTCCGCGATGAAGGCGCTCGCGCTGGAGAGCATCATGAGGACCCGCCCGCCCGAGACCGTCAGCGCTTACGACGTGTCCTCCCCGAACGCGATCGTGGTCCGCTGACCCGATGCATCGCGGGTTGGCGATCGCATCTCGCGACACGCCCGTAACGCTGCACGTCGCGGCGGCCCCTCCGCATACCTTCGGACACAGCGGGAATTGCATACCCAGCAATTCTTTAAACCTCTACATGAGGTTGAAGGTTTAGGGTTCGGGACGATACGGAGGCCGGCGCATGAGCCAGAACCAGAACTACCTCGCGGTGATCAAGGTCGTGGGTGTGGGAGGCGGCGGCGTGAACGCCGTCAACCGCATGATCGATCTTGGCCTGCGCGGTGTGGAGTTCATCGCGGTGAACACGGATGCACAGGCGCTGCTGATGAGCGACGCCGATGTCAAGCTGGATGTCGGTCGCGAGCTGACACGCGGGCTCGGCGCAGGCGCCGACCCCGAGGTCGGCCGTCGTGCCGCTGAGGATCACGCCGAGGAGATCGAAGAGGCTCTCACCGGCGCCGACATGGTCTTCGTCACGGCGGGTGAAGGCGGTGGCACGGGCACCGGTGGTGCCCCCGTCGTCGCACGCATCGCGAAGTCGATCGGTGCACTCACGATCGGTGTCGTCACCAAGCCGTTCTCCTTCGAGGGCCGCCGTCGGCAGAGCCAGGCCGAGACCGGCGTGTCGAAGCTGAAGGAAGAGGTCGACACCCTCATCGTGGTGCCCAACGACCGTCTGCTGGAGATCAGCGACCGTGGCATCTCGATGATCGAGGCGTTCGCCACGGCTGACCAGGTGCTCCTGGCCGGTGTGCAGGGCATCACCGACCTCATCACCACGCCGGGTCTGATCAACCTCGACTTCGCCGACGTCAAGTCGGTCATGCAGGGCGCGGGCTCCGCGCTCATGGGCATCGGTTCGGCACGCGGTGCCGACCGTGCCATCAAGGCGGCCGAACTGGCAGTCGAGTCGCCCCTGCTGGAGGCGTCCATCGAGGGTGCGCACGGTGTGCTGCTGTCGATCCAGGGCGGGTCCAACCTCGGTATCTTCGAGATCAACGACGCCGCACAGCTGGTCAAGGAAGCGGCCCACCCCGAAGCGAACATCATCTTCGGTACGGTCATCGACGACACCCTCGGCGACGAGGTGCGCGTCACGGTGATCGCGGCAGGCTTCGACGGGGGCGAGCCCGCGCTGCGGCTGGACCCGGTGAGCACGCTGCGCTCCACGTCCGCGCCGGTGCTCCCGGCGATCCCCGCCGCCGACGCCGCCCGCGAGGTCCCGGCACCCGCCGAGCCCGCCCGCGAGCGCGAATCGGTCTCGGTCACCGCTGCCGCCTCGACCGACTCGTACGAGTCGGCCTTCGGCGACGACGACCTGGACATCCCCGACTTCCTGAAGTAACGGTGGATCTGCAATCGCGGCTCGCCGATATCGACGCGCGCATCACTGATGCCGCGGTGTCGGCGGGCCGCGATCCGGCGGGGATCACGCGCATCGTCGTGACGAAGTTCCATCCCGCCCAGCTGGTGCGGGACCTCTACGCCCTGGGCGTGCGGGACGTGGGCGAGAACCGCCAGCAGGAGTTCACCGCCAAGGCAGCGGAAACGGCTGACCTCGCGCAACTGCGGTGGCACTTCATCGGCCAGGCGCAGACCAACAAGGCGCGGGCGATCCGCGCCGCGGCATCCGCCGTCCACTCGGTCGACCGGCCCCGGCTGGCCGACGCGCTGGACGCGGCAGCCGAACCGGGAGCGGCGCCGCTGGATGTGCTCCTGCAGGTCAATCTCACCGCTGACCCCGGTCGCGGCGGGGTGGCACCGGCGGACGTGGCGGCCCTGGCCGAGCACGTCATCGCGAGGTGTCCCACGCTCCGCGTCCGCGGCGTGATGGGGGTCGCCCCGCTGGACGAACCGGCCGCCGCCGCCTTTGCGCGCTTGGCCGACAGCGCGGACCTGGTGCGCGGTGTGGTGGCGGATGCCACCTGGATCTCTGCCGGAATGACCGGCGATTTTCCCGAAGCGATTCATGCAGGTGCGACACACCTGCGGATCGGTTCGGCAATCACGGGCCCGAGGCCCGTGCACGGATAGCCTCGGAACACACGAGCGAACCACGGAGGATGCGATGTCGAACCCGCTCAAGAAGACCATGGTGTATTTGGGCCTGGCCGACGAGGAAGAAGCCTACGAGGAGCCTGTCGCGCAGCCCCCGCGCCGCGAGAAGCAGATCGAGAAGGTGACCGCTCCTGTGACCCCCATTCACCGTCCCGCCGTCGTGCGGCAGCCGGCGCCCAGCGCGATCAGCGAGATCCTCACGGTGCACCCCAAGCAGTACCGTGACGCGCAGATCATCGCGGAGAACTTCCGTGACGGCATCCCCGTGATCATCAACCTCTCGCAGATGAGCGACGCCGACGCGCGCCGCCTCATCGACTTCGCGAGCGGTCTGTCGCTGGGTCTGTTCGGACGTATCGAGCGGGTCACGAGTAAGGTCTTCCTGCTCTCGCCCGAGAACGTCGCGGTGTCGGGTGACGGTGCTGTGGCCCAGGCCGACCCCGAGGCACCCGCCTTCGCGCAGTAATCCGCCGTGGACGTGCTTCGCCTCGTCGCCGCGATCGTCAACACGCTTCTACTCGTCTATGTTCTGCTGCTGCTCGTGCGGCTGATCCTCGAGTACATTCCGATGTTCAACCGGTCGTGGCGCCCCCGTGGTGCCGGCCTGATTGCGGCGGAGATCGTCTACACGGTCACCGACCCGCCCATCAAGCTGATCCGCCGCTTCATTCCTCCGCTGCGCGTAGGCGCAGTGGCCATCGACTTCGCATTCCCGCTCACGATGCTCATCTGCTTCGTGTTGCTGTCGATCACCCGTACCATCGCAGGCTGACACCGCCTCGCGACCCGTGGCGGGTCGGACTATGCTGAGAGGATCGGCCCGCACGTGCGGGCCGCTCCCGATCGGCCCGCGACGTGAGCTCCGAAAGAGGACCAGACAATGGCTTTGACCCCCGATGACGTCGTCACCAAGCAGTTCCAGCACGTGCGTTTCAAGGAAGGCTTCGACCCCGATGAGGTCGACGACTTCCTCGACGAGATCGTCGTCGAATGGCGCAAGACGATCGCTGAGAACGAAGAGCTGAAGACGAAGCTCGCCGCTTACGAGTCGGGCGAGACCCCCGCCGCCGCCGAGGCCCCCGCCGAGGTCGAGCAGGTCGAGGCAGTAGAGGTCGTCACCGAGGCGCCCGTCGCCGAGCCTGCTGCCGCTCCGGTTGCAGCCAGCGCCGGCATCATCGAGCTCGCGCAGCGTCTGCACGACGAGCACGTCGCCGAGGGCCAGGCCCAGCGCGACAAGCTCATCGCAGAGGCTCAGTCGCAGGCGGCATCCATCGTCGCCGAGGCCGAAGCCCGCGGTCGCGAGGAGATCTCGCGCCTGGAGAAGGAGCGCGGCTCGCTGGAGACTCGCATCGCCGAGCTCCGCCAGTTCGAGCGCGACTACCGCACCCAGCTGCGCGGCTACATCGAGGGCCAGCTGCGGGATCTCGACTCGACCGGCACCTCGTCCGGTTCGACGCCGGTCTCGGCCGTCGGCCACTAGGCCGGGTCATTGACGGGCCGGACCCCCCTTCGTACGGCGGCGGCCGGCACCATCACCGCGATTCTCGCGGTGGCGGTGCTGGCCGCTGACCAGTTCACCAAGTACCTCGCCCTCGAGAACCTCCCCTACCAGGAGACGGTTCCCGTCTTCGGCGAGGCGCTGCAGCTGTACCTGACCCGCAATCCCGGGGCGGCGTTCTCGCTCGGCGAGGGCGTCACGTGGATCTTCACGATCGTGCTGGCCGCCGCGGCGGTCACGATCGTCGTCCTCACCGTGCGCGTCGTGCGGTCCCGCTGGTGGGCAGTCGTGCTGGGGCTGCTGCTCGGCGGCATCCTCGGCAACCTCACCGACCGGCTGTTCCGGGAACCCGGATTCCTGGTCGGCCACGTGGTCGACTTCATCCACACACCGTGGATGTGGCTCGGGCTGCCGTCGGCGATCTACAACGTCGCCGACATCTTCATCGTGACGATGATGCTGTCCGTCGCCGTGCTCGTGCTCATCGGCATGCGCTTCGACGGCACCCGCGAGAAGCACACGGCCGCGGCGGACCCGGCATCCGGTGCCGTCGACGCCTCCGCCCCCGATGAGGCCGCGAAGGCCTGATCGTGGACAATCGCAGCCTTCCCGTCCCCGACGGGCTCGATGGAGTGCGGGTGGATGCCGCCCTCGCGAAGCTCCTCGGCTTCTCTCGCACGTTCGCGGCGGAAGTCGCCGAAGCCGGCGGCGTCGTGCTCGACGGGCGCACGCTCGGCAAATCAGACAAACTCCGTGCCGGGGGCTGGGTCGAGGTCTCCTGGGCCGAGAAGGAGCCGCCGCGCATCGTGCCGGTGGCAGTGCCGGACCTGGGCATCGTCTACGACGACGACGACATCGTCGTGGTCGACAAGCCCGTCGGCGTCGCCGCCCACCCCTCGGTGGGGTGGGAGGGGCCGACGGTGCTGGGCGCGCTGGCAGCGGCGGGGTTCCGCGTCGCCACGACCGGCGCGGCCGAGCGGCAGGGCGTCGTGCACCGCCTCGACGTCGGCACCAGCGGCCTCATGGTCGTCGCCAAGACCGAAAGCGCGTACACCGCGCTGAAGCGTGCTTTCAAGCAGCGCGAGGTGGAGAAGATCTACCACGCCGTCGTGCAGGGCCACCCCGACCCGCTGTCAGGCACCATCGATGCGCCGATCGGTCGGCATCCTTCACATTCGTGGAAGTTCGCCGTCATCTCCGACGGCAAGGACTCCGTCACCCACTACGAGACGATCGAAGCTTTCCCCGGTGCGTCGCTGCTGGAGATCCACCTGGAGACCGGACGGACGCACCAGATCCGCGTGCACATGGCCGCCCACCGGCATCCCTGCGTCGGAGACCCGCTGTACGGCGCGGATCCCACGCTGTCCGCACGCCTGGGACTCACGCGGCAGTGGCTGCACGCGCGTGAGCTGTCGTTCACGCACCCCGCCACGACCGATTGGGTCACCTTCACCTCGCCGTATCCGGCGGACCTGCAGCACGCGCTCGACGTGCTGCGCGGCGACTGACCCCGGCATCTCCCCGCTACAGGAGAACTCACCGCAACAGGCTGCTTCCCGCCGGATCGTCCTGCGTAGGGGATTCCTCCTGTCTGCGGGAGGGGGCAGGATGCCGTCATGGTCATCGAGGTGCGCCCGGCCACGGTCTTCGCCGACGTCGCGACGATCGTCGGTCCGAAGAATCCGGCGTCGAACGTCTGCTTCTGCCTGAGCTACCGGGTCCCTTCGCGCGAGAACGTCGCGTTGCGCGGACCGCAGCGCGCCGCGCGGGTACGCGAACTGTGCGCCGAGAACCCGCCGCCGGGGGTGCTCGCCTACGACGGCGATGAGCCGGTGGGGTGGGCGGCGGTCTACCCGCGCGCCGGGACGTCCTTCGCCCGCAACGGCAGGATCCCGCACCTCGACGATGTCGACGTGTGGTCGCTGTGGTGCTTCCGGGTACGCCCGGGGCACCGCAAACAGGGCGTCATGCACGCCCTCATCGATGGCGCCGTGGCCTACGCGCGCGACCGAGGTGCCCCCGCGATCGAGGGGTATCCGCTGGACAACCACGGCGAGAAGATCGACCTGACCATGGCGTACGTCGGCACCCGCGCGCTGTTCGAGCGGGCCGGCTTCCGCAAGGCCGCCGACACCGACGCAATCGCGGGCGGCTTCCCGCGCGTACTGATGCGGCTCGATCTCTAGCGGCACACCGGCTGCGCGTCCCGGCCGGTCGCATCCCGTAGCGTCAGATCCATGACCGCCGATCGCGACGTCGTCCTGCACCGCTGGCTGCACACCGACCGCGGCGCCATGCGCACCGCCGCCATCACGGTGTCGTTCACGGTGGCCCTGGTGGCCTTCGCCGCCACCCTGCCGCTGTGGGTCCGCGACGAGCCGATCGTCATGGGCGGCGCGGTGTACTACAACGGCACGGGGTCGAGTTTCCGCTGGGATTTCGCGGCGGCGGATGCCTGGTGGATCGCCGGCCTTGTGCTCGCCGTGCCGGTGCTGTTCACGGTGATCGGCGCGATCCGCGCGCGGCGGCGCCTGGCCCGCGCGGAGCGCGACATCCCGTGGACCGCGGACCTGTCGACCATCGGCGCGGCGCTGACCGACGCACAGCGCAGCGCGCAGGTGCGCAGTCGCCAGGCAGACCTCGCGGCGCGGCAGCAGCGGTTCATCGAGCAGAACCGCTCGCGCATCTCGCTGTGGAGCTTGTTCGGCGGACCGCTGGCCTACTTCGTGGGCGGCTGGTTCCTCATCGGGCTCACCCTCGACGTCACCGGTGCGACAGCCACACCGCTGGGCGCATGGCTGTCGGCGAGCTCCTGGTTCCTGCTGCTGCTGATCATGATCCCGTGGTCCGTTATCGTGACGCGCGCGGACCGCCGCCGCGCGCAGGCGGAGAGCCGCGCCGTCTAGCGACCGCCGCGGAACGTCGCCGGGTCGTCCTCGGCCATCGCGAGAGCGATCTTGCGTACATGCTCCGGCGTGACGTCGGTCAGCTCGCCCAGGCCGTAGAAGCCGACATCGGTCAGCTCGCCGTCGGCGGGGTGCGGCTCGCCCGACACCCACTCACAGCGGAACACCAGGTCGAGATAATCGGCCTGATCGCCATTGGCGTACGTGATCCGTGGCACCTGCTGCACGAGTGCCAGCCGGGTGGCCTTGACCACGACACCGGCCTCCTCGTGGCACTCACGCACGGCGGCATCCGCCGGCTCTTCGCCGGGGTCGACGATGCCTGACACCGACTGCCACGAGCCGTTGTCGGCCCGCTTTCCCAGCAGCACCTTCTCGTCCTTGAAGACGATCGCGGTGACCCCGATGAGGGGGAGGGGATCGTGTCCGATGCGCTCGCGCAATGACAGGACGAACTCGGGGGTGGGCATGGCGTCCAGCCTAGGCGGCGCGCCCGGGACCAGACCGACGATGTCGGGAGCCCTCGTAGACTGGAGCCCGTGGCATCCGACTCCTTCGCTCATCTTCACGTCCACAGCGAGTACTCGATGCTCGACGGTGCCGCCCGGATCGGCGCGATGGTGCAGGAGGCGGCCCGCCTGGAGATGCCGGCGATCGCCGTGACCGACCACGGCAACACCTTCGCCGCGTACGAGTTCTACAAGACCGCGAAGGATGCCGGCATCAAGCCGATCATCGGCATCGAGGCCTACGTCACGCCCGGCACGCACCGCAGCGACAAGTCGCGGGTGCGCTGGGGCACGCCCGACCAGAACAGCGACGACGTCTCCGGTTCCGGCGCCTACACCCACATGACCCTGCTGTCGGAGACGACCGAGGGCATGCACAACCTGTTCCGGCTGTCGAGCAAGGCCTCCATCGAGGGCTACTACTTCAAGCCGCGCATGGACCGGGAACTGCTGCAGACGTATTCCAAGGGACTCATCGCCACCACCGGCTGCCCCTCCGGCGAAGTGCAGACCCGGCTGCGGCTCGGTCAGTACGACGCCGCCCGCGCCGCCGCCGCCGAATTCCAGGACATCTTCGGCAAGGAGAACTACTTCGCCGAGATCATGGACCACGGGCTGTCCATCGAACGCCGGGTCATGACCGACCTGCACCGGCTCGCGAAGGACCTCAGCATTCCGCTGCTGGCCACCAACGACCTGCACTACACCCACCAGCACGACGCCACCAGCCACGCGGCGCTGCTGTGCGTGCAGTCCGGGTCGACGCTGGACGACCCCAACCGGTTCAAGTTCGACGGCGACGGGTACTACGTCAAGTCGCCGGCCGAGATGCGGCAGATCTTCCGCGACCACGAGATCGCGTGCGACAACACCCTCCTCATCGCGGAGCGGTGCGAGGTCGAATTCAACACGTCGGCCAACTACATGCCGCGGTACCCGGTCCCCGACGGCGAGACCGAGCAGAGCTGGTTCGTCAAAGAGGTCGAGAACGGCCTGCAGGTCCGCTACCCGGCCGGCATTCCCGACGCCGTGCGCAAGCAGGCGGAGTACGAGACCGGCGTCATCCTGCAGATGGGCTTCCCCGGCTACTTCCTCGTCGTCGCCGACTTCATCAACTGGGCCAAGCGCCACGGCATCCGCGTCGGCCCCGGCCGTGGCTCCGGCGCCGGCTCCATGGCCGCATACGCGATGGGTATCACCGACCTCGACCCGCTGCAGCACGGCCTCATCTTCGAGCGGTTCCTCAACCCCGACCGCGTCTCCATGCCCGACTTCGACGTCGACTTCGACGATCGTCGCCGCGGCGAGGTGATCCAGTACGTCACCGAGAAGTACGGCGACGCGCGCGTCGCGCAGATCGTCACCTACGGCACGATCAAGGCGAAGCAGGCGCTGAAGGATGCCGGCCGGGTGCTGGGTTTCCCCTTCAGCATGGGGGAGAAGCTCACCAAGGCCATGCCGCCCGCCGTCATGGGCAAGGACATGCCGCTGGGCGGGATGTTCGACCCCAAGCACCCCCGCTACAAAGAGGCATCCGAGTTCCGCACGGTCATCGAGAGCGACCCCGAGGCCAAGACGGTGTTCGACACCGCGGTGGGGCTGGAGAACCTCAAGCGCCAGTGGGGCGTGCACGCGGCCGGCGTCATCATGTCCAGCGAACCGCTGATCGACATCATCCCGATCATGAAGCGCGAGCAGGACGGCCAGATCGTCACGCAGTTCGACTACCCGGCGTGCGAAGCGCTGGGGCTGATCAAGATGGACTTCCTGGGGCTGCGCAACCTCACGATCATCGACGACGCCCTCGACAACATCCTGGCCAACCGTGGTGAGAAGGTCGTGCTCGAAGACCTCACCCTCGACGACCAGCCCGCCTACGACCTGCTCGCACGCGGGGACACGCTGGGCGTGTTCCAGCTCGACGGCGGGCCGATGCGGTCGCTCCTGCGCCTGCTCAAGCCTGACAACTTCGAAGACATCTCCGCCGTCATCGCGCTGTACCGGCCGGGCCCGATGGGGGCGAACTCCCACACCAACTACGCCCTGCGCAAGAACGGGATGCAGGAGATCACTCCCATCCATCCCGAACTGGAAGAGCCGCTCGCCGAGATCCTCAGCACCAGCTACGGCCTGATCATCTATCAGGAGCAGGTCATGGCGATCGCGCAGCGCGTCGCCGGGTTCAGCCTCGGGCAGGCCGACATCCTGCGCCGCGCGATGGGCAAGAAGAAGAAGTCCGAGCTGGACAAGCAGTACGCGGGCTTCCAGGCGGGCATGCACGCCAACGGATTCTCGGATGCCGCGGTGCAGAAGCTGTGGGAGATCCTGCTGCCCTTCTCGGACTACGCGTTCAACAAGGCCCACTCCGCCGCCTACGGCATGGTGTCGTACTGGACGGCGTATCTGAAGGCGCACTACCCGGCCGAGTACATGGCCGCGCTGCTGACCAGCGTCGGCGATGCCAAGGACAAGCTCGCCGTCTACCTCAACGAATGCCGCCGCATGGGCATCCGGGTGCTGCCGCCGGACGTGGGGGAGTCGATCCGGTACTTCGCCGCCGTCGGCGACGACATCAGGTTCGGCCTGGGGGCGGTGCGCAACGTCGGCACGAACGTGGTCGACGGGATCGTGGCCGCCCGCGCCGACGACAGCTTCGTCAGCTTCCACGACTTCCTCACCAAAGTGCCGATGCACGTGGCGAACAAGCGCACCGTCGAATCGCTCATCAAGGCCGGCGCGTTCGACTCGCTCGGCTCCACGCGCCGGGCACTCATGGAGATCCATGAGGATGCCACCGAAGCCGCCGTCGAGACCAAGCGCAAGGCCGCGACCGGCGCCATCGGCTTCGACTTCGACAGCCTGTACGACGAGACCGAAGACATCATGCCGGCGAAGGTGCCCGACCGGCCGGAGTGGACCAAGAAGGACAAGCTGGCCTTCGAGCGCGAGATGCTCGGGCTCTACGTCTCCGACCACCCGCTGGCGGGACTGGAGATCCCGCTGGCCAAGCACGCCTCGATGTCGATCCACGACCTGCTCTCCAGCGAGGACGTGCAGGACGGCGACCAGGTCACCATCGCCGGGCTGGTCACGAGCGTGCAGCACCGCGTGGCCAAGCAGAGCGGCAACCCGTACGGCATGATCACCGTCGAGGACTTCAACGGTGAAGTGACCGTCATGTTCATGGGGAAGACCTACACCGAGTTCCAGTCGATGCTCGTGGCCGACTCGATCCTCGTCGTCCGCGGCCGGGTGTCCCGCCGCGACGACGGGCTCAACCTGCACGGGCAGACCGCGTTCTCACCCGATCTCGGAACGACCGACGCCGCGGGCCCGCTGACCCTCACGATGCCCGAACACCGGGCGACCGAGAGCCTCATCGGCGAACTCGCGCGGGTGCTCACCCGGCATCGCGGTGACACTGAAGTGACGCTGAAGGTGCACAAGGGCGGGACGTCGAAGGTGTTCGACGTGCCGATGCACGTGCAGGTCACCGCCGACCTCTACGGCGAACTGAAGGGGCTGCTCGGTCCCCACTGCCTTGGCTGAGCCGGGTACCATCGGATGACGCGCCTCGGCGCGACGGCGAAGGGGAACAACGTGACCGACGAGCGGCTCGACGAAAACACAGTGAACACGGCGGGTGTCCGGCCCGAAGCAGCGGATGCCACGGCTTCGGCCGAGCCGGCCGGCGACGCGGTACCCCCGCAGTACGGCGTCGGACCGTTCTCGGTGCGTGAAGTAGCGCTCATCGGGGTGTGGGTCGTTGCATTCGTCGTGTCGTTCTTCTCGCTCTACACCGACATCGGCATCGGACAGACGCTGGGCTTGGGCGCTTCGGTGTGGAGCGCGGGACTGGACTGGATCCTCACCATCGGCGTGCCGACGGTGGCCGTGTTCCTCGTGGTGCTGCGCCGTTTCTCGCCCGACGGCATCCGCCGGGTCGGCTCGCTCGCGATCGACCAGTTCGCCTCGGTGGCCTTCTCGGTCTCGGCTGTGGTGTGGCTGACGGCGCTGTGGACCAACGTCGTCCGCGGCATCCAGCACGGTGTCTGGGTGAGCAGCTGGGTCGTGTGGGTGGAGTTCTTCCTCATGCTCGCCGGCGTGGTGCTCACGGTGTTCGCACCCCTCATCCCAACGCTGGCTGAAGACTTCCAGCACCGCCGCGAGGTCGTGGCGCACCGCAACGCCCGCCCGCTGCGTCCCGTGACGGCCCGCCCCGCCCCCGAGCGTCCCGCCCCCGCGCCCGCAGCGGCCACCGCCCCGGAGGGCTCGCATGGCGCTGCCCCCTACGGAGCGGCCCCCTACGCCCAGGCTCCCGTTGCCGAGCCGGCCTACGGTGAGACGCCCTACGCCGAGAGCGCCTACGGCGAGAACCCCGACGTGGAGCGTTCCTACGATGACCGCCCGTTCGCCGAGACCGTCGAGGTCGAGCCGATCGAGCCGATCGAGCCGACCGAAGCCGAGACCACCGACGTCGAGCCGATCGAGCAGACGGATGCCGAGACCACCGCCGCCCCGGTGGCGAGCCAGGCGTTCTGGGCGCTCGTGCCGGTGGAGCGCGACGTCGTCGACGAGTACGGTGTGCCGCTGTTCCGCGTGGGCCCGGAGGCGTGGACCCTCGTCATCGAGGACCGCAACGAGATCTTCGTCGTGCGTCACGAAGACGGTCGGGTCGGTTACCTGCACGACGTGACCGGCATCACCCGCGGCTGACCCGGATCGGCCGCCCGCCGCGCGCGGGCGGCCGATCGGCGGGCGGTAATCTGGACTGATGCTCCGCACCATCGATCTCCGCGGCCGCGCCCTCACGGCGGCCGAGCTTCTGGCATCCGTCCCGCGCGCCCAAGCCGCACGCGCCGAGGCGCTGGCCACGGCCGCGCAACTCGTGCAGGACGTCGCCGCCCACGGCGAGGACGCGCTGCGCGACCAGGCCACCCGCTTCGACGGTGCGACCGGTCACGCCATCCGCGTTCCCGACGCTCACCTTGACGAGGCCCTCGCTGGGCTCGACCCGACGGTGCGGGCCGCCCTCGAAGAGGTGATCCGGCGGGTGCGCAAGGCCTCCGCCGCGCAGGTCCCGCCCCCGGCCGTGGTGGAACTGGCCCCGGGTGCCCGCATCGAGCAGCGCTGGCGTCCGGTGCGCCGCGCCGGCGTCTACGTGCCCGGCGGCAAGGCCGCCTACCCGTCCAGCGTCGTGATGAACGTCGTCCCGGCGCAGGTCGCCGGCGTCACCGAGGTGGCCCTGGCGTCCCCGCCGCAGCGCGACCACGACGGCCGAGTGCACCCGGTGATCCTTGCCGCGGCGCGGCTGGTCGGGGTGACCGAGGTGTACGCGATGGGCGGCGCCGGCGCGATCGGTGCCTTCGCCTACGGCGTGCCGTCGCTGGAACTGACCCCCGTCGACATCGTCACCGGACCCGGCAACAACTTCGTCGCCGCCGCCAAGCGCGCCGTCGCCGGCACCGTGGGCACCGACTCGGAGGCCGGCGCGACCGAGATCCTCATTGTCGCGGACGATACCGCAGACCCGGTGCTCGTCGCCGCGGACCTCATCAGCCAGGCCGAGCACGACGAACAGGCATCCGCCGTACTGGTCACCACCTCGACGGCACTGGCCGACGCCGTGGGCGCCGCGGTCGCCGACCGCGCCGCGCGCACCCTGCACTCCGACCGCATCGCACAGGCCCTTTCGGGGCCGCAGTCGGCCATCGTGCTCGTCGACGACATCGCCGCGGCCACCGCGTTCAGCAACGCGTACGCGCCCGAGCACCTCGAGCTGCACCTGGCAGGTCCCCGCGTGGACGATTTCGTCAACGCCGGCGCGGTGTTCGTGGGCGCGTCATCGCCGGTGAGCCTCGGGGACTACCTTGCCGGCAGCAACCACGTGCTCCCCACCGGCGGGCAGGCGCGGTATGCCTCGGGTCTGTCGGCGTCGACGTTCCTGCGGCCGCAGCAGATCATCGCCTACGACCACGATGCGCTGGCCGCCGTGGCCGACGACATCGTCGCGCTCGCGAACGCCGAAGTGCTCCCCGCGCACGGCGAAGCGGTCACCGCCCGCTTCGGGCGCTAGTCTTGCGGGTGCCATGCACTGTCCCTTCTGCCGTCATCCCGATTCCCGCGTCGTCGACTCGCGCACCAGCGACGACGGCCTGAGCATCCGCCGTCGCCGGCAGTGCCCGAAGTGCGGCGGCCGGTTCTCGACGATCGAGACCGCGAGCCTCAACGTCATCAAGCGATCCGGCGTCATCGAGCCGTTCAGCCGCGAGAAGGTCATGTCGGGGGTACGCAAAGCCTGTCAGGGGCGCCCGGTGACCGAGGGCGACCTCGCCGTCCTCGCGCAGTCGGTCGAGGAGTCGATCCGGCAGACCGGGTCCTCACAGATCGACACGAACGACATCGGGCTGGCGATTCTCGGCCCGCTGCGCCACCTCGACGAGGTGGCCTACCTGCGCTTCGCGAGTGTGTACCAGGCGTTCGACTCGCTGGACGACTTCGACGCCGCGATCGCACAGCTGCGCGCCGATCACGCCGCAGCAGCCCGATCCGACTGAGCTCCCCGCGGGCGCGGGCCTAGGCTGGATGCGATGTATCCGTTCCTGTTTCGCACCGTCCTCACCCGCATGGACCCCGAGACGGCCCACCATGCGGCCATGCTCGTGATCCGCGCCCTCGGCGCCCGTCCGTTCGCCGCGCTCGTGCGCCGCTTCACCCGGCCTGCGCCGCAACTGCGTACCCAGGCGCTGGGGCTGACGTTCGACTCGCCGTTCGGCGTCGCCGCCGGATTCGACAAGGACGTGATCGGGGCCACCGGTCTGTGGGCGCTCGGCTTCGGCCACGTGGAGGTGGGAACGCTCACCGCGATCTCGCAGGAGGGCAACCCCCGACCGCGGCTGTTCCGGCTCGTGCCCGACCGCGCCGTGGTCAACCGCATGGGCTTCAACAACCGCGGTGCCGAGGCGGCCGCCGCGCGCCTGCGAGAGCTGCGCCGCCGGCCCCAGCGGCCGGTGCTGGGCGTGAACATCGGCAAGAGCCGTGTCGTCGACGTCGCCGATGCCACCGCCGATTACGTCACCAGCACCCGGCTGCTGGCGCCGCTGGCCGACTACCTCGTGGTCAACGTGTCCTCACCGAACACGCCGGGGCTGCGCGGACTGCAGGCCGTGGAGACGCTGCGCCCGCTGCTGGACGCCGTGCACCAGGCCGCCGGTGCGACGCCGCTGCTGGTGAAGATCGCCCCGGACCTGCCCGACGACGAGATCGAGGCCATCGCACGCCTCGCCGTCGACGCCGGCCTGGCGGGCATCGTCGCCACCAACACGACCATCTCGCGCGAGGGCCTCGTGACGGATGCCGCCGTCGTCGCGGCCGCCGGTGACGGTGGACTGTCCGGCGCTCCGCTGAAGGCCCGGTCGCTGCAGGTGCTACGCGTCCTGCGCAACGTCGTCCCCGCGCAGTTCTGCGTCATCTCGGTCGGGGGAGTGGAGACCGCCGCGGACGTCCGCGAACGCCTCGATGCCGGCGCCGATCTGGTGCAGGGCTACACCGGGTTCCTGTACCGCGGCCCGCTGTGGGCGCGGCAGATCAACCGCGGGCTGGCCGCAGCGCGCTGACCCCCGCGCTGAGGCGGCGGGCCCTTACGCGATCTTGGTGCCGCGCTTGACCTGGGCCTTGGGCAGGCGCATGAAGCGCATCTGGATGGTGCGCATCGCCGCGTACCAGCCGAGGCCCTTCTCGCGACGGTCGCCGAAGCGCACCTTCGCCGCCTGCTTCACGCGGATCGAGGTGAGGATCATGTCGCCGATGACGAACAGGATGAAGATCCACAGGCCGACGAACGACCAGTAGGTGATCGCGGGGATCGGAACGAAAGTCAGGATGATGACGAACAGCATCATCGGCATGACGATCTCGCCCAGGTGCCACCCGGCGTCGACGAAGTCGCGCGCGAACTTGCGCTGCGGGCCCTTGTCGCGGGCCGGCAGGTAACGCTCATCACCGTTGGCCATGCCGATGCGGGCCTTCTCGCGTGCGGTGGCCAGTTCGGCCTTCGCGCGGGCACGGGCTTCCTTGGTGTCGGCCACCAAGGGACGCTTGCGGGCGGCTTCGCGCTCCGAGCGGGACGGGGTCGGACGGCCCTTGCGCTGCCCCACCTGCTCGGTGGACGTCTCGGTGGACGCGTCCTTCGGCGCGGGAGCGGGGGTGTGTGCCACGGCTGGATCCTCTGAATAGCAGAAAAAGGGGTTGAGCCTAAGATTACCCGCATGACCTCCGAGCTGTCCCGCCCCCAGGCGGTGCGCGCTGCTGCCGCAGCCGCCGTCCCCGCCGCACTCGCCGACCTGGGAACGCTGGTGCGCATCCCCTCTATCGCGTTTCCCGGTTTCGACCCGGCCCAGGTGCTGCGCAGCGCCGAGGCGGTCAAACAGCTCGCCGAAGGTCTCGGCATCTTCGACCGGGTCGAGATCCGAGATGCCGCGATCCCCGGCACCGACGAGCGCGGCATGCCCGCGGTGCTCGCCACACGTGCTGCGCGCAACGGCCGACCCACGATCCTGCTGTACGCCCACCACGACGTGCAGCCGGTCGGGGATGAAGCGCTGTGGGATTCCCCGCCGTTCGAGCCGACGGTGCGCGGCGGCCGCGTGTACGGCCGTGGTGCCGCCGATGACAAGGCCGGTGTAATGGCGCACATCGGCGCGCTGCGCGCACTGACCGAGGCGCTCGGAGCGGACTTCGACCTGGGGGTGGCGCTGTTCATCGAGGGGGAGGAAGAGGCCGGCTCCCGCTCGTTCGCGCAGTTCTTGCACGACAACGCCGACGCGTTGCGCGCCGATGTGATCGTCGTCGCCGACTCCGGCAACTGGGATGCCACCACTCCCGCCGTGACGGTGTCGCTGCGAGGCAACGCCCGGTTCACCCTCACCGTGCGCACCCTCGAGCACGCGTCGCACTCCGGCATGTTCGGCGGTGCGGTGCCCGACGCGATGATGGCCACCATCAAACTGCTGTCGACCCTCTGGGGCGACGACGGCGCCGTTGCGGTGGCCGGGCTCACGCAGCGCGATGCGCAGACCCCGGAGTACCGCGAGGAGACCCTCCGCGACGAGGCAGGCCTGCCCGCTGAGGTCTCGCCGGTCGGCTCGGGCACCATCCTCAGCCGCATCTGGAACAAGCCCTCGCTGACGGTCACCGGCATCGACGCGCCCACCGTCGCGAACGCGTCGAACACGCTCAGCCCCGAGGTGTCGGTGGTCATCAGCGCCCGTGTCGCCCCCGGACAGTCGGCGCGCGAGGCCTACGAGGCGATCGAGGCCCACCTGCGCTCACACGCGCCGTTCGGCGCACAATTGACCTTCACCGACGTCGACTGCGGCGACGGGTTCCTCGTCGACACGGCAGGCTGGGCCGTCGCCGAGGCGCGCGCCGCGCTGGCGGACGGCTACGGCGTGACGCCGGTGGACATCGGGGTCGGTGGCTCGATCCCGTTCATCTCCGACCTCGTCGCCGAGTTCCCGGCAGCTCAGATCCTGGTGACCGGTGTGGAGGACCCGCACGCCCGCGCCCACAGCCCGAACGAGTCGCTGCATCTGGAGACATTCCGCAACGCGCTCGTCTCCGAGGCGCTCCTGCTGGAGCGGCTCGACGCCAGGACGGTGTGATTTCGAGCCGCACCCAGGCGGCGCGGGTAGAATCGTGGCATCCAGCCGCCCGCCGGCGGCCCGAACACCGGGAGAGTCTATGACCGACACCGCACTGCCCGTCACCGAGGCCGTTCGCGACCACGGGGTGGCGCTCACCGACGCGGCCGCCGCCAAGGTCAAGAACCTGCTCGAACAGGAGGGCCGCGACGATCTGCGACTGCGCGTCGCGGTGCAGCCCGGCGGATGCTCGGGCCTGATCTACCAGTTGTACTTCGACGAGCGTTTCCTCGACGGCGACAAGACCGTCGACTTCGACGGCGTCGAGGTGATCATCGACGACATGAGCGTTCCGTACCTCGACGGCGCGATGATCGACTTCAAGGACACGATCTCCGAACAGGGCTTCACGATCGACAATCCCAATGCCGCAGGCAGCTGCGCGTGCGGGGACAGCTTCCACTGATCTGAAGGTTTCGCGGCCTCTCGTCCGGCGGTTCCCTGGCTGATCAGCCAGGGAAAACCGCCGGACGATGCGTTTTCAAACCTGAATAGATGGCCTGAATGCGGTGTGACGTTGCCCTAGACTGGCCGATGTCATATCCGCGTCCCGGAAAGGTCCACCGTGCGATCGAAACGCCGCCTCCGCTGGGCAATCATCCCTCTGGGGATCGCCACGGCAGTCTCCCTTGCCGCATGCACCCCGACGGAATTGAACGGCTTCCTTCCCGGCTTCGTGGAGGACGGTACCCCGACCACCAACCGGACCGAAATGGTCTCGGGGTTGTGGGTCAACTCATGGATCGTGCTGCTGGCCGTCGGTGTCATCACGTGGGGCCTGATGGGCTGGGCTGCCATCGCCTACCGTCGTCGCCGCGGCCAGACCGGCCTGCCGGTGCAGATGCGCTACAACATGCCGATCGAGATCTTCTACACGGTCGTGCCGCTGATCCTCGTGGTGGGGTTCTTCGCCTTCACCGCACGTGACCAGTCCATCCTCGAGACGCAGTACGACGACCCCGACGTTTCCATCACCGCCATCGGCAAGCAGTGGTCGTGGGACTTCCAGTACAACGACCAAGACGGTGACGCGGACGACGCCGTCTGGACGATGGGTGTCCAGGCCGAGGCCGCAGCCAACGGCGACGTGAACCAGGAAGAACTCCCCACGCTGGTGCTCCCTGTCGACCAGACGGTGAAGATCCACCTGCAGTCGCGCGACGTCATCCACTCCTTCTGGATCATCGACTTCCTCTACAAGAAGGACATGTACATCGGGCAGGACAACTACTGGTCCTTCACGCCCACCCGCGAAGGCACGTACGCCGGCAAGTGCGCCGAGCTGTGCGGCGAATACCACTCGATGATGCTCTTCAACGTTGAGGTCGTCAGCGAAGCCGAATACGAGGAATACCTCGTCTCCCTGCGTGAAGCCGGGCAGACGGGTGACATCAACGACGCATACGACCGACTGCAGAATTTGCCGGGTACGGGGACCAGCGAGTCCCAGGGAGACCACTGAATATGGCGACGCTACTGGAGGGCACCGAACACGCCCGCCCCACCACCCTTCCGCCGCGACAGGCCGCGCTCCTGAGCTCGTCCCGCGTCGAGCAGAAGGGCAACCTGATCGTCAAGTGGATCACCTCCACTGACCACAAGACGATCGGGTACATGTACCTGATCTCCTCGGTGCTGTTCTTCCTGCTCGGTGGCGTCATGGCGCTGATCATCCGCGCCGAGCTGTTCCAGCCCGGCATGCAGGTCGTGCCGACCATGGAGCAGTACAACCAGCTGTTCACGATGCACGGCACGATCATGCTGCTGATGTTCGCGACGCCGCTGTTCGCCGGGTTCGCCAACGCGATCCTGCCGCTGCAGATCGGTGCGCCCGACGTCGCGTTCCCGCGTCTGAACGCCTTCGCCTTCTGGCTGTTCCTGTTCGGGTCGCTGATCGCGATCTCCGGCTTCCTCACCCCGCAGGGCGCTGCCGCCTTCGGCTGGTTCGCCTATCAGCCGTTGGCCAATGCCACGTTCTCGCCCGGTGCGGGCGGAAACCTGTGGATGCTCGGCCTCGGCATGAGCGGCTTCGGGACGATCCTCGGCGCCGTGAACTTCATCACCACGATCATCACGATGCGTGCCCCCGGAATGACGATGTGGCGCATGCCGATCTTCACCTGGAACACGCTCATCACGAGCATCCTGATCCTGATGGCCTTCCCGGTGCTGGCCGCGGCGATCCTCTCGGCCGCGTCCGACCGCGTGCTGGGCTCGCACATCTTCGATCCGCAGAACGGCGGTGTGCTGCTGTGGCAGCACCTGTTCTGGTTCTTCGGTCACCCCGAGGTCTACATCATCGCGCTGCCGTTCTTCGGCATCGTCTCGGAGATCTTCCCGGTGTTCAGCCGCAAGCCGATCTTCGGGTACAAGACCCTCGTGTACGCCACGATCGCGATCGCCGCACTCTCGGTGGCCGTGTGGGCGCACCACATGTACGTCACAGGAGCCGTGCTCCTGCCGTTCTTCGCATTGATGACGATGCTCATCGCGGTGCCCACCGGGGTGAAGATCTTCAACTGGATCGGCACCATGTGGCGCGGGTCGATCACGTTCGAAACCCCCATGGTCTTCGCGCTGGGCTTCCTGGTGTCGTTCGTCTTCGGTGGCCTGACCGGTGTCATCCTCGCCTCGCCGCCGCTGGACTTCCACCTGTCCGACTCGTACTTCGTGGTCGCGCACTTCCACTACGTGGTGTTCGGCACGGTCGTGTTCGCGATGTTCGCCGGGTTCTACTTCTGGTGGCCGAAGTGGACGGGTCGGATGCTCAACGAGCGTCTCGGCTACGTGCACTTCTGGATGCTGTTCATCGGCTTCCACATGACCTTCCTCGTCCAGCATTGGCTCGGTGTCGACGGCATGGTGCGCCGCTACGCCGACTACTCCGAGGCGGACGGATGGACCTGGGGCAACCAGCTCTCCACCGTGGGCGCGATCATCCTGGGCGCATCGATGCTGCCGTTCTTCCTGAACGTGTGGATCACCTCGCGCAAGGCCAAGACGGTCACCGTGAACGACCCGTGGGGCTATGGCGGTTCGCTCGAGTGGGCCACCAGCTGCCCGCCGCCGCGCCACAACTTCACGTCGATCCCGCGTATCCGCAGTGAGCGCCCGGCGTTCGACCTGAATCACCCCGAAGCCGCCGTCCCGGTGGGCGTGGGTCCTGCAAAGGACGCCCCAGACGCCCCCGTTGTCGACGTCGCCGAAGGAGAGGTGAAGTAAGTGAAGACCAACGTCAACCTGTGGTGGATCCTCGGCGTCTTCTTCCTGATCGTCGGCATCGTCTACACGTGGTGGAACATCATCGCGTACCCCGAGCTGGCCTGGTACCAGGCCATCGAATGGGTCGGCTCGGTCGCGCTGTTCTTCACCGTCTTCATGTCCGGTCTCATCGGCTTCTACGTGGACCGTGTGCACCGGGCGCAGGGCGGCGAGTTGCCCGAGGACATCCTCACGGCGGACATCGATGACGGTGACCCCGAGATGGGGGAGTTCAGCCCGTGGTCCTGGTGGCCCCTGGTGCTCGCGTTCTCGGCTGCACTGGCGATGATCGGCTTCGCGGTCGGTGCGTTCATGATCCCGATCGGAATCGGTGTGTTCGTCATCGCTCTGGTCGGGTGGGTGTTCGAGTACTACCGCGGGTACTTCGCGCGCTGATCCTGCCATGACGGCTCGACTGAGAGCCGCCGCCGTTTCCCACGTCGGCGAGTTCCGCACCATCAATCAGGATGCCGCGTTCGCCGCGCCCTGGGCAGCCGCCGTCGCCGACGGCGTCGGAGGCGGCCCGGCCGGCGACCTGGCGTCGTCCGCGCTCCTGCACCGGCTCGTGTCCGGCCGCCCGGTGATGCGCGACGCGGAGCAGTTGGCCGCCCGCATCCGCTGGGCCAATTGGGACATCGGCGCACACGCCCGCCGCGACCCCACCCTTGCGGGCATGGCGACGACTTTCACCGGGCTGTGGTTCGGGCACGACGGGGCGCTGCTGCTGGCACACACCGGCGATTCGCGCGCGTACCTGCTGCGTGACGGGGCGCTGAGCCTGCAGACCCGCGACGACTCGTTGGTGCAGGCGCTCGTTGACCAGGGGTTGCTGAGCCCCGAGGAGGCCGCAGTCCACCCCCGTCGCAACATCATCACCGCGTCGCTGAGTGGCGATGAGGAGGATGTCGTCTCCGTCGCCGAGCTGCAGCCGATGCCGGGGGACCGGTGGCTGCTGTGCAGCGATGGCGTGAGCGACTACGTCCCGCGCGACGAGCTCGAGCGTCTGCTCGCCCTCGCCCCGTCGCCCGAGCGCGCGGCGGACTGGGTGGTGCGCGTGGCGCTTGACGCCGGCACCCGGGACAACGCTACGGCGGTCGTGTGCGATGTCGTCGCAGGGCCCGCGCAGTTCGACGAGGCTCCGGTGTTCGCCGGCGCCGCGGCGCAGCGCTTCTTCGAGGGCCTCGACACCGCCTGAACCCCCGCCGGCTCAGTGCACGCGCATCACCAGCGGGTCGAAGGTGCGGGGGAGCGGTCCATACTCGTTCTCGATCGGCTGGCCCTCCCGCGCCCAGTACTCGTAACCGCCGATCATCTCCCGCACCTCATACCCGGCGGCGGCGAACGCCAGCGCGCCCTTGGCGCCGGCGTTGCATCCGGGACTCCAGCAGTAGACCACGACCGGCACCGCCGGATCCAGCTCCTGGCGAGCGCGCCGGGCGATCTGTCGGTGCGGCAGGTGCACGGCACCCGGAATGCGGCCCTGCTCCCACGCCTCGGCGCTACGCACGTCGACGAGGACGAACGCGTCGCCTGCCTGCTGGGCTGCGTACACGTCGGACGGGTCCGTCTCGTGACGCAGTTTTGCGGCGAAGAAGGTCTGGGCGTCAGTCATATCCTCACGCTAGGGACGGATGCCGCAGCCGCACGAGCCGGCGGCGGACAAGCGCCGTCGTAATCCTGCCGAAGCGTTCCGCTTGACCTTGACACTGTGACAGGGTGTCGAATGGCTGCGGAGCATCCGAGCGCCAGCGGCTGGCCCTGTCGCTCGTGCACGTCGAGGAGCGCGACGCCGCGGTGCTGGTGGATGCGATGGTCCGTGAACGGGATGCCAACGCGGCCGGTGCGCTGCAGTGGGCCCTTGCCCGAGCGCACGCGGCGGCGGTGCCGCTGCTCGCCGCTGCCCTGACGTCGCCCGTGCCGGATCATCGACGTCGTGCGCGTGAAGCCCTGGAGAAGATCGACTCGCCCGCGGCTCGCGCCGTCCTGGTGGGCCAGTCCGAGCACGCGGACCCGCGCGTACGGTCACGTGCTCAGTTCGCGCGAGCTCGCGGTGGGGACACGGGTGCGATCGACGCTCTCGTGGCCCACGTCGTCGTGGGTGAGCACGACATCGAGGCCGGCGACCTGCTCGCGATGCTCGCGGGCGAGGAGAGCACTGCGCGCACGATCGCGGGCGTGTTGCGCGATGCTGCCACGACGGCCACGGCGCCCGATCGACGACGCATCGCCGCGACGCTCGCGGCCCTCCCAGGGTCGGAGGCGGCAGGGATCCTGTCGACGCTGGCGGCGGATCCCGACCGCGGCGTGGCGCTCACGGCCGCTGCGGTGCTCACCGCGCGAGACAGCCCCACGCGGCGGTAGCCCCCGCAGGAACCCCCGCCGCAACGAGGAACGGCCCCGGCGATGATCGCCGGGGCCGTTCCTCGTTGCCGGACTCAGGAGTCCGTGGAGTTCTTCTTCTCGTCGCCCTCGTCGGGGATGATCACGTTCGAGGGGCGGTTGGCCGTCTCACTGTTGTGACCGTCGTCGATCGGGTGCAGGGGAGCGTTGGGGACACCGGCGCGCTCGTGGGCGCCCTGGATCTCTGCGGCCTCTTCCTGGGCCATCTCGTCCAGCGAGTGGTGCTGGTGCGCCACGGCCGCGTCGAGCTCGCTCTGCGTCAGCGGAGTGAGGCGGTCCTCGAAGAACCAGCGCGACAGGCTCGCGCGCAGGTTCTCGTGCCACGGGATGCGTCCCTTGGCGTTGGGCCGCACGACCAGCGGTGCGTCGGTCTCGGTGCTGACCAGCTTGACGCGCTCGTACTCGTCGACGGGCTGGTGAACCTCGATGTACTCGCCGCCGGGCAGGCGCACGATGCGACCTGACTCGTAGCCGTGCAGCACGATCTCGCGATCCTTCTTCTGCAGCGCGAGACAGATGCGCTTGGTGACGAAGTACGCGATGACCGGGCCGACGATCAGCAGCGCCTGCAGGGCGTGGATGACGCCTTCCATGGTGAGGAAGAAGTGTGTGGCGATGATGTCCGAGGATGCCGCAGCCCACAGCACCGCGTAGAACGTGACGCCGGCCGCGCCGATGGCGGTGCGGGTGGCGGCGTTGCGGGGGCGCTGGGCGATGTGGTGCTCGCGCTTGTCGCCGGTGATCCACGCCTCGATGAAGGGGTAGATCGCGACGAGCACGATGAACAGTCCCAGCACGCCCAGGGGCAGCAGGATGTTCCACGACCAGGTGTGGTTGAGGAAGACCGACTCCAGGTGCGGTGGCACCAGGCGCAGCGCACCATCGGCGAAGCCGATGTACCAGTCAGGCTGCGTACCTGCCGACACCGGCGACGGGTCGTACGGGCCGTAGTTCCAGATCGGGTTGATCGTGAACAGTGCCGCGATGAAGACGATCACGCCGAACGTGATGAAGAAGAACCCGCCCATCTTCGACATGTACACCGGCATCATCGGGTAACCGACGACGTTGCTGTTCGTGCGGCCGGGGCCGGCGAACTGCGTGTGCTTGTTGATGACCATCAGCATGAGGTGCACGACCAGCAACGCCACGAGGATCGCGGGGAGGAGCAGGATGTGCAGTGTGTAGAGCCGTCCCACGATGTCGGTGCCCGGGAACTCGCCGCCGAAGAGGAGGAACGAGATCCAGGTTCCGACCAGCGGGATGCCCTTGACCATGCCGTCGATGATGCGCAGGCCGTTGCCCGAGAGCAGGTCGTCGGGAAGCGAGTACCCGGTGAAGCCCTCGCCCAGCGCCAGGATGAACAGCACGAAGCCGATGACCCAGTTCAGCTCGCGGGGCTTGCGGAACGCGCCGGTGAAGAACACGCGCAGCATGTGCACGCCGATGCCCGCGATGAACACGAGCGCGGCCCAGTGGTGGATCTGGCGCACCAGCAGGCCACCGCGGACGTCGAAGGAGATCCGCAGCGTGGATTCCAGCGCCGCAGACATCTCGATGCCGCGCATCGGGGCGAACGCACCGTAATAGTGCGTCTCGGTCATCGACGCCTGGAAGAAGAACGTCAGGAACGTGCCGGACAGCAGCACGACGACGAAGCTCCACAGCGCAATCTCACCCAGCATGAACGACCAGTGGTCGGGGAAGATCTTGCGGCCCAGCTCTTTGACGAACCCGGAGAGGCTGGTGCGCTCATCGATGTAGTTCGCGGCGCCGGCGACGAACTTGCCGCCGAGCGGCTTCTCGTTCGACGACTTCGGCTCCTCGGCCGTTGCCTCGGTGACAGTTGCGGTGCTCAATGGCGCTCCCAGAAGCTCGGGCCGACCGGCTCGGTGAAGTCGCTGCGGGCGACGAGGTAACCCTCGTCGTCGACGGTGATGGGCAGCTGAGGCAGCGGGCGGGCTGCCGGACCGAAGATGACCGCCGCGCCGTCCGACACGTCGAACTGCGACTGGTGGCAGGGGCACAGCAGGTGGTGGGTCTGCTGCTCGTACAGGGCGACGGGGCAGCCGACGTGCGTGCAGACCTTGGAGTAGGCCACGATGCCGTCGTATGACCAGTCGGCCCGATCGGCCGATTCCTTGAGCTGCTCGGGGAGCAGCCGCACGGCAAGCACGATGGCCTTGGCCTTCTCTTCGAGGTAACCGTCGTGGTGGCTGAGCTCGGCAAGCGACGCGGGGATGACGTGCACAGCGGAGCCGAGGGTCATGTCGGCGGCACGGAGCGGCAGACCGCTGGGGTCGTGCGCGAGACGCTCGCCTTCCTTCCACATGGTGTGGCTGAGCAGGTACACCGGATCGCCGGCGTGCGGGTGCTCGGGAGTGTTCTCCGGGGCCAGACCGCGGAACAGCGTGATGCCGGGGATCACCGACGCCGCGAGGGCGGCGAAGAGCGAGTTGCGGATCATGGTGCGACGGCCGAACCCGGACTCCTCGTTGGCTTCGCGGAAGCCCTGCACCGCGGCTGCACGGGTGGCATCGCGGCCACGGGTGGCGTGACGAGGCTCGGTGAACTCCTTGTCGGACATGATCGCCTTGGACCAGTGGATCGCACCCAGTCCGATCGCCAGCAGTGCCAGCCCGATGCCGAGACCGATGAAGAGGTTGTTGTGGCGGATGTCGATGATCCGACCGCTCTCGATCGGGAAGATCATGTAGGCGGCGACCGCCCAGATGCTACCCGCGAGGGAGAGGTAGAACAGCGTGTAGACCGTACGCTCGGCGCGCTTCATCGCCGCCGGATCCTTGTCCGTCATGCGCGCGCGATGCGGGGGCAGACCCGGGTTGTGCACGGGGTCGGATACCGCGACTGCGAGCCCCGGGGAAGGCTTCCAAGAAGCCCTCTCGTGCTCGAGCGCGTCGTCCTCGTGTGTCATGGTGCTCCTCGTACGTTCCGTAATGCTGTGTCAGTGATCGATCAGTTCGACTTCGCCGTGATCCACACGGTGAGGGCGATGAGACTGCCGATACCGAAGATCCAGATGAAGAGGCCCTCGGAGACAGGGCCGAGCGAACCGAGCGAGAATCCGCCGGCCGACTCGTTCTCCTGCATGTAGATGAGCGCAGAGATGATGTCGCGCTTCTCTTCGGTGGTGAGGGTCAAGTCGTTGAAGACGGGCATGTTCTGCGGGCCGGTGACCATGGCGGCGTACATGTGCAGAGCGCTGGTGCCGGTCAGCGCGGGCGCGTACTTGCCCTCGGTGAGGGCACCGCCGGCGGCTGCCACGTTGTGGCACATCGCGCAGTTGATGCGGAACAGCTCGGCGCCGTTGGACACGTCGCCTTCGCCGTCGAGGACGTGCGCGTCCGGGTAGGTGGGACCGGGGGAGACCGACTGCGTGTAGGCGGCGATCGCGTCGATCTGCTCCTGGGTGAACTGCACCGGCTTCTGCGGAGCCTGCGGCCCCTGCATCTGCAGCGGCATGCGGCCGGTGGCCACCTGGAACTCGACCGAGAGTTCGCCGACGCCGTACAGCGACGGCCCGTTGTCGGTGCCCTGCAGGTCCAGGCCGTGGCAGGTGGCGCAGTTGGCCTGGAACAGCTTCTTGCCGTCTTCGACGGTGAGGGCGGAGGCGACGGTCTGCGGCTCGGAAGCGGCGACGGCCGCGGACGCGCCGGCGTAGACGCCGCCGGTGACCAGCAGGCCGATACCGATGAGGGCCGCCGCAGCCCAGGGGCTGCGGCGTCCGTTCGAGCGGCGAGGAGTGTGTCGTGCCATGTCGGGTTTCAGCTCGCTCTCAGCTCACGAAGGGCAGCAGGTAGATGACGGCGAACAGCACGATCCAGACCACGTCGACGAAGTGCCAGTAGTAGGACACGACGATCGCGGTGGTCATTTCCTTGCGTCCGAAGTTCTTGACGGCGTACGCACGCCCGATGACCATCAGGAAGGCGATGAGCCCGCCGGTCACGTGCAGGGCGTGGAAGCCGGTGGTGATGTAGAAGGCCGAGGCGTAGGAATCCTCGCTGATCGGCAGCCCCTCGGCGACGAGCGTTGCGTACTCCCAGACCTGCCCGGAGACGAACACGGCGCCCATGACGAAGGTGAGGAAGAGCCACTCGACCATGCCCCACTGGCGGAAGTTCCAGATGCTGCCGGTGCGGTACGGGCGGAATTTCTCCGCCGCGAAGACACCCGCCTGGCACGTGACGGATGACAGGATCAGGATCAGGGTGTTGATCGCCGCGAACGGGACGTTCAGGACCTCGGACCGCTCGGCGAACAACTCGGGCGAGGTGCTGCGGAGGGTGAAGAAGATCGCGAAGAGGCCGGCGAAGAACATGACCTCGCTGCCGAGCCAGACGATGGTGCCGACAGCGACCGGGTCGGGTCGCTTGACCGACCGCATGGCCTGGGGATAGGTCGTTGGAGTGCTCGTCACACATTCATTATGGCTGAAAGTGGGCTGTGATTTTCGCATCAGGCGACCGGTGATCACTGGCATCCGACTTAGGGGACCCTAACAATCTGGTGGGAATCTGCTGATCGGCCCGGGATAGGATCGACGCTCATGGCGGAGCTCTACTCATGGCCCGAAATCCTCACCACTCTCCTGGATGCGCGTGATCTCAGCGTGTCGGAGTCGACGTGGGCGATGCGGCAGGTGATGACCGGTGCGGCGACCCCGTCGCAGCTGGCCGGATTCCTCGTGGCGCTGCGCGCCAAGGGCGAGACGATCGATGAGATCGTCGGGTTCCGCGATGCGATCCTGGAAGCAGCGGTGCCGTTGCCGGTTCCCGCCCACGTGCTCGACATCGTGGGCACCGGGGGTGACCGGTTCGGCACCGTCAACGTGTCGACGATGTCGGCCATCGTCGCCGCGGCATCCGGGGTGCCGGTGGTCAAACACGGAAATAAAGCAGCCAGCTCCAAGTCGGGATCATCCGACGTGCTCAAGGCACTCGGCGTGGACCTCGCGCTGTCACCGCAGGCCGTGGCCGAGACGCTCGCGCGCACCGGCATCACCTTCGCGTTCGCGTCGGCGTTCCACCCCGGGTTCCGTCACGCCGGGGCGACGCGCGCCGAATTGGGCGTGCCGACGGTGTTCAACTTCCTGGGACCGCTGTGCAATCCGGCTCGCGCCGAGGCCAACGCCGTCGGCGTCGCGCACCTGGATCGCGTGCCACTGATCACCGGCGTGTTCCGCACCCGCGGCGCGACCGCACTGGTGTTCCGCGGTGACGACGGGCTGGACGAATTGACCACCACGGGGCACAGCCGGTTGTGGGAGATCAGCCTCGGCGATGTGCACGAACACGACCTGGATCCGCGTGACCTCGGCATTGCGCTGGCCGACATCGACGATCTGCTCGGCGGTGAACCCGCTCACAACGCCGCTGTCGTGCGGCGCGTCCTCGACGGTGAAGCCGGTGCGGTGCGCGACATCGTGCTGCTGAACACGGCCGCCGGCATCGTGGCGTACCGGTTGTCGCAGGATCCCGGTCAGGCGCAGCGGCCGATCCTGGAGCGACTTGCCGAAGCGAAGGATGCCGCGGCGGTGGCGATCGACACCGGAGCGGCTGCGGCGACGCTGACCGCATGGGTGACGACCACCCAGCAACTCGGCGGCGAAACAGTCATCTGACCTATTCACGTAGGCGAATTTTCACGTTATTGATTATTCACGGCGGGCGCCATGGCCGGCGGGCAAGCGCCCCGCTAGCTTTAAACCAAAGTCCAACCCAAGGAGCGACGCCACATGTCGGAAGCACCGGCCAACACGGCTGACACCATTGAATCCCCCTCACGCAAGGTGGGCCTCATCAAGGCCGCCGGCATCATCGGCATCCTGGGCGGTGTAGTCCTGATCATCGTCGGCATCGTCGTGTGGATCATGGTGTCCTCCCAGCTTCGCGCCGAGAACATCACGGTCCCCGATGACGCCATGGCGTTCCAGGGCCAGACCGTTTCCGGTCCGTTCACGGCCTTCGTCCAGGCCGACATCATCCAGCAGCACGCGTTGCACTCCTCGGAGGGCAAGACCTACGCCGAGCTGGAGCAGGACGACCCGGTGCGCGCCACGATGATGAACGCGTCGTTCCTTCGGGCCTCGCTGTTCACCTCGGTCGTGTCCTTCGGCGTCGCGGTCTTCGCGATGGGCGTCGGAGTCCTTTCGATCGTCTTCGGCTGGGCGATTCATCGCCTCGCCTCTATCCCGGTCGTCGTGAAGCGGTCCACCGTCACCACCTCCTGATCAAACGGGCCCGCACCCTTCCGGTGCGGGCCCGTTTTTTCTTCATGCCATGAATCCCTTCGACGCCCTCAGCGAGATAGCGACTCTGCTGGAGCGCGAGCGCGCCTCGCGCTACCGCTCCAAGGCTTTCCGCGCCGCGGCCACGGCCATCGAAGGACTCAGCGAGACGCAGCTGCGGGACACCGCGGCGCTACGCCGTCGCAAGGGGATCGGCGACTCCACGTTCGCCGTGATCCAAGAGACCCTCGCCGGTGAGGTGCCCGCCTACCTCGCCCAGTTGCGCGAAAGCGCCGGGGTCGCCCCGGTCGGCTCCTCACTGCGAGCGCAGTTGCGCGGTGATCTGCATAGCCACTCGGACTGGTCCGACGGATACACCCCGATTGAGCTCATGGTCGATGCGGCGCGGGCGCTCGGCCACGAATACCTCGCCCTCACCGACCACTCCCCGCGGCTGCGCGTTGCTCGCGGACTGTCGCCGGAACGGCTGCGCGAACAGCTCACGCTGGTCCCGGGCTTCACCGGAGACGGCTTCACCCTCCTCAGCGGCATCGAAGTTGACATCCTCGACGACGGGGGACTGGACCAGCAGGAGGATCTCCTGGCGGAACTCGACATCGTCGTGGCATCCGTCCACTCCAAACTCCGCATGGAGCCCCGGCCGATGACGCGGCGGCTGGTCACCGCCGTCTCGAACCGGCACGTGGACGTGCTCGGCCACGTGACCGGCCGGCTCGTGGAGGGCTCCCGCGGCACGCGTCCGCCGTCGCAGTTCGACCCCGCCGCCGTGTTCGCCGCCTGCGCCGCACACGGTGTCGCGGTGGAGATCAACTCCCGGCCGGAACGGCAGGATCCGCCCGATGAGCTCATCGCGATCGCGCTGGACGCCGGATGCCTGTTCGCGATCGACTCCGACGCGCATGCGCCGGGGCAGCTGTCACTGCTGGACCACGGCGCTGCCCGTGCCGAGCGGGCCGGCGTGCCTGCCGAGCGGATCGTGACGACCTGGCCGCTGAAGCAGCTGCGGGAGTGGACCGCGCGCCGCACGTGAGCGTCCCGGTGGCATCCGTCCCTACTGCGCCGCTGCGTCGATCGCTGCGATCAGGCGTGCGGCGTACTCCGCGTGTCCCGCATTGCTGGGGTGATCGGTGTCGGGGTCGATGAAGGTCTGCACGTTGTCGGCGCCCACCCACTCGCCCTGCATCGGGGAGATGTAGAACGCGCCGGCGGTGCGGGCGACCTCGGCGAGGTGCTGGTCGATCGTGGACAGTGACTGTGCGGCGGGGAGGGCTGCCGTGGCGGGACCGACCATGAGGATGGGGACGCCGGGGTAGCGGTGTTCGATCGCGGCGATCGTGGCGCCGGCGTTGTCCTGGAGGTTCATCCAGCCGGCCAGCTTGTCGTTCACGCCGCCCTGCACGATCACCAGTGCCGGGGGGTGAGGTGGGAGGTCGTCGACCCGCTCGATGTAGGGCTCGCCCGCCTTGAGCACGGCGTCGTACCCGGTGCCCGGCTGCGCGTTGAGCGTGGTGTCCCAGCCGTAGTGGGCGTCGACGAGGTCGACCCATCCGGCACCCGGGTCGGCGCTGACACCCGCGGCCCAGGAGTCGCCGATGATGTAGACCGGTTCGGACGGTGCGGCCACCGGCAGTCCCGCGCTGGGTGTCGGCGTGGGCATGGGGGCGGCAGAGGACGGCGAGGAGCAGCCGGTCGCCGTGACGGCGAGAACGATCCCCAGCGCAACCGCGGCGAGGCTGCGAATCACCGAACAAGCCTACGTGGCCGGTGGCTCGGAGCCGGCTGGGCGGATGCCGCGGCGCTGCCCGGTCAGGCGCGCGCAGCGAGGGCGTCGACCGCCCGCGCCATGGAGGTGCCGAGCCCCCAGCGTTCGGCGAATTCCGCCGCGGCGGTGCGTTCGACGTCGTTCAGTGCGCGCAGGCGCGAAGCCGGCGGGTCGATGTCGAGGTCGGTGACCACCGCCACCACGGTCGGTGCCACGGCGAGGTAATCGCTGGCCGCGAGGATCTTGGCGCGCACGGAGGCGGAGATCCCGTCACCGGATTCGGCGGCGGCCAGGATGCCGGCCAGGTCGCCGTGGGCGGCGAGGAGCGTGGCTGCGGTCTTCTCGCCGATGCCCGCGACGCCAGGCAGGCCGTCGGAAGCATCGCCGCGCATGGTCGCGAAGTCGGCGTACTGCGAGGGAAGCACGCCGTACTTCTTGACGACGGTCGCTTCGGTGACGACGTCGAGGTTGCTCATGCCGCGTGCGGTGTAGATCACACGCACGTCGCGCGCGTCATCCACGAGCTGGAACAGGTCGCGGTCTCCGGTGACGATGTCCACCGGCATCCGTGCTCGGGTCGCCAGCGTGCCGATGACGTCGTCCGCCTCGTGATCGGCGCGCCCGACGATCGTGAGGTCGAGCAGGCCGAGCGCTTCGCGGATGATCGGGATCTGAGCCTCGAGCGGGTCGGGCACGACCTCGACGTCCGAGCCGCCTGGCACGACCTCGGCGACGCGGTGCGTCTTGTAGGTGGGGATGAGGTCGACCCGCCACTGCGGCCGCCAGTCGTCGTCCCAGCAGGCCACCAGGTCGGTCGGCTCGTACGTCGTGACGAGCTTGGCGATCATGTCCAGCAGCCCGCGCACGGCGTTGACCGGAGCGCCGTCGGGGGAGCGCACCGTATCGGGGACGCCGTAGAAGGCGCGGAAGTACAGGGACGCGGTGTCGAGGAGCATGAGGCGGTCTGGACGTGAGGACACCTCGACAGGGTACTGTCCGCCCCATCGGTGCCGATACAGTGACGGAATGTTCGAGATGACGACCACCAGCTTCCGGGTCGCGCTCGGCACGACGATCGTCTTCGTGCTGGCCGCAGCCTCCGGTGCAACGATCCTGGTCACTCACGTCGTCAAGGGGGACAGCGGCTTCGGGATCCTCACGGGGGCAGCGACCCTCCTCGCCTTCGGAGTCCTCGCGGTCAGGTCATGGCGGAACGCGCTGCGGCTGCGGCGCGAAGGGCTGAGCCAGGGCGCGCAGGGCTGACGCTGCCGGTTCCTGCTCCGCCGTCAGCAGCCCGGGCCGGTCGGATCCTCCAGGCACGTGCGGTCGACCAGTGCCGTGTGCACCTCGACTACCCGCATGCCGTAGCCCTCGGTGGTCGCCTCCACGAAGCCGGGCACGTCGCGCCGCGCTCCGGTGTCGAACTCGACCCAGGCGGAGTAGCGCACCGTCACCGAGGCGCGGTAGGTGCCGCGGGCCGCGTATGCGTGGCTCGTAGGCGTGGCCGTGAACTGCGCCTGGCCGAGCGAGGGCCAGGGTGCGCCGCCGGTGGGTGACGTGCGGCTGCTGCCGTCGCCGTAGCGGAAGACGTAAGAGGCCGCGGTGAAGTGCACCACGACGGCGTAACCGAACAGTTCACCCGCGATGTGCTGCTCGGTGGCTGCGGCGACGAAGTTCGCCGGCATCCCGACCACTGCCACGCCGTCCGGCTCGCCCGTGAACGAGGGACGGGCGGGCGTGAACGACGCGATGTCGGCCAGCGTGACCTCGGGGATGGTCCAGACCTGGTAGTTGCCGCGGCATCCGACGACCGGGTTGCACTGCTCGTCCGGCGCCGGGCCTGCGTCGGATTGCGGTTCACGGTCGGAGCCCCGGTCGTTTCCGCCGCCACCGCCGTTGTTTCCGCCCGGTGCCGTGTAGTCTGCGCCGATCTCGACGGAGGAACCGATGTTTTCTACCGTGCAGTGGTCGAGCCACGCCCCGCCAGCGCACGCCGAACCGGGGAGCACACCCGCGGCCATCGCTAATTGCGCCGTGAACACAACAGCCGCGGCTACTAGCCCTCCGCGCATGGCGGATCTCCTTCCCTGCCGCTGATCTTCGAGATCGCTAGGCCAGTCGCTGTGGAGCGTGAGCTGTCTAGCAATATCGACATCGACTGAATCCCGGGTCGCCCAGGGGAAACCTGCGAGTTGCCACGGGTGTCCACGATGTCCACGTCGCTAACGTCCTGGCACACCAGAAGCTCGACACTGCTCGGGAGTTCAACGCGGCCCAACTCGACGACGGGAGCTTGTGTTAGCCCCGATACTTCCCAGCCTTCTGCGTGCATCTGCGACAACGTCTCTCGCTCATTCGCGTTCGCTTCGCCGCTGGTCCAGGCGAAGACGGGCTCGAACGTGTCCGGGTCGCTGAGGTCCACCTGATTGAGTGCGTCGACGTAGGAGCGATACGTCTCCTCGGCGGCGGCGAATGCCTCTTCCTCGGTCGCGAACCCCGCGGGAGTGGGGCTCGGCGCCGGCTCGGGCACGCAACCGGTGGTGCTGGCGGCAAGCAGGAGCAGGAGGGCCGCAGTGACGGCCCCGACCGCTCGCCGTGACATCATGCGCACACGCTACCGCTCGGTCCTTGCGCGGCATCCGGTTATCCACAACGCACGCGGCCCGGCGCACAATTCAGGAAGAACACCGCCGGCACGGGCTTGGGCCCGGGCAAACAGGCCGTTCCTCCTGAGTTATGCGCCCGGTGCGGTCCGCGCCCGACGCCGCCGGTCGCTCAGCGCCGCGACGGCGCGGTCGAGTCCGATGACGATCGCGGCCACGACGGCGATGACCGCGACGACCTGCAGCAGGCCGAGCAGGGCGCCGCCGATGCCGAGATAGTCGATGTTGAGGAAGGGATACGGGAACCGGTCGGCGATGGTGGGGAACGCGATGGCACGAGCCAGCGTGATGACGCCGTACAGGAACGGGTACAGCAGCCACACCAGGCCGTCGCGCCAGCGCACCGCGCGCCGCGGGCCGAACGCCAGCCAATCAACGAGCACCATCCCAGGCACGACGTAGTGCAGGATGAACAGCGACCGGTTGGCCAGCGCCTCGGCGGGATCGGTGACGAAGAGGCCGGGAAGCGGGCTCGCGCCGTAGTTGAGCAGCACGTGCGACACCAGTGCGGTGGTCAGGATCCACGCGGTCATCGCCCCGCGCAGTCGCGGGGCCGGAGCATCCGAGGTGCCCCGGCGGAGCATCCAGTACAGCGCTCCGGCGAAGTAGGCGAAGACGATCACGTTGCTCTGCGTGGTGAAGAAGACCAAGCGGTGGTTGCCGCTGGACAGCCCCACCAGGCACACCACGATGATCGCGACGCGCCACCAGAACTGGGGCGTGCCGGCGACGCGGGCACCAGGCGCTGCGGTCATCAGGGCTCCTCTCGCGCGGCCCCTGAACGCTAGATCGGCAAACGGGCAGTGTCAAAGCCACGTCCGGGTCGAAGGCCTCGCTGCCCGCCGCGCGCCCGGCATCCGTCGCCCGTGCTGCGGGGATCTGCCGGAATGCGGATCGGATGCCGGTACGGCACCGCATTCGGGCAGATCCCCTCGTTCCGGCAACGCGGTGCACAGCCTGGCGAAGAATGAATACTCACTCGAGACCGTGAATACTCACTCGGCACCGCGAATACTCACTCGCGGGCGAACGCGGGGTGCGAGACTGGCGGAACCATGCCCGACGACGCCTGCCCCTGCGGATTGCCCGCCGCGCTCGCCGACTGCTGCGGTCGCTACCTCGCCGGCGACCCCGCTCCCACCGCCGAGGCGCTCATGCGATCGCGGTACACCGCGTTCGCGATCGGCGACGCGCGGTATCTCGAGCAGACGTGGCACCCGGGCACCCGTCCCGAGCACCTCGACCTCGACCCGGGAATGCGCTGGCAGGGCCTGGAGATCGTCGCCGCCGACGAAGGCGACAAGCGCGCGTACGTCGAGTTCCGCGCCCGCTTCGCCGAGGGGAGCACGCGCGGCGTGCTGCACGAGCGCAGTCGCTTCGTGCGGCAGAGCGGGCGGTGGTGGTACCTCGACGGTGTGATCGACCCGTGAGTCAGAGCGGCTCGGTGATGCCTTCGTGCACGCGTCGCAGGTCGACGAGGATCGAGCCGATCAGCACCCAGTTCAGCGACGAAGGCGAATGGATCTCCAGCGGCCGCGTCAGCGCCGGCTCATCGTGGACGACGACCTCGCCGACGCTGGCGGTGGTCAGCAACCGTAGGTCGTGGGCAGCGCGGCGCAGTTGCTCCGCGATCGCGGGCGCCGACGGCTCATCGACGAGTTCGTCCGTCCCGTAGTCGCGCACCGCCCGGGTCATTCCGATCACCTGGGTGACGATTCCGTCGAACCGCTCGAGCAGCCGCTCCAGCTCATCGATCTGCGGCCGGAACTTCGGCGCGCGCGGGTTCAGCTCGAGCGAGTCGGTGGAAGCGGCAAGGGCGGATGCCGCGGCGTCGCGCATCGGGCGCAGCAGGCGTGCCGTGAGCAGCAGTTCCTCCAGCTCTCCGGCGGTGCGGTGCTCCACGAACGCACCGGCGAGCCGGTCGAGGGTGGCGGCGGTCTCCCGCCCCAGCGCGTCGACCCGCTCCCGCGCCGGAGCGACGTGCACCGGCGGGGCCAGCAGCACGCTGACGGCCAGTCCCAGCGCCGCTCCGATGATCGTCTCGATGATGCGGGCGCCGGCGTATCCGGGGGTGCTGACGCCGAGGGCGAGTACCAGCAGGGCACTGATGACGACCTGGTTGCTCACGCCGGTGGTCATGCGCAGGGCCCACGCGACCACCAGCGACACGACGATCGCGGTCAGCACCACCCACGTCGCCGCGCCGAACAGCAATCCCAGCGCCGACGCGATCGCGACACCGGCGATGACGCCGACGCTGCGCTCGATCGCCTTCAGCACCGATTGGTTCAGGCTCGGCTGCACGACCAGCAGCGCCGCAATGGCGGCGAACACCGGCGGCGGCCCCGGCAGCAGCCACCCGGCGACGAGCCAGGCGAGCATCGTGGCCAGCGCCGACTTCGCGACCTGCAGCAGGGGCAGGCGGCGGTCGGCGCGGACGGCGGCGGTGAGGGCCATATGTTCCACGCTACGGCGCAGGACGCGGCAGCGTCAGCGGGTCGGCCGGGGAAACACGCGGCCGGTCAGCGGGACAGCAACTCGTCGGGGGAGAGGTCCGGCAGTGCGACGGTCACCTGTGTGCCCCAGGGATCGGTGAGGCGTACCGACCGCCCGTCGCTGTCGTAACTGAGGCCGCGCTCGCGCAGCCGTGCGATGAGCGCGTCGAGATCCTCGCGATCGGGCACGGTGATAGACACGTCGCCGAGTCCGAGCGCCGCGGCGCGGGGGCCGGCGCCCCGGCTGTTCCAGGAGTTCATCGCGACGTGGTGGTGGTAGCCGCCGGCCGACGCGAAGATCGCGCCGGGGTAGCCGGTGAGGGTCGCTTCGAAACCGAGAGCGTCGACGTAGAACGCCTGCGCGGTGGCGACGTCGCCGACCTGCAGGTGGACGTGCCCGACTGTGCCGGCGCGGGCGGGCGCCGTGTCGATGGCATCCTGAGTGAGGTGGCGGCGCAGGTACTCGTTGGGGTCGAGTGCGAGCGAGTCCATCTGCACCTGGCCGTCGACATGCACCCACAGGTCGCGGTCACGGTCGGTGTACAGCTCGACGCCGTTGCCCTCGGGGTCGGTGAAGTAGAAGGCCTCGCTCACGAGGTGGTCCGCGGAGCCGGTGAAGCGGCTGCGCGGGTCCTGCGCCGCGCGGAAGACCGTCGCCGCCAGGCCCTCGGCATCGTCGAAGAGGAACGCGGTGTGGAACAGTCCCGCCTGACGCCGATCGGCGGCGGGAAGACCCGGGGTGTGCACGAGCCGGACGAGCGGGGTCTCGCCGAGGCCGAGCACGCGGTGCACCTCGCGCCCACGGGTGCGCTCCTGAATCGGCGCCATCGCGAACGCGTTCGCGTAGTAGCCGCTCATCGACTCGAGGTCCGAGACGCGCAGCGTCACGGCGCCCATCGAGGTGGCGGCGTTGAGGTGGCGTTCCTCTGTGTGCGTGGTCATCAAGGCTCCTGCGGTCGACGCGATCCCCAGGTGCAACGCCGGGTCGCGCGGTCTATTCCTGTGAATGCATCACGTCGGCCGTCGCAGTCGACGCGGCTTAGAATCTCTTAGTGCTCTTCCACTGTCAGACTCCCGGATGCCGCCTCGCATGAGCGCGGTCCGCACACTCTTCCGGCGCAAGCCGATCAACGCGCAGACCCCGACTGAGGGCGGTCTGCCGCGGCGCCTGGGCACCTTCCAGCTGGCGATGCTCGGGGTCGGGGCCACCGTCGGCACCGGCGTCTTCTTCGTGATGCACGAGTCGGTCCCCCTTGCCGGCCCGGCGGTGCTGGTCTCGTTCCTCATCGCGGCGATCGCCGCGGGGCTCTCGGCGGTCTGCTACGCCGAGATGGCCTCGGCTGTACCGATCTCGGGTTCGACGTACACGTACGCCTACGTGACGCTCGGCGAGATCGTCGCGATGGGCGTGGCCGCGTGCCTCATCCTCGAGTACGGCGTCTCCGCCGCCGCCGTCGCCTCCGGCTGGAGCGGGTACCTCGATCACCTGCTGGGCGCGCTGTTCGGCTTCAATCTGCCGCCCGCGCTGACGGCGGGACCGATGGAGGGCGGCATCATCAATCTGCCCGCCGTGCTGCTGGTGTCCATGTGCGCCGTGCTGCTGGTTCGCGGCACCCGTGAGTCGGCGGCGGTCAACACCGTCATGGTCGTCATCAAGGTGGCCGTGCTCCTGATGTTCGCGGGGATCGCGATCACGGCGTTCAGCGTCGACCACTTCGCCGAGTTCGCCCCGCACGGTGCGGCAGGGGTGACCGCGGCCGCCGGCACGATCTTCTTCACGTTCATCGGGTTGGATGCCGTCTCGACGGCGGGCGACGAAGTGAAGGACCCGCAGCGCGCGCTGCCGCGTGCGATCCTCATCGCCCTGGCCGTCGTCGTGGCGGTGTACCTGTTCGTCGCCGTCGCCGCCGTCGGCGCCCAGCCGTGGGGCGACTTCTCCGACCCGGCGCAGCAGAGCGCCGGTCTGGCAGTGATCCTCTCCGACGTGCTGGGCGCCTCGTGGCCGGCGACCGTGCTCGCCGCCGGTGCGGTGGTGTCGATCTTCTCGGTCACCCTGGTGATCTTGTTCGGTCAGACCCGCATCCTCTACTCGATCGGCCGCGACGGTCTGATCCCGTCGGCGTTCGCACGCGTCGACCCCCGCACCCAGACGCCGGTGTTCTCCACCGTCGTGGTGTCGGCGGCAGTCGCGCTGCTGGCGGGCCTGGTACCGCTGACGAGCCTGTGGGACCTCGTCTCGATGGGCACGCTCGTGGCGTTCATCGTCGTGTCGGTGGGGGTCGTGGTGCTGCGCCGCACGCGCCCCGACCTTCCGCGCGCCTTCAAGGTGCCCGGCTACCCGGTCACCCCCGCGCTGTCGATCCTGGCCTGCATCTACCTCATCAGCGGCCTCGGCTGGTCGACCTACGTGTGGTTCGGCGCCTGGATCGCCGTCGTGCTGGCGTTCTACCTGCTGTGGGGGCGGCAGCACAGCGCGCTGGCGAAGAACGACGTGAAGGATGCTGCCGGCGCTTGAGGCTGCGACCGGAGGTAGCGTGGAAGCTCGTCACCGGAAGGACAACCTCTCATGGCCCGCATTCTGATCATCGGCGGACACGGCAAGGTCGCGCTGCACCTGGAACCCCTCCTCGTCGAGCGGGGTGACACCGTCAGCGCCGTCATCCGCAACGCCGATCACGAGGGCGATGTCGCGGCCACCGGTGCCGCGCCGGTCGTCGCCGACATCGAGACGTTCGATCTCGACCAGCTGACAAACCTCGTCAGCGCCAACGACGCGATCGTGTGGGCGGCGGGTGCCGGGGGTGGCAGCCCTGAGCGCACGTATGCCGTCGACCGCGACGCCGCGATCCGCACGATCGACGCGGCCGTCGCCGCCGGGGTGCGTCGCTTCGTGATGGTGTCGTGGATCGGGTCCCGCGCCGACCACGGCGTCTCGCCCGACAACGGGTTCTTCGCGTATGCCGACGCGAAGTGGGCCGCCGACGAGCACCTGCGCGCGAGTGGACTGGACTGGACGATCGTCGCGCCGGGGGCGCTCACGCTCGACGCGCCCACCGGGCGGATCGAAGTGGACCCCCAGGGCGACGGCGCCGTCCCGCGCGCCGATGTCGCGGCGGTCATCGCGGCATCCCTCACCGACGATGCGACCGTCGGGCGCACCATCCGGTTCGGCGGCGGCGACGTGCCCATCGCCGAGGCCCTGCACGCGCGGTGAGCGGGCGCGCCGCGGCGCTGGCCGCATTGGCGGACGAGCTCGCGCGGCGCCGACGCGACATCGACGACCGCATCGACCGGCTCGATCGCGACGACGCGCTGCTGCGTCGCGATCGGGCCGACGGCACGGCGGATGACGAGCACGACCCCGAGGGTTCCACCCTCAGTGGGGAGTGGTTGCAGCTGGATGCGCTGCGCCGGGCCGCCCTCGTCGAGCGGGCCGAGCTGGATGCGGCCCTGGCCCGCACGGCGGACGGCACCTACGGGGTGTGCGTGTCCTGCGGTGCGGCGATTCCACTCGAGCGGCTGCGTGCGCGGCCGACGGCCGATCGCTGCATCGCCTGCGCCGCGGCGGCGCAGGGCTGAGGTCCCGCCCGACCACCACGAAACGGCCGGTTCTCTGGTATTCTGAAGTGTCATTCGTGTGGCCGATCTTTCGGCGCCCGCGAGTGGCATCGCACAACAATCCGCTTTCGCCTCGGCTGGAGGTTTCCGTTCGCCTTTGCGCGCACGGGTGCCTGTGACAGGTCTAGGCCCGATACCCACCCCAACAAGGACAACCCACTACATGACTACCGCAACGACCGCCCCGGCCACCAAGCAGGTCGCGATCAACGACATCGGATCTGCCGAAGACTTCCTGGCCGCGGTCGAAAAGACCCTGAAGTTCTTCAACGACGGCGACCTCATCGAAGGCACCGTGGTCAAGATCGACCGTGACGAGGTGCTCCTCGACGTCGGTTACAAGACCGAGGGCGTCATCCCTTCGCGCGAGCTCTCGATCAAGCACGACGTCGACCCCAACGAGGTCGTCAACGTGGGCGACCACGTCGAGGCCCTGGTTCTCCAGAAGGAGGACAAGGAAGGCCGCCTCATCCTGTCCAAGAAGCGCGCGCAGTACGAGCGTGCGTGGGGCGATGTGGAGAAGATCAAGGAAAGCGACGGCGTCGTCACCGGTCAGGTGATCGAGGTCGTCAAGGGCGGTCTGATCGTCGACATCGGGCTGCGCGGCTTCCTGCCGGCATCGCTGATCGAGCTGCGTCGCGTCCGTGATCTGACGCCGTACCTCGGTCAGGAGATCGAGGCCAAGATCCTCGAGCTCGACAAGAACCGCAACAACGTCGTGCTCTCGCGCCGCGCCCTGCTCGAGCAGACGCAGTCCGAGTCGCGCACCACGTTCCTCAACAACCTGCACAAGGGTCAGGTTCGCAAGGGCACGGTCTCGTCGATCGTCAACTTCGGTGCGTTCGTCGACCTGGGCGGCGTGGACGGCCTCGTGCACGTCTCCGAGCTCTCGTGGAAGCACATCGAGCACGCTTCGGAGGTCGTGGAGGTTGGCCAGGAGGTCACCGTCGAGATCCTCGAGGTCGACCTCGACCGCGAGCGCGTCTCGCTGTCGCTGAAGGCGACGCAGGAGGACCCGTGGCAGGTCTTCGCCCGCACCCACGCGATCGG
Organism: Microbacterium sp. zg-YB36; assembly: GCF_024623575.2. NCBI lineage: Bacteria > Bacillati > Actinomycetota > Actinomycetes > Micrococcales > Microbacteriaceae > Microbacterium > Microbacterium sp. zg-YB36. The sequence continues at coordinate 94,837 of NZ_JANJFD020000001.1, forward strand.
TCAGGTCGCTCCGGGCAAGGTCACCAAGCTGGTTCCGTTCGGTGCGTTCGTTCGCGTCGCAGACGGCATCGAGGGCCTCGTGCACATCTCGGAGCTGTCCGGCAAGCACGTCGAGCTCGCTGAGCAGGTCGTCTCGGTCGGTGAAGAGGTCTTCGTGAAGATCATCGACATCGATCTCGAGCGTCGCCGCATCTCGCTGTCGCTGAAGCAGGCCAACGAGTCGGTCGACCCCAACGGCACCGAGTTCGACCCGGCGCTGTACGGCATGGTCACGGAGTACGACGAGAACGGGGAGTACAAGTACCCCGAGGGCTTCGACGCCGAGACCAACCAGTGGAAGGAAGGCTTCGACGAGCAGCGTCTTGCTTGGGAGGCCGAGTACGCCGCTGCCCAGGGTCGCTGGGAGGCTCACAAGGCCGCCGTGGCGAAGGCTCTCGAGGCCGAAGCCGCTGCCGGTGTCGACTCCGGTGCGGGTACCTACTCGTCCGAGAGTGGCTCCGCAGGCACGCTGGCCGACGACGAGGCACTCGCGGCTCTCCGCGAGAAGCTCTCCGGCCGCTGATCCGCAGCGAAGGGCCGCCACTGTTCGCAGTGGCGGCCCTTCGCCGTACCCGGCGCGCTCTCGGCGACGTCGGATCTGGCATGCTCGAAACATGCCGCTCATCGCACTCACCGGCGGAATCGCGTCGGGCAAGTCGACCATCGCCCACCGTCTCGCCGAGCACGGCGCCACCGTGGTCGATGCGGACCGCATCGTCCGAGAGGTGCAGTCGCCCGGTTCGCCGGTGCTTGCCGACATCGCCGCCGCGTTCGGCGCCGACATGCTCACGCCGGACGGCGCGCTGGACCGCGCCCGGCTGGCATCCGTCGTCTTCGGTGACGACGACGCGATCGCCCGGCTGAACGCGATCGTGCACCCCGCGGTGCGGGCGGAATCGGCCCGTCGTTTCGCCGAGGCGCTGCGAGCCGATCCCGACGCCGTGATCGTCTACGACGTCCCGTTGCTGGTCGAGGCCAGGGTGGACGATCCCTGGGACCTCATCGTCGTCGCACACGCCCCGGCGACGCTGCGCACGCGACGTCTGGTGGAGTTACGCGGGATGACCGAGGCCGACGCGCAGGCGCGAATCGCCTCGCAGGTGCCCGACGAGCGGCGATTGGCGATAGCCGACGTCGTGGTGGACACGTCCGGGACACTCGCATCCACCCTGGCGCAGACCGATGCCCTCTGGGAGACCGTGACCCACCTGCAGGGCGGTGCGGCCAGCCGCAACGGGGCAGGCCCGCAGGAACGATAACGTCGAGACATGCAGTCGCTCCCCTCCCCGACGCGCGGCGTGCGCACTCGCTCCACGCGGTGGCCCCGGCTGGACGCCGCGTTCGCCGACCGAGCGGAGATGCGCAGTGCCGCGCTGAGTCAGCTGGTGCTGGCCGGCGTGGTGCTCGTTCTCACCTTCCTGATGTTCCACCACGGATTCACCGGCAACGTGCCGCTGTTCTTCGCCGGCGTCGTGATCGTCTTCGTGCTCACCGCGGTCGCGATCGCTGCGCCCTGGAGCAGGGTCCCGCTCGCATGGACCGCCGTCGTTCCGGTGGGCGACATCATCGCGATCTCGCTGATGCGCTTCGCCGACCCCGCAGCCGGCACCGGTATGCTCTTCGCGTTCCCCGTGCTGTGGCTGTCGGCGAGTTTCGGCCTTGCCGGGTTCGCCGGAGGGGTGAGCATGGCAGTCGTCGGCTTCTCGGCATCGGTCGCGGTGGAACCGCGTCAGTTCACCAACTTCGGTGTCTTCCTCCTGCCGGTCATGCTCATCGCGATCGGGGCGACGGCGTACACCGGTGCGCGGCGGGCCGCTGCGCAACGACGCCTGCTGCGCAGGCAGGCCGAGATCCTCGCCCAGGCGCTGGAACGGTCGCGCCACCAGGAGCAGCTGCTGTCAGAGGTGCTGGACACCGCCGACCTCGGCGTGCTGCACATCGAACACGGCGGTGCCATCTCGATCCTGAACGACGGCGAGGGGCACCTGCAGCACCTCCTGACCGACCCCGACGGCGCAGCGCCGACGGCGTACGAAAGAGACGGCAGGACACGCATCTCCGCCGACCAGCTTCCGCTGGCACGGGCGCTGCGCGGCGAGGAGTTCGACGATGAGCGGGTGTGGATCGAGCCGGTCGCGGGGGAGCGGCGCGCACTGAGCGTCACCGCCCACCGGCTGGCAAATACAGACTCGGAATCCCACGCCGGTGCGGTGGTGGTCTGCCGAGAGGTCACGGCGGAGATGTCGGCGCTGCAGGCGCGCGACCTGCTCGTCTCGTCGGTATCCCACGAACTGCGCACGCCACTGACCTCGATCATCGGGCACATCGAGCTGGCGCTGGACTCCCCGGGCCTGCCGCCGAGCGCGGCATCGAGCCTCGCGATCGCCGACCGCAACGCCGACCGCCTGCTGGCCCTCGTCGGCGACGTGCTTGCCGCGTCGAGCCATGCCGCCACGCTGCCGATGACGCCGGAGGATGTGGACGTGCTGGAGATCGTCAAGGCCTCTGCGCAGTCGATCGTGACAGGGGACGGCAGCCGGAACGTCACGATCGACCTGTCGCGGGCCATGCCTGCGCGCGGCTACGTCGATCCGCTGCGGCTGCGCCAGGTCGTCGACAACCTGCTGTCGAACGCGATCAAATACAACCGCGAAGGCGGCCGCGTGTCGTTGATGACGGCGACACGCGGGCGAAAGACCCTCATCCTCGTCGAGGACACCGGTGTGGGTCTGGACGAGGAGGACCTCGTGAATGTCTTCCAGCGCTACTACCGCGGTGCAGCCGTGCGGCGGGCAGGGGTGGAAGGCAGCGGTCTGGGGTTGTCGATCAGCCGTGACATTGTGCGCCGCCTCGGTGGCGACATCTACGTGAACAGCACGCTGGGCGTCGGCTCGACCTTCACCGTGTCGATTCCGGCGGTGCGTCCGGGGGTCGCGACCCAGACCGCGGCCGATGCCGCGCGCGGTACGGGGGCCCTGACATGACCGCCGAGGGGTACCTCGCAGCCATCACCGCGCTGGTGGTCATCGTCTGCGGCGTCTTGTTCATCGCTGAGACCTTCCTGCGCCGTGATGACGCCGCCGGTCGGCTGTGGGCACTGGGCTTCCTCAGCGCCATGCTGACGACACTGAGCTACCTCGTGTGGGCGAGCGACCCCGGCGCGGTGTGGGCGGTCGCGGCGGGCAACGGTACATTCGTGTCCGCCACGGGCTTCATGTGGCTGGGATGCCGTCGCTTCAACGAGCGCTCCATGCGGATACCGGCCGTGCTCGTGGCCGCAGCCTCGGTCGCCGCGATTGTGAGCGTCATCGTCGCCGGCCCCGACGGCGGGGGGTGGGCGGGCGCGCTGTGGATGTTCACGCCGCTGTGCCTGTTCGCGATGGCTGCCGCCGTGGAGACACGCCGGGGATCGATGCGGCGGGCCACCAACGCGACCATGCTGACGCTGGTGTTCGCGTTGCAGTCGGCGTTCTACTTGGGTCGCATCATCGTGTTCGTCGCCGCCGGGCCGGAAAGTCCGGTGTTCAGCGTCTGGCTCGGCACGGTGCCGGCCTCATCGCTGACCGTCATCCTGATGATCACGTCGGTGGTCGCGACCTCGGTACTTCGCGCCACCCGCACGGGTCTTCGCGGCCGCACGCTCCTGCCCGCGGACGGCGGATCGCTGCGGGACATCCAGCCGGCCGCGGTGTTCGCCCGCACCCTCGACGAGGTCGTGAAGGCCGCGCGCCGACACGGTGATCACGTGGCGGTGCTGGTCATCCGGCTGGAGGAGCTGGAGTACATCGCGACCGCGTTCGGGCTCGAACTGGCCGACCAGTTGATCGCGGCGGGCCGCGACGCCGTGCGCAGGGGCGCCCCGCCCCTGGCCGTCGTGGGCGACGACGGCGACGAACGCCTCGCGGTGATCGCCACCGTGCGCTCCGCCGGCGAGGCTCGGCGCCTGGGCATGACCTTGTACCGCGAACTGTTCGACGCGTTCAACGCCGTCAGCGGCGGCGTGCTGCCCTCGCTGGGCGTCGGGGTCTCGGTGACTTCGGCGAGTCGGCAGGACCCGGACGCGCTCCTGCAGGATGCCAGGACGGCGGCGGCCAGAGCGGCATCCAGCGCGGCGTCCGCCGTGCTCGTGGCGGACGCGAGCGCCTAGCTGGCGCCGCGCCGGTCGGGCACCATCTCGAGCCGCGCGCGCAGTTCGCGCGGTCGGAAAGGCTTGCCCAGGTACTCGTCCGCTCCGGCGAGCCGGCCGCGCTCGGCATCCGACTCCTCGACGAAGGCCGAGATCATGATGACGTACGTGTCGCTGACGGCCCGGATCCGCCGGGCTGCTTCGAACCCGTCGATCCCCGGCACGTTGACGTCGAGCGTGGTGAGGACGGGGTTGTGCATGCTGACCAGTTCCACGGCGTCCAGCCCGTTGGCGGTCTCGAAGACCTCGTAGCCGGCGCCCGAGAGCACGGTCGTGATGAGCGACCGAATGTCTTCTTCGTCCTCGAGTACCACTGCCGTCCGATGCACGCTCTCGCCTCGCTCTCGCGGCCATCGTACGCGAGCGGGGGGTGCTGACCGGTCAGGCTTGACGTGATCAACCTCCGGGCGGTATGCCGGAGGCGAACGCACGGCCCGCTGTCGGGAGTGCCGCTTACGCTGGAAGCATGCAGACCACGCGCGCCGTCCGGCCCTTCGAGGTCGTGAGTGACTACACTCCCAGCGGCGACCAGCCGCAGGCCATCGCCGAACTCACCGCCCGCATCAACGCCGGCGAGACCGACGTCGTACTGCTCGGTGCGACCGGCACGGGCAAGTCGGCCACGACCGCCTGGCTCATCGAGCAGGTGCAGCGGCCGACCCTGGTGCTCGCGCACAACAAGACCCTCGCCGCGCAGCTGGCCAACGAGTTCCGCGAGCTGATGCCCCACAACGCCGTGGAGTACTTCGTCAGCTACTACGACTACTACCAGCCCGAGGCGTACGTGCCGCAGACGGACACCTTCATCGAGAAGGACTCGTCGATCAACGCCGAGGTCGAGCGATTGCGCCACTCCACGACCAACTCGCTGCTGAGCAGGCGTGACGTCGTGGTCGTCTCGACGGTCTCCTGCATCTACGGCCTGGGTTCTCCCGAGGAGTATCTGCGGGCGATGGTGGCGCTGCAGGTGGGGGAGCGGTACGACCGCGACGCGCTCATCCGCAAGCTGATCGCGATGCAGTACAACCGCAACGACGTCGATTTCTCCCGCGGCAACTTCCGCGTGCGCGGCGACACGATCGAGATCATCCCCGTCTACGAGGAGTACGCGATCCGCATCGAGCTGTTCGGCGACGAGATCGAAGCGCTGTACATGCTGCACCCGCTCACCGGGGACATCGTGCAGAAGATGGAGAGCGTCCCGATCTTCCCTGCTTCCCACTACGTTGCCGGTGCCGACACCGTGCAGCGGGCGATCGGCACGATCGAGCACGAGCTCGCCGAGCGACTCAAGGAGCTGGAGGGGCAGGGCAAGCTGCTCGAGGCGCAGCGGCTGCGCATGCGCACCACCTTCGACCTCGAGATGCTGCAGCAGCTCGGGTTCTGCTCCGGGATCGAGAACTACTCGCGCCACCTGGACGGACGGATGCCGGGGGATCCTCCCCACACGCTGCTGGACTTCTTCCCCGACGACTTCCTGATGGTCATCGACGAGTCCCACGTCGCGGTGCCGCAGATCGGCGCCATGTACGAGGGTGACGCGTCGCGCAAGCGCACGCTCGTCGACCACGGCTTCCGGTTGCCCAGCGCGATGGACAACCGGCCGCTGCGGTGGGATGAGTTCAAGGAGCGCGTCGGCCAGACCGTCTACCTCTCCGCCACCCCCGGCCGCTACGAGATGGGCATCGCCGACGGCATCGTCGAGCAGATCATCCGCCCCACCGGGCTGGTCGACCCGCAGATCATCGTGAAGCCCTCGAAGGGACAGATCGATGACCTGCTGGAGCAGATCCGGGTGCGGGCCGCGCGCGATGAGCGGGTGCTGGTGACCACCCTCACCAAGAAGATGGCGGAGGAGCTCACCGACTTCCTCAGCGAGCACGGAGTGCGCGTGCGGTACCTGCACTCCGACGTCGATACGCTGCGCCGGGTCGAACTGCTGAGCGAGCTGCGGGCGGGCGTGTACGACGTGCTGGTGGGCATCAACCTGCTCCGCGAGGGGCTCGACCTGCCGGAGGTGTCACTCGTGGCGATCCTCGATGCCGACAAGGAAGGGTTCCTGAGGTCGGGCACCTCCCTCATCCAGACCATCGGTCGCGCGGCGCGCAACGTCTCCGGCGAGGTGCACATGTACGCCGACAACATGACCGACTCCATGCGCAAGGCGATCGACGAGACCGACCGGCGCCGTGAGAAGCAGGTCGCCTACAACCTCGAGCACGGGATCGATCCGCAGCCGCTGCGCAAGCGCATCGCCGACATCACCGATGTGCTCAACCGTGAGGCATCCGACACCCAGGAACTGCTCTCGAAGCGGTCCAGGGGCGCGCTGAAGAGCGGCAAGGGCAAGAGCCCCACCCCGCAGCTGCGCCGGGAGGGCATCGCCGCCGAAGGCGCGATGCAGCTGGAGTCCACGATCGAGGACCTCTCCAACCAGATGCTCGCAGCGGCAGCCGAGCTGAAGTTCGAGCTGGCTGCGCGGTTGCGCGACGAGGTGCAGGACATGAAGAAGGAACTGCGCGCCATGGAGCGCGCCGGCCACGCCTGATCGGAGCGATCATGCAACAGCGACTGTCCCTCATCACGCTGGGGGTGGCGGACCTCCAGCGGTCGATCGCGTTCTACCGCGTGCTCGGATGGGAACCGCACCCCTCATCCGTCGCCGGTCAGATCGCGTTCTACCAGGCCGGTGGGATGGTGCTGGGACTGTGGTCACGCGCCGCGCTGGCGGCGGATTCCGGCGTGTCCGACTCCGGCGGCTGGGGCGGGGTGACCCTGGCGCACAACGTCGAATCCGAGACCGACGTCGACGGCATCCTGATCGCCGCACGCGACGCCGGCGGCACCATCGTGCGCGAGGCAGCGGCCACCGACTGGGGCGGCTATTCCGGGGTCTTCACCGACCCTGACGGGCACCCGTGGGAGATCGCGGTGAACTCCGGGTGGCCGCTCGGCCCCGACGGTTCGGTGCGGCTGGGCTGAGCGTCTCCGTCAGGGGCAGGTCATGAGGGGCTTGGGGCCGCTCCGGTCGAACGTGTGCTGCGACATCGGGTGACCGCACAGCGGGCACGCGCGCTCGGTGCGCGACGGTTCGGGGTCCACGTCGTAGGGACCGACCGACGCGGGGCCGGCGACCTTGATCAGACGCGAGTTGAGGTATGCGTACCACCCGCCGGCTTCACGCACACGCTCGCGCAGGGGAGGCCGCTCCGGGTTGCTTTGCGTCATGATCATTAGTGTACAAAGCAATTCGGTAGACTGCACCGCATGGACGTCGGCACAGACCCGCTGAAGCTCGAGAACCAGCTGTGCTTCGCGATCGTCACGGCGGCGCGCAACGTCATCGCGATCTACCGGCCGGTGCTCGAGCCCCTCGGTCTCACCCACCCGCAGTACCTCGTGCTGCTCGCGCTGTGGGAGAGCGCACCGCAGTCGCTGGGGGAGCTGGCCGACCAGCTGGCGATGGAACCGGCGACGCTGTCGCCCATCGTCAAACGGCTGGAGGCGCAGGGGCGGGTGAGCCGCACGCGCCGCCGCGACGACGAGCGGGTGCTCGACATCGCGCTCACCGATGCCGGCCGCGCGCTGCGAACCGACGCGCTGCGCGTCCCCGAGCAGATCATGGCGCGGGTGGGGATGGATGCCGCGCAGCTCACGGCACTGCGCGACGGCCTGGCACCCTTCGCGGCCGGGCGGGGCTGAGGCTTCCAGGGGTTTCCGAGCCGGTGTCCGAGGCCCGACCTAGACTTGGATGGTGCCCATCGTCTCTGTCCCCGCGCCCGGAAACTCCAGCGGAACGCTCAGCGTTCGCGGCGCCCGCGTCCACAATCTGAAGAACGTCGACCTGGACATCCCTCGCGATGCGCTCGTGGTGTTCACGGGGCTGTCGGGGTCGGGTAAGTCCAGCCTCGCATTCGACACGATCTTCGCCGAGGGTCAGCGTCGCTACGTCGAATCGCTGAGCTCCTACGCGCGGCAGTTCCTGGGCCAGGTCGACCGCCCCGACGTCGACTTCATCGAGGGGCTGAGCCCGGCGGTGTCGATCGATCAGAAATCGACCAACCGCAACCCGCGGTCCACGGTCGGCACGATCACGGAGATCCACGACTACATGCGACTGCTGTGGGCGCGCATCGGGGTGCCGCACTGCCCCGAGTGCGGCGAACGCATCCAGCGACAGACGGTGCAGCAGATCGCCGACCAGCTGATGGAACTCGCCGACGGCACCCGCTACCAGATCGTCGCCCCCGTCGTGACGCAGAAGAAGGGCGAATTCGCCGACCTCTTCAAAGAGCTCAGCGCCAAGGGCTACGCCCGCGCCGTGGTCGACGGTGACCTGGTGCAGCTGGCCGAGCCGCCGAAGCTCAAGAAGAGCTACAAGCACGACATCGCCGTGGTCGTCGACCGCCTGGTCGCCAGCCCCGACATCCTCAGCCGCATCACCGACTCCGTCGAGACCGCGCTGCGCCTGGCCGGCGGCATCATGCAGGTCAACTTCGTCGACCACGAGGGCGACGACGCCTGGCAGTCCTTCTCCGAGAAGCTGTCGTGCCCCAACGGGCACGCCCTGCAGCTGACCGAGATCGAGCCGCGTACCTTCTCCTTCAACGCGCCGTTCGGTGCGTGCCCGGCCTGCTCCGGGCTCGGCACCAAGATGTCTGTCGACGTCGACCTCATGGTCGGCGACGAGGACCTGTCGATCAGTCAGGGCGTGCTGATCCCCTGGACGACGCAGGGCAAGGGGCTCTACCAGTACTACGAGCGCCTGCTGGAGGGTCTCGCCCGCGACCTGAAGTTCTCGCTCGACACGCCGTGGCGCAAGCTCCCGCAGGAGATCAAGGATGCCGTGCTGCGGGGGGAGAACTACAAGGTCACCGTCTCATGGAAGAACCGCTACGGCCGTGAGATGCGCTACGCCTCCGGCTTCGAGGGTGTCGTCCCCTACATCGAGCGCCAGTACGCGCAGGCCGAGACCGACTCGCAGCGCCAGCGCTGGTCGGAGTACCTGCGCGAGGTGCCCTGCCAGGTCTGCAACGGCGACCGGCTCAAGCCCGAGGTGCTCGCGGTGCTGGTGCACGGCCACTCCATCGCCGACGCATCGCGGCTGAGCCTGGCCGAGGCGCAGGAGTACTTCGCCACGCTCGAGCTCACCGAACGCGAGGCGCAGATCGCCGCGGCGGTGCTGCGCGAGATCCGTGCGCGGCTGGACTTCCTCATCCAGGTGGGACTGAACTACCTCACGCTCAGCCGTGCGGCGGGCTCGCTCTCCGGCGGTGAGGCGCAGCGCATCCGGCTCGCCACGCAGATCGGGTCGGGCCTGACCGGTGTGCTGTACGTGCTCGACGAGCCGTCGATCGGCCTGCACCAGCGGGACAACCGCCGACTGATCGAGACGCTGCTGAAGCTGAAGGGCCTGGGTAACACCCTCATCGTCGTCGAGCACGACGAAGAGACCATCCACGCCGCCGACTGGGTGGTCGACATCGGCCCGCGCGCCGGCGTGGACGGCGGCTACGTCGTGCACTCCGGCCCGCTGGCATCCCTCCTGGAGGACCGCTCGTCGCTGACGGCGGACTACCTGTCCGGACGCCGCTTCATCCCGACGCCCACCAAGCGGCGCCCGATCGACAAGAAGCGCATGATCTCGGTGGTCGGCGCGCGCGAGAACAACCTCAAGAACGTCACGGCGGAGTTCCCGCTGGGTGTCATGACGGCCGTGACCGGCGTCAGCGGATCCGGCAAGTCCTCGCTGGTCAACGGCATCCTCTACGAAGTGCTCGCGACCCGCCTCAACGGCGCGCGTCGCGTGGCAGGCAAGCACACCCGCGTCACCGGTCTGGACGACCTCGACAAGGTCGTGCACGTGGACCAGGCGCCCATCGGTCGCACGCCGCGGTCGAACCCGGCGACCTACACCGGTGTGTTCGACCGCATCCGGACGCTCTTCAGCGAGACCCCGGAGGCGAAGGTGCGCGGGTACCTGCCCGGCCGGTTCAGCTTCAACGTCAAGGGCGGCCGCTGCGACGCGTGCTCCGGCGACGGCACCATCAAGATCGAGATGAACTTCCTCCCCGACGTGTACGTCGACTGCGAGGTGTGCCACGGCAAGCGGTACAACCGCGACACGCTCGCGGTGCACTACAAGGGCAAGAACATCGCCGAGGTGCTCGAGATGCCGATCTCCGAGGCCGCCGAGTTCTTCGAGCCGATCCAGTCGATCCACCGGTACCTGAAGACCCTGGTCGAGGTGGGGCTCGGCTACGTGCGGCTCGGTCAGTCGGCCACGACCCTCTCCGGCGGTGAGGCGCAGCGCGTGAAGCTGGCCACCGAGCTGCAGCGCCGCTCCAGCGGCCGCAGCATCTACGTGCTCGACGAGCCCACCACCGGGTTGCACTTCGAGGACGTGCGTCGCCTGCTCGAGGTGCTGAACGGTCTCGTGGACAAGGGCAACACGGTCATCGTCATCGAGCACAACCTCGACGTCATCAAGTCCGCCGACTGGGTCATCGACCTGGGACCCGAGGGTGGGTCCGGCGGTGGTCAGATCGTCGCCACCGGCACGCCCGAGAAGGTCGCTCGTGCCGCGGGCAGCCACACCGGCACGTTCCTGGCCGAAGTGCTCGGGGACGCGCAGGCGGTCCGCAAGGCGGGCTGAGCGCATGGCGCGCTCTGCTCCGACCGTCGCGTACAAACCGAAACCGGGGGAGATCCCCACCAACCCCGGCGTCTACCGCTTCCGTGACGCCGCGGGCCGGGTGCTGTACGTCGGTAAGGCCAAGAACCTGCGCGCCCGGCTGTCGAACTACTTCGCCCCGCTGCACACCCTGCACGAGCGCACCCGACGCATGGTCACCACCGCGGCATCCGTCGAGTGGACGGTGGTGGCCAGTGACGTGGACTCGCTGCAGCTGGAGTACATGTGGATCAAGGAGTTCGATCCGCCGTTCAACGTGCGCTACCGGGACGACAAGTCCTACCCGTTCCTGGCGGTCACCCTCGCCGACGAGGCCCCGCGGGTCATCGTCACGCGCAACCGTCGCATCCCGGGGGCGAAGTATTTCGGGCCCTACCCCAAGGTGTGGGCGGTGCACGACACGATCGACCTGATGATCAAGGTCTTCCCGATCCGCACCTGCTCGGATTCGTCGTACAAGAAGGCGATGGCCAGCGGCCGGCCGTGTTTCCCGGGGCAGATCGGGCGGTGCGGCGGACCCTGCTCGATGAAGGTGACGATCGAAGAGCATCGGGCGATGGTCGACGACTTCGTCGCGTTCATGTCGGGCGGCGACCAGCGCTTCGCGCGGTCGCTGACGGCCCGCATGAAGGAAGCCGCCGCGGCGATGGACTACGAAGCGGCTGCCGTGTACCGCGACAAACTGCAGGCGATCGAGGCGGTGCTGGGCAAGAGCGCCCTGGTGCTGGCGGACGACACCGACGCCGACCTGTTCGGCATCGCCGAGGACGAACTGGCCGCCACCGTGCAGCACTTCGTGATCCGGGGCGGGCGCGTGCGCGGCGTGCGCGCCACGACGATCGAGAAGGAGATCGACATCTCCGGCGCCGACCTGGTCGATCAGGTGCTGCAGCGCAGTTACGGGGATGCCGCGCCCGCAGACATCCCGCGCCAGGTGCTGGTGCCGACCATGCCGGAAGACGCGGCAGACCTCGAGGAGTGGCTGCAGGACCGGCGAGGAAAGCGCGTGTCGATCCAGGTGGCCCAGCGCGGCCGCAAGGCCGACCTGATGAAGACCGCGACGCTCAACGCGCAGCAGGCGCTCATGCTGTACAAGACCCGGCGCACGAGCGACTACGTCGCCCGCTCGCAGGCGCTGACCGACCTGCAGGAGGCGTTGGAGCTGACCGAGGCGCCGCTGCGCATCGAGTGCTTCGACGTCTCGCACCTCGGCGGCACGAACGTCGTCGCCTCGATGGTCGTCTTCGAGGACGGCCTGCCCCGCAAGGACCAGTACCGCACGTTCGGCGTGCCGGAGACGACCGACGACACCGACTCGATCTACCAGGTGCTCACCCGCCGCGTGGCCTACCTGGACCGGCCCGAGGAACAGGACGAGCCCGAGCCGGAGCCGACGGCGGACGGCGAAGTGGTCGCGCCGGCGCGCAAGAAGCCGCGGTTCGCCTATCGCCCGCAGCTGCTCGTCGTCGACGGCGGCAAGCCGCAGGTGGAAGCCGCCGCGCGGGCGCTGGCCGATGCCGGGCACGAGGAGATCGCGCTGTGCGGCATCGCCAAGCGCCTCGAGGAGGTGTGGCTGCCGGGGGAGGAGTTCCCGGTGATCCTGCCCCGCACCTCCGAGGCGCTGTACCTGCTGCAGCGGCTGCGGGACGAAGCGCACCGGTTCGCCATCACGCACCAGCGCAAACGCCGCCGACGCGACATCCAGAGCGTGCTCAGCGAGGTTCCAGGGCTGGGAGCGACGCGCATCAAGTCGCTGCTGCGTCACTTCGGCTCCGTCGCAGCCCTCACCAATGCCACCCCGGAGGAGATCGCCGAGCTGCCCGGCATCGGTCCCAAGCTCGCCGCGACGGTCCACGAGCACCTTGCCCGCCGGTAGGCTGGTACCGACGACGGGGGTCGGTTGATGGCGGGCACGCAGGACGCGGGTGAGGTCCTTATCGTCACGGGCATGTCCGGGGCGGGTCGCACGACCGCCGCGAACGCGCTCGAGGACCTCGGCTGGTACGTCGTGGACAACCTGCCGCCGCAGATGCTGCGGCCGCTGCTGGAGCTCAGCGAGCTGGCCGGCAGTTCCCTGCCGAAGGTCGCCGCCGTCGTCGATGTGCGCGGCCGCGACCTGTTCACGGAGCTGCCTCGCATCACCCAGGCGCTGCGCGACGGCCGTCACCTGCGCGTGCTGTTCCTCGACGCCTCCGACGACGTGCTGGTGCGACGCTTCGAATCGGTTCGCCGCCCCCACCCGCTACAGGGCGAGGGCACGCTGCTGGACGGCATCCATCGCGAGCGGGTGCGTCTGGCGCGCGTGCGGGAGAGTGCCGATCTCATCGTCGACACCTCGCAGAACAACATCCACCAGCTCGCGACGCGCATCGTGGATCTCTTCTCCGCGGAGGGCGCCGCGCGGCACACCCTCACCGTCATGAGCTTCGGCTTCAAGTACGGGCTACCGGCGGATGCCGATCTGGTCGCGGACATGCGGTTCCTCCCGAACCCGTTCTGGGTGGAAGATCTCAAGGCGCTCACCGGCAAGGACGAGCAGGTGCGCGACTACGTCTTCTCGCAGGACGGCGCCAAGGAGTTCCTCGATGCGTACACCACCGCGCTGAAGCCTGTCCTCGCCGGTTTTCAGCGGGAGAACAAGCCGCATTCCACGATCGCGGTGGGGTGCACCGGCGGCAAGCACCGGTCGGTCGCGACCGCCGAAGAACTCGCGCGCCGGCTCGCTTCGTTGCCCGGTGTCGCGGTACGTGTGAAGCATCGGGACCTCGGCCGGGAGTAGGCTGGACGATCGTCCCCTGCGCTCTCTTGGAAGGAATCCCGTGCCTTTGACCGCTGACGTGAAGGCCGAGCTGGCCGCCATCCGCGATCCGCGCCCCACGGCGCGCGTTGCCGAACTGACGGCGCTGCTCCGCTTCTCCGGCGGCTTGCACTCCATCGCCGGCCGTGTCGCGGTCGAGGCGGAACTGGAGTCCGACGGCCTGGCCCGTCGGGTGGCTCGTGACCTCATGGAGATCTACGGCGTGCGCCCCGAGCTCGCCCACGTGCAGGCCTCCGGTGGTCGCGCCGGTGGGCACTTCGCCGTGCGCGTCATCGAGGGCGGCGAGACACTGGCACGCCAGACGGGTCTGCTCGATCAGCGCCGCCGTCCGGTGCGCGGTCTTCCCAACAAGCTCACCACCGGTGCCCGTCCGGACCTCGCCGCCATCTGGCGCGGTGCGTTCCTCGCTGCAGGCACCCTGAGCGACCCGGGTCGCTCCGCGGCGCTGGAGATCACCTGCCCGTCCGGCGAAGCTGCCATGGCGCTCGTGGGCGCCGCACACCGGCTCGGCATCGCGGCGAAGGCGCGCGAAGTGCGCGGCGTGCCGCGTGTGGTGGTGCGTGACGGCGAAGCGATCCGTGCCGCCCTGGCCGAGATGGGTGCCGTGCGCACCGCCGGCGAGTGGGAGCAGCTGCGTCAGCGCCGCGAAGTGCGCGCCGGGGTCAATCGGCTCGTCAACTTCGACGACGCCAACCTGCGCCGTTCCGCGCAGGCCGCAGTCGCTGCGTGCGCACGTGTCGAGCGCGCGCTGGAGATCCTCGGAGACGAGGTCCCGCCGCACCTGAAGCAGGCCGGCGAGCTGCGCCTGGCCCACCGGGACGCGAGCCTGGACGAACTGGGTCACCACGCCGACCCGCCGCTGACCAAGGATGCCGTCGCCGGCCGCATCCGGCGCCTGCTGGCCATGGCGGACAAGAAGGCCGAAGTGGACGGCATCCCCGACACCGAATCGGCTGTGCCGGCCGGCGACGAAGACTGACCTTTCGTTACCCCCTGTCGCACCGGGAAGCAACCCCGTGCCCGCGGTGTTGCCGCTCACTAGGATGATCCACGTCCCCACTCCGCGCTGAGGACTTCGGCGCGGCGCCGACAGGAAGAAGCGAACATGGCGAAATACACCCTGCCCGAGCTGCCCTACGACTATGCCGCGCTCGAGCCGAGCATCAGCGGCAAGATCATGCAGCTGCACCACGACAAGCACCACCAGGCCTATGTGACGGGGGCCAACACGGCGCTCGAGCAGCTCGCGGAGGCCCGCGAGACCGGCAACTTCGCGAACGTGAACAAGCTGGAGAAGGACCTCGCGTTCAACCTCGGCGGACACGTCAACCACTCGATCTTCTGGACGAACCTCTCGCCGGACGGTGGCGACAAGCCCGTCGGCGATCTGGCCTCCGCGATCGACGACCACTTCGGCTCGTTCGACAAGTTCCAGGCCCACTTCTCCGCTGCCGCGCTCGGCGTGCAGGGATCGGGCTGGGCGGGGCTGTTCTGGGACTCGCTGGGTGAGAACCTGATCATCCAGCAGTTCTTCGACCAGCAGAACCAGCTGGCCGCGGGAACTGTGCCGCTGCTGCTGCTGGACGTCTGGGAGCACGCGTACTACCTCGACTACAGCAACGTGCGCGCCGACTACGTCAAGGCGTTCTGGAACATCGCGAACTGGGCCAACGTGGCCGAGCGGTTCACGACTGCTCGTGAGAAGACCGCCGGTCTGCTGTAGTGTCGAAGACAGGTGAGGATGCCTGAATCCTCCTGGGAACGGGGCGGGATTCCGGCATCCTCTCTGTCTGGAGAGGGCATCCTTTCTGTCTAGAGAGATCGCGTGACTGGAGCGCCGACAAGGCGCGGCCGGCGCGACGGAAACGGGAGACATCGTGTCTGTCAAGATCGGTATCAACGGCTTCGGCCGCATCGGACGCAACTACCTTCGCGCCGCAATGGCGCAGGGTGTTGACCTCGACATCGTGGCGGTGAACGACCTCACCGACAACAAGACTCTGGCGCACCTGCTGAAGTACGACTCCATCCTCGGCCGCCTCGACGCCGACGTGTCGTACGACGCCGATTCCATCACGGTCGGCGACAAGAAGATCAAGGTCTTCGAAGAGCGCGACCCTGCGAACCTCCCCTGGGGCGAGCTGGGCGTGGACATCGTCATCGAGTCGACGGGCCGCTTCACCAACGCTGAGGATGCGGGCAAGCACATCGCCGGCGGCGCCAAGAAGGTGCTCATCTCGGCACCGGCATCGGGTGAAGACGCCACGTTCGTGATGGGCGTCAACGAGGGCGACTACGACCCCGCGAACCACCACATCATCTCGAACGCCTCGTGCACCACGAACTGCCTCGCCCCCATGGCGAAGGTGTTCAACGACACGTTCGGCATCAAGCGTGGTCTCATGACCACCATCCACGCGTACACCGCGGACCAGAACCTGCAGGACGGTCCCCACAAGGACCTGCGCCGCGCCCGCGCCGCAGGCGTGAACATCGTGCCGACCTCGACCGGTGCAGCCAAGGCCATCGGCCTCGTGCTGCCCGAGCTCAAGGGCAAGCTCGACGGCTTCGCGCTGCGCGTGCCGGTGCCCACCGGTTCGGCCACCGACCTCACGATCGAGACCCGCGATGGTGTCACGGTCGAGGAGATCAAGGCTGCATTCAAGACCGCCGCTGAGGGTCCCCTCAAGGGCATCCTGAAGTACACCGAGGACGAGATCGTCTCGAGCGATATCGTCACCGACCCGCACTCGTGCATCTTCGACGCCGGCCTGATCCGTGTCATGGGCAACCAGGTCAAGATCGTCGGCTGGTACGACAACGAGTGGGGCTACTCGAACCGCCTGGTCGACCTCACCAAGCTGGTCGCCGACAAGCTCTGATCATGACTCTGCGCACCCTCGATTCGCTGGGTTCGCTCGCTGGCAAGCGCGTCATCG
This sequence comes from Microbacterium sp. zg-YB36, assembly GCF_024623575.2. Lineage (NCBI taxonomy): Bacteria > Bacillati > Actinomycetota > Actinomycetes > Micrococcales > Microbacteriaceae > Microbacterium > Microbacterium sp. zg-YB36. Next base: position 111,513 of record NZ_JANJFD020000001.1, read on the forward strand.
TTCGTGCTGACTTCAACGTTCCTCTCAAGGACGGAGTCATCACGGACGATGGCCGCGTGCGGGCCGCGCTCCCCACGCTGAACCATCTGATCAACCAGGGCGCGCGTGTCATCGCGTGCTCGCACCTGGGCCGCCCCGCCGGCGCCCCCGACGACAAGTACACGCTGGCCCCGGTGGCACAGCGGCTGTCCGAACTGCTGGGCAAGCCCGTCGCGTTCGCTCGCGACACCGTCGGCCCGTCGGCGCACGACGCCGTCGCGGCGCTGGAAGACGGCGACGTCGCGATCATCGAGAACCTGCGGTTCAACCCGGGTGAGACGGCGAAGGACGACGCGGCTCGCCGCGCCTTCGCCGAGGAGCTCGCGGAACTGGGCGACGTGCTCGTCTCCGACGGGTTCGGCGTCGTCCACCGCAAGCAGGCCTCGGTCTACGACCTCGCCGAGATCCTGCCGTCCGCGGCCGGGTACCTCATCGAGAAGGAGGTCGACGTCCTCGACCGCCTCACCGAGAACCCCGAACGGCCCTACACGGTCGTGCTGGGCGGGTCGAAGGTCAGCGACAAGCTGGGCGTCATCGCGCACCTGCTGCCTCGGGTGCAGAAGCTGTGCATCGGCGGCGGCATGATGTACACCTTCCTGGCCGCACAGGGCCACAAGGTCGGCAAGAGCCTCCTGGAACAGGACCAGCTCGAAACCGTCCGCGGCTACCTCACGCAGGCCGCCGAGCGCGGCGTGGAGATCGTGCTGCCCGTGGACGCCGTCGTGGCGGCATCCTTCTCGGCAGACGCCGACCACGTCGTGGCCGACGCCGATTCGCTCGAGGACACCCCGTTCGGTGCCGAGGGTATGGGTCTGGACATCGGACCGAAGACCGCGGAGCTGTTCGCCGACGCGATCCGCAGCAGCAAGACGGTGTTCTGGAACGGCCCCATGGGCGTGTTCGAGATGGCGGCATTCGCCGCCGGCACGAAGACCGTCGCCAAGGCGCTCACCGAAGTCGAGGGCCTGTCGGTCGTCGGCGGCGGCGACTCGGCTGCGGCAGTGCGTCAGCTCGGCTTCGCCGACGACGAGTTCGGGCACATTTCCACCGGCGGTGGGGCGAGCCTGGAGTTCCTTGAGGGCAAGCGCCTGCCCGGACTGGAGATCCTCGGATGGCAGTGAACCGTACGCCCCTCATCGCAGGCAACTGGAAGATGAACCTCGATCACCTGCAGGCGATCGCGTTCGTGCAGAAGCTTGCGTGGACGTTGAAGGACGCCAAGCACGAGGACGGCAGCGTCGAGGTGGCGGTCTTCCCGCCGTACACCGACCTGCGCGCCGTTCAGACGCTGCTGGATGCCGACAAGATCGCTTTCCAGCTGGGTGCACAGGACCTGTCCGCGCACGACTCCGGGGCATACACCGGGGAGATCTCGGGCGCATTCCTGGCCAAGTTGGACTGCAGGTACGTCATCATCGGCCACTCGGAGCGCCGGCAGTACCACGCCGAGACCGATGAGGTCGTGGCGGCGAAGGTCAAGGCGGCGCTGCGGCACGGGCTGGTCCCGGTCATCTGCGTCGGCGAGACGGCCGAGGACCTCGAGACCCATGGCGCCAGTGCGGTGCCGGTCGGTCAGCTCGAGGTCGCGCTCGAGTCGCTCCCGGCGGATGCCGACATCGTCGTGGCCTACGAGCCGGTCTGGGCCATCGGCTCCGGCCAGGCAGCCACCCCGGAGCAGGCGCAGGAGGTCTGCGCGAAGCTTCGTGCCGTCATCGCTGCCAAGCTCGGGGCCGACGCGGCACAGCGCACGCGTGTGCTCTACGGCGGCTCGGTGAAATCAGGCAACATCGCGAGCTTCATGCGCGAGCCCGACGTCGACGGTGCACTCGTCGGCGGCGCCAGTCTGCTGGTGGATGAGTTCTCGGCGATCATCCGCTTCCAGAAGCACGTCGGGGTCTGACCCCCCGCACGTTTCGTCACGCTTCCTCGCTCAGCGGCCGCGATTTTCGCGGTCGTTGAGCGAGGGGTGCGACTAAGGCGAAACGGCACCGGTATACTCGATCCCTGTGCGGCCCGCAGGGATCGCAGCGAAAGGCTTCCAAGACTGTGCCAATCCTCGAGTTCACCCTTCAGGTGCTGCTGGGTATCACCAGCCTCCTGCTGACCCTCCTCATCCTCCTTCACAAGGGGCGTGGTGGCGGGCTGTCCGACATGTTCGGCGGCGGCATGACGTCGGCCATGGGCTCCTCCGGGCTGGCTGAGCGCAACCTCAACCGGTTCACCGTCATCCTCGCGCTCGCGTGGTTCGTCTCGATCGTGGCCCTCGGCCTGATCACCAAGTTCCAGGGAATCTGACATGGCTACAGGTGGTAACGCGATCCGCGGTACGCGCGTGGGTGCGGGCCCGATGGGCGAGCAGGATCACGGCTTCCACGCCGACCGCGTCTCGGTCTCGTACTGGGACGCTCTCGGCAACGAGACGGTGCGCTACTTCGCGGCCGGCATCACCGAGGAGGAGATCCCCGAGACGATCGACTCCCCGCACTCGGGTCTTCCCGCGGGGCGCGACAAGGAGAACCCGCCGGCTCTGGCCAAGGCCGAGCCGTATAAGACCCACCTCGCTTACGTCAAAGAGCGTCGCACCGACGAAGAGGCAGTGACGCTTCTCGACGACGCACTCACTCAGCTTCGCGAACGCCGAGGTCTGTGACCTGACGGTCGTACCAAGAAGGGGATGCCTTGCGGCATCCCCTTCTCTCGTTCCCGCGCTTGTCCCGCGCCGCAACTTCGGAGAACGCCACGAATTCGGAGCGGTTCCGGGCTTCGGCTCCGAAGTACTGCCGAACTCCGAAACTGTGGCGCGCGGTCACACGAAGAAGGGGATGCCTTGCGGCAACCCCTTCTTCAGTACTCGCCGTCGATGAGCTCTGGCGGCACCTGGGAGGCAGCGGCCTCGTCCACGAAGATGATCGTGCGCTTGCGGCCCTTGGCCCCGGCAGCGGGGACGCTGTCGTAGCTGGCCCCGGCGAGCACCAGGCCGAGCGCCGATGCCTTGTCGGTCCCGGCGAGCACGAGCCACACGCGTGCCGATGAGTTGATGACCGGACGGGTGAGCGTGATGCGCTCAGCCGGGGGCTTGGGGGAGTCCCGCACGCCCACGGCGGCCCGATCGGTGATCTGGATCTCCGGGCGATCGGGGAACAGCGACGCGATGTGGCCGTCGGCCCCCACGCCCAGGAATGCGATCTGGAACGTCGGCCATGGATTGCCGACCTCGTCGTCGGCGAAGCGCGCGAGCTCGCGCTCGTATGCCTCGGCGGCGCCGTCCAGGTCGATGCCCGCGTCGGACGCGGGGAAGGCGTGGATGTTCTCCGTCGGCACGTCGATGTGGTCGAACAGGATCGTCGACGCCAGCTTCTCGTTGCGTTCGTCGCTGTCGCGCGGGACGAACCGCTCATCGGTCCACCAGAAGTGCACCAGCGACCAGTTCACGCCGCCGCGCTTACGATGCTCGGCGATCGCGCGCAGCACCGCTGTGCCCATCACGCCACCGGTCAGTGCCACGTGAGTCACCAAGCCGTCGCGCCCGCGCTTGGTCAGGCGGGAGAGGAAGCGGGATGCCACCGATCGTGCGACGTGTGCGGGGTCGGGGCGAACGACCACCCGTTTCTCGGCGTAGAACTCAGCCATGTGACTCCCGTGTCACGGCGGGGCCGAGCAGATCCCAGCCCTCCGTGATTACACGACCATACAGGACGTCCGGATCGAGCCTTCGCAGCTCCTCGGCGAGGCACTCACGCAGCGTGCGGCGGGGCAGGACGATGTCGTGCGCGGGCTGCTGCGGCTGGGCCAGGCATGCATCCACGTCGTTCGTGCGCTCCAGCAGGATGTCGCCGGAGGCCCGTGTGAGACGCACCGAGTGGATGCCGTGGTCCCACTCCTCCGGTGCCGCGTACCGCCACGTGACGGGCACATCGAGCATCAGCCGCAGCCATGCCGCCAGCAGCGCGGTCGACGGCGAGCTGCCGGCCCCGACGACCTCCACGGCCGTCACCGGCTCGTAGGGCGGCTGGTCCAGCACGGCAGCCAGCTGCTCGCGCCAGTGCGTCAGACGCGTCCAGGCGAGGTCGGTATCGCCCGGGGCGTAGGTGCGGCCCAAGGCGGACAACCGGTCGCTGGAGTAGGGCTTCGTCGAGGCATCTGTGATGCGGCGCTGCGCGATGCGGCCGATGTCCGACTCCGCCGGGACGGTGGGCGGGTGATCCGGCCACCACGCGACCACCGGCGCATCAGGCAGCAGCAGCCCCGTGATGAGGCTGTCGGGGTTGCTGGCGGCGTCGCCGTAGGCACGCAGCACGATCACTTCGCTGGCTCCGGCGTCGCCGCCCACGCGGATCTGGGCGTCCAGGCGCGCGTCGCCTTCGCGACGGCTGATCAGCACGATGACGCGCATGGGGTGCTCGCGCGAGGCGTCGTTGGCCGCCTCGATCGCGTCCTCCTGCAAGCCGTGCGAGGTGGCGATGACGAGCGTCAGTACGCGCCCGAGCGCGACGGCGCCGCCCTCTTCGCGCACCTTCACGAGGGAGCGGGCCACCTGCGACACGGTGGTGTCGGGCAGATCGACGATCATGGGCGCCTCCAGACGCGGCCGTCGCGGGCCAGCAGTTCATCCGCCGACGGCGGGCCCCAGGAACCGGGGGAATACTGTTCGACGGGTCCGCCCTGCGCTGCCCAGTACTGCTCGACGGGGTCGAGGATCTGCCAGCTGAGCTCGACCTCTTCGTGCCTCGGGAACAGCGGCGGGTCACCCAGCAGCACATCGAGGATGAGTCGCTCGTAGGCCTCGGGGCTGGACTCAGTGAACGCGTGGCCGTAGCCGAAGTCCATCGTGACGTCGCGCACCTCGGTGGCAGCCCCCGGGACCTTCGAGCCGAACCGGATCGTCACGCCCTCGTCGGGCTGCACCCGGATGACAAGCGCGTTCTGACCTTGTTCGGTGGTCTGGTTGCGCAGGAACAGGTGCTGCGGAGCCCGCTTGAACACCACGGCGATCTCGGTGACCCGCCGCCCCAGCCGCTTGCCGGTGCGGAGGTAAAACGGCACTCCAGCCCAGCGGCGCGTCGCGATCTCCAGCTTGAGCGCGGCATACGTCTCGGTCGTGGATGCCGGATCCATACCGTCCTCGTCGAGGAAGCCGGTGACCTTCTCGCCACCCTGCCAGCCGCCGGCGTACTGACCCCGGGCCGCCGCCGTGGCGAGGTCCTCGGGCAGCTGCACCGCGGCGAGCACCTTCTCTTTCTCGGCACGCAGGTGCGTGGCATCCAGCGAGATCGGCTCCTCCATGGCGGTCAGCGCGAGCAGCTGCAGCAGGTGGTTCTGGATGACGTCGCGCGCCGCGCCGATGCCGTCGTAGTAGCCGGCGCGACCGCCCACGCCGATGTCCTCGGCCATGGTGATCTGCACGTGGTCGACGTAGTTGCGGTTCCAGATCGGCTCGAACAGCTCATTGGCAAAGCGCAGCGCGAGGATGTTCTGCACCGTCTCCTTGCCGAGGTAGTGGTCGATGCGGAAGATCGAGTCGGCGGGGAAGGCCACTTCCAGCGCCTCGTTCAGCGCACGTGCCGTCTGCAGATCGCTGCCGAAGGGCTTCTCGATCACGACGCGGCGCCAGCTCGAGTCGCCGGCGGAGCTGTCGTCGACGAGCCCGGATGCCTTCAGTTGCTTGGCGACGAGCGGGAAGTCCTTGGGCGGGATCGACAGGTAGTAGGCGTGGTTGCCCATCGTGCCGCGTTCGACATCGAGGGTGTGCACGGTCTCCCGCAGGCGCCGGAACGCCTCAGGGTCGTGGAACTCGCCGGACACGAACCGGATGCCCTGCAGCAGCTGCTTCCACGTCTCCTCACGGAACGGGGTGCGCGCGTGCTGCTTGACCGCGTCGTACACCACCTGCGCGAAGTCGTCGTCACCCCAGTCGCGGCGGGCGAAGCCGACCAGCGCGAAGCCGGGCGGCAGCAGCCCCCGGTTGGCGAGGTCGTAGACGGCGGGCATGAGCTTCTTGCGTGACAGGTCGCCTGTCACGCCGAAGATGACGAGCGCGCTCGGACCGGCGATGCGGTTCAGGCGACGGTCGTCCGGATCGCGCAGCGGATTGCGGCCGCGCTGGATCTCGACGGTCATCGGTGGGATCAGTCCTCCAGGACGGCTTCGAACAGCGTGAGCACTTCGGCCAGCGGCTCGGTGAGGGTGAACGTGACGACGGGGCGCCCGTGGGCGGCGAGCACTGCGGCATCGCCTGCAGCCTGCGCGCGGATCAGCTGTCCGAACGTGAACGGGCGACCGGGGATCTCCAGATCCACTTCGCCGCCGTCGAGGATCTGCAGGAACACCCCGTTCGCGGGGCCGCCCTTGTGGTACTGCCCCGTCGAGTGCAGGAACCGCGGTCCCCAGCCGAACGTGGTCGGGCGTCCGCTGTCCGCGGCCACCATCTCGCGCAGGCCGGACAGGTGCGACAGTGCGAGGCGGTCGACGTATGCCTGCAGCGACACGTAGCCGTCGGCGGTCACCTGATCCCACAGCGCCTCGAGCACGCCGGCGATGGTGCCCGATGCCGCCAGGGTCGGGTCCGACACGCGCACCTCTACGCCATCCTGCACGAATGCAGGAACGGACGGCTCCGGGCGGGCCTCGAGCAGGCCGCGGGTGGCGGTCTTGGCCGATTCGACATCGGGCTGGTCGAACGGGTTGATGGCCAGCAGCAGCCCCGCGATCGCGGTGGCGTACTCCCAGACCACCAGCTGGGCACCGAGCGAGCCGCTGACGAGGATCTCGCCCTCGTGCTGCTCGAACAGGTGGAACTCGTTCGCTTCGTCGACGAGCCGCAGGATCTGCAGATCGGCTGGTTTGGCTTCCAGTTCGGGGGAGACCGGCAGCAGCACGACCGGCAGGATGCCGGTGCCGTTCTTGCCCGTCGACTCCGCGACGAGCTGCTCGATCCAGTCGGGCAGTCCCACGAGGTGGGTGCCGTCCGTGACCAGGCCCAGCTTGTCGCGGCGCGGCTGCCCGCCGGCGATGGCCGCCGCCAGCACGAGCGCCGGGTTGTCGGGGCTGTCGATGGCCACTTCCAGCAGCGTCGCCTCGGCCTCGTCGAGGAGCTCCGCGATATCGACGCCGGCGAGCCCGGTGGGCACCAGGCCGAAGGCCGTCAGCGCCGAGTAGCGGCCGCCGACGGTGGGGTCGGCGTTGAAGACGCGGTATCCGTCGGCGCGAGCCGACACGTCCAGCGGCGAACCCGGGTCGGTGACCACGACGATGTGCTGGGTCGGGTCCATGCCCAGATCCCGCCATGCCGTCTCGAAGGCGCGCTTGGCGGAATCGGTTTCGACGGTGGATCCGGACTTGGACGACACCACGAGTACGGTTTCGGCGAGGCCGCCCGTTTCGGCGTCACCGTCGATCGCGGCGAGCACCTGGCCGGGCGCGGTGGAGTCGAGGATGACCAGCGGCACGCCGTTGGTCTGCGAGATCACCTCGGGCGCCAGCGACGATCCGCCCATTCCGGCGAGGACCACCCGCGTGATGCCGCGCGAGAGGAACTCCTCGCGCAGGGCGACGATCTCGGGCACCAGCGGACGCGAGACGCTGACCGCCTGCACCCAGCCGAGGCGCTGCGATGCCTCGGCTTCGGCTTCCGGGCCCCACAGGCTCCCGTCGCCGGCGGTGATCCCGCTGGCGACGAGGCTGGCGACGAGGCTGGGCAGGGTGTGCTCGACGGCCGCCTTGGCGTGTCCCGTGACCCGGATGTCGAAGGTCATGCCTGCGCCTTGGACCCTTCGAGCGCCGCGGTGACGGTGCCCTGCAGATCGTGCCACGAGGCGATGAACTTCTCGACGCCCTCGTCCTCGAGCACCTGGGTGACATCGAGGAGGTCGATGCCGAGGCCGGCGAGCTCGTCGAACACGCGGTGGGCGTCAGCGTAGGCACCGGTGACGGCGTCGCCGGTGATCTCACCGTGGTCGAACGTGGCCTGCAGTGTCTTCTCCGGCATCGTGTTGACCGTTCCCGGTGCGACGAGCTCGGTGACGTACAGGGTGTCCGGCAGGGCCGGGTCCTTCACGCCGGTGGAGGCCCAGAGCGGCCGCTGCACGTTGGCCCCGACCTTCAGCAGGTCCTGCGCGCGCTTCTCGGCGAACTTCTGCTCGAACAGCTCGTAAGCCAGTCGGGCGTTGGCGATGCCGGCCTGCGACTTCAGGGCGAGGGCCTCGTCGGTGCCGAGGGCGGTGAGGCGCTTGTCGACCTCGGTGTCCACGCGGGAGACGAAGAAGGAGGCGACGGAATGGATGTGCGACAGGTCGAAGTCGCCGCTGTGGGCGCGCTCCAGCCCGGCGAGGTACGCGTCGATCACGTCGGCGTAGCGCTCGAGCGAGAAGATCAGCGTCACGTTGACGGAGATGCCGGCGGCGATCGTCTCGGTGATGGCGGGGAGCCCTGCCTTGGTGGCGGGGATCTTGATCAGCACGTTAGGGCGGTCAACGGCCGCGTACAGCTGCTTGGCCTGCGCGACCGTCGCGGCGGTGTCGTGGGCGAGGTCGGGGGAGACCTCGATCGATACGCGCCCGTCGACACCCTTGGTGGCGTCGTAGATGGGGCGGAAGATGTCGCACGCGTCGCGCACGTCCGTCGTGGTGAGCGCGAAGATCGTGTCGTCCGCCGAGGCGCCGGCGGATGCCTGTGCCGCGATGGCCTCTTCGTAGCCGATGCCGGCGGAGATCGCGCCCTGGAAGATCGTCGGGTTCGTGGTCACTCCGACGACGTTGCGGGTGTCGATCAGACCCTGCAGGTTGCCGGTGGTGATGCGCTGGCGGGAGAGGTCGTCGAGCCAGATGCTGACGCCGGCTGCGGACAGCTGGGCGGTGGGGGTGGTCATGCGTGGGTCTCCTTGAGCGTCTCGCGCGCCGCGGTGACGACGGCTTCGGCGGTGATGCCGAACTTCTCGAACAGGGTCTTGTAGTCAGCGGATGCGCCGAAGTGATCGATGGCGACCGAGCGGCCCGCGTCGCCGACGATGCCGCGCCAGGTGAGCGGGGAACCCGCCTCGACCGACACGCGCGCCTTCACGGCGGCCGGCAGGACGTGCTCGCGATACGCGGCATCCTGTTCGGCGAACCACTCCAACGAGGGCGCTGAAACGACGCGGGCGTTGATGCCCTCGGCGGCAAGGGTCTCGCGGGCGGCGACGGCCAGCTGCACCTCGGAGCCGGTGGCGATGAGGATCACGTCGGGCGTGCCGCCGGGGGCCTCCGCGAGGATGTAGGCGCCCTTCGCGGTCTGGTCGGCCGGGGCGAACTGGTCGCCCTCGGCGTCGCCGGTGCCGCGCGGGAGCACCGGGATGTTCTGGCGGGTCAGCGCGATGCCGACGGGGCCGCCGTTGCGGCGGAGGATCTCCAGCCACGCCGCGGCCGTCTCGTTCGCGTCGGCGGGGCGGACGACCGTGAAGTTCGGGATCGCGCGGAGGGTCGCCAGCTGCTCGATGGGCTGGTGGGTGGGGCCGTCCTCACCGAGGGCGACCGAGTCGTGCGTCCACACGAAGATCGAGGGCACGTTCATCAGAGCGGCCAGACGCACCGCGGGGCGCATGTAGTCGCTGAAGATCAGGAACGTGCCGCCGAAGGCGCGAGTCGGCCCGTGCAGCACGATGCCGTTGATGATCGCGCCCATCGCGTGCTCACGGATGCCGAAGTGCAGCACCCGGCCGTAGGGCGAACCCGACCACTCGTGGGTGGACCACTGCGCGGGGATGAAGCTCTTGGCGCTCTTGATGGTGGTGAGGTTCGACTCGGCGAGGTCCGCCGACCCGCCCCACAGCTCCGGGAGCTGCTCGGCGAGGGCGTTGATGACCAGGCCCGAGGCGGCGCGGGTGGAGACCGCCTTGCCCGCCTCGAACGAGGGGAGCGCCTCGGCGATGTCGGCGGGGAGTTCGTGCGCCTCGAGGCGATCCAGCAGCGCCTTGCGCTCGGGGTTGGCGGCAGCCCACGCGTCGAAGGCCTCCTGCCACGCGGCGCGCTCGGGGGCGACCCGTTCGGCCAGGCCCCGGGTGCGCTCGATCACGTCGTCGGCGACGACGAAGGACTGCTCGGGGTCGAAGCCCAGCACCTTCTTCGTCGCGGCCAGCTCATCGGCGCCCAGGGCGGAGCCGTGGATCTTGCCGGTGTTCTGCTTGCCGGGGGCGGGCCAGCCGATGATCGTCTTCAGCACGATCATCGAGGGACGGTCGGTCTCGCCCTTGGCCGCCTCGATCGCGGCATACAGCTCGGCGACGTCTTCGACGTATTCGCCGGTGCGCTTCCAGTCGACCGTCTGCACGTGCCAGCCGTACGCCTCGTAGCGCGCGGCGACGTCCTCCGTGAAGGCGACGTTGGTGTCGTCCTCGATGGAGATCTGGTTCGAGTCGTAGATCGCGATCAGGTTGCCCAGCTGCTGGTGGCCGGCGAGCGAGCCCGCCTCGCTGGTGATGCCCTCCTGCAGGTCGCCGTCGCCGGCGATCACGTACACGTAGTGGTCGAACGGCGACTGACCGGCGGGAGCCTCAGGGTCGAACAGGCCGCGCTCGTAGCGGGCGGCGTAGGCGAACCCGACGGCGGAGGCCAGCCCCTGACCGAGCGGCCCGGTCGTGATCTCCACACCGTCGGTGTGACCGAGCTCGGGGTGACCGGGAGTCTTCGAGCCCCACGTGCGCAGCGACTTCAGGTCGTCCAGCTCCAGGCCGAATCCGCCGAGGTACAGCTGCACGTACTGCGTGAGCGAGGAATGGCCGGCGGAGAGGATGAACCGGTCACGGCCCAGCCAGTGGGTGTCCGTCGGGTCGTGGCGCAGCACCCGCTGATACAGCAGGTAGGCCGCCGGAGCGAGGCTCATCGCGGTGCCGGGGTGGCCGTTGCCGACCTTCTCCACTGCGTCCGCCGCCAGCACACGCGCGGTGTCCACCGCGCGCCGATCGATTTCGTCCCACTGCAACTCCGACACTAGGTCGCCTTTCTCAAGGGGAAAGCACCAGGTGAGGATGCCGGTCCGCAGCCCGCATCCGAGTGGAGTGAAGGGAAGACCGGTGGCACCGGCGCGCGTGTACTCAGCATACCGAAGCGGGCTCAGGCCCAGGCTATTCCCGTGACCTCGTGACACGGATCGATCACGCGTTGACGGCCGTCCCGACCGAGGCGGCCCGGGTGGCCGCTGCGGGGCCATGCCATAGACTGGGGCGGCAGTACAAGCGGCAACTGGCGGGGGCAATGGACATCACGACGACGTCGAGCAGTGTGCGCACGACGGCACCCTCGTTCGGGAGGACGGTGCGCGCCTATGTCGCGCTGACCAAGCCCCGCGTGCTGGAGCTGCTGCTGGTCACGACCGTTCCGGTCATGGTGCTCGCCCAGGGCGGGCTGCCCAACCTCTGGCTCGTGCTGGCCACCGTCATCGGCGGGTCGCTGAGCGCCGGCTCTGCCGCAGCGTTCAACATGTATCTCGACCGTGACATCGACGCGCACATGAAGCGCACTGCCGGGCGCCCGATCGTCACCGGTGAGATCTCACCCCGCAACGCGCTCATCTTCTCGTGGGTGCTGGCTGTGGCATCCACCGTCTGGCTGCTGCTGACGACCAACTGGCTCGCCGCGACGCTGTCGGCTTTCGCGATCTTCTTCTACGTCGTGATCTACACGATCATCCTCAAGCGCCGCACCGAGCAGAACATCGTCTGGGGCGGGATCGCCGGGTGCTTCCCCGTGCTGATCGGCTGGTCCGCGGTGACCGGTTCGCTGTCGTGGAGCCCGTTCATCCTGTTCGCGCTGGTGTTCCTGTGGACGCCGCCGCACTACTGGCCGCTGTCGATGAAGTACAAGGGCGACTACGCCGAGGTCGACGTGCCCATGCTCGGCGCCACCCGCAACGGCACGCAGGTCGGGCTGCAGGTCATCCTGTACGCGTGGGCAACCGTCGCCTGCTCGCTGCTGCTGATCCCCGTCGCCGAGATGGGCCTGGTCTACTCGGTGTCGGCCGTGGTCTTCGGCGGCTGGTTCGTGTATGAGTCCCACGTGCTCTACAACCGCGCGGTGCGCGGCACCGAACCCAAGCCCATGCGGGTGTTCCACGCGTCGATCACGTACCTGACGCTGCTGTTCGTCGCGATCGCGATCGACCCGCTTCTTCCCTTCTAGGGCGCACGGGCCATCCGTCGCGCCAGTTCTTCGGTGAACTGCGGTAATTCGGAGCCGGGCGGCTGATCCGGTCCGAAGTCGTGGCGTTCCCCGAAGCAATGGCGAGCGGATGCCGCGGCGCAGTGTCTCCTCCATAGGCGCGAGATCGCCGCAGTCGTCCACGGATCGCGGTATCGGCGACGCGGGGTGCGTGCCGTGCCGGGCAGGGTGGGCGCCATGAGCGCGACGATCCGGACCGAGACGGCGATACGGGCACTGCGTGAGGGGGTCGCCTCTCGCGGCGGAGTCGCCCGGGTGGCCAGTCTGCAGCGGGCGGGATGGTCGCGCCACTGCATCCGTCTCGCGCTGCAGCGCGGAATACTCGTGCGGGTGCGTCGGGACTGGGTCGCCGTGCCCGATGCGGATGCCGAGCTCGTCGCGGCCGCTCGCGACGGCGTCGTGCTCTCGTGCCTGACGCAGGCCCGGCGACGCGGGCTGTGGGTGCTGCGGGAGGATCGTCCGCACGTGGCAGCCGATCCGCACGCGGCCGGACACAAGGACTCGCGGGCGCTCGTGCACTGGGCGATGCCGCTCGTGCCGCGGCATCCGGACGCCCTGGTGGATCCGATCGAGAACCTTCTGGCGCTCGTGGCGGCGTGCCAACCCCACGAGGCGGCGCTGGCGGTGTGGGAGTCGGCACTGCAGCAGGGGCTGGTGGTGCGGGCCGCTCTCGAGCGGCTGCCGCTGGATGCGGCATCCCGTGTTCTGCTCGACCAGGCGCAGTCGTTCGCCGGGTCGGGACTGGAGACGATCTTCGCGGCGCGACTGCGGTGGTTGCGAGTGCGGATCCTGCCGCAGGTGTGGATCCTGGGGCACCGCGTCGACTTCCTCATCGGGCAGCGGCTCATCGTGCAGGTCGACGGCAGGCAGCACATCCACCGTCAGCGGGCCGACGATGTCGCACACGACGCGGCGCTGATGCTGCACGGGTACCACGTCATCCGGGTCACGTACGAGCAGGTCCTGGGCGACTGGCCCGCCGTGCAGGACCTCATCTCCCGCGCCGTCGGGCAGGGCCTGCACCTCGCCCGGTGACGCAAACGCCGCGCCACGTCTTCGGAGAACGACGCGATTTCGGATGCAACCGGGGATCCGGGTCCGAGAATCGGGATTTCTCCGAAGACGTGGCGCGGCGAGAGACGCGGGCCGATCGCGCGATCGGGGCGATCAGGCGATCAGGCGATCAGGCGCGGGGAGCTGCGGCGTCTGCCCCGGTGCCATCCGCGGGCGTGCGCGTGATGGCGGGCTCCTCGTGGGTGGTGGCAGTGGTGCGGACGGGCTCGTTCGGAGCGTCCGAAGCGTCGACGGCGGCATGCTCGGCCGACCAGTCGATGGACTCCGCGGCGACGGGAGCGGCGGCGACGGCGGCGGGCACGGCCGAACGCAGCGAAGCGACGGTGAGCGCGAGGGCCAGGCCCACGATGCCGGCACCGACGAGGATCGCGCCGAAGACGGCCTCGATCTGGCCGACGTAGACCTCGACGCCGGTGGCGGTTCCGTCAGTCAGCGCAGAGCTCATGACGCCGAGACGATCGGTGAGGATGAGGGCGCCGGCGATGCCGCTGGCGAGCGATCCCGCGATCAGAACCCAGAACGGGATGCTGCGGACGAGACGGGGACGGGAAGACATACTGCTCCTTGACTGGGGGACGCGGCGCATACCGCCACGTCTTTCCAGCGTGCCCCACCGACCCGGACGGCTCCCCTGAGTGGGCTATGCGTCGGCTGTGCGCGGCGCCTTCAGGTGCAGCACGACGACGGTCATCGCCGCCGCGGTGAGGGCGGCGAGCACCATGTGCACACCGACCGCGAGCTCGGGCAAGCCATTGCGGGCCTGGTAGAGCCCCACCGCGATCTGAACGAGCACGACGCCCAGGAGCGTGGTGATCCAGGTGCGGGTGGGCAGGCGCTTCGCCCACGCGGTGATCGTCAGCGCGAGCACCAGGACGAGCAGGGCATAGCCCGGCCACGCGTGGATGTGCTCCAGCAGCTCGGCATTGAAGCCGTTGCGTCCGGCGGCGGCATCGCCGGAGTGGGGCCCTGCGCCGGTGGTCAGCACACCGAAGACGATCGTGAGCGCCAGAACGAGCGTCGTGACGTGGGTGGTGATCGCGTACCAGGTCGGCACGGCGCGCTCGCGCGGCCCCGGGGCGGCGTTCATCCGCACCAGGAACGCCGCGCACACGCAGACCAGCACGACCGAGGCGACGTAGTGGAAGCTCACGATGAACGGGTTCAGTCCGGTCAGCACCGTGAAGCCGCCGACGACGGCCTGCGCGACGACGCCGCCGAGCACGATCAGCGACAGCACGAACAGGTCGCGGCGCTGGGCGCGCATGCGCCACACCAGCACGACGACGATGACCGCGAGGATGCCGACGAGCCCCGTCAGCGTGCGGTTGCCGAACTCGATGACGCCGTGGATGCCCATCTCAGGGGTGTTCACGAGCGAATCCGGGGTGCACGTCGGCCACGTCGGGCAACCCAGGCCCGAGCCGGTCAGGCGCACCGCACCGCCGGTGGCGATGATGAGCACTTCGGCCAGGAAGGACAGCCACGCGAACACGCGGATACGGCGATCCACCCGGTCGGGCAGCCAATCGCGGAACCGGGATGCCGGTGTCGTGGTCGCAGCCGTGTGGGCCATGTCGTCGCCTCCTGGGAAAGCGCACCGGATCGGGATCGGCCGGGCGCCGTGGCCACGCCGTGGCACCGGCGTTGCCTGTAGACTCGTGGGGTGGGGATGCCGCGCGCAAGCGCCGGACACCACTCACAGTCTAGGCGCGGATTCGCGCCGGTTTAGCGGGCCCGGAAGCGGCATCCCACCCTTTGAACTCCGCGGGGGAACAGGGAATGTCGGGACGGATACACCGTTGCGGCCCAGAGGAGGAATCGTCATGTCGGATGTGCTCATCGATCGTCCCGAGCTTGAAGGGCTGGGGGTGTACGAGTTCGGCTGGCACGACGCCGATGCCGCCGGTGCCACCGCCAAGCGCGGTCTCAGCGAGGCTGTCGTCCGCGACATCTCGGCTCTTAAAGCCGAGCCCGAATGGATGCTCAAGGCCCGCCTGAAGGGTCTGCAGCTGTTCGAGCGCAAGCCGATGCCGACCTGGGGTGCCGACCTCAGCGACATCGACTTCGACAACATCAAGTACTTCGTGCGCTCCACCGAGAAGCAGGCGCAGACCTGGGAAGACCTCCCGGAGGACATCAAGAACACGTACGAGCGTCTCGGCATCCCCGAGGCGGAGCGTGCGCGCCTGGTCTCCGGCGTCGCCGCGCAGTACGAGTCCGAGGTCGTCTACCACCAGATCCAGAAGGAACTGGAGGACCAGGGTGTCATCTTCATGGACACCGACACCGCCCTGCGCGAGCACCCCGAATTCTTCACCGAGTACTTCGGCAGCGTGATCCCGGCCGGCGACAACAAGTTCGCCGCACTGAACACCGCCGTGTGGTCGGGCGGCTCGTTCGTCTACGTCCCCCCGGGCGTGCACGTCGAGATCCCGCTGCAGGCCTACTTCCGCATCAACACGGAGAACATGGGCCAGTTCGAGCGGACGCTCATCATCGCCGACGAAGGCTCCTACGTTCACTACATCGAGGGCTGCACCGCCCCGATCTACCAGTCCGACTCGCTGCACTCCGCGGTCGTGGAGATCATCGTGAAGAAGAACGCTCGCGTTCGGTACACGACGATCCAGAACTGGTCGACCAACGTGTACAACCTCGTCACCAAGCGGGCCATCGCCCACGAAGGCGCGACGATGGAGTGGGTCGACGGCAACATCGGCTCCAAGGTCACCATGAAGTACCCCTCGATCTTCCTCGTCGGAGAGCGCGCGAAGGGGGAGACCCTCTCGGTCGCCTTCGCCGGTCCCGGCCAGCACCAGGATGCCGGCGCGAAAATGATCCACATGGCGCCGTACACGCAGTCGTCGATCATCTCCAAGTCCATCGCCCGCGGCGGCGGCCGTGCCGGCTACCGCGGCGAGGTGCGGGTGGATGCCAATGCGCACCACTCCGCCAACACGGTGCGCTGCGATGCGCTGCTGGTGGACACCAAGTCGCGTTCGGACACCTACCCCGCCATCGACATCCGTGTCGACGACGTGCAGCTGGGTCACGAGGCGACCGTGTCGAAGGTGAGCGAAGAGCAGCTGTTCTACCTGCAGTCGCGCGGCATGCCGGAGGACGAGGCCATGGCCATGATCGTCCGCGGCTTCATCGAGCCCATCGCCCGTGAACTGCCCATGGAGTACGCCCTCGAGCTGAACAAGCTCATCGAGATGGGCATGGAAGGATCCGTCGGCTGATGACGACAGCGACCCAGGCCCCCGCCACCCGCGCGGAGGGCCATATCGACCCTGCCGCGGCATTCGTTCCGGTGCAGACCCGCTCCGAGCGACCCACCTCCTTCGACCCGGCCGATTTCGACGTGCCCACCGGCCGCGAGGTCAACTGGAAGCACAGCCCGATCGCCCGTATGGGCACCGTGTTCGTCGACGAGGACTCCGCCGCGCACGCGGTGGAGTACCGCTTCGACGTGCCGGCGCAGTTCCGCGTCGAATCGATCGGACCCGACGCGGCCGCACGGGGTGAGGTCTTCCGTCCCGAGGACCGCACCGCGGCGATCGCCTGGAAGCGCACGCCCGACGCGCTGCACGTGCGCATCCCGGCGAACGAGGAGCACGAAGGCACGCTGCGCATCGACCTGGTCGGTCGCGACGCGACGGCTCACGCCAACGCGCACATCATCGTCGAGGCCATGCCAAATTCGGCCGCGACCGTGCTGCTGTACCACTCCGGTGCCGCCCAGTACGCCCAGAACGTCGAGATCATCGTCCGCGACGGCGCCCGGTTGAACCTGGTGTCGGTGCAGCGCTGGGACGAGGATGCTGTGCACGTGGCATCCCACCAGGCGCGCGTGGACCGAGACGCCACCCTCACCCACGTCGTGGTCAGCCTCGGCGGCGGTGTCGTGCGCGTGAACCCCTCCGTGGAGCTGGCCGGCGCCGGCTCCGAGTGCAAGCTGTACGGTGTGTCGTTCTCCGACGCCGGCCAGCACCTGGAGAGCCAGGTGTTCATGCACCACAAGGGCCCGCACACGACCGGCGACGTGCTCTACAAGGGCGCGCTGCAGGGTGCGGATGCTCGCAGCGTCTGGATCGGTGACGTGCTCATCGGACCGGATGCCAGCGGCACCAACTCCTACGAGGCCAACCGCAACCTCGTGCTCACCGACGGCGCCCGCGCCGAGTCGATCCCGAACCTGGAGATCCAGACCGGTGACATCCAGGGCGCAGGTCACGCCAGCGCCACCGGACGTTTCGACGACGAGCAGCTGTTCTACCTGCAGGCTCGCGGCATCGATGAGGAAGAAGCGCGGCGCCTGGTCGTCGTCGGCTTCCTCGGCGAAATCGTGCAGAAGACCGGCATCCCTTCCCTGGAAGCCGAGCTCACCGCCGCGATTCTCGCCGAGCTCGAAGCAGGCGGGCAGGCATGAGCGCGACCCGTATCTGCGCGCTGAGCGAGCTGGAGCAGGACGCTGCCCGCCGTTTCGAGGTCGAGGGCGTGCCGATCGCGGTCGTGCTCGACTCGAACGGTGAAGTGCACGCGATCGGCGACACCTGCACGCACGGCGACATCTCGCTGTCAGAGGGGTTCGTGGAGGGTGAGACCCTCGAATGCTGGGCTCACGGCTCGGCGTTTTCGCTCCGCACCGGCAAGCCCCTCAATCTCCCCGCGTACGAGCCCGTCCCCGTCTACGTCGTCCAGATCGACGGCGACGATGTGCTCATCGACCCGAACCTGAAGAAGGAAGTCTGACATGTCTGTCCTCGAGATCCGCGACCTGCACGTGACGGTCGAGACCGATGAGGGAACGACCCCCATCCTCAACGGCGTGACCCTTACGATCAGCACCGGTGAGACGCACGCCATCATGGGCCCCAACGGCTCGGGCAAGTCCACCCTCGCCTACACGATCGCCGGCCACCCCAAGTACACCGTCACGAGCGGTTCCATCACGTTCGACGGTGACGACGTGCTGGCGATGACCGTCGACGAGCGCGCCCGCGCCGGCCTGTTCCTGGCGATGCAGTACCCGGTGGAGATCCCCGGCGTCACGGTGACGAACTTCCTCCGTACCGCCAAGACCGCCATCGATGGCGAAGCGCCCGCGATCCGCACCTGGACCAAGGACGTCAAGGGCGCGATGAAGAACCTGCGCATGGACCCCAAGTTCGCGCAGCGCAACGTCAACGAGGGCTTCTCCGGCGGCGAGAAGAAGCGCCACGAGATCCTGCAGCTGGAGCTGCTGCGTCCCAAGCTCGCGGTGCTCGACGAGACCGACTCCGGTCTGGACGTCGACGCGCTGAAGATCGTCTCCGAAGGCGTCAACCGCGCCAAGGAGAACACCGGTCTGGGCGTGCTGCTGATCACGCACTACACCCGCATCCTCCGCTACATCCGTCCCGACTTCGTGCACGTCATGGTCGCGGGACGGATCGCCGAGGAGGGCGGCCCCGAGCTGGCCGACCGTCTCGAGAGCGAGGGGTACGACCGTTACCTCGAGCCCGTGACCGACGTGGATGCGTAGAATCGCATCATGACCGCCACCCTCTCTCCAGAGAAGTACGACGAGGTCACCGAGGCGCTCAAAGACGTCATGGACCCCGAACTCGGGATCAACGTCGTCGACCTCGGTCTGATCTACGACCTGGCGTGGGACGACGAGAACGACGCCCTGATCATCCATATGACGCTGACGTCGGCGGGGTGCCCGCTGACGGATGTGCTCGAGGAGCAGACAGCGCAGTCGCTGGACCAGGTCGTCGACCGCTTCCGCATCAATTGGGTGTGGATGCCGCCGTGGGGCCCAGAACGCATCACCGACGACGGTCGGGACATGATGCGAGCCCTCGGCTTCGCCATCTGACGCGACACGGGCCGACACCGGACAACGGTGTCGGCCCGTTCTCATGTCAAGGTGGAGCAGCGCGCCGTCGCGCGCCTGAACCCCGGGACGATTGGCCACAGCGTGAACGACACCCCTCTGCAGGCACCGCCGCTGCAGGCGCCGCCGCTCGAGCTGCTGCGCCAGCGCAGCAGCACGAAGTGGCGCACGTACCCCGACGATGTGCTGCCGCTGTTCGTGGCGGAACTGGACTTCGCGCTCGCCCCGGCGATCACCGACGTGCTGACGCAGGCGGTCGCCCGCGGCGACACCGGCTACACCCCGCCCGACCCCGGCATCCGCACCGCCTTCAGCGCGTACGCACGTCGGCACTGGGACTGGGAGGTCACGCCGGAGCGGGTGCGCTCCACCGCCGACGTCATGATGGGCGTCGTGGAACTGCTGCGCGCGACGATCACGCCCGGCGACCGCGTCGTGATCACCCCGCCGGTGTACCCGCCGTTCGCCGACTGCATCCTCGAGGCGGGCGGCGTGGTGGAGCGCGTGCCGCTCGTGGACACCGGTGACGGCTGGGAGCTGGACCTGCTGGGGGTGGAGGCAGCGTTCGCCGGGGGAGCCAGGGCGATGCTGCTGTGCAACCCGCACAACCCCACCGGCACCGTGCATTCGCGCGAGACGCTCGCGGCCCTCGCTGACATCGCCGCCGGATTCGGAGCCACCGTCATCAGCGACGAGATCCACGCGCCGCTGACGCACCCCGGCGCCCGGTTCACGCCCTATCTGGCGTCGTCGCCGGTGGCGGCGCGCACCGGATACGCCGTGACCAGTGCCAGCAAGACCTACAACCTCGCCGGGCTGAAGTGCGCCGTCATGGTGACCGCGGCGGCGGAGACGAACGCCGTCGTCCAGGCCATGCCGGCCGAGGTGGAGTGGCGCACCGGCCTGTTCGGTGCCCTCGCCAACGTGGCTGCGTTCGCGCCCGAGAGCGATGAGTGGCTGCTGAGCCTGCGCGCCGCGCTCGACGAGAACCGCCGGCTGCTGGCTGGCCTGCTCGCCGAGCACGTGCCCGGTGCGCGCTACCGCATCCCCGACGCCGGCTTCCTCGCCTGGGTCGACCTCAGCGCGCTGGGCTGGGGCGACAACCCGGCGGCGAAGATCCTGCGGGAGGCTCGGGTCGCGCTGCACTACGGGCCCGCCTTCGGGGCGGAGGGTGCCGGGTACGTGCGTATCAACTTCGGGTGCTCGCCCGAGGTGCTGCGCGAGGCCGTCGGGCGCATCGGCGCGCTCGTCCGAGCGTGAGCGGTCAGCGCACCGCGGGGATCTGGGCGCCGCAGTACGTCTGGGTGACCGTCGGCGCGGTCGCGATGATCTTCCTCGCCGCGACGCAGGCCCTGGCCGTGACGACCGTCATGCCGGTGGTCAGCGCCGACCTCGACGGTGAAGCGCTGTACGCCGTCGCGTTCTCGGCGACCCTCGCGACCAGCGTGATCGGCATGGTCGTCGTGGGTGCCTGGTGCGACCGGTCCAGTCCGGTCGCGCCGCTGACCAGCGCGGTGGTGCTGTTCGCGGCGGGGCTGATCGTCGCGGGCTTCGCCCCCACGATGGAGGTGCTCGTCGCCGGCCGACTGCTGCAGGGGCTCGGCACCGGGGGCCAGACCGTGGCGCTGTACGTCGTGGTTGCGCGCATCTTTCCCGCGCAGCTGCACGGTCGCGTGTTCGCGGCGTTCTCCGCCGCCTGGGTGGTGCCGTCGCTGGTGGGTCCGGTGCTGGCCGGTGCGGTGGCGGAATTCCTGCACTGGCGCTGGGTGTTCCTGGGCGTCGCGGCGCTCACCGTCGTGGCGTTCCTGCTGGTGTGGTTGCGGCTGCGCGGCACCGACCTGACCACGGCGCACCCGGACCGCTCGCCGATCACCGCCCGCCTGGTGTGGGCGTCGCTCGTCGCCGCCGGAGCACTGGCCCTCAGCCTGGCGGGCGAAGCCGGTGCGTGGATGCCACTGGTGGTGGCGGCATCCGTCCTGCTGGTGCTCGTGACCACGCGGCCGCTGCTGCCGCGGCGCACGCTCACCAGCGGCCGGGGTCTGCCCAGCGTCGTGCTCATGCGCGCGCTGATCGCCGGCTCGCTGTTCGGTGCCGAGATCTACGTGCCGAAGCTGCTGATCGACGACTACGGATTCTCGCCGGTGTGGGCGGGGCTCGGACTGACCGCCGCCGCGCTGCTGTGGGCGCTCGGCGCCGCGGTGCAGGGCCGCTGGGGCGACCTGCTCGGCAACGCCCGGATCACCGTGCTCGGCACGGTGCTGCTGTTCGCGGCGATCGCGATCGCCGGTGTGACGGCGCTGTGGCACCTCGAACCGGTCGTGCTCGTCGTGGGCTGGTCGCTGGCCGGCGCCGGCATGGGGCTGATGTACCCGCGCCTGACCGTGCTGACGCTGGCGTACTCGACGCCGCAGAACCAGGGGTTCAACTCGTCGGCGCTGTCGATCTCGGACTCGATCGGGTCGGCCGTCGTGATCGCGACCATGGGGATCGTGTTCACCGCCCTGGTCGGCACCGGCGTCGCGTACCCGGTGGTCTTCGGGATCGGTGCCGCGGTGGCGCTGCTGGCGCTGATCCCCGGTCTCCGGCTCGGGCACGCCCACGAGCCCGCCCGCGAGTGAGTATTCGCGCCGCCGAGTGAGTATTCGCGCCGCCGAGTGAGTATTCGGGGGAGCCCGCGGTGCGGCATCCTTTCGCCAGTTCTTCGGAGTTCTGCAGTATTTCGGAGCCGACCGCGCGGATCGATCCGAAGTACTGCCGTTCTCCGAAATTGCGGCGCGGCAGGGCGGGCAGGGCGGGGAGGGCGGGCAGGGCGGGGAGGGCGGGCGGGACGGGCGGATGCCGCGGCTCAGTTCTCCGCTTTGCCCAGGCGCCAGTAGCCCATGAACGCGACCGCGCGGCGGTCGACGCCCTGCTCAGACACGAGCTGACGCCGCAGCGTCTTGATCGCCCCCGACTCGCCGGCCAGCCACGCGTACAGCGGGGCGCTCTTGAGCGCGGCGCCGCCCTTCGCGGTGCGGGGGACCTCCCAGAGGATCTCGTTGTCCACGTCGATCTCCTCGACCGCGGCTCCGCGACCGGCCGGTGCCAGGCGCGCGGCGGCATCGGCCACAGACGGCAGCAGGTGCGCGTGGCGGTCGTCGCTGCGCGCACTGATGACGTACTCGAACCCGGCGTGATGCGGCAGGTACGCCGCGTCGGCGGGGTCGGGGACTTCCAGCACCACGACTCCGCACGCCTCCTCGGGCAGCTGCTCCAGGATCACGGCGAGCGCGGGCGCGGCGGTCTCGTCGCCGGCCAGCAGCATGTGGTCAGTGCGTGCGGGCGGGACGAAGTCGATCCCGAAGCTCACACCGGTGTGCGCGACGGTGGGCGCGAAGATCAGCACCTCGTCGCCGACGACCGCGCGCTCGATCCACGCCGATGCCGGTCCCTGCACGTCGTGGGCCACCATGTCGATGTCGACCTCGTGCGCGTCCGCGCGCACGGCGCGGGTCGTGTAGGTGCGAAACGGCGGCCGGGCGTCTTGGGGCAGGTCCCGCCACTGCAGGTACCAGTCCTCGCCGGTCGGCATGGCATCCAGCCCCACCGTCAGCGTCGGGAACACGATCTTCACGCGCTGGTCGAATCCTGGGTCGCCGTACTCGGCGAGGTCGTCGCCGGCGAACGTGAACCGGCGGAAGCTGGGGGTCAGGTCCGTGATCGCGCTCACCCGCGCGCGGAAGAAGCGGGACGTGTCAGCGGCTGCCATCGGGATCTCCAGGTGCGGTCGGTTCGGGCACTGCCGCGTCGGGCGCGGGCAGGACGTGATGGCGGCCGCGAGGCAGAACGATCGGGGATCCCGAAACAGGGTCGGGGACGACGACGCAATCCAGATCGAACACGTCGCGGATGAGATCGTCGGTGATGACCTCCGACGGCGCACCGCAGGCTACGACGCGCCCGGAGCGCAGCGCGAACACGTGATCGGCGTAGCGGGCGGCGAGGTTGATGTCGTGCAGCACCATGACGATCGTCGTGCCGCGGTTGCGGTTGAGGTCGGTCAGCAGGTCGAGCACCTCGACCTGGTGCGCCACGTCGAGGAACGTCGTCGGCTCGTCCAGCAGCAGCACGTCGGTCTCCTGCGCCAGCGCCATCGCGATCCACACCCGCTGCCGCTGCCCACCCGACAGCTCGTCCACGGGACGGTCTGCCAGATCCGTGGTGCCGGTGTCGCTCAGCGCCTGCGCGACGACGGCGTAGTCGTGTTCGCTCCACCGCGCCATCAGCTTCTGATGCGGATGCCGCCCCCGGCCGACGAGGTCCGACACGGCGATGCCCTCCGGCGCGATGGGGCTCTGCGGAAGGAGCCCCAGCGTGCGGGCGATCTCCTTCGTCGGTTGCCCGCGCAGCGCCTTGCCGTCCAGGAGCACCTGACCGGACGTGGGCGAGATGAGCCGGGCCAGCGCGCGCAGCAGGGTCGACTTGCCGCAGCCGTTGGCCCCGACGATCGCGGTGATGCGGCCGGGCGGGATCTCCAGGTCGAGACCGTCGATCACGGTGCGATCACCGTATGCGAGGGTGAGCGCCTCGGCGGTAAGGGTGTGGGCGGTGCTCATAGCGAGCCTCCCGAGCGGTTGGTCCTGACGAGAAGGTAGATGAGGTAGGGCGCACCGAGGATGCCGGTGATGACGCCGACCGGGTACCGGTTGCCGACCGCGAACTGACCGATCAGGTCTGCCACGAGTACGAGCAGCGCGCCCACCAGCCCGGCCGGCAGCAGCAACGACCCGCCGGAGCCGACGACGCGGGCCGCGATGGGTCCCGCCATGAACGCGACGAATGCGATGGGGCCGGCGGCGGCGGTCGCAAAGGCCAGCAGAGTCACCGCGCCGACGATCAGCAGCACCCGCGTGCCGCTGATGTGCACGCCCAGCGCGGCGGCCGTGTCGTCGCCGAGTCGCAGCGCCCCGAGATTGCGCCCCTGGCTGAGCATGATCGGCACGATGAGAACGCACGCTCCGAGCACCGGCAACACGGTGGACCACGTTGCGCCGTTGAGGCTGCCCGAGAGCCACTGCATCGCCGTCTGCAGGTCCCAGGCCGCAGCACGCGAGAGGACGTACGTCACGACGCTGTCGAGCATCGCCGCGATGCCGATGCCGATCAGGATCAACCGCGTGCCGGCGAACCCGCCCCGGTTGGACAGCAGGTAGATCACCGCCGCGGCCAGCAGCGCGCCGCCGAGGGCGAGCAGCGAGACAGCGCTGTCGTCCAGCGCCAGCACGATGATGCCGATCACCGCGGCAGCGCTCGCGCCGGAGGTGATGCCGATGATGTCGGGGGAGGCGAGCGGGTTGCGCAGCATCGTCTGGAAGGTCGCGCCGGCCAGCCCCAGGGCGAAGCCGGCGAACAGTCCGAGCGTCGCACGGGGAAGGCGCAGCTCACCGACGGTGAACGACGCGCCGGGCACGGTCTGCCCGAAGATGACAGCGAGCACTTCGCCGGGGGAGTAGAAGGTCTGCCCGATCATGAGGCTCAGCGCGTAGACCACCGCGATCAGCGCGACGAGAAGGCAGGTCACCGATGCCCGCCGACGCAGCCGCGACTTCCTGCCGGCGCGGATCAGCTGCGCGGTCACAGTTCTCTCACCTTCTGGCGGCGCACGATCCAGATGAACACCGGCGCGCCGATGAGAGCGGTGATGATGCCGACCTCGATCTCGGACGGGCGTGCGACGACCCGCCCGACGACGTCGGCGGCCACGAGCAGCGCTGCCCCCGCGACGGCGGAGAACGGCAGCAGCCAGCGGTGGTCGGTGCCGATGAGCAGCCGGCACAGGTGCGGGATCACCAGGCCGACGAAGCCGATGGGGCCGGCGATCGCGGTCGCCGCGCCGCACAGCACGATGGCGCCGGCAGAGGAGATGAGCCGCGTGCGCGCGACGTGCTCGCCGAGACCGGCGGCAAGATCGTCGCCCAGCGCCAGCGAGTTCATGCCGCGCGCGGTGGCCAGGCAGATCAGCGCGCCGATGGCGAGCACCGGCAGCAGCGCGCCGATGCGGTCCCAGGTGGCGCCGCCGACGCCGCCGATCTGCCAGAAGCGGAACGTCTCGAGCACGTCCACCCGCGGCAGCAGCACCGCGCTGACCAGCGATATGAACGCCGCGGAGGTGGCAGCACCGGCGAGCGTGAGCTTCAGCGGGGTGGCACCGCCGCGGCCGAGCGAACCGACGCTGTAGACGAAGACCGCCGCACCGGCGGCGCCGGCGATCGCGACGGCCATGACGCTGTACGGCGCAGACAGACCGAAGAAGGCGATGCCGACCACGACGGCCAGGCTCGCGCCGCCGGAGACTCCGAGGATGCCCGGGTCAGCCAGCGGATTGCGGGTGACCGCCTGCATCGTCGCCCCTGACATCGCCAGCGCCGCCCCGACCACGATCGCCAGCACGGTGCGCGGCAGTCGCGCCACGACCGCCGCCTGCGCGATGCCGTCGGTGTCTCCGCCGAAGGCCTGGAGGATCTCTGCGAGGGATACATCCCGCACGCCGAAGGCGACGGATGCCACGACGGCCAATGCCAGCACCACGGCGCCTGCTCCGACCCACGCCAGCCGCACCGCTACCGGACGCCGCAGAGCGGCGGTCTCCGGCAGCGGTGCGGGAGTGCGAAGGGCGGTCACCTCGTCTAGCCGAGCGCGCCCGCGAGCACCGCGAAGTACTCGTCGATGCCCCAGCCGATCGACAGCGGCGACGGGTTCGCGGATGCCGCGAGCGGCGTGGAGTCCTCGAGGATCGCGATGCGGCCCTCGGCGATGGCGGGAATGCGTGAGAGCAGCGGGTCAGCCTGCAGCTGCTCGATGATCGCCCCGTCGGCGGAGCCGTAGGTGACGAACACGTCGACGTCGGCGAAGCGGTCGGCCTGCTCCGAGCTGACGGTGACGTAGAACGCGTCCGTGCCTTCGGATTCCTCGGTCACTACGGCGGGTGCGGGCAGTCCCAGGCTCTCCAGGAAGCCCGGCCGGGTGTCGTGGCTCGTGTAGAAGCCGACGGTGCTGAGGTCTGCGGCATCCAGGTAGGAGAACAGCACCTTCGCATCGGCAAGTCCCGGCTGCGCCGCAAGGGCGGTGTCGATCTCGGCGTGGAGATCCTCGACCAGCTGCTCGCCTTCCTCGGCGAGACCGAGCGCAGCGGAGTTGAGCAGCGTCATGTCCTCCCACGAGGTGGCCCAGGGGATCTCGGGGAACGCGACGACCGGCGCGATCTTCGACAGCGTGTCGTACTCCTCCTGAGTCAGGCCGGAGTAGGAGGCGAGGATGACGTCGGGGTTCGTGTCGGCGACGGCTTCGAAGTCGATGCCGTCGGTCTCGTCGAACAGCACCGGGGTCTCGGCGTCGAGCTCCTCAAGGCGCTCCTGGACCCACGGCAGCACGCCGTCCCCGTCATCGTCGCCCCACGCCGCCTTGGCCATGCCGACCGGAACGATGCCGAGGGCCAGAGGCACTTCGTGGTTCGCCCACGCGACGGTGGCGACGCGTTCGGGCTTCTCCGTGATCGTCGTCTCGCCGAGTGCGTGCTCGATCGTGACGGGGAACGTCCCATCGGACGATCCGGCCTCGCCGCCGGCATCCTCGGGGGTGTTGCCGGCACAGCCGGAGAGCAGCAGGGTGGCCGCGGCGACGGCGGCGGTGGCGACTGCGAAGCGAGTGCGGGGCATGGCAACCTCCGATGGTTGAGTGAGCCCGACAATGTTAGGGCAGGCTTACTTTACTTCCTGTCCCTGTGATGTGCCGAATCTAACTCGACCAGGTCGGTTGCAGCGCAGTGCGGCCAGCAGGAGGGTGAGCACGGCGGCGAGACCGACGCCTGTCCGATGAGGCTATGGACGCGGTGCCCGCGGGTACATCAGCCTGCGGTGCCGTCCGCCCCCGGACCCAGGGGCGAAGTGATGCGGTGGGCGATGACGTCGTGAAGCTCGCGGGGCGAGGCAGTCCCGCGGGCGTGCCTGCGGCGCCGGATGGCGGCGACCCGGTCGATTGCGACACCGATGACCAGCGCCAGCAGGATGCCGGCGAGGGCGCTGAGCAGCGGCTGGTCGGCAAGCCAGTGGCCCGCCACCAGTCCGAGACCCGTGCTGTACGCCGCCCAGGTGACGGCGGCGATGGCGCTGAGCGGGAGGAAGCGGCGCCATCCGAAGCCCAGCGCTCCGGCGGACATGTTCACGGCGACACGCCCGACGGGGATGTAGCGGGCCCCGATGATCAGCGGCGCACCGCTGCGATCCAGGGCTGTCCTTGCCCACGTGAAGGTGGCGGCCATCCGCGGCCGGCGCATCCAGGCCCACCGCCGCGTGCCGACCGAGTGACCGATCGCGTAGGCGAGGTTGTCGCCGATCAGCGCACCGGCGGCGGCGACCGTCGCCAGCAGGATCAGGTTCGGACCCCCCGCCGACACTGTCACGGCGGCCGCGGCGACCAGCACCGTCTCGCTCGGCACCGGCGGGAAGAACCCGTCCACGATGGCCAGGGTGAGCATGAGGAGGTACAGCCACGGTGAGGCCACCGCCTGCAGGATGAGCTCGTTGACGACGTCCATACCGCGACGTTATGAACCCGGCGCGCGCTCCCGCATCCCTCTGAAGTAGCACAGGGTCACCCGCTGGTGGTGTCTTGGGGCGTCGGGCGGGCGCCCAGGTGGCCCGACCTATACTGGGAGGCTGGCCCCGCGCCAGACCCCACCACCCCCTTTGAGAACGGACGTTCGCTGTGCTTGCCGTACACGACCTCGAGATCCGCGTAGGCGCCCGCGTGCTTATGTCGAATGTCTCCTTCCGCGTGTCCGACGGCGACAAGATCGGTCTCGTCGGCCGTAACGGGGCGGGAAAGACCACCCTCACGAAGGTGTTGGCCGGCGATCTGCAGCCTGCCGACGGCAGGGTGGACCGCTCCGGAGAACTGGGCTACCTGCCGCAGGATCCCCGCAGCGGCAACCCCGAAGACCTCGCCCGCACCCGCATCCTCGATGCCCGCGGTCTGGGGCAGCTGGCCATCGGCATGCACGAGGCGTCGCTGGCGATGGCATCGGACGATGCGGATACCGCGGCGAAGGCCATGCGCAAGTACGGCAACCTCACCGAGCGGTTCGAGGCCCTGGGCGGCTACACCGCCGAGGCCGAAGCGGCCACCATCGCGCACAACCTGTCGCTGCCGGACCGCATCCTCGACCAGCCGCTGTCGACCCTCTCCGGTGGGCAGCGTCGCCGCATCGAGCTGGCCCGCATCCTTTTCTCCGACGCCGAGACGATGATCCTCGACGAGCCGACGAACCACCTCGACGCCGACAGCGTCGTGTGGTTGCGCGAGTTCCTCAAGAACTACAAGGGCGGGCTCATCGTGATCTCGCACGACGTGGAGTTGGTCGGGGAGACGGTCAACCGCGTGTTCTACCTCGACGCGAACCGCCAGGTCATCGACGTCTACAACATGAACTGGAAGAACTACCTGCGTCAGCGGGTGGCCGACGAGGAGCGCCGCAAGAAGGAGCGCGTCAACGTCGAGAAGAAGGCCACCGTCCTGCAGCTGCAGGCTGCCCGGTTCGGTGCGAAGGCGTCCAAGGCGGCTGCCGCGCACCAGATGGTCGCGCGCGCCGAGAAGATGCTCGCGGGCCTGGACGACGTGCGTCAGCAGGACCGCGTGGCCAAGCTGCGTTTCCCCAAGCCGGCGCCGTGCGGCAAGACGCCGCTCATGGCCACCGGTCTGTCGAAGTCGTACGGGTCGCTGGAGATCTTCACCGACGTCGACCTCGCGATCGACCGCGGCTCGAAGGTCGTGGTGCTGGGGCTCAACGGAGCGGGCAAGACGACGCTGCTGCGCATCCTCGCCGGCGTCGACCAGCCCGACACCGGACGCCTGGAGCCCGGGCACGGCTTGAAGATCGGTTACTACGCGCAGGAGCACGAGAACCTCGATGTGAACCGGTCGGTGCTCGAGAACATGATGTCCGCCGCTCCGGACATCAACGCGACCGAGGCGCGCAAGGTGCTCGGCTCGTTCCTGTTCACCGGTGACGACGTGCTCAAGCCCGCATCTGTCCTCTCCGGTGGCGAGAAGACGCGACTGTCGCTGGCGACGCTCGTCGTCTCCAGCGCCAACATGCTGCTGCTGGATGAGCCCACCAACAACCTCGACCCTGCGTCGCGCGAAGAGATCCTCGATGCGCTGTCGCACTACGAGGGCGCTGTCGTGCTGGTCTCGCACGACGAGGGCGCAGTGCATGCCCTCAACCCCGAGCGGGTGCTCATCCTCCCGGACGGCGTCGAGGACCTCTGGGGCCGCGACTACGCGGACCTGATCACGCTCGCCTGACCGGCCGACGTCCGCGCCGCCCTCAGGGCGGGCGGCTCAGCGGCCGGCGGTGTCCAGCAGGGCGTCTTCGGCCTCGGCGTCGCGGTCGCGGCGCTTCTTCTCCGGCCGCGGTCGGCGTGCGGGGCGCGGTGCCGGCGCATCCGGATCGCCCGCGTGCGCTGCTGCTGCCGCGGCGTCCGCGCGGTCGGCGGCGTCCTCGCGGCGGTGGCGCAGTTCGGAGCGGATCATGTACGCGATGAAGATGAAGCCCATGATCGCGAAGAGGATCCACTGGATCGCGTACGACAGGTGGGGACCCGGGTCCTCGGACGGTGAGGCGATGGCGTTCGGCACGGTCGCCGGGGCCGGATCCTCGCTGATGAGAAGACCGTAGGCATCCCGCACCAGATCATCGCCGCCGTCGATCTGGTCGGCGATCAGCGGCAGATGGATGGTGGGGACCTGACCTTCGGGGGCCGAGCGACCGGAGGTGGGGAGGGCCTCGCCCGCCTTCAGGCGCACTACGACGGTGGCGGGTCCCTCCGGAGCCGCCGGCACGACATCGGGCTCCGGCTGGTCGCTGCCCGGCCGCACCCAGCCGCGGTCCACCAACAGGACGCGACCGTCGTCGGTGTGGAAGGGCACCAGCACCTCGTACGCCGACGTGCCGCCGTGCGGGCGGTTGCGGACGAGAAGTTGTGAGGCCGTGTCATACTCGCCGACGAGAGTGACCGGATGCCACTGGTCGCCGGGGTCGAATTCGCCCCCGGCGGGGAGGAGTTCGGCCAGCGGCACCGGAGTGGCGTCGTAGTTCTCGGCCACGAGTTCCAGTTGCGTGCTGCGCGCCTCGTTGCGGTCGAATTGCCATTGCGAGAGGTAGGCGCAGGCGATCGCGAAGACGATGGCCACGGCCACGTACCCCGCCCACCGTGCGGCGGTGGGCATCGGCCGACGGCTCACGGGGTACCCGCCTCGACGAGCGGCTCGACCGCGACCGGGAAGTCGCGCGCGGCCAGGTAGTCCCTCAGATAGTCGACATGCTCGTCGCAGGCCGACCAGAGCTTGCGGCGGTCGGCGGGGTGGATGCGGGGGTTGCGCCACACCACCAGCCACCGGGCCGCGGCCTGGCATCCGGCGCGCGAGCAGACGCTGTCGGTCACTTCTGAATCGCTCCGGGTTCCGATGGTGGCTGTTCGTCGAGCCTGATCACGTCAGGCCGCTCGGCGGGCGACTGCGGCGGGGCAGCGGCAGCAGTGATGGCCCGCTCCGGGTTCTCTGCGACGCGCGACCGGGTGTCCTTGCCGACGTTGGCCAGCACCACCGCGAAGTACGGCAGCACGATCGCGCCCAGCGCGAGCACGGCCGTGTGCCAGCCGTAGGGCGTGATGAGCACCATCAGCACGAAGCACGCGGCACGCACGCCCATCGTGATGTAGTAGGTGGTCATCCGCGAACTCGCATCATCCCGCGGAGCGGGCGGAAGCGAGGTGGCTGACTGCGCTCTGGTCGACTTCTTCACGGTGCATCCAGCCTACGCCGCGCGCGGCGGGCCGGAACCGGTCAGTACATCGTCGAGTTGGATACCCCGATCGCGGCCAGCACGAAGATCAGGATGATCAGGGCGACCAGCCCCAGGCCCACCCAGCCGACGATCACGCCGGCCAGCGCCATGCCGCGGCCCTTCTCGCCGGTCGTGGCGATCTGCTTGAGGGCGATGTGGCCCATGATCGCACCGGCGATGGAGCCGATGATGGGCAGGATGCCGACCGCGCCGACGATGCTCGCGATCATCGACACGATCGCCAGCACGTTCGTCTTCACGCCGCTGTAGCCGTAGCCAGCGCCGTACGGAGCCTGCCCGTACGCGTTGTAGGCGGGCGGCGGGTACGCGCCGGGCTGCGCTGCGGGCGCGCCGTATGCCGGCTGCTCGGTGTACGGCGGCTGCGCCGGGTACGGCGGCTGCGCTGCGGGGTAGGGCTGCTGGGCTGCGGGGTACGACGGCTGCCCGGTTGGCGGGGCGTACGTCTGCGGCGGGCTGTAGGCGGGCGGCGGGGTGTACGGCGGGGGGCTGTACGCAGGAGGAGTCGGCGGCGCCGGCTCGTTCGTGCCTTCGGCGGGGGGAGTGCTGTCCGGAGTGCTCAACGGCGTGCCTTTCCTAGAACCTGCCTTCAGCCTAGTGCCGTCGGGGGCCGCGAAACGGGCGCGGCGTTAGGCTGGGGCGGTTTCGTATCCGCGCACATCAGGGAGCTGGTTCATGACCACCGCACGCGTCGTCCTCGTCACCGGAGGCAACCGCGGCATCGGCCGCGCGATCGCCGCGCGCTTCGTCGCCGAGGGGTACCGGGTGGCCGTCACAGCACGCTCCGGCGAGGGCCCGGAGGGCACCCTGACGGTGCGGGCCGATGTGACGGATGCCGCGTCGTTGGATGCCGCCTACACCGAGGTGGAGCAGCAGCTCGGCCCGGTCGAGGTGGTCGTCGCCAACGCCGGCATCACGAAAGACACGCTGCTGATGCGCATGACCGAGGACGACTTCGACTCCGTCGTCGCCACCAACCTCGGCGGCACGTTCCGGGTGGTCAAGCGCGCGTCGAAGGGGATGCTCCGCGCTCGCTGGGGGCGCGTGATCCTCATCTCCAGCGTCGTGGGCCTGTACGGCTCGGCCGGGCAGACCAACTACGCCGCGTCCAAGAGCGCTCTGGTGGGGTTCGCCCGGTCCCTCACGCGCGAGCTGGCCGGTCGCGGCATCACCACCAACGTCGTGGCGCCCGGGTTCATCGAGACAGAGATGACCGCCGCCCTGCCCGAGCAGACGCAGACCGAGTACAAGCGCAACATCCCCGCCGGCCGCTTCGCGACGGCCGACGAGGTCGCCGGCGTCGTCGCCTGGCTCGCCTCCGACGACGCCGCCTACATCTCCGGTGCCGTGATCCCCGTCGATGGGGGCCTCGGCATGGGTCACTGACCCGCAGCCGGGATCAATTCGCCCTCACGCCGGGCGTGGCATCCGACATCCACCACCGGCCCAGCGTCTCCCCAAGACAGGAGGACTCCCGGACACAGGACGTTTCGGCCGCAATTGTCCTGTGCCGGTGAGTTCTCCTGTGCCAGGGAGACGCGTCAAGGCAGGAGCGGGATCACTTCGCGCAGGTCCAGCCCGGCGATGACCAGGTCGGCGCGGGCCCGCACCGCGGGCTTGGCGTTGAAGGCCAGGCCCAGGCCGGCGGCCGCCATCATCTGCAGGTCGTTCGCGCCGTCGCCGATCGCGATGGTGCGCGACAGGGGCACCCCGTGATGGGTGGCCCACTCGCGCAGTGCGGCGGCCTTGGCGGCGGCATCCACGATCCCGCCATCGACGACGCCGGTCAGTGCCCCGTCCGCGGCGACGAGCCGGTTGGCGCGCCACACGTCGACGGCGAGGCCCGGGGCGACGGTGTCGAGGATCTCGTGGAACCCGCCGGAGACCACCGCGGCGACGCCGCCGCGGTCGTGGATCTCGTCGATCAGCGCCTGCGCTCCCGGCGTGGGCTCCACTCGGGCGAGTACCCGCGCGAAGGATGCCACCGGCACACCCTGCAGCTGTGCGACGCGTGAGCGCAGGCTCGCGGCGAAGTCGACCTCGCCGCGCATTGCCGCCTCGGTCGCCGCAGCGACCTCGGCGCCGCGCCCTGCTTCATCGGCGATGAGCTCGATGACCTCGTTGCGGATGAGCGTGGAGTCGGCGTCGAACACGACGAGGAACCGGGCAGGCATCACGCCTCCACGCTAGTGCCCGCCCGAGGCGGGTCAGCGATCGACGACGGTGTTCTTGCCGACGATCGTGATGCCGGAGTCGGTAACGGTGAACCCGCGCGACAGGTCTCGCGACCGGTCGACGCCTACCGTGGCGCCGTCCACCAGCCGCACGTTCTTGTCGAGGATGGCCCGGTGCACCCGTGCCCCCGCGCCGATGGAGACGTGGTCGAACAGGATCGAGTCGGTGATGGTCGAGCCGCCACCGGTGAGAGCCCATGGCCCCACGACGCTGCGTTCCAGGTGCGTGCCAGACAGCACCGAGCCCAGCGACACGATGGAATCGATCGCGTTGCCCATGCGTCCCACCGAGTCGCGCACGAACTTCGCCGGCGGCGAGTTGACCGTCTGCGAGTGGATCGGCCAATCGGTGTTGTACAGGTTGAACACCGGCAGCGTGGAGATGAGATCCATGTGCGCGTCGAAGAACGAGTCGATCGTTCCCACGTCGCGCCAGTAGTCGCGGTCGCGATCGTTGGAGCCCGGCACCTCGTTGCGCTTGAAGTCGTAGACGCCGGCTTCGCCGCGGTCCACGAAGTAGGGGATGATGTCGCCGCCCATGTCGTGGTTGGACGTGGGCACCTCGCCATCGGCCTCGACCGCCGCGATCAGCGCGTCGGTGGTGAAGATGTAGTTGCCCATCGATGCGAGCACCTCGTGCGGCGCGTCGGGCAGGCCGGTGGGGTTCTGCGGCTTCTCGAGGAACCGGTTGATCTTCGTGGGGTCGTCATCGGTGACTTCGATCACGCCGAACTGGTTGGCCATCGAGATGGGCTGGCGGATGCCGGCGACGGTGGCAGGCAGCCCCGAGGCGATGTGCGCGTCGAGCATCTGCTGGAAGTCCATGCGGTACACGTGGTCGGCGCCGACCACCGCGACGATGTCGGGCTTCTCGTCATTGATGAGGTTGAGGCTCTGCAGGATGGCGTCGGCCGATCCGGAGAACCAGCGCTTGCCCAGGCGCTGCTGCGCGGGCACGGAAGCGACATAGGAGTCCAGCAGCGGCGACATGCGCCACGTCTGGGAGATGTGACGGTCGAGGCTGTGGGACTTGTACTGGGTGAGCACGACGATCTGGCGCAACCCCGAGTTGATGAGGTTGGAGATCGCGAAGTCGATCAGGCGGTACTGGCCTCCGAACGGCACCGCGGGCTTGGCTCTGTCCGCGGTGAGCGGCATGAGACGTTTGCCCTCGCCTCCGGCGAGGATGATTCCGAAGACCTTCGGGGTCGCAGGCATGACTCAACACTATGGCCCCGTCAACCGGCGAACCAGCAGGGAGCAAACACTTGCGCTTGTACTAGCGTTCGTGGCATGCGCGTCGACATCGTCACCAAGGAATACCCGCCGGAGATCTATGGCGGGGCAGGGGTCCACGTCACCGAACTGGTCAAATCGCTGCGTGCGCAGCTGGAGGTGCGGGTGCGGGCCTTCGGCGCCGACCGCGACGAGGAGGGCACCGTGTCGTACGGGGTGCCGGCCGAGCTGGCAGACGCCAACGGCGCCGTGCAGACCCTCGGCACCGACCTCGAGATCGTCGGCGACATCGCCGGTGCCGACGTCGTGCACAGTCACACCTGGTACGCCAACTTCGCCGGCCACCTGGCCTCGCTGCTGCACGGCATCCCGCACATCGTCACGGCGCACTCGCTGGAGCCGCTGCGGCCCTGGAAGGCCGAGCAGCTGGGCGGCGGCTACGCCATCTCCAGCTACATCGAGAAGACCGCCTACGAAGGCGCCGCCGCGATCGTCGCGGTGAGCGAGGGCATGCGGCAGGACATTCTGCGCAGCTACCCGGCGCTGGATCCCGACAAGGTGCGGGTGATCTACAACGGCATCGACGTCGATGCGTGGCATCCGGTCTCCGACCCCGAACTGCTCACCGAGTTGGGGGTGGATGCCGCACGGCCCAGTGTCGTGTTCGTCGGTCGCATCACCCGCCAGAAGGGCCTGCCGTATCTGCTCCGCGCCGCGGCTCTGCTGCCCCCCGAGGTGCAGCTGGTGCTGTGCGCCGGGGCGCCAGACACCCCGCAGATCATGGCGGAGGTGCAGGAGCTCGTGCGCGGACTGCAGGAGACCCGCTCCGGGGTCGTCTGGATCGACCGGCACCTGTCCCGGCATGAGCTGTGCACGCTGCTGTCGGCGGCGACCACTTTCGTCTGCCCGTCCGTGTACGAACCGCTCGGGATCGTCAACCTCGAGGCGATGGCGTGCGGTGCCGCCGTGGTCGGCACGGCTACCGGCGGCATCCCCGAGGTGATCGTCGACGGCGTGACCGGTCGACTGGTGCCCATCGAGCAGGTGCAGGACGGCACCGGCACCCCCATCGATCCGGACAAGTACGTCTCCGACCTCGCGGCGGTGCTCACCGAGGTGGTGTCCGATCCGGAACGCGCCGCAGCGTACGGTCGCGCCGGTCGCAGTCGGGCCACCGACGACTTCAGCTGGCAGGCGATCGCCGACAGCACGGCGGCGCTTTACGCGGAGGTGGCCGGCGCCGGCCGTTAGGCTGGGGTCATGGCTGAAGTTCTCGAGTTCTCCGACGTCGTCGTCCGCCGGAATGACCGGAACATCGTCGATCGCGTCGATTGGACCGTCACCGACGATCAGCGGTGGGTGATCCTCGGACCCAACGGGGCCGGCAAGACCACCGTCCTGCAGCTGGCCGCCTCGCTGCTGCACCCGACGTCCGGCGCGGTCACCATTCTGGGCGAGCGGCTGGGCCGTACCGACGTGTTCGAGCTGCGTCCCCGCATCGGCTTCGCCTCGTCCGCGATGGCACGCCGCGTGCCGCCGGAGGAGACGGTGCTCAACGTCGTGCTCACCGCGGCGTATTCGGTGCTGGGCCGCTGGCACGAGGCGTACGAGGACATCGACGAGCGTCGTGCGCTGCGCGTGCTGGCCGAATGGAAGCTCGAGAACCTGGCCGACCGCACGTTCGGCACGCTGTCCGACGGCGAGCAGAAGCGGGTGCAGATCGCCCGTGCCGTGATGACCGACCCGGAACTGCTGCTGTTGGACGAGCCGACCGCGAGCCTGGACCTGGGTGCACGCGAAGAGCTGCTCGGGCTGCTCAGCGGCTACGCGCAGGCACCGACCACCCCCGCCATGGTGATGGTGACCCATCACGTGGAAGAGATCCCGGTGGGCTTCACGCACGTGCTGCTGCTGCGCGACGGCGCCGTGGTCGCCGCGGGCCCCCTCGAGACCACCCTCACGCCGGAGAATCTGCAGGAGACGTTCGGCATGCCGATCGCGCTGCACGTCGTCGGCGGCCGCTACGCCGCACGGGCAGAGTTCGCCGGTTCCTGAGCAGCCCGAACGGCTGATAGAATCGACCCTTGGTGCACTCGCACCTCAGACTTTGACCGTTCTGGCAAAATCCAGAGCATCACCTCAAGGACATCTCATGAAGACTGACATCCACCCCGACTACCGTCCGATCGTGTTCCGCGATCTCGGCTCGGGAGACCTGTTCCTCACCCGTTCGACCGTCACCAGCGACAAGACCGTCGAGTTCGAGGGCACCGAGTACCCCGTGATCGACGTCGAGATCTCGTCGGCCTCGCACCCGTTCTACACGGGCAAGCAGCGCATCATGGACTCGGCCGGTCGCGTCGAGAAGTTCAACCAGCGCTTCAAGAACTTCGGCACCAAGTAAGTCGCCGCGAGAAAGGCCCCGCTTCGGCGGGGCCTTTCTCGTTGCGCGTTGCGCGCGCGTTTCGTCTCGCTGCGCTCGCTCAACGACCGGCGGGACCGCGCGTCAGCGCACCGGCCAGCTGCCGTCGAGCTTGTCGTCCGCATCGAGCCGGCCGATCTTGACGAAATACTCCGTCAGGCTCGCGGCTTGGGCGCGAGCCCAGGCGATCTGCTGGGTGTGCAGCTCCTGCGCGGTGGGCGGCAGCTGCGCGCCGAAGCGCTCCGCGAGCGCCTGTGCCACCCGGCCGGCGGCGACGGCGTCGGCGCAGGCGTCGTGGGCGCCCTCCAGCGGCACCGCGTAGTGCGCCGCGACGGCCTCGAGCGTGCGCTTGCCGCGCCGGAAGCGGTCGTGTGCCTTGTCGACGACGAGCGGATCGATGACCGGCCCGGGGGTCTTCAGCGGGCGGATGCCGTGGCGCACCGCCTCGTGCTTGAGCAGCGAGAAGTCGTAGCACGCGTTGTAGGCGACCACCGGGATGCCGGCGGCGAACAGGCCGCGCAGCGCCGCGACCACATCGGCGACCACCTCGGGCGCGGCGCGCCCCTCGGCACGCGCGTGCGCGGTGGTGATGCCGTGCACCGCGGTGGCGCCCTCGGGGATCTCCACGCCGGGGTCCGCGATCCAGTCCCGGGCATGCACGACGGCACCGGAGCCGTCGATCACGCCGACGTGGGCCGTGACGATGCGATCGGTCTCCACGTCGACACCGGTGGTCTCCAGATCGAACACGCCCACCAGCCGCGTCCACGCGGGAATGCGCTCGGGCTCGGGGAAATCGAGGAGCGGCTCGGGTTGCCACATCGTCATGCCCCAACGCTAGAGGCGGCCGGCGACATCGGCGGCGAGGCGCACCGCCAGGGGCTCGTAGACTCGATGGATGACCGCCGCGCACCCGTACGCACAGTCGCTCGCGCGCATCCCGGTGCGCCGCCACGAGGTGCAGGTGCAGGGCGGCGTGACCGCCTACTGGGAATACGGTCCGGCCGATGCGGAGCAGACGATCGTCGCGGTGCACGGCTTCCGCGGCGAGCACCACGGCCTTGAGCCGGTGGTCGCCCACCTTGACGGCATCCGCATCCTCATGCCCGACCTGCCGGGGTTCGGCGAGACCGCGCCGTTGCCGCACCGCCGCCACGATCTGGCCGCTTACGCCCAGTGGCTCACCGACTTCGTCGCGGCGACCGCGCCCGGCGCGGTGATCCTCGGCCACTCGTTCGGATCGATCGTCGTCGCCGCGGCCGTCGCCGGCGGACTGGCGACCCCGCGCGTCATCCTGGTCAACCCGATCGGCGCGCCGGCGCTGGAAGGCCCGCGCGGCATCCTGACGCGCCTGGCGGTGTTCTACTACTTCGCCGGTGCGAAGCTTCCGAAGTCGCTGGGCAGCGCGCTGCTGCGCAGCCGCCTGATCGTGCGGGTCATGAGCATGTCGATGGCCAAGACCCGCGACAAGGCGCTGCGCCGTTTCGTGCACGACCAGCACGACACCTACTTCTCCCGCTTCGCCGACCGCGATGTGCTGCACGACGCGTTCCTCGCGTCGGTGTCCAACGACATCCGCGCGCACGCGCCCGCCATCGCCCAGCCGACGCTGCTGGTGGCCGCCGTGCAGGACGACATCACCCCGATCGAGGCCGAGCGGCACCTTGTGACGCTGTTCCCGGACGCGCAGCTGGTCGAGATCGACGGCGTCGGGCACCTCATCCACTACGAGACGCCGCAGCC
Source organism: Microbacterium sp. zg-YB36 (assembly GCF_024623575.2). Classification (NCBI taxonomy): domain Bacteria; kingdom Bacillati; phylum Actinomycetota; class Actinomycetes; order Micrococcales; family Microbacteriaceae; genus Microbacterium; species Microbacterium sp. zg-YB36. The sequence goes on from NZ_JANJFD020000001.1 coordinate 150,229, forward strand.
GGCGGCCGAGGCCATCAGGCGCTTTCTGCAGCCTTCCGACGACGGTACGCGTTGACGTTCATGCGATTGCCGCAGTTGCCGGTGTCGCAGTAGCGCTTCGAGCCGTTCTTGGAGTAGTCGATGTACACCGAGAGGCAGTCGTCGGCTGAGCATTCCCGCACCCGTTCATAGGCGTCGGAGCGGATGATGTCGACGAACGCCATCGCCGTCTCCACCAGGATGCGCGTGGCGAACGGCGCCTCGTCCCCGGCGGCGTGGATGTGCCAGTCGTAGCCTTCGTGGATCACCAGCTGCGGCAGGGCGTGACCATCGCGCAGCATGGCGTTGACGAGGGGGACCGCCCCTGCCCGATCGGTCAGCCACAGCGCGCGCAGCCGGGGGCGGATGCCGCGCACGGCATCCACTTCGCGCTGGTCGTGGGTGAACGACCCGGTGTAGGGGTGCACGGCGAGGAACCGCTGCAGATCCTCCCGGGTTTCGAGCCGGTCCGCGCCGTCGACGTCGGTTTCGGGCATGGTGTTGACCAGGTCGACCGCCGCCGCGAGGGCCAGCGTGGTGTCACGAGCGAAAAGCATGTTGACCCCTGACGTGGGTAGGGCGTACCGTCACCAGTGAACCACACGACACTCCTGACAGGCCAGGCGCGCAATGACCACATCCACTGTTGCATCCTCGCTCGCCGTCGCGGGGACGCCACGCGTCGCGACGTCGGGGCTGATCATGGCCGTGACCTCGGCTTTCGCCTTCTCCTCGAGCGGACCGCTGGTGAAGCCGCTGCTGGAGGCGGGGTGGTCCGTGGGGGCCGCGCTGCTGGTGCGCATGGGGCTGGCCGGGCTCATCCTGTCCCCGGCGCTGGTGCGGGCGATCCGCCGGGAGCGCGGATTCCTCCGCCGCCACGGCGGCATCGTCATCGCCTTCGGGCTGACCGCGGTCGCCGGCTGTCAGCTGTTCTACTTCGGGGCCATGCAGCGGATGCCGGTGGCCGTGGCCCTGCTCATCCAGTACATCGCGCCCGTGCTGCTGGTCGGCTGGGTATGGCTGCGCACGCGGCGGGCACCGTCCGCTCTGGTCATCGGCGGGTCGGTCGTCGCGATGACGGGACTCGTGCTCGTGGTGGACCTCACCGGCGCGCGTTTCGACCTGCTCGGCACTCTGCTGGCGCTGTGCGCCGCGGTGTGTGCGGCGGCGTACTTCGCGATCGCCGAGCGCAGTGGCGACCGGCTCCCGCCGCTGGCCCTCGCCGCCGGCGGGCTGCTGACCGGCACCGCCCTCGTCGGCGTGCTGCTGCTGACGGGCATCCTGCCCTTCGCCGCGCCCGCCGTGACGGTCGTGGTGGCAGGGATGGCGTTGCCGTGGTGGGTCCCGCTCGGCTGGGTGGCCGCGCTCGGCACGACCGTCGGCTACGCCCTGGGGGTCATGGCCGTGCCGCGGACCGGCGCGCGCGTGGCATCGTTCGTCGGTCTGTCCGAGGTGCTGTTCACGCTGATGCTCGCCTGGCTGCTCCTGGGCGAGGCGCCCGCGCCGGTGCAGTTCGTCGGGGGCGCGCTGGTGCTCACCGGTGTGGTGCTGGTACGGATGGATGCCGCGGCGCCCGCGTCACCGGCATCCGCTGCCGTCTCGTCGCCCGCGTCGCCCAAGAGCGTCGCCGCGGGCTCGCCCGTCCTCTAACCCGCGCCCCGGGCACGATGAGGGCCTCGCCTGTCACATATCGGGGGTCCGGGCCCCATTCGATCGGGGAGCGGGCGGCATCCGTGTGCCACAGTTTCGGAGAACTGCGGTTCTTCGGAGGGATTCGGGCTGTGGGCTCCGAAGTTGTGTAGATCCCCGAAGACGTGGCGCGGGCGCGTCAGCCCTGCTGGCCCGCCAGCGCCATGAGCGGGCGCACCCGGAAGCCGATGACCTCGTCCATGACGAGGGATGTCTCGGTGCGCTCAACCCCGTCGATGCCGAGGATGCGGGCGTCGATGTCGAACAGGTGCTGGGTGTCGCGTGCCGCGACCCGGACGACCAGATCCACCTGACCGCTCACGCCGTGCGCCTGGATCACTTCGGGGATGTCGGCGAGGTGCTGGGTGATCTGCGGGAGATCCGGCTGCCGTACGACGACCTCGAGCAGCGCCTCGATCGGGTAACCCAGGGCGTGCGGGGCGATCGCCCGCTCGTACGAGAGGAACACCCCGGCGCGGTCGAGCTTGGACATCCGTGCCTGTACGGTGTTGCGCGACAGGCTGAGGCGGTCCGCCAGGGCCACGACAGTGGCGCGCGGATCGTCGGCGAGGGCGTCCAAAAGGGCGAGGTCGACATGGTCGAGAGTCGTCATACTGCTCAACGGTAGCACGGGTTTGTGCGCATAAAATGCGCAACATGCTCAAGATTGACCGGGATGCTTGAGCTAGGTGCTCGTGCGACGTACGCTCACCGCAGTCGGCGACGAGGCCGGCGCACACGCGACGGCGTCCTCACGAGGGATGCCGGGACGGAGGCGACGATGGCGTATCCCCCGAGCACAGCGGCCCAGCCCGCAACCGATGTCGGAAGTGTAGCCCGGCTGATCACGCCCGACGGCGAGCGCGTCTCGGATCCGGCACTCGATCGCTGGGCGACAGACGTCGACGACGCGCTGCTGTCGGACCTCTACCGCGACATGGTGCGCACCCGACGCCTGGACACCGAGGGCGTGGCGCTGCAGCGGCAGGGGCAACTCGGGCTGTGGGCACCGAGCCTGGGTCAGGAGGCCGCACAGGTCGGCACGGCGCGCGCCCTGCGCAGCAGTGACTTCGTATTCCCGAGCTACCGGGAGCTGGGCGTGCAGTTGGTGCGGGGGGCGACCCCCACCCAGCTGATCCAGGTCTGGCGCGGCGAAGAGCAGTCGATGGGCGACCCGTTCGCCCGCGGCACGGCAGGTCCTCAGATCATCATCGGCGCGCAGACCCTGCACGCCGTCGGCTACGCGATGGGCATCCAGCGCTCCGCCCGGCCCGACGGCGCGCGAGCGGACGATGTCGCGGTGGCGTACTTCGGGGACGGGGCGTCCAGCCAGGGCGATGTCAACGAGGCGATGGTGTTCGCGGCATCCTTCGGCGCGCCCGTCGTCTTCGTGTGCTGCAACAACCAGTGGGCCATCTCCGAGCCGGTCGCGGTGCAATCGCGGTTCCCGCTGGCCGGGCGCGCACCCGCGTTCGGCATCCCGAGCCTGCGTATCGACGGCAACGACGTGCTGGCCGGCTTCGCGGCGATGCGGTGGGCACTGGAGCGCGCCCGCAGCGGCGCCGGTCCCGCCTACATCGAGGCGGTGACCTACCGCATGGGTCCCCACACCACCGCTGACGACCCCACCCGCTATCGCGACCCTGCCGAGCTGGAACTGTGGCGCGGGCGCGATCCGCTCACCCGCGTCGAGACGCTGCTGCGCGCACGAGGCGCGCTGGACGATGCCGCCGCCGCCGATATCGCCGCGGAGGCCGACGACCTGGCCGCGCAGATGCGCGCTGCCTGCCTGTCGTACCGCACCCGGGAGCCGCTGACGATCTTCGACGAGGTGTACGCCGAGCCGCACACCGGGCTGGAGCGTCAGCGCCGCGCCTATGCCGCCTATCTCGCCGGATTCGAGGAGGACCAGCGATGACCGAACTCACGATGGCCAAGGCCCTCAACGCCGCGCTGGATCGCGCGCTGACCGACGACCCGGCCGTGCTGCTGCTGGGCGAGGACATCGGTGCGCTCGGCGGCGTCTTCCGGGTGACCGACGGCTTGCTGGCCGGCCACGGCGCCGCGAGGGTGATCGATACGCCGCTGGCCGAATCCGGCATCATGGGCGCCGCGGTCGGCCTGGCGTTCCGCGGGTTCCGCCCGGTGGTCGAGCTGCAGTTCGACGGCTTCGTGTACCCCGCCTTCGACCAGATCGTGTGCCAGGTCGCCAAGATGCACTATCGCACGCGTGGGGCGGTGCGGATGCCGCTGACGGTGCGCCTGCCCTGGGCCGGCGGTGTCGGGGCCGCCGAGCACCACTCCGAGTCACCGGAGGCGTACTTCGTGCACACCTCGGGGCTGCGTGTGGTCGCCGTGTCGAACCCGGCGGACGCCTATCTGATGCTGCGGCAGGCGATCGCCTCCGACGACCCGGTCGTTTTTTTCGAACCGAAGCGGCTTTATCACGCCAAGGGCGAGGTCGACCTCGACGCGGACCTGGCCGACGCCCCGCCGATGGGCCTGGCGCGGATCGTCCGGGAGGGGACGGATGCCACGGTCGTCACCTACGGCGCACAGGTCACCACTGCACTGCAGGCGGCCACGGCCGCGGAGGACGACGGGCTGTCGCTGGAGGTGACCGACCTGCGATCGCTGTCGCCGGTGGACTACGACACCGTCGCGGCATCCGTGCGCAAGACCGGACGCGTCGTCATCACCCACGAGGCGCCGGGGGAGGCCGGCGTCGGCGCGGAGGTGTCCGCCGGCATCACCGAGCGCTGCTTCCACCACCTCGAGGCGCCGCCGGTGCGGGTCACCGGGCACGACATCCCCTACCCGCCGGCGAAGCTCGAGCGACACCACCTGCCGGACCTCGACCGAATCCTCGACGCCGTGGACCGGGTGCTGCAGCGGCCCAACAGCCTCACCGGGGTGGAGCTGTGATCGCCGAGTTCCGGCTGCCGGATCTGGGTGAAGGCCTGCCGGAGGCGGAGCTGGTGACCTGGCTCGTGGCGGAGGGTGACGAGGTGACGCTGAACCAGACCCTCGCGGAGGTGGAGACCGCCAAGGCCATTGTGGAGCTGCCCTCGCCGCACGCGGGGCGCATCGCGGCGCTGCACGCGGCACCCGGCGAGGTGATCGCCGTGGGCAGCGTGATCGTCTCGGTCGAGGTCACGACCGAGACCGACGCGCTCGCCGAAGCGACCCCGGCGCCCCAACCGGAGACCGCCGAACCCGCGCCGGCCGCGCATCTGGTCGGCTACGGCGCCGCACCGCCATCCTCCGGCCGCCCGCAACGCCGCAGGCGCACCATCCGCACAGCAGTCGCCGCCGACGCCGATGTACTGCAGGCGGCGCCGCACGATGCCGTCCGCACCCTGGAACCTGAGCACCCGCACGGCGAGCGCCCCCGCTCCACTCCGCCGGTGCGCCGGCTGGCCAGGGAACTCGGCGTCGATCTGGCACAGGTGACCCCCACCGGAGCCGAGGGCCTGGCAACCCGCGCCGACGTCGAGGCGTTCGCGCGGCACGCGGATACACCGCCCCCGGCGACCCAGGGCGAGGTCACCCGCATCCCCGTTCGCGGCATCCGTCGTCACACCGCCGAGGCAATGGTGCGCAGCGCCTTCACGGCGCCCCACGCCACCGTCTTTCTCACCGTCGACGTGACCGAGACGATGCGGCTGCTCGCCTCGCTGCGCGAGGACCGGCAGCTGACCGGCCACCGCATCGGCATTCTCGCCGTCGTCGCCAAGGCGGTGTGCCTCGCACTGCCGCGGCATCCGATGCTCAACGCCCGCTGGGAGGGCGAGGAGATCGTGCAGTTCCACCGGGTGCACCTGGGCATCGCCGCGGCCACCGACCGGGGGCTCGTGGTGCCGAACGTGAAGGATGCCGGCACCCTCACGCTGGTCGAACTCGCCGACGCGATCACGCAGCTGACCGAGACCGCGCGTGCCGGCCGTACGGCGCCGGCTGCACTGGCGGGCGGGACGTTCTCCCTTACCAACGTCGGCGTGTTCGGAGTGGATGCCGGCACCCCGATCCTCAATCCGGGTGAGGCGGGGATCCTGGCGCTGGGCACCGTGCGACGCACCCCGTGGGAGCACGACGGGCAGATCGCGCTGCGTGATGTGCTGACCCTCAGCCTGTCGTTCGACCACCGGCTTGTCGACGGCGAGCAGGGTGCGCGGTTCCTGGCGGAGGTGGGCGCGCTGCTGCGGGAGCCGGGCCGGGCGATGCTGGTCGCGTGACCTGCTGCGAGCCGGGGGAGTGCGGCCGTCCTCAGGCGGTGAGGCTGGCGCGCGCCATCTCGCGCAGGATGCCTCGCACATCTGCGTCCGCAGAACCGTCACGGGCGGCCTGCAGGCTGTGGGGCGTGGAGTTGATGAGTCCGAAGCAGGCATGCGCGCGCACCCGCTGGTCGGCGGCCGACGGCGACGGCCGACGGCGCGAGAGCACCTCGACCCACAGCTCGACGTATTCGCGCTGCAGGCGACGCACGGTGTGGAGGTCGGCGTCGCCGAGGCTGGCCAGCTCCCGGTCCTGCACGCGGATGACGTCCGCTGACGACAGCGCGAAGTCCACATGAAACGCGATGAGCGCATCCAGCGCCTCGTCGGGGGTACCGCCTGCGGCGACCACCTCGCGGCCGCCCTCGAGCAGGGTGCGGCTCACTCCCACCAGGATCTCGCCCAGCAGAGCCTGCTTGTTGGGGAAATGCCGGTACACGGCCGGGCCGGAAAAGCCGACGGCCGTGCCCAGATCCTCCAGACTCACCCCGGCGAACCCGCGGTCGGCGAACAGCCGAGCGGCCTCGCGCACGAGCGCCGCCTGGCGGTCCGCCTTCGCGCGGTCGCGGTGGGTCGGTCCCGTTGCCATCTCAGTTAATCCTCGCTAACCTGAAGTCTCGGTTAGGGACAACTAACCACGTGCCTCGCCCGCCTCACAAGCGGGTGTGACGCGATCGTGACGTCGACGGAGACAGCATGAGCGCACCGGTCGCCGAACCCACTCAGCGGGAACTCGCGGAAAGCCTGCGCACGCGCCTCGCCGCCGTGGCCGCCGGCGGGGGAGACGCGGCCCGGGAACGGCATCGTGCCCGCGGCAAACTGCTGCCCCGGGAGCGGATCACGCGCCTGCTCGACGAGGGCAGCGCGTTCCTGGAACTGGCTCCGCTGGCGGCAGAAGGACTCTACGACGCTCAGGCGCCCGCCGCCGGCGTCGTCGCCGGGATCGGCCTGGTGCAGGGCCGTCAGGTGATGGTGATCTGCAACGATGCCACCGTCAAGGGCGGCACGTATTACCCCCTCACCGTCAAGAAGCACCTGCGCGCGCAGGAGGTCGCGTTGGAGAACCGGCTGCCCTGCATCTACCTCGTCGACTCCGGCGGGGCCTACCTGCCGATGCAGGACGAGGTGTTCCCCGACCGCGACCACTTCGGCCGCATCTTCTACAACCAGGCGCGGCTGTCCGCCGCCGGCATCCCGCAGCTGTCGGCGGTGCTCGGATCGTGCACCGCCGGTGGTGCGTATGTGCCGGCGATGAGCGACGAGACCGTCATCGTGCGCGGACAGGGCACGATCTTCCTGGGCGGGCCGCCGCTGGTGAAGGCGGCCATCGGCGAGGTCGTCACGGCGGAGGAGCTGGGCGGGGGAGAACTGCACGCCCGCCGGTCCGGCGTCGCCGATCATCTCGCCGAGGATGACGAGCACGCCCTGGAGATCATCCGCGACATCGTACTGACACTGCCGCCGCCGGCGGACCCCGCGTGGCGGGTGCACGAGCCGGCCGAGCCCCAGGCGCCGGCCGCCGACCTCTACGACATCGTCCCGGTCGACGTGGCCCAGCCCTACGACGCCCGCCAGGTCATCGACCGCATCGTGGACGGCGACAGCGGGCACGAGTTCAAGCGGGAGTACGGCACCACCCTCATCACGACGTTCGCCCGCATCCACGGTCACCCGGTCGGCATCCTCGCCAACAACGGGGTGCTGTTCGGCGAATCGGCGCTCAAGGGCGCGCACTTCATCGAGCTGTGCGACCAACGAGGCATTCCGCTGGTGTTCCTGCAGAACATCTCCGGGTTCATGGTGGGCCGCGACGCCGAGGCTGCCGGCATCGCCAAGGACGGCGCGAAGATGGTCACCGCGGTCGCCACGACCCGGGTGCCCAAGCTCACCGTCGTGATCGGCGGCTCCTTCGGCGCCGGCAACTACGCCATGTGCGGCCGCGCCTACTCGCCACGGTTCCTGTGGAGCTGGCCGGGCAGCCGCATCTCGGTGATGGGCGGCGCGCAGGCGGCATCCGTGCTCGCCACCGTGAAAGCCGACCAACTCACGGCCCGGGACGAAAGCTGGAGCGCCGAGGACCGCGCCGCCTTCGAAGCACCCGTGCGGGCGCAGTTCGCCCTGCAGAGCGACCCGTATTACGCCACCGCCCGGCTGTGGGACGACGGCATCATCGACCCCGTCGACACCCGCGACGTGCTGGGGCTGGCCCTGGACGTCGTCTCGCGGGTGCCGCTCCCCGACCCCGGCTTCGGCCTGTTCCGGATGTGACATGGACGCGCCCCTGTTCCAGACCGTGCTCGTGGCCAACCGCGGCGAGATCGCGCGGCGGATCATCCGGACGCTGCGCCGTCTCGGCATCCGCTCGGTCGCCGTCTACAGCGACGCCGACGCCGGTGCACCCCATGTGCGTGAGGCCGATGTCGCCGTGCGCATCGGGCCCGCCGCCGCGGCGGCGTCGTACCTGAACGCGGTCGCCGTCGTGACCGCGGCCCGCGACGCCGGGGCGCAGGCCGTGCACCCCGGGTACGGGTTCCTCTCCGAGAACGCCGACTTCGCCCGGGCGTGCACCGACGCCGGCCTGGTGTTCATCGGCCCCGGGGAGCACGCGCTGCGGGTGATGGGCGACAAGATCCGCGCCAAGGAGCACGTCGCCGGACACGGGGTGCCCGTCGTCCCCGGGCTCAGCGCCGCGGGGATGACGGATGCCGCCATCATCGCGGCCGCGACGGCGCAAGGGTTCCCGCTGCTGGTGAAGCCGTCGGCCGGCGGCGGCGGCAAGGGGATGCAGGTCGTCGCGGATGCCGCCGCGCTCCCCGACGCGCTCGCCGCGGCCCGCCGCGTGGCCACCGCCGCGTTCGGAGACGACACGCTGCTGCTGGAGCGACTCATCGAGCGTCCCCGTCACATCGAGGTGCAGGTGCTCGCCGACGCGCACGGCGCGGTCGTGCACCTCGGCGAGCGCGAGTGCTCACTGCAGCGCCGGCACCAGAAGGTGATCGAGGAGGCCCCGTCACCCGCCGTCGACGAAGCCACCCGGCAGCGCCTCGGTGAGGCGGCGTGCCGGGCCGCGGCGAGCGTCGGCTACCGCGGGGCGGGCACGGTGGAGTTCCTCATGGCGGCAGACCGGCCGGAGGAGTTCTTCTTCATCGAGATGAACACGCGGCTGCAGGTGGAGCACCCGGTGACCGAACTCATCACCGGGGTGGACCTCGTCGCCGAACAGCTGCGGGTGGCGGCGGGCCTGCCGCTGGCGTTCCGGCAGGACGAGGTGCGCCTGACAGGACACGCGATCGAGGCGCGCGTGTACGCCGAGAACCCGGCACGCGGGTTCCTGCCCGCCACCGGCGAGGTGATCGCCTGGCGGGCGCCCGAGGGCGTGCGGGTCGATGGGGCGGTGGAGACCGGATCGGTCGTCACCGCCGATTACGACCCGATGATCGCGAAGGTCATCGCCCACGCCGCCGACCGGGCTCAGGCACTGGGGCGCTTGGATGCCGCGCTCGCCGAGACGGTCGTGCTCGGCGTGGATACCAACATCGCGTTCCTGCGGTCGCTGCTGGCCCGGCCCGCCGTGCGCGCCGGGGACCTCGACACCCACGTCATCGACGCGATGCCGCCGGTGGTCGCCCCCGCCCCGTCCGTCCGCGCGCTCGCCGCGGCGGCCGCGTTCCTGGAGACACCCGCGCCGCCGGATGCATCGCCCTGGCACCGCGGCGACGGCTGGCGCCTCGGGGGCAGGCACGAGCCGCGACAGCACGTGTTCCAGACGGAGGCGGGGCAGCTCGTCGCGGCATCCGCTGCCCCCATCGATGGCGCCACGGTCGCCCGCGACGCCGACGGCGATGTGTGGGTGCACTCCGGCGGCGAGACCCAGCGGCTGCGACCGGTGCCCCGCCGTGAGGCATCGCGACGGCGCCGTGCGCGGCGCTCGCACACCGAAGCACCCGCCGAACCGCACGTGCGGGCGGCGCTGCCGGGAACGGTGGTCGCGGTGCACACCGAGGACGGCGCGCGGGTGGCATCCGGCGCCCGCCTCGTGACGATCGAAGCCATGAAGATGGAGCACACCGTGACCGCGCCACACGACGGCGTGGCACGGATCCTCGTCGCTGTCGGCGCGCAGGTGCGCCGCGACGAGGTGCTCGCCGAGATGCACGACATCCCCGAGGAGGACACGCCATGACCGGACCCATCGACCTGCGCTCGTATCCGCTGGAAGACGACGAGATCGAGCTCGCCCGCATGGTGCGCGCGTTCGCCGACGAGGTCGTCGCGCCCCAGGCGTACGAGGCCGACCGCACGCACACGCTGCCGATGGACGTCGTGGCGCAGATGGGGGAGCTGGGTCTGTTCGGGCTGCCGTTCCCCGAGGAGGTCGGCGGGCAGGGCGGCACCTACCTCGCCCTGGGCCTCGCTATCGAGGCGCTCGCCCGCGCCGACCAGTCGATCGCGATCACCCTCGAAGCGGCCGTGAGTCTGGGCGCCATGCCGGTGTTCCGGTTTGGCACCGACGCGCAGCGCGCCGAGCTGCTGCCCGACCTGCTGGCCGGACGCGCGCTGGCCGGCTTCGGGCTGACCGAGCCGGAGGCGGGGTCGGATGCCGGCGCCACCCGCACCACGGCACGTCAAGAGGACGGGGAGTGGGTGATCGACGGGAGCAAACAGTTCATCACCAACTCCGGCACCCCCATCACCCGGTTCGTCACCGTCACCGCCGTGACCGGCCGCGACGGCGAGCGGCCCGAGATCTCCACGATCATCGTGCCGAGCGGCACGCCGGGGTTCACTGTCGGGCCCGCCTACGACAAGGTCGGCTGGCGCGCGTCGGACACCCACCCGCTGACCTTCGACGGCTGCCGGGTGCCGGAGGCGAACCTGCTGGGCGAGCGCGGCCGGGGCCTGGCGAACTTCCTGCACATCCTCGACGAGGGCCGCATCGCGATCGCCGCTCTGGCCACGGGAGCGGCGGAAGGATGCCTGGAGGCGGCGCTGGCCTATGCCGGGTCGCGGGTCGTGTTCGGATCCGCGCTCGCCACCCGTCAAGGCATCCAATTCACCCTCGCCCGCATGCAGGCCCGCGTGCACACTGCGCGGCTGGCATGGCTGCAGGCCGCGCATCTGCGCGACGCGGGCCGGCCGTTCAAGACCGAGGCGGCCGTCGCCAAGCTCGTCTCCGGCGATGCGGCTATGGACAACGCGCGCGACGCGACGCAGATCTTCGGCGGCAACGGGTTCATGAACGAATACCCCGTCGCGCGCCACTACCGCGACAGCAAGATCCTGGAGATCGGCGAGGGGACCACCGAGGTGCAGCTGCTCGTCATCGCCCGCGCGCTCGGGGTAGCGTGAACGACATGGCCCACACCCCGGAGGCGGCGCGCGAGATCGTGCAGCGGGGGCTGTGGTTCGAGGAGTTCGAGGTCGGGTCGCGCTACCTGCACCGCCCCGGCCGCACCATCACGCAGGCCGACAACGCACTGTTCTCGGCGCTGACGATGAACGCGCAGGCGCTGCACGTGGATGAGGCCTACGCCCGCACGCAGCCGTTCGGCCGTCCGCTGGTCAACTCGATGTGGACGCTGGCCACCATGATCGGCTCATCCGTCGGACAGCTGACGCAGGGCACGCTCGTCGCCCAGCTGGGACTGACCGACATCACCTTTCCCGCGCCGCTGTTCCCCGGCGACACGCTCTACACCGACACCGAGATCATCCATACCCGCCTGTCCGCCTCGCGCCCCGGTGAGGGCATCGTGACGATGCGCCACACCGGGCGCAACCAGGACGGCGAGGTGGTGGCCATCGCGACCCGCACGGCACTGATGTGGTGCCGCACCCACGAGGAGGACCCCGCGTGAGCGCATTCGACGCCGGCCCGGCGCTGATGTTCTGCCCCGCCGACCGGCCCGAGCGGTTCGCGTCGGCGCTGGCGCGCGCCGACGGGGTGATCATCGACCTGGAAGACGCCGTCGCGGCATCCGCGAAGACCGCCGCCCGCGGCGCGCTGATCGACGCCGACCTCGACCCGGAGCGGGTGATCGTGCGCGTCAACCCGGTGGAAACGCCCGACTTCGAGGCGGACCTGGCCACCCTGTCGCAGACCGACATCCGCACGATCATGATCGCGAAGGCGGAGTCCGCCGAGCGCATCGCCCGCATCGACGGCCGGTACCGCGTCATCGCGCTGTGCGAGACCGCGCGCGGGGTGGACGCGGTCGAGCGCATCGCGGCCCTGGAGAACGTCACGGCGCTGATGTGGGGCGCCGAGGACCTCGTCGCCTCGCTCGGCGGCACGTCCAGCCGCAAGCCCACCGGGCGCTACCGCGACGTCGCCCGCTATGCCCGCTCGCGCGTACTGGTGGCGGCGGGGGCCCAGCGCAAGGCAGCCATCGACGCAGTGCATCTGGACATCGCCGATGTGAGGGGGCTCGCCCGTGAGGCCGCGGATGCCGCCGCGAGCGGATTCGCAGCAACCGCCTGCATCCACCCCACCCAGGTGGCGGTGATCCGCGCCGCCTACCGGCCCGCCGAGAAGCAGCTGTCGTGGGCGCGCGACGTGCTGGTGGCCGCGCAGCGCGAGGGCGGGGTCTTCACATACCGGGGGCGCATGGTGGACGAGCCGGTGCTGCGGCACGCCCGCACCCTGCTGCGCCGCGCGGAAGACGGACGCTAAACGGCGCGAGCGTCGGCCGGGACCCCGGCATCCGACAGCAGCCGCAGCCGGTCGCGCTCCAGCAGCAGGTCGTAGCTCGACCCGTTCGGCAGCCGGAAACCCACCGGGGGGAGCTGTCCGCCGGTGGCGTGGCGGATGATCTCGCGGATCAGCGCACCGTGCGCGACGGCGATGACGGATGCCGAACCAGGCGCCGTGGTGCGGCGCACGTCACGGGCGATCTGCTGCAGGCCCGCCAGGGCGCGGTCACGCAGGTCCGGCAGCGGTTCGGCGCCGGGGATCTCGGCGGCGTGCCAGTCTCCCCACCGCTCCAGGAACTCCGCGGCATCCACCCCTTCAGCCTCGCCATACGCGCGCTCGCGCAACTGGGCATACAGCTTCGGCGCCGGAAGGCCTAACGCGTCGGCGATGATCTCGGCGGTTTCTCGGGCGCGGGACAGGTCGCTGGAGACCACGAAGACCGGGGCGGCCGGGTCCAGGCGTGCCCGCAGGCGTTCGGCTGCTTCGCGTGCCTGCGCGCGACCGGTGTCGTTGAGCGGGATGTCGGTGGCTCCCTGAATGCGCCTGGCGCGGTTCCAGTCGGTCTCGCCGTGGCGCACAAGGGTCAGCAGGGTCACGTTTCGAGCCTAACCGCGGGTTCCAGGGAGAAGCCTCACTGTGCGGCGAGCGCCTCGGCGAGTGCGGTGAGGACCGGGCTCGTGCCGCCGTCGATCTTGACGGTGGCATGCTGGTCGGCCCGGGTGATGCCCCGGTTGACGATGACGACCGGGAGCTTGCGGCGCCGTGCGCGCTCGACCAGGCGGACGCCGGAGTTGACCACGAGCGACGAGCCCGCCACCAGCAGGGCTTCGCTGGTGCGGACGAGCTGCTCGGCTTCCTGGAAGCGCTCGATCGGCACGAACTCGCCGAAGAACACCACGTCCGGCTTGAGCATGCCGCCGCACACGCTGCAGTCGGGAACGACGAACCCGTCCGCCGTCTCGGGCAGCACGTCCCCGTCGGGACCGAGCAGTACGTCGTCGGGGACATCGAGCCAGGGGTTGGCGGCTTCGACACGCACGGCGAGGTCGCGGCGGTCGAACACCTGCCCGCAGTGCGTGCAGAAGACCCGCCGCATGGTGCCGTGCAGTTCCACGACGCGGCGGCTGCCGGCGCGTACGTGCAGGCCGTCGACATTCTGCGTGACGACGCCCGTCGCGATGCCGGCGTTCTCGAGGGCGGCGAGCGCGGTGTGCCCGGCGTTGGGGGAGGCGCTCGCGAAGGCCCGCCAGCCCAGGTGGCTGCCGATCCAGTAGCGGCGCCGGGCCGCCTCGCTGGAGAGGAACTGCTGCGCGGTCATCGGGGTGCGCGCCGGTGCGCCCTCGCCGCGGTAGTCGGGGATGCCGGAGTCGGTGGACACCCCGGCGCCGGTGAGCACCGCGATGCGCCTGCCGGCGAGCGCGGCGACGGCAGTGCCGACCAGCTCAGCGGTCGGCGCGTCGAGTTGCAGCACCGTGGTCACCCGCCGAGTCTAGGCTCCCGAGTTTGCCGGGAGGTTACGGCTGGCTCCGGGTTCGGCTTCGGGTGTGCCGGGATGAGGTGATCTGCCGGGACGCGGATGCCTGGGGGTCAGGGGCCCTCGCGTCGGCGGATCTCCTCGTTTCGGCATCCGGGGTTTTGCCGGAGTGCGGTGATCTGCCGGAATGCGGATGCCTGGGCGCCAGGGGCCCTCGCTCCGGCGGATCTCCTCGTTTCGGCATCAGGGCTCGCAGAGTTTGCCGGAGTGCGGTGATCGGCCGGAATGCGGATGCCTGGGGGCCAGGGGCCCTCTCCGGCGGATCTCCGCATCCCGGCGACTGCGGCACCGCGTGGGAGAGTGGAGCAATGCCTATCGAGCGCATCGACGACCCGACCGATCCGCGGCTCGCCGACTACCGGGACCTCACCGACGTCGCGCTCCGCCGCGTGCTGGAGCCGGAAGGCGGCCTGTACATCGCGGAGTCGGCGAAGGTGATCGCGCGAGCCGTCGCGGCGGGGCACCGGCCGCGGTCGGTGCTGGTGCAGGAGAAGTGGCTCGAGGATGTCCGCGAGGTCGCCGGCGACGCACCGGTGTACGTCGTACCGCCCGAAGTGGCCGAGCAGCTCACCGGCTACGCCGTGCATCGTGGCGCGCTCGCCGCCATGCACCGTCCCGCCGAACCCGCAGTGGCCGATGTCGTCGCCGGCGCCCGGCTGGTCGTCGTTCTCGAGGACATCGTCGATCACACCAATGTGGGCGCGGCGTTCCGAAGCGCCGCGGCGCTGGGAGCGGATGCCGTGCTGGTGTCGCCGCGCTGCGCCGATCCGTTGTACCGCCGCAGTGTGCGGGTGAGCATGGGCACGGTGTTCCAGGTGCCGTGGACGCGGCTGCCGGAGTGGCCCGAAGCGCGCGGCATCCTGCATGAGGCGGGCTTCCACCTCGCCGCCCTCGCGCTCGCCGACGGCGCCGTGCCGCTGGACGAGTTCGCCGCAGCCCGACCCGAGCGGGTGGCGCTGATGCTCGGCGCCGAGGGCGACGGACTGTCGCGCCGCGCCCTGGAAGCGGCGGACACCGTCGTCACGATCCCGATGTTCGGCGGCGTCGACTCGCTCAACGTCGCGGCCGCGAGCGCGGTGGCGCTGTGGTCGCTGACGCACGACGGCCGCAGCTAGGGCGTCTGCCTGCGCGGCCGGTGTCCGAGTGACTCCTGGAAGCGGATGAGGTACCCGTCGGGATCGGTCACGAGGAACTGACGCACCCCGGCCTCGTCGTGGTTCCCGATGGGGTACCACTTCGTCTCCGGTTCCATGAACAGGGGGGAGGAGTGCTCGCGCAGCGCGGCCAAGATCGGGTGGAGGCTGGGGACGCTGATCTGGAAGTTGATGCCTCGTCCAAGCGGATTCTCCAGCGGTGCGGTGATCCAATTCCGGCCGATGCCGCGTTGCTCGAGCATGATGTGCGCGGAGCCGAGGGTGATGTAGGCGAAGCCCTCTTCGGGGCGTTGATAGGCGATCTCAAACCCGCAGAGTCCGCACCAGAACTCGATGCTCCTGCTCGTGTCACTGACGAGCAACTCGGGGACGAGTGCCGGATCCGGTGCAGGCGAACTCATCCACTCATCGTTGCAGAGTGTTACTCGGGCGCGGCGGATCGCCCCAAGGGACAGCCCGGAGGAAGGCGCTGGCTAGACTCGGGGGCATGACAACGGGGCATCGTCGAATAAGAGCGGCAGCACGCACCGATGAATAGCCGACGAAGCATGGATCTCCGGTCACAGGGCTGATGTGATGGCAGCGCGTAGCGGACAAACTGGCTCGGTGACTGCGGGCCTGGTATTCGGTCTCGGACTAGCGGTCGCCGGCTGGTTCGCCATAGGACCCGATCACCTCGTCTACGCGTTCGTTGTGCAGGGCGCCTTTCTCTTCATGGCGCTCCTGACAGGTCCAGCGCTGGTGGACGTTGCCCGCTACCGCTACCGGGTCACACCGTTCGAGCCACGGATCTACACCCTGCTAGGAGCGGAGGCACTCCGGCGCTTGCTCGACCTCGTCGGCTGGAACAGGCTCATCAAACAGATGCGTCGAACAGAGCAAGGAGAATCGTGGAGAGCCCGCTTCCTTAGAGGGAGCGAGAAGTCCGAAACCGGTCACCTTCTCGGCTTCTCCGCCACCGCAGTACTGGCCATTGTGGCCGCGGCTACATCACACCCTCGAGGTGCTGCACAGATCCTGCTTCTCGGGACGATACTTCACTTGTATCCCGTCATGATCCAGCGCATCACCCGCTTTAGGATCACCAGCCGCCGAACCAACATCAATGGAAGCGGACGCTGAAGGACTGCTGTCGGCTCTCCTCGGCACGGCAAAGGATTGGGAAGGCCTGTCCGCGGGGGAGCCGGAGCAACTCGGGGACGAGTGCCGGATCCGCTGCAGTCGAACTCATCTGCTCATCGTCGCAGAGTGCAGCTACGGCGCGGCGCGCAGCTTCGACGTGATCACCGCGTAACCCGCTGACCAGCCCGCCATCACCCCGGCAAAGCCGATGCCCGCGGCGACGAGCTGCGCCGAGTTCGCACCGAGCAGGCCGACGACGAACAGGGCAACGAGCAGGGCCGCGGCGACAACGGCCGCGACGTTGATCCATCGCAGCGCCGACCGAAGCCGCGTCTGGTCAGCTTGACCGCTCATAGCCACGGCCGCCGACCCTACGCCGGCTTGCCCGGCGTCGCCGCGGCATCCGGTCCCGGCGCGAGCGTCGTCATCGGCAGGGCATCGGGACGCTTGGCGGTGATCGCGTCGCCGGAGGACTGATGCCGCACGCGGCGAAGCACCCACGGCATGAGGTGCGACCGTGCCCACACGAAATCGTTCACCCGGGCCGCACGCCAGGTGGGGCGCGGGAGCGGTTCCGGCTGCATCGGCTGCAGGTCGTTGGGCACGTTGAGCGCCCGCATCACCATACGGGCGACCTCGTGGTGGCCGAGCGTGTTGTAGTGCAACCGATCGTCGTCGAAGAAGCGCATGTCCTGCACTTCCTTCAGCGCCCACTGGTCGGCCACGATGCAGTCGTAGCGCTCGGCGATGGCGCGGATGTTCTCGTTGTAGATCGCCACGCGACCGCGGATGCCGCGGAAGACCGGCGTGAAGTTCGTGTCGATCCCGGTGAACACCAGCACGGTCGCGCCGGTGGAGGTCAGCCGCATGACGGCATCCTCGAACTGGGCGGCGACGGCATCAGGGTCCGAGCCCGGGCGGATCACGTCGTTGCCGCCGGCGGAGAACGTGATGAGGTCGGGGTTGAGGGCCAGCGCCGGCTCGATCTGCGCGGCGATGACCTGCCCGATGAGCTTGCCGCGCACCGCCAGGTTGGCGTAGGCGAAGTCGTCCACCTGCGAGCCCAGCACTTCGGCGACGCGGTCGGCCCAGCCGCGGTGCCCGCCGGGGGAAGAGGGATCGGGGTCGCCGATTCCCTCCGTGAACGAATCGCCGATCGCGACCATGCGCCGCCAGGGGTGCGCGATGTCGCTCGGGGCGAACGGGGGGAGCTGATCTTCAGGGGTTGGATCGTTGGGCCGCATGGTTCCTCCTCGGCTTTGTGACCGACTCCGAGGCTAGCCCCTCAGTGACTGACTTAGGCTGGTCCGTCGTGGATGAGCAGCAGCAGGAGCATTTCGGCAGTTTCGCTGCCGAGCACCTCTCGCCATCCTTCCCGCAGCGCGCACCGTGGGGCACAGCCCAGCGCCTGCGGGCCTGGCAGGCCGAAGCGCTCGACCAGTACTTCGCCATGGACGGCCCCGATGGCGCCGGCGGCGGACCCCGCGATTTCCTCGCGGCGGCGACGCCGGGTGCTGGAAAGACGACGTTCGCGCTGAGACTTGCCACCGAATTGCTGCGGCGGCGCATCATCGACCGCATCGTCGTGGTGGCGCCCACCGAGCACCTGAAGACCCAGTGGGCGGATGCCGCGGCGCGCGTGTCCATCCGCCTCGACCCGAACTTCAGCAACCGTCACGTCGCCCCGGCCCGGCACTACCACGGCGTCGCGGTGACGTACGCGCAGGTCGCGGTGAAGTCCTCCGTGCACCAGCGCCTGACCGAGGACGCGCGCACCCTGGTGATCCTCGACGAGGTGCACCACGGCGGTGACGCCCTCAGCTGGGGGGAGGCGCTGCGGGAGTCGTACCACCGCGCCACGCGCCGGCTGCTGCTGTCCGGTACGCCGTTCCGCAGCGACACCGCGCCCATTCCATTCGTGGAATATCACCCGAACTCCAAAGGCATCCGTCTCTCCCGCACCGACTACAACTACGGCTACGGGCGGGCGTTGGCCGACGGTGTCGTGCGTCCGGTGCTGTTCCTGGTCTATGCCGGACAGATGCGCTGGCGTACCAAGGCCGGCGACGAGTACGAGGCCCACCTCGGGCAGGACAACACCAAGGACATCAACTCGCAGGCCTGGCGTACCGCGCTGGATCCGCAGGGCGACTGGATCCCCGCAGTCCTGCGCAGCGCCGACCGGCGGCTGAGCGAAGTGCGCCAGGAGGTGCCCGACGCCGGTGGCCTGGTCATCGCGACCGACCAGACCGCCGCCCGGGCGTATGCGGCGATCCTGCGGGACATCACGGGAGAGCCGACCACCGTCGTGCTCTCGGACGACCCCGCGGCATCCGGTCGAATCGAAGAGTTCGGCAACAGCACGTCACGGTGGATGGTGGCGGTGCGCATGGTGTCGGAAGGCGTCGACGTGCCGCGGCTCGCGGTGGGCGTGTATGCCACCAGCGCCTCCACGCCGCTGTTCTTCGCCCAGGCCATCGGGCGCTTCGTGCGCGCTCGCCGCCGCGGCGAGTCGGCCAGCGTGTTCCTGCCCAACGTGCCGCCGCTGCTGGCCCTCGCGAACGAACTCGAGCGCGAGCGCGACCACGCCCTGGACCGCGAATCCGGCGACGACGACGGCCTCGAAGACACGCTGCTGGCCGAGGCCGAGCGCGATGACAAGGCATCCGATTCGCTCACCGAGGAGTTCACCTTCCAGGCGCTCGGATCGGTGGCGCACTTCGACCGGGTGCTGTTCGACGGCAAGGAGTTCGGACAGCTCGCCGTGCCAGGCACTCCCGAAGAGGAGGAGTTCCTGGGACTGCCGGGGTTGCTCGAGCCCGAACACGTCCATGAGCTGCTGATGCAGCGGCAGGCCCGGCAGTCGCGGCACCGCAAGACCCGTGAGGCGGGTGAGGCGAAGGTCGCGGATGCCACGGGCACGGATGTCGCCACGACGCTGCCGCCGGCGCTGCACCGCACGCTCAAGGAGCAGCGGCAGTTGCTGAACAGTCTCGTCGGCGTCTATGCGCGCCAGAGCGGGGAGCCGCACGGCGCGGTGCACGCCGAACTGCGGCGGCTGTGCGGCGGTCCGGCCGTCTCGCACGCGACGGTGGCCCAGCTGCAGGCGCGCATCGAGCTGTTGCGTCGCCGCGTTCATTCGTAGGCGCGCACCGCGCGGCATCCGTTCGGAACCCCGAAATGCTGGCAATCGTCGCGTTGCGCCGCTCGCGGCCGGCCGGCGTCACTACCGTGTAGAAGTCCCTGACCCCACCCGACCGGAGGCCCGATGAGCGCGCCCGTCCCCGCGCCGACCCCTCCGACGCCACGGGTCCGCCGCCGGTGGGCGCAGTACCTCGTCGACGAACGGGCCGAGGCGCACGTGTACCGCACGCTGGCTGCCCGCCGATCGGGGGAGGAGCGCGAGATCCTGCTGGCCCTGGCCGAGGCCGAGGGGCGCCACGAGGCGCACTGGGTGCAGCTGCTGGGCGGTGAGCCGGCGCGACTGCCGCGGCCGAGCCTTGATACCCGGATGCTCGGCTGGATGGCCCGCCGGTTCGGCCTGATCTTCGTGCTCGCGCTCGCGCAGAACGCCGAGGGGCGGTCGCCGTACGACAACGAGCCGGATGCCACGCCCGCGATGGTGGCCGATGAGAAGGTGCACCACGAAGTGGTGCGGGGCCTCGCGGCCCGCGGTCGCCGTCGGCTGTCGGGAACCTTCCGCGCCGCGGTGTTCGGCGCCAACGACGGCCTGGTGTCGAACCTGGCGCTCGTGATGGGCATCGGGGCGACCGGTGTCGGGGCGCAGTTCGTGCTGTTCAGCGGGGTGGCGGGGCTCCTCGCCGGGGCGCTTTCGATGGCGGCGGGGGAGTTCGTCTCGGTCCGGTCGCAGCGGGAGATGCTGGCGGCCACCGGGCCCAGCGACTACGTCGACGCCGCGCTGCCCGATCTCGACCTCGACGCCAACGAGGTGGCCCTGGTGTACCGGGCACGGGGGATGAGCGCGGCCGACGCACTGGAGCGGGCGCGCCGGGTGGTGTCGGCCGCGCAGGCCGCCGACCGATCCGTGCCGTACCGGCGTCCGGTCGAAGCCGTCGACGAGGATGAGGCCGTCGGCGGCGCCTGGGGTGCGGCGCTGTCCAGCTTCCTGTTCTTCGCCTCCGGTGCCGTGATCCCGGTGCTGCCGTGGCTGTTCGGCCTCGATGGGACGGTGGCGATCGTACTGGCCCTCGTGCTCGTCGGCATCGCGCTCATGGTCACCGGCGCGATGGTCGGAGTGCTCTCCGGCGGGCCGCCGCTGCGCCGCGCGCTGCGTCAGCTCGCGATCGGCCTCGGCGCCGCGGCGATCACGTATCTGCTGGGCCTCGCGTTCGGCGTCACCCTGGGCTGACCCTCCCCGGGGGACCGATACGCGCCCCAAACCGGTGATGCCGGTGGTTCGGGGACCGATACGCGCCCCAAACCGGTGGGAGACGCGCCTCGGGGACCGATACGCGCCCCAAACCGCGGATGCCGGGGATTCGGGGACCGATACGCGCCCCAAACCGGGGTGGGTACGGCCGGGGATCCGGGGAAGCGGCACGACGAACGTGACCACCGGGGCACGAAAAAGGCCCCCTTTCGGGGGCCTTTTCCGTTCTGTGCGCGAGGGGGGACTTGAACCCCCACGCCCTTTCGGGCACTAGCACCTCAAGCTAGCGCGTCTACCTATTCCGCCACCCGCGCATGGGTGAAATCGCTTGCGCAACCGAGGGTCGAGCCTAGCATGATCGCAACGCATGTTCGAACCAGCGCGGCACGGCGGGCCGCCGCGGCACCGGTAGCGTAGTCGCATGCCCGAGACCGATGCCGACCTTCCCGAGGTCGTGCGCCTGGCCCGCGATCTGATCCGCTTCGACACCACCAACTTCGGTGGCGGCAATGCCCGCGGCGAGCGCGAAGCAGCCGAATACGTCGGCGCCTACCTCGAGAGCCTGGGTCTTGAGCCCGAGTACTTCGAGCCGATCCCGCGCCGCACGAACGTCACTGCGCGGGTGCCGGGCCGTGACCGCGACAAGCCCGCCCTCGTGCTGCACGGCCACCTCGACGTGGTTCCCGCGATCGCGGCGGACTGGAGCGTCGACCCGTTCGCCGGTGAGATCCGTGACGGCATGCTGTGGGGGCGCGGGGCGGTGGACATGAAGGACATGGATGCCATGATCCTCAGCTCCGTCGGCGAACTGCTGCGCGCCGGCGAGCAGCCGGCGCGCGACGTGATCGTGACGTTCTTCGCCGACGAGGAGAACGGCGGCGTGGAGGGCTCGGCTCTGGTCGTCCGCGACCACCCGGAGTGGTTCGCCGGCGCGACCGAGGCCATCAGCGAGGTCGGCGGGTACTCGATTGCCGCCGGCGACCGCCGCGCGTACCTGCTGCAGACGGGGGAGAAGGCCCTGATCTGGATCCGGCTGCGCGCCCGCGGCCGCGCCGGCCACGGCAGCCGCCTGCACCCCGACAACGCCGTCACCCGCCTTGCCGAGGCCGTCGCGGCACTCGGGCGCACCGAGTGGCCGCTGGCGATGACCGAGACCTCACGCCAGCTCGTCGAGGGACTCGCCGCCCTCGTCGACGGCGACACGCGGCATCCGGATGCCGTCGCCGACCGGTTCGGCCCCGCCGCGGGGTTCCTCCGCTCGACGCTGCGGACCACCACGAACCCCACCGGGCTGACCGCCGGCTACAAGCACAACGTCATCCCCGACACCGCCGAGGCGCTCATCGACGTGCGCACGATCCCCGGCACCGAAGACGCCGTGCTCGCCGACATCGCCGCGATCGTCGGGTCCGACGTCGAGATCGAGGTGGTCCACCGCGACATCGGCCTGGAAGTGCCGTTCGAAGGTTCGCTCGTGGACGCGATGGTCGCCGCCCTCGGCCGGCACGATCCCGGGGTCCCGGTCATCCCGTACCTGATGGGCGGCGGCACCGACAACAAGGCGCTCGCGTACCTCGGCATCGCCGGCTTCGGCTTCGCCCCGTTGCGCCTTCCCGCCGAGCTCGATTTCACCGGTATGTTCCACGGGGTCGATGAACGAGTCCCGCTGGACGCCCTCGTATTCGGGCAGGCCGTCCTCACCGACCTGCTCCGCAGCTACTGACGCAGTCACCCGAAAGGCGCGCATGCATTTCTTCGAGGCGATCATCCTGGGTCTCGTCCAGGGTCTGACCGAATTCCTCCCTGTTTCCTCCAGCGCACACCTGCGCATTCTGGGCGAGTTCCTCCCCGGGGCCGAGGACCCGGGCGCGGCGTTCACCGCGATCACCCAGATCGGCACCGAGGCTGCCGTCGTGGTGTTCTTCTGGCGCGACATCGTGCGGATCATCACGCAGTGGTTCCGCTCGCTCACGGGCAAGGCGCCCCGCAACGACCCCGACGCCCGCATGGGGTGGCTCATCATCATCGGCAGCATCCCGATCGTGGTGCTGGGGCTGCTGTTCCAGGATCAGATCGAGACGGTGTTCCGCTCGCTGTGGCTGGTCGCCACCATGCTCATCGTGTTCGGCATCCTGCTGGGGATCGCCGACATCGTCGGTGCCAAGCGTCGTGCGCTGAAGGACATCACCTACCCCCACGGCGTGGCTTTCGGCTTCGCGCAGGCCCTGTCCCTCGTCCCCGGCGTCTCCCGCTCGGGCGGCACGATCACGATGGGCCTGTTCCTCGGCTACGAACGCGCCGCCGCCGCCCGTTACGCGTTCCTGCTGGCCATCCCGGCCGTCTTCGGCAGTGGGTTCTTCCAGCTGTTCAAGAGCTGGGACGAGCAGGGTCCGTTCACACTTCCGGAGACCCTTGTCGCCACCGTCATCGCGTTCGCCGTGGCGCTGGCGGTCATCGCGTTCTTCATGCGGTGGATCTCCAAGAACAGCTTCCTGCCGTTCGTGATCTATCGCGTCGCGCTCGGTACGGTGCTGCTCGTGCTGCTGTCGATGGGCGTGCTCCAGCCCTGACGCCGGGGCGAGCCGCCCGCCTCAGCGGCGCGGCGGCTCGTCGCGGCCGGGCTTGGTG
Source organism: Microbacterium sp. zg-YB36 (assembly GCF_024623575.2). Lineage (NCBI taxonomy): Bacteria > Bacillati > Actinomycetota > Actinomycetes > Micrococcales > Microbacteriaceae > Microbacterium > Microbacterium sp. zg-YB36. Next base: position 173,732 of record NZ_JANJFD020000001.1, read on the forward strand.
GGGCCTTCGCCGCTGCCACGGCGACGCAGGTACTTCTCGAACTCCTGCGCGATCGCATCTCCCGATGCCTCCGGCGAGTCCCACGTGTCGCGGGTGCGCTCGAGCTGACGGATGTACTCCGTCATCTCCTCGTCCTCCGCAGCCGCAGCGTCGATGGATGCCTCCCACGCGGCGGCCTCCGTCGCGAGCGCCGCGCGGGGCACGCGGGCGCCGGTGAGGTCCTCGAGCTTGTCCAGCAGCGCGAGCGTCGCCTTGGGCGATGGTGTGTGACCGGCGACGTAGTGGGGCACGCTCGCCCAGAGGGAGGCGGCGGGGATGCCGGCGGCATCCGCTGCCTGATCGATGACGCTCAGGATGCCGACGGGTCCTTCGTAGGTGGACTTCTCCAGCTCGAGCTTGGTGCGCAGTTCCTCGTTGTGGCTGCCGGCGAACACCGAGATGGGGCGGGTGTGCGGCACGTCCGACATCATCGAGCCGAGCGAGACCATCCCGGTGATGTCCTCGCGCAGCGCGACGTCGATGATCTCGCTGGCGAAGGCCTGCCAGGCGCGCGCCGGCTCGACGCCGGTGAGCAGCCACAGCTGCGTGCCGCGCGCGCGACGCGAGGGGCGCCAGAGCGTCGTTTCGGGCCAGCGCAGCACGCGACGGCCCTCGGCGTCGAGGCTGATCTGCGGCCGCGTGTACTGGTAGTCGAAGTACAGTTCGGGGTCGACGGAGAAGACCGGCTCGTACGAGCCCTCTTCGCGTAACAGCGTGGCAGCGGCCGATGCGGCCTCGCCGGCATCGTTCCAGCCGTCGAACGCGGCCACCAGTACGCGTCGTCCTAGTCCCTCCACACGACTCCCTTCGTCCCCCCAAGGATAGGCCGCGTGCCGCCGGCGCGGGCGGGTGGCGCGGCACGCGCCGGTACGATAGGGAGGTGACAGCCCCCGCTCCAACACTTCGTGCCGTGCTGTGGGATATGGACGGCACCCTGGTCGACACCGAGCAGTACTGGATGGCCGCCGAGACACCGTTGGTGGAAAGCTACGGGGGCACCTGGTCGCACGAGCAGGCACTGACGCTCGTCGGGCTGGGCCTGCACGACTCCGCCCGCATCCTGCAGGACGCCGGCGTGCGCATGCACGAGGATGCCATCGTCGATCACCTCACCGGTCAGGTGATGGACCAGCTGCGCGAACTGGGCAACCCCTTCCGCCCCGGCGCCCAGGAGCTGCTGGTGAGCCTGCGCGCGGCCGGGGTGAAGACCGGGCTGGTGACGATGTCGCTGCGGCGCATGGCCGAGACGGTGGTGTCGCAGATGCCGTTCGACGCATTCGACGTCATCATCGCCGGCGACGACGCCACCCGGCCCAAGCCGTTCCCCGACCCGTACCTGCAGGCCTGCGAACTGCTCGGGGTCAGCCCCGACGAGGTCGTCGCGATCGAGGACTCGCCCAACGGGCTGCGATCGGCGATCGCCTCCGGGGCGACGACGATCGGCGTGCCCCTCATGGTTTCGCTCACCGGCGTCGGCGCTCACGCGCTGTGGCCGACGCTGGAGGGCCGCACCGTCGCGGATCTCATGGCGCTTCATGCCGATCACCGCGCAAAGGAGGCGCGATGAGCGTCGATCTCACCCGACCGACCGGCCCGTTCCGCTACGGCGACCGGGTGCAGCTGACCGGACCGAAGGGGCGTCTGCACACGATCACCCTGCGTGAGGGCGGCGAGCTGCACACCCACCACGGCGTGCTGCGTCACGCGCAGCTGGTGGACCTTCCCGACGGCTCGGTCGTCACCGGCAGCGGCGGCCACGAGTACCTCGCGCTGCGGCCGTTGCTGCGCGACTTCGTCATGTCCATGCCCCGGGGCGCGGCGATCGTGTACCCGAAGGATGCCGCGCAGATCCTCGCATCGGCCGACATCTTCCCCGGCGCGACCGTCGTCGAAGCCGGCGTCGGGTCGGGTGCGCTGTCGCTCTGGCTGCTGCGGGCGATCGGCAGCACCGGGCATCTGGTGTCGTTCGAGCGCCGCGAGGAGTTCGCCGACGTGGCCAAGGCCAATGTGGAGACCTTCCTCGGGGCACCGCCTGCCAACTGGGACGTCGTCGTCGGCGACCTGGTCGCCGCGCTTCCCGAGGCGGTGCAACCCGCATCCGTCGACCGTGTCGTGCTCGACATGCTTGCCCCCTGGGAGTGCATCGACGCGGTGGCCGACGCGCTGACGCCTGGTGGCGTGGTGCTGTGCTACGTCGCGACTGCGACCCAGCTGAGCCGCGTTGCGGAGTACATCCGCGGCACCGGGCTGTACACCGAACCCGAGGCGAACGAGACGATGGTGCGCGGCTGGCACGTCGAGGGACTCGCCGTACGCCCCGACCACCGCATGGTCGCCCACACCGGGTTCCTGATCACCGCGCGTCGCCTCGCTCCGGGCGCAGTGCCGCCAGACGTGCGCAAGCGGGCGCTCAAGAAGCCGTCGTACGCCGATGTGGACGTCGAGCTGTGGACGCCCGGTGCGGTCGGTGACCGTGAGATCACCGACAAGAACCTGCGCAAGCGCGTGCGTGAGGCCCAGCGTGCCGTCGACGGCGCGCGCATCGCGGCATCGACCGAGACGGACGCCGCCACCGATTAGGCTGTACCGGTGCGCAGGATTCCCGCCATCGCCGCCGTCATCGGCTTGTCCACTCTCGCCCTCGTCGGCTGTACGCCCGCTTCCAGCGGAGCGTCGTGTGATCGCGCTGCCTCCGACGCGTCGGTGCTCGACCTGATCACGGTGTCGGGCGACACCGTGGAGCTGTCCGCACCGGTACACGCCGACGACACGGTGTTCCAGGACATCACCGTCGGCGAGGGCCCCACGGTCACCTCTCAAGCGCAGGATGTCGTGTTCGACATCACGATCGCCAGCGGCACAACGGGGGAGACGCTCGTGCAGAGCGGCACCCAGGTGGCGCCGGTCTCGCAGTGGGCCGAGTTCTACGACGGCATCGCCCAGATGCTCGATTGTGCCACCGAGGGTTCGCTCATCGTCGGCGCGATCGCGCCGGACGACCTCGCGCCCGAAGCCGCGCAGAGCCTGGGGCTGCAGGAGGGCGATTCCGCGGTCTTCGTCATCGACCTGCAGAGGGTGTACCTCGGCAAGGCCGACGGCGCCGATCAGTACAACGATCGCCGTGGCATGCCCAGCGTGGTCCTGGCCCCCGACGGCACCCCCGGCATCATCGTCCCTGACGCCGAGGCGCCGGACGAGCTCGTCGTGCAGGTTCTCAAGAAGGGCGACGGCGAGGTCGTCACCGGCGACCAGCCGGTGCGCGTGCACTACACCGGCGTCACCTGGGACGAGCGTGAGGTCTTCGATTCCACATGGGAGACGGGCACCTCCGCCGCGCTGTCGCTGGACCAGGTCGTTCCCGGATTCGCCGCCGCGCTGGAAGGACAGACCGTCGGGTCGCAGATCCTCGCGGTGATCCCGCCGGACCAGGCGTACGGCGATGCCGGGCAAGGCGCCGTCCCTCCGGGGGCGACCCTCGTGTTCGTGATCGACATCCTCGGTCTCGACGAGGTCGCGGAGTAGCACCCTTGGCCGCCCCGTCGAGCCGCAGCGCACCCGAGGAGCGCCTGGTCAACCTGCTCGTCGCGCTGATGGCGACCGACCAGGGGCTGACCAAGGAGACGATCCTCGCGTCGGTTGCGGGCTACCGGGAGCACGCCGAAGCCGGTGCGTCCAAGGACGCGCTGGAGAAGATGTTCGAGCGCGACAAGGAGAGCCTGCGCGGCCTGGGCGTGCCGATCGAGACGATCGGCGACTACGCCGACCCCGACGACCTGCGCGAAGCCCGCTACCGCGTGCCGAACGACGAGTACGGCCTGCCCGAGGACATCTCCTTCACCCCCGCCGAACTCGCCGTGCTGGCAGTTGCTGGGGGAGTGTGGAGCGAAAGCTCGCTGTCGGCGGAAGCACGCAGCGGGCTGCGCAAGATCCGCGCGCTCGGCAACGACGTCGACGAGCCCATCCTCGGCTTCTCACCGCGGCTGAGTGTGCGAACGCCCGCGTTCGCGCCGCTGCAGCGCGCCATGGAGCAGACGCGGGTGGTGTCGTTCCCGTACCTGAAACCAGGGGAGGAGCGCCCGCGCGTGCGTCGCATCCGCCCGCTGGCGCTGGTGGACTACGAATCGCGCTGGCACGTCCACGGCTTCGACCTCGATCAGGGCGCCGAGCGCACGTTCCTCCTGTCCCGCATCGTCGGCGACGTGACCCTCACCCGCGAGAGCTTCGACCCGGCGCTGCGCGACGGTGCCGGGGAGCGCGCCGTCGCCGGTCTGGACGATGTGGCCGCCCGGCAGTGCGCCCTGCTGGAGGTCCACCCCGGCACCGAGGCGTCACTGCGGCTGCGCCGACGCGCGCAGCCGGCCGAACAGGGGATCCTCGTGCCCTACGTCGACGTCCACGTGTTCGCCGACGAACTGGCCTCCTACGGACCCGAGGTTCGCGTGGTGGAACCCGCCGTGCTGCGCGACGAGGTGATCCGCCGACTGGAGGCGACGCTCGCCCTGCACGCGGATGCCATCGCCGACGGAGTCTCGGCATGAACGCCCGGCCGATGCACGCCACCGAGCGGGCGGCGCTCATCCTGCAGCTGGTGCCATACCTGATCGGCAAGGGGGAGGTGTCGGTCGCGGAGGCGGCGGACGAGTTCGAGGTCACCCCCGACCAGATGCGCGACATGGTGCAGAAGCTCACCGTCATCGGGCGCCCCGGCGACGGCGGCTTCTGGCAGCTGCCCCACGATCTGTTCGACATCGACTGGGACCTGCTGGACGAGCGCGACATCATCGTCATCACCAACACCGTGGGACTCGAGCGGGCCCCTCGGCTCACCGCTCGTGAGGCCGCCGCGCTGCTGGCGGGTCTGCAGCTGGCGGCCACGCTCCCCGGCGTCGGCGACAACGGGGTCGTGCAGTCCCTGCTGACCAAGCTCGCCCGCGGCGCGGCGAGCGTGCCGGCCGACGTGATCGTCGCCCCCGGTCCCGTCGACGACGTGCGCGTGACCGTGGCGGATGCCCTGCGCCGCGGCGTGGCGGTGTCGTTCACCTATCAAGCTCCGGATGCCACGCCCACCACCCGCACGGTCGATCCTGCCAAGGTGCACATCGCCGACGGTCAGTGGTACCTGCAGGGGTGGTGTCATATGCGGCAGGCGATGCGCACGTTCCACCTCGAGCGGGTCAGCGACGTCACCCTCACCGAGATCCCCATCACGCACGGCGGCGATCCGGTGCCCGAGCTGTTCGAACCGAACCCCACCGAGGTCGTCGCGCGCATCCGCTATCCGCACCACACCGCGCCGCTGCTGGGCGATTACCTGACGCGGGCCGAGATCGTCGCCGAGCGCGACCGTGAGACGGCGACCATGCGGGTGGCGGACGACCAGAGCCTCAAGCGGGTCGCGGCGCGCCTGGGCGGCGAAGTCGAGGTGCTCGCCCCCGCCGGTGCGCGCCGCGCGACCGCCGCGTGGGCAACCGCGGGACTCGCGCAATACCGCTGAGGCTTGCCCCGGGGTACCGGGTTAGACTGTTTCGAACCCCAATCCGAGGAGACTTCCATGGGCAACGCATTCGGATGGCCGCATCTGCTGATCATCCTCGCGGTCATTCTCCTGCTGTTCGGCGCGGCGAAGCTTCCCGCACTGGCCAAGAGCGTCGGCCAGTCGGCCCGAGTTTTCAAGGGCGAGATGAAGGCGATGAAGGACGAGGACGTCCCTCCCGCCAGCACGCCGCCGACCGTCGTCACGCCGCCGACCATCGGCATAGCGAACTCGACCGCCTCCACGACGGCTCCGGACAGCGTGAGCGGGCCCTCCGAACCAAAGCCGTAGCCCGACGTGGCCACGGCCGAGCAGCAGCGGGTGGATGAGCCCGACCCGCCCCGTCGCGAGAAACGGATGTCCCTCGGCGCGCACCTGCTGGAGTTGCGCCGTCGTCTGATGATCGCCGCCGCGGCGCTGGTCGTGGCGATGGTCGTCGCGTTCATCGTGACCGACCCGGTGATCGACTGGATCACCGGTCCGATCGAGCAGATCGCCGCACAGCGAGGCGACGACTTCTCCGCGCTCAACTTCGGCACCGTGACTTCCGCGTTCGACCTGCGGATGCGCATCGCCTTCTCGATCGGGCTGTTCCTGTCCGCACCGGTGTGGCTGTGGCAGATCTGGGCGTTCATCATGCCCGGGCTCACCCGCAAGGAGATCCGGTACACCGTCGGTTTCGTCGCCGCCGCCATTCCGCTCTTCTTCGCGGGCTGCTACGTCGGCATGTTGGTCGTCCCGCACGTGATCGAGGTGATGTGGTCGTTCACGCCCGACGGCGCGGTGAACTTCTACAACGCCGCGGAGTACTACGACTTCGTCTTCAAACTGATGATCGTCATCGGCATCTCGTTCGTGCTGCCGGTGTTCCTGGTGGCGATGAACCTCGCCGGCATCATGTCGGGCCGGGCGATCCTGAAAGGCTGGCGCGCCGCTGTGCTCATCGCCACGATCTTCGCCGCGGTCGCGACGCCCGCGGCGGATGCCGTCAGCATGCTGTTGCTCGCCGGCATCCTCGTCGTCCTGTTCTTCGCGGCGGCGGGTTTGTCGATGCTGTTCGACCGACGACGCAGCAAGCGTGATGCGGCGCTGCTGCAGCCGGGGTCCGCCCTGTGAGTGCACCCAGCCCGGCGGACCGGTACACCGCGGCCTCCGAAGCGCGCCGGCATCCGTTGACCGCCGACTTCGCCGAGCAGCAGCGGTTCACGCTCGACCCGTTCCAGATCGCCGGATGCCACGCCCTCGAGGATGGGCGCAGCGTACTGGTGGCCGCACCCACCGGTGCGGGCAAGACGATCGTCGGCGAGTTCGCCGTTCACCTGGCGATGCGCGAACCCGGGGTGAAGGCGTTCTACACGACGCCGATGAAGGCGCTGTCGAACCAGAAGTTCCGTGAGCTGCAGGAGGTCTACGGCGTCGACGAAGTGGGCCTGCTCACCGGGGACACCAACATCAACGGCAATGCACGGGTCGTGGTGATGACCACCGAGGTGCTGCGCAACATGCTGTACGCCGACTCGCCGGCGCTGCGGGGGCTGCGCTATGTCGTCATGGACGAAGTGCACTACCTGGCCGATCGGTTCCGCGGCGCGGTGTGGGAAGAGGTCATCATCCACCTGCCACCGAGCGTGCGGCTGGTGTCGCTGTCGGCGACGGTGTCCAACGCCGAGGAGTTCGGCGATTGGCTCGACACCGTGCGCGGCGACACCGAGGTGATCGTCTCCGAGATCCGGCCGGTGCCGCTGGAGCAGCACATGCTGGTGCGCGGCGACCTGCTGCCGCTGTTCGACGACCGCGCCGGCATCGCCACCGCCCAGGTCAACCAGGAGCTCATGCGCATCCGGTCGGTCAAGGGAGCGACGTTCGAGAACAATCGTCGCGCCCAGGGCATGAACAGCGCCCGCCACGGCGGCTACGAGTCGACTCACCGCCGCCCGCAGCGCGGCGGCAGACGCCCGGTGCGCCCCAGCAACGTGGAGCGGGTGGAGCGGCTTGACCGACCCCAGGTGGTGCAGCTGCTGCAGCGGGCCAACCTGCTGCCGGCGATCTTCTTCATCTTCAGCCGCGCGGGCTGTGACGGCGCCGTGCAGCAGGTGCGCCGTTCGGGGCTGCAGCTGACCGACGCCGACGAACGGGCCGAGATCCGCCGCATCGTCGAGGAGCGCACCGCCGCGCTGAACGACGAAGACCTCGGCGTGCTGGGGTTCTGGGAGTGGCGCGAGAACCTGGAACGGGGCATCGCCGCCCACCATGCCGGGCTCCTGCCGGCGTTCAAGGAGGTCGTCGAGGAGCTGTTCCGGCGCAAGCTGGTCAAGGCCGTCTTCGCCACCGAGACGCTGGCGCTGGGCATCAACATGCCCGCCCGCACCGTCGTGCTGGAAAAGCTCGAGAAGTTCAACGGCGAGGCCCGCGTAGCCATCACGTCGGGGGAGTACACGCAGCTCACCGGCCGGGCCGGACGGCGCGGCATCGACGTCGAGGGTCACGCGGTGATCCAGTGGACCGAGAGCGTGGACCCGCAGGCGGTCGCCGCGCTCGCCTCCCGGCGCACCTATCCGCTCAACTCCAGCTTCCGGCCCACGTACAACATGGCCGTGAACCTCATCGATCGGTTCGGCCGCGCCCGGGCCCGCGAGATCCTGGAATCCTCGTTCGCGCAGTTCCAGGCAGACCGGTCTGTCGTAGGCCTGGCCCGCCAGGTGCGCGAGGCCGAGGAATCCCTCGCCGGCTACCGCAAGGCGCAGACCTGCGACCGCGGCGACTTCGTGGAGTACGCGGGGCTGCGCCGTGAGCTCACCGACCTCGAGAAGCTCAACCGCGCAGACCGCACCGCGCCGGCCAAGCTGCGTCGCCAGCGTCAGCAGGAGATGGAGTCGCTGCGCCGCCGCATGCAGCATCACCCCTGCCACAGCTGCCCCGACCGTGAGCACCACGCCCGGTGGGGGGAGCGCTACTTCAAGCTCAAGCGGCGCACCGACAAGCTGCGCCGGGAGATCGAGACGCGCACCGGCACCGTCGCGCGGGTGTTCGACCGGGTTGTGGACGTGCTCACCGCGCTGGACTACGTCGCGGTCGACGACGACGGGCGCACGACGCTCACCGCCGCCGGGCGCACGATGCGCCGTATCTACGGCGAACGCGATCTGCTGGTGGCCGAAGCGCTGCGCCGCGGCATCTGGAAGAACCTGGATGCCGCATCGCTCGCAGCCCTGGCTTGCTGCCTCGTCTACGAACCGCGCCGCGACTCGGAGGGGCCGGGGGAGTACGGCCTGCCCAGAGGGGCGTTCCGCACCGCGCTCACCGAGACGCAGCTGCTGTGGGCACAGCTGGACGACCTGGAGCGTGACCACCACCTCCCCGGCAGCGAACCGGTGGCCACCGGGCTGGCGCAGGCGATGCACACCTGGGCTCGCGGCGGGATGCTCGACCGCGTACTCACCGAGGCGGACCTCGCCGCCGGCGACTTCGTGCGCTGGGCCAAGCAGACCATCGACCTGCTCGACCAGCTGTCGCTCGTCGCGGACGGCCCCGTCGCCGCCACCGCCCGCAAAGCCCTCGACGCCGTGCGACGCGGCATCGTCGCGTACAGCGGCGTATGAACCGCACCGCCGCGCGCGCCCCGCTGCCGCGCCCGCTGGTGCCCCTGTGGGTGGCACTGCTGGCGGCGCTCGTCGGCGGCCCCGTACTGGATCTCGCCTATCCGGATGTGGGCTGGTGGCCGCTGGCATTCGTCGGCGTCGCGTTCGCGTTGGTCTCGCTCATCGGCCGCTCCGGCGGGGGAGCGCTGCTGGCGGGCGCGGTGTTCGGCGCCTCCTTCTTCTTCACGCACATCGTGTGGATCACCCGCTACCTCGGCGCGATTCCGTGGTTCGCCCTCGCCGGGCTGCAGACGCTGCTCTGGGCGCTCGGGTCCCTGCTCATCGCGTTGGCCTACCGGTGGATGCCGCAGGTGCTGGGCGGCACCTGGGGGCGGCTGCTCGCGCTTCCGGCCCTCGTCGCGGGGCTGTGGACCGCTCGAGAGCTGTTCATGGGTTCCTGGCCCTATACCGGCTTCCCCTGGGCGCGCTTGGGGATGAGTCAGTCCGAGAGCCCGCTGGCGCATCTGGCGTCGTGGACGGGCGTGGCCGGGCTCACCTTCGTGATGGTGTTCGCCACCGCCGCCGCGATCGAATGGGTGCGGCTGGGGCGCTGGCGCACCTGGCAGACGGCCCTTCCCACCGTGGTCGCCCTCGCGGTGCTGCTGCTGACCCCCGCGTTCCCCACGACACCCGCCGGGTCGCTGCGGGTGGGCGCGGTGCAGGGCAACGGCCCGGCGGCGTATTTCGACGAGCGGGAGGCGTACGACGTCTTCCAGTCGCAGCTGGATGCCACCGAACCGCTGCTGGACGAGGACCTCGACGTGCTGCTGTGGCCCGAGGGCGGCATCGACGCCGACCCGCTGCAGAACGAATCGGTCGCCAGGACGCTGGACCGCCTCGCCGAGACGATCGACGCGCCGCTCATCGTCAACGCCGCCACCACCCGCGACGAGGCGGGGTACAACACCTCGATGCTGTGGGAGCCGGGCGCCGACAACCCGGTGGCGCTGCACGACAAGCGCGTCCCGGTGCCGATGGGCGAGTACGTGCCCGACCGCTGGTTCTTCGAGGCGGTCGTGCCGGACCTGGTGGGGCTCATCCAGCGCGAGTACACCCCGGGCACCAACCCTCCGGTGTTCGACGTCGACGGGATCGATGTGGGCCTGGCGATCTGCTTCGACGTCATCTACGACGACGTCATCTGGGAGGGCGCCCGTGACGGCGCCGAGGTCTACATGCTGCAGACCAACAACGCCGACTTCCGCGACACCGACGAGAACCTGCAGCAGCTCGCCTTCGCGCGGATGCGCGCGATCGAGACGGGTCGCTCGGTGGTGAACCTGTCGACGGTCGGCACCAGTCAGGTGATCGCGCCCGACGGCGCGGTGATCGACGCACTGCCCGCAGGCGAGGCCGGCGCCATGCTCACCGACGTTCCGCTGCGCACCGGGCTGACGCCCGCGGTCATCGTGGGCGCGACGGTGAAACTGATTCTCGGCTGGGGCAGCATCCTGGCGCTGGCCCTCGTCGCCGGAGCGCACCTGGCGCGGCGGCGTCGCGCCGAGCGTGCAACAACGACGACGCCGGCCCCCGAAGGGACCGGCGTCGTCGAATCCGATTGAGTCGTCAGGCGCTCTTCTTCGCCGTCACGTCCTGGCTGGTGCCGCGTCGCTCACGGATGAATGACAGACGCTCCTCGAGCAGCTCTTCGAGCTCGGGAAGCGTACGCCGCTCCAGCAGCATGTCCCAGTGCGTGCGCGGGATCTTGTCGCCGCTGTGATCGACCTCGACGGTCTTGTCGCCGACGCGCAATACCGCCTCGGCGCCGCAGGTGCGGCACTCCCAGGTCTGGGGCGCTTCAGCATCGACCGCGAACGGCAGGCTGGTCTCCTTGCCACACTCGGTGCACACGTACGTGTGGGTAGTGCGCTCATGAAATACGACGCCGTCCTCGCTCTGTAGGCTGGACGCGCCGAGTCGGATGCCGCGCAAGCTGCGGTCTGCCATTGTGTGGTCCTCTCGTCGCCTGTTCAGGTATAACGCTGCGACCTGTGCGCATACTCCGAACGAGCCCCGCGTGGGTGGCATTCACAGCCGATCCCCAGCCCCACCGAAGGGGCGCCCTCAGCGACGTTTGGCGACCTCTCGCAACGCCACATCGGCCCGGTCGGTGACCAGACCATCGACCCCGAGATCGAGCAGCCGTGCCATGTGCAGCGGGTCGTTCACCGTCCACACATGCACCTCGACGCCGCACGCATGCGCCGCGTCGATCAGGCGGGGCGAGACGATCCGCACCGCCCCCTGCCGTTCCGGCACCTGCAGCGCGTCCACGCCCGCCAGCGCGCGGCGCACCAGCGGCCGCGACCGCATCGCCATCGCCGACACCACCCGCCCGATCGTCGCTGTTCCCGCAGACGTGGCGGGCCGCATGCCGCGACCGAACCTGTCGGCGGCCTCCAGCGCCGTCCGGCGACGCACGTCGGAGAAGCTCGCCAGCAGCACCCGCTCGGCGTGCGGCGCGACGATCCGGCCCACCGGTACGGCGGCGGCCTCTGACTTGATGTCGAGGTTGAACCGCACGTCGGGGAACGCCTCCAGCGCCTGCCGCAGCGAGATGAGACCTCCGATGCCGGCCATCAGCCGTTCCAGCTCGGCCAGCGGCACCTGCGACACCGGGCGCGGGTCGCCGATCACCCGGGACAGATCGGCGTCGTGGAACAGCACCACCTCGCCGTCGGCGGTGAGGTGGCAGTCCGACTCGATGTACGCGGCGCCCGCGGCGTGGGCAGCGGCAACGGCGGCGAAGCTGTTCTCGGCGATACCGTCGGCGTCGGCAGGGATGAGACCGCGATGGGCCAGCACACGCGGCGACGGCCGCTCGAACCACGGGTGTATCACGGGGCGGTGGGTCCGGGTCGGCCGGGCGTGGCATCCGTCGCCTTCGGCCCGAACGCGCTGCTGACGCCCTTGAGGGCCTCGGTGAACTCGCTCGGGATGATCCACAGTTTGCTCGACGCGCTCTCGCTGATCTTCGGCAGGGTCTGCAGGTACTGGTAGGCGAGGAGCTTGTCGTCCGGGTTGCCCTTGTGGATCGCACGGAACACGGTCTCGATCGCCTCGGCCTCGCCCTGCGCCCGCAGTACCGCGGCCTGCTTGTCGCCCTCGGCCCTGAGGATCTCCGCCTGTCGCCGGCCCTCGGCCTCGAGGATCTGCGACTGCTTGGAGCCCTCCGCAGTGAGGATGACCGCGCGACGGTCTCGCTCGGCGCGCATCTGCTTCTCCATGGAGTCCTGGATCGAGTGCGGCGGGTCGATCGCCTTCAGCTCGACGCGCGACACCCGGATGCCCCACTTGCCGGTGGCCTCATCCAGCACGATGCGCAGCTGGCCGTTGATCTCATCGCGGCTGGTCAGCGCCTCCTCGAGGTTGAGTCCGCCGACGACGTTGCGCAGCGTCGTCGTGGTCAGCTGCTCGACGGCACCGAGGTAGTTGGCGATCTCATAGGTGGCCGCGCGGGCGTCGGTGACCTGGAAGTACACCACGGTGTCGATCGAGACCACGAGGTTGTCCTCGGTGATCACCGGCTGCGGCGGAAACGACACCACCTGTTCGCGCATGTCCACCAGAGGCCGCACCCGGTCGATGAACGGCACGAGCAGGTTCAGCCCGGGGTTGAGGGTGCGCAGATACCGGCCGAGGCGTTCGACGACACCGGCGTAGGCCTGCGGGATGATGCGGATGGAGCGGAAGATCACCACGATCACGAAGATCGCGAGCACCACCAGCAGAACGATCACGAAGATCTGTCCGACGAACGCGCCGACGTCAACCATCGTCCGACGTCCTTTCTCGAGTGGGGGAGGGGGCCACCTCGACGGCGGAGCCGAGCACGGTCACCACGTGTACGCGGTCGCCGACGACGACCGGTGCGGCGTCTGCGCTGAGGCGGGCGGTCCATGTCTCGCCGTTGTCGAGCTTGACCGAGCCGAGATCGTCCACGAACGGTGCGACGACGCGTGCGCCCATGCCGTACAGGGCATCGACGTTGGTTCGTTCGCGTTCCTTGCCGCCGTGCAGCGTCCGCAGCAGCAGCGGCCGGATCGTGAACAGCAACAGCGCCGACAGGGCTGCGGCGGCAGCGACCTGCAGCCACCAGGGGCCGCCGAGCAGGTTCACGCCGAGTCCGCCCAGCAGGGAGCCCGCGGCGAGCATGAGGAATGTGAACTCGAAGGTGAGCAGTTCGATGATCACGAACACGAGGGCGAGAGACAGCCAGGCGATCCACATGTACTGCGTGAGATCCGGCAGCATCTCGGAGCCTTTCTCGGTCGTTGACGGAACCCTAACACCGGGGCAGGCGGAGTCGTGGTTGATAGGCTCGGTGGCGCCCGGCGACGCCCGTTCCGGGCTCCCCGACCAGGAGCGCCGCCCCCATGTCACAGATCCTCACCGCCGGCTCGCTCAGCGGAAAGACGGCTCTCGTCACCGGCTCATCCCGTGGCATCGGCGCCGACACGGTCCGCTACCTCGCCGAGGCGGGGGCGAACGTCGTGATCAACTTTCGCAACAAGGCGCCGCGCGCCGAGAAGCTCGCCGCACAGCTGCGCGAGCTGGGCGTGCAGGTCCTGGTCGTCGGTGCCGACCTGACCGACCGCGACGCCGTGCAGGCGATGTTCGCGGAGGTGCAGCGCGCCTTCGGCGGGCTGGACATCCTGGTGCTCAACGCCTCCGGCGGCATGGAGTCGGGCATGGCCGAGGACTACGCGCTGCAGCTGAACCGTGACGCCCAGGTGGGCGTGCTCGAGGCGGCGCTGCCGCTGCTGCGGCCCGGCTCGCGCGTCGTGTTCGTCACGAGCCACCAGGCGCACTTCATCCGGACGACCCCCACGATGGCCGAGTACGAGGTCGTCGCCCTGTCCAAGCGCGCCGGCGAGGACGCCCTGCGCGAGCGCATCGGTGACCTCGACGAGCGCGGCATCGAATTCGTCGTCGTCTCCGGCGACATGATCGAGGGCACCATCACGGCCACGCTGCTGGAGCGGGCGAATCCCGGTGCGATCGCGTCACGCCGCGAGTCGGCCGGCAAGCTCTACAACGTGTCCGAGTTCGCCGCGGAGGTCGCCCGTGCCGCCGTCGACGACGTGCCCGCCGACAACACCCGCCTCGTGGGCGACACCAGCTCGTTCGCGGGGGAGTGACCGGGTGCGCGCGCAGGACATCAGCGCCCTCGTCTCGGTCGGCCGCCCCGTCCTCGCGCCGGACGGCGCGTTCGCGGTGTTCGCCATATCCCGGCCGGACCTCGACGCCAATCGCGATGTCGGCCAGCTGTGGCGCATCGACCTGCCGCACGGCACGCCGCGCCGGCTGACGCGTGGCATCGCCGACTCCTCGCCGCGACTGCGGCCGGACGGTGAGGTCGTCGCCTTCCTGCGCGCTGACGGCAAGGGACGCCCGCAGATCTTCGTGGTGCGCGCCGGGGGAGGGGAGCCGGTGCAGGCCACCGACGCTCCGCTCGGCGTCGGTGGATTCGCGTGGTCGCCCGACGGCGCCACGATCGCCTTCAGCGCCCGCGTCCCCGAACGCGGTCGCTACGGATCGGTCGAGGGGTTGGATGCCACGGCGGAGGCGCCGCGACACATCACCGGCATCCGCTGGCATGCCAATGGCCTGGGCTACATCGGCGACCGGCCGTCGCAGCTGTTCGTCGTCGATGCGCCGGATGCGGACGCGGAGCCGTTCTACGCTCCCGCCGCCGCGGTGCGGCCCGAGGGCGAGGACGCGCCGAAGCCCCGGGTCGTGGCCGTGGACGCCGAACAGTTGACCCACGGCACCGCGTCCTACGGTGCGCCGGTGTTCACCGCCGATGGCGGCGAGTTGCTGGCCGTCGTGGACGAGATCGAGGATGCCGCGCGGGATCTGCGCAGCCGGGTCGCGGCGGTCAGCGTCGACGGTGCAGGGAAGCGCGCCGTGCTGGAGCGCGACGCGGGCCTGGCCGTCAACGAGGTGGCGGTCGCCGCAGACGGCACCGTGTTCCTGCTCGCCCACGAGGTCGGGGCCGCCGGCCGTGATTTCGTCGCCCCCGGCGTGGGGCTGTGGCTGCTCGCCGGCGACGGGCTGCGGCTGCTCACCGATGTGGAGAGCGTGGACCTCGGCGAGGTCGGCAGCCACATCGGCTTCGACGGCGACGACGTGCTCGTGCAGGACCGCACTCGCGGCCGGGTGCGCCTGTTGCGGGTGACGCGCGCCGGCGAGGCATCCGAAGTCCTCGGCGGGGACGTCGAGGTGATCGGGCACGCCGCGGCGGCCGGTCACATCGTCGCCGCCGTCGCCACCCCCACGTCGTTCGGCGAGTTGCTGCTCGTCGGCGAAGGCGAGCCGCGCACGCTCACCGACTTCGGTGCCCGCCTGCGCGAGGCGGGCATCATGGAGCCGGTGGAGCGCACCGTCACGGGCCGCGACGGGTACCCCGTGCACGGCTGGGTCGTCACGCCCGCCGGCGACGGGCCGTTCCCGGTCATCCTGCAGATCCACGGCGGCCCGTATGCCACGTACGGCATCCACGCGTTCGACGAGATGCAGGTGCTGGCCGACGCGGGCTACGCGGTGGTCTACTGCAACCCGCGCGGGTCGGCAGGCTACGGCCGGGCCCACGGACGCAGCATTCGCCATGCGATGGGAACGGTGGATTTCACCGACGTCATCGACTTCTTCGACGGGGCTATCGCGGCGGACGTGCGCCTGGACGGCGACCGCGTCGGGGTCATGGGCGGCTCCTACGGCGGGTACCTCACCGCCTGGGTGATCGCGCACGATCACCGCTTCGCCGGTGCCATCGTGGAGCGCGGGTTCCTCGATCCCGTGGCGTTCGCCGGCACGAGCGACATCGGCTCGTTCTTCGGTGACGAGTACGTCGGCACCGATCCGCAGGCGATCGCGGCGCAGAGCCCCTTCGCGGTCGTGTCGCAGGTGCGCACGCCGACGTTCGTGCTGCACTCCGAGCTGGACTTCCGCTGCCCGCTGGAGCAAGCCACGCGGTACTACACGGCGCTGAAACGCCAGAGCACGCCGGCAGAGATGCTGGTGTTCCCGGGCGAGAATCACGAACTCACCCGCGCCGGGCAGCCGCGGCACCGGATCGAGCGGTTCGCCGCCGTGCTGGACTGGTGGGACAGGTACCTGCCGGCACGCTGACCGCGCACACGACGAAGGGCCCCGGGATACCGGGGCCCTTCGCTGTGTGTGAGCTACTTGCCGAAAGTGAACGCGCGGATGATCTGGACGATACCCAGGACGATCGCCGAGATGCCCAGCAGCCACCAGAGCGCGACCGCGCCCCACAGCGGCGAGAACAGCAGCACGATGCCGGCGACGATGGAGAGGATCGCGAAGAAGACCGTCCATCCCTTGGTGGGGGAGTCGCCCAACGTCGAGAGCGCGACGATGCCCTCGATGATCCACATGATGCCGACCAGGACGCCGATGAAGATGCCGAACCAGGCGGTTGCTGCCTGCAGGTTGATGAACGCGATGATGCCGGCGATGATGAACAGCACGCCCAGCACGATGTGCCCGACCCGCGCCCAGCCGCCCTTCTGCGCGCTGAAGATGCCGAGTCCGGCGTAGACGAGGCCGGCGGCGATCGCGTAGACCGCGACGATCGCGACGGCGACCATTGCGGTGCGTCCGGGCCAGACGAGGATGAGGATACCGAGGAGCAGGGCGAGCACGCCGCTGATTCCGAGGGCCGTGCGGATGCCGTTGAGTACCGGCCTATCGATCGATTCCCAGGTCATGGTCCGTCCTTTCTGAGGATCCCCTGTGAGGACGGCGCCATCCTAGCCCGCTTCAGTGGCGCGACAGGAGGGGGGTGGCGTGCGCGAGCGCTAACCCAGCAGGAGCATGACGAGCAGCAGCACCGGCACGCAGCCCACCGTGGTGAGGAAGATCGTGTCGCGGGAGATCGTCTCGCCGACGTCGTAATGCTGCGAGTACGTGAAGATGTTCTGCGCCGTGGGAAGGGCGGCGAGCACCGTGACGATGAGGATCTCGGCGGGGGAGAGGTGGAAGACGTAGGCGGCGACCGCCCAGGCCACCAGCGGCATGGCGAGGAGTTTCAATGCCGTCGCGAGCAGCACGTCGCGGCGCCGGCCGGGGGAGCCGAGCACTCGCTGTCCGTACAGCGACATGCCGTAGCTGATCAGTAGCACGGGTACGCACGCATTCGCGACGGACTGCGCGGGATCGAGGATCAGCGGGGGCAGATTCCAGCCGCTGAGCGACACGGCTACGCCGAGTACGGAGCCGACCACGATCGGGTTCGTCACGGTGCGCTGGAGGATGCGGCGGGCGGAGCGCTGTCCCGAGGTCGCGGCATCCAGAATCGCCATGGAGATCGGCGTGAACACGAGCAGCTGCAGCAGGATCACCGGGGCGGGGAACGCGGCGCTGCCCAGCAGATACAGCGACAGCGGGATGCCCATGTTGTTGGAGTTCACCTGACCGGCCGACAGTGCCGCGATCGTCGTCTCGCCCGCGGAGCGGTGCCACACGAACCGGGAGAACGCCGCCTGGATCGCGATGACCACGACGGCGGCGATCGCCGACACCGGGAGCAGAGCGGAGAACAGCGTCTGCACGTCGGCCTGGGCGAGCACGACGAACAGCAGGAACGGCGAGAGCACGAAGAACGTGAGGCGGTTCAGCACGTGGCGACCGTGAGGCCCGAGCAGGTCGATGCGGCCGATGATGTAGCCGATGAGAATGGCGACGCCGATGACGACGAATCCGGTGGCTACATCCAACACAACTTGAGCCTAGAGGGGGCTCGGCCCGGGGGCTTACGTCCGGGGTGTGGGGACGAAGACGTGAACGATGTCCCCGTCGTCCTGGATCAGTGCCCCCGCGGGCTGCCGTGATGCCACGTACACCTCGACGAAATCCCCGGCGGATCCGGCGAAATTCAGTGTGAGGAGGATATAGACGGTCAGGCGACAATCCTGCGGCACGGTGGTCAGGGCTGCGAACAGCACCAGGCCCCACACGATGACCGGTGTCAGTGCCGCGATGACCGCCGTGCGCCTGTTCAGGTATGCGTCGGTGCCCGTGGTCAGGAAGGGAAACCGCAGGGCATACGTCGGCCTCACTCCCGTCATGAGTTGCAGCGCGACCCCGTGGGAGAGCTCATGCAGTGCCATGTAGACGAGCAACGCGAGCAAGGTGACAAGGATCGTGATCGCCGGCGGCCAGGCGGTTTCGAGCGGGAGTCGGAACAGCAGCGCGGCTCCCACCGACAGCAGCGACGCCAGGATGAATATGGTCTGTACGGCGAATGCGTACCTCTTCTGCCGGAGGCTCACCGTGTGATCTGCCTGGAAACCCGCGGGAAGGTGCGCGGCATTCTGCGTACTTCGATTCGCGCTCATTGCGCCTCCTACAGCGCCGAATGGCGACGGCCGGGACCCGTCTTTTCCCTGATCGTAGGCGGAAATGTGGCTTGTGAGAGCTTTGTTGGCGTCCTGCGACAACTCGCCTCGGCGCTGGCTGCGAAAGTTGTCTGTTCCGTGCATGCCCGGTTTGGGGCGCGTATCTGGCACCGAACGGCGGTTTGCGTGGGTTTGGGGCGCGTATCCGGCATCGAAGGCGGGATAGTCGCAACTCAGGTTGACAGAGCGATGCTTAGCAACATAGGTTGACGGCATGGAGTCGGTACAGATCGCGGCAACGGCAGCGGATACGAGTGATCCGCGGGCGGGGCTCCGGGCCGTCGCGTCGTTGCGCCTGCTTGCGGACGCCCTGGAACTGCGGCAAGTCGAGGCGGCGCTGCGCGCGGGCATGAAGTGGCAGGACATCGCCGACGCGCTCGGGGTGACCCGGCAGGCCGTCCATAAGAAGCACGCCAAACGAGTGGACCCCACGATCCCGATCCCCAGGAGGAACGCATGAGCAAGTTCGTTCTCGTCGCTCAGACCAGCCAATCTCTGTCGCTTGCCGCCATGGAGGAAGCCTCTCGGCTCGGGCTCCGCGAAGCGGACATCGAACACCTGTTCCTCGCCCTCGTGATCAGCGGCCAATCCGCGGGGCGCGCGCTGCGCAGCCTGGGCATCGATCTGGATTCCGCCCGTCGCGCTGTCGAGGAGCAGTATGAAGCGCAACTGGCGCTGCTGGGCATCGACGCGTCATTCCCCGAGGCTGGACGGATCGTGTCCCATGAGACGGTCGGGTATGAGTGGAGCAGGCGTGGTTACGACCTCATCGTGCGCGCCAGTGGCAAAGACAAGCACGGCGACGCCGCCGCCGTGCTCCGCGAACTCCTCGCAGAGCCCAGCGGCTCGATCGCGGAGATCCTTCGCCGCCTCGGTACGACATCCGATGAACTGCTCGAGCGTCTCGACCAGTTCGACTCATCGGGGGAGAAGCCCGCGCCCACCGCGGCAAAGGCGAAAGGGCGTGTCGCGGGATCCACAGAGACCTTCGTTCCCGCATCACTTGATGAGGTGTGGGAGTTCCTGGCAGACCCGGCACGCATCCCGGAGTGGCAGTTGAGCGTCGGCTCCGTCGACCTGGCCGACCAGGAGGTGAGTCCGGGTGCGATCTGGCGGGGTCACGCGGCCACAGATCGCCCGGGTGGGAAGCCGGTGAAGGTGAAGCCGCAATTCCTTCGCCGCCGCATCGAACTGGTCGCAGTGCATCGACCGGAGCGGGTCGCCTGGCGCTTCGCCCACCCCGACGCCACGCAGAGCCGTCCATTTCTCACCGAGTTCACGTTGGCGCCCACGACAGGTGGCACGCAGGTCACCATCACGACGACGTGGTCCGGGCACGACGGCTGGCGACGGCTCATCGGCTTTCCGCTGCGTCCGATGCAGAAGTTCGTGGTGTGGATGGGACTGTTCCAGACCGGCAGTGCGCTCAGCCGAGCATTCCGCTGAACGCCGATAATGCACATTATGACAATCCGCTCACAGCGCCGCTTCCCTGCTCACTCTTTACGCCAGCACGCGATACCGCAGGTGGACTTCTCCGGCGAACGCCGACGTGTCGATCCGCTCCAGCCTGACGGGCCTGCTCAGGCCGGCGAACAGTGAGATCCCGTGGCCAAGCACGATCGGCACCACGTGCAACTGGATCTCGTCGACGAGCCCGAGTTCGAGGCACTGCCGCGAGATGCTGCCGCCCAGCAGACTGACCCACTTCTCACCTGCGGCGTCTTTCGCGGATGCCACGGCCTGCGGGATCTCGTCGACGACGAACGTGTACACGACGCCGTCCTTCTCGATCGGCTCGTGCGCGCTGTGCGTCATCAGGAACACCGGTACGCCGGCCATGCCCCCGTAGGGCACCTCACCGTCGTCGACGGTCTGCGTCTTGTTGGCTCCCCCGATGACGGCGCCGAGCTCCTGGACAACCCTTCCGACGAGTTCTTCGTCCCCGGGAGCCACGGGAAAGCCGTCCATCCAGTCGACTCCCCCATCGGCATCCGCCATGAAGCCATCCAGGCTCACCGTCGCATGAACCAGCACCTTTGCCATTGCTCCTCCTTGAGCATCACCCGGCGTTAATGGTGAGTCGCTGGACTCACCTCGTAAGAGTACCGATGCGTTTGTTATGAGTCAACCGACTCGCCTTTAGGTCATACTGGGTGGATGCCACGCGAACTCTCTGCGTACCACCGCCAGATCTCCTCCGGTAACCGGGCGGTGATCCTCGACGCCGCCACCGATCTGTTCCTCGAGTTCGGCTACGACCGGACGTCGTTGGCCCGGGTCGCCGAGCGTGCCGGCGTCTCCAAGGCGACCCTGTTCAAGCAGTTTCCGACGAAGGCCGAGCTCTTCGAGGCAACCGCGCTCGCGGCGGGTGACACGCCGGCATCCGAGTTCGCGGAGCCGACGCCCGAGGACTTCCACGCGGGGCTCGTGCACCTCGGATCGGCGTACGCCGAACTGCTGTCCCGGCCCCGAATTGTGGACCTGATGCGGGCGGTGATCGCCGAGTCCGCGAGGTTCCCCGAGCTGCGCCAGCGGACCTTCGATTTCGGCACACTGCCCGTGCTCAGCGCGTTGAGGCGCTACTTCCAGACGGCGAACGCGCACGGCTCCGCGAGCGTGGACGATCTCGATGTCGCCGCGGCGCAGTTCCTCGGCATGATCGCCACGGTCGTGTTCTGGCCCTACCTGGTGCACGGCACCTGGTCGCTCACGGATGAGGAGAAGCGCCGCACCGTCGACGAAGCCGCTCGGACGATCGTCGCCCGCTACGGTGCTGCCGCGCCGAGTCGTGGGGATCAGGTGTAGAAGCCCTCGCGCAGGTTGATCCCGTATTCGATCCAGGCCTTCATGGCCGCGAGCATGGTGGTCCACCCCTCGCAGTTGTCGAACGCGTTCCTCGCGCCATCAGTGCTCAGCGCCCACGAGGATTCCGTGATTGTCACGAGCGTGCGAGTGTCCTCATCGAGTGGTTCGAAGGTGAACGTCGTCGTGGTGTAGTCCGCGCCTGACTTGGTCGCCTCGCCGCCCCATTGGATGACGATCTTGCGGGGCGGGTCGGCCTCGACCACGGTGACCGGGAACGCGCCGGGGAAGTCGTGGAAGTCCCAGCTGACGTCGGCGCCCGCCTCCAGTCGGCCCTTCGCTCCCCCGGTGGTGAAATACCGCGACAGCTGCTCCGGATCCGCGACCGCCTCGTACACCTCCGCGACCGGGCGCGCGACGCGCCCCGACACGGTGAAGGAGAGTTCCGTGAATTCCGATTGAGTCATGTTGTATTTTTATAACATGAACGCAGTCGTTGACAAGGGTTCTGCGGATGATCGGGTCTTCCGAGCACTGGCATCCGCCGTGCGTCGCGCAATGCTCGACGCACTGAAAGACTGCCCGCTCACGACGGGAGCCCTGTGCGCGCTCTTCCCCGAACACAACCGCACCACTGTCCTGCAGCATCTTCGCGTGCTCGAGGCCGCCGAGCTCGTCATCGGGACCCGCCAGGGGCGCGAGCGGATCCTGACGCTCAGCCCGCTGCCCATCAAGCGGATCCACGACCGCTGGATCAGCGAACACATGAAGGCCGCGGTCGGGCTGCTGGACGACCTCGACCGCTCGGCATCCTGAATCCGCCGATGCAACTCGGTCGCAGCGCGGTCAGCGCACCGCGGTCGCCGCTCGCAGCGCGATGGAGATCATGTCGCCGAAGGTCTGCTCCCGCTCCTGGGCGCTGGTCTCCGCGCCCGTGACGATGTGGTCCGAGACCGTGCAGATGCTCAGCGCGCGCCGGCCGTAATAGGCCGCGAGGGTGTACAGACCGCTCGTCTCCATCTCCACGCCCAGCACGCCGTGTCGCACGAACGGGTCGTTGAGCTCGGGGCGGGTGCTGTAGAACTGGTCGCTCGACAGCAGCAGGCCGACGTGCACGGCGGATGCCGGCGGCTCGCTCTCGCTCGCTTCGACCGCCGCCCGCAACAGGGAGAAGTCGGCGACGGGTGCGTAGTCGAGGCCGTGGAATCGGGTGCGGTTGATCCCGGCGTCGGTGCAGGCGCCGTTGGCGATGATGATGTCCCGCACCGCCAACCGCTCGGTCAGCGCCCCGCAGGACCCCACGCGGACGATCGTCTGCACGTCATACGACTCGAACAGCTCGGTGGCGTAGATGGCCATCGACGGCTGGCCCATTCCCGAGCCCTGCACCGAGACGCGGTGGCCCTGCCAGGTGCCGGTGAATCCCAGCATCCCGCGGGTCTGGGTGTAGAGCTTGGCATCCTCGAGGAAGGTCTCGGCGATCCACTTCGCCCGCAGCGGGTCCCCCGGAAACAGGACGACGGGGGCGATCTGGCCGGGTGCTGCGGCGATGTGGGTGCTCATATGCCCACCGTAGCCAGGCTGGGCTGTACGTCCGCTCGGCGTCCGCAGCCGATCCAGGCCGGTGACGTTGGATACGTCAGAACTCCAGTGTCGAAATCACGGCCGTGGACTCGATGGCTGAGTGGAGTGTTCCGGTGGAAATAGCCAAAGCGCGGCGCGGCAATCATCTCGACGTCTGCGGCCTCGCGGCATCCACCATCGACGCGATTGAATCGGACCGCGATAGTCGGATGCCGGCGGAGGCGGGCTTGCAGGCTGGATGCCGAAAGGGGAAACCGTGATCGCAGTGCTGAATCGGCTCGTCGAGTACGTCGAGGATCACCTCACCGAGGAGATCGACATCGCCGGCCTCGCGCGCATGCTCGGCACGACGGAGTACCACGTTCGCCGGATGTTCTCATCGTTGGCGGGCATGCCGTTGTCCGAGTACATCCGTCGCCGTCGCATGTCGGTGGCTGCCGCAGATGTCCTCGGCGACGGTGAGCTGCTCGGCATCGCGGTGCGCTGCGGATACGGCTCCACCGAGGCGTTCAGCCGCGCGTTCCGCGCGGTGCACGGCGTCAGTCCTGGCGACGTGCGCCGCAATGGTGGCCCCCTTCGGACACAACCGCAGCTCAGGTTCCGCCTGACCGTAGAAGGGACTACCCCCATGGACACTCGCATCACCGACCGTCCGGCATTCCGGCTGATCGGCCACGCGGCTCGCGTGCCGTTGATTCACCAGGGCGTCAATCCAGACATCCAGGCGCACATCGCGTCACTGCCAGCCGCCGAGCATGACCGCCTCAAGGGACTGAGCGACGCTGAGCCGGCCGGGCTGCTGCAGGTGAGCGCCGACGTCGACCCCGACTATGCCGAAGGCAGCGAGCTGACCTACCTGCACGGGGTCGCCGTCAGCGCAGCGACGCCTGTGCCCGAGGACCTCACGGCGATCGAGGTTCCCACCGGGGCCTGGGTGGTGTTCCCGGTCACGGGCCCTTACCCTGCCGCGTTGCAGTCCACATGGGCTGCGACGGCCACCGACTGGTTCCCCTCGAACCCGTGGCGGCTGCGTCCCGGCCCGTCTATCGTCGCCGTGCTCGACCGCGCCGATGACTTCAGCTCGGCGACCTGCGAACTGTGGATGCCGGTGGAACGCGACTAACTCTCGGGCAGCGTCGGAATTCAGCCTGTGCGGGCTGGAAAGCCTCGCGGCGGCGCGCGATGCGCCTCTCAGGCTGAATTCCGACGCCCCGCAGGGGATCAGCGAGCCGGGTCGGAGTCCACCAGCGCGTCGGCGTAGGCCTCGACGGCCCGCCGGTACGTCGGCAACGTGGGTGCGAGGGCCTTCAGCGCCACCCGGAGCGCCTCGTCCGGACGGCCGGCGTCTCGTAGCGCCAGCGCCAGGAACGCCCGCGGGGCAGCGCCGGTCACCGTATCGCCCGGGTGATCCTGCAGCAGTGCGACCGCGGCATCCGCTTCGCCCACGTTCCGCAACGAACTGGCCAGCTGCACGACCGCCTGCGGCCGCCGCTCCCCCGCCAACCCGCGCTCAAGAGCGGCGCGATAGAGCGGGACGGCGTCGCCTTCGCGTCCGAGGAAGTCGTGCACAGAGGCCCACTCGTACAGCGCCTCCGGTGATTCCGCGCCGCGCTCGTCGATGAGGGCCTGCATCTGCGCCAGCATCGCCTCCGGCCGGTCGTCGTCGGCATCGCGCCAGAAGGCAGCGACGCGCTCGTCCCACGGCTCACTCATCGGTCGTGCTCTTTCCATCAGGGGCATGCCGCCGGGGACCACTCTAGGGGCGCGCACCTGGTCGCCCCCGTGGGGCTAAAAGCGGAGGGGGCCCCCGCGCCCCCGGTAGGGGGCGGGGGGGGCGCGCCGCCGGCAATACCGCCCCCCCCCCCCCCACGCCTCCAGCGGTTACAGCGCCTTCCGCATCTGCTGCGTGACCACGTCGTAGCCGGCGGAGCCGTAGAGCCCGATCGCCACGGCGTTGCTTCCGAACACGTTCAGCTCCAGCGCGGCCGCACCGGCCCGGCGCGTGGCGTCCTCCACCGCGGCGAGCAGAGCCCGGCCGAATCCCTGGCCCCGCTTGGTCTCGACGACCTCGATGTCATACAGGAACGCCACCCCCGGTGCGCCGCGGGGGTGATCCAGACTGACCCAGGCGCGTCCGACCGGCACGCCCTCGGCGTCGACACCGCGAAGGATCAGCATCCGCTCGGTTGCCAGTCCCTGCGGAAGGAGCTTCGCGGTCTCGTCGCGCGCTCGTTGCACCGATCCCTCCTGCGGCCACCTCCCGGCGGCGACCTGTTCGGCCGCGTACTCCTCCGCGAGCAGCGTCTGCCACTGCGCGTACTCTTCGGGGGTCATCGGGCGCACGGTCACCGCTGTCATTGCGCCATGCTGGCATAGCCCCCGTCGCGCGCGTCAAGCGCGAGGTCGGCGACGGCACGTGACCAGGCGACCTCGTGGTCGAGTTGGGCGGTCTCGACGAAGAGACTCACCTGACACGTCTGTGACAGCACGGTGGCGAGTTCGTCGCGGTCTGCCTCGGCGAACCCGAGCTTGCGCCAGAACGGCCCCGACCGCCGGGAGAACAGCCACGCTCGGGTGGCCCCGGAGGCCGCGGCATCCGCCATCGCGAACATCGCGAGGCGGGAACCGGCCCCGCTCCCCCGGTGCGCGTACGCGACCGCGACGCTGCGGATCAGCGCGTGCGTGCCGTCGTCGCTCAGTTCATATCCGGTGCTGCCGATGATCGACCCGTCGGCGTCGCGCTGGACCCACAGCCGCACCGCGGGGGCGTTGAGGCCGGCGAGCGTCAGATCCGCGTCGCGGAGGAAATCGCGCAGGATGCCGGTATCGGCGGGGGTGATGCGGTGAAACGTCACAACGTCGATTCTCCCGCGGGGTATCGGTCGCCGGGCGCCGGAATTCAGCCTGTGGGGCCGAAATCCCACCCGGAAGGACTAGTGGATGCCGCTGAGGCTGAATTCCGACGGCGGGAGACGGCCCGCGCCGCGGCTCAGCGCCGCGGGGTCCAGCCCGGCGGCAGTGGGCCGTCGGTCATCGCGCGCTCGCGGTCTGCGGCGGCCGACCATCCCTGCGCGGCGTCGACGGCGTCGAACCCGCCCCGGGCCAGGCGCAGTCCCACGTCGTCGTGGTGCATGCGGGGCGCTCCGCCGCGACGGGTCGACGCGCGCACACTCCACGCGTCGTCGGCGAACCCGCCGCCGCGGAAGACGCGGTAGTCGCCGTAGCGTGCCGGGTCCAGCAGGTCCCAGCACCACTCCCAGACGTTGCCGAGGGTGTCGAACAGGCCGTTGAGGTTCGGCAGCTTGCCGCCGATGTCGTGCGGTGCCGAGCCGCCGTCGGCGGCGGTCCAGGCCACCTGGTCCAGCGGCCCGTAGTGAGCGCCGGTCGACCCGGCGCGGCATGCGAACTCCCACTCCGCCTCGGTCGGCAGCCGGTACCCGTCGGAGTCCACGTGCCACGTGACCTCTTCGCCGTCGAAGGTGTACGCCGGGTCGAGGCCCTCCCATTCGGATGCCGCGTTGCACACCCGCACGGCGCGTAACCAGCTCACGTCGGCCGCGGGACGCCGCGGGTGCGGAGCGGGTTCCCCCAGCAGTTCGGCGAGCTGTTCCTGCGTGAGGGGATAGACCCCGATCTCGAACGGCTCGAGGGTCACGTGCCAGCGACGCTGCTGCCGGGCATCGTGCAGCGTGACGGTGCCGCCGGCCACGCGCGCCATCTCGAAATCCGTCACTCCAGGACTCTAGTCGCGCGTGCGGCGGCACCGGGCCGCGCGAGGGTCAGACGGTGTCGTCGCCGGACGTCGTGGTGGACCGACGGGTGATCCGCTCGCCGGCGACCGGGTCGACGGCCGTGCGTGAGACGGTCTCGGTCGAACGGCGGCGTGCCATCAGCACGATGCCGATGATGAACACCAGCACACCGGCGCCCATCAGGATGTAGCCGATCATGTCGAGGTTGAACCATTCCACCTGGACGTTGACGGCGAACACAAGGATCGCTCCTATGACGAAGAGCGCAATTCCGGCTCCGATGCTCATGGCAGTTCCTTTCGGTTCGGGTAACTTCGGAATCCTCTCGTAGGCGCCGGTTCGCCCGGGAGGGCTTGACACAGCCAGGGGTACTGTGCGGGTCGGCGCGCGCCGGTAGCGTGGCGCCCATGGCACGCGTGATCTTCTACACCGCGACGACGCTCGATGGCTACCTGGCAGACGAGGCCGATTCGCTGGATTGGCTGTTCGCCGTTCCCGGCGGAGAGGGTGGGGATGCCGACTTCCAGACGTTCCTCGACGGGATCGGAGTGCTGGTGCAGGGCTCGACGACGTACCAGTGGGTCCTCGACCACGAGGACCTCATCGCCCACCCCGAGAAGTGGCCTGCGTTCTACGGTCCTCGTCCCACGTGGGTGTTCACGACGCGCGAGTTGCCTGCCGTCCCCGGCGCCGACGTGCGGTTCGCCGCCGGCCCCGTCACCGACTACTGGTCGCAGATCCGCGAAGCGGCCGGGCACCTGGATGTCTGGGTCGTCGGCGGCGGGGATCTCGCCGGTCAGTTCGTCGACGCGGGGCTGCTGGACGAGATCCGGGTCTCGGTCGCGCCGGCGACGCTCGGCGCCGGCAGGCCGCTGCTGCCCCGCCGATTCGGTGCCGACCGGCTGAAACTCACAGATGTGCGCCGCAACGGCCAGTTCGCCGAGCTGACCTACGCCGTGCGTTCCTGACGGGGCTCCACCGGTACCCAGAACGGGTGCTTCGGTTCGCGGTTGTCCCCGGATGAGGTGCGGGTCAGCCGTCGCCGCACCCACGGGCCGACGTGGGCGCGGTAGTACGCCGCGCCGCGCAGGGCCACCGGCGGCAGATGCGGCAGCGACCACCACCCCTCCGGCGCGTCCATATCGAGCGCCTCCAGAACGCGCGCCGCGACCCGGTGGTGCCCGCGCGTGTTCATGTGCAACCGGTCCTCGGACCAGTACGGCGGGGTCGACAGCTCCCGGTCGGGCCAGTTGAACGCCGTCACCACGTCGGGCCGGTCGGCGACGCGCTGCTCGACGGCGGCGGTGAGCAGGTCACCGCGCCGCTGGATGACGCGGCTCAGCGGCAGCTGGCCGGAGGGGTTCGCCCCCGACAGCATGATGAGTTGTACGCCCTCTTCGTCGCACCGGCGCATCACGTGCGAGAACCCGTCGGCCACGTGCCTGATCGACGTGCGCGGGCGGATCATGTCGTTGCCGCCGCCGTTGAACGACAGGTGCGTCGGCTTCAATGCGAGGGCGGGCTCCAGCTGTTCGGCGAGGATGCCGTCGATGAGCTTGCCGCGGATGGCGAGGTTGGCATACTCGAGCGGTTCACCTGCGGCATCCGCCCACGCCTGCGCCACGAGGTCCGCCCAGCCGCGGACGCGTCCGTCGGGGAGGTCGTCGCCGATGCCCTCGGTGAATGAATCGCCGATCGCGACGTAACGCACGGATGCCATCGGATCAGCCTACGCGCAGGTCACCTGTCGTCCAGGGCGAGGCCCCGCCTGTCGGCGAGTCCCCAGGCCGCGGCGGCGGCGATGACGAAGAAGCTCGCGAACACCACGAACAGCAGGGGCGCGCCCCCGCCGGCCAGCAGCGGCGGCACCGTCAGCGGTGCGACGATCGACGCGATGCGGCCGACACCGGCGGCCCACCCCGACCCGGTGGCGCGCAGCGACGTCGGGTACATCTCGGGCGTGACGGCGTACAGCGCGCCCCACGCACCCAGGTTGAAGAACGACAGCGCCATGCCGGTCGCGATGATCGCCCCCTCCCCCGTCGCGGTGCCGAACAGCACGGCGGCCACGGCGGAACCCGCGAGGAAGACCGACAGGGTGAGCCGCCGCCCCCACACTTCGATCAGCCACGCCGCGACGGCGTACCCGGGCAGTTGCGCGAGCGTGATGATCAGCGTGAAACCGAACGAGCGCACCAGGTCGTAGCCCTGAGCCACCAGGATGGTGGGGATCCAGATGAACGCGCCGTAGTACGAGAAGTTGACGCAGAACCACACCAGCCACAAGCACGCCGTGCGCACGCGGAACTCCGCCGACCACAGCGCCTTCAGCCGGTCGCCGGTGCGCACGGCTGCCGGCGGCGCCGTCGGCGCCACCGGGACGACTCGCACGGAGACCGCGACGGCCCCGGCCGGTGCGGCATCCTCGAACGACCTCGTGACGGCATCCGCTTCGGCCAGCCGTCCCCGCCGCTCGAGCCAGCGGGCCGATTCCGGCAGACTCCACCGCACGATCAGGGCGTACACCGCCGGGATCGCGCCGAGGAAGAACGCCCACCGCCAGCCGTCGTCCGAGGCGGGGATCACGAAGTAGCCGATGAGCGCGGCGGCGGTCCACCCGACGGCCCAGAACGCCTCGAGGATCACGATGAGACGGCCCCGCATGCGGGCCGGGGCGAACTCGCTGACGTAGGTACTCGCCACCGGCAGCTCGGCACCCAGGCCCAGCCCGACGAAGAACCGCAGCACCAGCAGCATCGCCAGGCCCCCCACCAGCGCGCTCGCGCCGGTCGCGATGCCGTAGACCAGCAGGGTCAGCGCGAACACCTGGCGGCGCCCGAAGCGGTCGGCGAGCAGGCCGCCCAGGCTCGCGCCGATCGCCATGCCCACGAACCCGATCGAGGCGATCCACGCCGTCTCCTGTGGCTGCAGCGACCATTGCACGGCGAGGGCGGCGATGATGAACGAGATCAGTCCCACGTCCATCGCGTCCAGCGCCCAGCCGATGCCGGAGCCGGTGAGCACCCGCAGATGCCGACGGGTGAACGGCAGACGGTCCAGGCGCTCCGACGCGGTCGCAGGAGCTGTGGCGGCTTCGGTCATACCGTCATCGTATTGATGCGGCGGCCCCCACCGCGGCAACTCAGTGCGACGCGAGCATGTCCTGCACGAGCGGGGCGACGACCGAGCCGTACAGTTCGATCGATCGCATCATCTTCTCGTGCGGCAGAGTGCCGGTGGAGTACTTCATGTCGAACCGGTCGGCGCCCAGCATCGTGACGGTGTCGACGATCTTTCGTGCCACCGTCTCGGCGGATCCGACGTACAGCGCCCCCTCGGGGCCCACGTCGTGCTGGAAGCGCAGCCGGCTGTACGCGGGCCAGCCGCGTTCGCGGCCGATCGTGTTGTTCATCACCTCGAAGTGCTCGTACGCCTCCTCCCACGACTGCTGGTCGGTCTCGGCGACGTAGCCCGGCGAATGGATGCCGACGGGGCGCGGGCCGTGACCGAAGGTCTCCAGCGACCGGTGGAAGCGGTCGACGAACGGCCGGAAGCGGTCCGCCGGACCGCCGATGATCGCGAGCATGAGCCCGTAACCGTAGCGGGCCGTGCGCACGACCGACTCCGGGCTCCCCCCGACGCCGACCCACGCGGTGAGGCCGCCTTCCGTCTTCGGGAACACATCGGCATCCGCAAGTCCTGCTCGCGTCGTGCCCTCCCACGTGACGGGCTGCTCTGTCAGCAGCCGTGAGAACAGGTCGAGCTTCTCCTCGAACAGCACCTCGTAGTCGTGCAGGTCGTATCCGAACAGCGGGAACGACTCCGTGAAGGATCCGCGACCGAGGATCACTTCGGCGCGCCCGGCGGACAGCGCGTCGAGCGTGGCGAACCGCTCGTACACGCGCACCGGGTCGTCGCTGGAGAGCACGGTGACCGCCGTGCCCAACCGGATGCCGCTGGTGCGCGCCGCGATCGCGGCCAGCACGATCTCGGGGCTCGAGACGGCGAACTCGCGGCGGTGGTGCTCCCCCACGTTGAACGCCGCGAGACCCAGCTCGTCGGCCAGCACCGCCTGGTCCACGATGTGACGGATCGTCTGCGCGGCGCTCAGCAGCTCGCCATCCGATCCCCGGGTGATGTCGCCGAACGTGTCGAGTCCCAGTTGCAGTGCCGTGCCAGTCATCCGCGGCTCCTTTCTATTCACGTGCATGCAACGTTACGGGGTGCGTCCGCATTCCAGGGCGTGCCGGGGGTAGGAGATGGGACGAGCGTAGGAGGTTCGGTGGCGATCGGTCCTACCTTCGCCACATCTCCTACGCTCGCGACAGGCGTGACGGACGGATGCCGCGAGCGTACGGTGGAGGCGTGACCGTGTACGCCGATCGGGTCGCTGCGGGTGTCGCGTTGGCGGCAGCGCTGGAGGCCTGGCGCGGCACCGACGCGGTCGTGGTGGGCATCCCCCGCGGCGGCGTGGTGGTGGCCGCCGCCGTCGCCCGCGAGCTGCAGCTGCCGCTCACGGCCGTGGCGGTGCGCAAGCTCGGTGTCCCGGCGCAGTCCGAGGTCGCCGCCGGCGCGATCGCGCAGGACGTGCGTGTGCTCAACGACGAGGCGGTGGCCCGCCGGTGGCTCACCTCGGACCAGCTGGCCGCCGTCGAGCGCCGGGAACGCGTGGAACTGCAGCGGCGCACCGACCGGTACGGGCTGGGAGAAGCGGATCTCACCGGACGCACCGCGATCGTCGTGGACGACGGTGTCGCCACCGGTGCCACGGCCACGGCCGCCTGCCGGGCGGTGCGCGCGCAGGGGGCGGCGCGGGTCGTGCTCGCAGCGCCGGTGGCGCCGGCGCGGTGGCGTCCGCCGCCGGATGCCGCCGACGACTGGGTCTGCGTGCAGCCGGTGCGGGATTTCTGGGCCGTGGGGCAGTTCTACGAGCGTTTCAACCAGACCAGTGACGAGGAGGTCGTGGCGCTTCTCCACGACACTCCCCGTCGCTGAGCCGGATCAGGCCTGCAGTGCGGCGCGCAGCGTGTCCAGGCCCACGCCGCCGACGTCCAGCGCACGCTTGTGGAACTGCTTGATCGAGAAGTCCGCGCCTTCGCGCTCGGCGACGTCGTCGCGCAGCTGCTCCCAGATGCGCTGGCCGACCTTGTACGACGGTGCCTGTCCCGGCCACCCGAAGTAACGGTTGACCTCGAACCGCACGAACTCGTCGGACATGTTGACGTTCCGGCGCATGAACTCCAGCGCGTAGTCGAAGTCCCACGTGCCGGTGCCGTCCAGACGCGGCTTCTGCAGGTGCACGCCGATGTCCAGCACCACGCGGGCGGCACGCATACGCTGCCCGTCGAGCATGCCCAGGCGGTCGGCGGGGTCGTCGAGGTAGCCCAGCTGCTCCATGAGACGCTCGGCGTACAGCGCCCACCCTTCGGCGTGCCCGCTGGTGCCGGCCAGCAGCCGGCGCCACGAGTTCAGCTGGGTGCGGTTGTACACCGCCTGCGCGATCTGCAGGTGGTGACCCGGAACACCCTCGTGATACACCGTGGTCAGCTCCCGCCAGGTGTCGAACGTGTCGACGCCCTCGGGTACCGACCACCACATGCGGCCCGGCCGCGAGAAGTCGTCGGTGGGGCCGGTGTAGTAGATGCCGCCCTCGTTGGTCGGGGCGATCATGCACTCGAGCTTGCGGATCGGCTCGGGGATGTCGAAGTGGGTCCGGCCCAGCTCCTCGACGGCACGGTCGCTGGTCTCCTGCATCCACCGCTGCAGCGCCTCGGTGCCGTGCAGCTGGCGGGCGGGGTCGGCTTCCAGCAGCGCGACGGCTTCTTCCACGGTGGCACCGGGAGAGATCTGGTTCGCGATCGACTCCTGCTCGGCCACCATGCGGGCGAGCTCTTCGATCCCCCACTCGTACGTCTCGTCCAGGTCGATCTCGGCGCCGAGGAACCGCCGGGAGTGCAGGGCGTACAGCTCGCGCCCCACCGCGTCCTGCTCCGAGGCCTCGGGGGCCAGCTCGTTCGACAGGAACGACGACAGCTCGTCGTACGCGACGCGGGCGGCGTTGCTGTTGTCGGTGAGCTCCCGGGCCAGGGACGCGGGTAGGTGTCCCTCGGCCGGTGCCGCGTCGGCGACGAAGCCGGCGAAGAACCCGGTGTCGCTGGTGTACCGGGCGATCTGCGTGACGACCTCCAGCACCTGACGTCGCGCCGGCACGACGCCCTCCGCGATGCCTTCACGGAGCGTCTCGATGTAGCCGTCGATCGCCGCGGGCAGCGCCTTCAGTCGGGTGGAGACCACGCCCCAGTCCTGGACG
Source organism: Microbacterium sp. zg-YB36 (assembly GCF_024623575.2). Classification (NCBI taxonomy): domain Bacteria; kingdom Bacillati; phylum Actinomycetota; class Actinomycetes; order Micrococcales; family Microbacteriaceae; genus Microbacterium; species Microbacterium sp. zg-YB36. Next base: position 206,818 of record NZ_JANJFD020000001.1, read on the forward strand.
GTGTCGGTGGGCATGAGGTCGAACGCCGAGCGCAGATCCTGTGCGGGCGAGGCGATGACGTTGAGGTCGCGCAGATGGGCCTTCGCGTCGTGCAGTTCCAGCTGCAGGCGCAGCTCGCGCGTCAGGTCCTCCTTCGTGACCCGGTCGACGTCGTCGACGGGCTCGGCCGCTTCGAGCGCTGCCAGCGTCGTGCGCGCGGCCTCCGCGGCGCGCGCCACACCGGCGGGCGACAGGTCGTCGAACCTGCCGTTGTGCTCGGTGCGTCCGATGTAGGTCGCCAGGATCGGGGAGAGTTCGGCGGCGGTGTCCACCCAGGCATCCGCGATCTCGTCGATCGGGGTCGTGGGCCGTGAGGTCTCGGTCATCCCTTGAGCCTAGAACCCGCGGCTGGGGACCGGAGGACAAACGCGCATCAGTGACCCGCCTCGTCCCAATCGGCGCCGCGGCCGATCTGCACATCCAGCGGCACCGAAAGCTCGGCGGCATCGCCCATGCGCTCGCGCACGATCCGCTCTGCGGCGTCCCACTCCCCCGGTGCGACCTCCACCACGAGCTCATCGTGGATCTGCAACAGCACGCGCGAGCGCAGCTGCTGCTGGGCGAACTCGGCGTGGATGCGGAACAGCGCGATCTTCATGATGTCGGCGGCGCTGCCCTGGATGGGCGCGTTCAGCGCGGCCCGCTCAGCGTTCTCGCGCAGCACCCGGTTGGGGCTGGACAGGTCGGGGAACGGCCGCCGCCTGCCGAAGATCGTCTCGGTGTACCCGTCGATCTTGGCCTGCTGCACCGAGGAGCGCAGGTAATCGCGCACCGCGCCGAAGCGGGCGAAGTACTCGAGCATGAGTCCCTTGGCCTCGGACTGCTCGATGCGCAGCTGCTTGGACAGGCCGAATGCCGACAGGCCGTAGACGAGCCCATACGACATGGCTTTCACCTTGGTGCGCATCGCGGAGGTGACTTCCTCCGGCTCCACACCGAACACGCGGGCGCCGACGAAGCGGTGCAGGTCCTCGCCGGAGCGGAACGCCTCGATGAGTCCGGGGTCGCCTGACAGGTGCGCCATGATGCGCATCTCGATCTGCGAGTAGTCGGCCGTCAGCAGCGTCTCGTAGCCCTCGCCCACCTGGAACGCGGCACGGATGCGGCGGCTCTCGGTGGTGCGGATGGGGATGTTCTGCAGGTTGGGGTCGGTGCTGGACAGGCGCCCGGTCTGACTGCCGGTCTGCACGTACGTGGTGTGCACACGGCCGTCGGCGGCGATCGCGGTGTCCAGCGACTCGATGATCTGCCGCAGCTTCGTGGCCTCGCGGTGCTGCAGCAGCTGGTCCAGGAACGGATGCGGGTTGGATTCCTGCAGGTCGGCGAGCACCGCGGCATCCGTGGAGTAGCCGGTCTTGGTCTTGCGGGTCTTCGGCAGCTGGAGCTGCTCGAACAGCACGTCCTGCAGCTGCTTGGGCGAACCGAGGTTCACCTCCCGCTCGATCGTGACGTACGCCTGCTGCGCGATGGTCTCGGCGCGTTCGGCGAGCTCGCCGGAGAACGCCGAGAGCTTCTCGTGCGAGACGGCGACACCGGCCAGCTCCATGTCGGCGAGGGTCAGCAGCGTCGGCAGCTCGATGTCGGTGAGGACGGATGCCACGCTGTCGGGCAGTTCTGCGCGCAGCGCCTCGGCCACCCGCAGCGTGAACCACGACACCTGGCCGGGGGTCGCACCCTCGGTCTCGGGCACGAGCTGGGTCGGGTCGGCTTCGGGGAGCTTCTCGCCGAGGTAGCGGTCCACCAGGTCGGAGAGGTTCTTGTCCGGGAAGCTGGGGCGCAGCAGCCAGCCGGCCACGATCGCATCGAATACGAGCGAGTCGACGGTGACGCCGGCGCGGCGCAGCGCCTTGACCTGTGGCTTGGCGTCGGAGAAGACCTTGGGTGCGGCCGAGGCGAACCACGGCGCGAGCACTGCGGCGGTCTCGTCGTTCCAGTCGATTTCCGCCGCGGCATCCGTGGTGGCAAGACCCACGCGCTGCGGCAGTCCGCCGGAGATCGTCACCGTGACGGACACTTCGCCCTGCGCCGCCTGCAACCAGTCGGACAGCCCCGCCGCGTCCGGCGCGATCGGGGTGGGTGCGGCGGTGACGGGACGGGTGTCCTCGTGCGTGCCGGTATCGACGGCGCCGGCGGCCTCGAACACGCGCGGCAGCAGGGTGCGGAACTCCAGCCGCGCGAAGATGTCGCGCACGGCCTGGGTGTCGATGGGCTGCACCGCGAGGTCCTGCGGGGTCACCGGCAGTTCGACGTCGCGCAGCAGGCGGTTCAGCATGCGGTTGCGGCGCACGCCGTCGAGGTGCTCGCGCAGGTTGCCGCCGACGACGCCGGGGATCTTGTCGGCGTTCTCCAGCAGGGCATCGAGCGTCCCCCACTGCGTCAGCCACTTCACCGCCGTCTTCTCCCCCACCTTCGGCACGCCCGGCAGGTTGTCGCTGGTCTCGCCCACGAGCGCGGCGATGTCGGGGTAGTTCTCCGGCGGCAGGCCGTACTTCTCCACCACCGCGGCGGGGTCGTAGCGCTTCAGCTGCGACACGCCCTGCACGCTCGGGTACAGCAGCGTGATGTCGTCGTTGACCAGCTGGATCGTGTCGCGGTCGCCGGAGCACACCAGCACGTCGAAGCCGGCGGCGGCGCCCTCCGTCGCGAGGGTCGCCAGGATGTCGTCGGCTTCGAAGTCCTCCTTCTGCAGCACGGTGATGTTCATCGCCGCCAGGCACTCCTGGAGCAGCGGGATCTGCCCCTTGAACTCCGCGGGCGACTCGGAGCGGTTCGCCTTGTATTCGGGGTACTCCCGGGTACGGAACGACTGCCGTGAGGTGTCGAACGCCACCGCGACGTGCGTGGGCTTCTCGGCCTTCAGCAGGTTCACGAACATCGACAGGAACCCGTAGATGCCGTTGGTGTGCTGGCCGTCCTTAGTGGTGAAGTTGTCCACCGGGAGGGCGAAGAACGCCCGGTATGCCAGCGAGTGGCCGTCGACGATGAGAAGGGTAGGCTTTGCGGCATCCGTCACCATGACAGCCTAACTTCGGGCTGGGACACCTTGAGCCGAGAGCAGGACATGACCGATCAGGATGCCGCGCCCATCGCCGGACTCGAGTGGGTCTCCCGACGTGGACTCGGCGCCCTCGCCGACAAGATGGGGATCGAATTCACCGAGTTCACCGTCGATCGGTGCGTCGCGACCATGCCCGTCGAGGGCAACACCCAGCCGGTGGGGCTGCTGCACGGCGGCGCCTACGTCGTCCTCGGCGAATCGCTGGGTTCGATGGCCGCGAACCTGCACGCAGGCCCCGGACGACTGGCGGTCGGCACCGACATCAACGCCACCCATACGCGCTCCGCCACGCGCGGTCAGGTCACCGCCGTCTGCACGCCGATCCACCTGGGCCGCTCGATGACGGTGCACGAGATCGTCGTGAGCGACGACGCCGGGCGACGCTGCTCGACGGTGCGCATCACGAACCTGATCCGGGAACGCTGAACCGACGCCCGGGGTGCCCGGTGCCCCGCGAGAAACCAAAAATCGGATGAGACCCACCGCATTGCGGTGTTTCTCATCCGAAAAGTGGTGTCTGGTTACTTCTTCGGCGCGAGCTGCTCGATGATCGCCTTGGCGACGTCCTGCATGGTGAGACGGCGATCCATGGATGCCTTCTGGATCCAGCGGAATGCCTCGGGCTCGGTCAGGCCCATCTTCTCGTTGAGCAGACCCTTCGCGCGATCCACGAGCTTGCGGGTCTCGAACCGCTCGACCATGTCGGCGACCTCGGCCTCGAGCGTGATGATCTGCTCGTAGCGGGCCAGGGCGATCTCGATCGCCGGCAGCAGGTCGTTCGGGGTGAAGGGCTTGACCACGTAGGCCAGCGCGCCGGCCTCGGTCGCCCGCTCCACGAGCTCCTTCTGGCTGAACGCCGTCAGCAGCACGACCGGCGCGATGTGCGCCTTGCTCAGCTTCTCGGCTGCGGAGATGCCATCCAGCACCGGCATCTTCACGTCCATGATCACGAGGTCCGGGCGCAGCTCCGTGGCCAGCTGCACGGCCGTCTCACCGTCACCGGCCTCGCCCACGACATCGAATCCGTTGTCGCGGAGGATCTCGACGATGTCGAGACGGATCAGCGACTCGTCCTCGGCGACGACGACGCGTCGGGGGGCTGTGGCCATGGGGGTGGCGGTTTCGTCGAGCTCAGTCACGTCTCCATTCTAGGCCAGTCGAGGCTGTGTACCTGCGGTATCGTCATTGAGGTACTTGCCGGTGTGGCGGAATGGCAGACGCGACCGACTCAAAATCGGTTGTCTTCGGACGTGTGGGTTCGACTCCCACCACCGGTACCAACGACAGAAGAGGGATGCCGCATCGCGGCATCCCTCTTCTGGTGGCATCCGGCCTTACTGCTCGGCCTTGTAGATCGGCGCCTTGCCGTGCACGGCGTCGCCCACCTTGTGGATGCGGATGTCGTTGGTCGACCCGATGATTCCGGGAGGGGATCCGGAGATCACCACGACGCGGTCGCCGACCTCGGCCAGGCCGTTGGAGAGCAGGTAGTCGTCGACCTGGATGAACATGAGGTCGGTGTGAGCCACGTGCTCCACGAGGGTCGACTGCACACCCCACGTGATCGCCATCCGCCGGCGGATGGCCGGGTCGGGGGTGAAGCCGATCATCGGGATCTTCGGACGCAGCCGCGACATGCGTCGGGCGGTGTCACCGGACTCGGTGAAGATGCAGACGTACTTGGCGTCGACGAACTCGGCCACCTCCATCGCCGCGAGGGTGATGGCGCCGCCCTGCGTGCGCGGCTTGGTGTTCAGCGGCGCGATGCGCTCGAGCCCGTGGTCTTCGGTGGATTCGATGATGCGTGCCATCGTCTGCACGACCACGACGGGGTAGTCCCCGACGCTGGTCTCACCGGACAGCATGACCGCGTCGGCACCGTCGAGGACGGCGTTGGCGACGTCGCTGGTCTCGGCGCGGGTGGGCACCGGGTTGTTGATCATCGACTCGAGCATCTGCGTCGCGACGATGACGGGCTTGGCCATGCGACGGCACAGCTCCACGGCCCGCTTCTGCACGATCGGGACGGCTTCCAGCGGAAGCTCGACGCCCAGGTCACCGCGGGCGACCATGATGCCGTCGAACGCGTCGATGATCTCCTCGAGGTTTTCCACGGCCTGCGGCTTCTCGATCTTGGCGATGACGGGGACGCGGCGGCCCTCTTCAGCCATGATCTCGTGCACGCGGGTGACGTCCTCGGCGCTGCGCACGAACGACAGGGCGATGAGGTCGGCGCCTGCGCGCAGGCCCCAACGCAGGTCCGCTTCGTCCTTGTCCGACAGTGCGGGGACGTTGACGGCGACGCCGGGCAGGTTGATGCCCTTGTTGTTGGACACCGGACCGCCGACGATGACCTTGGTCGTGACGACCTGGCCTTCGACGCCGGTGACCTCGACGCGCACCTTGCCGTCGTCGATCAGGAGGAAGTCTCCCGGCTTGACGTCGGCGGGCAGGCCCTTGAAGGTCGTCGAGACGAGCTCCTTGGTGCCTTCGATGTCTTCGGTGGTGATCTTGAAGACATCACCCTCGGAGAGGTGGTGCGGGCCTGCGGCGAACTTGCCGAGACGGATCTTGGGTCCCTGCAGGTCCACCAGTGCGGCAACGGCGCGACCGGCATCCTTGGCCGCCTTGCGCACGTTGGCGAAGTTGTTCTCGTGCACGGAGTAGTCCCCGTGGCTCAGGTTGAATCGGGCTACGTCGACACCGGCGTCGATGATCGCGCGGACCATCTCATAGGTGGACGTGGCTGGGCCGAGAGTGGCGACGATTTTCGCGCGTCTCATCGTGTGGTGCTCCGGTCGTTGGGGGGATTGGCGGACAACTGCCGCAGGTACCAGCCTACGCCTGCAGGCCGATTGCGATATCGGTGGGGCGAACGGGAGAAATCAACTCCGTCGCCCCCATGAGGTAGCGATCGACGGATGCCGCCGCTCCCCGGCCCTCGGCGATCGCCCAGACGATGAGCGACTGACCGCGGCCGGCGTCGCCGGCGACGAACACACCGGGGTGCGTCGCCTGGTAGTCGTCGTCGCGGGTGATGGCGCCGCGCGAGGTGAACTGCGCCTCGAGCTGATCTTCCAGCTGGGCACGCTCGGGGCCGGTGAAGCCCATCGCGATCAGCACCAGGTCGGCGGGGATCTCGCGCTCGGTGCCGCTCTTGGGGACGCGGCGGCCGTCGATGTACTCGGTCTCGGCCACCCGGAGCGCGCGCACTTCGCCGACCTCGTTGCCGAGGAACTCGACGGTGGAGGCCAGATATGCCCGCTCACCGCCCTCCTCGTGCGCGGAGGACACCTCGAAGATCGTCGGCGCCATCGGCCACGGCTGGCTGTCGGTCCGGGCCGCGGGCGGCTGCTTGCCGATCGCCAGGTTGGTCACGCTCAGCGCACCCTGGCGGTGGGCCGTGCCGATGCAGTCGGCGCCGGTGTCGCCGCCGCCGATGACGATGACGTGCTTGCCCTGCGCGCTGATCTGGTTGGGAACCTGGTCGCCGGCGACGGCCTTGTTCGATTCCACCAGGAACTCCATCGCGAAGTGCACGCCGGCAAGATCGCGCCCCGGGATCGCCAGGTCACGCGGCACGGTGGCGCCGGTGGCGACCACGACCGCGTCATAGCGTGCCCGCAGCTGATCCCAGGGGATGTCCTTGCCGATCTCGACGCCGGCGCGGAAGCGGGTGCCCTCGTCCTGCATCTGGCGCAGCCGGGACTCGAGGTGACGCTTCTCCATCTTGAAGTCGGGGATGCCGTAACGCAGCAGCCCGCCGATGCGGTCGTCCCGCTCGAACACGGCGACGGTGTGGCCGGCGCGGGTCAACTGCTGCGCGGCGGCGAGGCCGGCCGGGCCCGATCCGACCACGGCGACGGTCTTGCCGGTGAGGCGTCCCGGCGGCTCCGGTTCGACCCAGCCGCGCGCGAAAGCCTCGTCGATGATCGAGACTTCGACCTGCTTGATCGTCACGGCGGGCTGGTTGATGCCCAGCACGCACGAGCTCTCGCAGGGCGCCGGGCACAGCCGCCCGGTGAACTCCGGGAAGTTGTTCGTCGCGTGCAGCCGCTCGATGGCGCTGCGGGACTGGCCACGCCAGGTCAGGTCGTTCCACTCCGGGATGAGGTTGCCCAGCGGACACCCCTGGTGGCAGAACGGCACACCGCAGTCCATGCAGCGGCCGGCCTGGCGGCGGAGCACGGCCGAATCCCCCGGCTCGTACACCTCTTTCCAGTCCATGATGCGCACCGGCACCGGCCGGCGCGGCGGCAGCTCGCGCTCGGTGACTTTCAAAAAGCCCTTGGGGTCAGCCACCCGTCACCTCCATGATGCGGTTCCAGACGACGTCGCCGTCGGGGTCGAGTCCTTCTGCGGCCGCCTCCTGGCGGGTCTGCAGCACGGCCGCGTAGTCACGCGGCACGACGCGGACGAAGTTGCCCGCCTCGACGTCGAAGTTCTCCAGCAGGGATGCCGCGAGCGACGATTCCGTCTCGGCGACGTGCTGCAGCAGCAGGTCGCGCAGGATCTCGATGTCGCCGGAGCCCATCTCCAGCAGCTCCAGCTCGCCGCTGGCGAGCGACTCGCGGTTCACCAGCGCCCGGTCGAGCTTGTAGATGTACGCGGTGCCGCCGGACATGCCGGCACCGAGGTTGCGCCCGGTGGCGCCGAGGATGATGGCGAGTCCGCCGGTCATGTACTCCAGCGCGTGGTCGCCCACGCCCTCGACGACCGCGGTCGCGCCGGAGTTGCGCACGAAGAACCGCTCCCCCACCACGCCTCGCAGGAACATGGTGCCCTGCGTCGCGCCGTACCCGATCACGTTGCCGGCGATCACGTTGCGGGACGCGTCGAACCCGGCTCCGCGCGGCGGACGCACCACGATCTGCCCGCCGGAAAGACCCTTGCCGACGTAGTCGTTGGAGTCGCCCTCCAGCCGCAGCGTGATGCCGGCGGGCAGGAACGCCCCGAAGGACTGCCCCGCCGAGCCGGTGAGGTTCACCACGATCGACCCGGACGGCAGCCCGTTGACGCCGTGCGCCAGGGTGACCCGGTTGCCGAGCATGGTGCCCACCGCCCGCTCCGTGTTGCGGATGGGCAGGTCGATGCTGATCTGACCGCCGTGCGCGATGACGTCCTGAGCGCGTTCGATCAGCTGCACATCGAAGTGCGCCTCGAGCTCATGGTCCTGACCGCGCATGTTGCGGCGAGGTGCCGACTCGGCGAACGCCGGCCCGCGCAGGATGGGCGTCAGGTCCAGGCCGCTGGCCTTCCAGTGCGAGATCGCGCCGTTGACGTCGAGCAGCTCGCTGTGGCCGATGGCTTCTTCCATCGAGCGGAACCCGAGCTCGGCGAGGTACTCGCGCACCTCCTGGGCGAGGAACTCCATGAAGTTCACCACGTGCTCGGCCTTGCCGGTGAAGCGCGAACGCAGCACCGGGTTCTGCGTCGCAACTCCCACCGGACACGTGTCGAGGTGGCAGACCCGCATCATGATGCAGCCCTCCACCACCAGCGCGGTCGTGGCGAAACCGAACTCCTCTGCACCCAGCAGCGCGGCGATGATCACGTCGCGGCCGGTCTTGAGCTGCCCGTCGGCCTGCACGACCACCCGGTCGCGCATGTTGTTGAGCATGAGCGTCTGCTGGGTCTCGGCAAGACCCAGCTCCCACGGGGTTCCGGCGTGCTTGAGCGAGTTCAGCGGGCTCGCGCCGGTGCCGCCGTCGTGGCCGGAGACGAGGATGACGTCGGCGAGGGCCTTGGCGGTGCCTGCGGCGACCGCGCCGATGCCGGACTGGCTGACGAGCTTGACGTGCACGCGGGCGGCCGGGTTGGCGCGCTTGAGATCGAAGATCAGCTGCTTGAGGTCTTCGATCGAGTAGATGTCATGGTGCGGCGGCGGCGAGATGAGTCCCACCCCGGGGGTTCCGCCGCGGGTACGGGCGATCCAGGGATACACCTTCGCCGGCGGCAGCTGCCCGCCCTCACCGGGCTTGGCGCCCTGGGCGAGCTTGATCTGGATGTCCTCGGCGTGGGTGAGGTACATGCTGGTGACGCCGAACCGACCGGATGCCACCTGCTTGATGGCGCTGCGGCGCTGCGGGTCCAGCAGCCGGTCGACGTCTTCGCCGCCTTCGCCGGTGTTCGACTTGCCGCCGATGCGGTTCATCGCGATCGCGAGCGTCTCGTGCGCTTCCTTCGAGATGGAGCCGTAGCTCATCGCGCCGGTGGAGAACCGCTTGATGATCGCCGAGATCGGTTCGACCTCGTCGATCGGCACGGGCGGTCGCAGGCCGCTGCGGAGCGTGAACATGCCGCGCAGCGTCTTGAGCTGCTTGGCCTGGTCGTCGACGAGCTTTGTGTACTCGCGGAAGATGTCGTACCGGCGGGAGCGAGTGGAGTGCTGCAGGCGGAACACCGTGTCCGGGTTGAACAGGTGCGGGGAGCCGTCGCGGCGCCACTGATACTCGCCGCCGGTCCACAGCCGCTCGTGCGCACGGGCCGCGCCGTCCTCGGGGTACGCCCAGTTGTGACGCGCCTGGTTCTCGGCGGCGATCTCGGCCACGCCGATGCCGCCGAGCTTGCTCTCGGTGCCGGTGAAGTAGTCGTCGATGAATTCCTGCGACAGGCCCACCGCTTCGAACGCCTGCGCGCCGGCGTAGGACGACACCGTGGAGATGCCCATCTTCGACATGATCTTCAGTACGCCCTTGCCCAGCGCATACAGCACGTTGGCGACGGCCTTCTCGGGGGTGAGCCCGGTGATGAACCCGGCGCGTACCAGGTACTCCACCGACTCCATCGCGAGGTAGGGGTTCACCGCGGATGCGCCGTAGCCGATGAGCGTCGCCACGTGGTGCACTTCGCGCACGTCGCCGGCTTCGACCACCAGGCCGACCTTCATCCGGTTCTGCTTGCGGATGAGGTGGTGGTGCACCGCGGAGACCATCAGCAGCGACGGGATCGGCACGAGGTCTTTGGTCGAGTCGCGGTCGGAGAGGATGAGGAACTCCGCACCGTCTTCGATCGCCCGCTCCGCCTCGGCGCACAGTTCGTCGATGCGCGCCTTCAGCGTGCCCGGGTCGGCGTCGGAGTGGTACAGCCCCTTGAGCGTCACGGCGCGGCGGCCGGGCATGATGCGCTCGATGTTCTGGATCTTGGCGAGCTCGTCGTTGTCGATCACCGGGAAATCGAGGGTGATCTGACGGGCGTGGTCGGGACCGGAGGACAGCAGGTTGCGCTCCGGGCCCAGGCCCGCGCGCAGGCTGGTGACGACCTCTTCGCGGATGGAGTCCAGCGGCGGGTTGGTGACCTGCGCGAACTGCTGCACGAAGTAGTCGAACAGCAGGCGGGGTCGCTCGCTGAGGACGGCGATGGGCGTGTCAGAGCCCATGGCGCCGATCGGCTCGGCGCCGTTCTGCCCCATCGGGGTGAGGAGGATGCGCACCTCCTCCTCGGTGTAGCCGAACGTCCGCTGACGACGGGTGATCGAGGCGATGGGGTGCACGATGTGCTCGCGTTCGGGCAGCTCCGACAGCTGCAGCCGCTGGCGCAGCCACAGCTCCCAGGGCTCGGAGGCGGCCAGGCGCGCCTTGATCTCGGCATCCTCCACGATGCGCCGCTCCGCGGTGTCGACGAGGAACATCCGCCCGGGGCGCAGCCGGCCGCGACGCTTGATGCGCTCCGGCTCGAAATCGAGCACGCCGGTCTCGCTGCCGATGACGATGAGCCCGTCGGTGGTCTCGGTCCAGCGCCCGGGGCGCAGGCCGTTGCGGTCAAGCGTGGCGCCGACCTGCGTGCCGTCGGTGAAGATGAGCGCGGCCGGGCCGTCCCAGGGCTCCATGAGCATGGAGTGGTAGTCGTAGAACGCCCGGAGATCCGGCGCGATGTCGGCCTGCTTCTCGTACGCCTCCGGCACCATCATCATGATCGCGTGCGGCAGGCTCCGGCCGCTGAGGGTCAGCAGTTCCAGCACCTCGTCGAACGACGCGGAGTCGCTCGCCCCGTCGGTGCAGATCGGCAGCAGCGGACGGATGTCGCCCAGCAGCTCGGATTCCAGCTGCGACTGGCGGGCACGCATCCAGTTGCGGTTGCCGCTGACGGTGTTGATCTCGCCGTTGTGGGCGAGCATGCGCAGCGGCTGGGCCAGCGGCCACGACGGGAACGTGTTGGTGGAGTAGCGCGAGTGCACCACAGCCAGCTCTGACGCGAAGCGCTCGTCCTGCAGGTCGGGGTAGAACGGCTCCAGCTGCAGCGTCGTGACCATGCCCTTGTAGCCGAGCGTGCGGCAGGACAGCGAGACGAAGTAGGCGCCCAGTTCGTGCTGCGCGCGCTTGCGCAGCCGGTAGGCGCGGCGGTCCAGTTCGATGCCGGACAGCGCTGCGGCGCCGCCGATGGCGGGCCGTGACACGAACAGCTGCTCGAACGTGGGGCGGGCGTCGTAGGCGAGCCTGCCGAGGTTGTCCTCGACGGTGGGGACCACGCGCCAGCCCAGCACCGTCAGTCCCTCGCGTGCGGCGAGCTGTTCGATGCCCGACTTCAGCTCCTCGCGGGCCTCGTCATCCAGCGGCAGGAACGCCATGCCGGCGGCATACTCCCCCACCGGCGGGAGGTCGAAGTCGACCACCGCGCGCAGGAAGGCATCCGGCATCTGCGTGAGGATGCCTGCTCCGTCGCCGGTGCCCGCGTCGGAGCCGATGGCCCCGCGGTGCTCCAGGTTGCGCAGGGCCGTCAGCGCGAGCTCGACGATGTCATGCCCGGCGTGGCCGCGCAGGGTGGCGACCATCGCCAGCCCGCACGCATCCTTTTCGAAGGCCGGGTTGTACATCCCCTGACGCGGGGGGAACGCCGCTGGTGCGCCGGCGTTGTGACGGGGGCTCGAAGGCATACCTTCCGTCCTCACTCTGATACTCAAGATGGGACGCCGTCGGCCCTGGGCGTTACTTGCTGGGGACTGCGCTTGTGGCTGTCTCCTCGGAACCATCGGACGCGGGGGGTGCGCTCACGTCGACGAAGTCTTCGGTGTTCTGTGATTGTACAACCCCGTCGGGGTACCACTGGCGGCCGGGCACGTACACCGACGGTTCACCGCCCGTGTGGCGGCGCTTCTGGACGACGATGATGACCAGACCCACCACGACGCCGAGGATCGCGACCCACACGTTGGTACGCAGGCCCAGGATCACTTCGCTGGGGTCGATGCGCAGCGACTCCCACACGATTCGACCGGCGCTGTACCAGACCAGGTACAGCCCGAACAGGCGCCCCCACTGCAGGCGGAGCTTGCGACCGGCCCACAGCAGGACCACGACCCCCAGCAGGTTCCAGAGCACTTCGTACAGGAACGTGGGGTGGAACAGCGTCCCCTCCGGCAGGCCGACGGGCCACGCCGCGTTCGGGTAGTCGATCTCCAGGCCCCACGGCAGGTCGGTCGGCAGGCCGTACAGCTCCTGGTTGAACCAGTTGCCGAACCGGCCGATGGCCTGCGCCAGCAGCAGGCCGGGGGCCAGCGCGTCGGCGAAGCTCCAGAAGCGGATGCCGGTCCAGCGGCAGCCCAGCCACGCGCCGACGGCGCCGCCCAGGAGTGCGCCGAAGATCGCGATGCCGCCTTCCCAGATGAACAAGACCGCCCACGGGTTCTTGTCCGCACCGAAGTAGAACCCCGGGTGGGTGAGCACGTGGAAGATGCGGGCGCCGATGATCGCCAGCGGCACCGCGAGCAGGGCGATGTCGATGACGACCCAGGGCTCGGCACCGCGCTTGGTGAGGCGGTGGTTGGTGAGCACGGCGGCGGCGAGGATGCCGGCGATGATGCACAGCGCGTAGATGTGGATGCGCAGCGGGCCCAGATCCCAGTAGGCCACGTCGGGGCTCGGGATGCTGGCGACGACGCTCAGGGCGGCGTTGATCATGGGCGATCGTGTCCTTGCGTTCGGAGGGCCGGCGGCGGTCCGGCCTGAGAAGTCTAGTTCGCGGCGGTGCCGGCGGTGAGTGCGCGGGTCGTGGCGGCGAGGCCGTCCAGTCCCCCGTCGCGCAGCGCCCGCACCAGCGCGGTGCCGACGATCGCGCCGTCGGCGTAGTCGAGCACCCCGGCGACGTGCTCGGGAGTGGAGATGCCGATGCCCACGCAGGCGCGCTCGCAGCCGTGGTCGCGCAGGCGCTGCACGAGCGTGCGCGCCGCGGCATCCAGATCGGCCCGCTCCCCCGTGATGCCCATCGTGGAGACGGTGTACACGAAGCCCGTCGAGGCCGCCACGATCAGGTCGAGGCGCTCGTCGGTGGAGGTGGGGGCGGCGAGGAACACGCGGTCAAGGCCGGTGCGCTCGGACGCGGCGATCCACTCGGCGGCGGCGTCGGGGGTGATGTCGGGCGTGATGAGCCCCGCTCCCCCCGCGGCGAGCAGGTCGTCTGCGTAGCGGTCGACGCCGTACTGCATGACCGGGTTCCAGTAGGTCATCACCAGGATCGGCACGTCGACGCGGGCGGCGATCTCGCGCACCGCCGTGAACGTGTCGCGCAGCCGGAAGCCGCCGGCCAGTGCGGCCTGAGTGGCCTCCTGGATGACGGTGCCGTCCATCACCGGATCCGAATACGGCGGGCCGAGCTCGAGCACGTCGGCGCCGTTCTCGGCGAGGGTGACGGCGGCGTCGATGCTCGTCTGCAGGTCGGGGAAGCCCAGCGGAAGGTAGCCGACGAACGCACCGCGCCCCTCGGCGGCGGCCCGATCGAGCGCGGCGGCGACGCGGGAGGTCACAGTTCGATCCCTTCGCCGGTGGCGGCGTCGTCTTCCGGCGGGGTGACCACCGGTGCGGGTGCTTCGTCGCCGTACAGGCCGAACCAGCGCGCCGCGGTGTCCATGTCCTTGTCGCCGCGGCCGGACAGGCTCACCGCGAGCACAGCATCGGGGCCCATCTCGCGGCCCAGGCGCAGCGCGCCGGCGAGGGCGTGGGCCGACTCGATCGCGGGGATGATGCCCTCGGTCCGGCTGAGCAGGCGCAGGGCGTCCATCGCCTCGGTGTCGGTGGCGGGGATGTACTCGGCGCGGCCGATGGCCGACAGCCACGCGTGCTCGGGTCCGACGCCGGGGTAGTCCAGGCCGGCGGAGATGGAGTGGGACTCGACGGTCTGACCGTCCTCGTCCTGTAGCACGAACGTCTTCGCGCCGTGCAGCACGCCGGGGCGGCCGCGTTCGATGGAGGCGGCGTGACGGAGCGTGTCGACGCCGTCGCCGGCGGCCTCCACTCCGTACAGCTTCACGTCTTCGTCGTCGAGGAAGGCGTGGAACATGCCGATGGCGTTGGATCCGCCGCCGACGCACGCGATGACCGCGTCGGGCAGGCGCCCGATCTCCGCCAGCAGCTGGGCGCGGGCCTCTTCGCTGATGATCTTCTGGAAGTCGCGCACCATCGCCGGGAACGGGTGGGGGCCTGCGGCGGTGCCGAAGATGTAGTTGGTCGTCTCGACGCTGGCGACCCAGTCGCGGTATGCCTCGTTGATCGCGTCCTTGAGGGTGCGCGATCCGGTGGTGACGGGGATGACCTCGGCGCCCAGCAGCCGCATCCGGGCGACGTTGAGCGCCTGACGCTCGGTGTCGACCTCGCCCATGTAGATGGTGCAGTCGAAGCCGAACAGCGCCGCCGCGGTGGCTGTGGCGACACCGTGCTGGCCGGCGCCGGTCTCGGCGATGACACGGGTCTTGCCCAGACGCTGGGTGAGCAGCGCCTGCCCGATGACGTTGTTGATCTTGTGCGAACCGGTGTGGTTGAGGTCTTCGCGCTTCAGGAAGATGCGGGCGCCGCCGGCGTGCGCGGCGAACCGCGGCACCTCGGTCAGCGGCGACGGCCGACCGGCGTAGGAGCGCAGCAGGCCCTCGAACTCCGCCTGGAAGGCGGGGTCGACCTTGGCCGCCTCGTATACGGCGGTCAGCTCGTCGATCGCGGCGATGAGGGATTCCGGCATGTACCGGCCCCCGAACTCGCCGAAGAAGGGTCCAGCGGCATCGCGCAGGCTCATGAGCCGGCCTCCAGGAAAGCAGTGAGTGTCGAGACGGGGTCGCCGGTGACCAGCGCCTCCCCGATGAGCACGACGTCGGCGCCGGCACCGCGGTAGTGGGCGACGTCGGCGGGGGTGAGTACGGCGGATTCCGCGATCTTCACGGCATCCGCGGGGAGGTGCTCAGCCAGACGGCCGAACAGGTCGCGGTCCAGCTGGAACGTCGACAGGTCGCGGGCGTTCACGCCCACCAGGCGCGCTCCCACGTCGGCGGCGCGGTGCACCTCGTCCAGCGAATGGGTCTCCACCAGCGGCGTCATGCCCAATTCCAGCACGAGGGCGTGCAGCTCGGCCAGCAGCGGCTGCTCGAGCGCCGCGACGATCAGCAGCACGAGGTCGGCGCCACAGGCGCGGGCCTCGAGCACCTGGTAGGGCGTGGCGATGAAGTCCTTGCGCAGCACCGGCACCGTCACGGCGGCCTTGACCGCCTCGAGGTCGGCCAGGCTCCCCTTGAAGCGGCGCCCTTCGGTCAACACCGAGATGGCGCTGGCGCCGCCGGTCTCGTACAGCGAGGCCTGGTGGGCGGGGTCGGGGATCGCCGCGAGGTCGCCGCGCGAAGGGCTCGCGCGTTTGACCTCGGCGATGATCTTCACCCGTGCGGCCGGTGCCAGCGCTGCCAGCGCGTCACGCGCCGGTGCCTGCGCGGCGGCGAGTCTCTCGACCTCGGCGAGCGGGCGCAGCAGCGCTCGCTGCTCGGCATCCTCGACTGCGCCGGCCGTGAGGCCCGCGAGCATGCTCAATGCTGCTTCGACGCGTACTTGGGGCCGTTGACGCCGTAACCGACCTTGGCCATGATCAGGCCCACGACCGCGCCGACGACGAGGAGACCGGCGGAGGCCCAGACCAGTGCCGGCATGTCGAGCCAGAAGAACACGGTGCCGAGCACCACCGCGAGCAGCATGATCACGACGGCGGTCCACGCTGCCGGGGAGTGTCCGTGACCGGGGTCGCCGATGGGGTTGCTCATGGGTCTCCTTCGCGTGCGCAGCGGCTGGGTGGCCGCTGAATTTCAGTCTAGCGGGGTCAGGATGTCGGATCGGCGCCGCGGGAGAGGTCGTCCCACGAGTCGATCGCGTCGTGCGGACGTGAGGTGGCGGGCCCGGCGGTGTCAGCGTCGGTGCGGTAGCGGCGACCCGATCCGCGCCAGCGGTGAGCGGTGATCAGCGTGAAGACGCCGCCTGCCATGAGCACGATCGCGGCAGCGAGGGTCACCCAGGGCCACGGGGTCGCGGTGGTCTGCGCGACGAGGTCGGAGACCGCCTGGGTTCCGCTCAGCCCGGTCGCGTCGGTGACGGTGGCCGCGACCTGGTCGATCGGGCGTGGCTGCGTCACCGGCCATGTCATGGCCATCAGGGTGGCCCCGATCGCCACCGCCAACGTACCGAAGACGTAGCGCAGCACGCGCCCCACGATCGTCAGCGCCAGCCCCAATGCGAGCGCGGCCAGGCCCAGCGGCGCCAGGACCGGTAGGGCGGCGGTGCCCGACACGGCAAGCGCCTGCTCGGCACCGCCGGTGAGGGTCACGTCCAGCCACGTCTGCGTCGAGGAGATGACGCACACCCCGCCCGCGACCAGCACTGCGAGGACGGCGACCAGGCGTGCCCGTCGGGTCATGACGGCGCCGTCTGCGGGTGCAGGTCGTCGGCGTCGAAACAGGTGTGGTTTCCGGTGTGGCAGGCGGCGCCCACCTGCTCCACCTCGACCAGCACGGCGTCGCCGTCGCAGTCCAGCCGCGCCCCGCGGACGAGCTGGATGTGACCGGAGGTGTCGCCCTTGCGCCAGTACTCGCCCCGCGAGCGGGACCAGAAGGTCACCCGGCCGGTGGTGAGGGTGCGGCGGAGGGCTTCGGCATCCATCCACGCCAGCATGAGCACCTCGCGAGTGTCCCACTGCTGGATGATCGCGGCGACCAGGCCGTCGGCGTTGAAGGCGACCCGGGCGATGCGTTCGTCCACGGTCTCGGTCATGTCGCGTTCTCCCGTCCGCGCACCAGGATGCCGTCGGCAGCCAGTGCGTCCTTGACGTCGGCGATGGTCAGCTGTCCGGAGTGGAACACCGACGCCGCCAGCACGGCGTCGGCCCCGGCGTGCACGGCGGGGGCGAAGTGGGTGACGGTCCCCGCTCCCCCGGAGGCGATGACCGGGACGCTGGAGAGCTCGCGCATGAGGCCCACGAGTTCGAGGTCGAAACCCTCCTTGGTGCCGTCGGCGTCGATGGAGTTCACCAGCAGTTCGCCGGCGCCGCGCGCGATCGCCTCACGTGCCCAATCAAGGGCGTCCAGCGAGGTCTCGGTGCGACCGCCGTGGGTGGTCACGACGAACCCCGACGCGGTGGCATCCGACCGCTTGACGTCGAGCGAGAGCACCAACACCTGCGCGCCGAAGCGGTCGGCGATCTCGTCGATGAGCGCCGGGCGGGCGATGGCGGCGGAGTTGACGCCGATCTTGTCGGCACCCACCCCCAGCAGCCGGGCCACGTCTTCGGTGGAGCGCACTCCCCCGCCGACGGTCAGCGGGATGAAGACCTCTTCGGCGGTGCGACGCACCACGTCGTAGGTCGTGGCGCGCTGGTCCACCGTGGCGGTGACGTCGAGGAACGTGATCTCGTCGGCGCCCTGCTCGTAGTACAGGCGGGCAAGCTCGACCGGGTCGCCCATGTCGCGCAGGTTGGCGAAGTTGACGCCTTTCACCACGCGCCCGGCGGCGACGTCCAGACACGGGATGACGCGGCAGGCGAGGGTCATCAGAGCCTCGCGTTGTGGATCGCGGTGACGAGGATGGCGCGGGCGCCGATTCCGTACAGGGCGTCCATGATCTGGTTCACCCGCTTGCGTTCGACCATCACGCGTACCGCCACCCACGCGGGGTCGCGCAGCGGCGAGATCGTGGGCGACTCGATGCCGGCGGCGATCTGCACGGCGTCGTCGACGAGCGCGGCGGGCAGGTCGTAGTCGACGAGCACGTAGCGGCGGGCGACCAGGACGCCTCGCAGGCGACGCAGCAGCGTCTCGGTGCCGTCGGCCTCTACGGGGGCGCCGATGAGGACAGCCTCTGATTCGAGCAGCACCGGGCCGAAGATCTCCAGACCCGCCTGGCGCAGCGTCGTGCCGGTGGACACCACGTCGGCCACCGCATCGGCCACGCCCAGCTGCACGGCGGATTCGACCGCGCCGTCCAGGGGCACCAGGTCCACGGCGATGCCGTGCTCGTCGAGGTAGCTGTCCACCAGGCCCGGGTAGGCGGTGGCCACCCGTAGGCCCTCGAGGTCGGCCAGTGTGGTGAAGCGTCCGGGAGGACCGGCGAAGCGGAACGTCGACCCGCCGAAACCGAGGGGCTCGATCTCGCGCGCACCCGGCATCCGGGCATCCAGCAGCAGGTCACGGCCGGTGATGCCCACATCCAGCGCGCCGGAGCCGACATAGGTGGCGATGTCCTTGGGGCGCAGGTAGAAGAACTCGACCTCGTTGATCGGGTCGGTCACGTGCAGGACCTTCGGGTCGCGACGGCCGGTGTAGCCCGCTTCGGCGAGCAGCTCGGCGGCGGTGTCGGCGAGCGAGCCCTTGTTCGGCACGGCGATTCGCAGCATGGGTGGCTTTCGGTGAGGGGGCGGCAGGGGTGAACAGGAGCGCTCAGAGATGTCGGTAGACGTCTGCGAGGCTCAGCCCCTTCGCGATCATCATCACCTGCACGTGGTACAGCAGCTGGGAGATCTCCTCCGCTGCGGCATCCTGCGACTCGTACTCGGCCGCCATCCAGACCTCGGCGGCCTCTTCGACGATCTTCTTGCCGATCGCGTGCACACCGGCATCGAGCTCCGCGACGGTACCCGAGCCTTCGGGGCGCTGCTCCGCCTTGGCGGACAGCTCGGCGTACAGCGCGTCGAACGTCTTCACCATGACAGGTTACCGGTCAGTGCCGGTGGGCGCGGGCCGCGGTGGTGCGCAGCGCTGCGATCGCCGCCTCGGGATCGTGCGCGCCGAACACGGCGGAACCGGCCACGAACGTGTTGGCGCCGGCCTCTGCGGCCTGCGCGATCGTGGATTCGCCGATGCCGCCGTCGACCTGCAGCCACACCGCGCTGCCGCGTTTGCGGGCCTCGTCGGCCAGTAGGCGCAGCTTCGGCATGGTCTCGGGCATGAACGACTGTCCCCCGAAGCCGGGCTCGACGGTCATCACCAGGATCTGGTCGAATTCGTCGAGCGAGTCGAACAGGCCCTCGACGGGTGTGTCGGGCTTGACCGCGATGCCCGCCCTGGCGCCGATCTGGCGCAGGCGCCGGGCGAGGGAGATCGGGTCGGTGGCCGCCTCGAGGTGGAAGGTGACCGATGCCGCGCCCAGCTCGGCGTACTCCGGCGCCCACCGTTCGGGCTCGTCGATCATCAGGTGCACGTCCAGCGGCACGGGGCTCGTCGCCTGGATGCGCTGGACCATCTGCGGGCCGAACGTGAGGTTCGGCACGAAGTGGTTGTCCATGACGTCCACGTGCACGAAGTCGGCCGTGGCGATGCGGGCGAGCTCGGCCTGCATGTTCACGAAGTCGGCGGCGAGGATGCTCGGGTTGATGCGGACGTCAGTGGTGTCGGTCACCGTCCCATTATCGCGGCGGGCGGGTCAGCGGCGCCGCAGCAGCGTGATCGACATCGCGTCGGTGCCGTGCCGGTGCGGCCACAGCTGCGCCCGACCCGACCCGTCGGTCTGCGCCGGCAGATCCAGCGGGGTGCGGGAGATG
Source organism: Microbacterium sp. zg-YB36 (assembly GCF_024623575.2). Lineage (NCBI taxonomy): Bacteria > Bacillati > Actinomycetota > Actinomycetes > Micrococcales > Microbacteriaceae > Microbacterium > Microbacterium sp. zg-YB36. The sequence goes on from NZ_JANJFD020000001.1 coordinate 226,679, forward strand.
GCGCTGACGACCGCGCGGGCATCGAGCTCCTCGACGTCGTCACCGAACTCGCGCAGCAGCTCGGCGCCGATCGCCGCCGTCTCGGCCAGGTGCGGCGAGCACGTGACGTAGGCGAGGATGCCGCCCGGGCGCAGCGCCTTGACGGCTGCGGATGCCAGCCCCAGCTGCAGCGTCGTCAGCTCGGGCACGTCGGCCGGGCTCTTGCGCCAGCGTGCCTCGGGGCGACGGCGGAGTGCCCCGAGCCCCGTGCAGGGGGCGTCGACGAGGACCCGGTCGTACTGGCCCGGTGCGTTCGCGGCGCGGTCGCGGCCGTCGACCTGGCTCACCGGAACCTCCACCGGCACACCCGAGACGGAGTCCCGCACGAGGCGGGCGCGGATCGCCGACGGTTCGTTGGCTTCGAGGTGCGCGCCCCGCAGGAGCGCCTCGGCGGCGAGGATCGCGGTCTTGCCCCCCGGTCCGGCGCACAGGTCAAGCCACCGCTCCCCCGGCTGCACGGGCGTGGCGCCGATGAGGGCGAGGGCGGCCAGCTGGGACCCCTCGTCCTGCACGCGGATGCGGCCACCCGCCGCGGTGATCATCGCATCGGGGGCGCCGCCGCCGAGCCGGAAGCCGAACGGTGAATACGGGGTGGGCTGGGCGTCCTCGGGGATCTCGGCCAATCCGGGCAGCGCCGTCATCGTCACCTGGGGTGAGACGTTGTCGGCGGCCAGCAGCTGCTCCAGCTCGTCGACGCGGCCCTCGGCGGCCAGCGCCCGGCGGAACGCGCGGATCACCCACACCGGGTGGGCGTAGGTGAGGCTGAGGCGTTCGTCGTCGGAGCGCGCCGAAGCGGTGATGCGCTGCATCCAGTCCCCCGGCGTCTCGCGGGAGACTCGGCGCAGCACGGCGTTGACGAAGCCGGCAGCCCCCTGCCCCGCGGCATCCCGCGCCAGCGCGACCGACTCGTTCACGGCGGCGTGCGAGGCGACACGGGTGGACAGCAGCTGGTGCACACCGAGCCGCAGCGCGTCGAGCACCGGCGGGTCGATGTCGTCGACCGAGCGGCTCGCGGCATCCGCGATGATCGCGTCGTACGTGCCCTGGCGGCGGAGCGTCCCGTAGGTCAGCTCGGTGGCAAGGCCCGCGTCGGCGGTGGACAGCCCCGCGGCGCGGATCTCCCGAGGCAGCAGCAGGTTGGCGTACTCGTCTGCCTCGTGCACTCCCCGCAGCGTCTCGAAGGCGACCCGTCGCGCCAGCGTCGCACCGCTCATGAGCCGGCCACCGCATCGGTCAGGCGCGCGCCGCGCCACCAGTCGGCGGCGGCCATCGCCGGCTTGCCGGCTGGCTGCACGCGGTGCAGCACCACGCCGCCGTCGCCGGTGCCGACCACGACCTCGCGCTCGATCAGTCGGATGCGACCGGGTGCGAGGCCGGCGGCATCGGCCACCGCGCTCGCTGCGAGAATCTTCAACCGTTGTCCTTCGATCGTGGTGTGTGCGCCGGGTTCGGGGGTGGTCCCGCGTACGCGGTCGACGACGCGCACCGCGGGTTGGTTCCAATCGAGGGCGCCGTCGGCGAGGGTCAGTTTGCCGGCGAAGCTCGGTTCGCCCTGCTGCGGCACGGCTCGTGCGGTGCCGGCGGCGATGGCGTCGACGATGTCGCTCAGCAGGCCCGCGCCGGATACGGCGAGATCCCCCAGCACGTCGCCGGCGGTCGCCGTCTCGGGCACGTCGTACGTGATCTCACCGAACACGTCACCGGCGTCGAGTTCGGCGACGAGGCGGAAGACGCTCGCCCCGGTGGTGCGGTCCCCCGCGATGAGGGCGTGCTGCACCGGAGCAGCGCCGCGCCACCGCGGCAGCAGCGAGAAGTGCAGGTTGATCCACCCGTGCGGCGGCAGCGACAGCAGCGGCTCGCGCACCAGGCCGCCGTACGCGACGATCACGCCGAGGTCCGGGCGGAGAGCGGCGATCGCCTCGGTGGCGGCGGCATCCAGCCGGTCGGTCTTGATGGTGGGGATGCCGAGGTCGGCGGCTGCCTGCGCGACCGGCGACGGCGTGAGCACGCGCTTGCGCCCGAGGGGCGCGTCGGTGCGGGTGACGACGCCGACGAGGTCGTGGCCGGATGCCGCGAGGGCACGCAGCGAGGGGACGGCGGGCTCGGGGGTGCCCGCGAAAACGAGGCGCATGGTGTTTCCTTACAGATCCAGATCGGGGACGTCGACGCGCACTCTCAGGGTCGCACGGGCCGGGCCCGGGCGTCCCTTCGCGGAGCGTCGGGCGTGGAGGGCGTCGGCGATGACCGACGAACGCAGGCTCTCGGCGACGGCGCGGCCGGCGCCGTAGTCGAAGCGCACCACCGCCCGGGAGCCGGCTTCGGTGGTGACGGGGCCCAGCACGGCCTGTTCGCCGAGCGATGGGACGTCTTCGCGCAGGGTGTCCAGGCACGTGCGCACCGCGGCGGCGGCGCCGTCGACCGTGGCCACGCGCACCACCGGTGGCATGTGCAGCGGGGTGCGCTCCGCCAGCTCGCTGCGCGCGTATGCCGGCTGCGTCCACGTCGCCAGCGCCCGCGCGACCGCGCCGGTGACGCCCACCAGATGCACGGGGGCGCCGGGGGCGGCCAGGGCCGCGGCATTGGACCACCAGCGCAGGCACGATTCGCCGATGCGCAGCTCGTCGGCCATCAGCATGCGGTCGGCGTCCAAGAGCACCACGGCGCGGTAGCCGCCCTCGGCGATCGGCTCGGCACCGCGCGTGGCGATGACCAGCGCCGGCTTGGCATCCACCCGCGCGACCTTGTGCTCGCCGTCGGCGACGATGATCCGGGTGCCGGGGAACGCCCGGCCGAGCTCGTCGGCGGTGCGCTCGCTGCCGGAGGACGCCATGCGCAGCTTGGTGCTGTCGCACTTCGGGCACCGCCATGCCGGCGCGCTGCGTCCGCACCAGCCGCACTCCGGCACGGCGCCGGGCCGGCGGGCGCGCAGCGGTCCGGTGCAATGAGGGCACCGCGCCGGGGTGCGGCAGTCGGCGCAGACCAGCACGGGTGCGTAACCGGGGCGGGCGACCTGCACCAGCACGGGGCCGGACCCCAGGCCCTCGCGGGCTGCCGCGAACGCCGAGGACGGCACCCGGGCGCCGTGCGACTCACCCTCGCGGGTGGCGGAGAGGACGACGCGGGGGCTGGTGCGGCGCCGGGCGGGCACCTCGCGCACCCAGCCGATCGCGACGAGCCGCTCGACGTCGGTGGTGCGGGTGTGACCGGCGAACAGCAGCGCCGCGCCGTCGAGCTCCTGCCGCACCAGCCCGGCATCGCGAGCATGCACGCCAGGGCTCAGCGGCTCCGCGAGCAGCGGGTCGCCGTCGTCCCAGATCGCGATGAGGCCGGGGTTGTGCGCCGGCGCGTAGACGGTGGAGCGGTTGCCGACCACGATGCACGGCTGCGGCGCCAGCACCCGCAGGTACGACGCGTACCGCTCCGGACCCGACCGGCGGGCGTCGTCGCGTACGAGCGCGTCGGCGGGCACGCGGGCGGCCAGGGCGAGTTCGAGCTGCGACTGGTCGCGGTGATCGGGTACCACCAGTACGGCGCTGCGCCCGGCGGCGAGGGTGCGCACAGCGGCGGCGGCCAGCAGTTCCGCCCACGCGCCGACGTCCTCGCCGGATGAGAGCCGGGCGGGGCGCGGTGGGGCGTCCAGCGCGAGCCGCTCCCCCGCCGTGATCGCCTCGGACAGCCCCGGGAAGGCGGCCAGCACGTCGCCCGCCCACGCGGCATCCGACTCGCTCACCGTCGGCGCCGGCACCGGGTCACTGGCGAACCACACCTTCTCGGCGCGCACCATGCGCTTGGGCACGGCCAGGCGCAGGATGTCCGATGCCGAGCCGGCGGCACGGTCGGCGGCTCGCCGTGCCAGGGCGTACAGGCCCGGCGGCAGCACTTCGACGGTGGAGATGACCGAGTCCACCAGCGACAGCGGGCGACCCGCGGCATCCGCCCGGTCGGTCTCGATGACGTACGCGTCGACCAGCCGCCCGGCGGTGCGCAGCGGCACCCGCACGCGGATGCCGGGGACGACCGTGTCGGCGAGCTCGTCGGGGACCTCGTAGTCGAACAGCCGGTCCAGCTGCGGCAGGGGCGAGTCGATCAGCACTCGCGCGACCCGACGGGTGGTCATGCCGGCACCCGTTGGTTCCACTAGAGCCCTGCGGCCGCGCGCAGCTCCTCGACGCGGTCGGTGCGCTCCCACGTGAACTCGGGCAGTTCCCGCCCGAAGTGTCCGTAGGCGGCCGTCTTGGCGTAGATGGGTCGCAGCAGGTCGAGCTGGTCGATGATCGCCTTGGGGCGCAGGTCGAACACCTCGCGGATGGCGCGGCGGATCGCCTCGTCGGAGACCCGGCCGGTGCCGAACGTCTCGACGTAGAGGCCGACCGGCTTGGCCTTGCCGATGGCGTAGGCCACCTGCACCTCGAGGCGCTCGGCCAGCCCTGCGGCGACGGCGTTCTTGGCGACCCAGCGCATCGCGTACGCGGCGGAGCGGTCGACCTTCGACGGGTCCTTGCCGCTGAACGCGCCGCCGCCGTGGCGGGCGGCGCCGCCGTAGGTGTCGATGATGATCTTTCGGCCGGTCAGGCCGGCGTCGCCCTTGGGGCCGCCGGTGACGAACGGGCCGGCCGGGTTGATGTAGTAGGACACGTCGGGAAGCTCGAGCCCGGTCTCCTCCAGCACCGGGTCGATGACCTCGGCGCGGACGGCGGCGCGCAGCGCCTTCTGTGAGATGTCGGCCTGGTGCTGCGTGGACAGCACGACCGACTCGACGGTCTTCGGGGTGTGCCCGTCGTAGCCGAGGGTGACCTGGGTCTTGCCGTCGGGGCGCAGGAACGGCAGCGCGCCCGAGCGGCGCACGGCGGCGAGGCGCTCCGCGATGCGGTGGGCCGTCCAGATGGCCATCGGCATGAGCTGCGGCGTCTCGTCGGTCGCGTAGCCGAACATGATGCCCTGGTCGCCGGCACCCTGCAGGTCGTGCGGGTCTTCCGAGCCGTCTTCACGGCGCTCGAACGCCTTGTCGACGCCGGCGGCGATGTCGGAGGACTGCGCGCCGATCGACACGCTCACCCCGCACGAGTTGCCGTCGAAGCCGGCGTCGCTGGAGGTGTAGCCGATGCGATTGACCACTTCCCGCACGATGGCGGGGATCTCGACGTACGCGCTGGTGGAGACCTCGCCGGCCACGTGCACGAGGCCGGTGGTCACCAGCGTCTCGACGGCGACGCGGCCCTGCGGGTCTTCGGTGAGGATCGCGTCGAGGATGCTGTCGGAGATCTGGTCGCAGATCTTGTCGGGGTGACCCTCGGTGACGGACTCGGAAGTGAACAGACGCAGGTCGGTCATCGATGCTCCAGGTCGAATGCGGCGGGAATCGGCACCAGTATGCGTCGTGCGGCGGACACGCTCGAGAGCGGGCCGCCGCACGGCGTCACAGGTGTCTGCAGGTGTTACTCGACGTGGCGCAGGCGCAGCTTGTCTTCGTGGATCTCGTGCAGGGCGATCGTGAGGGGCTTGTCCTCGACGGTCGAGTCCACCAGCGGCCCGACGTTGTCGAAGAGGTTGCCCTCGTGCAGGTCGGAGTAGTAGTCGTTGATCTGACGCGCCCGCTTGGATGCGTAGATCACAAGCTGGTATTTGGAGTCGACCTTCTCCAGCAGTGCGTCGATGGGCGGGTCGATGATGCCCTGGTCGCGAGTGGCCATGCGGGACCTCCTGAGGTCGTCGTCGGGGAAAGTCGTGGTGCCCGGCAGAGCCGAGGCATCAGCCCAGTCTACCTGGTCCGTCGGCCCCCGAGCTGGTGGCATCCTGCCCCCGCCTTCGGTCGTCACGAAGCGCCCTGCCTGACCCGGGTGTGGGGGCGTTCGCGGCGACCGAGGGACGCCGCGTGGCGCGCGGGGTCAGCCGGCGAGCTGGTGGCATCCTGCGCGCGCGTTCGGTCGTCACGAAGGGCCCTGCCTGACCCGGGTGTGGGGGCGTTCGCGACGACCGAGGGATGCCGCGTGCGCGGCGCGCGCGCTCGGTCGTCACGAAGGGCCCTGCCTGACCGGGGTCTGGGGGCGTTCGCGACGACCGAGGGATGCCGCGTGGCGCGCGGGTCAGTCGGCGAGCTGGGCGACCTCGTCGGCGGCGCGGGCCACGTCGTCGTTGACGACGTGGAAGTCGAACTCCCCCTGCGCGGCGAGTTCCTTCTTCGCGGTGCGCAGGCGCCGGGCACGCTCCTCATCGTCCTCGGTGCCGCGGCCCACCAGGCGCTGCACCAGTTCGTCCCAGCTCGGCGGCAGCAGAAAGACCAGCGTCGCGCTGGGCTCCGCGGCGCGCACCTGACGGGCGCCCTGCAGATCGATCTCCAGCAGCACCGTGCGCCCCTCGGCCAGCGCCGCCTCGATGGGCGCGCGCGGGGTGCCGTAGCGGAACCGGTTGTGCACGGTGGCGTGCTCGAGCAGCTCGCCGTCGGCGATCATGCGGTCGAACTCCGCATCCCCGACGAAGTAATAGTGCTCGCCTTCGACCTCCCCGGGGCGCGGGGCACGGGTCGTCGCCGAGACGGACAGCACGATCTCGGGGTGGTGCTCCTTGATCTCCGCGGCCACCGTGCCCTTGCCCACGGCGGTCGGCCCCGCCAGCACGATCAGCCGGCTGCGTCCGTCCCGCGGGGTCGGCTCCGGCCAGCGGTCGTCGAGGAAGCCCTGCAACGCGGTGCGCTGGCGGCTGCCGAGGCCCCCGAGGCGCTTGACCGGCGAGATGCCCAGATCCGCCAGGATGCGGTCGCGCTTGCCCTCACCGATCGCGGGGATGGCGGTGAGGAACTCCGGCACGCGCATCGCACCGGCGGGCGAGCCAGGCTCGGCAAGGCCGCGGCGCAGCAGTTCCTGCGGCGTGATCACGCGCGTTGCGACATCGCGCTTGAGCGCGGCGCGTTCGCGGCGGGCGGCGACGGCGCGGCGGGATGCCGCGGCACGGTCGACCTCGGGTGGGTGCTGAGCGTCAGCCATGGTCCACTTTCGAATAGAGCGCGGCGCGTTCGGCGATGCGCTGGGCGATCCCCGTCGGCCCCGCCGACAGGATGCTGCGGCTCTCGCTCGCCACGACCGGCGAGCGGAGAACCCGGAACTGGTCGTCGAGATCCCCCGGCTGCGCGCCCTGCGCCCCGTAGCCCGGCGCGAGGATCGGCGCGGGCGGCGTCACGGCGCTGCCGAGCCCCGCGAGATCCAGGTCGACGGTGGCGCCGACGACGAGGCCGACACTCCCCCACTCGCCGTCGGGCGTCGTGCGAGCGTTGAAGGCCGAGACCTCTTCGGTCACCCGAGCGGCGACGGTGCGCTCCTCGACGAGGGCGGACTGCAGGACGCGGGCTTCGGGGTTGCTGGTGGCGGCGAGCACGAACCCACCTTTACCCACCGAGACGGCGTATTCCAGCGTCCCGGTGAGCGCACCCACGCCGAGATAAGGGCTGAGGGTCACCGCGTCGGCCTCCAGGGGCGACCCCGGAGTCAGCCAGGCGCGCGCATAGGCGTCCATCGTGGTGCCGATGTCGCCGCGCTTGGCGTCGGCGATCACCAGCAGCCCGGCCGCTCGCGCCGCCGCAAGCACGTCTTCCAGGGCTGCGAAGCCGGCCGACCCCCACCGCTCGAAGAACGACACCTGGGGCTTGATGACACCGACCCGGCCGGCCGCGGCATCCACCACCCGCAGTCCGAACTCCCGGGTGCCCGCCGCGGAGGCGGGCAGGCCCCACTCGGCCAGCAGCTGCTCGTGCGGGTCGATCCCGACGCAGAGGGGTCCCTGCGCCGTGAGCGCCTCGCGCAGCCGCCGGCCGAACGTGGTCATCGCGCGGCCCGGTCGGCGGCGTACTCCTGCAGGCTCCGCACGCGGAACCCCTCGCGCAGCACCGGCAGTGCGCTGACGGCGGCACCGAGCACGGCCATCGTGGTGAACAGCGCCTTGTCGGCGGCGACCGCCGCCGCACGGATCTCGTACCCGTCGGCACGGGACAGCCCACCCGACGGCGTATTCACGACGATGTCGATCTCGCCGGCGTTGATGAGATCGACGATGTTCGTCTCACCGCTGTCGAGCGTCTCGGAGTACTTGCGGACGACCTTCACGCGGATGCCGTTGCGTGCGAGGATCTCGGCGGTGCCCTCGGTCGCTGCGATCGTGTACCCGAGCTCCTGCAGCCGGTGGGCGGGCAGGATCACGGCGCGCTTGTCGTCGTCGGCGACCGAGATGAACACGGTCCCGGTCAGCGGCATCCCGCCGTACGCGGCGGCCTGGCTCTTGGCGAACGCCGTCGGGAAGTCGCGGTCGATGCCCATGACCTCGCCGGTGGAGCGCATCTCCGGGCCGAGCACGGAGTCGACCATGCGGCCGTCCTTGGTGCGGAACCGCTTGAACGGCAGCACCGCCTCCTTCACCGCGATGGGCGCGTCCAGCGGCACGCGAGAGCCGTCCTGCTCGGGCAGCATCCCCTCGGCGATGAGCTCGGCGATCGTGGCTCCGACCATGATGCGGCTGGCGGCCTTGGCCATCGGAATGCCGAGCGCCTTGGAGACGAACGGCACCGTGCGGCTGGCGCGGGGGTTGGCCTCGATGACGTAGAGCACCCCGGCACTGACCGCGAACTGCACGTTCAGCAGCCCGAGCACGCCGACGCCCTCGGCGATCAGCCGGGTGGCCTCGCGGACGCGGTCGATCTCGTTCCGGCCGAGCGACATCGGCGGCAGCGTGCAGCTGGAGTCTCCGGAGTGGATGCCGGCTTCTTCGAGGTGCTCCATGACGCCGCCGATGTACAGCTCGGTGCCGTCGTACAGCGCGTCGACGTCGATCTCCACAGCGTCGTCGAGGAACCGGTCCACCAGCAGCGGCATGCCGGGGCCGATGATGGCCTGGTCGGCGATGCGGACGAAGTAGTCGTGCAGGCTCGGGGTGTCGTAGACGATCTCCATGCCGCGGCCACCGAGCACGAAGCTCGGCCGCACCAGCACCGGGTAGCCGATGCCCTCGGCCACCGCGACGGCGCCGTCCGCATCGATCGCGGTGCCGCTGCGCGGCGCCACCAGCCCGGCCTGATCGAGCAGCCGCGAGAACAGTTCGCGCTCCTCGGCCAGGTCGATCGCGGCGGGCTGGGTGCCCAGGATCGTGTAGCCGGCGTCTTCGATGCCCTTCGCCAGGCCCAGCGGGGTCTGCCCGCCCAGCTGGCACACGACACCGAGGATGGTGCCCGACTTCGCCTCGGCGTGCAGCACCTCCAGCACGTCCTCCAGCGTCAGCGGCTCGAAGTACAGCCGGTCGCTGGTGTCGTAGTCGGTGGACACCGTCTCGGGGTTGCAGTTGACCATGACCGTCTCGTACCCGGCATCCGACAGCGCGAACGACGCGTGCACGCAGGAGTAGTCGAACTCCACGCCCTGGCCGATGCGGTTGGGGCCGGAGCCGATGATGACGACCTTCGTGCGCTCCGACGCGGTGACCTCGGTCTCGAAGTCATAGCTGGAGTAGTGGTACGGCGTCTGCGCCGGGAACTCCCCCGCGCAGGTGTCGACGGTCTTGTACACCGGTCGGATCGACAGGGCGTGGCGGATGCCGCGCACCTCGGCTTCCGGGATGCCCCGCAGCTGGCCGATCTGCGCGTCGCTGAACCCGTGGTCCTTCGCGGTGCGGAGGGTGTCGGCATCCAGCTCGCCGGCGGCGTGCACGAAGTCGGCGACCTCGTTGATGAGGACGATCTGGTCGAGGAACCAGGGATCGATGCCGGTGGCCTCGAACGCCTGCTCGATCGTCGCACCCTTGCGCAGCGCCTGCTGCAGCACCACGATGCGCCCGTCGGTGGGGGTACGCGCAACCTCGAGCAGCTCGTCCCGGGAGCGCGGCTCGTCGCCCCAGTGGAAGCTGGAGCCGCGCTTTTCCAGGGACCGCAGCGCCTTCTGCAGCGCGGTGGTGTAGTTGCGGCCGATCGCCATCGCCTCGCCCACGGACTTCATGGTGGTGGTGAGGGTGACATCGGCGGCCGGGAACTTCTCGAAGTTGAACCGCGGCACCTTCACCACGACGTAGTCCAGCGTCGGCTCGAAGCTGGCCGGCGTCACCTTCGTGATGTCGTTGGGGATCTCGTCGAGGCGGTAACCGATCGCCAGCTTCGCGGCGATCTTGGCGATCGGGAAGCCGGTGGCCTTGGATGCCAGCGCGGAGGACCGCGAGACGCGCGGGTTCATCTCGATGACGATGATCCGGCCGGTGGCGGGGTCGACGGCGAACTGGATGTTGCAGCCGCCGGTGTCAACGCCCACGGCGCGGATGATGTCGATGCCGATGTTGCGCAGCTTCTGGTATTCGCGGTCGGTGAGAGTCAGCGCCGGCGCGACGGTGATCGAGTCGCCGGTGTGCACGCCGACGGGGTCGACGTTCTCGATCGAGCAGACGACCACCGTGTTGTCGGCGGTGTCGCGCATGAGCTCGAGCTCGTACTCCTTCCACCCGAGGATGGACTCCTCCAGCAGCACCTCGGTCGTGGGCGAGTCGCGCAGGCCCGCGCCGGCGATGCGGCGCAGGTCCCGCTCGTCGTAGGCGAAGCCCGAACCCAGGCCCCCCATCGTGAACGAGGGGCGCACGACCAGCGGGTAGCCCAGCTCGTCGGCGGCCGCGAGAGCCTCGTCCAGCGTGTGGGCGATGCGGGAGGCGGCGACGTCGGCGCCGGCGTCCAGCACCAGCTGCTTGAAGATCTGCCGGTCCTCGCCCTTGTTGATCGCCTCGAAGCTCGCCCCGATCAGCTCCACGTCGTACTTCTCGAGGACGCCGTTGTTGTGCAGGTCGATGGCCGCGTTCAGCGCGGTCTGGCCGCCCAGGGTCGGCAGGATGGCGTCCGGGCGCTCCTTGGCGATGATCGTCTCGATGACCTGCCACGTGATCGGTTCGATGTAGGTGGCATCGGCGAAATCGGGGTCGGTCATGATGGTCGCCGGGTTGGAGTTGACGAGGATGACGCGTACGCCCTCTTCGCGCAGCACGCGGCAGGCCTGGGTGCCGGAGTAGTCGAACTCGCACGCCTGACCGATGACGATCGGGCCGGAGCCGATGACCAGGACGGAGGTGATGTCTTCGCGCTTAGGCATTCTTCGTCTCCAGGGTCGCGACGACGAGGTCGCGGAAGCGGTCGAAAAGGTAGTTGGCGTCGTGCGGTCCGGCGGCCGCCTCGGGGTGGTACTGCACCGAGAACGCCGGGATGTCCAGGGCCCGCAGCCCCTCCACGACGTTGTCGTTGAGGTCGACGTGGCTCACTTCCACCCGGCCGTAGCCGCTCGGGCTGTCGGTGACGCCCTCGATCGGCGCGTCGACGGCGAAGCCGTGGTTGTGCGCGGTGATCTCGACGCGGCCGGTCTGCTTGTCCAGCACGGGCTGGTTGATGCCGCGGTGGCCGAACGGCAGCTTGTAGGTGCCGAAGCCGAGCGCGCGGCCCAGCAGCTGGTTGCCGAAGCAGATGCCGAAGAACGGCAGCTTCTCATCCAGCACCGAACGCAGCAGCACGACGTGATCGTCGGATGCCGCGGGGTCGCCGGGTCCGTTGGAGTAGAACACCCCCACCGGGTCGATCGCGAGGATGTCGTCGATCGTGACGTTCTGCGGCAGCACATGCACGTCGAACCCGCGGGCGGCGAGGTTGACGACGGTGGACTGCTTGACGCCGAGGTCCAGCACCGCCACGGCGCCGATCCGGTCGCCGACGGCGGGGGTGACCTCGGCGGAGGCGACGGAGACCTGCGCGGAGAGGTTCTGACCGGCCATCTCGGGCGCCTCGCGCACGATGCGCAGCTGCTCGTCGGGGTCGATCGCCGCGGCAGCGCCGCTGAAGATGCCGCCGCGCATGCTGCCGGCGGCGCGGATGTGGCGCGTGACGGCACGCGTGTCGATGCCGCTGATGCCCACCACGCCGTCGGCGACGAGCGCGTCGTCCAGCGACGAGTCGGCGCGCCAGTTCGATACGACGCGGGAGGGGTCGCGCACGATGTACCCGGCCACCCAGATGCGGCGGGATTCGGGGTCTTCGTCGTTCATGCCGGTGTTGCCGATGTGCGGTGCGGTCTGCAGCACGATCTGGCCGGCGTAGGACGGGTCGGTGAGGGTCTCCTGGTAGCCGGTCATGCCGGTGGCGAACACCACCTCGCCGAGGGTCGTGCCCTGGGCGCCGTAGGCGCGTCCGGTGTGGCGTGTGCCGTCCTCGAGGACGAGCACAGCGGGGTCGCGAGTGAAGGTGGTCACGCGTCGTCTCCTGTCGTGGGAGCGGGATCGGAAAGCTGCAGCAGTGCGTCCACGAGGGCGCGTGCAGAGGTCTCCTGGGGTCGGAAGTAGGAATCGACGAGGGCGTCGCCGCCGTCGTGGGTGGGGATGCGCCAGTCGAGGCGGGCCAGGCCGTCACGCTCGACGACGCGGTCGATCGTCACCGTCGCCTGCGCCGCGCCGGCGATCTGCCCGCGGGGGATGAACAGACGCGGCTGGCCCACGAGGTCCAGTGCGATGCCGGCATCGGTGACGGTGACATCGGCTTTGGAGCGGAACCCGAGCCGGCGGATCGCGAGACGCTCCAGCGGCTCGCCGTGCCGGGTCGTCGCCACGTACAGCACCGGAAAGACGCCGATGACGGATGCCGCTTCGGGCACCTCGCCCTCGGGCGCGACCAGCCCCGCGTCGCGCCGCGTGCGTCGTCGCCAGCCCCAGGCGACGAGCCCGAGGAGTCCCAGTGCCACGGCCACCACGACCAGCAGCGCGCCTTCCTGCGTCATGCCGTCACCTCGCCGCGTTCGCGCAGCACACCGTCGGCGACGGTCGCCGCTCCCCGGTGGATCGTCCAGCGCACCTCACCGGGAAGCTCGCGGTCGATGTAGGGAGAGTTGACGCTGCGTCCGCGGAGGTCCTCGCGACCGAACCGGCGCACCGGGGCGGGGTCGTAGAGGGTGAGCGATGCGGCCTCGCCGGCGGCGATCGGGGTGCCGTGGTCGGCGAGCCGCCCGATGCGGGCCGGTGCGGTCGACATGACGCGGGCGACGTCGTCCCAGCCGAGCAGGCCGGTGTCGACCATCGCCTGCTGGACGACCCGCAGCGCGCTCTCGAGCCCCACCATGCCGTTGGCGGCCGCCTGCCATTCGCAGGCTTTCGCCTCGGTGGGATGCGGGGCGTGGTCGGTCGCGACGATGTCGATCGTGCCGTCGGCGAGGCCTTCCCGCACCGCCTGCACGTCCTCTGCGCGGCGCAGCGGCGGGTTCACCTTGTAACGGGCGTCGTAGTCGCGCACGAGCTCTTCGGTCAGCAGCAGGTGGTGCGGGGTGACTTCGGCGGTCACGGCGATGCCGCGCTTCTTCGCCCAGCGGATGATGTCCACCGAGCCGGCCGTGGACAGGTGGCACACGTGCAGCCGGGAGCCGACGTGCTCGGCAAGCAGCACGTCGCGCGCGATGATCGACTCCTCGGCGACGGCGGGCCACCCGGCCAGGCCCAGCTCGGCCGACACGGTGCCCTCGTTCATCTGGGCGCCCTCGGTGAGGCGGGGATCCTGCGCGTGCTGGGCGATGACGCCGTCGAACGCCTTCACGTACTCCAGTGCCCGGCGCATGATGAGCGGATCCCACACGCAGAAGCCGTCGTCGCTGAACACCCGCACCCGGGCGCGTGAGGAAGCCATGGCGCCCAACTCCGCCAGGCGCTCACCCTTCTGGCCCACGGTGACCGCGCCGATCGGCTGCACCGTGACGTACCCGGCGGCCTCGCCGAGGGCGAGTTCCTGCTCGACGACGCCTGCGGTGTCGGCGACCGGGGAGGTGTTGGGCATGGCGAACACCGCCGTGTAGCCGCCGGCGGCGGCGGCGCGGGAGCCGGTGAGGATCGTCTCGGACGCCTCGTAGCCGGGTTCGCGCAGGTGAGTGTGCAGGTCGACCAGACCGGGGAGCGCGACGAGCCCGTCGGCGTCGATCACGGTGGCGCCGGCGCGGCTGAGACCCGTGCCGACCTCGGCGATGCGGTCGCCGTCGATCAGGATGTCGGCGGTGCGCTCGTTGCCGGTGCCGTCGTGGATGCTGGCGCCGCGGATGAGGAAGACCTCGGTCATCGTCCGTCCTCCTCGTGTCGTGCGCGCTCGCCTGCCAGCAGCAGATAGAGGGCGGCCATCCGCACGGACACGCCGTTCGTCACCTGTTCGAGCACAGTCGAACGGGGCGAATCGGCGGCGTCGGCGGAGATCTCCAGGCCCCGGTTCATGGGACCGGGGTGCATGACAATGCTATCGGCCGACAGGCGACCCACACGCGCGGCATCCAGCCCCCATCGGCGGGAATACTCCCGCTCAGTGGGGAAATACGCCGCATTCATGCGCTCCAGCTGAATTCGCAGCATCATCAGCGCGTCCACGCCCTGGTCGATCGCCTCGTCCAGGTCATAGCGGATCTCCACCGGCCAGGCCGACACATCCTGCGGCACCAGGGTGGGCGGCGCGACCAGGGTGACGGTGGCCCCCAGGGTCGTCAGCAGCCAGACGTTGGAGCGGGCGACACGCGAGTGCAGCACGTCGCCGACGATCACGACCCGCAGCCCGGCGAGGTCGCGGCCCCGGCTGTCCGCGCCGAAGAAGCGCTTGCGGATCGTGAAGGCATCCAGCAGCGCCTGGGTGGGGTGCTCGTGCGTGCCGTCCCCCGCGTTGACGACACCGGCGGTGATCCACCCGCTCGTGGCGAGGGTGCGCGGCGCTCCGGACGCGCCGTGGCGGATGACGACGGCATCGGCCCCCATCGCCTGCAGCGTCTGGGCGGTGTCCTGGAGCGATTCGCCCTTGGACACCGATGAGCCCTTGGCGGAGAAGTTGATCACGTCGGCGGAGAGGCGCTTTGCGGCGGCCTCGAACGAGATGCGGGTGCGGGTGGAGTCTTCGAAGAACAGGTTCACCACCGTCTTGCCCCGCAGGGTCGGCAGCTTCTTGACCTCACGGCGCTGGGTGTCGGCCATCTCTTCGGCGACGTCGAGGATGCGCAACGCGTCGTCGCGGGTCAGGGTGCGGGTGTCGAGCAGGTGCCTCATGACTCGATCGTCACCTCCTCGACGCCGTCGACTTCGGCCAGGCGCACGTTGACGCGCTCGTCGCGGGCGCTGGGGAGGTTCTTGCCGACGAAGTCCGGCCGGATGGGCAGTTCCCGATGACCGCGGTCCACCAGGATCGCCAGACGCACCGCTGCGGGACGCCCGATGTCCTGCAGGGCGTCGAGCGCGGCGCGGATGCTGCGCCCCGAGAACAGCACATCGTCCACCAGCACCACGGTCTTGCCGTCCACACCCCCGGCGGGGATCTGGGTCGGCTGCGGCGCGCGGGTGGGGTTGCGGTGCAGGTCGTCGCGGTACATCGTCACGTCCAGCGCGCCGACGGGGACGCTCCGGCCGCCGAATTCGGTGACGAGCGCGCCGACGCGTTCGGCGAGGGTGACGCCACGGGTGGGGATGCCGAGGATGACCAGATCCTCGGGCCCTCGGTTGGACTCCAGGATCTCGTGAGAGATCCGAGTCAGCGCTCGGGCGATATCGGCTTCGTGCAGCACAGTGCGCGTGCTCATCCGCCGCTCCCTTCTCCGCCTCACAGGACGGGGTTAAAGGTTGCTGGGTGTGTGTGCTGCTCAGCCTATCGTCACGCGGCGGGGGTGACGGCGGCCCGGTGCAGATCGTCCTCTTCGACGTGGCTGGCACGGATCGGGTGACCGAGCGTCGACAGGCACTTGCCGGTCGTCAGATCCCACTTCCAGTCGTGGAGGGAGCAGGTGAGCACATCGCCCTCGATCTTGCCGGTCTTGGACAGATCGGCCCGCAGGTGCGGGCAGCGGCGCTGCACGGTCCAGTCGCCGAGCTGGATATCCTCCGACACGTCGGACTGTTCGGCGTACCAGTTCTCCACATACTCGATGCGGTCACGGGACAGGCACTTGAAGAATGTGTAGATGAACTCGTTGAACTTGCCCACCCGGCCGGCCTGGAACTGCATCGACAGGAAGATCGAGTTCGACCAGTCGATCTCGCGCTCGGCGATGTTGGTCGAGACGAGGTCGGCGGGAATCGTGAACCAGTAGTTGGTCTCCTCCCCCGCATACTCGCGCACCTTGGCCTTGGGGAAGTCGATGCACACATCCAGGTCGCCGATGGTCATGCGCACCGGCCCGCCCACGCCCTCGCGGAAGATGCGGCCGCGGCGCAGCAGCGGCTCCCACCAGGCCTTGAGCTCGGCGAGCATCTCCTGCGGCGGCAGCACCGGGGCGCGGGAGGCCTCTTCGGCGCGGATCTCTTCCTGGCGCGTCGCGCGCTGCTGCTCGAGATAGCCCCACTTGTCGGCGAAGATCTGCTCGATCTCGGCTTCGGTGTACAGGGTCTGCTCGACCGTCTGTTGCCCGTGCTCGATGGTCACCACGGTGCCGGGGATGAAGATGTGGCCGTCGTACTGCGGGGCCTCTTGCTTCATCCGGGCCAGGAACTGCGCCTGGTCGGTGAAGATCGAGTCGTTCTGCTCGCCCAGCCCGTTGTAGCGGAACAGGTCGTCCCGCAGGAACATCGGCGGGCCGGCCATCGGGTACACGTGCGGGGCGTCGACCTTCTCGATGTAGAACATCGCCCGCTTGTGCTGCGCCTCGCGCTTGAGGGCGGCGAAGTTGACCTTGGCATCCTGGGGCAGGTCGTAGACCATCGGCCACCAGATGGCGCCGGAGAACTGGGTGAAGTACGCCTCCGGCTTGCCGAAGCTCAGCAGCTTCTCGAGATCCAGCGGGTGCGAGTCGTTCTGGTTCAGGATCGACGCGGTGCCGTCGTCGACCGACAGGCTGGAGTCGCCGATGGGGCCGTCGCTGGGGGCGCGCAGCGGCGTGATCATGAGCCGCAGTGCGCCGCGCTCGATGACCTCACCTGCGCGCGTGTAGGTGATGTTGTCGTAGCCGAGCCGGCGCAGATCCTGCTCGAGGTCGTCGGTGGGGTAATCCGGCAGCAACACCTCGATGTCCTTGCGGACGTACTTCTCCAGCATCCACGGGTCGAAGTGGTCGCGGTGGCGGTGCGAGATGTACAGGAAGTCGGCGTTGCCGTAACGCTCCCAGTCCAGCGCCCGATTGTCGGGGAAGACGAACCACGACCCATAGAACGACGACTTGATCACCGGGTCACAGAGGATCGTGCCGCCTGCCGTCTCGATGAACATGCCAGCGTGGCCCAGACCCGTGATGCGCATGGAATCCTCCCGTGTGGAACAGCTCCCAATTCTACGTGGCGCCCGGCGTGGGAATGATCAGCGCCGCCGTGACTAACGGCTATACGTCGAACAGTCCGCGGATGTCGTCGGCGGTGAGCGCCTGCGAAAACAGGTCGTCGTCGTCCATGACCGCCTGGAACAGCCGCGCCTTGCGCTGTTGCAGTGCCATGACCTTCTCCTCGATCGTGCCCTCCGCGATCATGCGGTAGACGTTCACCGGGCGTGTTTGCCCGATGCGATGGGTGCGGTCCACCGCCTGCGACTCGGCGGCGGGGTTCCACCACGGGTCCAGGAGAAACACGTAGTCGGCCTCGGTGAGGGTGAGCCCGAACCCGCCGGCCTTCAGGCTGATGAGGAACACCGGCGCGTCGCCGTCGCGGAACGCGGAGATGACCTCCTCTCGGCGCCGGGTGGAGCCGTCGAGCCAGGCATACGCGATCCCGGCGGCATCCAACCGGCGTGCCGCCAGCTGCAGGAAAGACGTGAACTGACTGAACACCAGCGCGCGGTGGCCCTCGGCGGCCAGTTCGGTGAGGTGTTCCAGGAGCGCGTCGAGCTTGCTCGAGCCCAGCCGGGTGTGCCGGCCGTCGATGAGGGCCGGCGCGAGACTCAGCATCCGCAGCAGCGTGAGGGAGCGGAACACGATGAACCGCTGCCGGTCGAGGTCGTCCAGCAGCCCCAGCACCTTCTGCCGCTCCCGCTGCAGGACGGTGTCGTACAGCGCGCGGTGCTCGTCGCTGAGCGTCACCCACAGCTGCTGCTCCTGCTTGGGCGGCAGGTCGCCGGCGACGAGGTCCTTGGTGCGGCGCAGCAGGAACGGCCGGATGCGGCGACGCAGCCGCTCCAGGCGCCGGGCGCGATAGGGCGCGCCCTCCGCGTTCTCGGGGGTCTTGCCCTGCTCGATCGGCCCGACGTACTCCTGGCGGAACTGCCGCGCCGAGGGGAACAGCCCGGGTGCGGTCAGCGACAGCAGCGCCCACAGTTCGGTGAGGGTGTTCTCCAGCGGGGTGCCGGTGATGGCGAACGTCACGTCGGCGTGCAGAGCCTTCACCGCGCGGTGGAGCTTGGTGGCCGGGTTCTTGACGAACTGGGCCTCGTCGAGGATGAGCCCCGCCCACTCCACCGCGGCATACTCCTGGTCGCCCAGGCGCAGCAGCGTGTAGGAGGTGACGACGATGTCCGCCCCGGCGGCGAGATCGGCCACCGTGACATCGCGCCTGACGGCGCTGGCGTCGATCGTGCGGACCACGAGGTCCGGGGCGAACCGCTCGGCTTCGGTGCGCCACGTGGCCAGCACCGAGGTGGGCGCGACGACGAGGAAGGGCCGCCCCTCCCCCGCTTCGCGGGTGTGGGCGATGAGCGCGAGGGTCTGCAGGGTCTTCCCGAGCCCCATGTCGTCGGCGAGAATGCCGCCCAGGCGCTGCCGCCACAGGAACGCCAGCCAGTCCAGCCCCTCCTGCTGGTAGGGGCGCAGCTCGGCCCGCAGCTGCGCCGGGACGGGCGTCGGCGGCACGGTGGTGGTCTCCCGCAGCGCCTCGACGGTGGCCCGCCACGCGACGGCGGGTTGGGCCTGGTCGGCGAGGTCCTCGAAGTCGGACCACAGCGCCGTCTGGTACCTGCTGATGCGGGGGCCGGTGTCCCACTCGTCCAGTTCGGCGGCTTCCTCGAGCAGTTCCCGCAGTCGGTCCAGCGCCGGGTGGGCGAGGGAGAAGTACCCGCCGTCGCTGAGCAGCAGTTTGCGTCGGCGCCGGGTGAGGGCCGTCAGCAGCGGGGTGAAGGGGATGCGCCGCCCGTCGATGGTGACCAGGATGCCGAGATCGAACCAGTCGGCATCGGTGCTCTCCACGGTGGTGACGGTGATCTCCGGAATGCCGGTCAGTTCCCGGTAGGTGCGGCGGATGCCGGTGACGTCGCTGTGGACCCCCTCGATCCGCTCCAGCGCCGGCAGCACCGCGGCGGCGAACTCGGCGGCATCCGCCCCGGTGAAGGAGCCGGCGGGCGTGAACGGCAGGTCGCCGGCGCTGCGCCATGCCGCCTCGACGCGGGCCTGCAGCTGCTGCTCGAAGGCGGCGTCGCGATCGGCGCTCGCCGGGGAGCCGTACGGCACCGGGGGTGCCCCCGCGTAGCGCCAGGTCAGCGCCACCTCCACCCGGTCGGCCGGTTGGAACCGCACCGCGACCTCCAGCCGGGGCGGCAGCGCGGGTGGGGGGTGGATGCCACGGCCGAGGCTCACGGGCGTCTGTCGGGTCAGCCGCGGCAGGTGGTCGCGCAGGAACTCGTCGGCCTCTGCCGCCGGAACGATCACGGGAGACCGCGACTGCAGCAGTGCGTGAGCGGCGTCCGGCACCGCAGCCGGTGCGAGCGTCACCGCGATGCGCTCCCCCACCGCATCGAACCGGTACAGGCCGACGTGACCGATCGTGCGGACGGTGCCGGCATCCACCGGGGCGCCGTCGATCATCACCTGTGCGGCCACCGCCAGCCCGTGGCCGTTGCGCTCGGCGTGGAGGGAGACCGCCGCCTCCCGGGCGAGGGCCACCGTCTGGTGTGGCTTGGGTGCGGTCAGCGGGATCCCCAGCGTCTGCGCGGCGGCCAGGTGAGCCCACAGCAGGTGGGATTCGACGTCGTCCAGCGTGAGCCACTCCGACCCGTCCGGCATGGTGCCGAGGGTGCGCGCGTCGCGGGCGATGCTGTACAGCTCCACGAACCAGCGCCCCTGCGCGGGGTCGTATCGGTGCCCAGGGCGGCGCAGCGCATCCCAGGACACCTGGGCCTTGATCCAGCCGCGCACGCTGCGCTCCAGCGGTCGCAGCGCCAGTGACAGGTCGTCGCTGGAGTGGTGCAGTCCGCGTGCTGTCGCCGTCTCGACGCGAGTGGGCGCCCACCGCGACTCGGCACGCCGCACCCGCTGGCGCAGTTCCACACCGAGCGCGAGCCCGGGCACGGCGCCGGCGGGCGCCGGCGCGGTGAGCACCTCGCGCCAGTCGGGCGTCGCGCGCGAGGTCATGGCCTCATCCTCACCGACCCCGCCGACATGGCCGGCAGGGTCGGCAGGTGAACCGCGGCATCCGCCCGGTCAGGACGCGCGTGCGATGCGGGCGAGCACGCCGTGGACGAACGACCCGGAGTCGTCGGTGGAGAACTCCTTGGCCAGTTCAACGGCCTCGTCGATCGCGACGGCGGCGGGGACCTCGTCGTTGTGCAGGATCTCCCACGCGGCCATCCGCAGGATCGCGCGGTCGACGGCGGGCATGCGGGCGAGAGTCCAGTCCTTCGAGACGGTGGTGATCTGCTCGTCGATCTCGTCGCGGTTGTCGATGACACCGTCGACGATCTCACGGGCGTACAGCCAGGATGCCTCGCGGGCGGGTTCGTTCGCGGCGCGCTTGGCCTCGGCGGCCAGGGTCACCCCGAGGTCGTCACCGCGGATGTCGGACTGGTACAGGATGTCGAGGGCGCGCTTGCGTGCCTTGGTGCGTGCACTCATGAAACGGCGGCGCTCAGCTGACGCGGCCGAGGTAGTCACCCGTGCGGGTGTCGACCTTGACCTTCGTGCCCTGCTCGACGAACAGCGGCACCTGGATCTCGTAGCCGGTCTCCACGGTCGCGGCCTTCGTGCCGGCCGACGAACGGTCGCCCTGCAGGCCCGGCTCGGTGTAGGTGATCTCGAGCACGACGGATGCCGGCAGCTCGACGTACAGCGGGTTGCCGTTGTTCATCGCGATCTGCACCTGCTGGTTCTCCAGCAGGAAGTTCTTCGCGTCGCCGACGACTGTGGCCGGCACGTTGATCTGGTCGTAGTCGGCCACGTCCATGAACACGAAGCTCTCGCCGTCGTTGTACAGGTAGGTGAAGTCGCGACGATCGACGTTCTCGATCTCGATCTTGGCGCCGGCGTTGTACGTGCGGTCGACGGTCTTGCCCGACACGACGTTCTTGAGCTTGGTGCGCACGAAGGCGCCCCCCTTGCCCGGCTTGACATGCTGGAACTCGATGACGTTCCAGAGCTGGCCGTCGATGCTGAGGACGACGCCGTTCCTGATGTCTGCGGTGGATGCCATGGGAAGGGAAGGTCCATTCGTGTGAGGGAGTCGGGCACCGCGTGCGGGCCCGGCGTCGATTCTACGGGATACGGCGCGGTGCGCTCTCAGCCTTCGGCGTGACCGGTGATGACATCCAGCAGCAGCGACACCGCGCGGGCGTACCCCGCGACCCCTTCCCCGATCACGTGGACAGCGGCGACGTCGGCGACGTAGGAGTGGTGACGGAACTGTTCGCGGGCGTAGATGTCCGAGACATGCACCTCGGCGACCGGCAGCGCCACACCGCTCAGCGCGTCCCGCAGTGCAATGGACGTGTGGGTGAGCCCACCGGGGTTGATCACGATGCCGGCGCAATCCTCACGCGCGGCGTGGATGGCGTCGATGAGCACCCCTTCGTGGTTGCTCTGCACGGCGCGCAGCTCGAAGCCACGCGCGGCCGCGGCATCCGTTGCGATCCTCTCGACGTCGGCGAGGGTCTCCCGGCCGTACAGGGCGGGTTCGCGGGTTCCCAGCAAATTGAGGTTCGGGCCGTTGACGAGCAGGAGTCTGCGGGGGGTGGGGGTGGTCACCCTGGCACCTTACTGCCCTCCCGGAGACAGGCGATCTCACCGGCACAGGACGATCCACGCCGAAACGTCCTGTTCTGGGGAGTTCTCCTGTGCTGGGAAGTCTCAGTGGGGGTCGCGTGCGACCGGCAGGTCCCGTGCCATGACGATCTCCGGCCCGATCGGGCCGTCCAGGGTCTCCCCGGTGGGGATGAACCCGGCCCGCCGGTAGGCGGCCTGGGCGCGCGCGTTGTCGCGGTGCACGTCCAGGTGCACGCGGCGCAGCCCGACCGAACGCACCCAATCCGCCGCGGTGTCCAGCAGCAGGTCGATCGCGCCGGAGCCGCGACTGTCCGGCCGCACCCACACGCCGACGACATCGGCGCGGCGGTCGTCGACGAACCGGCCCAGGTGATCGGTCTGCCCGGTGGCCCGCACCAGCACGACGACGCTTCCCACCGGTTCGTCACCGAGGGTCGCGATGAACTGGGCAGCGGTCTCGCCGAGCGCGGCATCCGCGGTGCGCGACTGCCAGAACTCGTCGCTGCGTGCCGCGGTCGTGGCGTGGCTGTCCAGGAACGCGATCGCCGCGTCGGGGTCCGCGGTGGCCGCCAGCCGCAGCGCACGCACCTCACGCCATTCGTCGGCGCGGATGCGCCGCACCGACAGGCGAGGGTCGGGAGCCCGGTTCACTCCGCGAGTTCCTGATACGCCGCGAACAGCAGCGAGTCGTCGGGCGCCTGCAGGACGGTGGGGCGGGCGATGTCGTCGAGCACGATGAAGCGCAGCATGCCGCCGCGGGTCTTCTTGTCGCGCTGCATCGTCGCCAGCAGCTGTGGGAACGCGCCGGGGCGGTAACTGCGCGGCAGGCCCAGGATGCCGAGGATGTCCCGGTGCCGCTGCACCGCGGCATCCGGCAGGCGCCCTGCCAGCCGCGACAGCTCGGCGGCGAACATCATGCCCACCGAGACCGCCGCACCGTGACGCCACTGGTACCGCTCGGCGTGTTCGATCGCGTGGCCCAGGGTGTGGCCGTAGTTGAGGATCTCGCGCAGCCCCGCCTCGCGGAAGTCCTCACTGACGATGCGGGCCTTCATGTCGATCGCGAGCTCGATGCTGCGGCGGAACGAAGCGCTGGCGGGGTCGACGACGGCCACCGGGTCGGCCTCGATGAGATCGAGGATCTCGGGTGCCCAGATGAAACCGGCCTTCACGACCTCGGCGAACCCTGCCACCCGTTCGTTCGTGGCAAGGGTGTCCAGCAGCTCCAGGTCGCACAGCACCGCGTGCGGCGCCCAGAAGGCGCCGACGAGGTTCTTGCCCTCGGCGGTGTTGACCCCGGTCTTGCCGCCGACGGCGGCATCGACCATCCCGAGCACCGTGGTCGGCACCAGCACGACCTTCACGCCCCGCAGCCACGTCGCCGCGACGAAGCCGGCGACGTCGGTCACCGCTCCCCCGCCGAACCCGATGACGATGTCGGTGCGGGTGAAGTCGGCCTGCCCCATCACCTGCCAGCAGAAGGCGGCCACCTCGATGCGCTTACCTGCCTCCGCGTCGGGGATCTCCGCCAGCAGCACCTGCCGGCCCCCGCCGAGCGCGTCGGCCAGGGACAGGCGCAGGGCCTCGGCGGCATCCCGCAGTGTCGGCGGGTGCACGATCAGCAGCTTCTGCGCCTCGGCTGGTACGAATTCGGGGAGGCGCGAGAGGATGCCACGCCCGACCACGATGTCGTACTCGGCGTTCCCGGTCACCGAGATGGTGGTGGTGTCGGTCATGACTGCTCCTGGTTCGGCTCGGTGTCGCTGGCCCAGCGGACGACGGCGTCGACGACGTCCTGCAGTGGTCCGTGCGAGGTGTCGAAGGTCACGTCGGCGGTCGATTCGTACAGCGTGCGCCGTGCCTGGTAGATCGCCTGCCACTGGGCGATGGCGTCGTCGCCCTGCAGCAGCGGGCGCGAGGTCACGCGTCGGGACGAGCTGCGCAGTCGCGCCGCGATGGTCTCCGGGTCCACCGTCAGCAGCACGACGCGGTGGCCGGCGAGTTCGGTGCGGGTGTCGGGGTGCACCACGGCCCCGCCGCCGAGGGCGACGACCCCGCCCGCGGCGAGGGCGCGGTGCACCGCCTCCCGCTCGAGGGCACGGAAATGCGGCTCGCCGTAGTCGGCGAAGATCTGCTCGATGGCGCCGTGGTCGCGCACCACCGCGGCATCCGTGTCGGCGAACGGCATGCCCAGCCGCTTCGCGACCCGGCGCCCGACGCTCGTCTTGCCGGCACCCATCGGGCCGATGAGGACCAGGGCGCTCATGCCAGCGCGGAGTCGCTGGCTGTCGTCGTGCGCAGGGTCTCGGGGATCGCGGCGAGGTAGGCCTGAAGATTGCGGCGGGTCTCGCCGACGCTGTCGCCGCCGAACTTCTCCAGCACCACTTCGGCCAGCACGATCGCGGTCATCGCCTCAGCCACGACGCCGGCGGCAGGCACCGCGCACACGTCGGAGCGCTGGTGGTGCGCCGATGCGGCGTCGCCGGTGGTCACATCGACGGTCCGCAGCGAATGCGGCACGGTGGCGATCGGCTTCATCCCGGCTCGCACGCGCAGCACGGTGCCGGTGGACATGCCGCCCTCGGTGCCGCCGGCACGGTCGCTGGCACGGGTGATGCCGGCACTCGTCGCGAACAGCTCATCGTGAGCGGCCGAACCGCGACGGCGCGTGGTCTCGAAGCCATCGCCGACCTCGACGCCCTTGATCGCCTGGATGCTCATCAGCGCCTGCGCGAGCTTTGCGTCCAGGCGGCGGTCCCAGTGCACGTGGGAGCCCAGCCCGGGCGGCAGTCCGTAGGCGAGTACTTCCACGACGCCGCCGAGCGTGTCGCCGTCCTTGCGGGCGTCGTCGACTTCGGCGACCATCGCGGCGCTGGTGGCCTCGTCGAAGCAGCGCAGCGGGTCGGCGTCGAGCGCGTCGACGTCGCCGGGAGTGGGAAGTCTCGCGTCATCGGGCACGCGGACCGGCCCGATCGAGAGCGTGTGACTGACCAAGCGGATGCCGAGTTCGCCGAGGAACGCCCGGGCGACCGCTCCCAGCGCGACGCGTGCAGCCGTCTCTCGGGCGCTCGCACGCTCCAGGATGGGACGGGCTTCGTCGAAGTCGTACTTCTGCATGCCGACCAGGTCGGCGTGACCGGGGCGGGGACGGGTGAGCGGGGCGCCGCGGCCGCGGGACATGTCGGTCAGGTCGACCGGGTCCGGGCTCATGACCTCGACCCACTTGGGCCACTCGGTGTTGCCGATGCGGATCGCGATCGGGCTGCCCAGGGTGGAGCCGTGGCGCACCCCCGACGAGATCGTCAGCTCGTCCTGCTCGAACTTCATGCGCGAGCCGCGCCCGTAGCCGAGCTTGCGGCGGGCGAGGTCGGCTTGGATCGCGTCGCGTGAGATGGGCACGCCTGCGGGCAGGCCCTCCATGATGGCGACGAGTTCGGGGCCGTGGGATTCGCCGGCCGTGAGCACGCGGAGCATTCGCCTATCCTCCCACGAGCGCACGGCGCATTTCGGCGAGCACGGCCTGTTCGCCGGGCAGCACCGCTCCGGTGTCGCCGCCGGTGAACACCCGGACCTGCAGCAGGGCCTGGTGCAGCAGCATCCCTTCGCCCGACAGGGTCGGGTGCCCTGCCCGCGTCCAGGCATCCGACAATGCCGTCGGCCAGTGGCCGTAGACGACGTCCATCAGCAGACCCCCTGCCGCCGCGAGTGCGTTGGCGGATGCCGCGGCCACCCGCGCGTCCCCGGGGATCGTGGCGACGGTGACGGGCATGGGCGCGTGAGCGGCGGCATCCATCGGCACCGGCACCACCACGATCCCGAGCCGGTGTCCCAGCGCCTGCAGCGGGGCCACGGCGGCGGGGCGCCGCGCGACGATCTCGACGTGGCGGGCGCCGAGTTCGGCCAGCGCGGCCAGCGCCGAGGTGGCCGTCGCGCCGGCGCCGACGATGCGCGCCCCGTCGAGCGAGTCGACGCCCGCTTCGCGCAGGGCACGCACGATGCCGCCGGCATCGGTGTTGAACCCGCGCGGTCCATCGGCGTCCAGTAGCAGCGTGTTCACCGCGCCGGTCACTTCCGCGCAGTCATCCCGCCATTTCGCCGCGGCGAACGCGGCACCCTTGAGGGGCATGGTCAGTGACAGCCCGCGCAAGCCGGAGCCGCGGGCGGCGAGGGTGTCGACGAACGCCGCTTCGGGTACCCGCCGGCGCTCGAAGGTCCAATCCAGGCCCAGCGCCCGGTACGCCGCGGTGTGCAGTTGCGGCGACCGGCTGTGCGCGATCGGGTCGCCCCAGACCTCCAGTGCGGTGCGTTCAGTCACCCTCAGCAGCCTGAGTCGGGGTGGTCGGCACACCACTGCTGCCACTGCTTGACAGCCGCTTCGTGCTCGGCGCCGGTGTTCGTGAACACCGTCTCACCGGTATCGAGGTTCACCGTGACGAAGTACATCCAGGGGCCGTCGGCAGGATGCATGGCCGCATCGATAGCCAGATCGCCCGGGTTGGCGATGGGCCCGACCGGCAGACCGGGGTGCACGTACGTGTTCCACGGGTTGTCATCCTCGAGCGCCTCTTGCGAGGAGCTGACGGTGCCGTCGTGCATCTCGTTGAAGCCGTACTGCGCGGTGGAGTCCATCTGCAGCAGGCCCGAGGTCTCGGTGTTGTCGGGCGAGAGCCGGTTCTGGATGACGCGCGACACCTTGTAGAAGTCGTCCTCGAAACGCGCTTCCCGTTCGATGATCGATGCGATCGTGAGGATCTCGTGCCGGCGTTCCACCGGCACGCCCGCGTTGTCCAGCGATTGCACCGTGCGATCGACGAGCGTGCGGATGACGTCGGGCGCGGTGACTCCCGGGTCGAACGTGTAGGTCGCCGGGAACAGCCAGCCCTCGAGGCTGTCGCCGGGTACGCCGTAGTCGGCGGGGTTGGCCACGGCGGCCTGGAAATCTTCGATGGGAAGTTGCAGCCCGTCGGCCAGCGCCTGCAGCGAGTCCTCGACGGTGAGCCCTTCGCGCAGTTGTGCGGTGTCGGAGAGCTTGTTGGCCGGATCCAGCAGCGCCTCGAGGGCGGCGGCGGAGGTCATCCGCTGCTGCAGCTGGAAGACGCCGGGCTGGAACTCGGGGTTCTGGCCCGTCTCGATGAGATGGTCGTAGAACGCGTCGGGGGTCTTGGTGACGCCCGCTTCGAAGAGCTTCTGGGAGATCGGCTCTCCGGTGTCGCCGGAGATGATCGCGACGGTGGCCTCGCCGGTGGCCTCACCGGCGAGGTAGTCCTTCGGCTCCTCCCACCCCATGAGCTCGCGGATGGGTTCTTCGTAGGTGTTCCACACCCACAGCCCGCCGGCGGCGATACCGCCCAGCAGCAGCAGGACGATGCCCAGGGCGACCCAGCCGCCGATGCGGCGGCGGCGCTTGTTCGGTGGCGGTGGTGGGGCGCCCACCTCGTTGGTGGACACCTCGCCGGTGAACAGTGCGTCGAGCGTGGCGGTCGCGGCGGGGCGCGGCGCAGCGCGCAGCGGCGCGGGATCGCCGCTGGCCGTGACGGCAGCCGAAGCGGAAGGTGCGTCCGTTGCCGGCACGGATGCCGCGGCGGGCACGGGTGCCGGCGTCGACTCGGGTGACTCCGCGGGCACCGGTGCGGCGGCCGTGGTGTCGCGCGTGGCGGCGCGGGCCGCGCGGCGCGAGATGGCGCTGCCGAGCGTCGTGTTCGCGCCGGTGGTGGCGTCCGATCCCCTCGCGGGAGCGCTCCCGCTGGCGCCGTCTGCCACGGGCGGCTCGGCCACCCGGTCATCCGCCGCGGGGCCGGCCGTGGGGCCTCCCGCCGCCGGCGATTCCGTCGCCCGGGCGGCGCCGATACGGTGCCGGGGGTCGGGCAGCTTGCCGAACAGGTCGGCAAACGGATCGTCGAACGGTGTGGAAGGTGAGGGCATCAGGCGGGCTCCTGGGCCGGCGGTATCGGGGTTCCGGGCGGTCGCCCCGTGCTCTTCTCGACGTCGAGTGCATGCTGCAGCAACACGACCGCGGCGACCTGATCGACAATGCTACGAGAATCTCGCTGGGAACGCCCGCTTTGTCGCAAAGCCGCATGGGCCGAAACGGTGCTGAGCCGCTCATCGACGAGCCGCACCGCCGTGGCATCCGCCGCCGCAAGCTCCGCCGCGAACGCCCGCGCATCCGCCGTGGAGGGGGTGTCGTTGCCGCTGAGATTCAGCGGCAACCCGACGAGCAGTTCGACCGCGCCGTACTCGGCGGCGATCTCCCGCACGCGCGTCACCGCTCGCTCATCGCGCGGCACCGTCTCCACCGGGACCGCCAGCATGCCGTCGGGGTCGCTGCGTGCAACGCCCACGCGGGCCTTGCCCACGTCGACGCCGATCCGCACTCCCCGCCGAAAGCCGCTCACGCCGCCTGCGACTCCAGCGCGCTGGATATCGCCGTCAGTGCGGTCGGCAGCGCCGCGGCATCCGTTCCGCCGCCCTGCGCGACGTCATCGCGGCCGCCGCCGCCGCCGCCCAGTGCTGCCGCCGCCGCCTTGGCAAGGGTGCCTGCTTTGGCACCGGCGGCGCGCGCGGTGTCGTTGGTCGCCACGATCACGACGGCGCGGCCGCCGACGTCGGCGCCCAGCGCGACCACGGTGGCAGCGTCGGAGCCCAGGCGGTCGCGCACCTGCAGCGCGAGCGAGCGGACGTCGTCGGCGGATCCGGCGGTGCCCAGAGACTGCGCGACGACCTGGAACCGGCCGATGCGCTGCGCGGATGCCACCAGCTGCGGCAGCCGCTCGCCCAGGGCGCGTGCCTCGAACTGCGCGATCTTCTTCTCCGCGGCCTTGAGATTTGCGGCGAGTTCGGCGATGCGGGTCGGCAGCTGATCACGCGGGGTCTTCAGCGTGGTCGTCAGCTGCGACACGATGGCGCGCTCGGCGGCCAGTTCGCGGAACGCGTCCAAGCCCACCAGCGCTTCCACGCGGCGGTTGGAGGCACCCACCGACGACTCGCCGACGAGGTTCACCAGCCCGATCTCCGCGCTGGAGGAAACGTGCGTGCCACCGCAGAGCTCGCGTGACCACGGCCCCCCGATGTCGACCATGCGCACCACGTCGCCGTACTTCTCACCGAACAGCGCCTGGGCGCCCAGTGACTTGGCCTCGCCCAGCGGCAGCACGCGCGTGGTGACCTCGAGGTTGTCGCGCACCGCGTTGTTGGCGATCTCTTCGATCTCGCTGCGCGTTTCGGGAGACAGCGACTGACCCCACGTGAAGTCGAAGCGGAGGTACCCGGCACGGTTGAGTGAACCCGCCTGGGTGGCGGAGGTGCCGAGGGTGTCGCGCAGTGCGGCGTGCACGAGGTGCGTCGCGGAGTGGGCCTGACGCGCGGCCCGCCGGTTGGCGGCATCCACGATCGTCGTCGCCGGTTGTCCGACACCGACCTCGCCTGTGGTCACCTCGACGGTGTGGCTGATGAGGCCCGCCACGGGGCGCTGCACGTCGATCACGTCGAGTTCGTAGCCCGGCCCGACGATGACGCCCTTGTCGGCGACCTGACCGCCGGACTCGGCGTACAGGGCCGTCTCGGCCAGGATGACCTCCGCGATCTGACCGGTGGTGGCGCGGTCGACCGAGGTGCCGTCGACGAGGATGCCGAGCACGCTCGACTCCGTCTCGAGGTCCGTGTAGCCGGTGAAGACCGTCTCGCCGTGCGCACGGAAGCTGCGGTAGATGCTGGTGTCCGCCAGGAGGCGCTTGCGGGACCGCGCGTCTGCCTTGGCACGGTCGCGCTGCTCCTTCATGAGGGAGTCGAACGCGGCACGGTCGACGGTCAGCCCCGCCTCTTCGGCGACCTCGAGGGTGAGGTCGATCGGGAAGCCGTAGGTGTCATGCAGCAGGAACGCCTCGGCACCGGCCATCGTCGTGCCGCCGGCCGCGCGGGTCTGCGCGAGCGAGTCGTCGAGAATGCTCTCCCCCGCTGCCAGCGTCCGCAGGAACGTCGCCTCTTCGGCGAGGGCGTACTGCGAGATGCGAGCCCAGTCGGTCTGGACCTCGGGGTAGGCGTCCTTCATCGCGTCGCGGGAGGCGGCGAACAGGTCGGCGAAGGTGGGACCTTCGACGCCCAGCAGGCGCATCGAGCGGATGGCGCGGCGCATGAGCCGGCGCAGGATGTAGCCACGGCCGTCGTTGGCGGGGGTGACCCCGTCGGCGAGCAGCATGAGCGACGAGCGGACGTGGTCGGCGATGACGCGGAAGCGCACATCGTCCTCGTGGTTCGCGCCGTACGTGCGGCCCGACAGGGCGACCGCCTTGTCGAGCACCGGACGGACCTGGTCGGTCTCGTACATGTTGTCGACGCCCTGCTTGATGAACGCGATGCGCTCCAGGCCCATGCCGGTGTCGATGTTCTTGTTGGGCAGGTCGCCGACGATATCGAAGTCGTACTTCGAGCGGACGTTGGTGATCTCGTACTGCATGAACACGAGGTTCCAGATCTCCACGTACCGGTCGTCATCGGTGGCGGGGCCGCCGTCGATCCCGTAGGCGGGGCCCCGGTCGAAGAAGATCTCCGAGCAGGGTCCGGCCGGACCGGGCAGGCCCGTGCTCCAGTAGTTCGTGTCCTTGCCCAGCCGCTGGATGCGATCCGCGGGCAGGCCGGCGATCTGCTGCCACAGGGCGAACGCCTCGTCGTCTTCTTCGTAGACGGTGACCCAGAGGTCCTTCGCGTCGAAACCCAGGCCGCCGTCGGCCTCAGACGTCGTCAGCAGCTCCCAGGCGTAGCGGATCGCGCCTTCCTTGAAGTAGTCGCCGAACGACCAGTTGCCGAGCATCTGGAAGAACGTGCCGTGACGAGGAGTCTTGCCGACCTCTTCGATGTCGTTCGTGCGCAGGCACTTCTGCACGTCGGCGACGCGCGTGTACGGAGCGGGGACGTCACCGCTGAGGTACGGGATGAACGGCACCATTCCCGCCACGGTGAACAGCAGGGCGGGGTCGTCGGTCACGAGCGAGGCGGACGGCACGATGACGTGGCCGTTCTTCTCGAAGTAGTCGAGGTAACGCTGGGCGATCTCAGCGGTCTTCATTCGGGTGTCCTCGAAGGCAGGGTCCAGCCCCGCAACGGAGGTCGGACGGGTGGGGGAAGTCAGTCAGCGGCCGGCGTGGCGGCAGCAGGCGTTGCGGCAGAGACGGCGGAGACGGCGGCGGACGTGGCGGCGTCGACGACCTCTGTCAGGCGCGCCTCCTGCTCGCGGTAGGCGTCGCCGATGCGGTCGGTGAACTCCGAGACGCGGGCGTCGAGGTCGGCCATCACCTCGTGCCCGCGCGGGTCCTTGTCGATCAGGTGCGCCAGGACGAAGCCACCGGCGATTCCCAGGACGAACCACACCAGTTTCTTCACGTCACCACATCCTCGTTTTACGCGCCGCGTTCGGTGGCGCGGTTCAATGTTAGGTGCAAACGGCGAAGGGCGCCGGGTTGCCCCGACGCCCTCCACTCGTAACCTTCGCGGTCTGACCGGGGGTCAGCGCGCGGCGTAGTACTCGACGACGAGCTGCACGTCACACGTGACGGGCACCTCAGCGCGCTTCGGGCGACGCACGAGGCGCGCCTGCAGCTTGTCGAGTTCAACCTCGAGGTAGCCCGGAACGGGGGGCAGAACCTCGGCGTGGCCGCCGGCGGCAGCGACCTGGAAAGGCTCGATGCTCTCGCTCTTGGCACGGACGTGGATGAGCTGACCCGGCTTCACGCGGAACGACGGGCGGTCCACGGTCTGGCCGTCGACCAGGATGTGGCGGTGCACGACGAGCTGGCGGGCCTGTGCGGTGGTGCGGGCGAAGCCGGCACGCACGACGAGGGCATCCAGTCGCATTTCGAGCAGCTCGACGAGGTTCTCACCCGTCAGGCCGTCCTTGCGACGGGCCTCGTTGAACGTGTTGCGCATCTGCTTCTCGCGGATGCCGTACTGCTCGCGCAGACGCTGCTTCTCGCGGAGACGGACGGCGTAGTCGCTGTCCTGCTTGCGCTTGGTGCGGCCGTGCTCACCGGGAGCGTAGGGACGCTTCTCGAGGTAGCGGGCGGCCTTCGGGGTCAGAGCGATGCCGAGGGCGCGTGACAGACGCACCTTACGGCGGTCCTGGGACTTCGTAGCCACGAAGTGATCCTTCCGATGACGTGGCCGCGTCTTTCGCGGCTCACGGACGTATCGCCTCTCCTCGCCCTATCCGGACTGCACGCCGGGGCACGCCGGTAGGTGTTCAAGAGAAGAGGGGATGCCCGAAAACTGGGTTTCGAGCCGGTCAAGCCTAACAGATCAGCCCGCGGAGCGATCTGAGTGCGGGCGTGCTCTGCACAGGGGCAGGATGTGACAGGTTCTCCACGATGCGGGGTGCTCGGGTGACGGGTGGGTCGCCCGGCCGACGAGAGTGGGCGGATGCCACTCCCCGCACCGCTCCCACCCGGCCTCGGGGACGTGTTCGCGCGCGCCGACGCCGTCGCAGCGGGAGTCACCGCGCGCCGCCTGCGGGCGAGGGATCTGCAGGCGCCCTTTCGCGGCAGCCGGGAACGGATGCCGCCGGCGCCCGACCGCGAGGCGGCGGCATCCGAGGTCGAACCAGCGACGCTGGACGTCGTGTTTCGTGAGCAGGTGCTGCGGTGCGCTCGCGCCTACGTGCCGGTCATGGCGCCGCACGCGTTCTTCGCGGCCCGCACCGCGGCGGTGATCCACGGGCTCCCGCTGGAGCCCGGCGAGGACCTCGACGTCGCCGTCGTCGCCCCGCACCGGGCGCCGCGGCGGCGCGGCATCCGCGGCACGAAGGTGGATGCCGCGTTGGTCGCGGTGCGCGAGCACGCCGGGCTGCGGGTCACCAGTCCCGCATCGACCTGGGCCATGCTCGGTGCCGAACTGGGTGTGCGCGAGCTCGTGCGTCTGGGCGACGCGATCGTGCGGGTCCCCCGCGACGCGGGCGGCGCTCCCCTGCCGCAGGAGCGCCTCGGCAGCCTGGCGCAACTGACCGCCGCGGCGGCCGCAGGCCGGCGACGCGGCGCGGCCAGCCTGCGGGAGGCGCTGACGCTCATCCGGGTGGGCAGCAGCTCACCGCTGGAGACCGACTTCCGCCTCGATGCCGCCGCGGCGGGGCTTCCCGAGCCTGAGTTGGACGTCGAGATCCGCGACCGGCGTGGGCGCCTGCTCGGCATCAGCGAGTTCGCGTATCCGCAGTTCTGTACCGTCGTGGAGGTCGAGGGCGACCACCACCGCACCAATCGCCGGCAGTGGAACCGCGACATCGAGAAGTACGCGGCCTACGTCGCCGAGGGGTGGGAGGTGGTCAGGCTCACGTCCCTGCACATCCGCGGGCGGCATCCTCGCGCCGTCGACATCGTGGCCGGCGTCCTGCGTCGCCACGGCTGGCGCGGTTAGTGCCCGCGCTTCGAGTGGCAGCTGTTGTCGCTGCGGGCGCGCGGCAGCGGCACGAACTGCCACCTGAACAATGCAGGACCCGGTTCAGGTGGCAGTTGTGGTCGCTTGTCGTGCGCGCAAGCGGCACGAACTGCCACCTGAGCGCGAGCGGCGGGCGGATGCCACGGCGCGCGGGCCAGCGGCTACTCGCCGAGGATCTTGCGGATCTTCTCCACGCGCGCGGCGATGTCGCGTTCCTGGCCGCGGGCGGTCGGCTCGTAGTAGCGCCGCCCTCGCAGCTCATCGGGCAGGTACTGCTGGCGGGCCACCCCCACCTCGGTGTCGTGCGGGTACACGTACCCCTTGCCGTGGCCGAGGCGCTTGGCGCCGGGGTAGTGGGCGTCGCGCAGGTGCAGCGGCACCCGGCCGAACCCGCCGGCGCGGACGTCCGCGATGGCCTTGTCGATCGCGAGGTATGCCGCGTTGGACTTCGCCGTGGTCGCAAGGTACGCGGTCGCCTCGGCGAGCGGGATGCGGCCTTCCGGCATCCCGATGAAGGCGACGGCGTCGGCGGCGGCGACCGCTATGCGCAGCGCCTGCGGGTCGGCCAGGCCGATGTCCTCGGCGGCGGAGATCACCAGCCGCCGCGCGATGAACCGGGGGTCCTCCCCCGCCTCGATCATGCGGGCGAGGTAGTGCAGCGAGGCATCCACATCGGAGCCGCGGATCGATTTGATGAACGCGCTGATGACGTCGTAGTGCTCGTCGCCCTGTCGGTCGTACCGCAGCAGCGCCCGGTCGACCGCCTGCGCGACGTGCTCGGAAGTGATCTCGGCAGGGCCGTCACCGTCGGGCTCAGCCATGGATGCCGCAGCCTCCAGCGCCGTCAGCGCGCGGCGTGCGTCGCCTGAGGCCAGCCGGATGAGCGCGGCGCGGGCGTCGTCGTTCAGCGTGACGGCCCCGGCGAGCCCGCGCGCGTCGGTCACGGCGCGGTCCACGAGCAGCCCGAGGTCCTCGTCGGTAAGCGGCTGCAGGGTCAGCAGCAGCGACCGCGACAGCAGCGGCGAGATCACCGAGAACGACGGGTTCTCGGTGGTCGCCGCGATGAGCACGACCCAGCCGTTCTCCACGCCGGGCAGCAGCGCGTCCTGCTGCGCCTTGGTGAAGCGGTGGATCTCATCGAGGAACAGGATCGTGGACTGGCCGTAGAGGTCGCGTTGGGTCAGCGCCTCCTGCATCACCTCGCGCACGTCCTTGACGCCGGCGGTCACGGCCGACAGCTCCACGAAGCGGCGGCCGGAGGACCGGGCCACCGCCTGCGCAAGCGTCGTCTTGCCGGTGCCGGGAGGGCCCCAGAGGATGACGGAGGATGCCGCAGCGCCGCGGGTCTCCGTCGATGCGAGCGCGACCAGCGGCGAGCCGGGGCGCAGCAGATGGCGCTGCCCGGCGACCTCGTCGAGCGAGATAGGGCGCATGCGGACGGGCAGCGGCGTCTGGCCCTGGAAGAGCGCCGTGGGGGTTGTCACTCCTCCAGGCTAATCGCGCCCGCCGACGCCGGCGCCGCGCGCCGTTTTGCGGCACGCTTTCAGGGCCGCGTAGGCTCAGGCGCAGCCCGGGCACCCGGGATAGAGGGAGGGTTCCGTGGCAGCTGCGGCGAAGGGGCACGTCGATCGTGCCGCACGGGAGCGAGCGCGGGTCTATCAGGCACGCCAGGAGTACCACCGCGGGCAGGCTCGCCGCCGTGTTCGCGACAACGTGATCGCCGGCGTCGCGGGCGGCGCCCTCGTGCTGGCCATCATCGGCGGACAGGTGCTGTACTACACCGCAGGCCCCGGCGTACCCGAGCCGGAGCCGACCCCCACCCCGACACAGACCCCCATGCCGCCGACGCCCGAGCCGACGCCTACCCCTGAGCCGACAACCACCCCCTGACCCGGGCCCCCTGCCGTACTAGGCTGTGAGCCGACCACCAGCGAAGGCGGCGTAAGCCGCGACGAGGACTATTCCGTGAACGCCGCAGCAGAGCCCACCGACACCCCCGACACCGACGCGCCCACCAGTGACGCACCCGAGACGGGTGAAGCCGTCGCGCCCGAGGCGCCGGCTGTGGCCGAGCCCGAAGCCACCGAGCCTCCTCAGACCGTGGAAGCCGCGGTCGCCGAAACGCCCGCCGAAGAGCCCGCGGCTGAAGAGCCTGCGGCTGAAGAGCCTGCGGCTGAAGAGCCTGCGGCTGAAGAGCCCGCGGCTGAAGAGCCCGCGGCTGAAGAGCCCGCCGCCGACGAGCCCGCGGCTGAAGAGCCCGCAGGCGACGAGCCCGCAGCCGAAGAGCCTGCGGCTGAAGAGCCTGCGGCTGAAGAGCCCGCAGCCGAAGAGCCCGCGGCTGACGAGTCGGCAGCGCCCGCCCCGACTCCTGCTCCGGGACCGCGTCCGATGCCCCGCGGACCCCAGACGGCCGTCAAGCCCGTCACCACCCCGTCGGCTCCGGCCGCCGCGTGGGGCCGCGTCGACGATGACGGCACCGTGTCGGTGCGCGAGGGCGAATCCTGGCGCGTCGTCGGCCAGTACCCTGACGGCACGCACGAAGAGGCCCTGGCCTACTTCGAGCGCAAGTTCACCGACCTGGCCAGCGAAGTCACGCTGCTGGAGGTGCGTCACCGCCGCGGCGGCGCATCCGCTGCTGACCTGCGCTCGGCCGTGGCGCTGGTGCGCGGCAAGCTGACCGATGCCATGGCCGTCGGCGACCTCGCCGCGCTGAACGCCCGCGTGGACGCGTTGGATGCCGAGCTGGCCGAGGCATCCGAGTCCGAAGTCGCCGCAGCCCGCGAAGCCGTCGATCAGGCGGTGGTCCACCGCACCCATCTCGTGGAGCAGGCCGAGGCCCTCGCTGCCCGCGACCCCCGGTCGGTGCAGTGGAAGCAGGCCACAAGCGAGATGTCGGAGCTGTTCGACAAGTGGCAGGCGCACCAGCAGACCGGTCCGCGGCTTCCCAAGTCGCAGGCGCAGGCCCTGTGGAAGCGATTCCGCGACGCACGTGCGATCGTCGACAAGCACCGCCGCGAGTTCTACGCCGAGCTCGATGAGACGCACAAGGTCGCCCGCGACCGGAAGACCCGGCTGGTGGAGCGCGCCGAAGCGCTCGCCCCGCGTGGTGAAGACGGCATCGCCGCCTACCGCGACCTGCTCGACGAGTGGAAGAACTCCGGTCGTGCCGGCAAGAAGGTCGACGACGCGCTGTGGGCACGGTTCAAGGCCGCCGGTGACGCGCTGTACGGCGCCCGCGCCGAGCGTGAGCACGCGGATGTCGAGGCATCGCGGGAGAAGATCGACGCCCGTCGCGCCCTGCTGGTCGAGGCTGCAGCGGTGTCCGACGAGAAGAACATCGCCAAGGCCCGCCAGTTGCTCACCGCCATCCAGCGCCGCTGGGACGACATCGGGCGCATCTTCCCGCGCGAAGCGGAACGGGCCCTCGACGACGACCTCCGCAAGATCGAGCAGGCGTTGCAGACCCGCGAGCAGACCGACTGGAAGCGCAACAACCCCGAGACGAAGGCGCGTGCCAACGACATGACGCGTCAGCTCAACGACGCCATCGAGAAGCTCGAGGCCGAGGTCGAGGCTGCCCGCAAGGCCGGCGACGCCCGTGCCGAGGCCGCCGCCACCGAGGCGCTGGCCGCCCGCAAGGCGTGGTTGTCGGCACTCGGCGGCTGACGCTTCCCGCACAGCGCTCACACGGCCCCGACTGTCCACAGTCGGGGCCGTTGCGCGTCCGGGCAGCGGCCCGATGCGCGACGATGGCGACATGGCGTCGCCGTTCCTCTACTTCCCCGGTGGGCCGCTGTCGGCTGCCGAACTGGCGGCGGCGCGCCTGGACGGCGACGTCGTGGAAGTCGGCGAGGGCTACATGCCCGCCGATGCTGTCGAGACCTACGAACTGCGTGCCGGTTCGCTCGCCCCGCTGGTGGGCGACGCTCTCGCCGCGACCCACCTCAGCGCGGCCTGGGTGCACGGTGCACTGGACGACCCGCCGACCCGCCACGCCGTGCAGCGCATCACGGTGCGTCGCCTGTCGCAGGTGATCGATCTGCGGGTGCGTTACCGTGACCTGCGGCTGCCGCCCGAGGACGTCACGGTCATCTGCGGCGTCGCCGTCACCACTCCCGCGCGCACGCTGGCGGACCTCGTCCGCTCCCGCGACGACGCCGACCGTGCCGGAGCGCTGCGCATGATCGCCCATCGACCCGCCCTCATCGACGCCGCGCTGGCGTGGCTGGCCCTGAGCGGACCGGTGCACGACAAACGACCGGCAGCTCAGTTCCTGCGCGAGCGTCGGGAGGACGCGAACGTCGGGTGCCCGATG
This sequence comes from Microbacterium sp. zg-YB36, assembly GCF_024623575.2. Taxonomy (NCBI): domain Bacteria; kingdom Bacillati; phylum Actinomycetota; class Actinomycetes; order Micrococcales; family Microbacteriaceae; genus Microbacterium; species Microbacterium sp. zg-YB36. Next base: position 264,317 of record NZ_JANJFD020000001.1, read on the forward strand.
GTCAGGACGAGGTGACGCGGTAGACGTCGTAGACGGCGTCGATGCGGCGAACCGCGTTCAGTACGCGGTCCAGATGCACGGTGTCGCCCATCTCGAACACGAAGCGGCTGATCGCCAGCCGGTCGTTGGTCGTCGAGACGCTCGCCGAGAGGATGTTGACGTGATGCTCGCTGAGCACACGGGTCACGTCGCTGAGCAGGCCGGAGCGATCGAGGGCCTCCACCTGGATGTGCACCAGGAACAGGCTCTTGGTCGTGGGGGCCCACTCGACATCGATGAGTCGCTCGCGATCGGCCATGAGCGCCTGCACGTTCGTGCAGTCCGCCCGGTGCACCGAGACCCCGCTGCCGCGCGTGACGAAGCCGATGACCTGATCGCCGGGCACCGGAGTGCAGCACTTCGCCAGCTTGACGAGGATGTCCGGTGCGCCGCGTACGAGGATGCCGGAGTCACTGCTGCGCGGCTGGCGGGACCGACCGACGTGCGGTAGGTCGATGGGACCGGTCGTGGTGTCGTGGCTGACCAGCGAGGTGACCTTCTCGATCACCGACTGGGTGGAGACATGCCCCTCGCCGACAGCGGCGTACAGTGCCGACACGTCCTCGTAGCGCAGCTGGTGCGCGACATCGGCGAACGAGTCCTGACTCATCAGACGCTGCAGCGGCAGGTTCTGGCGGCGCATCGCCCGTGCGATGGCCTCCTTGCCCTGCTCGATCGCCTCTTCGCGGCGCTCCTTGGTGAACCAGCCGCGGATCTTGCTGCGCGCACGCGTGCTCTTGACGAAGCTCAGCCAGTCTTGGCTGGGGCCGGCATCGGGGTTCTTCGAGGTGAACACCTCGACCACGTCGCCGCTCTTGAGCTCGGACTCCAGCGGCACCAGGCGGCCGTTGACCTTCGCACCCATGGTGCGGTGGCCCACTTCCGTGTGCACGGCGTACGCGAAGTCGACCGGGGTGGCCCCGGCGGTCAGTCCGATCACACGACCCTTGGGCGTGAAGACGTAGACCTCTTTCGCGCCGATCTCGAAGCGCAGCGAGTCCAGGAACTCCCCCGGGTCGGCCGTCTCGGCCTGCCAGTCGGAGATGTGGGCGAGCCACGCCATGTCGGATTCGACCGACTTGGGGTCGATCTTCCCGCCGGCCATCCGCTCCTTGTACTTCCAATGCGCCGCAACGCCGTACTCGGCCTGCTGGTGCATCTCGTTGGTGCGGATCTGGATCTCCACCGTGCGTCCGCCAGGACCGATGACGGTCGTGTGCAGCGACTGATAGAGATTGAACTTGGGCGTGGCGATGTAGTCCTTGAACCGGCCGGGCAGCGGCGTCCAGCGGGCATGCAGGGCGCCGAGCACGGCATAGCAGTCGCGCACGGTGTTCACCAGAACGCGGATGCCGATGAGGTCGTAGATGTCGTCGAACTCGCGACCTCGGACGACCATCTTCTGGTACACGGAGTACAGCTGCTTGGGGCGGCCCATGATGCGGCCGCGGATGCGCAGTTCCCGCAGATCCGACTCGACGGCTTCGATCACGGACTGCACGTACTGCTCGCGCTGCGGGGTGCGCTGTTTGACGAGACTGTCGATCTCGGCGTAGAGCTTCGGGTGCAGCACCGCGAACGAGAGGTCTTCCAGCTCTGACTTCACAGCCTGGATGCCGAGCCGATGTGCCAGCGGAGCGTAGATCTCGAGAGTCTCGGTCGCCTTCTTCTGCGCCTTCTCGGGCGGGACGAACCCCCACGTGCGCGCGTTGTGCAGGCGGTCGGCCAGCTTGATCAGCAGCACGCGGATGTCGCGCGACATCGCGACGATCATCTTGCGCACGGTCTCGGCCTGTGCCGCATCGCCGTACTTGACCTTGTCGAGCTTGGTGACGCCGTCCACGAGCATCGCGACTTCGTCGCCGAAGTCGGCGGTGAGCTGGTCAAGCGGGTAGTCGGTGTCCTCGACGGTGTCGTGCAGCAGGGCGGCGGCGATCGCGCGAGGTCCTAGACCCAGGTCGGCGAGGATCTGCGCGACGGCGAGGGGGTGGGTGATGTACGGCTCGCCACTCTGCCGCTTCTGACCCTCGTGGGCCTGATCGGCGGTCGCGTAGGCGCGTTCGATGATCGCCAGATCACCCTTGGGGTGATGCGTCCGCACCGTGCGCAGCAGTTGGTTGACGTCATCGCGACGCGCCGCGCGCGAGAAGATGCGGGGTACGAGGCGGCGCAGTGACGACGTTTGGGCGGCAGGCACCGTCTCTGTCATGTGCTCACCTCCGGTTAACTGTCAACCCGCTTATTCTACGTCCGGCCGGTTGGCGAACGCCTGAACGTCACTCTTCGCCGAGAGCGAGGGCACGCGCTGCGCGCGTCCGGGCATCGCGTTCCTTGATCGCCGGCTCGCTCTCGCGCAGCAGCGAGTAAAGCGGAGCAGCGACGAACAGGGTGGAGTATGCCGCGACGATCGTGCCGACGAAGATCGACAGCGAGATGTCGGTGAGGGTCTGCGCACCGAGCCACAGCGCACCGATGAACAGGATCGCGCCGGTGGGGAGGATCGCCACGATCGTGGTGTTGATCGAGCGCACCAGGGTCTGGTTCACCGCGAGGTTGACCGATTCGCCGAAGAGGCGCCCGGACATCTCGCCGTCCTCCAGCGTGTTCTCCCTGATCTTGTCGAACACCACCGTCGTGTCGTACAGCGCGTAGGAGAGGATCGTGAGGAACCCGATCACCGCCGCCGGGGAGATCTCGAACCCGCAGAGGGCGTAGACGCCCACCGTGATGATCAGCACGTCGACCAGGCCGATGATGGCCGCGGCCGACATCTTCCAGGTGCGGAAGTACAGCGCGAGGATCAGGAAGGTCAGCGCGAGGAAGATCGCCAGGCCCCACAGCGACTGGCGGGTGACATCGGCGCCCCAGCTGGGACCGATGAACGAGGAAGTCACCTCGGCCGCATCGACGCCGTAGGCCTGCGCGAGGGCGGCGGAGACATCGAACGTCTCGGCATCCGTCATCTGGTCGGTCTGCACGCGGATCGCTTCGCCGCCGATGGTCGTGACCTTCGTCGTGGCGTCGGGGACGACCGACTGCACTGCTTCGGTTGCCAGCGCCTGGTCGGTCTCGGCGACGTTGGAGACGGTGAACTGCGAGCCGCCGGTGAACTCGATCGAGAACTGGATGGGGCGCAGCAGCGGCACGAGGGCCGAACCGATCACCAGGATGGCCGCGAGGATGAACCACACGCGACGCTTGCCGACGAACGGGAACGAGGTCTTGCCGGTGTAGAGGTCGTTGCCGACGCTGCTCATGGTGCGCATCAGTGGTCGCCCTCCTTCGTGCGGATCGAATCGCTTCCGCGCTTGCTGGCAGCCAACTCGGCTTGCTTGCGCTCGGCGATCGTCTGCCGCCGCTCCGCCTCGCCCTTGGCGCGGCTCGCGCGCTTCCCGGCCGCGCCCTTGGCCGCGATCGTGGGATTGCGGAACTGCGCGCGCCCCCGGTAGACCGCGCCGAGCGCTTCGGGATCGAGCCCGGAAAGCGGATGGCCGGACCCGAAGAACCGGGTGCGGGCGAGCAGTTGCAGCACCGGGTGGGTGAACAGGATGAAGATGACGATGTCGATGACGGTGGTCAGCCCCAGCGTGAAGGCGAAGCCCTTGACCGTGGCATCGGCAAGCACGTACAGCACGACGGCGGCGAGGATGTTGATCGACTTGGAGATGTAGATCGTGCGCTTCGCGCGGCCCCAGCCGTCTTCCACCGCGCCGGTGATGCTCTTGCCGTCGCGCAACTCGTCACGGATTCGTTCGAAGTACACGATGAACGAGTCGGCGGTGAAGCCGATCGAGACGATCACACCCGCGACGCCGGCCAGCGACAGGCGGAAGCCCATCCGCCACGCCAGGATGCACAGGGCGAGGTAGGTGAGCACGCCCATGACCAGCAGGGAAGCGATGATGATGAACCCGAGCGCGCGGTAGACCACGACCGAGTACAGCGCCACGAGCGCCAGACCGATCAGGCCGGCGATCAGACCGATCTGCAGTTGCTGCGAGCCGAGCGTGGCCGAGATCGTGCTGGAGCTTTGCACCTCGAAGCTCAGCGGCAGGGCGCCGTACTTGAGCTGGTCGGCGAGGGTCTGGGCCGACTCCTGCGTGAAGCTGCCGGTGATCTGCGGCTTGCCGTCGAGGATCACGGCGTTCATCGACGGAGCAGACAGCACGTCGCCGTCCAGCACGAACGCGAACTGGTTCAGCGGTGCGGTCTGGTTGTACAGCCGCTGGCTGATCTTGCCGAACGTGTCGGTGCCCTCGTTGTCGAAGACGAGGTTCACGGCCCACTGGCCGTTCTGCTGCACGATGCCGTGACTCGCGTCGGAGATCGCCGAACCGTCCAGCTCTACCGGGCCCAGGAGGTACTTGACCGTGCCCGACGGGTCACAGGTGATCAGCGGCTCGTTCGCCGGCGCCGACGCGGGGTCGTTCGCCGGATCCGCGCAGTCGTAGGCGAGGAACGCGGCCTCCAGGGCCGGGGTCACCCACGCCATGTCGCTACCGTTTGTGGGCTCGGTGGTGGGTTCGGACGGCAGTGCCGGGTCCGGAGTGGGATAGGGCGTCTCGGCGCCGTCTTCGCCGACGAACGTGTTCGCCGGCGCGCCGGTGTACAGCACGGCGCGCAACTGCAGCTGAGCGGAGCGCTCGATGCGCTCCCGTGTCGCCTCGTCGGCCTCACCGGGGATCTGCACCACGATGTTGCGGCCACCCTCGGTGGTCACATCCGCCTCGCCGACGCCGGAGGCATCCACGCGCTGACGGATGATCGTCACCGCCTGGTCCATCTGCTCGGCAGTGGGATTGGCGCCGTCCTCGGTCTGCGCCTCCAGGACGATCTGGGTGCCGCCCTGCAGGTCGAGGGCGAGTTCGGGGAGCCAGGAGCTCTTGCCGAACACGTGCACGCCGAGCGCGTTGATGCCGAACATGATGGCGGTGATGACCAGGAGTCCGGTCAGTGCGCGCCAGGCATGCCGGACGGGAGTGGGAGTGGCCACGAGTGGTCAGCTTTCTCGGACGCCGCCGAGGCGGCGAGGCGGATCAGGCCTGGGGCTTGGTGCCCGGGTCGGTGTCGGTCGACTCACCCGAAGCGCGCTTGCGGTCGTCGTCGATCGAAGTGATCTCGCCGTCGGCGACATCGGCGATGTACTCGGCCTCGTCAGCCTCGGCTACGGCGAACTCGTCTTCGGTGACGACGCCGTCGGCAGGATCGATGACCCGCAGGATGGCCTGGCTGTGGACCTTGATGTCGACGCCGGGGGCGATCTCGACGATCGCGGGCTGGTCGAGGTTCTCGGGGTCGTACGCGACGATCGTGCCGTACAGGCCGCCCTGCAGCAGCACCTCGGCACCGGGGACGGTCTGCTGGGCCTTGGCCTCCTGCTCCGCCTTCTGCTTCTGCATGCGGCGACGCGAGCTCCAGAACATGAAGACCAGCAGCAGGCCGAGGAGGATGATGAGGCCGTACTCGGCGAAAAAGACAGCGAAGTCCATGGAGGTGGGATCACTTTCGGTTCGGGTCTGCCGGTGGGGGCAGCCCAGCAAGGGAGAATGCGGCGAGAGCCTTCAGTGATTATAGGTCATCGACGCGCAGCACCCCGTCGGCGTGCGGCACACGAAGATGCGCGTATGCCTCGGGCGTCGCGATGCGACCACGCGGGGTGCGTCCCATGAATCCGATACGCACGAGATACGGCTCCACGACCGACTCGATGGTCTCGGCTTCTTCACCGACGGTGACCGCCAGTGTGCTCAGCCCCACCGGGCCACCGCGGAACCGTCGCACGACGGCGTCGAGCACCGCGCGGTCCAGTCGATCCAGACCGATCGGGTCGACGTCGTACAGCTCCAGCGCCGCCTGGACATCGGCGTGGGTGGCAGCCGGTCCCCCATCGGCGGCGCTGGTGCGACCCGACTCGCCGTGCACGATCACGTAGTCCCGCACGCGGCGCAGCAGCCGGTTGGCGATGCGGGGGGTGCCGCGCGAACGGCGGGCGATCTCGGAACGCGCCTGCTGCGGCAGCCCCAGGCCCAGTACCATCGCGGAGCGCTCGATGACGCGCTCCAGCTCTTCGGGCTCGTAGTACTCCAGATGGGCGGTGAAGCCGAAGCGGTCGCGCAGCGGGTTGGGAAGCATGCCGGAGCGGGTGGTCGCCCCCACGAGGGTGAACGGCGCCAGCTCCAGCGGGATGCTGGTGGCGCCGGCGCCCTTTCCCACCATGATGTCGATGCGGAAGTCCTCCATCGCGAGGTACAGCATCTCTTCGGCGGAGCGGGCCATGCGGTGGATCTCGTCGATGAACAGCACTTCGCCTGGTGTGAGGCTCGACAGCAGCGCCGCCATGTCGCCGGCGTGCTGGATGGCAGGACCCGACGACAGCCGCAGCGGCCGTTCGCTCTCGTGCGCGACGATCATCGCCAGCGTCGTTTTGCCGAGCCCCGGCGGCCCGGAAAGCAGGATGTGGTCGGCGGGGCGCTGCTGGATGCGCGCGGCTTCCAGCAGCAGCTGCAGCTGGCCGCGCACCTTCTGCTGGCCGACGAACTCGGCCAGTGACGCCGGGCGCAGCGCGCCCTCGACGGCGAGTTCGATGTCGTCCTGCGGCTCGGCGGGGTCGATCACGTCATCCACCGGCAGGCTCCTTGCGGGCGGGACCCAGGTGGGCGAGAGTCAGCCGCAGCAGGGTGGAGACATTGGTGCGGTCGCCATCGGATGCCGCATCGGCGACGGGACCGGCGGCTTCCGCCGCGATCCGCTCGCTCCAGCCGAGACCGACGAGGGCGGCCACCACCTGGGCGAGCACCTTCTCGTGCGGCGTGCCGGCACCCGGGGCGGCTGTGGCTCCCGCCACGAGGGCGATGTCCTGCAGCTTGCCTGCCAGCTGCACCACGATGAGCTTCGCGGTCTTCGGCCCGATGCCCGACACCCGGCGGAACGGCGCATCGTCCTCATCGGCGACGGCCTGGGCGATCTGGGACACGGTGAGGGCGGCGAGCACACCCAGCGCCGACTTCGGCCCGACGCCGGAGACGCTGATCAGCTGCAGGAAGACGGCGAGCTCGTCGCGGGACTGGAACCCGAACAGCGCCAGCGCGTCTTCGCGCACCACCAGGTGCGTGTGCAACACGATCTCGTCACCCACATGGAATCCGCGGGACAGCTGCGGGGTCACCGCGATGGAGAAGCCGACGCCGCCGACGTCGACGATGACGGTGTCGGAATCGAGGTGCAGCACGCGGCCGCGGGCGGAGGAGATCATGCCCCGAGCCTACGGCCGGGTTCGGACGTTTGTTCGAGCGACACGCACACCCGCCGCCTGGGGGTTACCGCTTCGCGAGGCGTGCGGCATCCGCCCAGGCGCGCTGCGCCGGGGTGAGCGCAGCCGCCGGTGCGCCGCCGCCGGACGATGCCCCACCTCGCCACGCGTGACACAGCGCCAGCGCGAGGGCGTCGGCGGCGTCGGCGGGCTGCGGCAGCGCGTCCAGCCGCAGGACGCGGGCGACCATCGTCTGCACCTGCAGCTTGTCGGCGGAGCCGTAGCCGGTGACGGCTGCCTTCACCTCGGAGGGCGTATGGGTGGCGGCGGGCAGGCCCCGCTCCCCCGCCAGCAGGAGCGCGATGCCGCTGGCCTGCGCAGTGCCCATGACGGTGCTGCGGTTCTGCTGCGCGAAGACGCGCTCCACAGCGACGACATCGGGCAGGTGCTCGTCCATGACGGCGCGCAGCCCCGCCGCGATCGCCGCGAGGCGCTGCTCGATCGGCATCGACGGCTCGGTGCGCACGACGCCCACGTGCACGAGCGTCGCGGAGCGGTTGCGCGCCACGTCGACGACACCGACGCCGCAGCGGGTCAGGCCGGGGTCGACGCCGAGCACGCGGAGGATGCCGGAGGATGCCACCGGATCACGCTAACCCGCCCGTCTCGGCATCCGTTCCAGGCGCACCGCAGGCGCCCAGGTGCGATCACTCCTCGTGCGCGCTCTCCAGCTCCGCCTGCACCTCGGGGGTCAGATCGAAGTTGCTGAACACGTTCTGCACGTCGTCGCTGTCTTCGAGCGCGTCGATGAGGCGGAAGACCTTGCGTGCGGTGTCGGCGTCGATCTCGACCTTGAGGTTCGGGACGAACTCCACATCGGCCGACTCATAGTCGATGCCGGCGTCCTGCAGCGCCGTGCGCACCTTCACGAGGTCGGAGGCCTCGGTGATGACCTCGAACCCCTGCCCGTGGGGCAGGATCTCCTCGGCGCCGGCGTCGAGGACGGCCAGCATGACGTCGTCCTCGGACGTGTTCTCCGAGGACACCACGATGACGCCCTTGCGGGTGAAGTTGTAGGCGACGCTGCCGGGGTCGGCGAGATTGCCGCCGTTGCGCGACAGTGCCGTGCGCACTTCGGCCGCGGCGCGGTTCTTGTTGTCGGTCAGACACTCGATCATGAGTGCCACCCCGTTGGGGCCGTAGCCCTCGTACATGATCGAGGTGTACTCGACGGCCTCTCCCCCGATGCCCGCACCGCGCTTGATGGCGCGGTCGATGTTGTCGTTGGGGACGGACGTCTTCTTCGCCTTCTGAATGGCGTCGTAGAGCGTCGGGTTGCCTGCGAGATCCGCACCGCCGAGCTTGGCAGCGACCTCGATGTTCTTGATGAGCTTGGCGAACGACTTGGCGCGGCGACTGTCGATGACGGCCTTCTTGTGCTTCGTCGTCGCCCACTTGGAGTGGCCGGACATGCGCCAAGTCTACGGGGCGCGGCCGTCACCGCATCGCCCATCCGTGCGCAACCGGGAGGGTGGTGGCGCTGCCCCGACCGGAGGACACTTTCGTCATGGACGAGAGGCAGCGGGCCCTTGCCGCCGCGCACGCCGCGGCGGACGCCTTCTTCGACGGACTGGACGAGCGACCGGTGTGGCCGCGGGCGAGCCTGGACGAGATGCTCGAGACGTTCTCCGGCCCGTTGCCGGAGGACGGGACGGATGCCGCCGATGTCGTGGCCGAGCTCGCGGCCAAGGCCGATCCCGGTCTGGTAGCGATCCCCGGCGGGCGGTTCTTCGGATTCGTGATCGGGGCGACGCTTCCGGCTGCATTGGCCGCGGACTGGTTGGTGTCGGTGTGGGACCAGAACTCCGGCTCCTCCACCATGACCACGTCCATCGTGGCGCTGGAGCGCACCGCGGGGTTGTGGGTGTGCGAGTTGCTGGGACTGCCGCCGGCATCGTCGGTGGGATTCGTCACCGGGGCGCAGATGTCGAACTACGTGTGTCTGGCCGCGGCTCACAACGCCGTGCTGCGCGATGCCGGGTGGGACATGGCCCGGCAGGGGTTGCGCGGGGCACCGCCGGTGCGGTTCGTCGTGGGAGCCGATCGACACGGGGCCGTCGATCGCTCGTTGCGCTTCGGCGGAGTCGGCTCGGACGAAATCACCGTCGTGGCATCCGACGAGGAAGGACGGATGCTCCCCGACGCGCTTGCCGAGGCGCTCGCGACAGGGGACGGACCGGCGGTGGTGTGCCTGCAGGCCGGTGAGGTGCACACCGGCGCGTTCGACCCGTTCGCTGAGCTCATCCCGATCGCGCGCCGGTCGGGTGCCTGGGTGCACGTCGACGGCGCGTTCGGGTTGTGGGCGGCTGCCGCCCCGGCGCTGCGGGACCTGACTGCCGGTGTCGGCGGCGCCGACTCGTGGTCGACCGACGCGCACAAGACCCTCAACGTGCCGTATGACTGCGGCATGGCGATCGTGCGGGACTCGGCCGACTCGATCGCGATGTTCCACGCCGGCGGTGACTACCTCATACACACGAGCCTGGACCCGTGGGACGTCACGCCCGAGCTGTCACGTCGCGGCCGGGGCGTGCCGGCGTGGGCCGCGCTGCGTGCGCTGGGCAGGCGCGGTGTGGCGGAGCTCGTCGAGCGGCTGCATCGCCGCGCCAAGCAGCTTGAGCAGGGGCTGCGCGCCATCCCTGGGATCACCGTCATCAACGACGTGGTCTACACGCAGGTGATGTTCCGCCTCGATGCCGACGAGGCCACCCGCGCACTCGGGGCCGCGATCCTCGCCGATGGCACCGCGGCGCTCACCGGCGCGCAGTGGCGCGGCAGGGCCGTGCTGCGCTGCTCGATGTCGAGCTGGGCCACCACCCCCGAAGACGTCGATCGCACCCTCGCTGCGATCGCGCGCCTCGCGCGGGAGGTCGCCGCGGGCGCCTGAGCCCGGTGCGGGTCAGGCGGCGCGCATCAGCTCCAGCAGCAGTGCGTGGAAGCGGTGCTCCCCCGTCATCTCGGGGTGGAACGCGGTGCCCAGCAGCGTGCCCTGGCGCACCGCGACGACGCTGCCGTCCTCGAGCGTCGCCAGCGGCTCCACCCCCGGGCCCGCCTGGGTCACCCGCGGCGCGCGGATGAACACCGCGTGCACGGGGCGGTCCCCCAGCGCCGGCACGTCGAGGTCGGTCTCGAAGGAGTCGACCTGACCACCGAACGCGTTGCGCTGCACCGTCACGTCGATGCCGCCGAAGGTCTGCTGCCCCGGGGCGCCGTCGGTGATGCGATCGGCCAGCAGGATCAGCCCGGCGCACGTGCCGTACACCGGCATCCGCTCGGCGATGCGCTCACGCAGCGGCTGAAAGAGGCCGAACGCCCGCGACAGCTTGTCGATGACGCTCGATTCGCCGCCGGGCACCACGAGACCGTCGACGGATGCCAGTTCGGCGGGGGTCCGCACCGGCACCGCCTCCGCTCCCAGGAGAGTCAGCACCCGCAGGTGCTCGCGCACGTCGCCCTGCAGGGCGAGCACGCCGGCGCGGGGTCGGGCCACGACTACCAGCCGCGGTCGGCCAGGCGGTGCGGCGCCGCCAGGTCGGCGACGTTGATGCCCACCATCGCCTCACCCAGGCCCCGCGACACCTCCGCGACGACCTTGGCGTCGTCGTAGAACGTCGTGGCCTTGACGATCGCCGCTGCCCGCTCTGCCGGGTTGCCGCTCTTGAAGATGCCGGATCCCACGAACACGCCGTCGGCGCCCAGTTGCATCATCATCGCGGCGTCGGCAGGGGTGGCCACGCCACCGGCGACGAACAGCACGACGGGCAGCTGCCCCGTCTCGGCGACTTCGGCCACCAGGTCGTACGGTGCCTGCAGCTCCTTCGCCGCGACATACAGCTCATCCCGGCTCATCGAACGCAGCGCGGCGATTTCCCCCTTGATCTTGCGGATGTGCTTGGTGGCCTCTGATACGTCGCCGGTGCCCGCCTCACCCTTGGACCGGATCATCGCCGCACCCTCGGTGATGCGTCGCAGCGCCTCGCCCAGGTTCGTCGCGCCGCAGACGAACGGCACCGTGAAGCCCCACTTGTCGATGTGGTTGGCGTAGTCGGCGGGTGAGAGCACCTCGGACTCGTCGATGTAGTCGACACCGAGGTGCTGCAGGACCTGCGCCTCGACGAAGTGGCCGATGCGGGCCTTGGCCATCACCGGGATGGACACCGACGCGATGATGTCGTCGATGAGGTCGGGGTCGCTCATGCGGGCCACTCCCCCCTGCGCGCGGATGTCGGCGGGGACGCGCTCGAGGGCCATCACGGCGACGGCGCCGGCATCCTCGGCCAGGCGGGCCTGCTCCGCGGTGACGACATCCATGATGACGCCGCCCTTGAGCATTTCGGCGAGACCGCGCTTGACGCGGGCACTCCCGGTGGTGGTGGTGGACATGGCCGGCTCCCCTCCGGCGCGTCGACGCACCGCTTGATCTTTGACCTATGCCAGAAGCTAGCATGTCCTGAGCTGTAGGTTCAGAGGGATGGAGAACACGGGCGTGGACGAGGCGATCACGGGAGCCTCTGCGGCAGAGATCGCAGAGAGCATCCGGGACCTCGTCGACAGCGGCCGGGTGTCCCCCGGCGACGCACTCCCCTCGGTGCGTGCGCTCGCCGACCGCCTGGGTGTCAATCGCAACACCGTCGTCGCGGCGTACCGGCTGCTCGGCCAGGCCGGCCTGGTGGCCTCGCTCGGTCGGGGCGGCACGCGCGTGGCTGCCCCCGGGCCGATGCCGGCAGAGGGATACGCGCAGAACAGCGTGCTGCGCGATGTCGGCGACGGCAACCCCGACCCCGCACTCATCCCCGACCTCTCGCGCGCCCTCGCCGCGCTCGGCGGCCGTCCGGTGCTGTACGGGGAGCCGGTCATCGACCCCGACCTGGAGCGATGGGCTCGCGCCTGGATGGCTCCCGACGTCGCCGACCCGGACGCGCTGCGCGTGACGGTCACCGGCGGCGCCGTCGACGCGATGGAGCGTCTGCTCGCGCAGGCGCTGGTCCGTGACGATGCGGTGGCCATGGAGGATCCCTGTTTCCTCTCCAGCATCCGTACCGTGCGCCTGGGCGGCTACCGCCCGGTGGCGGTGCCGGTCGATGAGGAAGGGATGACCGTCGAGGGGCTGCGCGCCGCGCTCGCCGAAGGCGTACGCGCCGTCATCTGCACCCCGCGGGCACAGAACCCCACGGGTGTCAGCCTTTCGGCCCGCCGCGCCGCCGACCTGCGGGAGGTGATGGCCGAGCATCCGCATGTCCTGGTGATCATCGACGATCACTCGTCACTGCTCACGCGGCGCCCGTACCACTCGATCATCGGCCCGACGCATCGGCGCTGGGCGCTGGTGCGGTCGGTGTCGAAGTTCCTCGGGCCCGACATGTGCCTGGCGATCCTCGCCTCCGACCCCGACACCGCCGACCGCCTCGCGATGCGGCTGAGCCCCGGCAGCACCTGGGTCAGCCATCTGCTGCAGCGGCTGACCGTGGCGCTCGTGACCGATCCCGACGTGATGGCGGCGATCGATGCCGCCGGCGAGCACTACCTGGCGCGCAACCGGGCGTTCGCCGACCGGCTCACCGCGCACGGGGTCCCCTGCGCGCCCGGCGACGGGCTGAGCCTGTGGGTCGAGGTGGGCTCCCCGGCGCGCGCCGTCACCGAGCAGCTCATGCGCCGCGGCTGGCTCGCCCGTCCCGGCGACGAGTTCGTGCTCGCCGATGAGAGCGCGGCCCATCGGCTGCGCCTGACCGTCCACACCCTGTCCGATGCCGACGCCGAGACGCTCGCCACCGACATCGCCGCCGCCGTCCGTGCGATGGCAACCCGATGAGAGAAGGTTCCCTGCCGTGAAGATCCTGTCGATCCAGTCCGCCGTCGCCTACGGCCATGTGGGCAACTCCGCGGCTGTGTTCCCGCTGCAGCGCATCGGCGTCGAGGTGCTGCCGGTGTACACCGTCAATTTCTCCAACCACACCGGTTACGGCTCGTGGCGCGGACCCCTCATCTCCCCCGACGACGTCAGGGACGTCATCGCCGGCATCGAGGAGCGCGGTGTCTTCGGCGAGATCGATGTCGTGCTGTCGGGTTACCAGGGCGGCGAGGGTATCGGCGAGGTCATCATCGACACCGTGGCGCGCGTGAAGGCAGCCAACCCGGGTGCCGTCTACGCCTGCGACCCGGTGATGGGAAACGCCAAGTCGGGTTGCTTCGTGGCCCCGTCGATCCCGGTGCTGCTGCGGGAGAAGGTGGTGCCGGTTGCCGACATCATCACGCCGAACCAGTTCGAACTGGGCTTTCTCACCGGCACGGAGCCGGCGACGATCGAGCAGACACTGGATGCCGCTGACCGCGCACGCGCGATGGGACCGCGGACGGTCCTCGTCACGAGCGTCGAGCGGCCCGACCGGGAGGCGGGCACCATCGAGATGCTTGTCGTCGACGACGCGGGCGCGTGGATCGTGCAGACCCCGCTGCTGCCGATGAAGGCCAACGGGTCGGGCGATGTCACGGCGGCGCTGTTCACTGCGCACTACCGCCGCACCGGCAGCGCCGCCGAGGCACTGGCCCGCACCACGTCGAGTGTGTACGACCTGCTGCAGGCGACGCACGAATCCGGTCAGCGCGAACTGGCACTCGTTCCTGCGCAGGAGTTCTATGCCCACCCGCGCATGCAGTTCGAGGTGCGTCAGCTGCGCTGACCGGAGACGCCGTCAGAGGCGGGTCAGTAGACCCCGCCGGATTCGCTCCAGGCGGCTTCCCACTGCGGTGCGTCGTCGGGGCAGATGAACCCGGTGCCGAAGACCATGATGCTCACGGCGCCTTCGATGGCTCCGGGGTCGCCACCGGAGACGGCGGAGACGAGCGGCGATGACGTGACGTGGGTGCGGAAGACGTCCAGGTCCACCGCGTGGCCGTTGAGGATCGACGTCTCGCAGGCGTCCAGGGCGAGGGCGAGGGTGATCGTCTCGGCCTCCGCATTCCAGGTACCGCCCTGCGACTCGACGTACGCGCGCTGCTGCGCGACGAGTTCCGTCTGCTCGGGGGTCTTGGCCACCAGCGCCGAGCCGTCCAGCGGCTGCTGCTGGTCGACGAAGAACTGATCGCGCTCCCCGAGGGCATCGCCGAGACCGTCGTCGGCGCCCGCTTCGGGGGTGGCCTCGGTCTCGGGCGCCTCGGCCGTCGGCGTGGCGGCATCGCTGCCGGGCCCGTCGACGCGCTCGGCACCTTCGGTGGGGAACGAGGCGCACGAGGCGAGCGACAGCGCGAGCATCGTGGCGGCCGCGGTGGCGAGTAGACGGTGGGACTTCATGAAAGCGGTTTCCTCTCGAGGGCGTCCCGCCAGGCTAGCGGCGTTCGCCGCTACCGCTTGACCACGCTGTGGAAACCGCCTCGCGCACCTCGCCGAGCAGCTGTGGCAGGGCCTTGGTCTTGGCGATGATCGGGAAGAAGTTCGCATCCGTCGCCCACCGCGGCACGATGTGCTGATGCAGGTGCTCGTCCACCCCGGCACCGGCGACGGCGCCCTGGTTCATTCCGATGTTGAAGCCGTCGCAGCGCGACACCTCTCGCAGCACCCGCATGCCCGTCTGGGTCAGCTCGGCGATCTCGGCGACCTCCTCCGCCGTCGCCTGGTCGTACGTGGCGACGTGGCGATAGGGGCACACCAGCAGGTGACCGGAGTTGTACGGGAACAGGTTCAGCAGCACGTACGCGGTGCGCCCGCGGTGCACGATGAGGCCATCGGCATCCGACATGTCCGGGGCGGCGCAGAAGGGGCACGCGGCGCGCATCGCGTCGGCACCGGCCCGGATGTACGCCATCCGGTGCGGCGTCCACAGCCGCTGGAACTCGTCGGGCACGCCCGGGAGGGTCGCCGCGTCGACGAGTTCCTCGTCGCTCACGCCAGGTCCTCCGCCGTGTCGACGAGGGTCCGCTCGGCGATGGCGCGCAGCACCAGGGCGATCGCGTCGTCGACGGGGACCCCGTTGGTCTGCGTGCCGTCGCGGAAGCGGAACGACACGGTGCCTGCGGAGCGGTCCTGCTCCCCCGCGATCAGCTGCAGCGGCACCTTCTGCGTGGTGTGGGTGCGGATCTTCTTCTGCATCCGGTCGTCGGAGTGGTCGACCTCGGCCCGCACGCCCTGCAGGCGCAGCTGGTCGACGATTCCGCCGAGATAGTCGCCGTACTCGGCGGCGACGGGGATGCCCACGACCTGCACGGGAGCCAGCCACACCGGGAAGGCTCCGGCGAAGTGCTCCAGCAGGATCGCGAAGAAGCGCTCGATCGACCCGAACAGGGCGCGGTGGATCATGATCGGGCGGTGCTTCTCGCCGTCGGGCCCGGTGTATTCCAGGCCGAAGCGCTCGGGCAGGTTGGGGTCCACCTGCACGGTGGACAGCTGCCATGTGCGGCCGATCGCATCGCGGGTCTTCAGATCGATCTTGGGGCCGTAGAACGCGGCTTCGCCGGGGACCTCGGTGAGCTTGAGCCCGCTGGCCAGCGCGACGTTGCGGAGGGCGTTGGTGGAGTACTCCCAGAACTCCTCGCTGCCGATCCACTTCTCCTTCTCGTCGTCGCGCATCGACAGCTCGAGCTCGAAATCGGTCAGACCGAAGTCGCGCAGCATCGAGATGACGAACTCCAGCACGCGGGTCGTCTCCGACTCGAGCTGGTCGGGCGTGACGAACAGGTGCGAGTCGTCCTGCGTGAACCCGCGCACCCGGGTGAGGCCGTGCAGCGCCCCGGAGAGCTCGTTGCGGTAGACGGTGCCGTTCTCGGCGAGCCGCATCGGCAGGTCGCGGTAGCTGCGTGCCCGCTCCTTGTAGATGAGGATGTGCATCGGGCAGTTCATCGGCTTCAGGTAGTAGTCCTGGCCGTGCTTGGTGATGTTGCCGTCGGCATCCCGCTCCTCATCCATGTGGATGGGCGGGAACATCCCCTCGCGGTACGTGACGAGGTGATTGGACTGCAGGAAGAGGTCTTCCTTGGAGATGTGCGGGGTGTACACGTAGGTGTAGCCGCCCTCGATGTGCCGGCGGCGGGCGTGCTGTTCCATCTCGCCGCGGATGACACCGCCCTTGGGATGCCACACCGACAGGCCCGACCCGATCTCGTCGGGGAACGAGAACAGGTCCAGCTCCTTGCCGAGCTTGCGGTGGTCGCGCTTGGCGGCCTCTTCGAGGCGCTGCTGATACGCGCGCAGCTCGTCCTTGGTCGGCCACGCGGTGCCGTAGATGCGCTGCAGCTGCGGGTTCTTCTCGCTGCCGCGCCAGTAGGCGCCGGCGATGCGCTGCAGTGCCCAGCCGTTGCCGATCATGCGGGTGCTGGGCAGGTGCGGGCCGCGGCAGAGGTCCTTCCAGACCGTCTCGCCGTCGCGGTTGACGTTGTCGTAGATCGTCAGCTCGCCGGCGCCGACCTCGACGGACGCGCCCTCGGCGGCATCCTTCGATCCGCCCTTGAGGCCGATCAGCTCGAGCTTGAACGGCTCGTCGACGAGTTCGACACGGGCCTCCTCGTCGGTGACGACACGGCGGACGAACCGCTGGCCCTCGCGGACGATGCGCTGCATCTCCTTGTCGATGGCCTTGATGTCTTCCGGGGTGAAGGGCTCGGCGACACCGAAGTCGTAGTAGAAGCCGTTCTCGATCGGCGGGCCGATGCCGAGGTTGGCCTGCGGGTTGATCCGCTGCACCGCCTGGGCGAGCACGTGCGCCGTGGAGTGGCGCAGGATCGCCAGGCCATCGGGACTGTCGATGTGGACCGGTTCCACATCGTCGCTGTCGGATACGACCGTCGCGAGGTCCTTGAGCTCGCCGTTCACGCGCAGCGCGACGACGGAGCGGTCGGGGAACAGGGCGAAACCGTCGACGGGGCTAGACACGTCAGTCACAGGAACTTCTCCAGAAGGTGGCTCGGAACAATGGCTGCTCAGCTTCGGACGACGCGCGCCCTGCCCGCTCAGGCCTGAAGCGTTCGCGTGCCGGTGGCCGCGACGACGGTCGCAACGGTCGTCCGGCTCAGTTCCATGGGCATGATTCTAGCCGGGTGCGCGACGGGGCCGACGCGGGGTCAGACGTCGGTGACGGCGAGATCCACCTGGATCTCCCCGGCGAGCCGCTCGAGGTCCTCGGTGATCGTGGCGGTCTCGACGCCGGGCGGCACCCGTACCGCGAGGATCGCTTCGAACAGCGTGCCCCCTGCCATCGGTGCGTCGAGGGTGCGGCTGGTCAAGCTGTCGATGCTGAGACCCCGCGCGGCAAGGGTCCCGGTGACGTCGCGGACGATGCCCGGGCGGTCGTTGCCCAGCACCGTGAAGGTCACGTGACGGGTCGCGGCATCCGCCCGCGCACTGCTCTCGTGCGTCGTGATGCGCAGCAGTCCGCCGAGTCCGTCCAGCGCCGCTCGCAGTGCGTCGACCCGGTCGTCTGGGACCGAAACGAGCGCGATCCCGGCGAAAGCCCCGGCGAGTTCGGCCATTTCGCTGCGTTCCCAGTTTCCGCCGTGGGTGGCAACGGTGTCGGCGAGGGTCTGTACGAGACCCGAGCGGTCGTCGCCGACGATGGTGAGCACGAGGTGGGCCATGCGCCGAGCCTAGCCCCGCGGGTATCGCGTGCGGGCGGGTGGCATCCGTCCGTCGCATGCGTTCGGGAAACCACTTCTCGGGTGAGAAACCACGCAATGCGTGATGTCTCGACCGAGAAATGGTTTCTCGCGGGACGGGACGGTAGCGTCTGTCGCATGATCGAGGGGCCGCCGCGGGATCGCGCATCGGGCCGCTGGGTGTGGCTCGTGTTGCCGGTCGTCCTGGGCGTTGTCGTTCTTTTCGTCACGAGCACCACGGTGGGCACGTGCTACGACTCCGCCGATCCCGCCGCGACCCACTGCGACAGCGGCCCGATGCTCGGCGTCGCCGGCGTGTGGGTGGCCTGGGGTGCGTGGGCGCTCGTCGCAGCCCTCTGTGTCTCCCGTGCGGTGAGGCGCCGGAGCTGACGCGTCCGGCTCGCCAGGCGATGCGGGAGCGGAAACGAAAAACCCCCGGCGAGCCGGGGGTTTTTCGGTGGTGCGCGATACTGGGATCGAACCAGTGACCTCTTCCGTGTCAGGGAAGCGCGCTACCGCTGCGCCAATCGCGCCCGTAAGGGCTGTTGAGTTCTGAGTGGAGGTGGCGACGGGATTCGAACCCGTGTAAACGGCTTTGCAGGCCGGTGCCTAGCCGCTCGGCCACGCCACCGTGTGGTTTGACCCCACGTGCCATGGAACCCCCGGAGAGGTTCCGTACACTCGAGCGGATGACGAGACTCGAACTCGCGACCCCAACCTTGGCAAGGTTGTGCGCTACCAACTGCGCTACATCCGCATTCTGCACCGGATCGCTCCGGCACTTGAATGACTTTAGCCGACTAATTGCCGAGTGCAAAACCCGCGCGCCCCGCGCGTGTCTCGCCCGTTGGTTCGTTGCCGGCCGCGGCATCCGGTATGCTCATTCAGGCCCCTCGGGGCGACGGGCGATTGGCGCAGTTGGTAGCGCGCTTCCTTCACACGGAAGAGGTCATCAGTTCGAGTCTGGTATCGCCCACAACAGAAAACCCCCGGCTCGCCGGGGGTTTTCGTCATTTCAGGACGCGGATGCCTCAGAGTGCCCCGGTAGCCGGCGTCTCGATGACCTGCGGCGATCCGTCGAACACGAGCAGCCTGTCGGCGAGCTTGTCGACGAAGAACCGGTCGTGGCTGACCACCATCACCGCGCCCGGGAAATGAGTCAGCGCGCGTTCCATCACCTGCGTGGAGGTGATGTCGAGGTGGTTGGTCGGCTCGTCGAGGATGATCACCGCTGCCCCCGACAGCAGGCACTGCGCGATCGCGACACGCGCGCGCTGACCGCCCGACAGGGTGCCGATCTTCTGCTGCAGATCGGCCTCGGAGAACTGCAGCATCGCGAGGAACCGGTTCACGCTCTTCTTCGTCGCCGTCAACGCGAGCGAGTCGGGGTAGGCGTTGACGGCGTGTCCCACGCTGTCCGTCAGATCCAGCTCGGCGAAGACCTGGTTGTACGAGATGAACCGTGCCCCCTTGGCCCAGCGCACCGTGCCGGCATCCGCTTGGGTCTCGCCGGTGAGGACATCGAGCAGCGTCGACTTTCCGGATCCGTTCGAGCCCAGCACCGCGACCCGGTCGCCGCGCTGCAGGTCGAACGAGAGCCCTTCGAACAGCGGCGTGCCGTTGAAGCCCTTCGCCAGCCCGGTGACCGTCAGCAGGTCGTTGCTGACCCGCAGCCCGTCGTAGATGCCGGTGATGATCTGGTCGATCGGACGAGGCGCCTGGCGCTTCTTGATGTCGGCGAGGCGCCGGGTTACCGCGTTCGAGGGGTTGCGGGCCGCTTCCCGCCGCGCGGTGGAGGCTGCCTGCTCGTAGGCGAGCAGCTCCTCCTCGTGGGCGAACTGGCGCTCGAGCATCTTCAGCCGCGACTGCTTCGCGTGGACATAGGCGGAGTAGTTGCCCTCATAGTCCTGCAGTCGCAGGTTTTCGATCTCGACGATGCGGGTGACCACGCCGTCGAGGAACTGCCGGTCGTGCGAGACGACGAGCACCGCGCCGGGGAACCCGCCGAGCCACCCTTCGATCCAGCGCACGCCGTCGAGGTCGAGGAAATTGGTCGGCTCGTCCAGCAGCAGCACATCCGGGGCCTGCACCAGGATGAGCGCGAGCGCGGCGCGGTTGCGCCACCCGCCGGAAAGCCGGCCGACGGGCAAGCGCCGGCGCTCCTGGTCGAACCCGAGGCTCGTGAGCACCGTGTCGATCGTGTTCTCGTAGGTCCAGCCACCGACGGCATCCATGCGCTCGAACAGCTCGCCCTGCTCGGCGAGGAGGCGGGTCATCGCGGCATCCGTCATCGGCTCCGCCAGCTGCCCGCCGATCTCGTCGAGGCGGGCCTGGGTTTCGTGCACCGCTGCGAAGTGGCCGCTGAGCGTCTGTTGCACGCTTTGCTCGCCGTCGAGCTCGGAGAACTGCGAGAAGTACCCGATCGTGGTGCCGAGCGTCACCGACACGGTGCCACCGGACGGCTCCCGGCGACCGAGCACGATCTCGAGGAACGAGGTCTTGCCGGTGCCGTTCTTGCCGATGAGGCCGATGCGGTCACCCTGGCGCAGCTTGAGGAAGGCTTCCCGCAGCACCGGTTTCCCGTCGAATTCGATGCTCACGTCGTTCAGGCGGATCAGGCTCACGGGTGTCCTCGCGGTCGGGTAAAAAGCTGCGAGACGGATACCTCGGGCCGACCGCCCACTCTAGCGACGGCACCTGCACGCGCGATGGATGCCGGCACGTTCAGAGCCAGCCGCGCTCCTCTGCCAGCAGGGTGGCCTGCTGCCGGGAGTCGACCG
This sequence comes from Microbacterium sp. zg-YB36, assembly GCF_024623575.2. NCBI lineage: Bacteria > Bacillati > Actinomycetota > Actinomycetes > Micrococcales > Microbacteriaceae > Microbacterium > Microbacterium sp. zg-YB36. Next base: position 285,023 of record NZ_JANJFD020000001.1, read on the forward strand.
CGAGCTTGGCCAGGACGGCGGACACGTGGTTTCGCACCGTGCCGGGAGCCAGCGACAGCGTACGGGCGATCTGCTCCGACGTCTCGCCGCGTCGGCCCGCCCGCAGCACGTCGAGTTCGCGCGCTGTCAAGGGGGACCGCTCGTCGCTGAGGGCATCGGCGGCGATCTCCGGGTCGACGTAGCGTGCCCCTGCCGCGATCCGGCGGATGACGGCGGCAACCTCGTCGGCACCGCGAGACTTGGGCAGGAACCCCGCGACGCCCGACTCCAGCGCACGGCGCAGGACACCGGGACGGGCGTGACGGGTCACGATGATGCAGCGGGTTGCGGGCGTGCGTTTCAGTCGCTCGGCGACCTGCACCCCGTCCAGGTGCGGCATCTCGAGGTCGAGCAGGCAGACGTCGGGCTGCAGCCGTAGCGCCTCTTCCACCGCCTGCTGGCCGTCGGCGCACTCCGCCACGACGTCGATGTCGTCCTCCAGGCGCAGCAGCGCCGCGAGGGCGGAACGGATCATGGCTTCGTCGTCGGCGAGCAGCACCCGGATCATCGGGCACCGCCGGCGGGCACGGTCATGGTCACGGTGAATTCGCCGTCGCCGCGGCGTACGTCGAGCGTGCCGCCGGCGTCGGCGGCGCGTCGGCCCAGACCGGCCAGGCCCGCGCCGTCCTGCTGCGGTGCGGCATCCGACGCGTCGTTGGAGATCGCGTACCGCCACGACGATGCATCCCGGGTGAGAGAGAGCCGTGCCCATCCCCCGCCGCCGTGGCGGAGCACGTTCGTGGTGGTCTCGCGGATGACGGGGCCGATCACGTCGGCCGGCGCGCGGTCGGCATCCTCGTCCACTGTCACGTCGGCGTCCGTACCGGCCGCACGCAGCAGATCCACGGCGTTGGCGAGTTCGTCTCGCAGTGGCACCGACCGGAAGCGCATGGCGAGGTCCCGGGTACCCTGCCGCGCCTCGTCGACGCTGGCGCGAGCCGTCTGCAGATGCTGCAACGATGCGGCGGGATCGCGCGACATCAGCCGCTCGGCCAGCTCGAGTTGGAGGGCGATCACCTGCAGGTGGTGGCCCTGGAGGTCATGCACGTCGGTCGCCAGCCGCAGGCGCTCCTGCGTGGCGGCGAGCTTGGCCTCGGAGGCGCGGGCACGGTCGAGGGCGATGAGCACGTCCCACCACCACAGCGAGAACACCGTCATCCCCGGGAGGAAGACCGTGTAGAACCCGATGAGCCACCAGCTCGGCTCCGCGGTGATAACGCCGACCCGCCCGAAGCCCAAGCGCGCGTCGATGACCCACAACCCGGCGAGCAGAAGCGTCGCCGCCAGCACCACGCGCAGGCGCACGCCCGCGGGCCAGTTGAGCAGCACGACCGACTGCACGAGCGGCAGCAGTGCGATGGCCCAGCTTCCGCTGGCGATCCACACCACGACGCCATAGGCGGCGGCGATCGCCAGCGGCGCAACCACTCTGCGCCAGCTCGCGACGGGCGCACCCTCGGTGCGATGCCGGTAGTCCACCATCAGCGCCAGCGTCGAGGCGCACCACACCAGGGCGCCGAGCCCGACGGCGAGCACGGCCCAGGCATCCACCCCCGCCTCCCCCAGCGCCGAGAACCAGACCATGACAAGGATCAGTTCGAACAGCAGGATCGCCGACACGGTGTACCACCACGTGGCGTTGATGCCCCTGCTCAGCGCCGCTCCCCCGGACGCGGAGAGGGCGACGGCGGGCGCGGAGGTGCGGGTCACCCGTCCACCCTAGGGCGCGTGACAAATGTCATGGACGCCGCGTGCAGACCGCACCTGCAGCGGTGACAGAGCGACACTTCCGGCCGCCTGGCCGAAGCGGTGGACTGTGATCATCACCGCGCGGCCATCGCAGCACGGTTGCCCTCATCGCCTCACCAGGAGCAGAACATGAGCCTCATCGACACTTTCCAGGACCTCGTCGCGCAGGTGCCCGACCTCGTCCAGCCGCTCATCCTCGCTCTCGCCGGCGCGGTGCCGTTCATCGAGGGCGAGGGGGCGGCCACGATCGGGATCATCGGCGGCATCCATCCCGTTGTCGCCGTGATCGCCGGCGCGGCAGGCAACTTCCTGTGCGTCGCGGTGCTGGTGCTGTTGAGCTCCGGTGCGCGTACCGCGGTCGTCACGCGTCGCAGCGAAAGCGTTCCTACCCGGGAAGCTGTTGCCGTCGGTGGTGGGTCGGCGCTCGAGCCGGCATCCACGTCGACACCGGCCGAGCATCTGGGCGGGAACCCCACCCGCCGCGCGAAGTTCCTGCGCGCGCTGGACCGCTACGGCGTGCCCGGAGTGAGCCTGCTGGGCCCGCTGCTGCTGCCGACCCAGTTCACGGCGACCATGCTTGCCGCTGTCGGCGTGGGCAAGGCGCGCATCCTGGTGTGGCAGGCCCTCGCGATCATCGGATGGACCACGATCATCGCCGTCCTCATCACGGGCGTCGTCAACGCGGTCGGCTGATTCGGACCTCTCCCTCAGCCGGAGAGCTGCGGGTTCGCCGCGCGGAGCGAGTCCACGGCCGCCTGCGCGACGGGTACCCCGTGATCGACCGATCCGGATCCGAGCGCGATCACCCACGCCGAGCCCACGAAGGCCTGGACGGTGTAGTACGTGCTGATCGACCCCTCTTCATACAGACCGAATGCCGTGGCGTCGTTGAGCTCAAGCGGCGTGTACGCCGAGGAGCGCAGTGCCGTGACCAGTTCCTCTCGATCCGACGGCGGGAGCTGTGCACTGAAGACTGCCACGCGCCCGTCCGACCCGCCCTCGACGATCCACTCGCAGAACTGCTCGTTCTCGGCGCTGGCGAGAGTCTTCTGCGCAATGGGACCCAGCGCGCCGAGCGCCTGTTCGCGCTCCAGTTCGCCCGGGGTGTCATACAGCACCGCGGTGCTGCTGAAGTTCTCACGCACGACCGTCAGCGGGACAAGTTCGTCGCACGCAGGGTGAACGAGCGTGGTTGCTGTCGGCGTGGGGCTCGGCGTCGCCGGGCTCGTGACGGCCGGTGACGGTGGCGCAGACGCTGTAGGGGTCGCCTCCGGCGCCGGGGCGCTGCACCCGGTCAGCAGCAGCGTGAGAGCCGCCGCAGCGGCCAGTCCGGGGCGCCTCATCCGGCGACCCTCCAGCCGTACCGGCGCTTCAGTGCCGCCGCCACGCGGGCGAAGGTGCTGCGGTCCACAGCGGCCGCCTCGCGGCGCATCCCCGCTGTGTGCACGCTGTACAGCTGGCCGATATCGACCCACGAAGGCCGTCCTTTCGAGTCCCACTCCCCCGCGCCGATCGGCACGAAGTTCGCTTCGCCGTCGTGCGGCGCGCTGGTCAGCCGCAGCGCATAGACGCGGTCGGCGTTCTGAGGGGCGATAACGAGGACGGGCCGGTCCTTGCCACGGCCGTCGCGCTCGGCATACGGCACCCAGGTCCACACCACCTCCCCCGCGTCGGGCTCGCCGTCCGGGTCGGGCGAGTACGCGATGCGCAGCGCCGCCGGCGGGGCGAGTCCGATCGTGGCGGTGGCTCCCGACCGTCCGGGCGTCTCGTCCGTGCCCGCGCGGGACATCGGGCGCCTCGACGGCCGCAACAGCGACGCGAGGCGCTGCAGGAAGCCGCGGGTACTCACGGCGTCACCCTATCCCCCGACCCCGCAGCGTCCCCCGGTGCCACACGGCCGGTGTTTGGGGCGCGTATTCGGCACCGAACCCGGGTTCCGCGGGGTTTGGGGCGCGTATCGGGCACCGAACCCGGGTTCCGCGGGGTTTGGGGCGCGTATCGGGCACCGAACCCGGGTTCCGCGGGGTTTGGGGCGCGTATCGGGCACCGAACCCGGGTTCCGGGGGGGGGGGTATCCGGCGACGGATGCCGCAGCCAGCGACCCCGAGCGCGCCGGCGAGCCCCCGGACACGCGACAGGGGCGCCGCGGCCAAGCCGCGACGCCCCTGCAGGTGTGGACTGAAGGTCAGTCGGCGAGGGCGTAACCCTCTTCGCCGTGCACGACCGTGTCGACACCGGCGATCTCGTCCTCGTTCTTGATGCGGAAGCCGAGCGTCTTCTGAATCGCGAAGCCGAGGATGCCGGCGACGACGAAGGAGTAGACCATGACACCGAGTGCGGCGATGACCTGCAGCAGCAGCTGCTCCGCGTTGCCACCGACGAACAGGCCGGTGTCGGTGGCGAAGAAGCCGAGGTAGATCGTGCCGATGAGGCCACCGACGAGGTGGATGCCGACGACGTCGAGCGAGTCGTCGAAGCCCAGCTTCCACTTCAGCTCGATCGCGAGGGCGCAGGCCGCACCCGCGATGATGCCCAGGAGCAGCGCCCAGCCCGGCGACAGGTTGGCGCAGGCCGGGGTGATGGCGACCAGACCCGCGACCGCACCCGATGCCGCACCGATCGACGTGGCCTTGCCGTCCTTGAGCTTCTCGACGATGACCCAGCCGAGCACGGCAGCGGCCGTGGCGCCGAGCGTGTTGATCCCGATGAGGCCGACGCCGCCCATGTCCTCGGACAGCCACTCGGCACCGGCGTTGAACCCGAACCAGCCGAACCACAGGATCGCGGCGCCCAGCATGACGAGCGGCACGTTGTGCGGCTTGTGGATGCCCTTCTGGAAACCGATGCGCTTGCCGAGGACCAGGGCCAGGGCGAGGGCTGCGGCGCCGGCGTTGATGTGCACCGCGGTGCCACCGGCGTAGTCGATGACCTCCGTGCCGAAGCCCATGCTGGTGCCGAGGTTGAAGATCCAGCCGCCACCCCACACCCACGCGGCGACGGGGAAGTAGACGATGGTCGCGAACAGACCGGCGAACAGCATCCACGAGCCGAACTTGGCCCGGTCGGCGATCGCACCGGAGATGAGCGCGACCGTGATGATCGCGAAGGTCGCGCCGTACGCGACGCCGATGAGCGACGTGTTCGCGCCCTCACCCGAAGCGAGGCCGCTGAGGGCGAAGTCGCTGAACGGGTTGCCCGAGAACTCCCACGTGCTGCCGACCGCGCTCATGTTGAAGCCGTACAGAATCCACAGCACGCTGATGAGTCCGAGAGCTCCGAAGCTCATCATCATCATGCTGACGACACTCTTGGCCTTGACCAGACCGCCGTAGAAGAAGGCGACACCGGGCGTCATGAATAGCACGAGCGCGGTGGCCATGATCCCCCAGGCGATGTTGCCGGGTGCGTCCATAGGTGTTACCTCACATTGATCAGTGACAGGGACACGTCGCGGATGGGTACGGGTGGCCGCTTCGTGTTCGCCCAGTCTCGCCAGGCGCCGTTACTGACAGCATGCAGGTCGTGTTTCGCGTTGGTTACGCAGTGGCATCCGCGGTAAACATCACGTTTCGTCCCGCCCGGAACGCGGCCCCGGATGGGTCAGGAGTGCGTGAGGGCCACGAGGCGGGAGATGGCGCGCAGGTACTTCTTGCGGTACCCACCGGCGAGCATCTCGTCACCGAACACCTGATCGAGCGGAGTGCCGGTGGCTCGAAGGGGGATCTGCGCGTCGTAGGCACGGTCCACGAAGGCGACGAAACGCAGCGCCGCGGACTGGTCGTCCAGCTGCGTCACATCCCGCAGCCCGACCGCCGACAGCCCCTCGATGAGCCGGATGTAGCGGGAGGGGTGCACGGTGGCCAGGTGGGCCACGACCGCCGCGAACCGGTCGTCGGATGCGGGGCCGGTGGTGGCGGCATCCGCCAGCACCCGCTCGTACTCGGCGTCGGTGAGCACCACCGCGTGCCCGTCGACGGCGCGCTGGCGGTAGTCGGTGCCGTCGATGCGCAGAGTCTGGAAGCTCGCCGACATCGCGTGGATCTCGCGGAGGAAGTCCTGTGCGGCGAAGCGACCTTCGCCCAGCGCGTTCGGCGGCGTGTTCGATGTCGCCGCCAGCCGGGTGCCGGATGCCACGAGCTCGCCGAGCAGCCGGGTCATAACCATCGTGTCGCCCGGGTCGTCGAGTTCGAACTCGTCGATGCACAGCAGATCAGCGCCACGGAACAGCTCGACGGTCTTCTGATAGCCGATCGCCCCGACCAGCGCGGTGTACTCGATGAAGGAGCCGAAGTATTTCCGATGCGCGGGCACCGCATGGTAGATCGCGGCGAGCAGGTGGGTCTTGCCGACACCGAAGCCGCCGTCCAGATATACGCCTGGCTTGAGCTCGGGCGTCTTCTTCGCCCGGCGGAACAGTCCGCCGCGCGCTGCGGGTGCACCCCCGCCGGAGAACGCGATGAGCGTTTCCTTCGCGTCCTGCTGCGACGGGTAGGCATGATCTGACCGGTAGGTCTCGAACGTCGCGTCGTCGAACTGGGGCGGCGGGACGAGCGAGGCGATCATCTCATCGCCGGTGACCTGGGGCTGGCGTTCGATCAGACGCACGATGCCCGTGCCGGTGGTGGTCATGGGTGTCGATCGTAGTCGCGCGAGGCGCCTCGGGTCGCCGCTAGTCGTACGAGGGGGTCTGCACCGACGTCATGCCGTGCGCGCGCAGCCACGTCAGGATGCGGTTGTTCCAGCGCTGCTGGTCGTAATTCCACAGTTTCGTGTGGCGCGCCACGTCGAACACTTCGAACTCCACCAGGTCCGGGCGGGCGACCACCAGATCGTGGGAGGCGTCGGAGGGCACGAATCCGTCATCGTCGCTGTGGAGGATGAGGATCGGATGCCGCAGCTCCCCCGCCCGGGCGACCACGTCGAGGCGGTCGAACGGGATGGGCGCGCCGGCACCGGTGACGGTGGTCGCCCAGTCGGCGCGCAGCGCCCCGATCGCCAGCTGGGTGACCGGCTCGGGCACCTTCAACTGCTTGGCCTGGTAGCCCAGCACGATGCGCCAGTCGATGACGGGTGACTCCAGGACGACACCGACGATGAGGTCGCGGTGCGCGGAGTTCAGCGCCACCTGCAGCGCGATCGCGCCGCCCATCGACCAGCCCATCAGCACCACGCGCTTCGCGCCGCGTCTGCGGGCGAAGCCCACCGCCGCATCCACGTCGCGCCACTCCGTCGCGCCCAGCGCATAGGTGCCGCTGCGACTGCGCGGCCCTTCGCCGTCGTTACGGTACGACACCAGCAGGGAGGTGATCCCGGCTTCGTGGAACACCGGCACAGCGCGCAGGCACTCCGCGCGGGTGGTGCCGCGGCCGTGAACCTGCACGACCCAGGTGTCGGCGGACTCGGCCGCCGGGAACAGCCACGCCGGGCATGGGCCGAGCGGTCCGCCGATCAGTTCGGAGGTGAACGGCAGCTGCAGCTGGGTGGGGTCGTCGAAGTACCAGCCGCTGAACGCGGCCTCGGAGGAAAGATGCGCCTCGGCGGGTACGTGCGTGAGGAGCTTGCGCTTGACCGTCGAGGCGTCCTCGGAGAGCACCGAGCCGAGCTTGATGTACTGCGCGGTGCCGGTCGTGAAGAGGCCATACCTGCCGGGCAGCGCGGTGTCGGCGGTGCGCGAGAGGGTGATGGTCTGAGCGGCGGTGTCCAGATCGACGATCTTGGTGTCGGGCACCCGGCCGGCGGGGGTGACCACGCGACGTGCCATCCGCACCGCCAGCACGCCCATCGCGCCTATCACCCCGGTCAGGGCGGCGACAAGGGTGACCACGAGTGCACGCACGAGGATCAGGGCAGAGAGGGAGGCGCCGGGCGGGACGGCGCGCCTGGAGGCCATCATGGTGGCCTCACTCTAGTCTGTCGACGTGGATGATCCGCGCCCTCCGGCGGGACCGCCCGCATTCGCTGAAGCAGCGGAGCGGGTGCGTTCGCTCGCCTTCCGTTCCGACTTCGTCGTGCGCGAGATCCCCGCGCCCAGCGGGCTGGCCCCCGACGCCATCGCCCTCGCCGGCGACGTGCGACCCGAGCAGCACGGGGTCGACTCCCCCTACGGCACCGGGCGCTTCATCCTGCTGCACGACGACACCGACGTCGACGCGTGGGGTGGTCCGTGGCGCATCGTCTGCTTCGCGCAAGCGCCCCTGGAGACCGAGATCGGCACCGATCCGATGCTGGCCGATGTGGCCTGGTCATGGCTGGTCGACGCACTTGAGTCCCGCAGTGCGAAGTATGAGGCGGCATCCGGCACCGCCACCAAGACGCTTTCCAAAGGTTTCGGCACGCTGGCCGATCAGGGCGATGGCGCCCAGATCGAGCTGCGCGCGTCCTGGTCGCCGTCCAGCGACATCGTCCAGCACGTCCAGGCGTGGGGTGAACTGGTTTGTATGCTGGCGGGTTTGCCGCCCGGGTCGGAGGAGATTGCAGTGTTTGGACCGCGCCGAGGTGCACGTGGCTGAGTACGTCGTCATCGAGGATGCCGCGGGGCTCGCTGCCGCGTGTGCGGCACTGGCCGCCGGCGACGGTCCCGTCGCCGTCGACGTGGAGCGGGCCAGCGGCTTCCGCTACTCCCAGCGCGCGTACCTGGTGCAGGTGTTCCGGCGCGACGCCGGGGTGTACCTGTTCGATCCGCCCGCCATCGGCGACATGACCCCGTTGCAGGATGCCATCGGCGGCGAGGAGTGGATTCTGCACGCCGCGAGCCAGGATCTTCCCTCGCTGCGGGAGATCGGCCTGGAGCCCCCGTCGATCTTCGACACCGAGCTCGCCGCCCGGCTGCTGGGCCACGAGCGGGTGGGGCTGGGCGCCGTGGTCGAGGACACCCTGGGCATCACTCTGGACAAGGCGCACTCCGCCGCGGACTGGTCCACCCGGCCGCTGCCGCAGGCATGGCTGGAGTACGCCGCGCTCGACGTGCTGCTGCTCGTGGACGTGCGCGACGTGCTGGTTGCCGAGCTCGACGAGCAGGGTAAGACCGAGCTCGCCGCGGAGGAATTCCAAGCCGTGCTGGAGCGTGCCCCCAAGCCCCCGCGCGAAGAACCGTGGCGGCGCCTGAGCGGACTGCACACGGTGCGAGGGCGGCGTGGCCTCGCGGTGGCGCGGGCGCTGTGGACCGCACGCGAGGATTACGCCCGCGAGCAGGACGTCTCCCCCGGCAGACTCGTGCCCGACCGCGCCCTCGTGGCCGCCGTGCTGGCGGACCCGGCGACCAAAGCAGACCTCGCGAAGGTGAAGGACTTCACCGGGCGGGCCAGTCGCTCGCAGCTGGACCGATGGTGGGCGGCGATCGAGGCCGGTCGCGCCGACGAGGCGCTGCCGCCGGAACGCGTCCCGGGCGACAGCATGCCGCCGCCCCGGGCCTGGGCGGACCGCAATCCCGCCGCCGACGCCCGCCTCAAGGCGGCCCGACCGGAGATCGAGCGTGTCGCCGAAGAGCTCGGGATGCCGACGGAGAACCTGCTGACGCCCGACACGCTGCGCCGCATCGCCTGGACGCCGCCGGAACCGCTCGACGCGGCATCCGTCTCGGCCGCCTTGGCCGCGCAGGGTGCGCGTCGCTGGCAGATTGAACGAACCGCACAGGTGATCACCGACGCGTTTGTGCGTTCCCTGCAAGCGCCATCGGAAGAGCCTGAAACGACTTCGTAGGATCACCCCAACCGATTCTCCTGCGCCGACGCGGGTTTCTAGGCTGACATGATCCCTATTTTTGGAGGCAGAGTGGCCGAGATTTCGGACGTCTTCTTCGTCGACGGCATGCGCACGCCGTTCGGACGCGCAGGCGAAAAAGGCATGTACTGGAACACCCGCGCGGATGACCTCGCTGTGAAGGCGACCATCGCGCTCATGGACCGCAACCCCGAGGTTCCCCCAGATCGCGTCGACGACGTCGCGATCGCCGCAACCAGCCAGACCGGCGACCAGGGCCTGACTCTGGGCCGTTCCGTCGCGATCCTCGCCGGTCTCCCGCAGACCGTGCCGGGTTTCGCAATCGACCGGATGTGCGCGGGCGCGATGACGAGCGTCACGACGATGGCCGGCTCCATCGGCGTCGGCATGTACGACGTCGCCCTCGCCGGCGGCGTGGAGCACATGGGGCACCACCCCATCGGCGCCGACGCCGACCCGAACCCCCGCTTCGTGGCGGAGAAGATGGTCGACCCCGGCGCGCTGAACATGGGCGTGACGGCCGAGCGCATCTTCGACCGGTTCCCTCATCTGACCAAGGAGCGTTCCGACCGCTACGGCATGCTCAGCCAGCAGAAGCTGCAGGCGGCATACGACGCCGGCAAGATCCAGCCCGACCTGGTGCCGGTCGCCGTCAAGGACGCCGAGGGCGCGTGGGGGCTCGCGACGGCGGACGAAGGCCGCCGCCCGCAGACCACGATGGCAGACCTCGCGAGCCTGAAGACCCCGTTCCGTCCGCACGGCCGGGTCACGGCAGGCACCTCGTCGCCGCTGACCGACGGCGCGACCATGTCGCTGCTGGCCGGCGGCGGCGCCGTGAAGCAGCTCGGGCTTGCCCCGAAGATGAAGCTGGTCTCGTTCGCGTTCGCCGGCGTGCAGCCGGAGATCATGGGCATCGGCCCGATCCCGTCGACCGAGAAGGCGCTGCGCAAGGCGGGCCTGGACATCTCCGACATCGGACTGTTCGAGCTCAATGAGGCCTTCGCGATCCAGGTGATCTCGCTGCTGGATCACTTCGGCATCGCCGACGACGACCCGCGCGTCAACCCGTGGGGCGGCGCCATCGCCGTGGGCCACCCGCTCGCGGCATCCGGCGTGCGCCTGATGATCCAGCTGGCCGCGCAGTTCGCCGAACGCCCGGACGTCCGCTACGGTCTGACCGCCATGTGCGTCGGTCTCGGGCAGGGCGGCTCGGTCATCTGGGAGAACCCGCACTTCAACGGCAAGAAGAAGAAGTAGGAACCGCGATGACCGACTACAACTCCATCGACTTCTCGCCGATCCTCGCCGGCACCGAGGGCGAGGTGATCACGCACTCCCCCGTGCGCGACATCACCCTGCCCAGCGGCAAGGTGCTCGCCCTCATCACGCTCGACAACGGGCGCGACCACACCCGCCCGAACACACTCGGCCCGGCGACGCTCGCCGAACTCGAACAGACCCTCGCGGGCCTGAAGGACCGGGCATCCCGAGCTGAGATCCACGCCGTCGGCATCACCGGCAAGCAGTACATCCTCGCCGCCGGTGCGGACCTGTCCGACATCTCACGCCTCGACTCGAAGGACAATGCCCGGCTGGTCGCCCAGTTCGGGCACAAGGTGCTCGGTTCGCTGGGTGACCTGGGGGTGCCGTCGTTCGCGTTCGTCAACGGCCTGGCTCTCGGCGGGGGCCTGGAGATCGCGCTGAACTCCACCTACCGCACCGTCGACGCGTCGGCTGCCGCGGTGGCGCTGCCCGAGGTGTTCCTCGGCATCATCCCCGGCTGGGGCGGCGCGTACCTGTTGCCGAACCTCATCGGCATCGAGAACGCGCTCGAGGTGGTCATCTCCAACCCGCTCAAGCAGAACCGCACGCTCAAGCCGCAGCAGGCGTTCGACCTCGGCATCATGGACGCCATCTTCCCGGCATCGAACTACCTCGAGGATTCGCTGCGCTGGGCAGACGGCGTGCTGTCGGGCGCCGTGAAGGTCGTCCGCAAGAACGAGCCGGGCAAGATGGAGCGCCTCACCAAGTGGCCCATCGCGATCAAGATGGCCCGCGGCATGCTCGAGTCCAAGATCGGCACGGTGCCGAAATCGCCCTACGTCGCCCTGGAACTGCTCGAGCGGGCCAAGAGCGGCACCAAGGCGGAGGGTTTCGCCCGTGAGGACGAGGCGCTGGCCGAGTTGGTGACCGGCGACCAGTTCGCGGCATCCATGTACGCGTTCGACCTCGTGCAGAAGCGCGCCAAGCGCCCCGTCGGCGCCCCGGACAAGCAGCTGGCCAAGAAGGTGACCAAGGTCGGCATCATCGGCGCGGGTCTCATGGCCAGTCAGTTCGCGCTGCTGTTCGTGCGCAAGCTGCAGGTGCCGGTGCTGATCACCGACCTCGACCAGGGCCGCGTCGACAAGGGCGTGGCGTACATCCATGAGGAGATCGGCAAGCTCGAGGCGAAGGGCCGCCTGGATGCGGACACCGCCAACCAGCTGCGCGCGCTCGTGACCGGCACGACCGACAAGACCCAGTACGCGGACTGCGACTTCGTGATCGAGGCGGTGTTCGAAGAGGTCGGCGTCAAGCAGCAGGTGTTCGGCGAGATCGAGAAGGTCATCGCCGAGGACGCGATCCTCGCGACGAACACCTCGTCGCTGTCGGTCGAGGAGATCGGCGCGAAGCTGGCGCACCCCGAGCGCCTGGTCGGCTTCCACTTCTTCAACCCGGTCGCGGCCATGCCGCTGATCGAGATCGTGAAGACGCCTCATACGGCGGATGCCGCGCTGGCGACGGCGTTCGTGGTGGCACGCGGGCTCGGCAAGAACGCGGTGCTCACCGCCGACGCGCCCGGCTTCGTGGTGAACCGCCTGCTGGCGAAGGTCATGGGTGAAGCGGCGCGTGCGGTGTACGAAGGCACGCCGCTGCTGACCGTCGAGAAGGCCTTCGGCCCGCTCGGCCTGCCGATGACGCCGTTCCAGCTGATCGACCTGGTCGGCTGGAAGGTGGCCGCGCACGTGCAGGACACCATGACCGCCGCCTTCCCGGACCGGTTCTACGCGAATGAGAACTTCCACGCGCTCGCGCAGCTGGACGCCGTGGTCGAGAAGGACAAGTCGGGTCGCGTTTCGGGCTGGACCAAGCAGGCCGAGAAGGTGCTCAAGGGTGCGGTCGGCTCGTCGCCGGCCTCCGCCGAGGAGATCCTGCGTCGCGTGCAGGACGGTCTCGCGCAGGAGATCCGCATCATGCTCGATGAGGGGGTCGTGCCCGAGGTCGAGGACATCGACCTGTGCCTCATCCTCGGTGCCGGCTGGCCGTTCATCGACGGCGGTGCCTCGCCGTACCTCGACCGCGAGGGGGCATCGGAGCGCGTCTTCGGCGACACGTTCCACCACCCGCCGATCCGCGGCATCGCGGCCGTCTGACACGGCGCGCAGGGGCGGCCCCGGGCTTCGGCTCGGGGCCGCCCCTGCGTTGCGGGGTCATGGTGTCGGAATCCGCTCCGGCCCGCGCCGTAACCTCGGAGATCGCCGGTGATTCGGAGCCGATCGGCGTGTTCGGTCCGAAGTTGTGGCGTTCCCCGAAGTTGTGGCGGGCGACTCGGCGACGCGCCTGCCCGCTACTGCGCCGCGCGCACGCGCAGGTCGCGGGCGAGGTGGTCCCGCTGCTCGATCACGATGCGCCGCAGTGCGGCGGGCGCGTCCGGATGCGCGGCCAGCCACGCGTCGGCCGGCTCGAGGGAATCGGATGCCGGGAACAGTCCCCGCACCAGGCGACGCGCGATCTCGATGCTGCGGTCCGCCCACGTCTCACGGATGCGGGCGAAGTAATCCGCGTCGTACGCCCCGATGAGGTCGCGCCGGCCGCCGGCCCGGAAACCGGCGATCGTGGCGCTGAGGTGGTCATTCGTGAGCGTGGTGTCCTCCCACGCCGCCTGCCATGCGGCGGCCCGCACGTCCTGGTCCGGCCGGGAGGCGCACATGCGGATGTGCGCGGTGCGCCCCGTGGCGGTGGCGTCGCGGTGCAGCTCGGCATCGGCATCCGCCGTGGTGGCATCACCTGTCGTGGCCAGCGCGGTCCACCAGGTCCACCGCAGCTCCGGGTCCAGTGACAGGCCCGCAGGCGGAGCGTCGGCGCCCTCGAGGAAGGACCGCAGCTGCGCCGCGCGTGACCGGTCGTACGCCGCGGCCTCCCCCACCGCCCGCGCCCACGCCAGCTGGGCACCGCTGGCCGGCGCGGCATCCGCCATCGCCTGCCAGCAGGTCTCCAGCCACGCCGCCCGCTGGGCGTCACGTGCGGCCTCAGGCACGTAGTGGCCGATCGCGACCGCGGTATTGGCGAGTACGTCGGTCAGCAGCGCGATGTTCGACTCCGCGGGGGCGTGCTGGTGCACGATGTCGAGGTAGCGCGCGACGGGCAGTTCGCCGTCGCGGGCGGCGTTCCACAGCGCAGACCACACCAGGCCGCGGGCGAGGGGGTCGTCGATCGTTGAGAGCGCGGCCTGCACGGCGTCGACGGATGCCGCATCCAGCCGCACCTTCGCATAGGTGCGGTCGCCGTCGTTGGCGAGGATGAGCGCGGCACCGGCCGCCGGCAGCGGCACGGGCGTGCGCGCGTCGCGGATGTCCACCTCGATGGCCGCACCGCGCACCAGGCGCCCGTCCTGCAGGTCGTACGCGGCCACGCCGAGGCGGTGCGGGCGAGGGTCGGTCTGCACGAGCGTCAGGCCCTCCTCGCCCCGCTCGACAGACACCGTGCTGACGCCGGTGGTCTGCAGCCACGCGCGCGACCAGGCGCGCACATCGCGGCCGGAGACGGCTTCCAGCTGTGCCAGCAGATCCTCTAGCGTGGTGTTGCCGAACGCGTGGGCGGCGAAGTAGCGCCTGGCCCCGTCGAAGAATGCGTCCTCGCCGACGAAGGCGACCAGCTGCTTCAGGACGGCGGCACCCTTGGCGTAGGTGATGCCGTCGAAGTTGAGCTCGGCCGCTTCCAGGTCGGGGATGTCCGCGACGATCGGATGCGTGGTCGGCAGCTGATCCTGCTGGTACGCCCAGGCCTTGCGTCGCACGGCGAACGTGACCCACGCGTCGGTGAAACGGGTGACGGCCGCCGTCGCGTGGGCGCCCATGTAGTCGGCGAACGACTCCTTGAGCCACAGGTCGTCCCACCACCGCATGGTGACGAGGTCCCCGAACCACATGTGCGCCATCTCGTGCAGGATCGTGTTCGCCCGGCCCTCACGCTGAGCGACCGTCGCGGCGCCGCGGAACACGAACCCCTCGCTGAAGGTCACCAGCCCCGGGTTCTCCATCGCGCCGAGGTTGTACTCGGGCACGAAGATCTGGTCGTACTTGCCCCACGGGTACGGATAGTCGAAGGCATCGGTGAAGAAGTCCAGCCCCTGCCGGGTGATCTCGATGATCTCGTCCGCGTCCAGGTGCTGCGCCAGCGACGCGCGGCACAGCACACCCAGCGCGACGGTCTGGTCGCCGCGCCGCCACTCGGAATCGACGCGGTGGTACGGGCCCGCGGCGACGGCGGTGATGTAGCTGGACAGCGGCGGTGTCTGGCCGAACGCCACCCGCTGCGTGTCGCCGGTGACCTGGACGTCCACGGCGGGCTGGTTGGACAGCACGTGCCAGCCGGCGGGTGCGGCGACGACGAACTCGTAGCGCGCCTTCATATCGGGCTGCTCGAAGCACGCCAAGACCCGTCGGGAGTCGGACGGTTCGTACTGCGTGTACAGGTACGTCGCGGCATCCACGGGGTCCACGAACCGGTGCAGGCCCTCACCGGTGTGGCTGTACGCGCCACGCGCGGCGATGCGCACCGTGTTCTGCGGTGCCAGCCCGGCGACACGGATGCGCGCGCCGTCCCACTCGACAGGGTGGGCCACGCCGTTGACGTGCACGGACTCCACGGCTTCGCCGATGAAGTCGATCCAGGTCTCCGGCACGTCGGCGTCGAATTGCAGCGTGCTGACGGTGGGAAAGCCGGTAGTGGCGGCATCCGGTGCACCGGTCACATCCAGCTCGACCCGCACGGTGTGGAGGGTGACGTGGGCGGATCGGGCGGCGGTTTCGTCCCGGCCGAGGTTGGCGCTGCTCATCCGTCCATGTTTTCACGCACGCCGCGCCTCGTCGATGACGGCGCGCACGGCGGGTCGGTCAGGACTGGTCGTCGCGGTTCTGAGCGGAGTCGTCGGGGGACGTGACCTGGGTCATCCACAGCGCCCCGGTGTCGGTCGTGGGGCGAGCGACCGGGATGCGGATGCCCAGCACCTGCGACACCACGTCCTGCGCGATCTTCGCGGCGGTCAGGCCGGCGTCGGCGAGGATCTGCTCGCGCGTGGCGTGGTCGATGAACTCGTCGGGCAGACCCAGCTCGTCCACGGCGGTGTCCACGCCCGCCTCGCGCAGCACCTGTCGCACCCGAGTGCCGATGCCGCCGACGCGGATGCCGTCTTCGAGCGTGATCACCAGGCGGTGCGTCGCGGCGAGCTCGACGATCGACGGCTGCACCGGGATCACCCAGCGAGGGTCGACCACCGTCGCGCCGATCCCCTGCGCGCGGAGGCGTTCGGCGACGTCCATCGCGAGGTGCGCCATCGGGCCGATGCCCACCAGCAGCACGTCCTCCGCGTCACTGCGGGCCAGCACGTCGACGCCGTCGCGCAGCCGCTCGATCGCCGGAAGATCGGTGCCGACGGCGCCCTTGGGGAAGCGGACCACGGTGGGGGCGTCGGAAACGGCGATCGCCTCGCGGAACTCCTCGCGCAGCCGCTCCGCGTCGCGGGGCACGGCGATGCGGATCTGCGGCACGAGCTGCAGCATGGCCAGGTCCCACACGCCGTGGTGGCTGGGGCCGTCGGGACCGGTGACACCCGCGCGGTCCAGCACGAACGTGACGCCGGCCTTGTGCAGGGCCACGTCCATCAGCACCTGGTCGAACGCCCGGTTGATGAAGGTGGCGTAGAGCGCGACCACGGGGTGCAGTCCGCCGTAGGCCAGCCCGGCGGCGGAGGCCACGGCGTGCTGTTCGGCGATGCCGACGTCGTAGACGCGGTCGGGGAAGCGCTGCGCGAACGGGAGCAGGCCGGTGGGGCGCAGCATCGCCGCGGTCATCGCGATGATGTCCTCGCGCTGCTCCCCGGCGGCGACCAGTTCTTCGGAGAATACGTCGGTCCAGGCGGTGGCGCCGGCGCCGGCGCCGGCGATCGCCTCACCGGTGATCGGGTCGATGCGGCCGACGGCGTGGAATTGGTCGGCCTCGTCGCTGAGGGCGGGCCCGAAGCCGCGGCCCTTATCGGTGATCGCGTGCACGATCACCGGGGCGCCGTAGGACTTCGCCAGTTCCAGGGTTTCCAGCAGCGACGCCATGTCGTGCCCGTCGACGGGGCCGAGGTATTTGATGTCGAGGTTCGAGTACAGCGCGGCGTTGTTGACGAAGCGCGTCAGGAACCCGTGCGTGCCGCCGCGCACGCCGCGGTACACCGCGCGGGCTGCGGGCCCGAGCCGGCGGAACAGCGAATCCGAACCGCGATGGAGGGTGCGGTAGGCCTCGGCGGTGCGCACCCGGTTGAGGTAGCGCGCCATGCCGCCGATCGTGGGCGCGTAGGAGCGGCCGTTGTCGTTGATGACGATCACGAGGTTGCGGTCGTTGTCGTCGGTGATGTTGTTGAGCGCCTCCCAGGTCATCCCGCCGGTCAGCGCGCCGTCACCGACGACTGCGACGACGTGACGGTCGGTGCGACCGGTGCGGTTGAGGGCGCGGGAGATGCCGTCGGCCCAGCTGAGCGAGCTGGACGCGTGTGAGGACTCCACGACGTCGTGTGGGCTTTCGCTGCGCTGCGGGTAGCCGGCAAGCCCGCCCCGGGCGCGCAACTGTGAGAAGTCCTGGCGGCCGGTGAGCAGTTTGTGCACGTACGACTGGTGGCCGGTGTCGAAGATGATCGGGTCCTCCGGCGAGCGGAAGACGCGGTGGATCGCGATGGTCAGCTCGACCACGCCGAGGTTCGGACCGAGATGACCGCCGGTGCGGGCGACGTTCTCCACGAGGAACTCACGGATCTCCGCCGCGAGTGCATCGAGTTCCGCGACCGTCATCCGATCGAGGTCGCGGGGTCCGGAGACCGAAGCGAGCAGCGACATGCGTGTCCTTCCTTGGGGGCCACACGGGCTCCTGAGTCTACTCGCGCGGTCGTGGCGCCGAATGTGAACAGGCCCGGAGTCGTCGACTCCGGGCCTGTTCACAGTGTGACTCAGACGAGGCTGCGCAGCACGTACTGCAGGATGCCGCCGTTGCGGTAGTAGTCCGCTTCACCGGGGGTGTCGATGCGCACGATGGCATCGAATTCCACCGGCTGCTTGCCCTCGGCGGAGAACTCGCTGGGCGTGGCGGTGACCCGGACCGTCTTCGGGGTGACGCCTTCGTTCAGCTGCTCCAGACCCGTGATCGCGACGATCTCGGTGCCGTCCAGGCCGAGGGACTCCCAGCTCTGACCGGTGGGGAACTGCAGAGGGACGACGCCCATGCCGATGAGGTTGGAGCGGTGGATGCGCTCGAAGCTCTCGGTGATGACGGCCTTCACGCCCAGCAGGCTCGTGCCCTTGGCCGCCCAGTCGCGCGACGAGCCGGAGCCGTACTCCTTGCCGCCGAAGATGACCAGCGGGGTGCCCTCGGCCTGGTAGTTCATCGACGCGTCGTAGATGAACGCCTGCGGGCCGCCCGGCTGCGTGAAGTCGCGGGTGTAGCCGCCCTCGACGACCTTGCCGTCGTTGACCGCGCTGACCAGCTGGTTCTTCAGCCGGATGTTCGCGAACGTGCCGCGGATCATGACCTCGTGGTTGCCGCGGCGCGAGCCGAAGGAGTTGAAGTCCTTGCGCTCCACACCGTGCTCGATGAGGTACTGCGCCGCGGGGGTACCGGGCTTGATGTTGCCGGCCGGGCTGATGTGGTCGGTCGTGACCGAGTCGCCCAGGGTCGCCATCACGCGGGCGCCGGTGATGTCGGCGACCGGGGTCAGCTCCATCGACATGCCCTCGAAGTACGGCGCCTTGCGCACATACGTCGACTGCTCGTCCCACTCGAAGATCGGGCCGGTCGGGGTGGGCAGGTTCTTCCAGCGCTCGTCGCCGTCGAACACGGTGGCGTACTGCTTGATGAACTGCTCACGCGAGATCGAGGTGGCGATGACGTCCTGCACCTCTTGCGGTGCCGGCCAGATGTCCCTGAGGAACACGTCGTTGCCCTCGGTGTCCTTGCCCAGCGCGTCGGTCTCGAAGTCGAAGTGCATCGAGCCGGCCAGTGCGTAGGCGACCACCAGCGGCGGCGAGGCCAGGTAGTTCATCTTCACGTCGGGGCTGATGCGCCCCTCGAAGTTGCGGTTACCCGACAGCACCGCGGTGACGGCGAGGTCGTGATCGTTGACGGCGGCGGAGACCTCTTCGATGAGCGGTCCCGAGTTGCCGATGCAGATGGTGCAGCCGTAGCCGACGGTGTAGAAGCCGACGGCTTCCAGTGCCTTGTCCAGGCCGGACTTCTCGTAGTAGTCGGTGACGACCTTGGAACCGGGGCCGAGCGTGGTCTTGACCCACGGCTTGCGCTTGAGACCCTTCTGGACCGCCTTCTGCGCGAGCAGACCCGCGGCGATCATGACGGACGGGTTCGACGTGTTGGTGCACGAGGTGATCGCGGCCAGCGTCACAGCGCCGTTGTCGAGGATGTACGGGTCACCCTCGGGAGGGGTCACCTTGACCGGCTTGGAGGTTGCAGCCGGTCCGCCGCTGCCGATGTGCACCTCGCGGGTCACCGGCTCCTCGACACCGGGCACCTGGCCCGGGTCGGAGGCGGGGAACGAGTGCTTCGACTCGAGGTCGACGATGTCGTCGGACGTGGATGCCGTGGCGTAGCCGACGATGTCCTTCTCGAACTGCGTCTTGGCCTCCGACAGCAGGATGCGGTCCTGGGGGCGCTTGGGGCCGGCGATCGAGGGGACGACCGTGGACAGGTCCAGCTCCATGTACTCGCTGAAGGCGGGCTCCACCGACGCGTCGTGCCAGAGGGACTGCGCCTTGGCGTACGCCTCGACCAGTGCCACGGCCTGCTCGTCGCGACCGGTCAGGCGCAGGTACTCCAGCGTCACGTCGTCGATCGGGAACATCGCCGCGGTCGAGCCGAACTCGGGGCTCATGTTGCCGATGGTGGCGCGGTTGGCCAGGGGCACCGAGGCGACGCCGGCACCGTAGAACTCGACGAACTTGCCGACGACGCCGTGCTTGCGCAGCATGTCGGTGATCGTCAGCACGACGTCGGTGGCGGTCACTGCGGCCGGGATCTCGCCGGTGAGCTTGAAGCCGACAACGCGCGGGATGAGCATCGACACCGGCTGGCCGAGCATTGCGGCCTCGGCCTCGATGCCGCCGACGCCCCAGCCCAGCACGCCGAGGCCGTTGACCATCGTGGTGTGCGAGTCGGTGCCGACGCAGGTGTCGGGGTAGGCCCGCAGCACACCGTCGACCTGGCGGTCGTAGATGACCTTGGCGAGGTGCTCGATGTTGACCTGGTGCACGATGCCGGTGCCAGGCGGGACGACCTTGAAGTCGTTGAACGCGCTCTGGCCCCAGCGCAGGAACTGGTATCGCTCACCGTTGCGCTGGTACTCGATCTCGACGTTGCGCTCCAGCGCGTCGGCGGTGCCGAACAGGTCGGCGATCACGGAGTGGTCGATCACCATCTCCGCAGGAGACAGCGGGTTGATCTTGTTCGGGTCGCCGCCCAGGGTGGTGACCGCCTCGCGCATCGTGGCGAGGTCGACGATGCAGGGCACACCGGTGAAGTCCTGCATCACCACGCGCGCGGGGGTGAACTGGATCTCCGTGTCGGGCTGCGCGTCGGGATCCCACGACCCCAGCGCCTGGATCTGCTGCTTCGTGACGTTCGCGCCGTCCTCGGTGCGCAGCAGGTTCTCCAG
Source organism: Microbacterium sp. zg-YB36 (assembly GCF_024623575.2). Classification (NCBI taxonomy): domain Bacteria; kingdom Bacillati; phylum Actinomycetota; class Actinomycetes; order Micrococcales; family Microbacteriaceae; genus Microbacterium; species Microbacterium sp. zg-YB36. The sequence goes on from NZ_JANJFD020000001.1 coordinate 305,490, forward strand.
CAGCACCTTGAGGCTGAACGGGAGCTTGTCGTACCCCGGCACCGTCTCGATGCGGAAGATCTCGTAGTCGGTGCTGCCGACCGTCAGGGTGCTCTTGGCACCGAAGCTGTCAACACTGGACACGCGTGTCTCCTTCGTCGGCCGCGGGGTGGCCATCACTGGCCCGTTCCCCCATCATCCCCGGCTTGGCGGACGGCGGCTAGTGAGGCCCGCCTAACCCGCCAGGGGAGGAAATTTATCTTGATATCAAGATAAATGTATCACTCCGCCGGGCGTGCGTAGAGCGCGCGCGCGGCGAGCCACGTCACCGCGATGAGGGGCGCGAACAGTGGCAGACCCATGATCAGCTTGAGGGTTCCCAGCGTCGCGACGTCATCGGCGAAATACAGCGGAAGCTGCACCGCGAGCCGGGCGTAGAACAGTGCCGCCCACGCCAGCGTGAGCCAGAAGAAGACCCGACGCTTGCGGGGGTCCCGCCGCCAGGTCGTCCCCTCCCCCATGAGATAACCGGCCGCGAGACCGATCAGTGACCAGCCGATCAGGGCCGAGATGAGCAGTGCGGTGCCGTACGCGGCGTTGGTGATGAAGCCGGGGACGAAGTTGTCGGCGCCGCGGCCCGTGAGCAGTGCCAGCCCCGCGGCCGCCGCGGTGGCGATCAGCCCGCCGAGGGCGGCGGAGGGTGGGGTGCGCTGCGCGAGACGCAGCAGCGTGAAGACGACCGCGAGGCCGACGGAGAGCCCGAGGCTCAGCGGCAGGTTGGCCTCCCCCGTCTCGCGATCGACGGTCAGCGTGTACGCGACGACGAAGACGAGGCCCGGCAGGACGGATTCCAGCACCCCGCGCCAGCCACCCATCGCATGCCAGACGACATGGCCCGTGGGTCGCTCATCGGTGGGATCCAGGCCGGCGCGACGCGCGGCACCGCTGAGTGCCTGGCCCAGCACATCCGCGGTGGACGGCTCGGGCGGCGTGAGGTCGCGGTCGCGGTCGGGATCGCGGTCGGCGGTGGGGTCGTGCGGTGTGCTCACGCGCTGCCCGGCGTGGCCGGCATCTTCAGGGGGATGAGGTCCCGCGGGGGCATCGGAGTGCCGCCGCGCACCACCACGAGGGAGCGGAACAGGTCTTCCACGCGCTCCGCGGCATCCGCGTCGGAGGTCGCAGCTCCCCCGATGACGCCCCGCAGGAACCAGCGGGGGCCGTCGACGCCGACGAACCGCGCCAGGCGCTTTCCGGTGGCGCCGCCGGTGTCGGCGACGGGAACCTCGGCGAGGAGTTCGGGGCCCAACGGACCCTCGCGCTCCTCGACGCGCCCGCCCTGCTGGCGGATCTGCTGGCGGATCTGCTCACGGGTCTCGTCCCACAGCCCTGCCGAGCGCGGTGCGGCGAACGGCTGCACCTGGAGGGTCGAGTCGGCGTAGTCCAGGCCTACCGCGACGATGCGCTTGGTCTGCTCCTCGACCTCGAGGCGCAGGTTCAACCCCTCGCGGGGCAGCACCTTGATGCCGCCGAGATCGATGTACGGGCGCACCGGGTTGGCTTCGGACTCGTCGAACGGGCCGTGCTCGGCTCGGTCTTCGGGCGCGGCCTTGCGCGGCGGGAGGTCCTGTGACGTCGGGTCGGTCATGCGTGGTTTCCTGTCTTGTCGTACCCGGTGGAGCCGAACCCGCCGTCGCCGCGCACGCTGCCGGGCAGATCAGGCATCGGCAGGAAGCGCGCGCGGGTGACGGGCATGACGATCAGCTGTGCGATGCGGTCGCCCACGGCGATCTCGTACGGCTCGGTCGCATCGGTGTTCAGTAGCGCGACCTTGATCTCGCCGCGGTAGCCGGCATCGACGGTGCCGGGCGAGTTGACGATCGTGATCCCGTGCTTGGCTGCCAGGCCGCTGCGGGGCACCACGAAAGCGGCGTACCCGTCGGGCAGCGCGATCCGGACACCGGTGCCGACGAGGGCACGCTGGCCTGGTTCGAGTCGCAGCGCTTCGGCCGAGACGAGATCGGCTCCCGCGTCGCCGGGGTGGGCGTAACCGGGAACCTCGGATGCAACAATGGGAACGTCCACGGATTCGGTCACCCCACGAGGCTAATGCAGAAGACAGCGGCCGGCATTCGCCCGGCATACACATACCGCGAGCGGCTCAGTCCCTCGCTCTGGGTGCTCGTGAGCGCCGCCGTGGTCGGCCCGATGGCCGCCCTGGTGCTCACGCCCCTCGACCCGACCCTCGGCCTGGCGGTGGGAGCTGTCGTCGGCATCGGCGCGGTCGCGCTGCTGATGGGCCTGTCCCCCGTGATCGAAGTGCGCGACGGCTGGCTCCACGCCGGACGCGCGAAGATCCAGGTGCGCTACCTCGGTGAGCCGCAGGCGCTGGCAGGCGATGCCGCTCGCGCGGCGCGTGGCACCGAACTGGATTCGCGCTCGTGGCTGGTGGTGCGTGGCGGCGTGGACGGGATCGTTCGCGTGCCGGTCGATGACCCTCGCGACCCCGTGCCGATGTGGGTCATCTCCACCCGAACGCCCGACCGTCTCAGCGCTGCTATCCGCGCTGCACGGCCGGGCGACTGAGGGGTCTTACGCGGAGCACTCCATGCACACGGCGCCAGCGGGGGTGTCGTGGTCGATCTGCGAGCGGTGCTTCACGAGGAAGCAGTTGGAGCAGGTGAACTCGTCCTCCTGCGGGGGAAGCACCACGACATCGAGCTCGAGGTCGGAGAGGTCGGCGCCGGGAAGCTCGAAGCCGGACGGGTTGTCGGCATCCTCCACGTCGACTGCGCCCGAGAGCTTGTCGGGCACTCGCTCCTTGAGCGCTTCAATCGACTCGCTGTCATCCTCGGTCTTGCGCGGTGCGTCGTAATCGGTGGCCATTCTCGAACGTCTCTTCTTCCAGTTCAGCGTGCGTGTTCGCCCGATCGGGCGGCGATAGTTTGCATGACGGGATGCCTTTTCGCAAATGCCGCGCGGCGCGGGCCGCTGCAGCCCCGATCGTCAGGGCGTGAAACTCGCGGCGCGCCCTGGTTATTCCGGGCGTACGGCGTGTGCTGTGACACCATGGGCCCACACGGCAGATTCGGAGGGGTGTTTCGCATGGAACAGCTCAAGGTGATCGGCACCGAAGACGGCACGATCGTCCTCGCAACCGAGACGGGCGAACGCTTCGCCCTTCCCGTCGACGACGTGCTGCGCGCAGAACTGCGCAAGGCACGGCGCGACCGCGACGGGGAACGACGCGTACCCAAGTCCAGTCCGCGCGAGATTCAGGCGCACATCCGCTCCGGCATGTCGGCGGCGGAGGTCGCGGACCTGTTCGGCGCGCGACTGGAGGACATCCAGCGGTACGAGGGACCGGTGCTCGCCGAGCGCGAGCACATCGTGGGGCAAGCCCTCGCCGTGCCCGTTCTCGTTGGCAGCGAACTCGAACCCGACGCGCAGCCGACATTCGGCGCGGCCGTGCGAGCCAAGCTCGCCGAGGCCGGTGCCGTCGGCGAACGCTGGACCAGCTGGCGCGAACAGACCGGCTGGATCGTCAAGCTCGAGTTCACCGCGAACGACGTCGACCACGACGCCCGGTGGACCTTCGACCCGCGCCGCAGCACGCTGGCACCGCAGAACAGCGATGCCACCCAGCTCTCGCGTCAGGGATCGCTGCCGGACGGCCTCATCCCGCGGCTGCGTGCCCTGGACCACCCCGTCGGCAAGGACGAGTCCCGCTTCGACAGCGGTGCGTTCGGCCCCCGTCGCCCGGTGGAGCCCGAAGACTTCGACGCGCCGGAAGTGCGCGCCCACGCCACACCCGCGGTGCAGTCCGCCGCGATCAAGCGTGCCCCCGACGCACCGGTGACCTCCTCGGAGACCGCCGACCTGCTCGAGGCGCTGCGTCGTCGCCGCGGTCAGCGCGAGCCGCTGCCGGGGACGACCGCCGCTGCACCCTCCCCTGTCTCCTCGTCGCCGATCGCGCTGTTCGAGCCGGCGGATCCCGGTTATGACGCCGCCCGGTCCGAACAGCCTGCCGAAGAGACGCGCCCGTCGGCACACGAGACGCAGGCTGCCGATGCCGGTGGCCGGCGCAAGGGCGGACGCCCCTCGATGCCGTCGTGGGACGAGATCGTCTTCGGCGCCCGCACCGAAGAGTCCTAACCGGCGTAGGCGCCTAGTCGGATGAGCGGCACGATCCGCTCCTCCGAGGTCATCGATCCGTGCTGGCCGACCATCTTCTGTGACGCCTTGTCGGCGCCGCGGTCATCGTAGTAGGCCACACCGGCTCGAGCCGCGACGATCACGTCGCCGATGCGCGGGATCACCTCCGCGTCGGTCGGTCCGAACAGTCCCGCCTGCACGGCTTCGTCACGGGTGAACACCCAGGACCGGTCACCCTCGGACGCAAGCCACGCGGCATGCACCGCCGCGGCCCGGTCCGGGTCGGCATATAGATGCAGCATCCGCGGCTCCCCGCCGAACACGCGCACGCCGTCGGTGAGCCCGTCTCCTTCGCGCAGCAGCAGGTGGCGATGCCGCGGCACGTCGACCATGCCGTGGTCTGCGGTCACCACGACGCCGGTGCGCGGGGACGCCAGTTGCGCGAGCCGGCGGGCCGCGGCATCCACCCGCTCCAGCCCCGCCGACCAGGCGTCGGACTCCCACCCGTGGCGGTGGCCGAGCGCGTCGAGCTCGTTGGCGTAGAGGTAGATCAGCGCGCCCGGGTGACGGGCGGCCAACTCGGCGGCCTGCTGCACGCGCTCGTCCAGATCGTCCGCGGCGACGAACTCGGCGCCCCGCAGGATCGCCTCGGTGAACCCGGTGCCGGCATACTCCGACTTCGTCACGACGAAGCAGGGCCGGCCGTGCTCGCGCTCGAAGATCGGCTGGGCGCGCTGCCAGGAGTGCGGATCCAGGCCGTGCGACTCCCAGCCCTTCAGCTGGTTCGGGGCCTCATCGGTGCCCGGGATGCGCACGCGATACCCCACGATGCCGTGGCGACCAGGGCCCTGGCCGGTGAGCAGGCTCGTGAGGGCGGCTGCCGTGGTGCTCGGAAAGACCGTGTGGGCGATATCGCGCTTGGCCATCGCGCCCACCAGGAACCGGGCGTGACCGGCGCGGGAGGTGAGATTGAAGCGGCCCAGCCCATCGACGACGAACACGATCGCGCTCTGTGCGGGCGGCAGCCAGTCGTCGTGACCTGAGAGAGAGGCCACCATGTGCGGCATGACATCGGTGAGGCTCCGGGCGGAGGCCGGGTCCGCAGGTACGCTGAGAGACATCGCGGCAAGTCTCCCATACGGGTGGACGGCCACCTTTCCCGCCACCCGAGGACGCACCGAGTTCAATGGCAGCATCGCGCAACGACCCTTCCCCCGCACCGCTCACCGAGCGCATCGAAGACGTCGACGTCTCGACGGAGATGCAGGGATCGTTCCTCGAATACGCGTACTCGGTGATCTACTCGCGGGCGCTGCCCGACGCCCGCGACGGGCTGAAGCCGGTGCAGCGGCGCATCCTGTACCAGATGGCCGAGATGGGCCTGCGGCCCGACCGTGGTCACGTCAAGAGCGCCCGCGTTGTGGGCGAGGTCATGGGAAAGCTGCACCCCCACGGCGACTCCGCGATCTACGACGCCCTGGTGCGGCTGGCGCAGCCGTTCGCGCTGCGGGTGCCGCTGGTGGACGGGCACGGCAACTTCGGCTCGCTCGACGACGGTCCCGCCGCCGCCCGGTACACCGAGGCGCGGCTGGCTCCGTCGGCGCTGGCGCTGACGGAGAACCTGGACGAGGACGTCGTCGATTTCGTCCCCAACTACGACGGGCAGTTCCAGCAGCCCGAAGTGCTGGCCGCCGCCTTCCCGAACCTGCTGGTCAACGGCGCCGCCGGCATCGCGGTCGGCATGGCCACCAACATGGCCCCGCACAACCTCATCGAGGTCGTCGCCGCCGCGGTGCACCTGCTCGACAACCCCGAAGCGACGCTCGAAGAGCTGATGGAGTTCGTCCCCGGTCCCGACCTGCCCGGCGGTGGCGTGATCGTGGGGCTGGACGGCGTCAAGGATGCCTACGCGACGGGCCGCGGCACCTTCCGCACCCGCGCCAAGGTGTCGGTCGAGTCCCTCGGCCCGCGGCGCACCGGCCTCGTCGTGACGGAACTGCCCTACATGGTCGGTCCGGAACGGGTGATCGAGAAGATCAAGGATGCCGTCACCGCGAAGAAGCTCACGGGCATCTCCGATGTTGCCGACTTCACCGACCGCAGCCACGGGCTGCGTCTGGTCATCGGCATCAAGACCGGGTTCGACCCGCAGGCGGTGCTCACCCAGCTGTACCGGCTGACGCCGCTGGAAGACTCCTTCGGCATCAACAACGTCGCCCTCGTCGACGGGCAGCCGCAGACGCTCGGCCTGAAGCAGCTGCTGCAGGTCTACCTGCAGCACCGCATCCAGGTCGTCACGCGCCGCAGCCGCTATCGGTTGGCCCGGCGCCAGGACCGGCTGCACCTGGTCGAGGGTCTGCTCATCGCGATCCTCGACATCGACGAGGTCATCCAGGTCATCCGTGCGTCCGACGACGGCGAGCAGGCGCGCACCCGACTCATGGACGTGTTCGACCTGTCACAAGCGCAGGCCGAGTACATCCTCGAGCTGCGGCTGCGTCGACTGACGAAGTTCTCCCGCGTCGAGCTGGAGACTGAACGCGATCAGCTCAAGGCCGAGATCGCACAGCTGGAGGAACTGCTCGCGAGCGAGGTGCTGCTGCGTGCGCAGGTCGCCCGCGAGCTGGATGCCGCGGCGGAGACCTTCGGCACGCCGCGGCGCACACTGCTGCTCAACGGCGGCCCGCCGGTGTCGGCTCGCTCTCGTGCCGCGGCCCCCGCCGACCTGCAGATCGCCGATGCCCCGTGCCGGGTGTTCCTCTCGGCCACCGGCCGCATGGTGCGCGCCGACCTGCGACCGGCCTCTGAGGACGGCGGCGACGCGGGCACCGGCATCGTCGCGCCGACCCGGCGCAGCAAGCATGACGCCATCCGCTCCGCCGTCGACACGACGACGCGGGGCGACGTCGGGGCGGTCACCAGCACCGGGCGCCTGGTGCGCTTCTCCCCCGTCGACCTGCCGTCGGTGCCGGGCAACTCCGTGCAGCCGGCCGCCGGCACCCGCGCCGACCAGTACCTGGGGCTCGGCAGTGGCGAGCACGTCGTGGCGCTCGTGCCGCTGGCGGAGAACCCGCCGATCGCGATCGGCACGGCTCAGGGTGTGGTCAAGCGGGTCGCGGCCAGCGAGATCGCCACCAAGCACGACGTCGAGATCATCTCGCTCAAGCCCGGCGACCGCGTCGTCGGTGCCGAGGTCGCCCCCGATGACGCGGAGCTGGTGTTCGTCACCTCCGACGCGCAGTTGCTGCGCTTCGACGCGATCGCGGTGCGGCCGCAGGGCCGGTCGGCCGGCGGCATGGCCGGGATCCGTGTCGCGCCGGATCAGCACGCGATCTACTTCGGCGTGATTCCCGCCGGCTCCGCGGACGAGGCCGTCGTCGTGACGATCGCCGACACGTCGCAGACGCTGGCCGGGGCGGATGCCGGCAGCGGCAAGGTGTCGGCCCTGTCGGAGTACCCGACCAAGGGCCGGGCGACCGGCGGGGTGCGGGCGCAGCGGTTCCTGAAGGGCGAGGACACCCTCTCGCTCGCGTGGGTCGGCACCGACCCGCGCGCCGTGGGTCCCGACGGCGCCGTGCGGGTGCTGCCCGCCTCCGGCGCCAAGCGCGACGCGTCCGGGCAGCCGCTGGACGATGTCGTCGGCGCGGTCGGCACCGCCGTCGCCTGACCGCGCGGCCGCCCCTGCCCGCTCCCCTGTCAGGAATGGGGCTCCTGCGCGACGATCTGTGACAGGCGAGCGGTCGCGGGGCGGGGCGGGGTCAGGCGTCGATGCGGTCGCGACCGAGACGGTCGCTGGATTCCACGATGAAGTCGCGGCGCGGGGCGACGTCGCTGCCCATCAGCAGCTCGAACATCGCGTTCGCGGCATCCGCATCCTTCAGGCGCACGCGGCGCAGCGTGCGTCCGGCGCGGTCCATCGTGGTGGTCGCGAGCTGGTCGGCATCCATTTCACCCAGGCCCTTGTACCGCTGCACCGGCTCCTGCCAGCGCTTGCCCGACTTCGTGAGCTTGGCCAGCAGCGTGTGCAGCTCGGCCTCGCTGTAGGTGTAGATCGTCTCGTTGGGCTTGGACCCGGGGTTCATCACGATGACGCGGTGCAGCGGCGGCACGGCGGCGTACACGTGGCCCTCCTCGATGAGCGGGCGCATGTACCGGAAGAACAGGGTCAGCAGCAGTGTGCGGATGTGCGCACCGTCGACGTCGGCGTCGCTCATCAGGATGATCTTGCCGTAGCGCGCGGCGGAGAGGTCGAACGAGCGCCCGGAACCGGCGCCGATCACCTGGATGATCGCGGCGCACTCGGCGTTGGAGAGCATGTCGCTCATCGAGGCCTTCTGCACGTTGAGGATCTTTCCCCGGATCGGCAGCAGCGCCTGGTATTCGCTGTTGCGCGCGTGCTTGGCGGTGCCCAGCGCCGAGTCACCCTCGACGATGAACAGTTCGGATGCCGATACGTCGTTGGTCCTGCAGTCGGCGAGTTTCGCGGGCAGCGACGAGGACTCCAGCGCGTTCTTGCGGCGCTGGGTCTCCTTGTGGGTGCGCGCCGAGATGCGCGCCTTCATCTCGGAAACGACCTTGTCCAGCACGAGCGCGGTCTGGGACTTGTCGTCGCGCTTGGTGGAGGTGAACCGGGCGGTGAGCTCCCGCGTGACCACGTTCGCGACGATCTGGCGGACGGCCGGAGTACCCAGCACCTCCTTGGTCTGCCCCTCGAACTGCGGCTCCGGAAGGCGCACCGTCAGCACGGTGGTGAGCCCGGCGAGGATGTCGTCCTTCTCGATCTTGTCGTTGCCGACCTTCAGCCGGCGGGCGTTCTGGTCGACCTGCGCGCGCAGCACCTTCATGAGGCCCTGCTCGAACCCCTGCTGGTGCGTGCCGCCCTTCGGGGTGGCGATGATGTTGGCGTACGACCGTGTCACGGTTTCGTAGCCGGTCCCCCAGCGCAGCGCGATGTCGACGACGCACTCCCGCTCCACCTCGGTGGGCACCATCGCGCCGCTGGCCTGCAGTACCGGCACCGTCTCAGTGAAGGTGCCCGTGCCGGTGAGTCGCCAGATGTCGGTGATCGCCGCATCGGGGGCGAGGAACTCCGCGTACTCCGAGATGCCGCCGTCGAAACGGTAGCTCGTCTCGATCGGCTCCTCGCCGCGGGCGGTGCCGCGCTCGTCGCGGATGACGATCTCCAGACCCGGCACCAGGAACGCGGTCTGCCGGGCGCGCTGCACCAGCTCGTCCAGGTTGAACGCGGCATCCTTGGTGAACACCTGCCGGTCGGCCCAGTAGCGGATGCGCGTGCCGGTGACGCCCTTGGCCGTCTTGCCGGCGATGCGCAGTTCGCTGGCGCGCTCGAACGGCGTGAACGGGGCGTCGGGGGTGGGACCTGCGAAGTTGCCGGGTTCGCCGCGGTGGAACGACATCGCCCACGTCTTGCCGCCGCGGTCGACCTCGACGTCGAGGCGCTCGGACAGGGCGTTGACGACCGACGCGCCGACACCGTGCAGACCGCCGGATGCCGCGTAGGAGCCGCCGCCGAACTTGCCGCCGGCGTGGAGCTTGGTGAAGACGACCTCGACACCGGAGAGTCCGGTGCGCGGTTCGATGTCGACGGGGATACCGCGGGCGCGGTCGCGCACCTCGACGCTGCCGTCGGCGTGCAGGACGATGTCGATGCGGTTGCCGTGGCCGCCGAGCGCCTCATCGACGGAGTTGTCGATGATCTCCCAGAGGCAGTGCATGAGCCCGCGCGAGTCGGTCGAGCCGATGTACATGCCGGGGCGTTTGCGGACGGCCTCGAGGCCTTCCAGCACCTGGAGATGGTGGGCGGAGTACTCGGAGGTCACAATCCTCAAGCGTATCCGCGGCATCCGACACGACGGTCGTCGACACACGTGAGGAAACCTCACCGACACGCCCGGGGGTGCTGGGGGCGTACGCGTACAGCGAAATGTGATGCGATCGCGGCATTCTCGCAACATCCGCGTGGTTGTATGGCATAGACCTGGAACGAGCAGCGACACATCCCGAGGAGGCACCGAGATGAGCATGACATCGACACCGACCGACCAGACCGCCGTCCTCGACTACCGCCTGACCGCGGCCGACCGGTGTGACTCCTGCGGCGCGCAGGCGTACATCGCCGCCGAGGTCAATGGCAGTGAACTGCTGTTCTGCGCCCACCACGGTCGCAAGTACGAAGAGAAGCTGCGCGCCGTCGCCACCAGCTGGCACGACGAGACCGCACGCCTGATCGAGTCGCTCTGACATCTGGCCGATACGGCCACTTCCGGTGCCCCGCCTAAACTGGCGGGGCACCTTTTTTCCGTCCGGGGAGGACACCACATGGCCTCGCGTGGCCTCGCGCTCCAACACCGTCTTCGCGTGCTGCTGCAGCGCGCCCGCAACATCGACGTCTCGTCGGTGACCGACCGGGCGCGGCGCACGGCGAAGATCCACGGCAAGAGCTATCCGGTGGTGCTCGCCGACATGCTGTGGTCGGCCGCGCGGCACCGCGTCGGCTTCAACGACTACCTGGAGTTCGATTTCGCGATCCTCACCCGCGCCGAGCGTGCCACGTGGGTCACCAGCCCGCTCGCCCTCGAACTGTCCAACCGCTTCGATGACGCGGCCTACGTGCACACCTTCCACCACAAGGTGGAGTTCAACCGCGCGTTCGACCGCTTCCTGGGCCGGGAGTGGCTGGAGCTGACCGAGGGGAACGCCGCAGAACTCGAGGCTTTCGCGTCGCGGCATCCGGTGCTCATCGGCAAGGAGCCGGTGAGCAAGTCCGGTCTCGGGGTGCGCCGCTACTTCGCGTCCGACGTGTCGGACTGGTCCAGCTTCCACGCCGAACTGCTCGCGCGCGGCGAGGTGCTCATCGAGGAGAAGATCGAGCAGCACCCCGATATCGCGGCGACGTGCCCGGGAACGGTCAACACCACGCGGGTGACGACGTTCGTCAAGGATGACGGCACGGTCGAGATCATCAACATGGCTCAGAAGTTCGGGCGCGGCCAGGTCAGTGACCAGGGCACTTTCGGCGGCTTTTACACTGTGCTCGACGAGAACGGCCATGCCCAGGGCAAGGGCTACGACATCCACGGGAACCTTTTCGAGACGCATCCGGAGACCGGATACCGCATCGCCGATTTCCAGCTGCCGAGGATGGACCAGGTCCGTGAGCTGATCACCGAGGTCGCGCTGGTCGTGCCGCAGGTGCGCTACGTCGGCTGGGACATCGTGGTGGGACCGGACGCTCCCCTGCTGGTGGAAGGCAACTGGGGCGCTGGTGTGTTCGAGAACAAGCCCACCGCCACCGGCATCCGTCACGGACACCTCCCCCGTTACCGCGCCGCGATGGGCTTCTAGCCCGCGAGTGAGTATTCGCGCTGCCGAGTGAGTATTCGCGCTGCCGAGTGAGTACTCGGATGCCGAGTGAGTACTCGGATGCCGAGTGAGTACTCGGAGGCCGCGAGATCAGTCCGGACAGCGAAATCGCCCCCGCGAGCACGTGCTCACGGGGGCGATTCGGCTTACGGACGAATACCCACTCGACGCGAGCAATACTCACTCGGCAGTCAGGGTTTGCGGACGATGCCCAGCGGGGTGGACTGGTGGCCCTGACCCAGCGGGTTGTCGCGCAGGATGCGCACGAGCAGCGCCTCGCCGGCCTTGTCGAGGGTGGAACCCAGGACGTTGCCGCCGATGTCGTTGATGTCCACGACAGCGACGTCGGCGGTGCCGCCCAGCATCGTCTTCAGGTGTGCCGCGACCTCGCGCGGACGCTCCGGACCGAGCACGACCGCCTTGTTGAACGGCGGGATCGTGCCGCTCGTGGGCCCGTCGATGGCGCGCGCCTTGTCGCCGGCGATGCGGTAGAAGTCGCCCTTGCGCCCGAAGGCCTTCGTGACGGCTGCAACACCGGCGGCGAACAGGATGCGGGGCGTCCCGCACTCGCGCAGCGCCATCTCCATCGTCTCGGGCATGCCCAGGCCAATGCCGTAGGACGTCTTCGTGACGTACTTCGACAGGAACGTCGCGAGCTTGCGCGGCTTGACCGAGTCGATCGGGTACGACCGGCCCTGCGTGATCGCGACGATCTTCTCCGTCACGAACAGCAGGTCGTCGGGGCGCACCACATCGGCGGCGTATTCACGGATGAACGCGTCGAGGTCGTCGCCGGGCAGCACGACGCGGGTACGGATCGGAATCCGCTCGAAGGTGCTGCCGTCCACCGTGACGGTGAGGGCCTTGCCATCGTTCGGAACCGCAGACAGGGGGGCGTCGTTCATCACTCGAGGTAGTCCCGCAGCGACTGCGAACGCGACGGATGCCGCAGCTTCGCCATGGTCTTCGACTCGATCTGACGGATCCGCTCACGGGTCACGCCGAACGTGTCGCCGATCTGGTCGAGCGTCTTGGGCTGACCATCGCCCAGGCCGAAGCGCATGCGGATCACGCCCGCCTCGCGCTCGGAGAGGGAGTCCAGCAGCGACTCGAGCTGACGCTGCAGCATGGTGAAGCCCACCGCGTCGGCCGGGACGACCGCTTCGGTGTCCTCGATCAGGTCGCCGAACTCGCTGTCGCCGTCTTCGCCGAGCGGGGTGTGCAGCGAAATCGGCTCACGGCCGTACTTCTGCACCTCGATGACCTTCTCAGGGGTCATGTCCAGCTCGCGGCTGAGCTCCTCGGGCGTGGGTTCACGGCCCAGGTCCTGCAGCATCTGCCGCTGCACGCGGGCGAGCTTGTTGATGACCTCAACCATGTGCACGGGGATACGGATCGTGCGGGCCTGGTCGGCCATGGCACGGGTGATCGCCTGGCGGATCCACCACGTGGCATACGTGGAGAACTTGAAGCCCTTGGTGTAGTCGAACTTCTCGACGGCGCGGATCAGGCCGAGGTTGCCCTCCTGGATGAGATCCAGGAACTGCATGCCGCGACCGGTGTAGCGCTTGGCGAGCGAGACGACCAGACGCAGGTTCGCGCCCAGAAGGTGGCTCTTGGCACGCTGACCGTCACGGGCAACCCACTGCAGGTCAAGGCCCAGCTGCGACGACTTCTCGGCGGCCGACATGTGCGACAGCTTCTCTTCGGCGAACAGGCCCGCCTCGATGCGCATCGCCAGCTCGACCTCTTCGGCCGCGTTCAGCAGCGGCACCTTGCCGATCTGCTTCAGGTAGTCCTTGACCGGGTCGGCGGTGGCGCCGGTGATCTGCGTCGAGTAGACGGGGACATCGTCCTCGTCGTTGGACGAGATGACGATGGCGCCTGTCGGCAGCGGCTCAGTGAACGCCGGCTTCTTCTCGTCTTCGTCGTCGTCATCATCGGATGCCGCGTCGTCACCGGGCTTGGCCTTGGTGCGTGCCGGCGTGGCGACGGTTTCGTCGTCGGTCGCGTCGACTTCGAGATCGACCTCAACCTCTTCGAGTTCTTCCTCGTCGACCTCGTCGTCCGCGGCCTTGGCCTTGGTGGCCTTCTTCGCGGGTGCCTTGGCGGGCGCCTTCGCAGGTGCCTTCGCGGCGGCCGGCTTCTTGGCGGCGGGCGCGCGCTTGGCGGGCGCCTTCTTGGCCGGAGACGCCGTCGTCTCTTCGATCTCGGCTTCAGCGGCCGCGTTCGCCGGGGAGCGCGGGGTGGTCTTCGTGCCTGACGTCACGGTTCGCCTTTCACCGACGAACGATCGTCGGTTGGTTCTCGGACACTAGTAAGACCCTTGTCAAGTCCGTAGGGTTCCGCGGGCGGAGCCACGACCGGTCGACAACGGGTCAGGTCCTTCATTGTCTCATACGTTGCACGGACACCCGCACCGGGGCCGTACCGCACATACAACGTCGAGCGCAAGGAGCAAATTCCCGCGGTTCAGGCCAGGCCGCCGCCGCGTTTGTCGTCCTCGTTGCGCGGGCGGCTGGCCAGGAACCGCTCCAGCTCGGCGGCCAGCTCGTCGGCGCTGGGCAGATCTCCGGTGTGGATGATCGGCTGGCCGAGGTTGGAACCGGCCATGTAGGCGTCGTACCGCTCTTCCAGGCCCTGCAGCATGCGGGTGAGCTCGTCGCTGCCGGCGACCTGCTCGGTCACCTTCTCCACGAACTCGCGGTTGTCCTCGCGCAGCTCGTCGCCGTCGAAGACCAGACCGGTCGCGACGGTGAGGCTGTCCAGCGCCGCGAGCGCGGCGGCCGGGTACTCGGTGTCGGCCAGGTAGTGCGGCACCAGCAGCACGAACCCGGACACGCGTGCGCCGGACTGCGCGAAGCGGTACTCCAGCAGGTGGCCGACCGTCGCCGGCACCTGGGTGTGCGGCTGCCACACCGAGTGGGCCTCGGTGAGCTCCGCGCGCGTGCCGCTGACGGTGGTGCCCAGCGGCCGGGTGTGCGGCACCGGCATCGGGATCGAATGCACCCAGGTCACCGTCGAGACATCCAGGCCTTCGGCCAGTCCCAGCACGGTCTCCGAGAAGGCATCCCAGGCGAAGTCGGGCTCGTACCCGGCCAGCAGCACGAACGGCTGACCCACCGCGTCGTGCGCGAGCGAGAGTTCGAGGCGCTGCGGGCGGTAGTCGGTGAGGTGGTCGGCTTGGAACGCCACGATCGGGCGGCGGGCGCGGTAGTCCAGCAGCGCGTCGTTGGAGAACGAGATCACCGGCGCCGGCTCCAGATCGGTGCGGAAGTGCTCGATCACGCGGGCCACGGCGCCACCGGCATCCGTGAAGCCGGTCAGGGCGATCACCAGGGGCAACCCGGCAGGCACGGGCGGCGCGGACGCGACGCGCTCGTAGAGAGGTCCGGCAAAGGGCATGAACCAACTTTACGAGTCGGTTCGCACCCCTCGGCCGTCTCGGCTCCCGCTGACAGCGAACACGCCGAACCTAGGATGGGGGAATGCCGTATCCCGAGCTCGCGCACAGCACCCGTCCGCTGACCGAGGCGCAGGCAGATGCCCTCGTCCTCGCCCTCCCCCCGCTTGATGCGGCCGCCGAGGCGCTGGACGCCTGGCCCGGCCTGGCATCCGCGCTCACCGCCCTCGCCTTCACCGGCAAGCCGGGCACCCAGCAGCGGGTGTTCCTCCCCGAGATCTCCGACGTTCCGGTGATCGTCGTGGGCACCGGCGCAGACCCGGATGCCGCCGCGGTGCGCGACGCCGTCGGCGCGGTGGTGCGCACGGCGACCGGATTCGCCACCCTCGCCGTCGCGATCCCGCTGGCCCCGCAGCTGTGGCGGGCCGCCGCGGAAGGCGCGGTGCTGGGCGGCTACAGCTTCGACAGCTACAAGACCGACTCCGGCAGCGCACGCGCCGGCCGCGTCGTGCTTCACACCCCGCAGGACGTGACCGACGCGGAGCTGGCCGCCGTCACCGCCATCGGCGATGCCGCAGCCCTCGTCAAGGATCTCGTGAACACCCCGGCGGATTGGCAGTCCCCCGCCGACTTGGCTGCCAGCGCCGAGGCGGCCGTGACCGAGCTTCCGATCACCGTGACCGTGCTGGACGAGGTGCAGATGGCGGAGCAGGGCTTCGGCGGCATCCTCGGCGTCGGCAAGGGCTCCGACCGGCCGCCGCGCTTCGTGCGCCTGGACTACGCCCCCGCCGGCGCCGACCGTCACATCGCCCTCGTCGGCAAGGGCATCACTTTCGACACCGGCGGGCTCTCGCTCAAGCCCGCCACCAGCATGGTCGGCATGAAGTACGACATGTGCGGCGCCGCGGTCGCGCTGGCAGTCGTGCGTGCCGCCGCCGTGCTGGAACTGCCGGTGCGCGTGTCGGGGTGGCTGTGCATCGCCGACAACATGCCCTCCGGGCGCGCGACACGCCCGGGCGACGTGCTGCGGATGCTGGACGGCACCACCGTCGAGGTGCTCAACACCGACGCCGAGGGGCGCCTGGTCATGGCCGACGGACTCGTCGCCGCAAGCCGGGAGCGTCCCGACGTGCTCGTGGACATCGCCACCCTCACCGGGGCGATCATCGTCGCACTCGGCACCCGGCACACCGGCGTGATGGGTGAGGATGCCGCAGTGCAGGCGTTCCTCGCCGCCGCCGACCGTGCCGGTGAGCCGGCGTGGAGCCTACCCCTGCCGGAGCACATGAAGGAGGAGCTGGACTCCCCCATCGCCGACCTGCAGAACTCGAAGATCGGCGATTCCGCCGGCGGTTCGATGTTCGCGGCGCTGTTCCTGCAGCACTTCATCGGGCCGGTGTCCGACGAACCCGACGCCGCGCCCATCCCGTGGGTGCACCTGGACATCGCCGGCTCCGGCTGGAACAAGGGGTCGGGCTTCGGCGCGACAGACAAGGGACCCACCGCGGCGGCGGTGCGCAGCCTGATCGAATTCGTCGCGGCGGGAGGTCGCTGATGGCCGAACACACCTCGGATGTCGTCATCCTCGGCGGTGGCAGCGGCGGCTACGCCGCGGCGCTGCGGGCGGCGGAGCTGGGTAAGAGCGTCGTGCTGATCGAGAAGGACAAGCTCGGCGGCACGTGTCTGCACCGGGGCTGCGTCCCCACGAAGGCCCTGCTGCACGCCGGCGAGGTCGCCGACTCCGCCCGGCACGCCGCGTCCGTCGGCGTGCTGGCCACGCTGGAGGGCGTCGACATCGACCGGGTGCGCGAGTACCGCGAGGCGATCGTGGCGAAGAAGTTCAAGGGTCTCGAAGGTCTCATCGCGACGCGCGGCATCACCGTCGTCGCCGGCACCGGACGGCTGACCGCCGACCGCGCCGTGCAGGTCGGCGACGACCTCTACCGCGGCGGCGACGTCGTGCTGGCGACCGGTTCCTACAGCCGCACGTTGCCGGGGCTGGAGATCGGCGGCCGCGTCCTCACCAGCGAGCAGGCGCTCGAGCTCGACGAGATCCCCGGCCGCGTGGTGATCCTCGGCGGCGGCGTGATCGGCGTCGAGTTCGCGAGCGTGTGGCGCTCCTTCGGTGCCGAGGTGACCATCGTCGAGGCACTCGATCACCTTGTCCCCACCGAGGACGTCGCCCTGAGCAAGACGCTGGAGCGGGCGTTCCGCAAGCGCGGCATCGCCTCCCGGCTCGGTGTGCGGTTCGCCGGCGCGACCCAGACCGCGGATGCCGTGACGGTGCGGCTCGAGGACGGCACCGAGATCGAGGCTGACTACCTGCTCGTGGCCGTCGGTCGTGGTCCGGTCACCGAGGGCCTCGGGTTCGAGGACGCCGGCGTCACGCTGGATCGTGGCTTCGTGATGGTCGACGAGCAGCTGCGCACCGGCGTGGCGGGCCTATGGGCCGTCGGCGACATCGTGCCGGGCCTGCAGCTGGCCCACCGCGGCTTCCAGCAGGGCATCGCGGTGGCCGAGCGCATCGCGGGGCTCTCCCCCGCCGTCGTCCCCGACACGCAGGTCCCCCGGGTCACGTACAGCAGCCCCGAGGTGGCATCCGTGGGCCTGAGTGAAGCGGCCGCGCGTGAACTGCACGGCGACGCGGTGGTGGCCTACGAGTACAACCTCGCCGGCAACGCCCGCAGCGAGATCCTGGGCACCGCCGGCATCGTGAAGGTGGTGCGACTCTCCGATGGGCCCATCCTCGGAGTTCACCTGGCAGGAGACCGTGTCGGCGAGCTGATCACCGAGGGCCAGCTGGCCGTCGGATGGGAGGCCCACCCGGAGGACATCGCACCTTTCGTGCATGCCCACCCCACCCAGAGTGAAGCGCTCGGCGAGGCATTCCTGGCCCTCGCCGGAAAGCCGCTGCACGCGCGCTGACATACCCGGCCGCCGGGGCAACTAAGCTGGACGAGAATTCGCCATCAATGAATTCGTCATCATAAGGAGACAACGCCCATGAGCACTTCCGTGGTCCTCCCCGCGCTCGGCGAGAGCGTCACCGAGGGAACGGTCACCCGCTGGCTCAAGCAGGTCGGGGACACGGTCGAGGCGGACGAGGGTCTGCTGGAGATCTCGACCGACAAGGTCGACACCGAGATCCCCTCCCCCGTCAGCGGCGTGATCCAGGAAATACTCGTCCAGGAGGACGAGGTCGTCGAGGTCGGCGCGGTACTCGCGAAGATCGGCGACGGCTCTGGTGCCGCCGCCCCCGCTGACCAGGCCCCCGCGGCTGAGACGCCCGCCCAGACCGAGGCGCCCGCCGAGGCACCGGCCCCCGCTGAGGCTCCGGCCCCGGCTCAGGCAGAAGCGCCGGCTCCGGCCGAGCAGCCTGCCGCCGCGCCGGCGAGCTCATCGGATGCCAAGGACGTGCTGCTGCCCGAACTCGGTGAGAGCGTCACCGAGGGCACCGTGACCCGCTGGCTCAAGCAGATCGGTGACGACGTCGCCGTGGACGAACCCCTGCTGGAGATCTCGACCGACAAGGTCGACACCGAGATCCCGGCTCCGTTCGCCGGCACGCTGGTGGAGATCCTGGTCAAGGAGGACGAGACGGTTCAGGTCGGCGCTGCGCTGGCCCGCATCGGCTCGGGTGCTCCTGCCGCCGAGGCTCCTGCTGCTCCTGCCGAGGCTCCTGCTGCTCCTGCCGAGGCATCCGCTGCTCCTGCACCCTCCGCCGAGGCGCCCGCCGCCCCGGCCCCGGAGGCAGCTCCCGCTCCCGCCGCAGCCCCGGCTCCCGCCGCTGCACCGGCTCCGGCCGCTGCTCCGGCTCCCGCTGCCGCTCCGGCTCCGTCGCTGTCGCTTGCCGCGGACGACGACTCGCTCACCTACGTCACGCCCCTCGTGCGGCGCCTCGCTCAGCAGCAGGGCGTCGACCTCGCGAAGGTCAAGGGCACCGGCGTGGGCGGTCGCATCCGCAAGGAAGACGTGCTCGCGGCAGCCGCTCCCGCTCCCGCCGCCGAGGCTCCGGCTCCTGCGGCAGCCCCGGCTGCTCCGGCGCTCGAGGTCTCGCCGTTGCGCGGCACGACCCAGCCGATGTCGCGCCTGCGCAAGGTGCTCGCCGAGCGTGCGGTCGCCTCGATGCAGCAGACCGCTCAGCTGACCACCGTCGTGGAGGTCGACGTCACGAAGCTCGCGACGTTCCGCGACCAGGTCAAGGGCACGTTCCAGGAGAAGACCGGCGACAAGCTGTCGTTCCTGCCGTTCTTCGCCCTGGCCGCCGCTGAGGCGCTCAAGGCGTTCCCGGTGATCAACTCGACCGTGGACGGCGACAAGATCGTCTACCCCGCGACCGAGAACCTCTCGATCGCCGTCGACACCGAGCGTGGCCTGCTCACGCCGGTGCTGCGCGACGCCGCGGACAAGAACCTCGCTCAGATCGCCCACGAGATCGCCGATCTCGCCGCTCGTACGCGCAACAACAAGCTCAAGCCCGACGAGCTGGCCGGCGGTACCTTCACGCTGACCAACACCGGGTCGCGCGGCGCGCTGTTCGACACCCCCGTGGTGTTCCTGCCGCAGACGGCCATCCTCGGTACCGGCACCGTCGTCAAGCGTCCGGGCATCGTCTCGGTCGACGGTAAGGATGCCATCTCGGTGCGCTCCTACGTCTACCTCGCACTGTCGTACGACCACCGTGTCATCGACGGCGCGGACGCGGCTCGCTTCCTCGGTGCGGTGAAGTCGCGCCTGGAGACGGCGGACTTCGAGGGCTCACTCGGAATCTGAATCTGAATCCACTCATGGCTGATCCGCGACGTCGTAGGCGTCGCGGATCAGCCATTTCTGGTCGGTCTCGACAGTGACCAGCAGCCGGTCCGGCGCACTCCCCGCCGCTGGGGCCGACACGCGCAGCACGGCGACTCCCCCGTAGTCATCCACAAGCACGATCTGGCGCTCGCCTGCCGGGAGGCTCAGCACGCCGTCGATCACCGGCCGGCCGGGCATCTCGCGCAGCGCGTCCCGACACCCCTCGTCTGCGCAGGCGGATGCCGCGCTCAGCAGCCCATCGGCGATCGCCACGGGGTCGGTGGCTGCTGCCGGATCCGGCGCGGGCGCGGCCGCAGGCCCGTCCGGCGCTGGCGTCGCTTCCGCCGTCGCTGCGGTGGACGGCTTGGCGGCAGGCGGCGGCGCCGAGGACCCGGCCGATGACGGTTCGTCCGCAGGCCACAGCAGCCCCGCGCCCAGTACGACCGCCGCCACCGCTGCGCCGGTCAGCAGCGGCGCACGCCGCCGCACGCGCACGGTAGGCGGCTTCGGATCGCTGGCCTCCTTCAGCGTCCGCGGCGAGGCTTTCGTGACCCGCGCCGCTCGACGCTCGGCCCGTCGCGCGCGGCGCACCGCCCATCGCTCCCGCAGGTCCTCACGCGCGCCCAGCACCCGATCGGCCACCTCGGTGTCGACGTGCCGCTCGATGGTGGCACGCAGCGCCGATCGCGGCGCGGGCGTCTCGGCGCGCAGCGCGGTGGCCACCGACCGGGCGCGGGCGGGCGCCAGCACCGTCGTGATGAGCGGGGTGGGCGCTGCGGCGGCGAACAGCGCGTCCTCCGCCTCCGCGAGGTCGGCACGAGGGTCGGCGACCGCGTCGAGTGCTGCTGCCAGGGCAGTGGCCAGCTCACCGCGTGCGTGTTCTCGCAACAGGGCCAGGATGCCGCGCGCGGCATCCACCGCCGACGCATCGCCGCCCAGCGCCAGCACCGGGCGCCCCTCCTCGGTGAGCCACCAGTGTCCACACGGCGCGTCGCCGGCTTCCGCGGTACCGCGCAGCACGCTCACCGCGACGGTGACGCACTCGCCCGCAGCCAATTCCGCTCCGGCCTCGGCCCGCGATCGCAGCAGGTCGTCCAGGCGCTGTTGGCACAGCGCAAACACCGCCTCCTGCCCGCCGGCGGTGCGCACGATGTCGACCGGAGTCAGCAGGTGGCGGTCGGCTGCGGCGCACCACACGGCGGTCTCCTGTAACAACGTCACGTCCACGTGCAGGGTGGCGCGCCCGTCGTCTTCGCGCACGATCGCGCCCGGCCACGGCGTGCCGTCGCTCACGACGCGCACCACCGTTCCGCTACCGGCCGGCGGCGCGGCGGCGGCGTGTGCGCGGGTGCTCATCCGACGAGTCTGCGCGGCACCGGCCGAACCCGGGAAGGCGGGATGCGGCATCCGGGGATACGCTCCGAGAACTGCACACTGTGCAGGAGTCAGGGCGCGCTCAAAGGTAGGCTGGGGGTATGGCAGCACGCACGCCCGCACCCGAGAAGCGCCCGGGCTTCTTCTCCCAGCTCCGCTCCCTCTTCGTCTTCACGAAGCAGGCCTACCCGTGGCTGGCGTGGGTGCTCATCGGGATCATCATCCTCGGCATCGCGGCGGGTATCGGAATCGGATTCCTCGTCCCGCCGGTCGCCGTGTGGAGCGTCATCCTCTGGGGCATCAGCGGCCTCATGGCCGGCCTCCTCGGCGCGATGATCACCATGACGCGGCTGTCCACGCGCGCCATGTACCGCAAGATCGACGGCATGCCCGGCGCTGCCGGCCACATCCTCTCGTCGGGTCTCGGGCGCAACTGGCAGGCGAACGAGATGCCGGTGGGGGTCAACCCCAAGACGCAGGACGCGGTGTACCGGGTGATCGGTCGCGGCGGTGTCGTCATCATCGGCGAAGGCGCACGCGGTCGGCTCACGCGGCTCGTCGCCGACGAACGCGCCAAAGTGCAGCGTGTCGCCTCGGGCGTGCCCGTCACCGTGCTCTACATCGGCCACGGCGCGGATGAGGTCCACATCTCCAAGCTGGCATCCACCATCAAGAAGCTGCCCAAGAAGATCGACCGCGCCACGATGGCGGCCGTCATCAAGCGCGTCGACTCCGTGTCGAAGTCGGTGACCTCGCTGCCGATCCCCAAGGGCATCGACCCGACCAAGGCACGCGCACCGCGCCCTCGCTGACGAGTCGGGCTGGGCCGCTACGCGGGACCGGGCGCGGCTGGGTCGTCACGAATTGCCCTGTCGCGTGGCCGCAGGGGTGCGGACGCGACGACCGAACGCGACCGGCGGGAGCTGGGTCGTCACAAAAGGACCCTCGGGCGTGCCGAGGGGTGCGGATGCGGCGACCGAACGACCGGCGCTAGGGGCCAGGCTGGGTCGACACGATGCGGCGCGGCCGTCCGCGCTACGCGGGAACCAGCACGGTGCCGGCAACCTTGTCGTGCAGACCGCGCTGGTCGGCATCCCAGATCGCGGCCGGGATCACGACGATCAGCAGCAGCGTGCGCACGATCGGCCGCCACAGTCCCGGCCAGCCCCCGGTGACCAGGTTGACCCGCATGCCGAGCAGGCGGTGGCCAGGGCTGCCGCCGATGGTCGGGATGAACAGCACCTGCACGATCGCGAAGATCGACAGGATCAGCAGCGAATCCGCCGCGTAGTCGCCCGTGGTCACCACCGTGATGGCGACGGCGATGACGTATGCGCTGATCCAGTCGATGAACAGCGCTCCCACACGGCGCCCGAGGCGGGCGATGCTGCCGGAGCCGGTGGCGGGAAAGCCCAGTCGCTCCCCGGGGTAGGCGTTGTCGATCGGGGTTTCGGGCACATCCCAAGCCTAACGGCCTCGCGTAACACGCCCGAAACGTCGGGGATACTGCGGAGCAACTCCCTCCGACTAAGTTCGTAAGTGCCCGTCCCGACGGGTCCCGACACCAAGCCCCACCTTTGGAGAACGCATGTTCCGTGATTCATCCGAGGTGCTGAAGTTCATCAAGGACGAGGACGTCAAGTTCCTCGACATCCGTTTCACGGACCTCCCGGGTGTGCAGCAGCACTTCAACATCCCTGCCTCCACGGTCGACGAAGAGTTCTTCACCGTCGGTCAGCTCTTCGACGGCTCGTCGATCCGCGGCTTCGCGAACATCCACGAGTCCGACATGCAGCTGATCCCGGACGTGTCGACGGCATACCTCGACCCGTTCCGCGAAGCGAAGACGCTGATCATGATCTTCGACATCTACAACCCGCGTAACGGCGAGATCTATGCCAAGGACCCGCGCCAGGTCGCCAAGAAGGCTGAGAAGTACCTCGCCTCCACCGGCATCGCCGACACGGCGTTCTTCGCCCCCGAGGCCGAGTTCTACATCTTCGACGACGTGCGCTACGAAGTGAAGCAGAACACGAGCTTCTACCACGTCGACTCCGAAGAGGGCGCCTGGAACACCGGCCGTGCCGAGGAGGGTGGCAACCTCGCCAACAAGACCCCCTACAAGGGTGGCTACTTCCCCGTCAGCCCCGTCGACAAGCAGGCCGACCTGCGCGACGACATCAGCCTGCGGCTCATCGACGCCGGGCTGATCCTGGAGCGCGCGCACCACGAGGTGGGCACCGGCGGCCAGGCCGAGATCAACTACCGCTTCGACACCATGGTGCACGCGGCTGACGACATCCTGAAGTTCAAGTACATCGTCAAGAACACCGCGCTGGAGTGGGGCAAGGTCGCGACCTTCATGCCCAAGCCGCTGTTCGGCGACAACGGCTCGGGCATGCACACCCACCAGTCGCTGTGGCTCGAAGGTAAGCCGCTCTTCTACGACGAGAAGGGCTACGCGCAGCTGTCCGACCTCGCGCGCTGGTACATCGGCGGCATCCTCGCCCACGCGCCGGCGCTGCTGGCGTTCACCAACCCGACGCTGAACTCCTACCGTCGTCTGGTGAAGGGCTACGAAGCCCCCGTCAACCTGGTGTACTCGGCCGGTAACCGCTCCGCTGCCATCCGCATCCCGATCACCGGGTCCAACCCCAAAGCCAAGCGTGTGGAGTTCCGCGCGCCGGATGCCTCGGGCAACCCCTACCTCGCCTTCGCGGCGCAGCTGATGGCCGGTCTGGATGGCATCCAGAACCGCATCGAGCCGCACGAGCCGGTGGACAAGGACCTCTACGAGCTGCCGCCCGAGGAGGCCAAGAACATCCCGCAGGTGCCGAACTCGCTGCTGGACTCGCTGGAGGCATTGCGTGCCGACCACGACTTCCTCACGCGCGGCAACGTGTTCACGCCCGAGCTGATCGAGACGTGGATCGAGTACAAGATCGAGAACGAGATCAAGCCGCTCGCCGCGCGCCCGCACCCGTTCGAGTACGAGCTGTACTTCGGGGTCTGAGCGGCGCTGACGCCACGACCGAGCCCCGGCTCTCCCGGCTTCTCCGATGAGGAGCCGGTGAGAACCGGGGCTCCGTCGCGTAAGCTGGCGGGTTCTGCCGGTCGCGCCCTCCTTCGCGGTGCGACCTCGCCCGACTGAGACGAGACCACCATGAACACCCTCGGAATTATCGGCAGCGGAAGTATCGGCGGAGCGATCGCGCGGCTCGCCGTCGGCGCAGGGATTCCCATCGTGATCGCCAACTCCCGTGGACCGGAGAGCCTCGCTGACCTGGTTCGCGATCTCGGTGACCTGGCCACCGCCGGCACCGTGGAAGAAGCCGCCGCGGCCGGCGACGTCGTCGTGCTCTCCGTCCCGCTCACTGCCGTCAGCGACGTGCCACCGAGTCTCTTCGACGGAAAAGTGGTGCTCGATACCAGCAACTACTACCCCTACCGCGACAGTCGTATCGCCGAGCTGGACTCCCATGCCGTGACGACCAGCGAACGGGTGCAGCAGCACTTCGCCGGCGCGCACGTGGTGAAGGCGTTCTCCAACATCCTCGCCCACCACATCCCGCTGCTGGCCCGCCCTGCGGGCGCGACGGACCGATCCGCGCTGCCGATCGCCGGAGACGATGACGAGGCGAAGCAGACGGCCGCAGAGTTGATCCATCGGCTGGGCTTCGACACCGTCGACGCGGGTGCCCACCGCGACAGCTGGCGCTTCGAACCCGAAGCGCTCGCATACACCCGCCTCTACCTGGCCGACCCGACCGTACCCGCGGAGAGCATGCTGTCCGCCCCCGCCGCGCCCGTGGGCACCGACCGCGTCGTACAGGCACTGCGCGATGCGCAGCGAGTGAGCGTGGCCGACCGCCAGTTCTAGCAGGTGGCGGTCAGCCCGCAGTAGCCCAGGTGGCAGTTCGTGCCGCTCGCACGCGGGTGAAGCGACCACAACTGCCACCTGAAGCGGATGCCTGATGGTTCAGGTGGCAGTGCGTGCCGCTCGGACGCGGGTCAAGCGACCACAACTGCCACCTGAAGCACCGGGCTCACCCGTAGAAGAGCTTCTCGAACACGCGCCGGGCGCGCCGGGTGGCGCCGAGGTAGTCCTCTTCCACCCGGGTTGCCGAGCGCGGCGGGTACTCCAGCAGCCGGCCGATGCCGTCCAGGCGCCGGCGGTCGGCGGGCAGGATGTCGCTGGTCTGCCCCGACAGCAGCGTGTTCGCCGAACGCAGCCGGCTGGACAGCCGCCACGCGTGCGCGAGCAGGTCGGCCGCGGCATCCGGCACGAGCCCCGCGTCGACCGCAGCCTGCAGCGCCGCGATCGTGGAGGTCGTGCGCAGCCCCGCCAGCTCGTGGCCGTGCTGCAGCTGCAGCAGCTGTACGAGCCACTCCACGTCACTGAGCGAACCGGGTCCCAGCTTGAGGTGACGCGTGCGGTCGGCGCCCTGCGGGAGACGTTCGTTCTCGACCCGCGCCTTGATGCGCTTGATCTCGCGCACCGCCTGCGGATCGACGGATGCCGGATAGCGCACGTCGTCGGCGACCTTGGTGAAGGCCTGGATCAGCTTTGTGCTGCCTGCGACCCCCCGCGCCCGCAGCAGTGCCTGCGCCTCCCATGACACCGACCAGCGGCGGTAGTACTCCGCATAGGCGTCCAGGGAACGCACGAGCGGCCCATTGCGCCCCTCGGGACGCAGGTCGGCGTCGAGGTCCAGCGGCACGCGGTTGTCCTCGGAGTGGTTACGCAGGCCGGCGACGAGCTTCAGTGCCAGCTCGTGCGCGCGCTGCGCGTCCACGCCGTTCGCCCGGTAGACGTAGATCACGTCGGCATCAGAGCCGAACCCCAACTCCGCTCCCCCGAACCTGCCCATCGCGATGACCGAGAAATCAAGCTCGGCGTCCTCGGGCGGCACGACCTCGCGGCGGACGGCGCGCAGCGTCGCCTGGATCGTGACCTCGGTGACCGTCGTCAAGGCGTGGGCGATCTGCTCGATCGTGAGGTCTTCCAGCATCGACGCCATCGCCAGGCGCAGGAGCTCGCGCCGGCGGAGGGCCCGCACGGCCCGCATCGCGTCCTCGATCGAGGTGTGCCGCGCCTGGATGGCGCGTGCCTCATCCTCCAGCACGACGCCGGCACGGGGCCGCAGCTGCTCACCGGAGTCCAGCCATGCCACCGACTCGGGGATCCACTCCATCAGGTCGCCGACGTAGCGCGAGCCCGACAGCACACGGGTGAGTCGCTCGGCCGCTCCCGAGGAGTCCCGAAGCATCCGCAGGAACCACGGGGTATCCCCCAGCCGCTCGCTGATGCGCCGGAAGGCCAGCAGCCCGTAGTCAGGGTCCACGCCGTCCGCGAACCAGCGCAGCATCACCGGCATGAGGTGCCGCTGGATGGCCGCCTTGCGGCTCAGCCCGCTGGTGAGAGCGCCGATGTGACGCAGCGCCCCCGCCGGGTCCTGAAATCCGATGGCCGCCAGTCGGTCGTGCGCCTGCGCCATCGACAGCGTCTGCTCTTCGGCGGGCAGCGCCGCCACCGCCGACAGCAGCGGCTTGTAGAACAGCCGCACGTGAATCTCGCGCACCTCGCGCTTGACCGACTCCCACAGCTTCCAGACCCCGTCGCCGGTGCCGGCGAGGTGCGATGCGCGGGCCAGCTCCCGCAGCCCCTCGGGGGTGCGGGGCATGAGGTGCGTGCGGCTGAGCCCTCGGAGCTGCAGGCGATGCTCCAGTACCCGCAGGAGGCGGTAGTCCCGCGAGAACACGGCGGCATCCGCCCGCCCGATATATCCCTCCGCGACGAGCGCCTCGAGCGCGTCGAGCGTGCCCCGCTGCCGGATGGCCTCGTCGGCGAGGCCGTGCACCAGCTGCAGCAGCTGCACGGTGAATTCGATGTCGCGGATGCCGCCGGGGCCGAGCTTCAACTGGTAGGCCACCTCTTCGGCGGGGATGTGCTCGGTGACCCGCTCGCGCATGCGCTGCACGCTGTCGACGAAGTTCTCGCGCGCCGCGCTGGTCCATATCTTCGGTTGCACCGCGTCGACGTAGCGGGCGCCCAGCGTGGCATCGCCGGCGAGCGGCCTGGCCTTCAGCAGCGCCTGGAACTCCCAGCTCTTGGCCCAGCGGTCGTAGTAGGCCAGGTGTGAATCGAGGCTGCGCACCAGGGCGCCCTGTGTGCCCTCCGGGCGCAGGTTGGCATCGACCTCCCACAGCGGCGGCTCGATCTCGACGCTGGAGATGCCGCGCATCGTCAGCACCGCCAGCCGCGTCGCGATGTCGATGGCGCGGCTCTCGCTGAGCTCACTGAGCATGTCGTCGTCGGCGCCGCCCACGAAGATCACATCGACGTCGCTGACGTAGTTCAGCTCCCGTGCGCCGGCCTTGCCCATCCCGATGATCGCCAGCTGCGTCGCCGCGACATGCTCCCGCGAGAACAGTCCCGGGCCGGTGGGTCCGCTCACCCGCGTGCGCGCGACGCACAGTGAGGCCTCCAGGGCGGCCCCGGCGGCATCCGCCAGCGCTGCCGCTACGACCGCGAGCACATCCTCGGGGGCCGGGCTCAGCAGGTCGAACACCGCGATGCGGGCGAGCATGCGGCGGTAGCGCACCCGCAGCGCGACCCACGCATCGTCGTCACCCGTCGCGGCGAAGCCGTCGAGCGCGCCGACCGACTGCAGCAGGCTCGCGCTCAGTTCGTCGGCTGTCGGGAGGGTCTCGGCGGTGGCCGGCAGGTGGGTCAGCTCGGGTGGATGCCGCAGGAAGAACTCCCCGAACCCGCTGGAGGCGCCCAGCAGCGCCCACGCGGAGCGGGCGGACGCGCCGGGTGCGAACAACGCCCGCACCGGTTCAGGGTCGCGCCTGGCGATGCGCGCGAACGCCTCGAGCGCACCGCTCGGGTCGGCGGCGACATCCGCATCGGTGACGATGAGCGTCCGGTCCACGCCGAGCGTCTGCTCCAACTCGGCGAACAACCGGTCCGCGTCGTCGAGGCGGGTGAAGCCCCGGCGTGCCAGGTCGGTGAGAGCCGACGAACGTTCATTCGTGGCCATACGCGGGGGTCTAGAGCATCTCCAGGTTGCTCTTCAGCTCGAACGGCGTGACCTGGGAGCGGTACTCCTGCCATTCGCGACGCTTGTTGAGCAGCACGTAGTTGAAGACCTGCTCGCCGAGAGTCTCGGCGACCAGCTCGGATTCCTCCATGCGCTCCAGCGCGCGGTCGAGGCTCGCCGGCAGCGGCGGGTAGCCCAGGGCGCGACGCTCGGCGTCGCTGAGCGACCACACGTTGTCCTCGGCCTCAGGCGGCAGCTCGTAGCCCTCTTCGATGCCCTTCAGGCCCGCAGCGAGCATGAGTGCGTACGCGAGATACGGGTTGGCCGCGGAATCCAGGCCGCGGTACTCCACCCGCGACGACTGGCCCTTGTGCGGCTTGTACATCGGCACGCGCACGAGAGCGGAGCGGTTGTTGTGGCCCCAGCAGATGAAGCTGGGGGCCTCGTCGCCACCCCACAGCCGCTTGTAGGAGTTCACGAACTGATTGGTGACCGCGGTGATCTCGGGTGCGTGGTGCAGGAGCCCCGCGATGAACTGGCGGCCGGTGCGGGAGAGCTGGTACTGCGCGCCCTCCTCGTAGAAGGCGTTGCGGTCGCCCTCGAACAGGGACATGTGCGTGTGCATGCCGCTGCCGGGCTTGCCGCTGAGGGGCTTGGGCATGAACGTGGCATACACGCCCTGCTCGATGGCAACTTCCTTGACCACCGTGCGGAACGTCATGATGTTGTCCGCGGTGGCCAGGGCATCGGCGTAGCGCAGGTCGATCTCGTTCTGACCCGGTCCACCTTCGTGGTGGCTGTACTCGACCGAGATGCCGAGGTCTTCGAGCATGCGGACGGAGCGGCGGCGGAAGTCGTGCGCCGTGCCACCGGGGACGTTGTCGAAGTAGCCGGCGGAGTCGACGGGCTCGGGGCCCTCGGGGCCGTACGAGGACGACTTCAGAAGGTAGAACTCGATCTCCGGATGCGTGTAGAACGTGAATCCCGCATCGGCGGCCTTCGCGAGCGTGCGCTTGAGCACATGCCGCGGGTCGGCGACCGCCGGCTGTCCGTCGGGGGTCGTGATGTCGCAGAACATGCGAGCGGTGGGGTCGATCTCCCCGCGCCACGGCAGCACCTGGAACGTCGTCGGGTCCGGGTGGGCGAGCAGGTCCGACTCGTAGGAGCGGGTCAGCCCCTCGATGGCGGAACCGTCGAATCCGAGGCCCTCGGTGAAGGCGCCCTCCACCTCGGCGGGTGCGATCGCGACCGACTTGAGGGTCCCGATGACATCGGTGAACCACAGGCGGACGAACTTGACGCCGCGCTCCTCGATCGTGCGCAGTACGAAGTCACGCTGCTTGTCCATCGCCATCCCTCCGGCGGGTGTCGCCTCCGCCAGCCTACTGGTCGTCGGTGCCCGCGCGGCTCCCGGCGGCGCCGCTGCCCCACGTGTCGTCGCGGGCGTCGTCCTCCGCCCACGCGCGCGAGCGTTCCGCCAGCAGCTTGGGGGCCTTCGCGGCCTCCTCCTCGGTGTCGAAGGGACCGGCGCGGTCGATCGCTGGAGACTCGAAGCCTCGCTCGACCTTGCCCGTCGTCAGGTTGTACCAGTACTTCTCGGCGCCGCTGGTCATGATCTGCTCCCTCGTCGGTGTGCAAGGCCGATCCTACTGAGGGGTGCCTCCGGGCTGGATAGGCTGGACACATGGCAACCAAAGCGATCCGTGCAGTCGGAGTAGACATCGGCGGCACCGGCATCAAGGGGGGCCTGGTGGACCTCGAGTCCGGAACCCTCATCAGCGACCGGGTGAAGGTGGCAACGCCCGCCGGTGCGGAACCAGCGGACGTGCTCGCCGCCGTGCGCGTCGTGCTCGACACGCTCGGCGTCGCCGACGCTGACGTGCCGTTGGGTGTGGCGTTCCCCGCGATCGTGAAGCACGGCCGCACGCTGTCGGCCGCCAACGTCGCCGACACCTGGATCGGGTTCGGGGCGGAGAAGTTCTTCGAAGACGGCCTCGGCCGCGACATCCACTTCGCCAACGACGCCGACGTTGCCGGCGTCGCCGAGCTGCGCTTCGGCGCGGCCCGCGGAGTGTCGGGCCTGACGATCCTCACCACACTGGGCACCGGGATCGGCTCCGCGATGATCCACGAGGGCGTGCTGGTGCCCAACTCCGAGCTGGGGCACCTGCAGCGGGCGGGTCACGACACCGACGCCGAAGCGTATGCCGCGTATTCGGCGATGGAGCGGGAACGGCTGGACTGGCAGCAGTGGGCCGAGCGTCTGCAGTGGTACTACAGCCACGTGGAGTTCCTCTTCAGCCCCGACCTGTTCATCGTCGGCGGCGGCGTCTCCAAGCACGCCGATCAGTTCCTGCCGCTGCTGGACCTGAAGACCCCGATCGTCCCGGCCGTGCATCGCAACAACGCCGGCATCATCGGCGCGGCTGCCCTCGCACTGGCCAGCGACGGGACGGATGCCGTGGCCGGCGCGGCCGACACGCTCGTCGAGGCGACGACGGCCTGAGAGGTGCGAATGGGCCGGCCTGTACGCCGGGTTCTGTTCGGGGGCTGAAAGCCCCGTCGATGGCCATCTCTCTCGGCGACACGTTGCCGTGCCGCTCTAGCGGCCTACCCGGGGACTCGGCGGGCAGCGTCAACATCCCCTGTATGGCCTTGCTCCGGACGAGGTTTACCTTGCGGGTCGTGTCACCACGACCCCGGTGGTCTCTTACACCACCCTTTCACCCTTACCGGGACCGAAGTCCTGGCGGTCTGCTCTCTGTGGCACTGTCTCGCGGATCACTCCGGGTGGGTGTTACCCACCATCCTGCCCTGTGGAGCCCGGACGTTCCTCGGCGCGGTTTCCCGCGACGCGACCATCCAGCCGACCCATTCGCGCTAAGAGTCTATCCGCGGCGATGATTGCCGAGGAGCGCATCGGTGCGCTAGCCTCGCGACTATTGGGGAATGGGCACGGGGGTGCCCGCCATCAGCCTTTGGGGAGGCATGATGACTATTCGTTTGTCGCTGTCTGCGATCGCGCTCGCGACGCTCGTGGTGATCGGGGTGCCCGCTGCGGCATCCGCGGCCACGGACGCCACATCGACTCGGCCGGGCGGTGGTGCTGCTGTGGCCGAGGCGACGGACGGCTACACGCCGAAGACGCCGGAGGAACCGACGCTGGCCGGGTCGTCCGCGGTCGGTGAGTGCGACCGGGATGTGCCCTGGATCCAGTACTCGGTGACGCTCACCGACCCGGACTCACAGGTCACCGCTCCCACGGCGAGACTGGTGCTCAGCGACGGCGCTCACAGCACGACCATCGCCCTGGGCGAGCTGGTCGGCAACGAGTTGTCGGGCCGGGTGCTGTGGCCGGGGGCATCGGTGGATGCCGCGGGCAACCCGACCGGCTGGCCCGGTTGGGAACTGGTCGACGGTGCCTGGACGCAGACCGACGGCAACTTCGCCTGGGTGCGCGGGCGCATCTCCGCCGTGCTCGAGGTGAACCCGCAGATCGCCGTGGCGCTGGCCTACCCGCCGACCAGTCCGGACTGCGTCACGGGGCCACGCCCCGCCGCGGCGGGTCTCGCGGTCACCGGCGGCACGCTCGGCGGCGTGCTGCCCGCCGCGATCGCCGGTGGGGTGATCGTGCTCGGCGGCACGGGGCTGCTGCTGCTGCTGCGTCGTCGTCGCCGCCAGGGGTGACGGCGGTGACCGCCACCGCGCCTGCGCGGCGCGGCGGGCCGGTACGCGCGATGGTGTGGGCGAGCGTGGGGATGCTCTGCCTGCTCCTGGTGGCGTTCGGCTGGCTCACCACCCGGGTCCTGGTCGCGGGCACCGGGCTGGCGCAGGCCGCCGCCGCAGTGCGGAGCCTGCCGGCAGCGGTCGAGGCGCGCGATCTGTCCGCTCTCGAGTCCGCCCTGGCATCCGTGCAGGGCGACGCGCACCGTGCCGCCCAGGCCGCTGCCGACCCGGTGTGGGGCGTGGCCGAGGCGCTGCCGCTGCTCGGCGGTGACGTCGCGGCACTGGCGACGGTCGCCCGGCACACCACAGCCGTCGCCGACGCGGTCGCACCGCTACCGGGCGTCGCCGCCACCTTCGGCACCGGCGGCCAGGACACGGTGGTCGACCTTGATGCTCTCGCCGCGGCGCACGAACCGCTCCTGCGCGCGGCGAGCGTCCTCAACGCCGCCGCGGTGAAGCTCGCGCTGATCGACGTGGACGCGCTGCTGCCGCCGGTCGCCGCCGGGGTGGCCGCGCTGCGCGACGCCGTCGCGGTCGGTGCGCCGGCTGCGGCGGGAATCGCGGATGCCACGGCGGTGCTTCCCGGCATCCTCGGTGCCGAGGAGCCGCGCACGGTGCTGGTGGTCATCCAGAACAACGCCGAACTGCGCACCGGCGGCGGGATCACCGGTTCGTTCGCCCTGCTGTCGGCGGATGCCGGGCGGGTGACGCTGCTGGAACAGGCCGACTCGGGGGAATTCCCGCACCTGACTGCCCCGCTGCTGCCGGTCCCCGACGCGACGACGCACCTGCACGGCGACGTGGTTGCGCGCTTCGTGCAGAACGCGTCGATGACGGCGGACTTCGAACTGACCGCCGAGCTGGCCTCGGCGTGGTGGCAGGAACGCGGCGGGGCGGCCCCGGACGCGGTGCTGTCGATCGACCCGCTCGTGGTGCGTGCTCTCCTCGCCGTCACCGGCCCCGCCGTGCTCGGCGACGGCACTGAGCTCACGGCGGACAACCTCGTGCAGCGGCTGCTCGTCGACCCGTATGTCGCGCTGGACTCCGTCGGTCAGACGGCGTTCCTGCAGTCGGCGACCGAGGCACTGTTCCAGCGTCTCGCGACCGGCGGCATCGATCCGGTGGCGTGGGCGCAGGCGCTGTCCACGCCGCTCGCGCAGGGGCGGGTGTCGCTGTGGAGTGCGCAGCCCGACGAACAGGCGGTGCTGGTGGGCACCGCGCTGGCCGGCCCCGGTGCGCGCCACGCTGCCGCCGGGGAGGATGCGTTCGCGGTGTACTTCAACGACGCCACCGGCGGCAAGATGGGCACCTTCCTGCACGTCGACATCGCCACCGGCGCCGCCATCTGCCGCTCCGATGGGCGCGCCGAGGTCTCTGTGTTGCTGACGATGGGGAGCACCGCACCGGCGGACGCCGACCCGATGCTGCCGATCAGTCTGACCGGGGGCGGGCTGTGGGGTACGGCCTGGGGCGACATCGGAACGAACGTGTCAGTGGCAGCACCGCCTGGTTGGTTCGTCGACGAGGTGCGCAAGAACGGTGAACCCGAGCCCGCAGTGGATGCCGTGGACGACGGCTTTCCGACGAGCCTGGCGCGGGTGAACCTGTCCCCGGCAGAGGTGAACACCCTCGAGTTCCGTTTCATCGCCCCCGAGCCCGGCCCCGTCGCCCCGCACCTGCTGCACACGCCGCTGCTCAACGATCCCTCGTTGACCACGGGGGCCGACGTCGCGTGCCGCTGAGTCAGTCCTTCTGTGCGGACTCGGCGATGCGCAGATCCAGCGGGAAATCCAGTGGGAACGAGCCGAACAGCAGCCGTCCCGCGGCGTCCGCGGCGTCGACGGCCGCTTGCGCTGCGGCATCCGCCTGCGCGGCCGGCGCGTGGATGATCACTTCGTCGTGCAGGAAGAACGCCAGGTGCGCGCGGCGCTCGAAGGCCGCACCCGAGCGCGGCGCGGCTTCGTGCTGCGGCACCGGGGGCAGCGCGGCGAGACGGCCGCGCAGATCGGCCAGCCACGCCAGCGCCCACTCCGCGGCGGTCCCCTGCACCACGAAGTTGCGGGTGAACCTGCCGCGGTCGCGTGCCCAGCGACGCGCCCGCGACTCATCGGAATCCGTCGCCTCCGCCTCGCCGGCACGCCCCTGAGCGGCGCGCCAGTCCCCGGAGGCCGGGGGTGAGGTGCGACCGAGCCGGGTGGCGACGATGCCGCCGCCCTCGCCGATGCGCGCGGCGTCGTCGACCAGGGCCATCGCACGGGGAAACGCCCGCCGCAGCGCCGGCACGAGACGGCCGCTGTCGCCCGTCGTCGCGCCGTACATCGCGCCGAGCATCGCGACCTTCGCCTCGGCGCGGGTCTGCAGCGCTCCGCGCGCGACGATGCCGGCGTAGAGATCGCGGCCGCGCGCGGCGTCGGCCAGAGCGGTGTCGCCGGACATCGCCGCGAGCACGCGCGGCTCCAGCTGGGCGACGTCGGCGACCACGAGCACCCAGCCGGGATCGGCGCGCACCGCGCCGCGTAGCTGGCGCGGCAGCTGCAGCGCACCCCCACCCGACGAGGCCCAGCGGCCGGTGACCACCCCGCCGGGCACGTACACCGGGTGGAACCGGCCGTCACGCACCCATTCGTCCAGCCACGCCCAGCCGTTGGCGCTCATCAGTCGTGCCAGCTTCTTGTATTCCAGCAGCGGAGCGATCGCGGGATGGTCGTACTGGGCCAGCTCCCACTTGCTGGTCGACTGCGCCAGCACTCCGACCCGGTGCAGCGCCCGCAGCAGCTTCGGCTGCGAGTCCAGCGACGCGGTGGGGTCCCCCAGCGCTTCGCGCACGCGGCCCGCCGCCCGCTCCAACTCGCGCGGCACGCCGCCGGCGGGAGGGCGGGAACCGAGCAGCCCGGTGAGCAGTGCGTCGTGGGCATCGGCGTCCCACGGCAGGCCCGCTGCGCGCATCTCGGCGGCAAGCAACGCGCCGGCCGACTCCGCGGCGATCAGCAGTCGCAGGCGGGCGGGATCCCGTGCCGAGGCGAGCGCGTCGCGCTGCCGGCGGAACTCCGCCAGCGCATCGTCGAGGCCGTCCGGCAGCGCTCTGCCTGGAACCGCATCCAGTTCGAACAGGGCGGGCGGGGCGTCGCCGATGTCGCCGACCGCCGCATCCCAGTCGCCGGCGGCGTGGAGGGCTGCGGCGTCGGTGACGTACATGCAGTCCCGCAGGATGGCGTGGCTCAGCCGCAGGTCGTGACAGCGCGCGACCCGGATGCCGGTGGCGAGCATGGCGTCGTACCACGACGGGGTGTCGTTCCACACCCAGCGGGGCGCGTGGGTCGCCTCGGTCTCGGCCACCCACGCCGGCAGATCCGCGACGGGGCGCCGCCCGGTCTCGGTGCCGTCAGCGTCCAGCAGTGCGACGGCGACGCCGTCGGCGGTGCGGCCGACGACGATCCACGTCGGCGCGGGGTCAGACTCGGCCACCGGCCGTGCCGGTCACAGGCCGGACTCCTCCGTGCGCACGAGGATGCAGCCGCACTCGGGGCAGGTGAGCACGGCGTCCGCAGTCGACTGGCGGATTGCCTGCACATCGGTCTCGGACAGCACCATGCGGCAGGACTCGCACGTGCCCCGACGCAGCAGCGCAGCGCCGGTCGAACGCGCGGCAATGCGGTCGTACAGGGCGATGAGCGCGTCGGGGAGCGAGGCGACGAGGGCCGCGCGATCGCGCTTGGCCTCCTCGAGCCGGGCGGTCGCGTCGGTGACGACGGCCTTCGCCTCGTCGGAAAGCCGGCTACCCTCCGCGTTGGTCTCGGCGATCAACTTCTCCTGCGCGGTGACGTCGGCGTCGCACCGCTCCAGGCGCTCCATCACCTCGAGCTCGGCATCTTCCAACGCGTTCTTGCGCTTGGCCAGCGACGCGATCTCGCTCTCGAGACCCTGCGCTTCCTTGGCATTGGCGCTGGTGGAAAGCCGCTGCGCGTCACGGTTGCTGCGGGCCTGCACCACCGCGACATCGGATTCGATGCGCGACAGTTCGGTGCGCGCGTCGTCGCGCACACCCAGCATGCGGGTGAGCTCCTGCTGGTAGGTCTGGCGCTGCGCGAGCAGCTCCTTCACGCGGGCAGCCTGCGGCGGGTTGCTGCGGAGGCGCTCGGCCTGTCCGATGCGTGCGTCGAGTTCGGCGATGTCGAGAAGTCGACGCTGGTCGGTTGGGCTGGCATTCACCCTCCCAACCTACCTCCCGCGCACCCCGCCGGCCGAGGCCTAGGATGGCTGATGGCCGGTTGGCGCAGCGGTAGCGCAGCTCCTTTACACGGAGAAGGTCACCAGTTCGATCCTGGTACCGGCCACGACATCACTTCCGCACCCGTTCCGCTCGCTCGGATCGGTGTGCGGTCGACGCCACGAGCAGCCGCCTAGTGGGTAGGCTGAATGATGGCGTGTTGTGTGGTGCTGACAAGAGCCCGCACGGCCCGCATCGTGAGTGCCTGGCACGATCTGCCATACGAGAAAGGTCATCCGTGACTGTCAACGATCAGGATCCGTACTCGCAGGAGGCTCTCGACAGCGATCCCGAGGAGACCGCGGAGTGGCAAGAGTCGCTTTCGCAGCTCGTCGACTCCCGCGGCTCCGGCCGTGGCCGGGAGATCATGCTGAGCCTGCTGCAGAAGTCCCACGAACTGCAGCTGAATGTGCCGCAGGTTCCGACGACGGACTACATCAACACCATCGCGCCCGAGAACGAGCCTGAGTTCCCCGGTGACGAGGAGCTGGAGCGCCGGTACCGCCGGTGGATCCGCTGGAACGCCGCGGTCACCGTGCACCGCGCCCAGCGGCCCGGCATCGGTGTCGGCGGTCACATCTCGACCTACGCTTCGTCCGCGTCGCTGTACGAAGTCGGCTTCAACCACTTCTTCCGCGGCCTCGACGACCCGTCGGGCGGCGACCAGGTCTTCATCCAGGGTCACGCCTCCCCCGGCATCTACGCCCGCTCGTTCCTCGAGGGGCGTCTGACCACCGAGCAGCTCGACGGCTTCCGTCAGGAGGCGTCGAAGGCGCCCCACGGTCTGCCGTCGTACCCGCACCCGCGCCTGATGCCGGAGTACTGGCAGTTCCCGACCGTGTCGATGGGTCTGGGACCGATCAACGCGATCTACCAGGCGATGACCAACAAGTACCTCACCAACCGCGGGATCAAGGATCTCTCCGACTCCCACGTGTGGGCGTTCCTCGGTGACGGCGAGATGGACGAGGTCGAAAGCCGCGGCCAGTTGCAGGTGGCTGCCAACGAGGGTCTGGACAACCTGACCTTCGTCGTCAACTGCAACCTGCAGCGCCTCGACGGCCCGGTCCGCGGTAACGGCAAGATCATCCAGGAGCTGGAGAGCTTCTTCCGCGGCGCCGGCTGGAACGTCATCAAGGTGGTCTGGGGACGCGGCTGGGACGAGCTGCTGCAGCAGGACGACGAGGGCGCGCTGGTTCGCCTGATGAACACCACGCCCGACGGCGACTTCCAGACGTACCGCGCTGAAGACGGCAAGTACATCCGCGACCACTTCTTCGGGCGCGATGAGCGCACCGCGAAGATGGTCGAGGACTGGTCCGACGATGACATCTGGGGCAAGCTCCGCCGCGGCGGACTGGACTACCAGAAGGTCTACGCCGCGTACCAGACCGCCAAGGCCCACAAGGGCCAGCCGACGGTCATCCTCGCCAAGACGATCAAGGGTTATGGGCTCGGTCATCACTTCGAGGGGCGCAACGCGACGCACCAGATGAAGAAGATGACGCTCGAGGACCTCAAGCACTTCCGCGACTCGATGCGCATCCCGATCACGGATGCTCAGCTCGAGGAGAACCCGTACCTGCCGCCGTACTACCACCCCGGCATGGAGGACGAGACGATCCGCTACATGGTGGAGCGTCGTCGCAGCCTCGGCGGGTTCCTGCCGGAGCGGCGCACCAAGCACGTGCCCATCCCGCTCCCCGACGACACCGCCTACGCGCTGCCGAAGAAGGGCTCGGGCACGCAGGAGATCGCCACCACGATGGCGTTCGTCCGCCTGCTGAAGGATCTGCTGCGCTCCAAGGGCTTCGGTCACCGCATCGTGCCGATCATCCCCGACGAGGCGCGCACGTTCGGCATGGACGCGTACTTCCCGACGGCGAAGATCTACAACCCGCACGGTCAGAACTACACCTCCGTCGACCGCGAGCTGCTGCTGGCGTACAAGGAGAGCCCGCAGGGCCAGATCCTGCACGTCGGCATCAACGAGGCCGGCGCGGTGGCAGCGTTCACCAACGTGGGAACGTCGTACTCCACGCACGGTGAGCCGCTGATCCCGGTGTACATCTTCTATTCGATGTTCGGCTTCCAGCGCACCGGCGACGCTCAGTGGGCAGCCGGCGACCAGATGGCCCGCGGGTTCATCATCGGTGCGACCGCAGGCCGCACCACCCTGACGGGCGAGGGTCTGCAGCACGCCGACGGGCACTCGCTGCTGCTGGCATCCACGAACCCGGCGACGATCTCCTACGATCCCGCGTTCGGTTACGAGATCGCCCACATCGTGCGTACCGGTCTGGAGCGCATGTACGGCGGGACCCACCCGGATCCCAACGTCATGTACTACCTCACGGTGTACAACGAGCCCTACGTGCAGCCGGTCGAGCCCGAGGGGGTCGACGTGGACGGCATCGTCCGCGGCATCCACCGCATCTCGGTCGGTGAGGGCGAAGGCCCTCGCGCACAGCTGATGGCGTCGGGCGTGGGTGTGCAGTGGGCACTTGAGGCCCAGCGTCTGCTGAAGGACGACTGGGGCGTGATCGCCGATGTGTGGTCGGTCACCTCGTGGTCGGAGCTTCGCCGCGACGGACTCGCCGCCGACGAGCACAACTTCCTGCGCCCCGCGGATGAGCCGCGCACGGCCTACCTCACCGAGAAGCTGCGCGAGGCGCAGGGTCCCGTGGTGGCCGTCAGTGACTTCATGCACGCTGTGCAGGATCAGATCCGGCCTTGGGTTCCGCAGCGGTTCGTCACGCTCGGCGCCGACGGCTTCGGTTTCTCCGACACCCGCCCCGCTGCGCGTCGCTTCTTCAAGATCGACGGCCCGTCGATCGTGGTGCGCACGCTCCAGGCGCTTGCCGAGGAGGGCGTGGTCGACCGCGGCCTGTCCGCGCAGGCGATCGACAAGTACCGTCTGTACGACGTCACCGCCGGCACCAGCGGCAATGCGGGCGGCGAGAGCTGATAAACCGCATGGCATCCCGCCCGACAGCATCGGAGAAAGCTGAGACGCTCGCCTGGTTGCGACGTGTCTCGGGCGATCTCGCCTCGGCGACCATCAAGCGACTGGAGGACACGCTCCCCTGGTACGCGGAGATGCCGCCGGCGCGCCGATCGTCGGTGGGCCTGGTCGCCCAGGCCGGGATCACGTCGTTCATCCAGTGGTACGACGACCCGACCTCGACGCCGTGGATTGCGGCTGACATCTTCGCAGCAGCTCCCCGTGAGCTGCTGCGAAGTGTCAGCCTCACCCAGACGCTGCAGCTGATCCGGGTGACCGTCGCGGTCACCGAGGAGCGGGTGACCGGGCGTGCCGAGGATGTGGGCGAGGCGATCCTGCTGTACTCGCGGGAGGTCGCCTTCGCGGCAGCCGACGTCTACGCCCGTGCCGCCGAGGCGCGCGGTCTCTGGGATGCGCGCCTCGAAGCTCTCGTGGTCGACTCGATCCTCACGGGCGAGACCGACGAAGAACTGCCCAGCCGGATCGCGGCGCTCGGTTGGCACGGTCATGGCGAGGTCGCGGTGCTGGTGGGCACGACGCCGCCGCAGTTCGACGTGGACCAGGTGCGCCGTACGGCGCGCAAGCTCGACGTCGACGTGCTCATCGGTGTGCAGGGATTGCGCCTGGTGCTCGTCATCGGCAGGTCCCGCCCGCCGGGGCGCGAGGAGACTCCAGAGAACGAACTGCCGTTCACCGAGATCGCGCAACGGCTGGAGCCCTGCTTCGGCCCCGGCTATCTCGTGCTCGGCCCTGCCGTGCCGGCACTGGTGGAGGCGAGCCAGAGCGCTCGCGCCGCCCTGGCCGGATTCGCCGTCGCGCGTGCCTGGCGCAACGCCCCGCGCCCGGTCGAAGCCGACGACCTGCTGCCCGAGCGCGCGCTGGCGGGCGACCCGGTGGCCAAGCAGACGCTCGTGGAGCGCATCTACCGGCCCCTGCAGGCCCACAGCACCGACCTGGTCGCGACCCTGTGGAGTTACCTGGACAACGGGCGCTCGCTCGAGGCCACGGCGCGGGAACTGTTCGTGCACCCCAACACGGTGCGCTACCGGCTCAAGCGGGTCTCCGACGTGATCGGCTGGGATGCCACCGGGCCCCGCGAAGCTCTCATCCTGCAGACGGCCCTGGTGCTCGGCTCCATCGGGACGGATGCCGCGCGTCGCCGGCCCACCCCGCATCGCCGGCAGCACGTCTGAGCGCCGTGGCGGATTGTGTCGGGTTCACAAGGCTTCGTCCGTTTCTTGTGACGCGTTCGCCAGAACCCGGGCGCCCGATGTTGGCAGGATGGGTTAAGTGATCATTGCCGTCTTCCCGGGCCAGGGCTCGCAGACCCCCGGGTTCCTCTCCCCCTGGCTCGAGCTCGACGGAGCCACCGACCGTGTCGCGCAGGCTTCTGACGCCGCCGGTGTGGATCTGGTCGCCGCGGGTACCGAGTGGGATGCCGATCGCATCCGCGACACCGCGGTCGCCCAGCCGCTCATCGTGGCGGCGGGACTGCTGTCGTGGGCCGCTCTCCAGGACGTCGCACCGGCTCAGCCCCAGGGCGTGGCGGGCCACTCCGTCGGCGAGATCACGGCGCTCGTGGCATCCGGTGTGCTCACGGCCGACGAAGGCATGCGCCTGGTCGGCATCCGCGGTCGCGCCATGGCCGACGCCGCCGCGCGGGAACAGACCGGAATGAGCGCCGTCATCGGCGGCGACCAGGATGCCGTGCTCGCGCGGCTGACCGAACTCGACCTCACACCGGCGAACTACAACGGCGGCGGGCAGATCGTCGCCGCCGGCGCCCTCGCCCCCCTTGCCGAGCTTGCCGCCGCGCCGCCGCGGGCCACCCGGGTGATCCCGCTGCAGGTGGCCGGAGCCTTCCACACCCGCTACATGGTGCCCGCCGTCGAGACGCTGCGCAGTGCCGCCGCCGACGTGCAGCCCGCCGACCCTGCGATGACGCTGTGGACCAACCACGACGGCTCGACCGTCTCCGCCGGCCGTGAGGCCCTCGACCTGCTGGTGGCCCAGGTGGCCTCGCCGGTGCGCTGGGACCTGTGCATGGCGTCGTTCGCCGAGCGCGGCGTCACGGGCATCATCGAGCTCTCCCCCGCCGGCACGCTCACCGGGCTCGCCAAGCGGGCCCTCCGGGGTGTACCAACGGTTGCAGTGAAGACGCCCGACGATCTCGCCGCAGCTGCGGCGTTGCTGGGAGCATGAACATGAGCGCAACCCTCCGCCAGTCCTCCGGCGCGGCGCACACGCGCATCTACGCCTACGGCGCGGCGCGCGGCGAAGTGTCGGTGCCCAATGACGACCTCGTCGGCGCCATCGACTCCAGTGACGAGTGGATCCGCCAGCGCACCGGCATCGTCACCCGCGCACGCGCCGTCGCCGAGACCACCGCCGTGGACCTCGCTTCCGAGGCCGCCGCCGAGGCGGTGGCCCGCTCGGGCGTGGAGCCCGGTCAGATCGACGCGGTCATCGTTGCGACGGTGTCCAACCCGAAGCAGACTCCCTCCGTGTCGGCGATCGTGGCCGACCGCATCGGGGCGAACCCGGCGGCAGCGTACGACGTCAACGCGGCCTGTGCGGGCTTCGCGTACGCCGTCGCGCAGGCGGATGCGCTCATCCGCGCGGGCGCCGCCCACTACGCCGTCGTCATCGGCGCCGAGAAGCTCAGTGACATCGTGGACCCGACCGACCGGTCGATCTCCTTCCTCCTCGGCGACGGCGCTGGCGCGGTCGTGATCGGTCCCAGCGACTTCGCCGGGATCGGACCCACCGTGTGGGGCTCCGACGGTTCGAAGTCCGACGCGGTGGGCATGAACGCCACCCTCGTCGACTTCCGCGACGGGAAGGCGCCGTGGCCGACGCTCCGCCAGGAAGGCCCCACGGTCTTCCGCTGGGCGGTGTGGGAGATGGCGAAGGTCGCCCGGCAGGCACTGGATGCCGCGGGCGTCACGGCCGCCGACCTCGCCGCGTTCGTCCCCCACCAGGCGAACATGCGCATCATCGACGAGTTCGCCAAGCAGCTGAAGCTGCCCGACTCTGTCGTCATCGCCCGCGACATCGAAACCACGGGCAACACCTCCGCGGCATCCATCCCACTCGCCACCCACCGCCTGCTCGAAGAGCACCCGGAACTGTCGGGCGGTCTGTCCCTGCAGATCGGTTTCGGCGCCGGCTTGGTGTTCGGCGCGCAGGTGGTCGTGCTCCCCTGAGTGGGAGACCGGCAACCCTAGACTGAAATACGGCCCGCCCGGGCCGAAGACCCAGAAGAAACAGGAGAATACCCATGGCATTCAGCACCGAAGAGGTCCTCGCCGGGCTCGCAGAGCTCATCACCGACGAGACCGGCATCTCTGCCGAAGAGGTGTCGCTGGAGAAGTCGTTCACCGACGACCTCGACATCGACTCCATCTCGATGATGACGATCGTCGTCAACGCCGAGGAGAAGTTCGGCGTGA
Source organism: Microbacterium sp. zg-YB36 (assembly GCF_024623575.2). Taxonomy (NCBI): domain Bacteria; kingdom Bacillati; phylum Actinomycetota; class Actinomycetes; order Micrococcales; family Microbacteriaceae; genus Microbacterium; species Microbacterium sp. zg-YB36. The sequence continues at coordinate 348,070 of NZ_JANJFD020000001.1, forward strand.
CGATCCCGGACGAAGAGGTCAAGAACCTCAAGACCGTCGGCGACGCCGTCACATACATCACGTCCAACCAGGCCTGAGCCGGTAGCGGTGGGGGCTTCGGCCCCCACGGCTCCGTTGGAGGAAGCACCACATGAGCAGTCCCCGCATCGTCGTCACCGGGATCGGTGCGTCGTCGCCGATCGGCGGCACCGCGCCCGAGAGCTGGTCGGCCCTGCTGACCGGTGTCTCCGGTTCGCGCACGCTGGAGTACGACTGGGTCGAGAAGTACCAGCTGCCGGTCACGTTCGCGGCGCAGGCTGCCGTTCGCCCCGACACGGTGCTGGACCGACCCGTCGCCAAGCGTCTGGACCCGGCGTCGCAGTTCGCGATGGTGGCGGCGATGGAGGCGTGGGCGGATGCCAGCTCACCCGAGGTCGACCCCGAACGCCTCGGCGTGGACTTCGCCACCGGTATCGGCGGCGTGTGGACCCTGCTGGATGCCTGGGACACGCTGCGTGAGAAGGGGCCGCGTCGGGTCATGCCGATGACGGTGCCGATGCTCATGCCCAACGCCGCCGCGGGCAACCTCTCGCTTCACTTCGGTGCCCGCGCGTATGCGCGCACCGTGGCCAGCGCGTGCGCGTCGAGCACGGAGTCGATCGTCAACGCCGTGGAGCACATCCGAGCTGGTCTGGCCGACGTCGTCATCGCCGGTGGCACCGAGTCGGCGATCCACCCGATCACCCTCGCCGCGTTCGCCTCGATGCAGGCGCTCTCGCGTCGCAACGACGATCCCGCCACCGCATCGCGGCCGGCCAGCATCGACCGTGACGGCTTCGTCATGGGCGAGGGCGCCGGTGTGCTGATCCTCGAGACCGAGGAGCACGCCAAGGCGCGCGGCGCCAAGATCTACGCTGTCGTCGCCGGCGGCGGCGTCACCGCGGACTCGTACCACATCACCGCGAACGACCCCGCGGGCACGGGCGCTGCTCGCGCCGTCGAGATGGCGCTCGCGCAGGCCGACGCCTCGGCCGACGACGTGACGCACGTCAACGCCCACGCGACCTCCACGCCCGTCGGCGACCCCAACGAATACCAGGCTCTGAAGGCCGTGTTCGGGTCTCGCGTCGACGAGATCCCGGTCTCCGCCACCAAGGCATCCACCGGGCACCTGCTCGGCGGCACGGGGGCGCTCGAGGCCATCTTCACGGTGCTGGCCCTGCGCGACCGCGTGGCACCGCCCACGATCAACCTGACCGAACAGGACCCGGCCGTGCCGTTCCGCCTGTCGGGTGAGCCGACGCCGCTTGGCGACGGTGACCAGCTCGCGATCACCAACTCGTTCGGCTTCGGCGGGCACAACGCCGTCGCCGCCTTCCGCTCGGCCTGAGCGAAAGCACCACGCCCCCGGACACCCGACTCGTCGGGCATCCGGGGGCGTTTTCGTGATCAGACGGAGCGGACGTTGTCCCGGTCCCCGGGAGTTCTCACCGAGGTCCGATACTGGCGCCGCGCACCGCCTGAAGCTGTCAGCCGACCTTGTGCAGCCAGACGACAGGTGCGTCGTCGCTGGCGTGACGGAACGGCTCGAGTTCTTCGTCCCACGCGGCGCCCAGAGCGACCTGCAGCTCACGCTGCAGTTCCATCGGGTCACCGGCGGCGACTTCGATCGCGTAGCGCACCCGGTCTTCGCCGATCACCACATTGCCGGCGCTGTCGGTCTGCGCGTAGTGGATGCCCAGACCTGGTGTGTGCAGCCACCGGCCGCCGTCGCTGCGGGGCGTGGGGTCTTCGGTCACCTCGAACCTCAGGTGCTCCCAGCCGCGGATCGCGGTCGCGAGGGCCGCGCCGGTGCCGGCAGGACCCTCCCAGTAGAACTCGGCCCGGCGGCTGCCGGACAGCACCGGCTGCTCGACCCACTCGAAGTTCACGGCGCGGCCGAGCGCTCGCCCGACAGCCCACTCGAGGTGGGGGCACAACGCCCGCGGCGCTGAGTGAATGAAGATCACTCCGCGCGCTTGTGGTGTCGCCATGGTTTCTCCTTCGTCAGGTGCGTCTTCCCCTACGACCTGATTCGGAGCACGGCGTGCTGTTCGGTTGTGCTGCGGCCATTATCCCCGATGGGTCCGAGAAATCACAAGTGTGTGATTTCTCCGCCCGTTGACGCCGATGATCCGTGCGCGCGTGTGCTGCGACGGTTTCTGTAGGGCGGGTGGGACTTGAACCCACGATCGTCGGGTTATGAGCCCGCTGCCTTGACCAGCTTGGCCACCGCCCCTCGCGTTCGAGCCTATCGTGAGGCCGGCGAGGATCAGGCGAGCGGATCCTCGTCGGCGCCGGAGTCGGGAGCGCCGGGAGTCCCGGGACTGCCGGAACTGCCGGAACTGCCCCGCTTGAACGGCAGCTCCCGGCTCTCCGAGACCACCTGCGGATGGTAGCGCGCCAGCGTCGTCACGCCCCAGATGGCGATGGCGCCGGCGATACCGAACATGATCATGCCCCACAGCGGCACCGCGGCGCCCTCGCCGAGTACCAGCAGGCCGATGAGTACGGCGACCATGGGGTCGACGACGGTCAACCCGGCGATGACGAGGTCGGGTGGACCCGAAGAGTATGCCGTCTGCACGAAGTAGGCACCGAGCGCGGTGCTGGCCAGCAGCGCAACGACGCACAGCATCGTGAGCCACTCGAAGTCGCCGGCCTGGATGCGCTTGATGACGATCTTCGCCAGGGTCGCGACGAACCCGTAGACGATGCCGGCGGCGAGGATGTAGAAGAGCGCACGGATGCCGTGGCGTCGCCGCACCAGCAGCCAGAAGCCGACCAGGAGCAGGGCGATAACGCTGAGGATGACCAGCACGATGATGATCTGGCGGCTGGTCACTGTCTGCTCGGTGGCGAACAGGGCGGCCACGATGACGAACCAGAAGATGCCGCCCACGCAGGCGATGATGGCCAGCAGTGACCGCCGGGTGGGCGTGTGCCCGGTGACTCGCGCGTTGAGCAGTGTGGTGATCACGAGCGCGACGGCGCCGAGGGGCTGCACGACGATCAGCGGTGCGACGCTCAGCGCGCCGAGCTGGCAGATGATGGCCAGACCCAGCATGATCGTGCCGACCACCCACGACGGGCGCGCCAGCAGCTGCTTCAGCTGGCCGCCGGTCAGGCCGGTGGAGCCGTCGGTGCCGCTGAGGCGCTCCACCTTCTCGACGCCTCGGTGCTGGTACTGCGCCCCGAAGGACATGAAGACCGCGCCGGCCAGCGCCAGCGGGATCCCCAGCAGCAGGCCGGGGTTCTGGAACGCCCCGACGAACTGATCGCCGACGTCTTCGAGACTCCCCGCCCACATCACCCCTCGACAATATCGTCACAGCGCTCTCGGTAGGCTCAAGGGCGTGTCTGTTCTTCCGATTCGCATCATGGGCGACCCTGTCCTTCACTCCCCCGCCGCACCTGTGGCGGAGATCACCGACGAGGTTCGCGACCTGGTGCGCGACATGTTCGAGACGATGGATGCCGCGCCCGGCGTGGGCCTGGCCGCTCCCCAAGTCGGGGTGGGGCTGCGCATCTTCACGTACTCCTACGAGGACGACGAGGGTCAGCCCTGGCGCGGCGTGATCGTCAACCCCGAGCTGTGGGTGCGCCCGCTCGAGCCCGGCTCCCCCGACCCCGACGAGGAGTCGGAGGGGTGCCTGTCGTTCCCGGGTGAGCGGTTCCCGCTGCGTCGTTCCGATAGCGCGCTCGTCACCGGCATCGACCTTGAGGGCGCTCCGGTGCGCATCGAAGTGGACGGCTGGCGGGCCCGCATCCTGCAGCACGAGTTCGACCACCTCGACGGCATCCTTTACGTCGACCGCCTGGATGACGGTGATTGGAAGACCGTGCAGAAGATCGCCCGCAAGCGCGGCTGGGGTCGCCCCGGCGCGAGCTGGATGCCGGGAATCGACAACCTCGAAGACTGACCCTTCCGTCGCGGGAACGACGGAGCTATCGTTTAACGATAGATGCTGATCGCTTCACGAGAGGTGCCGTCATGGGTGCTGTGGTGATTCTCGTTCTGCGGGCGGTGCTTGCCGTGTCGTTCGCCGGCTCGCTGCTCGTGCAGACCGTGATGGTGCCCCTGCTGTGGGTCGACCTCGAGGGTGTCCCGCAGGGCGCGAGAGTCGCCGTGGTGGCGATCGTGGTGCTCGGCATCCTCATGCTGCAGGTGTGCGCGGTGTGCGTCTGGCAATTGCTGACGATGGTGCGTCGTGGATCGGTCTTCACGTCGGGGGCGTTCCGCTACGTCGACGTCACGATCGGCGCCATCCTGTGCGCTGCGGTGCTCGTGTTCGCGTTGGCGGTGCTGCTGGCTCCGGGGGGCGCTGCGCCGGGGGTCGTGGGGCTCGTGTGCGGCGCGTCGCTCGTGATCGGCGGGGTGGCGCTGGTGGTCTTCGTGCTGCGCATGCTGCTGGCGCAGGCGGTCGAGCGCGAAGCGGAAGCCCGCCGACTGCGCTCCGAGCTCAGCGAGGTGATCTGATGCCCATCGTCGTGGACATCGACGTGATGCTCGCGCGCCGCAAGATGCCGGTGTCGGTGCTCGCGGAGCGTGTCGGCATCACCCCCGCCAACCTGGCGGTCCTGAAGAACGGTCGCGCGAAGGCGGTGCGCTTCACCACGCTTGACGCGCTGTGCGAGGCGCTCGAGTGCCAGCCCGGTGACCTGTTGCGGTGGGAGCCCGCGGGCGCTGATGCCACGCAGCCGGTTCGCGCACGGGCGGACTAGAGCTGCCGGCCTCAGAAGGGCGCGGGTTCTTCGATGGCGGCCAGGGCCATGAACTCCAGCACCCGTCGGGGGATGTCGGTGTAGACCCGGCCGGTGGGGCTGGTCCATTCCAGGATGCCGTCGGCTTTCTGCACCACGCTCCACGCGGTGCCGTGCTTGACCGGGTGATGTCGCCCCGGGCACAGGTTCGCGAGATTGGTGAGGCAGGTCGGCCCACCCAGGGCGGCATCGTGGGTGTGGTCGAGGTCGCACTGGCGGGCCGGTCTTCGACACCCCAGGAACCGGCAGTGCTCGTCCCTCGCGTCGAGGTGTCTGCGCATTTCCCGGGTCGGCCGGTAGGTGAGCACCTGCTGCACCGCGCCCGTGGTGGGTGAGGTGAACAGCCGTTCCCACACCTCGGCGGTCGCGGCGAGCCGTCGGGCGGTGTCGGGGCTGATGGGCCCGTATCCGACGAGCTCGGCCGGCTCGTCGCCGATCCCGACGAGGGTGTTGGCAGGGATCACCACCTGGACCTGCGCGACGATCGCCGTGCCCTCCGGGATCGCCCCGGTGGCGGCGGGTGCGGTGGCGTGCCCGGTGAGCAGCAGGTCGGTGAGCACGTCCGCGCGGATCTGGTCCATCGTGCGGGTATCGGTCGCGAGGATCTCTGCCGCGGTGGCTTCGGCTTCGGCCTCCGCTGCGGCAGCGGCTTTGGCCGCGGCGCGGTGGGCGTCGGCGACCTGGCGGGCCTGCTGGTTCAGCCGGTCCCGGATCGCGTACGCCAGCTCCGCCGGCAGCAGCGCGGCCAGTTCGGCCATCCCGTCGTCCAGGTCCCGCACCCACACTCGCCGGCCGGCCGCGGCCTCCTTGTGCCGCTCTTCCAGCGGCACCGGGTTGAGCCGCTGCGCCAGCATCAGCACGAGTGGCTTCGCCCGTCCCGGAGTGTCGTTCTCGCACGCCACCAGCGCGGCTTGTTCGAACCGGGCACGCGCGTCGGGGTCGGCGATCCGGGCGCCAGCATCCTGGATGAGCCGCACATGGACCCGGTCGATCCGGTCCTCTCGCAGCGCAGTGAACGTGGCGGGGAACTCGTCCACGAGCACGGTGGCGTCGTGCATCCGGTCGCGCATGCCGTGGTCCGAGCGGCGCAGCACCGCGCCGACTTCCGCGGCCATCGACCGCAACGGCATCTCCCGCTCCCGACCGTCACTGGTGGGGATGCGGGCGGTCTGCGCCTGGGCAACAGCCTCCGCCTGCGACAGGAACCACACCTCGTCGGCATCCGCCTCCGCCCGACGCCGCCGGGCGTCTTCCAGCCCGGAGATCACCTGCTCATGCGACAGCAGAGCCGCCGGGGCGGTGGTGGTCGGGGAGGTGTTCATACCCCTAATCCTGTCGACCCCCTCCGACATTGAAGGGCGCCGAAACAACGCCTGACCTGGGGTTGTGGATAACCCACCACATCCCCGCCTGGGGAGGAAACGGCACCCGATCCTCGGCCCGCCGGCCGGACCATAACTCAGGAAGAACCAGCCACCGGCAGCCTCAAACCCCGGCTCGGGGCAAAAGGAAAGGCCCGGGGTGGAAGCCCGGGCCTTAGTTGAGAGCCCACGTAGAATGCGTGGGACATCTCGCTCCCCGGCTTGGACTCGAACCAAGAACCTATCGGTTAACAGCCGATTGCTCTGCCAATTGAGCTACCGAGGATCATGACCACCTTGCGGCGGACAACTCGTCAATCCTAGCAAACAGAAAAGGGTGCTCGTGACTCAGGACACGACCATCCGCTGGTTGCCGTCGTCGCCCGGTGTCCACAGCAGATCGCGCGTGCCGTGACCGATCGCGACCATGTGGCCGCCTCTCAGCACCAGCACATCCGCTCCGAGTTCGTCCACGACGGCTGCCTCGTTGGTCACCAGGAGCGCTGCCATGCCGTATTCGTGCCGCCGGCGCAGGATGGCGTCGCGTGCGGCGTGCCGAACTTCCACGTCGAGGTTGGCATACGGCTCGTCGGCCACCAGCAGCCGCGGCCGCAGCACCAGCGCGCGTGCCAGCGCCACGCGCTGTCTCATCCCTGCGCTCAGCTCGTACGGGTACTTCTGCGCCGCCCCGAGCGGCAGGTGCAGCTCGTCCAGCAGCGCCGCCACCCGAACGGCCAGCGCACGGGGGTTGACGCGGCGGTCACGGCTGGTGATCGGCTCCCCCACGACTTCGGCAACGGTCATGCGGGCGGGCAGGTCGGCGCCGGCGCGCTGCGCGAGGTAACCGGTGACGTACGTGTGCACCCGGTGTGCGCGACCCCGGCGGCCGAGCCGCACTCCTTCGACCACGGCGCTGCCCCCTGCCACCGTTAGGGCCGAGCCGCCCCGGCCGGCGAGGACCGCTGCCAGGCTCGATTTTCCGGACCCGGTCGGGCCCATCAGCGCCAGGGTTCCGCCCCGCGGCAGCGTGAAGCTGACGCCCTCCACGGCGCGCTGCGTTGACCCGCTGTGGGCGATGGAGAGGTCGTCGCACCGGATGGACAGCTCGGGCTCGGTGCGAACGCTCATGCCCTCATCCTGCCCGCTCTGCCTCGCGCAGGCTACTCGGCGGTAAGTCGCGCGCGCTCCATGTCGAGTTCGCGCAGGCGCAGGCGCACCGAGCGGCCACCGTCAGAATCGGCGGCGACACGCTGGATGTGCCCGAGCAGTTCGGTCTTCTCCCGCTCGACCACCCGCAGGCGCAGCCGCCGCGCGAGATCCGCGGTCGAGGCGATCGCACCTGCTTCGGTGCGCGCCGGGAAGTCGGCGGTCAGCAGTTCGGCGGCAAGAGTCCGATAGGGCTCGCGCACCGACTCCACGACCGCGCCGGACCATCCGATGCGCGTGCGGTCGGGGTGTTCCACGACCGCCCGGCGGATGGCTTCCAGCGCGGGGTGATGAAACGGCAGCGCCAGCGCGGGGTCGAGCATGTCGGCATCCACCGCGTGCCCGTACTGCAGCACCCCCATGATCGCGTCGCGTTCCAGCGCCACGTCCGCCGTGCGCGGCAGGGTCGCGAGCGTGACGCGCGGGACCGGCGTCTCACCGGTGTCGGCGGAAGCCGCCGGTGCGGGAGCCGCAGGGGCCGACGACGGATGGCGCGGCCCGCCGCCGCGCGCAGCGCGCTCCACCGCGGCGGAGACCTCACCCAGCTCCAGTCCGAGCTTGCGGGCGAGCACCCGGGTGTAGCCGGGCCGCAGGGACGGGTCGCGGATGTCGGCGACGATGGGCGCCGCTGCGCGCAGTGCCCCCACGCGACCCTCCACGCTGGCCAGGTCGTAACCGGCGAGGCGCTGCTCGATGACGAACTCGAACATCGGCGTCTTCGCGTCCATCAGGGACCGCACCGCGCCGTCGCCGCGCTGGACGCGCAGGTCGCAGGGGTCCAGGCCCCCGGGCGCCACGGCTACATAGGTCTGTGCCGCGAAGCGCTTCTCCTCCGAGAAGGCGCGCAGGGCCGCCTTCTGCCCGGCGGCATCCGGGTCGAAGGTGAACACCACTTCACCCGACACATCGCTGTCGCCCATCACTCGCCGCAGCACAGTGATGTGATCGGAGCCGAAGGCCGTGCCGCAGGTGGCGATCGCCGTCGTCACCCCGGCGAGGTGGCAGGCCATGACATCGGTGTAGCCCTCGACGACGACGACGCGGTGCTGGCGGGAGATGTCGCGTTTGGCGAGATCGAGCCCGTAGAGCACCTGCGACTTCTTGTAGATGATCGTCTCGGGGGTGTTGAGGTACTTCGGGCCCTGGTCGTCGTCGTAGAGCTTGCGCGCGCCGAACCCGATCACCTGACCGGTGACGTCGCGGATCGGCCAGATCAGGCGCCCGCGGAAGCGGTCGTAGACACCGCGCTGACCCTGCGAGAGCAGGCCCGCGGCGACCATCTCGTCGTCGGTGAACCCCTTCGTCTTGAGGGCGTCGCGCAGGCTCGACCAGCCCTTCGGTGCATAGCCGACGCCGAAGTGCGCAGCGGATGCCGCGTCGAAGCCGCGTCCGCCGAGAAAACTGCGAGCGGCCTCGGCCTCGGGGATCGACAGCTGCGCGCGGAACCATTCGGCGGCGGCGGCATTGGCGGCGTACAGTCTGCTGCGCCCGGAGGTCTCGGGGGCGGCGGCGCCACCGTCGTCGTAGTGCAGCGTGAAGCCGATGCGGCCGGCGAGACGCTCGACGGCCTCGGTGAACGAGACGTGGTCCATCTGACGCAGGAATGTGTAGACGTCGCCTGATTCGCCGCAGCCGAAGCAGTGGTAGAAACCAGCCTGCGCGCGCACGTTGAAGCTGGGGCTGCGCTCGTCGTGGAAGGGGCACAGCCCCTTCATCGACCCGACACCGGCGGATTTGAGGGCCACCCGTTCCCCGATGATGTCGGCGATGTTGGTGCGCGCCTTCACCTCGTCGACGTCCGCCTGCCGGATGCGCCCTGCCATCAGAGGCCCTCGATGGGTTCCGGTACCGCGAAGGCGTCCGCGGTCACCGCACGGCCGTCCGGTGCCCAGATACCCAGGCTCGTCAGATCCACCGCCCCGACCAGGCGGGAGTACCACGAGATCGCGAAGCGGTCGGTGAGGCTGGCGACCTGGTCGACCACCACGCGGCGACGAGCGGCATCCGAGTCGGCGCGGGCGAAGTCCCCGGCGTGCAGCACGTCCAGGTGCTCGGGTCGCTCCCACAGCACGCTCGCGAGGCTCTTGAGCAGCCGCCGCTGCTCCTTGTAGAGCCCCTTGCGCCCCTCGATCGACACGACGAACGCCCCGATCGTGCCCTTGAGTACGGCCATCTCGGCCTCGATCACGCGGGGCACGACGACGTGGCCGCGATACCGGGTGAGCACCGGGGTCTCGTAGCTCTCGCGGGTGGCGGAGGTGGCGGCGCGCGCGAATCGCCCGATGAGGTCGGAGGTGAGGTTCTTCAGCCGTCCGAGCGCCGCCCGCGAGCCGTCGAAGGACGTGATCCATTCCGGCATCCGCATGAGTCGGAAGAGGGCATCGGCCAACTCGTCACGGGCGAAGTCGTACCCCACCCAAGTCTGGATCGCGGTGAGGATCGCCTCGTGCTCGTGAGGGTCGGACAGTCGCGCCGGGTCGAGGTAGCCGTTGACGATCGCGTCCTCGAAGTCGTGGACGGAGTAGGCGATGTCGTCGGAGAGGTCCATGACCTCGGCTTCGATGCAGCGCACCCGGCCCGGGGCGCCCTCGCGCATCCAACGGAACACCGCTTCGTCCTCGGGGTACACGCCGAACTTGAGCCGGCCGCCGGGGTCGGGCACCGGGTTGGCTGCCGTCCACGGGTATTTGCACGTGGCGTCCAGGCTCGCGCGGGTGAGGTTGAGGCCGAAGCTCTCCCCCGAGTCGTCGACGACCTTCGGCTCCAGGCGTGACAGGATCCGCAGCGTCTGCGCGTTGCCTTCGAATCCGCCGATGTCTTCGGCCCACTCGTTGAGCGCACGTTCGCCGTTGTGGCCGAACGGCGGGTGCCCGATGTCATGGCTGAGGCACGCGGTGTCCACGACATCAGGCGACAGCTGCAGCGCGATCGCCAGTTCACGCCCGACCTGGGCGACCTCGAGCGAGTGCGTGAGGCGGTTGCGCGCGAAGTCGAACGGGCTCGCCGGGCTCAGCACCTGGGTCTTGGATGCCAGGCGTCGCAGCGCCGCAGAGTGCAACACGCGCGCGCGGTCGCGGGCGAAGCTGTCGCGCAGGGACCGGTGCTGCTCGGGATGGAATCGTTCTGCGTCGAAGTCGTCGTAGCCGCCGGGGCGACCTGCAGCGACCCCGACGCCGCTTGCCTGCTCAGCCACCACTGTGATCGAGCTCCGCTTCTGCGAGGGTCGTGGATGCCTCGGCGCCGAGGTCGCGGGACGCGAGCCAGCCGTCGGGCAGCGCAGGTCGCTTGGGGGTGCCGGCGCGGCCGCGCTGGCCCTCTGCCGCCATGCCCGGGTAAGGGGCGTCGAGTTCGAGGGTGGCGAGGATGTCGTCGATCTCGGTCAGGCTCGATGCCGTCGCCAGCCGCGCGCGGGTCTCGCCGCCGACGGGGTACCCCTTGAAGTACCAGGCGACGTGCTTGCGGATGTCGCGGCAGCCGCGGCCTTCGTCTTCGTAGAACTCCACGAGCAGCTCGGCGTGCCGGCGGAACGCCGCCGCGACGAAGCCGAGCGTGGCATCGACAGTGGGCCGGCGGTCGCTGCCCGGGGTGAAAGCGGCGGCGAGATCGCCGAACAGCCACGGGCGGCCGAGGCAGCCGCGGCCGACCACGACGCCGTCACAGCCGGTCTCGGCCATCATCCGCACGGCGTCGTCAGCCGACCAGATGTCGCCGTTGCCGAGCACCGGAATGCTCGTGACGGTCTCCTTCAGCCGGGCGATGGCTGACCAGTCCGCCTCGCCGGAGTAGAACTCCGCGGCGGTGCGGGCGTGGAGTGCAACGGCGGCGACCCCGGCGTCTTCGGCGATGCGGCCGGCGTCGAGGTAAGTGAGGTGGTCGCCGTCGATGCCCTTGCGCATCTTCACCGTCAGCGGGATGTCACCGGCGGCGCGGGCGGCACGGGTGACGATGTCGCGGAACAGTCCGAGCTTCCAGGGCAGCGCCGCTCCCCCGCCCTTGCGGGTGACCTTGGGGACGGGACAGCCGAAGTTCAGGTCGATGTGGTCGGCGTGATCCTCTTCGACGAGGATCCGCACCGCCGCCTCGACGGTTGCCGGGTCCACGCCGTACAGCTGGATCGAGCGGGGCGTCTCGGACTCGTGGTGGCGGATGAGGCGCATCGTGGTGGCGTTTCGTTCCACGAGCGCGCGAGTGGTGATCATCTCGCTGACGTAGAGGCCGGCACCGTATTCGCGGCACAGTCGCCGGAATGCGGTGTTGGTGATACCAGCCATGGGTGCGAGCACGACGGGCGCATCGAGCGCGATCGGCCCGATGCGCAGCGAGGGCGCGGTGGCAAGGGTGGAGGACATCGCATCCATTCTCCCAGACACTACGGTGCCCATCGTCGGCGCTGCGGTCCTATCGTGGACAACATGGCCGACGAACAGACTGTGGACATCCGTCAGATCCCGTTCCGCACCCCCGAGGGTGAGGAGAAGACACTCGCCGAACTCGGCGACGGGCCTGTCCTGGTGGTGAACGTGGCATCCAAATGCGGCCTGACTCCTCAGTACGAGCAGCTCGAGCAGCTCCAGCGCACCTATGGGGAGCGCGGGCTGACTGTCGTCGGCTTTCCCAGCAACCAGTTCATGGGCCAGGAGCCTGGCTCGATGGACGAGATCCTGGAGTACTGCTCGACCACGTGGGGCGTCACCTTCCCCGTCGAGGAGAAGGTGCACGTGAACGGGCGCAACGCCGCCCCGCTGTACAAGGCGCTGAAGAAGGCGCGCAACCCGGAAGGGGCCAAGGGCCCGGTCATGTGGAACTTCGAGAAGTTCCTGGTGACCCCCTCCGGGCAGGTGCACCGCTTCCGGCCGCAGACCAAGCCCGATGCCCCCGAGGTGATCGAGGCCATCGAGGCCGCGCTGCCGCGCTGAGCGTCGTCAGGAAGCGGCGGGGACGGCTTCGCGCCGCTCGGCCCACACCTGGCGGGTGATCTGCGCGAACGCCTCCGGCGGCTGCGCGCCGCTGACGCCGTACTTGCCGTCGATGACGAAGAACGGCACGCCGCTGATGCCGTAGGCCTGAGCCTGCGCCTGATCGGCGCGCACGTCGGGCAGATGCCGCTGGGATTCCAGGGCTTCGCGCGTGGCGTCGGCATCCAGCCCCACCTCGGCGGCCAGGGCGACGAGGTCGTCGATGCGACCGAGGTGACGGCCCTCGGTGAAGTACGCCGCCATCAGGCGCTCGGCCATCTCGAGCTGCCGACCCTGCGCCTTGGCGAAATGCAGCAGCTCGTGCGCCTTGACGGTGTTGGTGTGCTTGAGCAGGTCGAAGCGGTACTGCAGCCCTGCCTCGGCGGCCACGCCCACGACGCGGTCGAGCATCTGCTGCACCTGTTCGCGCGGCATCCCCTTGTGATCGGCGAGGAACTGCAGCTCGTCGCCGTCGAAGTCCACCGGGGTATCGGGCGACAGCTCGAACGAGTGGTACGTCACCTCGACGACGGGGGCGTCGTCGTCGGCGGATGCCGCGGCCAGCCCGTTCTCGAGGTTCCGCTTGCCGATGTAGCACCAGGGGCAAGCGATGTCGCTCCACACGTCGATCTTGATCGCATCCGTCATACCGGGCACAACGCAGGAGGTGGAGGTCTATTCCCTCGCGGTCATGCAGTCGGCGCGTCCACGGCGCCTCCGAAGCGCCGGTCGCGGTCGAGGTAGATCTCGATCGCGCGCCACAATTCGGCGCGGGAGAAGTCGGGCCAGAGGGTGTCGAGGAACACCATCTCGGCGTACGCGGCCTGCCACAGCAGGAAGTTCGAGGTGCGCTGCTCGCCGCTGGAGCGCAGGAACAGATCGACGTCGGGCATGTCGGGGACGTACAGGTGACGGCGGATGAGCTTCTCGCTCACGGCGGACGGCTTCACCCGTCCGGCGGCGACGTCCTCGGCGATCGCGCGCATCGCGTCGACGATCTCCACACGGCCGCCGTAGTTGACGCACATCGTGAGGGTCAGCACGTCGTTGCCGGCGGTGAGCTGCTCGGCGTACTGCAGTTCCTTGATGACTGAGCCCCACAGCCGCGGCTTGCGCCCCGCCCAACGGATGCGCACGCCCCACTCATTGAGCTGATCGCGACGGCGGTGCAGCACATCGCGGTTGTAGCCCATGAGAAAGCGCACCTCATCGGGTGAGCGCGCCCAGTTCTCGGTGGAGAACGCGTACACCGAGAGGTTCTTCACTCCTGCCTGCACGGCACCTGCCACGACGTCCAGCAGCACCTCTTCGCCTGCTTTGTGGCCCTCGATGCGCGTGAGGCCGCGGCGGTTGGCCCACCGCCCGTTGCCGTCCATGACGATCGCGATGTGCTTGGGCACCCGGCCTTTCGGGAACGCCGGCGGCTGCAGGCCGGTCCAGTCCAGCGGCCGGTAGGGCACGGCATCACGATGCGTGTAGGGCTTGGGGGTCACCGTGGAGCTCCGGTCCTCAGGGTCTGGGCTGTGGAGACGTGCGAGAGCGAACGGATGCCGCGCTCCATGTGCCACTGCGCATACGCGGCGACCAGGCCCGAGGCCGCTCCCGAGGCGCCGGGAGTGGCGGCATCCACCACATCCCACTCCCCCGCCAGCAGCGCCCGCAGCTGGTCGCCGGTCTCGGGGTGCACCCGGGCGGAACCGGCCGGGGCGCAGGACGAGCACACCATGCCGCCCAGCTGGGCGACGAACCACTCGTGGGGGCCGGCGGCGGCGCAACGCGCGCACTCGTGCAGGCCCGGCGCCCATCCCGACAGCGACATGACCCGCAGCAGGTACGAATCCAGCACGGCCCGGGACGCGTGCTCCCCGAGCGACAGGGCGCGCAGGCCGCCGACCAGCAGCAGGTACTGCTGCGGCGTTGTCTCGGACTCGTTGAGGCGGTCGGCAGTTTCGACCATGGCGCTGGCGGCGGTGTAGCGGTCGTAATCGGCGGCGATGTCGGCGCCGTACGTGCCGAGCGACTCCGCCTGCTGCACGATGTCCAGGGATCTGCCCTGGTACAGCTGCACATCGGCGACCATGAACGGCTCCAGCCGCGCTCCGAACCGGGACGACGTGCGACGCACGCCCTTGGCTACGGCGCGCAGTTTGCCGTGGCGGCGGCTGAGCATCGTGACGATGCGGTCGGCTTCACCCAGCTTGTGGGTGCGCAGGACCACGACTTCGTCGCGATAGGTGGGCACATGACCATTATCGACCGGGCGCGGCGCTGTCGCGTCGCAGCGCGGCGACGACCACAATGATCAAGTGGAGTCTTCGTTCGTCATCCCCCTGTGGGCCGACCTGCTCGCCGTCGGTCTGGGCGGCGTCCAGGGCGCCCTCTTCGCCTCCGGATTCACCGGGCGGCGGCTCGATTTTCTGGGCGTCGCGATCATCGGCATCGTCATGGGGATGGGCGGCGGTCTCATCCGCGACCTGCTGCTGAACGCAACACTGGCGACGCTGGAGAGTAACTGGTACCTGCTCACCGCGGTGGCAGCGTCGCTGGTCGGCATGCTCCTGGCAGGGATCTTCCAGCGATTGAACAAGCTCATCATCGGGTTGGATGCCGTGGCGATCGGCCTGTTCGGGGCGTTCGGCACCAGCAAGGCGCTGGCAGTGGGTCTGCCCTTCGTACCCGCCGTCTTCGTCGGGGTGTGCTCGGCCGTCGGCGGTGGCATCCTGCGCGACGTCATCATGGGACTGCCGGTGGCGATCATGCACGTCGGCTCGCTGTATGCGGTGGCGGCGCTGGTCGGTTGTGCCGTGCTCGCGACGCTGGGCGCCTTCGGCACGCCGCTGGCGGCGGCGGCCATCACCGGCGTGGTCGTGACGACGGTGATCCGGCTGCTCGCGGTGATCTTCGACATCTCGCTGCCCGAGCAGCGCCGCCTGCACCGCCGCAAGGTGGCCGTGGAGACCTCGGCGATCCCCACGATCAAGCCCGACGCCCCGCGCCCGGGTCTCCGGTTCCGCTCGCGCTTCCGCCCCCGCTCTCGCTGACGCCACTCCCCCGCTGAAACGACAGCTGGTCGCCGAGACCGTGGGAAGTTCCCAGCGTCTCGGCGACCAGCTGTGGTCTCACGGTGTAGGTGGGGGTCAGACGGCGGTGAGCTCCGCCTCGCGGGTGCGGGTGCGGATCGCGCGGTTGACGCACGACACGACGGCCTTGAGGCTCGCGGTGGAGATGTCGCCGTCGATCCCGACGCCCCACAGCCGCTCCCCGTCGACCTGCAGCTCGACGTAGGCGGCGGCCTGGGCGTCGCCGCCGGCGCTGAGCGTGTGCTCGACGTAGTCGTACAGCGAGATGTCGAAGCCACGGTCGGCGAGGATCGCCAGGAACGCCGCGATCGGGCCGTTGCCGACGCCGGCGACATCCTCGCGGCCGTCGCCGTCGCGCAGCGCGACCTCGAGGGTCACGTTGCCCGACAGGTCGCTCTGCGTGCGGGTGCCGAGCAGTTCGAACCGGCCCCACTTCTCGTCGGTGGCCGTCGAGGGCAGGTACTCATCGGTGAAGATCGCCCAGATCTGCTCGCTGGTGACCTCGCCACCCTCGGCATCCGTCTTGGCCTGCACGACGCCGGAGAACTCGATCTGGAGCTTGCGGGGCAGATCCAGCGCGTGGTCGGAGCGCAGCAGGTACGCCACCCCGCCCTTACCGGACTGCGAGTTGACACGGATGACCGCCTCGTACGAGCGCCCCAGGTCCTTCGGGTCGATCGGCAGGTAGGGAACTGCCCACTCGATGTCGTCGACGGAGACCCCGGATGCCGCGGCGCGGGCTTCCATCGCCTCGAAGCCCTTCTTGATCGCGTCCTGGTGCGACCCGCTGAACGCGGTGAAGACCAGGTCTCCCGCCCACGGGCTGCGCTCGGGCACCGGCAGCTGGTTGCAGTACTCCGCCGTGCGCTTGACCTGGTCGATGTCGCTGAAGTCGATCTGCGGGTCGATGCCCTGCGTGAGCAGGTTGATCCCCAGCGCGACCAGGTCGACATTGCCGGTGCGCTCACCGTTGCCGAACAGGCATCCTTCGATGCGGTCGGCGCCGGCCATGTAGCCCAGCTCCGCCGCCGCGATCGCGGTGCCCCGGTCGTTGTGCGGGTGCAGCGACAGGATCACGTTCTCCCGGTGCGCCAGCCGCCGGCTCATCCACTCGATCGAGTCGGCGTAGACGTTGGGGGTGGCCATCTCCACCGTCGCCGGCAGGTTGATGATGACCTTGCGGTCGGGGGTGGGCTCGAAGATCTCGATCACCTGGTTGCAGATGTCCACGGCGAACTCGAGCTCGGTGCCGGTGTAGCTCTCCGGCGAGTACTCGTAGAACACCTGGGTCTCGGGGATGCGCTTCTCGAACTCGCGGCACAGCCGGGCGCCCTCCAGGGCGATGTCGATGATCCCCTGCTTGTCGGTGCGGAACACGACCTCGCGCTGCAGCACGCTGGTGGAGTTGTACAGGTGCACGATCGCACGCTTGGCGCCGGCGATCGACTCGTAGGTGCGCTCGATGAGGTGCTCGCGCGCCTGCGTCAGCACCTGGATGGTGACGTCGTCGGGGATCAGATCCTCTTCGATCAGCTGCCGGACGAAGTCGAAGTCGGTCTGGCTCGCCGAGGGGAAACCGACCTCGATCTCCTTGTAGCCCATGCCGACGAGCAGCTCGAACATGATGCGCTTGCGTTCCGGGCTCATCGGATCTATGAGGGCCTGGTTGCCGTCGCGCAGGTCCACGGCGCACCAACGAGGTGCGGTGGTGATGCGGGCGTCCGGCCACGTGCGGTCGGGCAGCTCGACGGGCAGCTGCTGGTGGTACGGCCGGTACTTGTGGATCGGCATGCCGGACGGCTTCTGGGTGTTGTCCATGATGGTGGCTTCTTCTCTCGCCCGGTGGGGCGGCTCAAGGCTGATGCGGGCCGACCAGAAGCTCCGCGACGAGAAGGCCCTAGATCGAGGACTCGTCGCGGCAGCTAAGAAGGAGAAGCGTGCCCGCGCGCATGCGTCGATGGTAGCAGGATGCCGCGTCGAGGGTGAGACGATCGGGTCGAAGCTGACACTATCGGGGTATGAGACCCCATTCGTCGAGCAGAATGCTCACCGTGATCGGCTTCGCCGTGGCGTCCTTCGGCGTGCTGACGGCCTGCGCCACGGCCGCGTCGCCCGGTGCCGGGCCCGGCACTCCCCCCGCCTCCTTCGGCGCGGTCTGGCCTCAGCCGCCCGCCGGTGAGGTGGTCGGCACCGGCACGGTGATCGATGTCGGCGGCGAGGCGGAGCTGTGCCTCGGCCCCGTGATGGAGTCCTTCCCGCCGGCGTGCGCGGGCGTTGCGCTGGCCGGATGGTCGTGGGCGGATCTGGACGGTGTTGAGTCAGCCGGGGACGTCACATGGGGCGTGTACGCCGTGCGCGGCGACTACGACGGCGAGGCGCTCACGGTCACCGACACACCCATCCTGCTCGCCCTCTACGACCCGATCCGGGGGGACGATCCGGCCGACGGCGTGATGGGGACGACGGATGCCGCGCAGCTGGAGCAGGTGCAGGCGGAGATCGTGGAGCGGCTCGGCGCCGACCTGCTCGGCACATACCTCGACCGGGGCTACGTGTGGGCGCAGGTGGTCTGGGACGACGGAACGCTGCAGCACGCCGCCGACGCCGAGTTCGGCGACGATGTGGTCATCGTCGAGTCGGCGTTGCGCGACTTCGACGACTGAGCGGCCCGTCTCGTGCGCGGCCCGGCTTCTGCGGCGCACGAGGCGGTGCCAGACTGACCGGCAGCGACCGCACTGACGCGGCCGCGGGGAGCAGCCGATGGGGCGGATGCAGCGGTGGGGTGTCGTGCCGGTCGTCGTCGCGGCCGCCGTCGCGATGCTGCTGACCGGATGCCTCGGCCCGCTGGCCCCGCTCGGGACCGGCCGCGATCCCACCCTGACACCGACCGCGACGATCGTCGACCCGAGCCTGCTGCGTGTCGTCGCGGACGACACCGGAGCGGTGAGCGTGCGGGTGCCCGCGGGCTGGAGCGACATGGCCGACGTCGGGTTCACCGACGAAGCAGGCGTCGCTTGGTACGCCGTGGCCGCCGCGCCCTCGCTGGAGGCGTTCGGCGACAGTTCCGCCGCCGCCGGAGTGCAGGTGATGGCGGCGCGCGGTACCGGTCAGAACGCCGAGACGACGTTTCTCGCGCTGGCCCGCACGTTCGACACGGACTGCGCGCTGAGCGCGGAGCCCGCGCCCTACCGGGACGCCGTGCACAACGGGGTGTTCGCGGTGTGGGACTGCGCCGGCACCGATGCCGTGGTGGTCTCGGCGCTCAACCGTGCCCGCGACAACGTCGTGGCCATCGTGCAGGTGGCAACGGAGGACGAGCGCAACGCGGGGCTGGTCGCCATCCTGGAGAGCTTCCGGGCGGAACTCTGAGGGTTTCGATACGGCGCCTGCGGCGCCTACTCAACCTTGAGGCGCAGGCGCGTCAACGCGCGCTTTGCGCGCATTGACCCGCCTCGCCTCAAAAACCCAGTCGGCCGAGCTGCTTGGGATCGCGCTGCCACTCCTTGGCCACACGCACGTGCAGCTTCAGGAACACCCGCGTGCCGATCAACGGCTCGATCTGTGCGCGCGCCCGGGCGCCCACATCGCTCAGCCGCGAGCCGCGGTGACCGATGATGATCGACTTCTGGCTGTCGCGCTCGATCACGATGCTCGCGAAGATGTCGGTCATCCCGCCGCCCTCGCGCTCGGAGATGTCATCGACGGTCACGGCGATGGAGTGCGGCAGCTCGTCGCGGACACCTTCCAGCGCCGCTTCGCGGATGATCTCGGCGATGCGGTCCTCGGTCGACTCGTCGGTGACGATGTCGTCGGGGTACAGCGCGGGCCCGATCGGCATGAGCGAGAGCAGCTCGTCGCTCAGCACGTCGAGCTGGTCGTCGGTCAGAGCGGACAGCGGGATCACCGCAGCCCAGTCCTCCCGGAGCTGATCCACTTCCAGCAGGCGCTCGGCGATCTGCTTGCGTGAGGCCGCGTCGGTCTTGGTGACGATCGCGACCTTCTTGGCACGGCTGTAGCCGTCCAGAGAGGCGGCGATGCGCCGATCGCCGGGGCCGACCTTCTCGGTCGCCGGCACGCAGAACCCGATGACGTCCACGTCGCCCAGCACATGGTCGACGAGGTCGTTCAGGCGCTCACCGAGGAGCGTCCGCGGCTTGTGGATGCCGGGGGTGTCCACGATCACCAACTGTCCGTCCGGGCGGTTCAGCATGCCGCGGATCGCGCGCCGCGTCGTCTGTGGCTTGTCGCTGGTGATCGCCACCTTCTCGCCGACGAGGGCGTTGGTGAGCGTGGACTTGCCCACGTTGGGGCGTCCCACGAAGGTGACGAAGCCGGAGCGCTTGACGTTCTCGTCGATGCGGTGCTCAATTCTGCATGAGGATCTGTTGCCCCTTGATCAAGGGGTAATCCACCAGTCTACTTCCATCGAGATCCTCCTTGTGCATGTCGACGCCGGTGACCTGGCTGTTCTCGTAGGTCGTGTAGTAGTAGATGCCCTTGTCGGTGTTGCAGCACGAGGAGTAGATCGTGATCTCGTACTTGCCCGGCGAGACCTGCACGGCCCCGCGCTGCTGGGCGACTGAACCGAGGATCTGCAGGAACTGGCTGATCGACTCGGATTCGGAATCTCCCGAGACGGAGTTCATCTTCGTGAAGACCGCCTTGGCGAAACGGGACGACGAGGACAGATCGCCCGGAAGCCCGATCGCGCCCATCCCCCGGCTGTACGTGTCGAACTCCAGCTCGTCCGAGAACTTGTTCTCCGGCGGGTTCTTCGACAGGTGCATGTAGTTGTTCAAGTTGAAGCTCTGGATGTCGAAGGTGGGGTTGTTCGTGAGGATCCCGAACGGGTTGTCATAGACGTTCAGTCCCGCCTTGACGCTTTCGACGGTGATCGACTTCGTCCGGTCCGAGATGATCCAGTGCAGCGGCGACAGCGGGAACGTCTCGCTGAACGAGATGTTCACCAGGCTCAGGCCGGTCAGGGCTTCCTTCACCTCGTCGACCGTCTCGTACTGCCCGAGGATCCAGGGGATGAACTCGAACGGCGTGATGTTGGTCTTGTCCGACGCCTCGGGCTTGTAGTCGGCGTTCCCGGGGAAGTTCAGGCCCGCCATGCTGAGGCCCTTTTCGTTCGTGGCGTCGTAGTACAGCGGGTAGCCGTCGGCGATTGTCGCCATCCCGATGATCGCGTGATGCGTCGCGAGCGTGGGAGCCTTGCGGAACTCGAACGGGAAGTTGCGCGGCGTGACGGTGACGGTCTCGTTGTAGGAGAACTCCAGGTCGAGATTGCGCCCGAAATAGTGATCCTGCGTTGTGTAGTTGGCTCCTGTGCACATGACGACCTCCGGTTGGCGAGGTTGTAGCTCCTCGGTGTGCTCATTGTGTGAGCGGGTCGAGGCATGCGCAACGGGGTTGCGTGACGCGTGGATCAGGGCTGGTCTGCGCGCGCGTCCGCGCGGCGGTTCACGCGGATCTCTCCTGCGCGCGGTGCTCGGGCGTCTCTCCGGTGCGCGGGCCGCGCGAGAACGCGTCCTCCGCGGCGTCGAACGCCTCGCTGCGCTGCACGAACACGGTGGCCAGGCCCCGGCCGCGTCCGCGTGAGGTGCCGCCGGTGATCACGAGCCCGTGGGTCTCCACGGTCACACCCGGCAGCGGAACCCGGCCGAGCGCCTTGCCGAGCAGGCCGCCGATGGAGTCGACCTCGTCGTCCTCGAGCTCGAGGCCGAACAGCTCACCGACTTCGTCCAGGCCGAGTCGCGCGCTGACGCGGTAGCGGCCGTCGCCGAGGTCGACGATCTCGGTCGCGCGGGCGTCGTACTCGTCGGCGATCTCCCCGACCAGCTCCTCGATGAGGTCCTCCAGGGTCACCAGGCCCGACACACCGCCGTACTCGTCGACGACGAGGCACACGTGCACCGCGTCGCGCTTCATCTGCTGCAGCAGCGTCTCGGCCTTCATCGACTCCGGCACGAAGACGGCCTTGCGGGCGATGCGGCTCACCGGCGCATTGCGCCACGCGCTCTCGTCGCGGAAGGCGAACTGCACCAGGTCCTTCAGATACAGCACCCCGACCACGTCGTCGGCGTCGTCGTCGACGACCGGCAGCCGGGAGACGCCGCGGTCGAGGAACAGCGTCATGGCCTCGTGCGTGGTCGCAGCGGCATCCACCGACACCATGTCGGTGCGCGGCACCATGACGGCGCGGACGAACGTGTCGGTGAAGTCGAAGACGGAGTGGATCAGCTCGCGGTCGTCCTCTTCGATCAGGTCGTGCGAGGCCGCCTCGTCGACCATGCTCAGCAGCTGCTCTTCGGAGGCGAACGAGGCGTTGCGGGACACTCCGGGGGTGAACCGGTTGCCGAGGATCACGAGCAGGTGAGCGAGGGGGCCGAGCACGATCCGCGCGCCGCGCACGATGGGTGCCGCGGTGCGCAGCAGTCCCTCGGCATGCTGGCGGCCCGCCGAGCGGGGGCTCGCGCCGACGAGCACGAACGACACCGCCGTCATCAGCACTGCGGCGGCGAGCATGGCCCACCAGATGTTCTCGAAGGCCAGCGTGAACGCCACCGTCACCAGCACGGCCGCCGTCGTCTCGGCGAGGATACGGATGAACACCACGGCGTTGCCGTGTGCTTCGGGGTCGTCGGCGACCTTGCGCAGCGCCTTGGGCGAGCGCGCCGTGAGCGCGAGATCGGCCAGTCCCGCGCGGGAGGTGACCGCGAGGGCGGCGTCGAGCGCGGCCATCAGCCCGCCGGTGGCGACGAGGAGGGCGGCAGCGGCGAGGAGCAGTACCTCGGTCATGTGCGGGGGCGGCGACGCTCGGCGGAGCCGAAGTCGATGATGAGCTGCTTCTGCAGCCCGAACATCTCCCGCTCATCCTCGGGCTCCGCGTGGTCGAAGCCGAGCAGGTGCAGCAGGCCGTGCGTCGTCAGCAGCACGAGCTCGTCCAGGGTCGAGTGGTGAGCGGCCAGCGCCTGCGCCTCGGCGACCTGCGGGCACAGCACGATGTCGCCGAGCAGTCCGGGCGGGGCGGGCATGTCCTCGGTGCCGGGCCGCAGCTCGTCCATGGGGAAGCTCAGCACGTCGGTCGGACCCGGCTCGTCCATCCACTGCACGTGCAGGGCCTCCATGGCCCCTTCATCCACGAGGAGGATCGCGACGTCCGCGTCGGGGCTGACGTGCAGCTCCGCGAGGTTGTGCTCCATCAGCCGCAGCAGCACCGTCTCGTCGACGGGCACTCCTGATTCGTTGCTGATCTCGATGGTCATGAGTGTCCTCGCTTGGGCAGGTGGTCACGCGGGCCGGCCGGGCGATGCCCGCCCCTGCGATCGACGCGGTTGGAGAATTCGGATGCCTCGTCGCGCTCACGACGGTGCGCCAGGCGCTCCTCGTCGTACACGGTGTACGCGTCGACGATGCGGCCCACGAGGGTGTGCCGCACGACGTCGTCGCTGGTGAGCCGGGCGAAGTGGATGTCGTCGATGTCCTTCAGCACGCGCGTGACCAGCCGCAGCCCCGACGCGCCCTGCGGCAGGTCGACCTGGGTGATGTCGCCGGTGACGACCATCCGCGTGCCGAACCCGAGCCGGGTGAGGAACATCTTCATCTGCTCGGGCGTGGTGTTCTGCGCCTCGTCGAGCACGACGAAGGAGTCATTCAGGGTGCGGCCGCGCATGTACGCCAGCGGGGCGACCTCGATGGTGCCGCTGGCCATGAGCTTGGGTACGAGTTCGGGGTCGAGCATCTCGTTCAGCGCGTCGTAGAGCGGCCGCAGGTACGGGTCGATCTTGTCGGTGAGCGATCCGGGGAGGAACCCCAGCCGCTCCCCCGCCTCCACGGCGGGCCGCGTCAGGATGATGCGGTTGACTTCCTTGCGCTGCAGCGCCTGCACTGCTTTGGCCATCGCGAGGTACGTCTTGCCGGTACCGGCCGGGCCGATGCCGAACACGATCGTGTTCTCGTCCATCGCGTCGACGTACGCCTTCTGTCCCGCCGTCTTCGGCCGGATGATCTTGCCGCGCGAGGTCAGGATCGCCTCGCCCATCACCTCCGAGGGGCGCAGCCCGTCGGAGAGCATGCGGCTGGAGCTGGTGACGTCCCGCGGGTCCAGGCCCTGGCCGGTGCGGGTCATCACGATCAGCTCGTCCACGAGCCCGCGAGCGGCCGCGACGGCCGCCTCCTCGCCGGAGAGGGTGATCTCGTTGCCTCGTACGTGCACGTCGACGTCGGGGTGTTCGCGTTCGACCACGCGCAGCAGCCGGTCCTGCGGGCCGAGCAGTTGCACCATCGCGACGCCGTCCGCCCAGATGCGGTCGACAGTGACGCCCTCCGGGGCGTCGGGTGTGTCAGCCACCGACATGCGACTCCTTCAGTCCTCCGGCGAGCACGTGGGCGTGCACGTGGAAGACGGTCTGCCCGGCATCGGGGCCGGTGTTGAACACCAACCGGAAGTCCCCGTCGCCGTGTTCGGCGGCCAGGCTCGAGGCCAGACCCACCAGTTCGGCGAGCAGGCTCGGGTCGCCCGCGGCGAGTTCGGCGACGTTGCGGTACTCCTGCGTCTTGGGGATGACGAGCAGATGTACCGGGGCCTGCGGCGCGATGTCGCGGATCGCGAAGGCGTTCTCGGTCTCGGCGATGATCTCCGAGGGGATCTCGCCGTTGAAGATGCGCGTGAACACGCTCGCTTCGGTCATGCCTTCAGTCTACCGAGCCTTCATGCCCGGGCTTCGGGTGGGTGCGGACAGCACTCACCAGCGCCCGAGCGTCGCGTTGACCAGCGCCAGCGCGGCGGGGCCGGCGGTCGAGGTGCGCAGCACGGTGTCGCCCAGGCGCACGAGCACCGCGCCCGCGGCATCCAGCGCCTGCAGTTCGTCGGGGGCGATGCCGCCCTCGGGGCCCACCACCAGCAGCACGTCCCGCGTATCGTCGCCCAGGTCCAGTGCGCTCAGTGCGACGGATGCCGTCGGCTCGAGCACCAGCATCCGCGCGGTGGCGGCGCGCTGCGCGAGTTCACGCGTGGACACGGCAGCGCTCACGGTGGGAAGCCACGCGCGGTGGGCCTGCTTGCCGGCTTCGCGGGCGATGGTCGCCCAGCGGGCGCGGCCCTTCTCGGCCTTGGCGGCATCCCAGCGGGAAACACTGCGCGCGGCCTGCCACGGCACCACTTCGTCGACGCCGAGCTCGGTCGCCGCCTGCACGGCCAGTTCGTCGCGGTCGCCCTTGGCCAGAGCCTGCACCAGCACGACCCGCCGCTGCGGCGCGGGGACGTCCTGGCGGCCGGTCACCTCGACGACCACTTCACGGGGCGCGACTGACGCGCACACGCCGGTCAGCCACGTGCCGCGGCCGTCGCCGAGGGTCACGGCCTCGCCCACGCGCACGCGCCGGACGGCGGCGGCGTGGTGTGCCTCCGCACCGGTGAGGGTCACCCGATCGCCGGTGCGGGCGGTTTCGGCGGCATCGTCGACGAAGTGAAGGGCCATAGGTCAGCCGCGGAAGCGGTCGCGCAACTTGGTGAACAGCCCCTGGTGGAACTCGGCCAGCCGGGGCGCGGGCGCCTTCGTCTTCTTGGCGAAGTCCTCGATCAGCGCGCGCTGCTTGCTGTCGAGCCGGGTGGGGGTCACCACCTGCACGCCCACGCGCAGGTCACCGCGCTGCGAGCCGCGCAACGGCGTGATGCCGCGGCCCTTGATCGTCAGCACATCCCCTGATTGCACGCCGGGGCGCACCTCCAGGTCGACCGGACCGTCGAGGGATTCGATGGTTGTCGTGGTGCCGAGGATGGCATCCGGCAT
Organism: Microbacterium sp. zg-YB36; assembly: GCF_024623575.2. Taxonomy (NCBI): domain Bacteria; kingdom Bacillati; phylum Actinomycetota; class Actinomycetes; order Micrococcales; family Microbacteriaceae; genus Microbacterium; species Microbacterium sp. zg-YB36. The sequence continues at coordinate 373,251 of NZ_JANJFD020000001.1, forward strand.
CGATACTTCCAGCGTCGCCAGCAGATCGTCGCCGTCGCGGCTGAACACCTCGTGGGCCGCCACGGTGACCTCGATGTACAGGTCGCCGTTGGGGCCGCCGGCCGGTCCGACCTCGCCCGAGCCGGGCAGCTGCAGGCGCAGTCCCGTCTCTACGCCGGCGGGGATGTCCAGCGACACCGTGCGGCGGGCGCGGACGCGCCCCTGGCCCTGGCAGGTGGTGCAGGGGAACGGGATCGTGGTGCCGTAGCCCTGGCAGACGTTGCACGGCTGCGAGGTGACGACGTTGCCGAGGAGGCTGCGGACCGTGCGCTGCACGTGCCCGGTGCCGTGGCAGATGTCGCAGGTGGCCGGCTGCGTGCCGGGCTGACAGCACGAACCCTCACAGGTATCGCAGAGCACGGCCGTGTCCACGTCGATGTCGCGGTGCACGCCGAAGACGACGTCGCCCAGCTGCAGCGTGACCCGCACCAACGCGTCCTGGCCGCGTTCGCGCCGGGAGCGCGGACGTCCGCCGCGGCCCCCGCCGCCACCACCGGCGCCGAAGAAGGTCTCGAAGATGTCGCCGAAGTTGCTGAAGCCGCCGGCACCGGCGAACCCGCTGCCGTCGCCGCCCATGTCGTAGCGGGCGCGCTGGTCGGGGTCGCTGAGCACGTCGTACGCGTGCGTCACGAGCTTGAACCGCTCGGACGCGTCCTCGCCGGGGTTGACGTCGGGGTGCAGTTCGCGCGCGAGACGTCGGTACGCCTTCTTGATCTCATCAGGAGTCGCATCGCGAGACACGCCGAGTACGTGGTAGTGGTCAGCCACATTCGCCTTTCGTGCCGCGCGAGCGCGGCGTGGGATTGGTCAGCGGGAGTTCTCGTCTTCTTCGAGCAGCCGACTGAGATAGTGGGCGACGGCGCGGACGGCCGCCAAGTTCGTGGGGTAGTCCATGCGGGTGGGGCCGAGCAGGCCGATCCGGGCGCGGGAGCGGGTGGCGTCGTAGTCGCCGGTGATGACGGATGCCTCGGCCAGCCCGAACGGCTCGTTCTCGCGCCCGATGCTCGCGGCTAGACCCTGCTCGTCGGGGACCATCTCGGTCATCAGCTTCAGCAGCGTCACCTGCTCCTCGATGGCCTCGAGCAGTGGCGAGATGCTCCCCCGGAAATCCTGCTCGCGCCGCGCGAGCGTCGCGCTGCCGGCGAGCACCAGGCGGTCCTGGCGGAACTCCTCCAGCTCCTCGGCGACGACAGCGGCGATGGCGCGCATGGCGGCATCGAACGATCCGTGCTGGGCGGGCTTGGCCAGCAGTTCGGCGATCGCCTGGGCCCCGCCCTGCACGCTGTTGCCGGTGAGCATGGCGGCCAGGCGCGTGCGGACCCGCGACATGCCCTCGTCGTCGAGGTCCGGCGGGACCATCGCGATGCGCTGGGAGACACGGCCGATGTCGGTGACCACGATGACGATGACACGGCCGGAGCCGAGGTCGACCAGCTCGACGTGGGAGACGTTCGCGCGGGCGAACGAGGGGTACTGCACGATGGCGACCTGACCGGTGAGCCGGGTCAGCGCGCGCACGGTGCGCGCCAGGAGGTCGTCGAGGTCGCCGGAACCGTCGAGGAACGACTCGATGGCGGCCCGCTGCGCCGCCGTCAGCGGGCGCAGCTGCGCCAGATGGTCGACGAAGACGCGGTAGCCCTTATCGGTGGGGACGCGGCCGGACGAGGTGTGAGGGGCGACGATGAGCTCTTCGTCCTCCAGCAGCGCCATGTCGTTGCGGATCGTCGCGGCGGAGACCCCGAAGGCGTGCCGCTCGACGATGGCCTTGCTGCCGACCGGCTCGTGGGTGTCGACATAGTCCTGCACGATGGCGCGCAGTACCTGCAATCCGCGTTCGCTGACCATGTTGCTCCCCCCTGGCACTCGTCGTCCGTGAGTGCCAATTCTATCGCGCCGACCGCCGAAAGCGTCACGCGGTGAGGGCGCGCACCACCGCGTCGGCCAGCAGCCTGCCGCGGAGGGTGAGCGCGATGCGGCCCCGCAGTGCCTGGGGGCCGTCGATCAGGCCGTCGGCGATGAGGGGTGCCACCGCTGCGCGGCCGGAGTCCTCGAGCTCGGCGATCTCGATCCCGTCGCGGATGCGCGAGCGCAGCAGCACGTCCTCGAGCCGCCGCGATGCGGCATCCGGTCGCTCCCGGCCGGCGGCCGGCGACTGCCCTGAGGTCACCCGCTGTGCGTAGGCGGCGGGGTGCTTGACGTTCCACCAGCGCAGGCCAGCGACGTGGCTGTGCGCTCCGGGTCCGTACCCCCACCAGTCGGTGCCGCGCCAGTAGGCGAGGTTGTGCCGCGAGCGGTGAGCCTCGCCGCGCGCCCAGTTCGACACTTCGTACCAGTCGAAGCCGGCGGCCGCGAGCGTACCGTCGGCCAGCTCGTACATGTCGGCTTGCAGATCGTCGTCGGGGGCGGGCACCTCGCCACGGCGGATCTGGCGGTGCAGCTTGGTGCCCTCTTCGATGATCAGCGCGTATGCGGAGATGTGGTCGGGCTCCAGAGCCACGGCGGTCTCCAGCGAACGACGCCAGTCGTCGAGCGTCTCCCCCGGTGCGCCGTAGATGAGGTCCACGCTGACGTCCAGACCCGCGCGTCGGGCGGATGCGACGGCGGTGGCGACGTTCTCGGGGTTGTGGGTGCGGTCCAGCGCCGCCAGCACGCGCGGCACGGCGGACTGCATGCCGATCGACAGTCGGTTCACGCCGGAGGCGGCGAGGTCTGCCGCGACGGCGTCGGTGACGGTGTCGGGGTTGGCTTCGACGGTCACCTCGGCGCCGGGGGCCAGTCCGAAGCAGTCGCGCACACCAGCGAGCATGCGACCCAGATCCCCCGCCGGCAGCAGCGTGGGCGTGCCGCCGCCGAAGAACACCGTGGTGGCGGGGCGGAGCGCACCGGCATCGGCCAGCACCTGACGTGACTGGGCGATCTCCCGCAGCACCGTGTCGGCGTACTGATCCTGGCGGGCGCCGCGCAGTTCGCTGGAGGTATAGGTGTTGAAGTCGCAGTAGCCGCAGCGCACCCGGCAGAACGGCACGTGCAGGTAGGCACCGAAATCGATGGTGGGATCCGGCGCCAGGTCGGCGGGCAGCGCGCCGTCGGCCGGCGCTGGCTCGCCGACGGGAAGGGTGGAGACCATCAGGAGGAGGTGGTGTACAGCGGCGAGATCGCCTGCAGATACCTGCGGAACAGCTCCCGCCGACGGCGGCGGATCAGCGCCGGCAGCACTCGGTACAGCGCGGATGCCGGCGCGTCGAATGCTCGCACCGTGAACCAGACCTCGTCGTTGTCGAGCCAGTCCAGCATGAACGACTCTTCGCCGCTGACGACCGAACCACCGACGGTGCCCAGGGCGAAACCGATGCGGCGGGATTCCTCGGTGCAGAAGATCACCCGCAGCTCCGCGTCGGCGCGATGTCCCTTGACACGACCCTGCACGCGCACGGTGGTACCGGGACCCACATAGGGGGTGCCGTCGGCGTCGTAGCGCTGCTCGGTCTCGTGGCGGCTCGGGGCCACCGGGGTGCCCTCGGCGTCGAAGGCGACACCGGAGTACGTCGGACCGGAAGCAGGGCGGACGTCGGACAGTTCCAGACCGGCACCGCGCAGCGGACCCCACGACAGCAGCGCGTCACCGGCGGTGTGGAAGCGGGCCTCGCCGCTGCCGATGCGCCATGACTCGTGAGCGGGGATGCTGCGCTCGGGCGGGTACTGCAGCAGATCGGACGCCTGCGTCGCCCCGACGGCGGCGTAGTCGACCGTCTCGTCCCTGAAAGTCCCGCGGCGCATGGGATCCAGCCTACTTCCTGGGGTTGCGTTGACGGCGTGCAGTTACCTCTTCTCCTTGCCCTCGATATCGCCGGAGAGGGCGGCGATGAACGCTTCCTGGGGGACTTCCACGCGGCCGACCATCTTCATGCGCTTCTTGCCCTCCTTCTGCTTCTCGAGCAGTTTGCGCTTACGGGTGATGTCACCGCCGTAGCACTTGGCCAGCACGTCCTTGCGGATCGCGCTGATGTTCTCGCGGGCGATGATGCGCGCCCCGATGGCGGCCTGGATGGGCACCTCGAACTGCTGGCGCGGGATGAGTTTGCGCAGCCGCTCGGTCATCATGACGCCGTAGGCGTACGCCTTGTCGCGGTGCACGATCGAGCTGAATGCGTCGACCGCTTCACCCTGCAACAGGATGTCGACCTTGACCAGGTCGGCTTCCTGCGTGCCGGTGGGCTCGTAGTCCAGGCTCGCGTAGCCCTGCGTGCGGGATTTCAGCTGGTCGAAGAAGTCGAAGACGATCTCGCCGAGGGGCATGGTGTAACGCAGCTCCACGCGGTCCTCGCTGAGGTAGTCCATCCCCAGCAGCGAGCCGCGACGCGACTGGCACAGCTCCATGACCGTGCCGACGTAGTCCTTCGGCGTGAGGATCGCGGCCTTCACCATGGGCTCGGCCACCGAAGCGACCCGCCCGTTGGGATATTCGCTGGGGTTGGTCACGATGACCTGTTCGCCGGTGTCGGTCGTGACGTCGTAGATGACGCTCGGGGCGGTGGTGATGAGGTCGAGTCCGAACTCGCGCGAGAGCCGCTCGGTGATGATCTCCAGGTGCAGCAGCCCCAGGAACCCGCAGCGGAAGCCGAAGCCCAGTGCGACCGAGGTCTCGGGTTCGTACTGCAGCGAGGCATCCGACAGCTTCAGCTTGTCGAGCGCCTCACGCAGGTCGCCGTAGTCGCTGCCGTCGATCGGGTAGACACCCGAGAACACCATCGGCTTGGGATCGGTGTAACCGGCGAGGGCCTCGGTTGCGGGCTTGCGCGCCGTGGTGATCGTGTCGCCCACCTTCGACAGGCGCACGTCCTTCACGCCCGTGATGAGGTAGCCCACTTCGCCCACGCCGAGTCCCTTGGTGGGTACCGGTTCGGGGTTGGAGACGCCGATCTCCAGCAGCTCGTGGGTCGCGCGCGTGGACATCATCTGGATGCGCTCACGCGGCTCCAGCTTGCCGTCGATCATGCGCACATAGGTCACGACGCCGCGGTAGGAGTCGTACACCGAGTCGAAGATCATCGCCCGGGTCGGCGCATTCGGGTCGCCCTTGGGCGGCGGGATGTCACGCACGATGCGGTCGAGGAGTTCTTCCACGCCAACACCGGTCTTGCCGCTGACGCGCAGCACGTCGTCGGGGCTGCCGCCGATGAGGCCGGCCAGTTCCGCCGCGAACTTCTCTGGGTCTGCCGCCGGCAGGTCGATCTTGTTCAGCACCGGGATGATGTGCAGGTCGTTCTCGAGGGCCAGGTACAGGTTCGCCAGCGTCTGCGCCTCGATGCCCTGGGCGGCATCCACCAGCAGCACGGCGCCCTCGCACGCGGCGAGCGAACGGCTGACCTCGTAGGTGAAGTCGACGTGCCCGGGCGTGTCGATCATGTTCAGCGCGTAGGTCTGGTCGGCGCCCGCCCACGGCATGCGGACTGCCTGCGACTTGATCGTGATGCCACGCTCGCGCTCGATGTCCATGCGGTCCAAGTACTGCGCACGCATGTCGCGGTCGGAGACGACGCCGGTGATTTGCAGCATACGGTCCGCCAGCGTCGACTTGCCGTGGTCGATGTGGGCGATGATGCAGAAGTTACGGAGCTGCTCGGGCGGCGTAGCGGCGGGAGCGAGAGGCTTCAGGGCACGGGGTGACATGTCCCCTCGAGTCTACCGGCGCCCGGCTGAGCCTGAGTCGGTGCATCGGTACCTGCTTGGCGGAGGGGGAGTTTAGGGGAGCTTGCCGCTGACACGCCAGCAAATGCCCGGTGAGAAAGAGTTAACCAAATTGCCTCTTGCCGAAGGTAACGATTGCACCGAATGCTCAGTACGGCGGACGGTGTCTGCGCGAATCCCCCCAACGCGCCCGAACCGCTCGGGAGATCACCGTGACGCACCGCACCCACCCCCGCCCTGCGCGCCGCCCCATTGCCGTCGTCGCGGCCTTCGCGACCGCCGCTGCCGGGTTGACCTTCGCGCCAGCGGCCGCGCACGCCGCCGTCACGGTCGACGCCCCCGTCGTCATCTCGGAGGTGTACGGCGGTGGCGGCAACGCCGGCGGCGCGTTCAACCGGGACTTCATCGAACTGGCGAACGTGTCGGATGCCGCGGTGGACCTGTCCGGCTACAGCGTGCAGTACGCCTCCGCCACGGGCGGCAACTGGCAGGTGACGGCGCTGAGCGGCGTCACCCTGCCCGCCGGCGCGCAGCTGCTGATCGGGCAGGCGACCGGGGCGGATGCGACGCAGCCCGGATTCACCGCGGACGTGGAAGGCGCCATCGCGCTCAGCGGATCACAGGGCAAGGTCGCCCTGGTGTCGGCGCAGACACCGCTGTCCGGCTCCACCGGGCTGGTGGACCTGCCCGAAGTGGTCGACTTCGTCGGCTGGGGCGCGGCCAACCACTTCGCAGGCACCGCCGCTGCTCCCGCGACCGGAAATTCCCAAAGCGTCAGCAGGAACGCGGAGTTCTCCCACACCGCCGACAACGCCGCCGACTTCGCCCTGGCCACCCCCACCCCCGTCGGACGAGGCGGAACCGACCCCGACCCAGAGCCGGAGCCCGAGCCGGAGGTCGTCGCGATCGCGGAGATCCAGGGAACGGCCGACGTCTCCCCGCTGGCCGGGCGTACCGTCATCACGAGCGGTGTCGTGACGGCCCACTACCCCTCCGGCGGGTACAACGGGTACGTCATCCAGACCCCCGGCACCGGTGGCACGCTGGATCAGGCGACCCACGTGGCATCCCACGCCGTGTTCGTGTACGCGCCGGAGGCATCCGGTGAGGTCGCGCTGGGAGACACCGTGCAGGTCACCGGCGTCGTGTCCGAATTCGACGGTCTCACCGAGATCACCGTCGCGCCCGGCGCGGCGACGAAGCTCGCCCCCGCCGCGGCACCGACCCCGGCCACCGTCGGCTGGCCCGGTGCCGCCGCTCAGCGCGAAGCGCTGGAATCCATGCTCGTGGCCCCGCAGGGCGCGTTCACCGTCACCAACACCTACAACACCGGCCAATACGGCGAGGTCGGGCTCGCGGCAGGGGCCACGCCGCTGCGTCAGCCGACGGATGCCGCTCGCCCCGGTTCCGCCGAGGCAGCCGCGATCGCCGCCGACAACGCCGCCCGCGCCGTGACACTCGACGACGGGGCCAGCCGGAACTTCCTCAGCGCCGCCAACAGTGCGCTCACCCCCGCCTACGTGTCGCTGGTCGAGCCGGTCGTCGTCGGCGGGACCGCGACGCTCACCGCACCGGTCATCGTGGACTACCGCAACAACACGTGGAAGTTCAACACCCTCACGCCGCTGGCCGGCGACGGCTCCGGCACTGATGGCGTCGTGTTCACCAACCCCCGCACCGCCGCCCCCGAGTCCGTCGGCGGCGACCTGTCGATCGCGTCCTTCAACGTGCTCAACTACTTCACGACCCTCGGCACCGAGAACGCCTCCTGTGTCGCGTACTCCGACCGGTTCGGTGACGGCGTCACGGTGCGCGAAGGCTGCGACCAGCGTGGGGCGTGGGATGCCGAGGATCTGGCACGCCAGCAGGCGAAGATCGTCGCCGCCATCGAGCAACTCGACGCCGACGTGGTGGGCCTGATGGAGATCGAGAACTCCGCTGCCCTCGGCGAGCAGGCCGACGAGGCCACCGCGACCCTCGTGACCGCTCTCAACGACGCGGCGGGCGAGGACACGTGGGCCTACGTCCCGTCGTCCACCGAGCTACCCGATCCCGCCGGGCAGGACGTCATCACGAACGCGATCATCTACCAGCCCGCCGCCGTCTCCCCCGTCGGCGCCGCGCGCGCCCTGGGCGACGAGAGCGGCGACGACCAGGCGTTCGGCAACGCCCGCGAACCCATCGCGCAGGTGTTCGAACCCGCCGACGGCGGCGAGCCGTTCCTGTTCGTCGTCAACCACTTCAAGTCGAAGGGTTCCGCAGGCCCGTGGCCCGGCGACGCCGACAGCGGCGACGGACAGGGCGCGTCGAACGAATCCCGCGTGCGCCAGGCCACCGCGCTGCGCGACTGGGTGGCACAGATCCAGGGCGACGTCGAGGCCGTCGCGCTCGTCGGCGACTTCAACTCCTACGGCCAGGAAGACCCGCTGCACGTGCTCTACGACGCCGGCTACGTCAGCGCCGAGCAGGCGTTCGGCGTGACCACGCAGTCGTACAGCTTCTCCGGACTATCGGGATCGCTCGACCACGTGCTGCTGAACGACGAGGCACGGGGGCGCGCTAGCGGCGCCGACATCTGGAACATCAACTCCGGCGAGGCGCTGTCACTGGAGTACAGCCGCTTCCGCTCCCACGGCACCGAGTTCTACGCCGACGACGTCTACCGCTCCAGCGATCACGACCCGATCAAGGTCGGACTCAGCGCGGATGCCGCGCCGGTCGCGCTGACCCTGCTGGGGATCAACGACTTCCACGGTCGCATCGACACCAACACCGTGAAGTTCGCCGGCACCGTGGAGCAGTTGCGCGATGCGGCATCCGGACCGGTGCTGTTCCTGTCGTCGGGTGACAACATCGGCGCGTCGCTGTTCGCCTCGTCGATCGCGCAGGACCAGCCGACGATCGATGTGCTCAACGCGCTGGAACTGGACAGCAGCGCCGTCGGAAACCACGAGTTCGACCGCGGTTGGGCAGACCTCGAAGGGCGCGTGCAGGACGCATTCGACGCCCCGCAGCTGGGCGCGAACGTCTACCTCGCCGGCACCGAGACTCCCGCGCTGCCGGAGTACTCGCTGCACGAGGCGGATGATCTCACCGTCGGCGTGATCGGCGCCGTCACCGAGGAGACCCCGTCGCTGGTCTCGCCCGCCGGCATCACGGCGCTGGAGTTCGGCGACCCCGTCGAGGCGGTCAACCGCGTCGCGGCCCAGCTATCAGACGGCGATGCCGCCAACGGCGAGGCCGACGTGCTCGTGGCGCTCTATCACGAGGGTGCCGGTGCCGGCACGCCCGACGGCTCGACGCTCGAGGAGGAACTCGCCGCCGGTGGACCGTTCGCTGCCCTGGTGAACGACACCACCGCCGACGTGGACGCGATCTTCACGGGACACACCCACAAGGAATACGCGTGGTCGGCGCCGATCCCCGGCACCGACCGCACCCGCCCCGTGGTGCAGACCGGCTCCTACGGCGCCCGCATCGGCGAGATCACACTGACGGTGGATGCCGCCACCGGCGAGGTCGCCGCGCACACCGAGCGCAATGTCCCGCGCACGACGGTCGATGACGCGGTGCTCATCGCGCAGTACCCGCGGGTGGCGGAGGTCGACGGGATCGTGGATGCCGCAATCGCCGCCGCCGCAGAGGTCGGCAACACCGCCGTCGGTGAAGTCGCCGCCGACATCACCACGGCACACGCCGGCGGATCGTTCGTGAACGGGGTGTGGACCGGTGGCACCCGCGACGACCGGGCGTCGGAGTCGGCGCTGGGCAACACCGTCGCGAACATGCTGCGCGATTCGCTCGCGGACCTCCCCGACGGTGCCGTCATCGGCGTCACCAACCCGGGTGGGCTGCGCGCCGAACTGTGGGACACCCAAGCGGAGTTCCAGGGGACCGCGGTGCCGGGCCTCCCAGACGGCACCGTGTCGTTCTCGCAGGCCAACGCGGTGCTGCCGTTCAACAACACGCTGGGCCTCGTGACGCTGACCGGCGAACAGTTCGTCACGATGCTCGAGCAGCAGTGGCAGACCAACGCCGACGGCACCATCCCGCAGCGGCCGTATCTGCAGCTGGGACTTTCCGACAACGTCACCTACACGTTCGACCCGGCGCTGCCTGCAGGCCAGCGCATCACCTCGGTCACCATCGACGGCCAGCCGCTGGACCCGGCGGGCGAGTACCGCATCGGAACGTTCTCGTTCCTCGCCGCCGGGGGTGACAACTTCCGGGTCTTCACCGAAGGCACCGGATACGTCGACACCGGGCTGCAGGACTACGAGGCGTGGGTGGACTACATCGCCGACAACTCAGCGTTGGCCCCGTCATTCGCGAAGCACGCCGTACAGGTGAGCGGGGTGCCCGAGACGGTCGATCCCGGCGCCGCAGTGCAGTTCTCGGTGGCGGGGCTCAACCTCACCAGCCGGGGCGCGCCGGAGAACACCACCCTGTCGGTGTCACTGGGCGACACCGTGCTCGGTGAGGTACCCGTCAGCGCGGGAGCGGCGACCGTCGCGGTGACCCTCCCGGCGGATCTGCCCGCCGGGGCCGCAGCGCTGACCCTCACCGCCCAGCCGTCCGGAACCGTCGTGACCGTGCCGATCGAGGTCACCGACACCGTCGAGCAGGCCCAGACCACGACGCGCCTGGTGCCGCTGCTGCCGGTGCACGTCAACCGGTTCCTGCCCACGACGCTCGTCGCGTACGTGCAGCAGGACGGCGGGCGTCCCGACGGCGTGGTCGAATTCCGCAGGGGCGGCGCCGACGGTGCGATCGTGGGGACCGCCACCGTGCGCAACGGGCTGGCAAGCCTGCGACTGGGCACCCTCAGCCGCGGCATCCACTCCTACACGGCGGTGTTCGTGCCGAAGGACACCGTCGCCGTGGCCGGCTCGACCAGCCGCAGTGCCACCGTCAGGGTCATCGGCTGACGGTTCAGCCGGCCGGCGGTGAGGGGCTGCCCGAGGCCCCTCACCGCACGGTCGACTCGTAGGCTGAACCCATGACGGTGCAGGTCGTATTCGTACACGGGATCCGCACGTCGGCGAGCATGTGGCGCGCACAGGTGGACTACCTGACGGCGCGGGGCGTGGCGGCACGCCCGCTGGACCTCCCCGGCCACGGCACCCGCATGGCCGAGACGTTCACGCTGGAGGGCGCGTTCGACACCATCGACGACGCGGTACGCGATGCCGCGACGCGGGGGCCGGTGCTGCTGGTGGGCCACTCCATGGGCGGGTTGCTGGCCACCGAATACGCCGGCCGCGAGGACCGTCCGCCGCTGGATGGTCTCGTGGGGGCCTCGTGCACTGCGATCCCGCGCGGGGTGGGGCTGGCCGCCTACCGGCTGCTCGCCCGCGGGTTCGACGCGCTCCCGGGTCGGGGCATGTGGTTCACCCGGCGGATGCTCGCCCGCACCCTGCCGCCGGAGACCCGGGAGGACTTCGGAGCCGGCGGCTACGCCCTCGACGCGCAGGACGTCGCGATGCGGAGTCTGTCGGTGCTCGATCTGCTCGCGGCGCTGCGGCGCATCGAGGTGCCCACCTGGTTCGTCAACGGACAGTACGACCAGCTGCGGGTCAATGAGCGGCTCTTCACCACCCTGGTGCCGCACGCCGAACTGATCGTCGTGCCGCGCACCACCCACCTGGTGACGGCGATGCGGCCCGGGGTGTTCAACGCAGTGCTCGGACTCGCCGTGGCGACTATCGAACGAGGCGCACCCGGGCCGTCATGACGGCGCCGGCCACCGAGAACGCCGCGGCCGCGGCGAACAGGAGCCAGAACCCGCCGACGGCCGCCACCAGCAGCGCGCCCAGGAGTGGCCCGAGCAGCTGGCCGAGGTTCGCTGAGACGTTGACGATGCCGAGATCGCGGGCGTGGTCGGCGGCGGTTGGCAGCAGATCGGCGGCCAGCGCCAGCCCCACGGACGTGAACGCGCCATACCCGAGACCCAGCAGGGCGCCGGCGACGAGCGTGGTCTCATACGTCGGCGCGACGGCCAGCAGCAGCGCGGCGACGGCCTGCACGAGCGCGGATGCCACCATGATCCCGGTGCGGCGGTGCGTGCGGTCGGACACCCAGCCGCCGGCGACGGAGGCGACCACGACGAACACCGTGTAGACGAGGATCAGCAGTAGCAAGTCGTACTCCGCGTCCGTCGGATGCCGGTGCAGGCCGTAGATCAAGAAGAACAGCAGCAGGGCGGTGCCGAGCCCGTTGCCGATGTTCACGAAGAGGCGGCCGGCGAGCATCCAGGTGAAGTCGCGATCGCGCAGTGCCACCAGGCGCCCGGCCCACGACGTCTTCACGATCGGCGGGATCTGCACGGCCGGGTCGGGCAGCCGCAGCGCCGCGGCCGTGCCGAGCACGGCCATGAGCACCGCGAGCAGCAGGTAACCGGCGACGATGTCCAGCTCGAACAGGGCGATGACTCCCACCCCGACCACGAGGCCCAGCGCCTGCGCCGAGCCCACCGCGGCCGACGCGGTGCCACGCTGAGAGGTGAGCTGGTCGGCGATCAGCGCGGTGAACGCGGCGGATGCCGTGGCGAACCCGATCGACACCCCGATCCACGAGATCCCGATCAGCCAGGGTCCTTCGGCGAACGCGGTCGTCACCAGCGCCGCCGCGGCGAGCCAGCTGCCACCCAGAGCCCAGGGCCGACGGCGGCCGATGCGCGAGCGCGTGCGGTCGGACAGCGCACCGGCCAGCGGGCCCACCACGATGGCCGCCACTCCCCCGGCGGCCAGAACGAGCCCCGACCAGATGACCCCCGAGATCCAGCCGTCGGCGTCGTCGGGCGTGTCCAGCTGCAGCGGCAGCAACAGCTGCACCGGGACGAGCTGCACCGCCCATAGCGCCAGCCAGGCCAGGGTGAACAGCGTGAACCAGGGCGCACCGACACGGTGACCGGTCTGGGCGGGGTGCGTCATCGCGATCCTCCCCCGGCGTCTCGGCCGGGCGGCGAGCCGGTCGGGTGCCGGCGGAACCGATCATGCCGTAGGTGCGGGCGATCGTGCCAGGGTGCGGCGGGGGGGTGGCCGTGACCAGGCGAGGGGCGGAGACCTGCTAAACTCGGTGCTTGACTTGCGTGTGGGCTTCCTCTCTCACACGACCGTCGTGCGGCACCCCTCTACTGTCGCCCGACATTCCACTATCACTCCGAACGAAAGATACGTCGAACGTGGCGAACATCAAGTCGCAGATCAAGCGCAACAAGACCAACGAGAAGGCACGCGAGCGCAACAAGGCTGTGAAGAGCGAGCTGCGCACCGAGGTGCGTCGCACCCGCGAAGCCATCGCCGCAGGCGACAAGGCCGCTGCCGAGAAGGCTCTCATCAAGGCGGCCAAGAAGCTGGACAAGGCCGTCAGCAAGGGCGTCATCCACGAGAACCAGGCAGCGAACCGCAAGTCGGCCATCGCCAAGCAGGTTGCCGCGCTCTGACGCACCTCGAGCATGAAGGCCCGTCCCCTCGTGGGGCGGGCCTTTTTCGTTGCCCAGGATGCCTGCGTTCTGGTGGCAGCAGTTGTCGCCTCGCGCGCGTGCAAGCGACAGGAGCTTCGAGTTCATCTCTCGGCTCCTGCTAGCCTTTCTCGATGAGCGCGCCCATTGCCACTGACCGCCGCGGGAACATGCTCATCGCCATCACTACAGCGACAGCCGAAGAGCTCGACGACGCCGCAGCCCACACTCCTTGCCCGCTCGCGCTCGTCGTACTCATTGACAGTGTGACGGGAGACGTGTTGTTCGGCTTGAACACCTGGCGACGTGAGTATGAGCTTCCCGGCGGAATCGTCGAGTCCGGGGAAGCGTTCGTCGAAGCAGCTCGCCGCGAACTCGAAGAAGAAACCGCAATTCGCGTCGAGACTCTCGACCTCGTCGGTTACGCGCGTTTCGCTCTGACGGATCCGAACCGCGAGGAACTGGGAGCGGTTTACCGAGCGGAGGTCACTGGCCAGCAAGCAGCCGCCAGCGATGAGATGCAGCACTTCGTATGGAGGAAGCCGTTGAGCGAGTCGGAGCTTGCGATCTCTGCGCTCGACGACGCGATCGCAGACCGGGTGTCTCGGTCGCGGCGGAGGTCGGTCACCGGTTGACGTGCGGTGAACCCGGTCTTGATATAGGTGGCGAGGGCGGCCTCATTTGAGTTCTCCGCGACCACGACGGCGGTCGATGCGCCGGCTTGCTGCAGAGCGTACGCACCCGCGAGGGTGATGGCCGACCCGTATCCGTGACCGTGGTGGTCGCGGTGGACGCCCATGGGCTCGATCAGGCCCGGTCGGCCGGGTCCCGCGGTCCAGACACTAGTGACGGCGACGGGGACGTCGTGAGTGTCGTAACCGATCAGGTGATGCCCTGGCCTGGCGAAGGGACCGGTGGCCATCGTGATCCACCGTTGGGTCAGGCGCTGGTGGGTCGCCTCGTCGAGCGGTGTTCCCTTGAAGGCGGACCAGTGCACGCCGATCCAGACATCCGCCTTCTCGAACCCCACACTTTCCACACGGAGGTCGGCCTGGCTCGACCGACGCGGCCCCACTCGTCCGGTGAGGTCCTTGCAAAGCGGAGTCCAGGGCTCGTCATCAGCCCAACCGCTGCGTCGAAGCTGAGCGAGCAGTGCGCGAGCGCCGCGAGCTTCGATCACAGCTTCGCTCGATGTGATCACCCCCGTTGCGGGGTCTGTCAGGTCGCCCGCGATTCGGGCGGCTAGTACCTCATCGTCGACCGCAGACGGATCCAGAGCCATCCGGAGGGCGTTTCCGTCGAGCATCGCCACAGCAACCAGTGAGGCATCACTGGTCCAGATACGCAGGTGTGTGGCGGTCTGCTCAGCGCCGACCATCGAGTGCCAGCCCACGTCACCGGGGTGGAGGTGGCCGGGCCAGTCATCGTTCTGCCAGCCGCTGAGTTCCGCGATCAAGCGCGGCAGGTCTGCCACGACTGGAGTAGCGAGTTCGATCGTCACGCGCTCCATCCAAGCGGTCCGCGAGCGACGGTCAGGTGCCGAAGGGCTGGCGCGTCGCGATGACGGTCACCAGCCGCTCCACGGCGAACACCGCGTCCCGCGAGCCGCCCTTGACCTCGGCATCGGCGCGCGCGGCGGCCTGGATCGCCATGCCCAGCGACGTCTCGTTCCAGCCCATCAGATCGCGGCGGGCGCGGTCGACCTGCCAGTCCTTGAGTCCGAGGCGACCGGCCAGCGCGGAGGACGGCTCGCGGTGGCCCGCGACCCGCGCCATCGTGCGAAGCTTCATCGCGATCGCCGCGACCATGGGCACGGGGTCCGAACCGGATGCCAATGCCTGCCGCAGTCCCAGCAGCGCCTCGCCGTACCGCCCGGCGATGGCGGTGTCGGCCACGGCGAACGCCGACGTCTCAACACGACCGCCGTAGTAGCGCGTGACGATGGCCTCGGTGATGTCGTCAGGGACGTCGGAGATGAGCTGCTGGCAGGCAGCGGCGAGCTCCGTGAGATCGTCGGCGAACGCCGAGACGAGCGCGCGCAGCGCGCCGGGGGCGATGCGCTTGCGGGCAGCGGAGAACTCCCCCGCCGCGAAGTCATAGCGGTCGCTGTCGCGTTTGACCGCGGGGCACGCGACTTCGACGCCGCCGCCGGTGCCCGCGCGGATCGTGTCGAGCAGTTTCTTGCCACGCACGCTCGCGCCGGTGTGGCGCAGCACCACCGTCGCGCCGTCCTGCGGGTGTTCAAGGTACGAGATCGCCTCAGCCAGGAATGTGTCGGAGCACTTCTCTACCCCTGACACCCGTACCAGGCGCGGCTCGCCGAACAGCGAAGGCGACGTCACCCCCAGCAGCGTGCCGGCGGCGTAGTCATCGGCGCGGATGTCGGTGACCTCGAGGCTCGGGTCCTCGGCGCGCAGAAAGTCGCGCACACCGGCGATGGCGCGTTCGGCGCAGACCTCTTCGGGGCCGGACACCAGTACGATCGGCGCCGGTTCCGGACTGCGCCACGACAGCTGGCGGATCTTGCTGGCGGGGGCCTTGCCGGCCGGCTTGCGCGCTGCGGGTCTGCGCGCGGGAGATGCCATGACTCCAGCCTATCCCGCGGCACCGACGCCCCACCGGCGGGGGCGCGTGTTGGTGGTTCGCTATGCTGAGAATTTCGGTGCGAACCCCCGCGGAATGGATGACGCGCCCGCAAGCAGCACGGCCGGATCGTCGTCGACGCTCCGAAGACATTACCTCTCTCAGGCAGGGGCCACGTTGGCCAGTACGACCATTTTCCGTTCATTCATCGTCGCCGCGGCGGGCATCGGTCTCGCCGCATCGCTGGCCATCGGCGGAGGATCCGCCGCATCGGCCGCGACCGTCATCGACGGGCCCATCGACCTCGGCACAGCCGCCGAGTTCGCGGTCCTCGGCGCGAGCGCGGTGACGAACACCGGCACTTCCGTCCTCAATGGGGATCTCGGCGTTTCGCCTGGGACCTCGATCACCGGGTTCGGCCCCGGCATCGTCACCGGCACCGTCCACCAGAAGGATGCCGAGGCCGCGCGAGCGCAGACAGCCGCCACCACCGCGTACAACGTCGCTGCCTCCCTCACGCCGACGCAGACCGGGATCGGCGAACTCAGCGGGCTCAGCCTGACACCGGGGGTCTACAACGGCGGCGCACTGCAGCTGTCCGACAACGGCATCCTCACCCTGGCCGGGAACGCCAACTCGGTGTGGGTGTTCCAGGCGTCATCCACGCTGACGATCGGTTCGGACACCCAGATTCTCATCACCGGCGGCGCGAACGCGTGCAACGTGTTCTGGCAGGTCGGCAGCTCGGCGAGCCTGGGCATCGACGCGCAGTTTCACGGCACGATCGTCGCCGATCAGGCGGTGACCGCCACAGCGGGCGCCGACATCACCGGCCGCCTCATCGCACGGAATGCAGCCGTCACCCTCGCAGGCAACACCATCACCGCCCCGACCGGATGCGCGCCGCCGGCCACACCCTACGAGACCGTCGCCCCGGTGATCACCTCAGGCGCCCCCACGGGCGCGATCGCCGGCACCCCGTACGCGTTCACCGTGACGGCAACCGGGACGTCGCGCCCCACCTTCTCCGTGATCGGCGTTCTGCCTGCAGGCCTCACGCTGGATGCCACGACCGGCGTCATCTCCGGCACGCCGACCACCGCGGGAGAGAACACCTTTACCATCGTCGCCGGCAACGGCACGACGCCCTCAGACGGGGAGACGTACACGGTAGTCGTCGAGCCCGCAGCCGTGGCGGCACCCGGACCCGCACCTGCTCCGGAACCGGGACCCGCACCCGCACCGGAACCGGCGCCCGCCCCTGCTCCGGGATCGGGACCTGCGCCCGCTCCGGACCGCGCCCCGGCATTTGTACCCGCACCGGCTTACGAAGCCGGCACGACCACCGGTGACGCTACGGAACTGGCCTACTCGGGCTCGAACGCGGTCAACCCGCTCGCCGGCGGCGCGCTGCTGCTTCTGAGCGGTGCCGCTCTCGTCCTGGTCGCGCGCCGTCGCCGACTTGCCGGCTCGTCTCGCTCCTGACCTGACGAGCCTCGGCCCGTCTTCGCGAGCGGGCCCCGCCACAGCGGCGGCGCCCGCTCGCGCCACACTCCGACTCCGCGCTCGTCCGTAGAGAGCACGACGATGCCGTCACGATCGGTACGCGCGATCGTCGCGCCCATATTCGCCAGCAGGTTGAGGATCTCGGCACGCGGATGCCCGTACTCGTTGTCGGCACCGACGGTCACGACCGCGACAGCGGGACGCAGCGCCCGATACAGCTCATCGGCCTGGTCCGCGCTGCCGTGGTGGGCGACTTTCACCGCGTGGTACCGCGAAAGCAGCTCGCCTGACGCCAGGAGCGCCCGTTGCGGCGCCGCCGACAGGTCGCCGAGGAACAGGCTCGACGGCACGTCGCCACCGACCACTTCCAGCACGACCGAGGCGTCGTTGCCGGAGGCGAAGGCCGCCGAGCGGGTGGGCGGCCACAGCACACGCCAGCGTGCGTCACCCAGCTGCCCGGCGGCATCCGTCGTCCCGGCGACCAACCGTGCACCCGCGTCGAGAAGCCGTCGCAGCGTCGCACGCGCCCCGGCCTTCAACGCCGGGCCATGCAGCACGACATCGACACGACCCGCCAGCGCTTCCGCTCCCCCGATGTGGTCGGCATCGAAATGGGTCAGCACGAGCAGGTCGACACGGTCCACGCCGAACCGGTGCAGGCACCCCTCCAGCGCGTCACGATCGGGACCGGTGTCGATGAGGGCGATCGCGCCGGCGGAGCGCACCAGCACGGCGTCGGCCTGCCCCACGTCGCATGCGGCGACGGTCCACCGTGACGGCACGGTGAGCGGGCCGAGCACGCTCGACAAGGCCGCCCCGCCCGCGCCGACTCCGAGCAGAAGGGCCAGCATCAGCGCGCTGCCCGCACGCACGGTGCGCAGGAGCGGGGTCGCGCCGCGCGCGATGCACACCACCGCGATCGCGGCCCCTACCGTGGCAAGCAGCACGACGCCCCAGCCGCCCTCCGGCCAGGGCACAGACGCCGCGGGGAGGCGCGACACGGTGTCGGCGGTGCCCGCGATCCAGGCGGCCGGCACCCAGGCGAGCGCAGCCAGGCCCGACTGCACGAGCGGAAAGGGTGCCGCCATGCACGCCGCAAGCCCGACGATCGTCGCGATGGGCGCCGCGGGCGCGACGAGCAGGTTCGCCGCGATCCCGTAGAGCGAGACCGAGGGTTCCAGCACGATCAGCAGCGGCCCGCAGACCAGCTGAGCCGCCAGCGGCAGCGACAGCGCGAGGGCGAGCGGGCGCGGCATCCATCGGGAGATGCCGTCTGCCAGTGGCCCCGCCAGCAGCAGAAGTGATGCGGTCGCGGCGGCCGACAGTGTGAACCCCATCTCCCCCGCCAGCCACGGATCGCCCACCAGCAGCACCAGGACCGCCAGGCACAGCACCGACAGCCCCGCACCGACGCGGCCGAGCATCACCCCCAGCATCGCGATACCGGCCATGACTGCGGCGCGTACCACGCTCGGTTCGGGAGTGACGAGCACGACGAATCCAGCCAGCGCCACGAGCGCGACGGCGACGCGGATGCCGCGACGTGCACCGCACAGCGCCGCCGCGGCGAACGCGATACCCACCACGAGGGCACAATTCGCACCAGACACCGCGGTCAGGTGTGACAGCGATGACGTCTTCATGGCGGCATCCAGTTGCTCGGAGACCGCGGACGTGTCGCCGACGGCAAGGCCCGGGACGAGGTTCGCGCCCGGCGGCGGCAGATCCGAGGTGGAGGCCACCAGGCTCTGGCGCAGGTGAGCCGCGGCGGCGAGGGCGCCCTGGGGTGCGGCCAGCACGGTGAGACCGGTGCCGGCCTGCAGGACGAGCACCGCGCGCTCCCCCGGGTCGGCGGGGAACGCCGTGCCGAGCACCTCGATACGCGCGCCCGGAGCGAGGGCGCCGTGCCCCGTGACGTCTCCTGGCGCAACTCGCACCGTGACCGGCAGCGAGACGGGGTACTCGTCGGGACCGATGCCGATCCGCTCGGCGACGGCGTCGAACCCCAGCCCGCCTGCCGAGGGCTCTACTTTGCCTGTCACGGTCGCCTGCACGCGCAGCGCGCGGCCGCCGTCGATGGCGAGATGGTCGGTGGTCCGTCCCGCCTGGGCGAGGGAGAGGTGCGAGAGCGCGGCAGCGGCACCGGCACACGTGATCACGACCACGGTGGCCACCGTCCGAGCCCTCGGTGTTGCGACAGCCAGGGCCAGCGCGCCGAAGCACAGCACCCACACCACGACCGCGGCACCCGCAGCCGCGTCGGCGTGCGCCGCGCCGAGGAGCGCCGCCGCCCAGGCGCCGGCGGCGGCCGGGACGAGCCGCAGGTCGCGTCTGCGGGCCCGGCCCAGGCTCACAGCGTCACCAGGTCGCG
This sequence comes from Microbacterium sp. zg-YB36, assembly GCF_024623575.2. Taxonomy (NCBI): domain Bacteria; kingdom Bacillati; phylum Actinomycetota; class Actinomycetes; order Micrococcales; family Microbacteriaceae; genus Microbacterium; species Microbacterium sp. zg-YB36. The sequence continues at coordinate 392,900 of NZ_JANJFD020000001.1, forward strand.
CAGCGCCGCGAGCATCTTGTCGCCGATCCCCGGGACGGCCAGCAGGTCGTCGACGCTGGTGAACCGGCCGTTCTCGTCGCGCCAGTCGATGATGCGCTGGGCCAGGGCGGGTCCGATGCGCGGAAGGGTGTCCAGCGCCGCGAGATCGCCGGTGTTGAGATTGACCTTGGCGCCGGCCGGGCCTGCCCCGCCGGGCTGCACCACGTTCGGCGGGACCGCCTCGCCGACGACCGGCACATGCAGTTGCTCGCCGTCGACGACGATGCGCGCGAGGTTCACCGCCGCCTCGTCTGCTCCCTCACCGAATCCGCCCGCCGCGGCGATGGCGTCGACGACGCGCGCGCCGTCGCCGAGCCGGTAGAGCCCTGGGACGGCGACCGCCCCCGAGACGTGGACGTAGACCGCCGCGACCGGAGCGGTCGGGTCGGGCGCGGCATCCGTCCCGGCGATCGTGACCGTCTCGACCGGCGCGGCAGCGGAGCGCAGGATGCCGATCGCCACCGTCACGGCGAGGGCCGCGATGACCACGACTGTGACCGCGCCGACGCCGAGACGCCGCCGGGCGCGCGGTGCGGTGTGCTCGCCGGTCACTCCGCCACGCTAGGCGCGGCGTCTCCTCCGCATCGCGGCGTGTGGCCGCATCCGTGGAGGGTCGCGGTGTACCGCGCGCCGTGGAGGAAGCGCCGGTCCGCCGCCCGCGCCTCGCGGGGTGCGGGCACCGCGCGCCGCGGCATCCGCAGCCCGCCGCCACTTCTTCGGAGAACGCCGGTTCTTCGGACCGAAACGCCCGGGTCGGTCCGAAGTTGTGCAGATCTCCGAAGAACTGGCCCGCGGATGCCGCCGCTCACCCGCGTCGCGGCATCCGCAGCCCGCGCCACTTCCTCGGAGAACGCCGCTTCTTCGGACCGAAACGCCCGGATCGGTCCGAAGAACTGCAGTTCTCCGAAGAACTGGCGCGCGGATGCCGCCGCAAGCGACCGCGCGCGAACGCGGCCGCCCGCGGCAGGCCTCAGGCGGTGGTGAAGCTGACGACCTTCGGGGCGCGCACGACGGCGCGCGTGATCTCACGACCGGCAAGCGAACGCACGACGCGCTCGTCGCCACGGGCGAGGGCCTCGAGGTCGGCCGCGTCGATACGCGCTGCCACGTCGAGCGTCGCCCGCACTTTGCCGTCGATCTGCACGATGGCCTTCACCGAATCCTCGACCAGCAGCGTCGGGTCTGCCTGACGCCACGGCACGAGACCGACGAACGGCTCGTAGCCGAGGATCTCCCACATCTCCTCGGCCGTGTGCGGTGCGAACAGATCCAGGATCATTGCGGTCGCCTCGGCGGCCTCGCGCACGGCAGGGTCGGCAGGGCCGGCCCCGGTGTCGATGGTCTTGCGGGTGGCGTTGACCAGCTCCATCAGGCGAGCGACCACGACGTTGAACTTGGTCTGCTCCACCAGCGCGGGCGCGTCGGCGAGCAGCCGGTGCGTCACGCGGCGCAGCCCGGTGTCACCCTCGGCCCAGACGACATCGGGCTTGCTGGTGACGTCGTTCGCGACGCGCATCGCGCGCGCCAGGAACTTCGCGGCACCGACCGTGGAGACGTCGGCCCAGTCCTTGTCGTCCTCGACGGGCCCGGCGAAGGCCAGGCCCACGCGCAGCGCGTCGGCGCCGTGGGCGTCGAGCTCCTCCTGGAACAACACCAGGTTGCCCTTGCTCTTGGACATCTTGGTGCCGTTGAGGATCACCATGCCCTGGTTGATCAGGCTCGAGAACGGCTCCGTGAAGTCGACCTGACCCATGTCGTACAGCGCCTTGGTGATGAAGCGCGCATACAGCAGGTGCAGGATCGCGTGCTCGACGCCGCCGATGTAGAAGTCCACCGGACCCCAGCGGTCGGCCTCGCGCTGCGAGAACGGCTGGGTGCTGTCGCCGGGCGAGAGGAACCGCAGGAAGTACCACGAACTGTCGACGAACGTGTCCATCGTGTCGGGGTCGCGCAGCGCCGGCTCGCCGGTCTCGGGGTCGACGGTGGAGACCCAGTCGGTGGCGGCGCCCAGCGGCGACGCACCCTTCGGGGTGAGGTCCAGACCCTGCACCGACGGCAGCTCGACGGGCAGCTGGTCGGCCGGCACCGGCACGATGCGGTCATCGGCGGTGTGAACCATCGGGATCGGCGTGCCCCAGAACCGCTGACGCGAGATCAGCCAGTCGCGGAGGCGATAGGTCTTCGCCGCGCGACCGGTGCCGGATGCCTCCAGCAGCTCGATCGCCTTCGCGATCGCGTTGCGCTTGTTCATGCCGTCCAGAGGGCCCGAGTTGATCAGACGCCCCTCGCCGGTGAGCGCGATGCCGGTCTTGGCGGGGTCGAGTTCATCGGATGCCAGGTCGCCGGCGGCATCCACCGGCTCACCGGCGTCATCCACCTCGATCACCGGGATCGACCCGGTGACAGGGGCGGTCGTGTCGACCACCACCCGTACAGGCAGGTCGAAGGCGCGGGCGAAATCAAGGTCACGCTGGTCGTGGGCTGGGACGGCCATGACGGCGCCGTGCCCGTAGTCGGCCAGCACGTAGTCGGCCGCCCAGATCGGCAGCCGCTCCCCGTTGATCGGGTTGATGGCGTACCGCTCCAGGAAGACACCCGTCTTCGGGCGGTCGGTGGACTGGCGGTCGATGTCGGTTTCCTTCTGGACGCTCGACAGGTAGTCCTGGAAGCGCATACGCACCTCGGCGGAGGCGCCGGCGACCAGCTCCGCGGCCAGATCGGAATCGGGAGCCACGACGAAGGACGTCGCACCGTGCAGCGTGTCCGGCCGGGTCGAGAAGACGGTGACCTTGTCGGCGCGCCCCTCGATCTCGAAGTCGATGTCGGCGCCGACGGAGCGGCCGATCCAGTTGCGCTGCATCTGCAGCACCTTGTGCGGCCAGAACCCCTCGAGCTGGTTCAGGTCGTCCAGCAGCCGGTCGGCGTAGTCGGTGATGCGGAAGTACCACTGCGTGAGCTTCTTCTTCACGACCTCGGTGCCGCACCGCTCGCAGTGCCCGTCCACGACCTGTTCGTTCGCCAGCACGGTCTGGTCCTTGGGGCACCAGTTGACCGGGCTCTTCTTGCGGTACGCCAGCCCGCGCTCGAACAGCTGCTGGAACAGCCACTGGTTCCAGCGGTAGTAGTCGGGGTCGCTGGTGTGCAGCACCCGGCTCCAGTCGAACGAGACGCCGTACTGCTTGAGGCTCTCCTTCTGCTGGTCGATGTTGGCGTACGTCCACGCGCGCGGGTCGGCACCGCGGGTGATGGCGGCATTCTCGGCCGGCAGACCGAACGAGTCCCACCCGATGGGGTTGAGCACGTTGTAGCCGCGGTGGCGCCAGAAGCGCGCCACGATGTCGGAGTAGAGGTAGTTCTCGGCGTGCCCCATGTGCAGGTCGCCGGAGGGGTACGGGAACATCGCCAGCACGTACTTGCGCGGGCGGGTGTCGGTGTCGCCACCGGCGCGGAACGGATCGGCCTGCTCCCAGAGTCGCTGCCACTTCTCCTGAATCGCATGCACGTCGAAGCCGACGCTGTCGCCGGTGGAGTCTGAGAGAGGCGTCTGGGACACGGAAAAGGCCAATCGTGGGAGTGCTCGGGTAGCGCGAAGCGCGTCGTCCCACATTACCGGAATGTGTCTGTCACCACTCTGTCGGCAACTGCGCTCCCAGCGCGGCCAGCGGCGCCCGGGCCTTCAGCGCGACCTCGGCCACTTCGGCGGCAGCGTCGGATCCCCACGTGATCCCGCCGCCGGCTCCGACGTAGGCGCCCCCGGCGTGCACCACCACGGAACGGATGACCATCGCCAGGTCGGCGGCGCCGTCGGATCCGACCCAGCCGAAGCAGCCGGCGAACACCCCCCGCGGGCCCTGTTCCAGCCGGTGCAGGATCGTCATGGCCGACCGCTTCGGCGCCCCGCTCATGCTGCCGGCAGGAAACGTCGCCGCGAGCAGATCGCCCACCGTGACCTCCGGCAGCAGGCGGCCCTCAACCGTGCTCACCAGCTGGTGCACAGCGGGGTAGGTCTCCACGGCCAGCAGTTGGTCGACGGCGACGGATGCCGGTTCACACACCCGTGACAGGTCGTTGCGCATGAGGTCGACGATCATGACGTTCTCGGCGCGCTCTTTGGCACTGGCCTGCAGTTCGGCCGCCGATGCGGCATCCTGCGCGGCATCCGCCCCGCGCGGCCGGGTGCCCTTGATCGGTCGGGTGTGCACGACCCCGTCCGAGACCTGCAGGAACCGCTCCGGGCTGGCGGAGATCAGCGCCACGCCGTCACTGCGAATGAGCCCGCCGTGGTGGGAGGGTGACGAGGTACGCAGGCGCAGGTGCACGGCATGAGCATCGAACGGCGCGGATGCCGGGACGTCGAAGCGCGTCGTCAGGCACAGCTGATAGGCGTCGCCCTCGCGGATCGCGTCGCGGCACTGCTCGATCTGGTGCGCGTACTCCTGCGCGCTTACGCGCGCGCGGGCGCGGTGCGGCGCTGCCGCCGGCACTGAGGGCGTCGCGGCTGCCGACCAGGACGTGACCCGCGCGGCGAACGCGTCGACCTCGTCGGGGGGCGCGACGGCCCACAGCCGCTTGCGCGCGTGGTCGACGGCGACGAAGCGAGTCGCGCGCAGCCACAGCTCTTCGGGGGCCGCGGAATCCTCTTCGTACGCAGCGCCGGCGCGGCCGGACGCGCGGTCGTAGCCCATCCAGCCGATCCACCCGCCGTGGAACGGGCCCCACGGCTCCGGTGCGCAGCGGTGCGGCGCGCCCAAGACCACGGCCTGTACGACCGAAGGGTCGGTCTCCGGGTCGCCGACTCCCATCCAGCTCCACCCGGTGGTGGCATCCGGTCCGGCATCGAGCCAGTAGGCGTGCTGCTCGTTTGCCGGGCCGGCGGCGAATACCGCCGACGGATCTGCCCAGCGCAACGGGAGGGCGGACAGAGTGGGTAGCACCTTCTCAGGCTAGAGGGCGGGGTGCGGCCCTAGGCTCGGAGCGTGAACGAGTTCCTCACCTGGATTCTTGACGCGGTTCAAAGCGTGGACCCGGTGCTTCGGACGGTGTTGGCGGGACTCGCAATCATGCTGGAGACCAGCGTTCTGATCGGTCTCGTCGTCCCGGGCGACACTGTCGTCATCGTCGCCGGCACCGCGGTGGCCTCACCGCTGGAGGCGGTGCTGCTGGTCGTCGCGGTGATCCTGGGGGCGCTGGCGGGCGAGAGCATCGGATTCTGGCTGGGCCGCGTGCTCGGGCCCCGCATCCGCTTCTCCCGCGTGGGAGCGAAGATCGGCGAGCACAACTGGGTGCGGGCCGAGGTGTATCTGCGCAGGCGCGGCGGGCCGGCGATCTTCATCTCCCGTTTTCTGCCGGTGCTGCATTCGCTCGTGCCGCTGACGGTCGGGATGAGTGGCTTCGCGTACCGACGATTCCTGGCCTGGACAGCGCCCGCGTGTGTGCTGTGGGCGATCGCGTACGTCGGTGTGGCGGCCGCAGCCGCGGGCACCTATCGGGAACTATCCGACCAGCTGCACTCCGCCGGCTACATCTTCGTCGGCATCATCGTGGCGTTCCTGCTGCTGGCATACCTGGCCAAGCTCCTGATTTCGCGCCGTGAACGGCGCCATTTGGATGCCGAGGACACCCCGTCGTCACCACATGCTGGAGAGGGCATGGGAGACTGATCGGGATGCCCGGCACAGACCCCGCAACCTCGCGCCCGAAGATCCTCTGGATAGCGCGTCTGGAGTACCGCTTCCATTCCTGGCGTGAGCGCCGGGCGAGGCGGCGCGGCCAGCGCCCGACCGTCGCTGCGTTCCCCGGATATGGGGGCCCTGACTGGGTCCGCGTGCTCGGACGCGTGCTGATCGTTCCCTCGGTACCCGCTGATGCCAGCGGCGAATTCGCCGGCGTGCGGGGGTGGCGCAGCTTCGCGTCGGTTCCGGTGGGCTTCGCCCAGGTCCGCATCGAGATCGATGGCGTCGTGCACGAGGTCGTTGCCGATCGGGGCGGTGTGATCGACCAGACGTTGCCGGGGACGCTGGAGCCTGGGTGGCAGCCGATCACCATGTCCGTCGAAGACGGTGAACCGGTCGAGACCCGCGTGTTCATCGTCGCCCCGGATGTGCGCTTCGGGATCGTCTCGGACGTCGACGACACCGTCATGGTCACCGCTCTCCCTCGTCCGCTCGTCGCGGCGTGGAACTCGTTCGTCCTGGACGAGCACGCACGCCAGCCGGTTCCGGGCATGGCGGTGCTGCTGGAGCGGATCGTCCGTGAGAACCCGGGCTCCCCGATGGTCTACCTCTCCACGGGTGCCTGGAATGTCGCGCCCACCCTCATGCGGTTCTTGCGGCGCCATGTCTTTCCGCCGGGCGCGATGCTGCTTACCGACTGGGGACCGACGCACGACCGGTGGTTCCGCAGCGGGCAGATGCACAAGGCGGAGAACCTCGCGCGCCTGGCGCGAGAGTTCCCGCAGATCAAGTGGCTCCTGCTCGGTGACGACGGCCAGCATGATGATGCGTTGTACACCGCCTTCGCCGTCGAGCATCCGGACCACGTCCGTGCGGTGGCGATTCGGCGCCTGTCCACGACCGAAGCGGTGCTCGCCGGTGGGCGCACGGTCGTCGACGACCACTCGGCAGCCGGCGTGCCGTGGGTGACGGAGTCCGACGGCGCAGGCTTGCTCGACCGCCTCGCCGGCGTCGGGGTGCTTCAGCCCGATCCCCCTGTCTAACACCGGGTGACGCGGCGCCGGGCTCGGATGTCGGACCCGCCGCGTACGCTTGCAGTCATGTGTGGTCGCTTCGTCGTCGCCAATGTGGCATCCGAACTGGTCGGCGTCTTGCGCGTCGATGTCGAAGGCGATGTGCTGCCTCAGCCGTCGTACAACATCGCGCCCACGGCGCGGGCGGCGATCGTGCTCGATTCCGCCAAGACCGAGCCGGCGACCCGTCGCCTGGAGTCGGCGCGGTGGGGATTGGTGCCCGGCTGGGCGAAGGACCCGAGCGTCGGTGTGCGGGCGTTCAACGCCCGGGCCGAAGAGCTCGAAGACAAGCCGATGTTCCGCAGCGCGCTCATCAAGCGGCGCGCCGTGGTGCCGGCATCCGGCTACTACGAGTGGAAACAGGTCGACGGCGGCAAGGTGCCGCACTACATCCATCCCGCCGACGACCAGCCGATGTTCTTCGCCGGACTGTACGAGTGGTGGAAGGACCCGCAGAAGGCCGACGATGACCCCGAGCGGTGGCTGTTGAGCTTCACGATCCTCACGCGGGAATCGATCGGGCGGCTGGGGTCGATCCACGACCGCATGCCGCTGTTCATCGACGGCGACTTCGCCGATGCGTGGCTGGATACCGACACCGACGACCACAACGTGCGCGATCTGCTGGATGCCGCGATCGGCGCTGCCCCCGCCCTTGCGGACACCCTCGAGGACCACGTGGTCTCCGCAGCCGTCGGCAACGTGCGCAACGACTCCCCCGACCTCATCGAACCGGTCGGCTGAGTCCCCTCACCCGCGCGGGTGCTCGGGTACTCCCTCGCGTACGGTGGCGAGTCCGTGCCGTCCCCGGCGCCGCTGCTTGCCGAGATGAGGAGATCTGCCGAAATGCGGGCCGGATGCCGGTGCGGGTGCGCATCCGGGCAGATCTCCGCATCTCGGGCGACGGACGCGGGCACCGCGACCCCGCGTAGGCTCGCAGGATGAGCCTCGCCACGCACACCGACACGGTGCTGACCCGTGCGCAGTGGCAGGACCGGGAGCATGCGCACCACGAACGTGCGGACGCGCTCACCGCTGGCCGGCGCGACCGGGCCGCCCGCGGGCAGACCCACCCGGTCGATGACTTCCTCTACACGTACTACTCGTACAAGCCCGGGCTGCTGCGGCGCTGGCATCCGGGAGCCGGGGTGGAGTTGGCGGATGCCGCGGACACCGACCGCTCCGCCTGGCGCTGGTACACGTCCGGCGCAGGTGCCGGCAGCCTGCGCATCGACGCCGCAGGTTTCGCCGCCGCGAAGTCGGACCTGCTCACCCTCTGTGAGCGGATGCTGCGGCTCACGGCCGCGCGTACGCCGCGGTTCGGGTGCTTCGGCCTGCACGAGTGGGCGATGGTCTACCGCGCGCCGGAAGCCCGCCACGCCGTCCCGCTGCGGTTGGGGCAGGCGGGCACCGATGACGTGGTCGACGCGCACGAACTGCGCTGCACCCACATCGACGCGTTCCGGTTCTTCACCGACGACGCCGTCCCCCGAAACCGGTTCATCCCCACGCGCGCCGACCAGCCGCAGCGCGAGCAGCCCGGGTGCCTGCACGCCGGGATGGACGTCTACAAGTGGGCGATGAAGCTCGGCCCGCTCGTGCCGGGTGAGCTGATGCTCGACGCGTTCGAGCTCGCCCGCGACATCCGCGCCCTCGACATGGCTGCTTCCCCCTACGACCTCGCGGACTGGGGCGTGACGCCTGTCGCCATCGAGACCGTCGAGGGCAAGGCCGACTACGTGCGGCAGCAGCGCGGCTTCACCGAACGCGGCAACGCATTACGCACGGCGATCCTCGACGCCTGGCGGCCGGATCAGTCCGCGGGCTGACAGTCCGCGCAGGGCAACAGCGCACCTGACGTGTGCTGCAGCCGCAGTTCGGTGACGCGGGTCGCCGCTTCCGTCAGTCGCTCGGGCGCCAGCGCACCGGAATCCGCCGCGGCGGCGATGCCGTCGACGATCCGCCCTGCCGTACCGGCATCGGAGCGCATCACGGCCATCACCATGTCGTTGCCCGCCGCGATGGCGGCGACCGCCGTGGCGACCGGGTCGGCGTACCGCGGGTCGCCGGTGTTCTGCAGCATGCCCAGATCATCGGTGATCGACACCCCGTCGAAGCCGAGGTCCTCCCGGGCGATACGGTGCCACTCCGCGGACAGAGTGGCGGGGGTCGGGTCGACCGCGGTGTAGACGAGGTGACCGAACATCAGCACCTGCGCCCCCGCGTCGATTCCGGCTCGGAAGGGCGCGGCATCCGCCTGCTCCCACTCCTCACGGGAGAGGTCGGTCGTCGGCAGCATGTGGTGAGAGTCCCCCGGCGCCGCGCCGTGTCCGGGGAAGTGCTTGAGCGTGCTCGCCACCGCGCCTGCTTCGCCCGTGACGGCGGCGGTGACCCGTTCGGCCGAGGGCTGCGGCATCGTGCCGAGGGCGCGGCGGAAGATGAAACTGCCCGAATCAGCGGGGACATCGCCGACGATGCCGAAGTTCACGTTCACGCCCGCCCGCTGCAGCAGGGCGCCGCGGCCGGCAAAGGCATCCGTCGTGGCCGCCGCCGGAGCGTCCTTCAGCGTCGCCGCGCCGGGATAGTCGTCCCAGGGCAGGCGCGTCACGTCGTCGCCCTCCTCGTCGATGCCGATGAGCGGGGGCAGCGCCGGGTCGACGCTGAGGGACTCGGTGACCGCGCGCAGCGCGGCCTCGTCGGCGGGGATGTTCGACCCCATCAGGATGAACCCGCCCAGACCGGTGGCCGCCATGTAGTCGCGCAACACGGCGGGGTCGGTTGTGGGGATGTGTCCCATGACGACGGATGCCGCGCGCTCACGGGTCGACATCTCGGCCACCAGCCTGTCGGCGCGCGCTGAAACAGCGGCGTCGTCGGCCGACGTGACCGTGACCGTGGAGCCGCTCCCCGCCCCGGCGCCCGCGCCGGAGGCGGCCGCCGGCATGACGAGCCCCAGCGTCACGGCGCACGCCGCAACCCCCACAATTCGCACAACACGACGCATCGGGCCAGTGTACGTGCGGCATCCGACGCGCCCTTGGGAGTGCGCTCAGAAGCCCAAGACGGGCTGACGCAGAATCGTCCGCAGCTTGGCGGGCTCGACCCTGCGGAAGTCGCTGAGGTAGATCTCGTGGTGCTTCCCGGTCAGCCGCAGTCCGGCATCCGGGATGAATTCGTGATGCATCCGGTCGAGCACGCCCGCTTCGTCATCGAACGAGCCGATGTGCAGCGTCTGGACACAACGGCCCTCGGTGAGGGTCTCCAGACGCAGGTCATCGAGCCGGGCCGGCCGATCACGGCTGCCGGCGACCGTGGCCACTGCGGAATCGAACATGTCCGGCGTGATCCAATCGGGCACCATCATCAGCGCGGTCCACTGCCAAGCGGACTTGTCGCGCCGTGCGGTGAAGGCATCCATGTCCTCCGCCCACCACAGCGCCTCCAGCGGCATCACGACGTAGTCGCGGTCCAGTTGCTGCTTGCTGGCGAACTTCAGCTTGTAGCCCACGGGGAACAGTGTCGAGATGGCATCCGCGAATGCCGACGTATTCGGGTCACCCCGGCCGTCGACGGCGAGGTATTGCAGCGGCGGCACGTCGACGACGCGGAAGATCCCGGATGCCGCCTGGTAGGCGTCAAGTGTCTTCTTGAAGTCGGCCTTCATGGTGCCCGATCCTGGCACGAGGCTCAGACGCCGGCCACGTCTGATCGCTACCGCGACCGCTTCGCCGCCCACCGCCGCTCCCGGTGCGCGGCGAGCTTGGCATCGAGTACGGAGATGAACCGCCACTCCCACGACCGGGTGGGGAACTCGCGGATGACGTCCTGCGGGTCGATCACGTTGCCGTCGCGATCGAGGTAGAACTGCCATGCCCGTGGAAGCCACCCGAGACCGCCGAGGATCGCGCGTAGCAGCAGGGCGGCGACGCCGGCCAGCGAGACGAAACCCAGCAAGTCGAGCCCCCAGAACGAGCCCTCCCGTTCGTACGCCATGGCGCCATTGGCGAACGTGAAGGCCATCAGGATCGTGCTGAACTGGAGCAGGACAAGGCGATTCGCACCTGGACGGTCGCGCATGGGAACGGGGTACGCCGCGATCGTCAGCACGATCTGGAGGGCGACCAGTGGATACATGGGCAGCCGTGGTGGTGTGAATGCCGGGTACCCCTCGGGAGTCGGGCCGACGTCGCTGGGAACGTTCCCGAACAGCATGGACAGCACCATCATCGCGATCAAGGGAATCAGACCGAACAGCACCACGCCGACGACGAGGAACAACTGCATGCGGTAGATGAACGCTTCACGACGCATGACCTGCTGCAAAGCGCTCATCCGTCGAACGTACCGGAGTGGGGCCCGTCAGCTGCAGCGCCACCGGGAGTGAACGGTCATAGGTCCCACCGATCGGGGTGCGCGCAGCGGCTGCGCCCGCTGCCCTGCGGCTCACGACCGCGCTGCGCGCACCGGAGTCCTTCACGAGCAGGCGGGAGCCGACGGGGATCCCGGTCCTCGACGCTTATGGGTTGCTGCTCCACCGGGCGATGATCCCTATCACGACGTAAGCCAGTCCTCCGATCGTGTGCATTCCGGCGAGGAGGAGACCTGTCGCGAGGTCGTGCGCTCCGGTGAGGACGAACGGAATGCTGATCACTACGGGGACGGCGCCCGCACTGATCGCGAGAATTGTCCATCGAGGAAAGCGCCGCGCGACCAGCGCCAGCACAAGTGCACCGACGGCGAGGGGTACGGCGGTCTTCCATGCGACATCCCAGGGAACGATCACATGGTTGGGTTGACCTAGACCAGGATCTATCCGGAGAGCGGCGGCGGTTGCCCGTCCGATGGCATAGAGGCCAAGGTTCGTCGCAGTGGCTGCCCCGATACAGATCGCGCTCGCCAGCGCAAAGCTCCGCGAGGGCCACGCGCGCTCAGACGGCTTGCGGATGCGGGCAGGTGAACCAGTCATGTCTTCCTCCAGATGAGGTCGGTAGCGACGCTGCTATCTGGGAGACAAGACACGCCGGACGATTGTGACATCGCTCGCGCTCGCGCTCGCGCTCGCGCTTGCGCGGCGCGTTCGCGGCTTACTGAGGCTTGCGTGTTGCCGCGCGATACGCCTCGTGGACCGACCAAGCATCAACCACGGGCCCGAGGTGGGCGAGTTTCTGCGGGTTGGTCACTGTGCGGATCGCCTGGATCCGCCCGGCGACGATGTCGAGCATGGTCACGCTCACGACCATTCCCGCGCTGTCGCGGAACAGCCCGCCCGGCTGGCCGTTGAATGAGCGCGCCTCCTGTGTGAGACCGATCTGCGTGAGCTGGGGCAGGACCGACACCAGCAGCTTCGCGACCTTGTCCGCCCCGACAATGGTCCTGGGCAGACTTGGTGCTTTGCCACCGCTGTCCGAAGCCATCTCGACGTCAGCGGCCAGAAGCTCCCGCAGTCCAGCCACGTCCCCGTCCTTCAGCGCAGCGAAGAAGCGGGTGGCCAGCCGCTCATGTTCGCGGGGATCGGCATCGAATCGCGGGCGGCCTTCGGCCATATGGTGCCGCGCCCGTACCGCCAACTGACGGCATGCGGCCTCAGAACGCTCGACCATGGCCGCGATTTCTGCGAACCCGAAGCCGAACACATCCTGCAGGACGAACACGGCGCGTTCCAGCGGGCTGAGACGCTCCAGCAAGAGCAGAGCCGCGGTCGACACGGATTCTGCGAGTTCAACGGCACGGTCCGGATCCTGGTACGGATCCTCCAGCAAGGGCTCCGGAAACCATGCTCCGACGTACTGCTCTCGGCGCGCCCGAGCCGACCGCAACTCATTGATCGACAACCTGGTCACGACGGTCGCCAGGAATGCCTTCGGCGACTCGGGACGGCTGTCGGAAGCATCAGCCCGCAGCCACGCCTCCTGCACCACATCTTCGGCCGCGCCCACACTGCCCAGGATGCGATAGGCGATGGAGAACAACAGCGGCCGCAGTTCCTCGAACCTCTCGGCACCGATCACCAGGACAGCATATCCGTGGCATCTCGGGTTCGACGTCGACGTCCGCCTGGGCGCCGAGACGGCCGCGAGCAACCCGATCTCGGCCTTCCGCCCGACTGGATCGGCAGTGATGCCGAGTGGTTCCCGTTCGAGGTCACGGGGATCGCCAGCTGTGGCTGATCGGCGCTCGATAGTGCCATCGCGTGACAGGCGCGGTAGGTCAGCCACGTCCCGAGGTTGGGCGCTCGTCCGGCTCAGGCGTCAGCCAGTTCGGCCGCCGGCGCGTGAGCGCGAGCGTGAGGGTGCCACCCAGCACGAATGCAGGGATGATCCCGGCCATCGTTACCGCACCCGGGTTACTCACCTCGATGCCGGGGTGTCCGAGGAGCGTCTGTGCGACGGCCTGGAACGCGAGGTGGAACCCGATGGGGTTCCAGAGGCTGCCGGAGTTGACGCGCAGGATGCCGAGAACGACGCCGATCGCGAGGAAGAGTGCGCCCCGCTCGCCGAGAATCCCCCACCCCGCCGTCAGGACCCACAGGGCGGTACCGAAGATGGCAAATAGCACGGCCTGCACGAGCACGGCCATGATCGGTGCCATCCTGGCGGAGAGATTCCGGTAGATGTACCCGCGGAAGATGAGTTCTTCCGGGATCGCTTCCAGCAGCAAGACAGTCAGGACCGTGAAACCGATCGCGAGGATCAGTTCGATCGGGGGCACGACGGATGTGATCTGCAACCACCCCGCGAGGAGCGCCACGGAAAGCCCGATCGCCGACGGAAGCAAGAAAGAGGCGACGCCGATGAGGAAGTGCCGCCATCCTGAGGCCCGCCCCTGCAGGTCCAGACCTGCCCACGGTCGCTGATCGAGGAACCGTCGGGCGACGACGACCATCGGCACCGCGAGGCAGAAGATGAGTAGCGCGTTGACAATGCGGCTGGCCCGGGTGACCTCGCCGCCGAAGACACTCGCTCCCACCCAGACCATGAGGGTCCAGATCGCGCCGGTGCCCACCAGCACGAGCGCGATCCGCCATGCTGTGCCCACGCGCGTGCGCGGCTGCGTCGTCGTCGCCATGCTCGAGAAGATAGCGGACCCGGCGGACACGAGGCGCCCCTACGGGGCCGGGACGACTAGCACGCGTTGCAGCTCCTGCCCCTCCGGGTCGAGACGGTATGTCACCCGGATGTTGGCCGGTCCCGATCTCGTGTACCTCGACACCAGCCCGAACTCACGCGCATCGCCCGGTGCGATCGTCCCCTGGCCCGCCGTGACCGGCTGCAGCCGGTCGTTGTCGAGCGCGGTGAGACCGTCGATCCTGACGCTGAACGCGGTGCCGGGGCCTTCGTTGAGGAGCAGCCACCTCTCGCCGCCGGCCGAGCGCACCGTGAAGTCAACGCGGTCGCCGCTACGCCGGTCGGGCAGCACCCCCTGCGATTGTTGCGGGCTTTCGAACGCCGCGATGAGCGTCGCGCGCTCCTGGGTGTCCTTCGACCTGCGGTTGTTGCCGAGGGTGATCACACCGAACACGACCGCCACCACCACCGAGCCGAGTGCTGCGAGAGCGCCCACCCACTGCGCGCCGAGCATCCAAGCCTCGTAGACGGTCGGATCAGCGGTGAGGTTCACGCGGCCACCGTATCCCCCACCGCGGCTGAATCGAGGGCGGAGACCCTCTCAGACGCTGAAGTTCTGCTCCTCCGCTGTCGCGTCCGCCTGGGATCGCGAGCCACCGCCGGATATAGTGCCGCGCAGGAGGATGCCGTTGGTCACTGCAGGTATCGCTGTCGGATATTGAGCGTCGCTGCCATCGCTGCGGTGACGGCGCTCGTCGCCGGCGGGATCACGGCTGGGCTGATTGCGATCCTTCACGTCATCGAGCCCGAGTACGACCCGTCCTGGCGGATGATCAGCGAGTACTCCCTCGGGCGGTTCGGGTGGGTCATGCGCCTCGCCTTCGTCACGATGGCGATCAGTCCTGCCGCGATGTGCGTCGCCTTGTGGTCGTTCGGCGAAGCGTGGACAGTCGGCCTTGCCGCCGTCGCACTAGGCGCGCTGGGCGCCGCGTTCATCGACTCCGATCCGATCATGACTCCGCGCGATCAGGCCACGCCCGTGGGCCGGGTGCACACGGTATTGGGCGGAGTGTGCCTCGCCGGATTTCCCCCTGCCGCACTGGTCGCGGGGGTTGGGGTGGCGACCGCCCTCGGCTGGCTGCTGGCGATCGCATCCGTAGTTCCGTTTGTCGGCCTGGTGTGGTTCCTCAGTGCCGCTCGCCCCGCCCACGGTCGGGGCGGCTCGCCTGAGATCCGAATCGGGTGGCCGGACAGGTTCTGCCTCCTCGCCTACCTGGCATGGGTGGTGCTCGCCACTACCGTCGTGCTGAACGCCGTGTGACGAAGCAGCGACGCTCACAGCCATGATTCATGGCGAGCCCGCTACGTCTGCGACCTGCCCCCTGCATGCCATGCAGGTGCGCTACCAGCTGCGCCACGGGCCCGGATCGTCTTGCGGATGTCCAAAGCCCCCGGAATCTAGCCTTCGAGTTCGACCCCCAACGCCGGACGGACCCGTCAATCATCCCGCCGCTATGGCATCGCCACTCCGAACTGGTCTGGGAGCTCTCCGCCCTACACCTGCATTGGCTCTGCGCCTACGACGAGGAGCAGCACGGCTCCGCTCCCCTCGGCTGGCACCAGGACTTCGACGGGCACGAGAACGCCTGCACGACTGGGTCGCCGCTTGCGGTACACCGCTCGACCGCGACAGGGCGACCCGGCAGACCGCGTGGCCCGGAGAGGATCCGGCACCGTCAGTCGAAGAGGTCACTATCGCCGATCGGGCGGCCGACTTCCGCAGTTTCGTGACGGGCAGCGGACGCTCGCTTAGACACGTGTGTAAGCGACGATCCGAAAGCAACCATGATCGCCGATGGCGGCGGCATCGTCGCGGCCGCAGTTCAGCCCGTCGAGGGTCGGCAACAGATCGCCCAGTCTTTCGCTGCGTTGGCAGCTCGAGCACCGGATCTTGTGGTGATGGAACAGACGGTGAACGGTCAGCCCGGTCCGGTGGCAGAACAACACGATTCACTCGCGGTCGTGCTTGCTTTTGAGATCGTCGGCGGCCTCATCCAACACATCTGGGCCATGCGGAATCCGCAGAAGCTTCGGGCGTGGGACCGCCGAACCAGCGCGACTCGCTCGCCACGTCGCACTGACGAATGAGGCTGTCGGGCTTGCACCCCACCGCCCCGACGAGACTCACTGCCGCGTACTTCCCGATAGTTCGAGACGGTCCGAGAGCGCGCTGAACGTGATCCAGAAGAACGGCACCCGAACCACCCGCAAACCCAGGGAAAGATCGAACGGTTTCACCAGACCATGAAACGCTGGCTCACCGCCCGCCCCCGCGCCACCACGCCCCGCGGTCCCGAGGCGGTCCGCGCGGGCAGGGATCTCGGTCCCCATAGGAGTCGCATCGTCCACCGGAGTGCGCGTGGAACTGAGCCCACAGGCTCAAGAGTCAGTCGCTGCCACCAGAACTCAGATCGCACATCTCAGCAGCCCAGCCGACTGGGAACGAGGCGACAGTATGCGGCGAGCATTGAATGTGCAGCCGCGGGATTCAAGATCTCGTCGACGTTGGAAGCTGCCCTGATGAGGTCGTCGGCAGTCGTCGAAACGACAACTTGTCCTGTGCGTTTCCGACTGATGCGCTTGGCCTCGGTCGCCAGCTCGCTACAGCTATTCGCCGTCTCGGGCACTTCGTAGGCGGCCTCAATCACCTGCTCGATCGTGACCTGCTCGAGTGACGCCGTCTCCACAAACGCCGCGGCACCCTGTGCGCACTTCCAGGCGGCGTTCCACTTAGGAGTCGCTTCGGCCGTGATGAGATCGACGAGTTCGATCAGTGGTGCGCCAATCGCGCTGAACGCGACCCACTGGCGGGTCAGCCCGGGGTCGATGCTCAGTGTGAACCTCGTCCGCTCGAGCGAGACCGTTTCCCCGGGGAGTATGAAAGCTGGGGCAAGTAGACCTGCGTCGCGGTATGCCTGGACCGCTTGCGCCCGCATCGACCTCATCAGCGTCGTCGAGCCGCGCGGAGTCACGCTACCGCCTACGATCCAGACCGCTTCGGAGTCATTGGTGATCTGATTGAACCCGGTCGCCAAGCACCACCTGAGGTCGCCCACGTACGCGTTCGACCCGGGATCGTCGGCGACGAGGGTCCCTCGGTGCGACAGCTCGGGAGGGCTTGACCGGTAGTACACGATGGGGCACTCCTCCGTCGCCGCCCGTGCCGGGAGCGAGAGCTGCGTACCGCCGAGCACGACTATGGATGCGATTGCGATTGCTGCGAGAGCCCGGAGACGCATGGAGCACCTACCCCTCGGTCAAGCCCCCACGCTCGACCTTCGTGAGCAAGCTACACCCGCAACGCCGCCCTGTCAGCGGTACGCGCGTGCTCGAGAGCGGGCCTGCGCTACGGAATCAACTCTCGGCGAGAGATACCTCACCGTGCCATGCCCGAAAGAGAGCAGTTACAGACGGTTGGATCACCGGAGCATCCGGCACGGCCGATCATTTCGACCGAATCAAGCCGGCGCAGTCCCGCTCCCACTGAGGGAGGGTTAGGGACAGCAGCGAGCGTTGGGTCGATACTGGAAGATTTGAGGCTTTACCGGGAGTTCTGGTGGACCTGAGAGGACTCGAACCCCTGCACCTGTTGGAGGACCCTGACGCGATGATTCTGGGGAACGGGTGCTCCACTTGCGCTATCCGGTGCGCCGTCGTCGGTGGTGACGGACCCCGTGCTTCGAACGGTCCGGCTCGGATGGCTATTCGCGGCTTGGGGTGTCGACTGAAATTAGGCGATGCGCGACAACCCCCGCGAGTCGGTATCGAGACCATCCGTCACCATCGGGCGCGTCCCACTGGAGACTGCGGCCGGCTCGATTCAGACGGTCGTGCTCATCTTGAGTAACCCAGCACTTCTGAAGGAGGCGGTCGAAGATTGAGATCAAGTGTTCCGGCGAAGTAGCGGGGCCCCCAGCGATTGGTGCATGGTGCGTGTTCGACCTGGGGTCCGCCTGGCTCGGATCCACAATTTCGACGATGATTCGCTTGACCGGGATCACGTGCTCCACAACCCGTTGGTTGCGCCTCAACTGCATAGCATCCTGCGTCGCGAACGTCACCTCGTGCGCCGTGTCCAGCCCGTGGAGCATTCGACGACATTGACCGCATACGGATGGATTGCGGGCGGCATTTCTCGAGAAGCGACTGATAACTCGGGACGCGTCGGGAATTGCCAGCGGCAGTTTCGCCGGACGCGCCGGTCATACCCATCCGATATGAACACTTCACCTGCGCGATCCGGTGCGCCGTCGCTGAATCGAGATGCGGACTGCTGGGACCTCGAAGATGAGCTCCAGTCCGTCCTCGGCATCCCATTGCTCGCCGACTTCCGTGAAGCGGTAGTCGGCGATGAGAGCGCGAGAGGCGAGGTTATCGGGGCTGATCGTCGCGCGCACGACCTGCACCTCGGTCTGAGTTCGTGCGACGGCTAGCAGCGTCTCCAGCGCCTGGCGCGCGTAGCCCTTGCGGCGGTACTGCGGGTCGACGCGGTATCCGACTTCGACCATGCCCACGGCATCGGGTGGTCCGTGGAAGCCTGCCAGGCCGACCGGATGCCTGACACCGGGGGCGATGACCAGTCGCGTCACCCACGGCGCATCTCCCTGGGCAGCCGCGAGCTGCTCGCTGCGCATGGCCCATAGACCGGCGCACGCATCGCCAGTCACGTACGGACTCAGCGTTGTCTCGTCATCTCGGGTCACGACACCGCGGGCGAGTCTGTGGATCACGTCAACAGGGACCTGGACGAGTGAGAGGCGCGACCCACCCTTATCGGGATGCTGCCACGGCAGGCCGGTAATCGTCACCCAGCCATGGTGTCACGGCCGCGACAGGCTCTGCGCCGCAAAAAACACAAAATCCCCGGCGAACCGGGGATTTGGTGGACCTGAGGGGACTCGAACCCCTGACCCCCTGCATGCCATGCAGGTGCGCTACCAGCTGCGCCACAGGCCCAAACACTGCCTCACTCTCGCGCGGCAACTCGTAAAGACTACAACACGTCCAGGGCGCGGATCGAATCGGCTGCGATGTCCGGGCGTGTCCGTACAGTGGGGGCCACATTCGACCGATGGAGGCGTGACATGGCGACGCTCGGCAACATCACCTTCTACGCGAACGATCCGCGCAGGCTCGCCCATTTCTGGGCAGGGGTGTTCGGCTACCCCCTCCTCGAATGGGAGGATCCCTTGCGCCAGCAACTTCTCGACGCCGGGCTGACCGAGGCCGATCTGGCCACTCGCTCACTTGCCGAGGATCCGGCGGGCGTCGGCCCGCGGCTGTTCTTTCACCACGCCGATTCGCCGAAGGCGGGACGCAACCGCCTGCACTTGGACGTGCAGGCGGTCGCTGAGGGAAGGCCCACCCGCGAGCAGCTCGACGAGGAGAAGGACCGACTGGTCGAGCTAGGCGCGCAAGTCGTCCGCCTCGTCGAGCAGACCTGGGGCCCGTGGCCCGAGATGTACTACCAACTGCGTGACCCTGAGGGCAACGAGTTCTGCCTGCAGTGAGGCTCAGTCCTTGTTGGCGGGCGTGGCCAGCTCGATGGGGATGACCGGGCAGTCCTTCCACAGCCGCTCGAGGCTGTAGAACATGCGGTCCTCCTCGTGGAACACATGCGCGACGAGATCTCCGAAGTCCAACAGAACCCACCGGGACTGGTCGCGTCCTTCGCGGCGGAGGCGCTTGTGGCCGGCTTCGAGCAGTTTCTCTTCGATGCGGTCGGCGATTGCGGCGACGTTCCGCTCACCGTGCCCGGTGACGATCAGGAACGCGTCCACCAGCGGCAGTGGTTCGGAGACGTCGAGGGCGATGATGTCCTCACCGCCGGTTGCATCGGCCGCTTGTGCGGCGATTTGGGCCATTTCGTGCGATTGCGCGCTGGCGGTCATGAGAAAACTCCTGTGGTAACGGCGAGAATGAGCACACCCACGAGCGTGAGGGCGAGTGCACCGGCTGTGATGGCAAGCGCCATCATGAGACGCCCGCCCTTTTCCGGTGCCGGTGGCTGGATGATTTCGCCAGACGTCTTGGACGTACTGACGGCGGCGCTGGCGGCGATCGGAGTGGGCGAGGACGCCGGCGGCAGTTCGCCGTCCATCAGCGCCGCGTCGATGTCCTTGCCGTCGGCCACACCGGGCGCATGCCCGTTGGAGCCGAGGCCTTCCGGCAGCGCGAACGTGCCGGTGATGAGCACCTCGCCGGTCGCCGTGACGGGACCGACCAGCGGGCCCGATGTCGGCGTCTGCGAGAGGATCAGCGCGTTGGACGCTGCGAGCGTGCCGTTGCTGCCGCTGCGGGCGAGGATGTGGTCGAAGGATGCCGGAAGCTCAACTGCCTCCGCGTCGCCGGCAAGGAGCTCGGCGCCCAGTGCGCTGTTGACGACCGGCCGCTCTTCTTCCTCGACCTCGACTTCGGCTACTTCCTCGACGCCGGCATCGTGAGTCTCGGCATCCACCGCCTCGTCGCCGTGCGCGTCGTCAGCGGTTTCCTGTGCCTGCTCGGCGGGCGGCGCGAACGGTGAGACGTCTTCGGCGGGCGCTTGCGCCTGCTCTGCCTGCTCGGATTCGGCCGCGTGAGCGGCGAGCACATCCGCCGTGATGACCGGCACGGATGCCGTGCGGATGCGCTCCTGCTGGCGGGCCTGGCGCCGCGTCAGCGGATGCGCTCCGAGGTCGACGCTCTCGTCGGTCGCGGGTGCGGGCGGCACCTCGACGGGCGCCGCTGGTCGCGGCAACGGCGCGGCCACGACGGGCGGCTCGGCCGGTGGCGCGTCCGGCGGGATGATCTGGTTCGCCGCCGTGTTACGCAGGTCGCGCAGCGTCTTGCGCGTCAGCGGCGGAGTGGGCTGCTCGGGTGTGCTCATGCCATGCTCCGATAGAGGTGGTGCTTCGCAATGTATTGGACGACGCCGTCGGGAACCAGGTACCACACGGGATAACCCCGGTGGACGCGGGAACGGCAGTCGGTGGACGAGATCGCCAGCGCCGGGACCTCCAGCTGACTGACGCCTTCGGGGGGCAGATCTTCGATGTTCAGGACGTGGCCGGGGCGGGAAACGGCGATGAAGTGGGCCATGCGCCACAGTTCCGCGTGGTCACGCCACGTGAAGATCTGCGCGATCGCATCTGCGCCGGTGATGAAGAAGAACTCGGCATCCGGTCGCTGCGCGCGAAGGTCGCGCAGCGTGTCGGTGGTGTAGGTCGGTCCCCCGCGGTCGATGTCGACGCGGCTCACGGTGAACCGGGGGTTGGATGCCGTGGCGATCACGGTCATGAGGTAACGGTGCTCCGCCGCCGAGACATCGTGCTTCTGCCAGGGCTGGCCGGTGGGCACGAACACGACCTCGTCGAGGTCGAGCGACTGGGCGACTTCGCTGGCCGCCACCAAGTGTCCGTGATGGATCGGATCGAACGTTCCGCCCATCACTCCAATGCGCGGTGCGCGCGGAGAATTCATACGGCCGGCCTAATGGTGGCCGTGCCCCGCCTGCGGAAGCTCGTCGGCGTGGGCGCGCGCGTACGCGTCGGCTTTGTGGGAGTGACGGTTGGCGACGTTGCGGTAGGACAGCGTCACCAGCCCCAGCAGCATGAACACGACAAAAGCGACGATGCCGTAGCCGACGTTGTCGAAGAGTCCGACGTGGTGTTCGGTCTCCGCCGCGGCGAGAGCGGTGATCGTAGCGAAAGTCATGCGGGCTCCGTTCGGGTTGCGTTGGTGGCGCGGCTTCCAGCTTATTGCGTCAAGGGCGGATCTGCCCGGCGCCACGGGCAAGCCACTTGGTGCTGGTCAGCTCCGGCAGCCCCATGGGGCCGCGGGCGTGGAGTTTCTGGGTGGAGATGCCGACCTCGGCGCCGAAGCCGAATTCGCCGCCGTCGGTGAACCGGGTGGAGGCGTTGGCCATGACAACGGCCGCATCCACCTCGGCGAGGAAGCGTTCTGCGCGCGCGTCGTCGGCGGTGATGATCGACTCGGTGTGCCCGGTCGAATACCGGCGGATGTGCGCCAGCGCCTCGTCGAGATCGTCGACGACGCGCATCGACAGGTCCAGGCTCATGTGCTCGACGGCGTACTCGTCGTCGGTCACGGGGACGACGTCGGCGGCGAGGCGGCGCGTGGTGTCATCGCCGTGGACGGTGACACCCTCGGCCTGGAGCGCTGCCACGACGGGTGCGACCAGGCGGTCGGCCGCATCCGCGAGCACCAGCACGGTCTCCACCGCGTTGCACACGCTTGGGCGCTGCACCTTGGCGTTCACGACGATCTCTCGGGCCCAGTCCAGCGGCGCGGTGGAATCCAGCACGATGTGCACCACTCCGGCACCGGTCTCGATGACCGGAACGGTGGACTCCGTCACGACGGTCTCGATCAGCTGGGCACTGCCGCGAGGGATCAGCACGTCGACCAGGCCACGCGCCTGCATCAGTTCGCGGGCACCGTCCCGGCCGAAGTCGTCGACGCTCTGCACTGCTTCCGGGTCGACGCCGGCGCCCGCGAGGGCGTCGCGCATGACGCGGACGAGGGCGGCGTTGGAGTGCTGCGCCGCGGTTCCGCCGCGCAGCACCACGGCGTTGCCGGAGCGCAGCGCGAGGGCGGCGATGTCGACGGTCACGTTCGGGCGGGCTTCGTAGATGGCGCCGACCACGCCGAACGGCACGGACACCTTCTGCAGGCGAACACCGGTGGGCAGCACCCGTTCGTCCAGTACGCGCCCCACGGGGTCGGGGAGCGCGGCGACATCCCGCACCGCCGCGGCGAGGGCGCCGATGCGTGCGGCATCCAAGCGCAGTCGGTCCTGCAGTCCGGCGGTCATGCCGCCCGCGGCGCCGCGCTGTAGATCCTCGGCGTTGGCGGCGACGATCTCATCCACCGAAGCGTCGATGGCGTCGGCGATCGCGTGCAGAGCGGCAGCCTTCTCGGCATCGCCGAGGAGAGCGACGCTGCGCGCGGCATCTTTGGCGCGCTGCATCCGTTCGCGCGCCGTCGTTGTCGCTGTGAGGGTGGTCATCCCGCCAGTTTAGCCGTGGCCCCTGGCACCCGTCTCGATCGGGCCCGTCGTCGGTACCGCGCCCGCCGGGTTCGGTGCGAACCACGTGCCGATCTGCGCGCCGGACAACGCCTCACCGACGCGTTGGGCGCTGGTGACCACAACGCCGACTCCGGATGCCGCAGCCAGCCGCGCGGCGGAGACTTTCGTGGCCGCTCCCCCGGTGCCGACGCTGTTGACGACGACCGATCCGAACTCGTAGCCGGCCAAGTCATCGCCGTAGTCCACGTGCGTGATCGGGCGGGCGCCTGGCTCGGAGGGTGGGCGCGTGTAGAGGCACTCCACGTCGCTGAGCAGCACCAGCGCGTCGGCGCCGACCAGACGGGCGACGAGGGCGGCGAGGCGGTCGTTGTCGCCGAAGCGGATCTCATGCGTCGCCACGGTGTCGTTCTCGTTGACAATCGGCAGGATGCGCAGGCCCAGCAGGCGCTCCATCGCGCGGCGCGCGTTGGAGCGAGGAGTGGGGTTCTCCAGATCGCCGGCTGTGAGCAGCACCTGGCCGGCGATGATGCCGAAAGCGCGCAGCGCTTCCTGATACCGATAGATGAGGATGTTCTGTCCCACCGCGGCCGCAGCCTGCTGCGTGGCAAGGTCCGAGGGACGCTCGTCGAGCTGGAGGAACGGCATGCCGGTGGCGATGGCACCGGAGGAGACCAGCACCACCTCCACACCGCGGGCGTGTGCCGCAGCCAGGGCCTCGACGATGCCCTGGATCGCGCCGGCGTTCTCACCGCTGATCGACGACGAGCCGACCTTGACGACCAACCGCCGAGCTGTGCGCACCGCTGCGCGATCCATTGCTGTCACCGAGCGCTCTCCCCGTCGCCTCCGGCGATGCGCTCCGCTTCGAGGTCGGCGCGCGCCTCGGCCTTGGCGTTCATCCGTTCGTAGTAACGCTCACGACGCTGCGACGTGTTGCGCCTCGGGTTGAGGTCCAGTCGCGGGTCGGTGCCACGCGGCGCGGTCTTCAGCTCCGCGGCAGAGGCCATCGTCGGGTGCCAGTCGAACACGACACCGTCGCCGTCGCCGATCACGACGGTGGAACCGGCCTGCGCGCCTGCCTTGAACAGGCCGTCCTCGACCCCGAGCTTCTCGAGGCGATCGGCAAGGAAGCCCACCGCCTCCTCGTTCTGGAAGTCGGTCTGCTGCACCCAGCGCACGGGCTTTTCGCCCAGCACGCGGTAGAGGTTGCCGTACGTGCCGCCCTCGACGCGGATCTCGAAGTCCTTGTCCGCACCCTTCGGGCGGATGACGATGCGCTCGGGTGCCGGGGTGGCAGCCAGCGTCGCGCGGTGCTGCGACACGATGTCGCCCAGCGCGTAGCTCAGCTGGCGCAGACCTTCGTGGCTGACCGTGGAGATCTCGAACACACGGTAGCCGCGGGCTTCGAGGTCAGGGCGGACCAGCTCGGCGAGATCCTTCGCTTCGGGTACGTCGATCTTGTTGAGCGCGATCAGCTGCGGCCGCTCGAGCAACGGGGTCTGGCCCTCCGGCACGGGGTAGGCGCCGAGCTCGGCCAGGATCACGTCGAGGTCGGTCAGCGGGTCGCGGCCGGGCTCCAGCGTCGCGCAGTCCAGCACATGCACGAGAGCCGTGCAGCGCTCGACATGGCGCAGGAACTCAAGACCCAGGCCCTTGCCTTCGCTCGCACCTTCAACAAGACCCGGCACATCGGCCACGGTGAACCGCACTTCGCCGGCCTGAACGACACCGAGGTTGGGGTGAAGCGTCGTGAACGGATAGTCGGCGATCTTGGGGCGCGCGGCCGAGACCGCGGCGATGAGGCTCGACTTGCCTGCGGAGGGGAAACCCACCAGCGCGACATCGGCGACGGTCTTCAGCTCGAGGAGGATGTCGCCTTCCCAGCCGGGCGTGCCCAGCAGTGCGAAGCCGGGGGCCTTGCGCTTGGGGTTTGCAAGGGCAGCGTTACCCAGCCCGCCCTGACCGCCGGGGGCGACCACGACGCGCGTGCCCGGCTCGACCATGTCGACGAGCGTCTCGCCGGCGGCGTTCTTCACGACGGTGCCCACCGGAACGGTGAGTTCGATCGACTCCCCCGCCGCGCCGGAGCGGTTGTCGCCCATGCCGAACCCGCCGTTGGCGGCGGTGCGGTGCGGCGAGTGGTGGTACGACAGCAGGGTGGTCTCCTGCGGATCTGCGACCAGCACGATGTCACCGCCGTTGCCACCGTTGCCGCCGTCCGGTCCGGCGAGTGGCTTGAACTTCTCGCGCCGCACCGACACGCAGCCGTTGCCACCCTTGCCCGCGCGCAGATGCAGCGTCACTCGATCCACGAAGGTCACCATGAGCTGCTCCTCAGCTTTCGGAAAAACAGGCGAGGGACGAGCCGAAGCCCGCCCCTCGCCGAGAATTTATTGCGATACCGCGATTACTCCGCGGCTGCGACGATGTTGACGACCTTGCGGCGGCCCTTCGCGCCGAACTCGACCGCGCCTGCGGCGAGAGCGAACAGCGTGTCGTCCTTGCCGCGGCCGACGTTGGCGCCCGGGTGGAAGTGGGTGCCGCGCTGGCGGACGATGATCTCGCCGGCGTTGACTTCCTGGCCACCGAAGCGCTTGACGCCCAGTCGCTGGGCGTTGGAGTCGCGACCGTTACGGGTGGAGCTTGCGCCCTTTTTATGTGCCATCTCTGCGTCTCCCCTGGGCTTACTTGATGCCGGTGACCTTGACGCGCGTGAGGTCCTGACGGTGCCCCTGGCGCTTCTTGTAACCGGTCTTGTTCTTGAACTTCTGGATCACGATCTTCGGGCCACGCAGTTCGCTGAGAACCTCAGCGGTCACGGTGACCTTCGCGAGCTTTTCGGCGTCCGTCGTCACGGCGTCGCCGTCGACGAGCAGCACCGCGGGCAACTCAAGGGTCTCGCCGACCTTGGTCCGCTGACGGTCCAGGACGACGATCGTGCCGACCTCGACCTTTTCCTGGCGGCCGCCGGCGCGCACAACTGCGTAAACCACTTCACACCTGTTTTCGTCTGGGGAGCGCACGGCTCCGGTTGTCTTGCGAGACTCGCTCTGGGAAAGATAAGTCTTGGTGCCTGGTCGGTCGCTGTCAGCTACCGCCGTACGCGTTCCGTCCTAAGACGTGGAAACGCCGCGCACCCAAAGGTAGAGTTTAGCCGATGCGGGCCGACATGCCAAAAGGGCGGCGCAGTGTGTCGCGCCGGCGCTCTAGGATCGGCGGATGGCAATCCTGATCGATGACCCGCGCTGGCCCGCGCACGGCCGCCTGTGGGCGCACCTGATCAGCGACAGCAAGCTGAGCGAGTTGCACGCGTTCGCCGCCGCCAACGGCATCCCGCCGCGCAGTTTCGATCTGGATCACTATGACGTTCCTGATGAGGCCCACGCACGCCTCGTGGCCGCCGGCGCGAATCACGTCGACGGCCACGAGCTGGTGCGCAGGCTGATTGCGTCGGGGCTGCGCGTACGAGCGCGCGACCGACGCTGAGGGCTACTCCCCGTCGGCCACGTGGGGCACGGGCGTGCCCGTCAGCGCCGCGGTGGATACACGCCGACGTCCCCGGCCCTGACCGGGTGCCTTCGGCTCCGGCAGCGCCTGCAGGACGGAGTCCAGCAGCAGGTCCTTCTCGGTCTTGGGCGCGGCCGAATCGGTGCGCTTCTTGCGCGGCTTCTTCGCCCGCTCGGCGCGTTCGGTCCGCTCGGTTCGGTCGGCCGATGGCGGCAGCACCACGGGGATCACCGGCACGTCAACCTCAGCCTCGACCACCTCGACCTCGGCTTCCACCGTGGCGTCGTCCTGAGTCGGGTGGATGGTGGATGCCGCGATCTGTGCGAGAGCCGACTTCACGCCTTCGGTGATCACGTGCGTACCGCCGGTGGTCGCCGGGGCGGGCGCGGCCTGGCGGGGGCGACGTGCGGAGGAGCTGCCACCGCCGTTGTTGTTGTTGCTGCTGCGGTGCTTGACCACGGGGTCGTGATGCACGATCACGCCGCGGCCGGCGCACACCTCGCACGCCTCGCTGAAGGTCTCCAGCAGGCCCAGGCCCAGCTTCTTGCGGGTCATCTGCACGAGGCCGAGCGAGGTGACCTCGGCGACCTGGTGCTTGGTGCGGTCGCGGCTGAGGCATTCCACGAGCCGTCGCAACACGAGGTCACGGTTGGTCTCGAGCACCATGTCGATGAAGTCGACCACGATGATGCCGCCGATGTCACGCAGCCGCAGCTGACGCACGATCTCCTCGGCCGCTTCGAGGTTGTTCTTGGTGACCGTCTCCTCCAGGTTTCCCCCGGAGCCGACGAACTTGCCGGTGTTGACGTCGATGACCGTCATCGCCTCGGTGCGGTCGATCACGAGCGAGCCGCCGGAGGGCAGCCAGACCTTGCGGTCCAGCGCCTTCTCGATCTGCTCCGTGATGCGGAACTCGTCGAACGGGTCGTGGTCGCCTTCGAACGGCTGCACGCGGTCGAGCAGGTCCGGGGCGACACCGGCGAGGTAGCTGGTGATCGTCTGGAACGCGTCTTCGCCCTGGATGAGCATCCGCGTGAAGTCCTCGTTGAAGACGTCGCGGACGATCTTCACCAGCAGATCGGGCTCAGAGTGCAGCAGCGACGGGGCCTGGCCCGACTCGACCTGCTTGCTGATGTGCTCCCACTGGTTGGTCAGCCGCTGCACGTCGCGCGTCAGTTGGTCCTCGGTGGCACCCTCGGCCGCAGTGCGCACGATGACGCCACTTGATTCGGGCAGCACCTCCTTGAGGATGCGCTTGAGGCGCGCCCGCTCGGTGTCGGGGAGCTTGCGGGAGATGCCGTTCATGGCGCCGCCCGGGACGTACACGAGGTAGCGGCCGGGAAGGGAGATCTGGCTGGTCAGGCGCGCGCCCTTGTGGCCGATCGGGTCCTTGGTCACCTGCACCAGGACGCGGTCGCCCGATTTGAGTGCGAGCTCGATGCGACGCGGCTGGTTGCCGGTCTCCACGGCATCCCAGTCCACCTCGCCGGAGTACAGCACCGCGTTGCGGCCGCGGCCGATGTCGACGAAGGCTGCCTCCATGCTCGGCAGCACGTTCTGCACGCGACCGAGGTACACGTTGCCGATGAGCGAGGCGTCCTGGCTGCGCGCGACGTAGTGCTCGACGAGCACGTTGTCCTCGAGCACCGCGATCTGCACGCGCCCGTTCTTGGAGCGCACGATCATCATGCGGTCGACGGCTTCGCGGCGGGCGAGGAACTCGGCCTCGGTGACCACGGTGCGCCGGCGTCCGGCTTCACGGCCGTCGCGGCGGCGCTGCTTCTTGGCCTCCAGGCGCGTGGAGCCCTTGATGCGCTGCGGCTCGGTGATGAGCTCGACGGCACGCTGGCGCGGCTGCGCAGGCGCCGCAGCAGGGGCGTCGTCGATGTCGTCGCCGCCACGACGGCGACCGCGGCGCGGGCGCGGGGCGGACGCGGTGGGGCGTTCGTCGACCTCGTCGAAGTCGTCGGGCACGGCGCGGCCGGTGTGAGCCGGCAGCGGTGCGACGGCGGGAGCGTAGAAGTGCAGCTGCGTCGACACGGCCGAGACGAAGTTCTCCGGCAGCAGGCCGAGACTCACGGCCGTGACCGGCCCGGTGGGCTCGGGCTCGGATGCCGTGTCGTCGGATGCTGCGTCGTCGGATGCTGCGTCGTCGGATGCTGCGTCGTCGGATGCCGTCGGCTCGGGCGCGTCGTCTGCAGGTGCCTCCGGCGCCACCGCGGGAGCCGGGTCGGGCTCCGTAGCGGCATCCGTCGTCTCGGCATCCTGCTCGACGGTCGGCTCGTCGGCCGACGTCTCGTCGGTCTGCTCGGGCGCCTCGATGTCGAGTTGCGAAGGCGTCAGCGCGTCGTCATCGTTGGCGGGACTTGTGCGGGTCTCATCGGATATCACCGGCGTACTCCTTGCGGGCGACACCGCGCGTCGCCCGGCTAAATCTCGTGCGGTACCGCTGTCGTCTCGTCTGTGACGGTGCGGCTCGCGAACTCTCACTCGGTCTGCAGCCGGCGCTCGGCGGGCTGCGCTGGGCGTTCATCGCCCGAAGTCTTCGGAGATGCGTTCGCGGCGCGGCCGCGGGTGCATCAGCCACCATTATCGCACCTCCGGCGCTTCTTGTGGCGCAGGTGTGGCCCGGCGTCGTCCGCCGGGGTTGTGCAGGGGCTGCGATGGCATAATCCGGGGCATGCCCGACACCCGTTCCGCGCGCCCGACCGTCCTTGCCGTGTGGCTCGTCATCGCCGGTGTCGTCGGGTGGTGGGCGGCGTTTTCGCTCACGATGGAGCGGTTCCACTTGCTGGCCGATCCCGATGCGATCGCGTCGTGCGACTTCAGTCTGCTGGTGCAGTGCACAGCGAATCTGCAGTCCGCTCAGGGCAGCGTCTTCGGGTTTCCCAACCCGATTCTCGGGTTGACCGGCTGGGTCGCACCGGTCGTCGTGGGGGTCGCGGTGCTGGCCGGGGCGCGGTTCGCGCGATGGTTCTGGTGGTGCTTCTGGGCCGGGACCGCGTTCGCCTTCGGCTTCGTGGTGTGGTTGATCGGCCAGAGTGTGTTCGTGCTGGCGACGCTGTGCCCGTGGTGCATGGTGACCTGGGCGGTGACCATCCCGACGTTCTATGCCGTGACGGTGCACGTGCTGCGGGTATCCGGCATCCGCTGGGCCCGTCGCCTGGGACCGTGGGTGCCGTTGGCGACGTTCCTGAGCTACGCCGTGGTCGCGGTGATCGCGCAGCTGCGTCTCGATTGGCTCTCCCAGCTCTGACGCCGAGTGAGTATTCACGCTGCCGAGTGAGTATTCATGCTGCCGAGTGAGTATTCATGCTGCCGAGTGAGTACTCGCCAGGGCGGCGAGTACTCGCTCGAGACGACGAATACTCACTCGCGGGCACGAATACTCACTCGCGGGCACGAATACTCACTCGGGAGCGGTCAGAACCAGATCGCGAGCTCGCGGGCGGCGGACTCGGGGCTGTCGGAGCCGTGCACCAGGTTCTGCTGCACGGCGACGCCCCAGTCGCGGCCGAGGTCGCCGCGGATCGTGCCGGGCGCTGCCGTGGTCGGGTCGGTGGTGCCGGCCAGGGACCGGAACCCCTCGATCACCCGGTTGCCGGCGAGGCGGATCGCCACCGACGGACCAGACATCATGAACTCCACGAGCGGCTCGTAGAAGGGCTTCCCGGCGTGCTCGGCGTAGTGCTGCTCGAGGCGGTCGCGGTCGGGCTCCACCAGCCGCAGGTCCACGAGGGAGTACCCCTTCGCCTCGATGCGGGCGAGGATCACGCCCGTGAGTCCCCGTGCCACGCCGTCCGGCTTCACCAGGACGAGAGTTTCTTCGGTGGCCATGTCAGTCTCCGTTTCGCTGTTCGGCCTCGGCGACCAGGCGCGCATTGCGCCGGTCGAGCGAGGCCCCTTTGATGGTCGCATACGCCCACATCGCGCCGAACATCAGCGCGATGAGCAGGATTGCCGGCACGAACACGGCGCCGAGGGCCACGGTGACCTGCAGCACCCAGCCGAACGCCACCGCCCACCGGTGACGCAACAGGCCCGCCGTGATCACCATGAGCACAGCCACGACGCTGCCGGCGACAATCCCCCACCACGGCTCGACGCCTTCGGGCAGCACACGCAGCCCGTAGATCGCCAGGCCCGCGAGGAACGCCACGATCGCCTCGAACACCAGCACGATCGACCCGAGCGACTCCGCAGCGCCCCGCGTACGGCGCGGCTGCGGTGCGGCCGCGCTCACGCGCTCCACCCGCTCTTCCAATCCCCTGCGGATGCCGCCGTCAGCGCTTCCCCGGCCAGTACGACACTGCCGGCGATGATCACGGCGCGGCGGTCGGATGCCGCAGCCCACTCCCGCGCCGCCTCCGCGGCGTCGGCGACATCCGGATGCACGCTGACCTGAGCGCCCCGCTCCTCGGCGAGGTCGGCGATCGCATCGGGGTCGCTGGCGCGGTCGGACTGCGGAGCGGTCGCGAACACGTGCGCCGCGAGGGGCGCGAGTTCCGCGACGACACCGGCGACGTCCTTGTCGGCGAGGGCACCGAGCACCACGCCCCACTCGTCGAAGTCGAACACGTCACGCAGCGCTGTGGCCAGCGCCCGCGCACCGTGCGGGTTGTGCGCGCCGTCGACGATCACCGTCGGGGACACGCCCACCAGTTGCAGGCGGCCGGGCGAGGTGACCTCCGCGAGGCCCTCGGTGAGCACGTCGGCGGCGATCGGCTGGGTCGCCGCGCCGAGCAGCGACTCCACCGCGGCGATCGCGAGGGCCGCGTTGTGACCCTGGTGCGCGCCGTAGATCGGCAGGTACTGGTCGTCGTAGGTGCCGGCGAGCCCGCGCACCGAGATCAGCTGCCCGCCGACGGCGAGGCGGTCGGCGGTGAGGTCGAATCCCTCCCCCTCGAACGCGATCGTGGCGTCGTGGGCGGATGCCGCGGCGCGCAGCACCCGCTCGGCGGCGGCATCCTGTCGCGCGGAGACGACCGCGGCGCCGTCCTTGATGATTCCAGCCTTGACCTGGGCGATCTCCGCGATCGTGCCGCCCAGACGGTCGGCGTGGTCCATGTCGATCGGGGTGAACACTGCGACGTCGCCGTCGGCGGTATTGGTCGAGTCCCAGGACCCGCCCATGCCCACTTCGATGACGGCCACATCCACCGGAGCATCCGAGAAGGCTACGAACGCGAGCGCGGTCAGCAGCTCGAAGAACGTCAACGGCTCCTCGTCGGCCTCTGCCAGTTCGGCGTCGACGATCTCGACGAACGGTGCGACCTCGTCCCAGGCGTCAGCGACGGCGGCATCGGCGATGGGCTCGCCGTCGATCATGATCCGCTCGGTGAATCGCTCCAGGTGGGGGCTGGTGAACAGCCCCACCCGCAGCCCGTGCGCTCGCACGATGCTGTCGATGATGCGGCTCGTGGACGTCTTGCCGTTGGTCCCGGTCACGTGCACCACCCGGTAGGTGCGCTGCGGGTCGTCGAGGAACTCCAGCAACCGCGCGGTGCGCTCCTTGCGCGGCTCCACCCACCGCTCACCGGCGCGGGCGAGGAGTGTCTCGTAGACGGTGTCGGCCCTGCGGCGATCGTTCATGCGCTCACCCGGCTGACCGCGACGTAGAAGCCGCCCCGGTTGGCGTAGGTGCCGGCAGGCACGTACGCGACGTGGTCGGGCGTGGCGCCGAAGACATCCGGATGCCACTGGTCACCGGCCATGTCCGAGGGCACCCCGATGTCGCGACCGGCGACGCGCGCCGCCAGATCCACCGCGAGGGTCTCCCCCGCGACATCGGCGGCATCCACCCCGGCCTCGAGCGCCGACGCGTCGTCGGCGGACTCGAACAGCAGCTGCAGACGGATGCGGTCGCTCACGTCGAAACCGGCGGCCTTGCGGGTGTCCTGCACGGCGCGCACGACGTCGCGCGCGAAGCCCTCGGCTTCCAGCTCGGGTGTCGTGGTGGTCTCCAGCAGCACGAAACCGGTGCTCGGCAGCAGGGAGAGCGCCTCGCCGTCCGGGCGACCGCTGGTCTCCAGCGCCAGGTCGTACTCGCCCGGCTCCAGTGTCACGCCACCGGCGGTGACGACACCGTCGGTCTCGGACCAGTCGCCGCTCTTGGCGGCTTGGATGACCTGCTGCACCTGCTTGCCCAGGCGCGGGCCGGCGGCACGCGCGTTGACCGACAGGCGGTGGGTGATGCCGTACTCGGCGGCGGTGTCCTCGCGCAGTTCCACGAGCTCCACAGCCTTGACGTTCAGCTCGTCGCGCAGCAGCTCATCGAACTGCGCGAGCGAGCCCGCCCCCGGGACGACCACTGTCAGCCGGGGCAGCGGCAGCCGCACGCGCTTGCCCTCGCGCTTGCGCAGCGCGTTGGCGACGCTGGTCACTTCGCGCACGGCATCCATCGCGGTGCGGATGTCGTCGGCGGTCGGGAAGACCTCGGCATCCGGCCAGTCCTCCAGGTGCACGCTGCGGCCACCCGTGAGGCCCTGCCAGATCTGCTCGGACACCAGCGGGATCAGCGGTGCCGCCACGCGGGTGACGGTCTCGAGCACCGTGTACAGCGTGTCGAACGCCTCGCGGCTCGTCGGGTCGTCGGTGACGCCCGTCCAGAACCGGTCGCGAGACCGGCGGATGTACCAGTTGGTCAGCGCCTCGGCGAACTCCCGCAGCTTGGCCGCGGCGGTGGTGGAATCCAGTGCGTCCAACTCGGTTGCCACGTCGCGGACCAGGTCGCCGGTCAGCGCGAGGATATAGCGGTCCAGCACGTTGGTCGAGTCGGTGCGCCAGGATGCCTCGTAGCCGCCGGCCCCGCCGGCAGGACCGCCGGCGGCGTTGGCGTAGGTGGCGAAGAAGTACCACGCGTTCCACAACGGCAGCAGGAACTCGCGCACGCCGGCGCGGATGCCCTCCTCGGTGACGACGAGGTTGCCGCCGCGCAGCACCGGGCTGGCCATGAGGAACCATCGCATCGCGTCGGAGCCGTCGCGGTCGAACACTTCGGACACGTCGGGGTAGTTGCGTAGCGACTTGGACATCTTCTGCCCGTCGCTGCCCAGCACGGTGCCGTGGCAGGACGCGCCGATGAACGCCGGGCGGTCGAAGAGCGCCGTGGAGAGCACGTGCATGACGTAGAACCACCCGCGGGTCTGCGGGATGTACTCCACGATGAAGTCCGCCGGGGAGTGCTCGTCGAACCATTCGCGGTTCTCGAACGGGTAGTGCACCTGGGCGTAGGGCATCGATCCGGAGTCGAACCAGACGTCGAAGACGTCCTCGATGCGTCGCATCGTGGACTGCCCGGTCGGGTCGTCGGGGTTCGGCCTGGTCAGGTCGTCGATGTAGGGGCGGTGCAGGTCCACTTCGCCCTGCTCGTTGCGGGGCAGGCGCCCGAAGTCGCGCTCCATCTCGTCGAGCGAGCCGTACACGTCCACCCGCGGGTACGCCGGGTCATCGCTGCGCCACACCGGGATCGGTGAACCCCAATAGCGGTTGCGGCTGACCGACCAGTCGCGCGCGCCCTGCAGCCACTTGCCGAACTGGCCGTGCTTGATGTTCTCCGGCGCCCACGTGATCTGCTCGTTGAGCTCGATCATGCGGTCCTTGATCGCGCTGACGCGCACGAACCAGCTGGAGACGGCCTTGTAGATCAGCGGATTGCGGCAGCGCCAGCAGTGCGGGTACGAGTGCTCGTAGCTGGCTTCGCGCAGCAGCCGGCCCTCGGCCTTGAGCAGCCGGATCAGCGGCCGGTTGGCATCCATCCACAGCTCGCCGGCGACGTCGGTGACCTGCGGCAGAAAACGTCCGCCGTCATCCAGGCTCATGATCAGCGGGATGCCGGCGGCTTCGGTGATGCGCTGGTCGTCCTCGCCGTACGCCGGCGCCTGATGCACGATGCCGGTGCCGTCGCTAGTGGTGACGTATTCGTCGACCAGGATGCGCCAGGCGCGGTCGGTCCCCCACACCTCGGCATCGGCGTAGTAGTCGAACAGCCGGTCGTAGTGCACGTCCTCCAGCTCACGGCCCTGCACGCGCTGCTGCACCGCTTCGCGGGCGGCTTCGACGCTGTCGTAGCCGAGGTCCTTGGCGTACCCGGGCAGCAGTTCCTCGGCCAGCAGGTAGCGATGCGATTCGCCTTCCGCGCGGTCCTCGTGCACGTCCGCCGCGCCGTGGGGGCCACCGGGCACGACGACGTAGGTGACGTCGGGGCCGACGGCCAGCGCCAGGTTGGTGGGGAGGGTCCACGGCGTCGTCGTCCACGCGAGGGCGCGCACGGCGGTCAGCCCCATGGCTTCAGCCTTCGTACCAACGAGCGGGAACGTGACGGTGACCGATGGGTCCTGACGCATCTTGTAGACGTCGTCGTCCATGCGCAGCTCGTGGTTGGACAGCGGCGTCTCGTCGCGCCAGCAATAAGGCAGCACGCGGTGGCCCTCGTAGGCGAGGTCCTTGTCGTAGAGCTCCTTGAACGCCCACAGCACCGATTCCATGAACCCGGGGTCGAGCGTCTTGTAGCCACGGTCGAAGTCCACCCAGCGGGCCTGGCGGGTGACGTAGTCCTCCCACTCGTGGGTGTACTCCAGAACCGATTCGCGGGCCTTCGCGTTGAATGCGGCGATGCCCATCTGCTCGATCTGGCTCTTCTCGGTGATGCCGAGCTGCTTCATCGCCTCGAGCTCGGCCGGAAGGCCGTGTGTGTCCCAGCCGAACACGCGGTCGACCTTCTTGCCGCGCATGGTCTGGAACCGCGGGAAGAGATCCTTGGCGTACCCGGTGAGCAGGTGCCCGTAGTGGGGCAGGCCGTTCGCGAACGGCGGGCCGTCGTAGAACACCCACTCCGGGGCGCCCTCGCGCTGCGCGATCGACGCGCGGAACGTGTCGTCCTCTGCCCAGAAGGCGAGGACCTCCTGCTCGATGTCGGGGAAGCGCGGGCTCGGCACGACGCCCGGACCGAAGGAGGCGCCTGGCGCGGCGCCGGCGGCATCCGGTGCGGTCGCCTCGGCGGCCGAGCGTGATGAAGGTCGGGGGTAGGTCATGTCACTCCAGCAGGTTGCGATGCGTCCTGCGAGGACGACCCGTCCGGGCCGCGGTACCACCCCGCTTTGATCCCGGTCTGCACCGTGGATCCACTCTCACTGCGGCGGTGACGGGCCTGCCCCGCTCGGTTCTACTGACGGTTTCCCGCGTTCTTCCGAGAGCTCCCCGGTGATAGCCGGATCGATGCTGATCGTCCGATTGTACGCGTCCGTAGGCTCTTGTGCATGCCGCCGCGTCCCACCCGCCCTGCCCCGCCTCGCTCCGCAGCCCCCGATCTGCCCGCACGCCTGTCCGCCACGACGACGATCGCACGCCGTGCGGACATCTCGCAGAGCCGCTTCGAGGCGCTTGCCGGCGAGGTGGATGCCGCACACGCGCGGCTGGTGGAATGCGTCTTCGCCCCGGCGTCGGTGGACCGTCTCGACCTGACCGGCGCGACGCTCATCGACGTCGAGATCGAGGACCTACGGGCCACGACCCTGGCCGCGGTGAGCGGCACCTGGCGCTCGGTGCGCATCACCGGCGGCCGGATCGGCACCCTCGACCTCTCGCGCGCCCAGCTGGACGCCGTGGAGATTCGCGGGGCCCGCATCGACTACCTCTCACTCGGGCAGGCCAGCGCCGCCGACATCCTCATCGCCGACTGCGTGCTGGGCACGATCGACATCCCGGCGGCACAGCTGGACCGGGTGCGGTTCGAGGGATGCCGCGCCGACGACGTCGATACGCGGGAACTGCGCGCGACCGATCTCGACCTCCGCGGGCTGGAGGTGCTGGGGTTCACCGATCTGCGGGCGCTGCGTGGCGTCACCCTCGCCCCGCACCAGGTGGCGGCGCTGGCGGAGTCGTTCGCTGTCGCCCTCGGCATCGACGTACGCGACTGACGGGCCTCACCGTCCTGCGGCGAGCAGCTCCCGCGTGAACGGATGCCGCGGCGTCGCGAAGACCTCCGCCACGGCCCCCGCCTCCACGACGACTCCGTCCTGCATGACCAGCACGTCGTCGGCGACGGCGGCGACGACGTCGAGGTCGTGCGAGACGAAGATCATCGTGAGGTGGCGTTCCTCCTGCAGGCGGCGCAACAGCGCGAGTACGCGCTCGCGCACCGTGGGATCCAGCGCCGACACCGGCTCGTCCAGCACCAGCACGTCGGGGTCGACGGCGAGCGCACGGGCGATCGCGGCGCGCTGACGCTGCCCGCCGGACAGTTCGGCGGGGCGGCGGCGCGCGAGCGCGGCATCCAATCCCACCTCCGCCAGCAGTGCGGTGGCCCTTGCCTGGCGAGCCGCCCGCGGCACCCCGCCCGCGGCGAGCGCCTCACGCAGCGACCGGCCCACGCTCCAGCGCGGATCGAAGGCGCCCAGTGGGTTCTGGTGCACGAGCTGCACGCGGCGGCGGAGGCCAGCCGCCTCGCGGCGCGACCACGGTACGCCGCCGACCTGCACCGTGCCGGCGTCGGGGCGCTCCACGCCGACGATCATGCGGGCCAGCGTCGTCTTTCCCGACCCTGATTCCCCCACCACGCCCAGCGTGCGCCCGCGGGCCAGGGTGAACGAGACGTCCTGCACCGCCGGCCGGTCGAACGCCTTCGATACTCCGTCCACGACGACCACGGGGTCGGCGGCGGCGACGTCGGCATCGTCGACGGCGCGGGGCGCCCGCGGCACGTGCCGGGAGGCGGCCACGAGCTGCCGGGTGTAGGGATGCTGCGGGGCATCGAGCACGTCGGCGGTCGCGCCCTCCTCCACGAACTCGCCGTCGCGCATCACCGCGACGCGGTCGGCGACCCGTCGCACCGCGGCGAAGTCGTGGCTGACGAACACGACGGCCGTGCCGCGGTCGGCGATGCTGCGCAGCAGCTCGAGCACGCGCGCCTGCACGGTGGCATCCAGCGCCGTGGTCGGCTCGTCGGCGATGAGCACGGCAGGGTCCCCCGCCAGCGCCGAGGCGATGAGCGCGCGCTGGCGGAGCCCTCCGGACAGCTCGTGCGGATGCTGACGCGCCCGGCGACCGGGTTCGGGCATCGCCACGTCGGTCAGCAGGGCCTCGACGCGCGCATGGCGGGCGGGGCGCGGCATCCGCGGGTCATGGATGAGCAGGGGCTCGGCGACCTCGGCGCCGATGCGCCGCAGCGGGTCGAGCGAGACCAGGGCGTCCTGCGACACCAGGGCGATGCGCGCCCCCCGCAGCCGGCGCCAGCCCCGTTCGTCGAGGTCGCGGGCGTCGACGCCGTCGACGGTCAGCTCGTCGGCGGTGACTCGGGCGCCGTCGGGCGCGAGTCCCAGCAGAGCGCGTGCGGTGAGGGACTTGCCGGCGCCGGACTCCCCCACGATCGCGAGGCACTCACCCCGAGCGACCGACAGTGTGATGCCCTTGACGGGGGTCGCCTCTCCGAATGCGATGCGCAGGCCCGCTGCCCGCAGCGCGGTCACGAGCGCCGCCCGTCCGCGCGGGCGCGCAGCGTGCGGCCGACGACAGTCGCGGCGATGACGGTGAGGGTGATCGCGGCTCCGGGGAACACCGACACCCACCATGCCTGCCCGATCACGTTGCGGCCGCCGGAGAGCATGAGGCCCCATTCCGGGGTGGGTTCGGTGGGCCCGAGCCCCAGAAAGCTCAGGCCGGCGGCGGCGAGGATGCTGGAGCCGATGCCGATGGTGGCGAGCACGCTGAGCGACCCGATCACCCCCGGCGCGACGTGGCGGACGAACGCCAGCGGTCCTGGTACCCCCAGGATGCGGGCCGCCTCGACGTGCTCCGCGGCGCCGAGGCTGCGGGTCTGGGCGCGGGCCAGACGCACGTACACCGGGACGGCGGCGATCGTGACGGCCAGCGCCACGTTGGCCGGTCCGGGTCCCAGCACCGCGACGACCACGAGTGCGATGAGGAACTCCGGGAAGGCCAGCAGCACGTCGGTCGCGCGCATCGCCACCGCGTCGACGACGCGGGGGGCGAGCCCCGACAGTGATCCGATGATCAGGCCGATGGCGAACGCGAGGGCGGTGGCGAGCAGACCGATGCCCACCGACCGCCCCGCCCCGTAGACGACACGGGCGAACACGTCGCGGCCGCTCTGGTCGGTGCCGAACAGGTGCTCGGCGTCGGGAGCGCGCAGCGCCTCACGCACGTCGGTCTGCAGCGGGTCCAGCGAAGTGAACCACTGCGGCGCGAAAGCGGCGGCGGCGACCACAGCCAGCACGGCGAGGGCCGCGCCGAGCAGCGCGCGCTGCGCGGGCTTCACGCTGGTACCCCGGCGCGCAGCGTGACCGACGGCGGCACGCGGCGCAGCCGCGGGTCGATCAGCGGGTACATGAGCTCCACGATCGTGTTGACGATCACGAATACCAGCGCGCTGATGAGGATGATGCCGGTGATCACGGGCAGGTCGCGGTCGGTGATGGCGGTGAGGGTGACCCGGCCGAGCCCCGGACGGGCGAACACCGTCTCCACCAGCACGGCGCCGCCCAGGAGCGACCCCACCAGGTACGCCGCGAGCGTCACCGCCCCGGTCGCGCCGTGACGCAGCGTGTGGTGCACCGTGAGGCGGGTGGCGCCAGCGCCCCGGGCCCGGACGGTCGTGGCGAACGGCTGCCGCTCGGCCGCCTCGATCCCGTCCCGCAGCACCTGCCCGAGCAGCGCCGCCACCGGCAGCGCCAGCGTGATGGCGGGAAGCACGAGGGTGGCGGGGTTGCGCGACCCCGACACCGGGAACCAGCCCAGCCCGAACGCGAAGACGCTCAACAGCACCAGCCCGATCCAGAACACCGGGGAGCTCAGCACGACCAGTTCCACGCCGGCGGCGACCGTGCGAGCGGCCTTCCCACGGGCGACGAGTGCCACGGTGAAGGCGATCACCACAGCGATCAGCAGTGCCAGCAGCGACAACTGCACCGTCGCCCCCAGTTGCCGGCCGATCACCTCGGTCACCGGCATCCGCAGCTGGTAGGACTCGCCCAGATCGCCCTGCAACAGCTGGCCGAGGTAGGCGAAGTACTGCTCCAGCGGGGGGCGATCCAGGCCCAGTTCGGCACGGATGCCGTCCTTCACCTCCTCGCTCACCTGCGCCTGCGGGCCGAGCATCACATCGACCGGGTCGCCGGGGATCACCCGGAACGCCAGGAAGGCCAGCGTGGCCGCACCCCACAGCACGAAGACGACGGATGCAGCGAGCGCGGCGGCGCGCACGGCGATCCGGCGTGCCGTCTGCGCCGCTGTGCTCATCGTGACCTCCGCGCCCGTGGGCGCTCGTTCACTCGACGGTCACGTCGTAGAACAGGGGGCGTCCGTACAGATCGTAGGCCAGGCCGGAGATCGTCTCGCCGACGGCGGTGATGAACGCCGGGCTGTACAGCGGCACGATCGCGACGTGCTCGGCGTTCCACTGCTGCACCTGGCCGTAGGCCGCCGCACGCTCGTCGGCATCCGTCGTCGCCACCGCCGATTCCAGCAGCGCGTCCATCTCGGGGTCGCTCACCTGGGAGGCGTTCTGGAAGCCGTTTGTGTGCAGGTGGCTGCGCAGCAGGTCGGGGTCGATGCCGGAGAAGCCCCAGTCGGTGAGATCGAAGGTCTTCGGCTCGTACTGCTCGTTGTAGGCGCCGGGCTCCAGGACCTCGCGCACGACCTCGAAGCCGACGGCCTTCAGGTCCGACTGGATCGCGTTGGCCAGCGCGGTGCGGTCGTCGGGGACCGGGGTCCACGCGATCCACCGTGCGGAGAGGCGCTTGCCGTCCTTGACTCGGTAGCCCTCGGCGTCGGTCTCGGTCCAGCCGGCTTCGTCGAGCAGCGCGTTCGCGGCATCCGGATCGAACGGCCATGCCTCTTCGAGCGACGCGTCGTAGCCGGGAGTGGTGGAACCGAGGATGCTCCACGCGCGCGGGAACTGGCCGTAGAAGATCTCCTCGACGGCGGTGTCGATGTCGATCGCGCGGCTGAAGGCCTCGCGCACCCGCTGGTCGGCGAAGACGCCGTAGGCCTCGTTGAGGTAGAGCGAATAGGGCAGGCCCGGGTACTCCTTGGTGTCGACGGTGACGCCCTCGAGCTCCGCAGCGAGGTTCGGCGGCAGCTGGCTGGCGATGTCGGCCTCGCCGCTGTCGATGACGCCGGCGCGCACCGCCGCCTCGGGCAGGATCGACACGCGCAGCGTCTCGAACTGCGCGGCCTCCTGGCCTCCCGGACCCCACGCGTAGTCGTCGTTGCGGGAGTAGACGATCTCCTGATCGGCGACGTACTCCGTCAGCTCGAACGGACCGGTGCCCACCGTGATGCCGGGGCCGCCGGCCTTCAGCTGGTCGGCGGATTCCTCCAGTACGGCCGGTGAGTAAAAGCCGAGGTGCGCCGTGCTCGCCGCCTGCAGGAAGGGCGCGTAGGGCTGAGTGAAGTCGACCCGCACGGTGTGCTCGTCGACCACCTCGGTGCCGGCGTAGAACTCTGCGCCCATCATGCTTGCCGCCTGCGCCGATGCCGTCTCGGGGTCGACGATGCGGTCGAAGTTCGCCTTCACCGCGGCGGCGTCGAAGACCTCGCCATCGTGGAACGTGACGTCCTCACGCAGCTGGAACGTGTAGCTGGTGGCATCCTCTGCCACCTCCCATGACTCGGCCAGCCACGGCGAGAACGTGCCGTCGGCTTCCTGGAAGACCAGCGAATCGAGAACGGCGCGCTGCACGAGCGATGAGACGTCGAGCTGGCTGGTCTGCGGGTCCATGTGGCCGGCGGAGAGGTTCGCCCCTTCGATGGCCCAGACCACCTCGGAGCCCGCGGCCTCGTCGCCCGGAGCGGCGCAGGAGCTCAGGGCGAGGGCGGTCGCGACGGCGACGGCGACGGCGGAAACGGGCAGCAAGCGGCGGAGAGAAGGCATGCGGGTCCTCGAGGGGTGCGGAGGGGGTGACATTCCACCGTAACCCCTTTTTGGACGGGGTGGATCTATCGGTCGAGGGTTGGTTTCGCGCCTGGCCGGGCCGTCGTCGCGGTGTGCCGGGCTGCGGAGATCTGCCCGGGTGCGGTCGTAGCCGCGGCATCCGCCCTCGTTCCGCCAGATCCCCGCGTTTCGGTCAACGCGCGAGGTGCAGGCCCTGCGCGACGGCGCGCTGGATCAGGTCCTGCACGCGCGGCCAGTTCTCCACGACGTCGCGGTATCCCACCCGGATCACGTGGTAGCCGAGCAGCATCAGCTCGGCATCGTGGGCGATGTCCGCTTCGCGCTGCGCTCCCACGTGGTGGCCACCGTCGATCTGCAGCACTAGCCGCTGTCCGATGAGGAAATCGACGCGATGCCCGGCGATCCACGCCTGCGGCACGATCGGCAGGTCCAGCCACCGCAGACGGGGCAGCACGAAGCTCTCCAGGCCGGAGTCAGCGAACGGGTTCGCCAGGGTCAGCAGCCGGCGCGCCCGACCACCGAGAGGTAGCCGCTCCAGCGCACCGCGCTCGACCGTGTGCCGACGCAGGGCCGATTCCCAGACGGCGAGCGCCTGCTCGAAGGGGACGCACGCGGCGACCAGAGCGAGCACGTTCTCCATCGGGTCGACGAGCGCATTCGGATGCCGCGGCAGCAGCGGCGCAGCCCAATGCACGTGCGCCTTCGTGACCCGGATGCCGCCCGCGTGCGGTTTCGCGGCGACGTGCGGGACCGGGTCGGACAGCACCCACAGGCCGAGCCGGCGTGCCTGGGTCACGCAGGTGAGAACAACGCCGTCGCGCGCGGCGGCGACGAGGAACGGGTCGGCATCCGGGGTGGCGACCCACACTCGCCGCACACGCACCAACTCGCCGGCGGCAACGGCCAGCGCGATGCGGTACTTGCTGAACCCGGCGGCGTACAGCGACGTACAACGGGCAACTCCGCCGAGGGCGATGACGGTGGTGATGAGCTCCATCGGGACAGTGTGGCCACCCGCGGAACTTCCTCGAGGGGCGGCGGGGCCGAGATCGGGACGGCGCGCCGCGATTGGAGCCTGGGGAGGAGACGCCAGGCAAGGAGATCCGCCCGGGCGCGGTCGCGTTCGCGGCATCCGTCCGCATTTCGGCAGATCCCCGCATTTCGGCAGATCCCCGCATCGCGGCAACCGCGTTTGCCCAGGCAAGGAGATCTGCCCGGGCGCGGTCGATGTCGCGGCATCCGTCCGCATTTCGGCAGATCCCCGCATTTCGGCAACTCAAGGTGACCACCCGCCCGCGAGGTTGCCGAGGCGAGGAGATCTGCCCGGGCGCGGTCCCGTACGCGGCATCCGTCCTCCCCCGGGCAGATCCCCTCACCCGGGCTAGCCAACGCATGCGCAACTCCGGCACCACGGCCCCGGTAAACTGGGCGACAGTCCACACTCAGGCACGCTCACACAGTGCCGCACATATCGAGGAGTACCCCGTGCCGCAGATCCCCGAAAAGCCCGCGCTGGAAGGCCTCGAGCAGAAGTGGGATGCCGCGTGGAGCGACCGCGGCACGTACCTCTTCGACCGTGACGCGGCCAAGGCCAAGGGCCGCGCCGGGGTCTACTCGGTCGACACTCCCCCGCCGACGGCATCCGGGAGCCTCCACATCGGCCACGTCTTCTCCTTCACGCACACCGACGTGAAGGTGCGTTACGAGCGCATGCGCGGCAAGAC
Organism: Microbacterium sp. zg-YB36; assembly: GCF_024623575.2. Classification (NCBI taxonomy): domain Bacteria; kingdom Bacillati; phylum Actinomycetota; class Actinomycetes; order Micrococcales; family Microbacteriaceae; genus Microbacterium; species Microbacterium sp. zg-YB36. Next base: position 435,978 of record NZ_JANJFD020000001.1, read on the forward strand.
CGTGTTCTACCCGATGGGCTGGGACGACAACGGCCTTCCCACCGAGCGCCGGGTGCAGAACTACTACGGCGTGCGCTGCGACCCGTCGCTCGCGTACAACCCCGATTTCACGCCGCCGTTCGAGGGCGGCGACAACAAGAGCAGCAAGGCCGCCGACCAGGTGCCGATCAGCCGCCGCAACTTCATCGAGCTGTGCGAACGCCTCACCGTGGAGGACGAGAAGCACTTCGAGGCGCTGTTCCGTCAGCTCGGGCTGAGCGTGGACTGGACGCAGACCTACCGCACCATCTCGGACGACACGATCCGCACCAGCCAGTTGGCGTTCCTGCGCAACATCGAGCGCGGCGAGGCGTACCAGGCGCTCGCGCCCACGCTGTGGGACATCGACTTCCGCTCTGCTATCGCGCAGGCCGAGCTCGAAGACCGCGACCAGCCCGCCGCGTACCACCGCGTCGCATTCCACCGCACCGACGGCAACGGCGACATCCACATCGAGACCACGCGCCCCGAGCTCCTCGCCGCCTGTGTCGCCCTCGTCGCGCATCCCGACGACGAGCGCTACCAGCCACTGTTCGGCACCACGGTGCGCAGCCCGCTGTTCGATGTCGAGGTGCCGGTACTCGCGCACTCCCTCGCGCAGAAGGACAAGGGATCGGGCATCGCCATGATCTGCACCTTCGGCGACGTTACCGACATCATCTGGTGGCGGGAACTGGACCTTCCCAACCGCACGATCCTCGGCAAGGACGGTCGCATCGTCGCCGACGCTCCCGATGTGATCGTGACGGATGCCGCACGCTCGGCGTACGCCGAGATCGCCGGCAAGACGGTATTCAGCGCCAAGAAGCGCATCGTCGAACTGCTGCAGGAATCCGGCGAGCTCATCGGCGACCCGAAGCCCTTCACCCACCCGGTGAAGTTCTACGAGAAGGGCGACCGGCCGCTGGAGATCGTCTCCACCCGCCAGTGGTACATCCGCAACGGCGCGCGCGACGCGGCCCTGCGCGAGAAGCTCATCGAGCTGGGCGCCGGCATGTCGTGGCATCCGGACTTCATGCGCGTGCGCTACGAGAACTGGACCAACGGCCTCACCGGCGACTGGCTCGTCTCCCGCCAGCGGTTCTTCGGCGTGCCGATCCCGGTCTGGTATGCCCTGGACGAGGACGGGGAGCGCGATTACAGCCGCGTGCTCACGCCCGACCTGGCGAGCCTGCCCGTTGACCCCACCAGCGACGTTCCCCCGGGCTACACCGAGGACCAGCGCGGCGTTCCGGGCGGCTTCGACGCCGAGAAGGACATCTTCGACACCTGGGCGACCTCGTCGCTCACCCCGCAACTGGCCGGCGGCTGGGAGCGCGACCCCGAACTGTGGGATCTCGTCGCCCCGTTCGACATGCGCCCGCAGGGCCAGGACATCATCCGCACCTGGCTGTTCTCCACCATGCTGCGCAGCGCCCTGGAAGACGGCCGCGCGCCGTGGACAGATGCCGCGATCTCCGGCTTCATCGTCGATCCCGACCGCAAGAAGATGTCGAAGTCCAAGGGCAACGTCGTCACGCCCGCCGACATCCTCGCCCAGCACGGGACGGATGCCGTTCGGTACTGGTCGGCGTCGAGCCGGTTGGGCGCGGATGCCGCGTTCGACCCGCAGAACCCCACTCAGGTCAAGATCGGCCGGCGCCTGGCGATCAAGGTTCTCAACGCCGCCAAGTTCGTGCTTTCGTTCCCGGTGCCCGAGGGCGCCGAGGTGACCCACGCGCTGGACGCGTCGATGCTCGCGACCCTGGACGGCGTCGTGCGCGAGGCGACGAAGGCCTACGAGGCGTATGACCACGCCCGCGCGCTGGAAGTGACCGAGGCGTTCTTCTGGACGTTCTGCGACGACTACCTCGAGCTGGTCAAGGAACGCGCCTACAACCAGGCCGATGTGGGGCAGCCCTCCGCTGCGCTGGCGCTGCGCCTGGCGCTGTCGACGCTGCTGCGGTTGCTCGCGCCGGTGCTGGCCTTCGCGACCGAAGAGGCCTGGTCGTGGTTCGAGGAAGGGTCGGTGCACACTGCGCCGTGGCCCAAGCCGCTCGGCATCGAGGGCGACCCGGCGGTGCTTCGCATCGTCGGCGAAGCGCTCATCAGCATCCGTCGCGCCAAGACGGAGGCTAAGGCATCGCAGAAGACCCACGTGCAGAGCGCGACGATCGCCGCGACCGCGACGGCCACCGCTGCCCTGCGCCTGGCGGAAGGCGACCTCAAGGCCGTCGGCCGCATCGCCGAGATCGTGTATCAGGAGGCCGAGTCCACCTCGGTGCTCGACATCGTGCTTGCCCCGCAGGAGGTGTGACGTGCAGTTAGGAACCCGCTGGACCTCAGGAGACGAACCGCCCGCCGCGGTGCCGGACGTGCTGCGTGAGCAGATCCGCGCGGTCGACCGGGCGATGCCCGGCGACGAACTCGGTCAGCCTCGCCCCCGTTGGACGCTTACCTGGCTCGAGCGCCGGCCCATCGCCGAGCTCGACACCGGTGTGACCGTGACGCTCGATGCTCACGGCAACGCCGTGGTCGGGCACGACCCGGACGACGACTTCGCCTGACGCGCGCCAGCGGCGCGGGTGCGCGGGTGATCGCTCGGCGCGCCAATAGGCTGATGCGATGACGGATGCCGCGACGAACCCTCTGCTGATGGCAAGCGAGCTGCCCTACGGGCTGCCCGACTACCGCGAGATCCGGGCGGAGCACTACCTCCCCGCGTTCGACGTGGCCTTCGCGCAGCAGCGCGCCGAGATGGCCGTCATCACCGGGCAGAGCGATGAGCCGACCTTCGAGAACACCCTGGAGGCGCTGGAACGCTCCGGCGATCTGCTCGGACGAGTCGCGCGGACCTTCCTCACGGTGTCATCGGCGGATGCCACGCCCGAGATCCAGGCAGTCGAAGAAACGCTTGCCCCGCTGATGTCTGCCCACCAGGACGCCATCGGACTCGACAGCGAGCTGTACGCCCGCATCGAGAACCTGCATCAGCGTCGTGACGAACTGGAGTTGACCGCCGAGCAGCGCTATCTCCTGGAGCGCCGCTTCACCGAGATGACCCATGCCGGGGCGGGGCTGTCCGAAGACGCGAAGGAGCGGTTGACCGCACTCAACCAGCGACTGTCGATCCTCACCACGACGTTCGAGAAGAACCTCCTCGCCGACACCAACGACCTCGCCGTCGTCTTCGACGATGCCGCCGAACTCGACGGACTGACCGAGGGCGAGCTTTCCGCGGCAGCGCAAGCGGCCGCCGATCGCGGCCTCGACGGGCATTACGTCATCGCACTCACCCTGTTCACGGGGCATCCGTACCTCTCCTCGCTGACGAACCGTCAGTCGCGTCGCCGGCTGCTGGAGGCATCCCGCTCGCGTGGCTCGCGCGGCAACGAGCACGACAACCGCGACGTGCTGCGCGAGATCGTGCGGTTGCGCGCACAGCGCGCTGAGCTGCTGGGCTACGACAGCCACGCCGCCTACATCACCTCCGATGAGACGGCCCGCTCCCCCGAAGCCGTCCGCGACCTCCTCTTCCGCCTGGCCGAGCCCGCCGCCCGCAACGCGGCGCGCGAGCGCGCGGCGCTGCAGGAGATCATCGACGGGCGCCCCGACGCGTTCGCGCTCGAGGCGCACGACTGGGCGTTCTACACCGAGCAGGTGCGCCAAGCGCGTTACGACCTGGATCGCGCCGCGCTGCGACCCTGGTTCGAGGCGGAGCGGGTGCTGCGCGACGGCGTCTTCTACGCTGCCACGGCGCTCTATGGCATCACGTTCACCGAGCGCACCGACTTGCCGGCCTATCACCGCGACGCCCGGGTGTTCGAGATCCACAACGCCGACAGTTCGCCGCTCGGGCTCTACGTGCTGGACCTGTATACGCGCGACACCAAGCGCGGCGGGGCGTGGATGAACTCGATCGTGTCCCAGTCCCGCCTGCGTGGCACTGCGCCGGTCGTCGTGAACAACCTCAACGTGCCGCGTCCCGCCCCCGGGCAGCCCACGCTGCTGACCCTCGACCAAGTGACAACGCTCTTCCACGAGTTCGGCCATGCCCTGCATGGCCTGTTCGCCACGGTCACCTACCCGAGCTTCGCCGGCACGAACGTGTACCGGGACTTCGTAGAGTTCCCCAGCCAGGTCAACGAGATGTGGATCTACTGGCCGGAGGTGCTGGCCAACTACGCCCGCCACATCGACACCGGCGAGCCGCTGCCGGCCGAGGTCGTCGACAAGCTGGCGGCATCCGAAGTCTTCAACCAGGGCTTCGCGACGAGCGAGTATCTGGCGGCGGCGTGGCTCGACCAGGCGTGGCATCGCCTGGGCGCGGCCGGGGCGGCTGAGGTGAGCGACGTGGGCGGTTTCGAAGCTGCCGCCCTCGCCGAGATCGGCCTGGACAACTCCGTGGTGCCGCCGCGTTACTCCTCGACCTACTTCGCGCATGTCTTCTCCGGCGGCTATAGCGCCGGCTACTACTCGTACATCTGGAGCGAGGTGCTCGACGCCGACACGGTCGAGTGGTTCGAGCACAACGGCGGCCTCACGCGGGCGAACGGCGACCGGTTCCGCCAGCGCCTGCTGGGCGTGGGCGGCTCGAAGGATCCGTTGGAGGCCTACCGCGATTTCCGCGGCCGGGACGCCGAGATCGAGCCACTGCTGGAGCGCCGCGGCCTGAACGACTGACCGGGGACAACACCCGCCGGTGTCGTCACCGGCGGGTGCTCAGCGCCACCCCAGTAGGTCACGCACGACAGCCTGCGACGCCGGGGACCCGTCGTTCTTGATCCCCCGCATGCGCTCGAAGGAGACCAGCGTTCCGGCATCCGAGAAATGGTCATTCAGCACCGCGAGGGTCGTGCGGATCAGCGGCCCGGCGTCGTTCCCGCCGGGGCCACCGCGAGTCGAGGCGTGGGGGAAGATGACCAGTTCCGCGCCGGCCGGCGTCGCCCGTGCAGACGCCACGACGAGCGTCGGGGTCGCGCCGCGCCAGAACCGCCGGAAGAACTCCAGCCCGGTGTCCTCCACGGCCCAGGCGATGAGTCCGCGTTTGCGCGATCGCTTGATGTCACCCAGACGCAGATCCTGGGCCAGCCACTCCGACCCCGATTCGGTCAGCAGCCGCTGGAACGTGTCGTCACCCAGCGCGAACCCCACCGCCTGGAGCTGCGCGACGGCGACCTCCATGACGGTTCCCGGGTCGGTCCGCACGACGAACCTCCCGCCGCCGGAGGTGAACCCGTGCCGACCGATCGGAGCGATGCGCATCTCCTCGCCGGCACCGGCCGTGTTGATGTTGCGGCGCGTCACGGGCTCGAAAGCGCGTTCGTCGGGCATCCGCTACAGCCCCCAGGCCTTGCCGACCGCTTCGTCCGCCTCACGGTAAGCGGTCGCAGCAGTGTGCGCCGCCTCCGCAGCTGCGTGTGCGACGCCGGCGAGTGCCTGCACCTTCTGCAACCACTCATCCTGCGCAACGCTGTACGCGTTCGCCGCCTCGCCGACCCAGGCGCCGAGCAGCTGTTGCTTCGCGCCGCGCAGCGTTGACAGCTGGCCCTCGATGCCCGAGGCGCTCGCGTCCACGGACGCCGACAGCGACTCGACGCTCGCCGGCGTGACCGACAGATCAGACATTCTCCTGCCCCTCCCGGCGCCCCATGGCGTTCAGCGCGTCCTGAATCCGTGCGGCAGCCTGCTCGAAGCGTGCGCGCGAGTCGCGCAACGTCTGCGCGAAGACCACGTCGGGTGCAGGAGGCGCTGAGTCACCCTCGTCGCGCTCCTCGGCGGACCAGGACTCACGCAACTCCTCCAGATTGCGTCTGGCGACAGCGCGCAGGCGCTCCGCCTCGGGCGAGGCATCCTCCCCGGAGAACACGGCCTTCAGCGTCGTCCGGCCGAGGTCGATACGCCCCTGGACGACGCGCCAGTCGGGGCCGAGCGCTCCCGAGCGGGCCTGCTCGGCATGTTCCTCGTCCGACTCAGCGCCTGTGGCGTCAGCTTGGGCATCCCGCGCGGCCAGCTCAGCGTCCGCTTCGCGCAGCAGTTGTGCGAACTGGTCAGCCATGTCCTGGAAATCTCCGCGCAGCTCGGGGAGGTCGTCCCGCGTCACATTGGGTTCCTGGCGATCCGTCGTCATCACGCCCTCGCCATCGCGCCGCGGGCCAGGCCCTCATACAGATCGGCCATGCGCATCGCGTTGTCCACGATGGCGCCGATGCTGCTCACCATGCCGGAGGCCAGGTCGTAGATGCGGTTGATCCATTTGTATGCCCACTGCGCGTCCTTGATCAGCTCGTGCACCGTGAGACCCGCGTCTGCGACGGCGGCGATCCACCCTACGACCGGAATGGAGGCTTTCGCGGCGATCCTGAGAAGCTTCTCGCTGAGTTCCTCCAGCTTCGCGAGGATCTTCCCCACTGCCTGCTTGCAGAGCAGGATGAGCATCTTGATCGCCGACGCGACGGTGCCCGCCGGGCCAGCTGCTGCGGTGTGGGCCTGAGAGATGACCGCGGCCGCGGCGGCGAAAGCCTCCGATCCCCTGCCCGTCCAACTCGCCATCGGCGGCAGCAGCCCCATCGCGTTGCGACCGACCGCGGTCATGGCGTCGCCGGTGTGCGTCCACGCGATCTGCGCCTCCCGCATCCGCTCCCAGTCGCCGGAGAAGGGCTTGGTGACCTCTTCGAGGAGGGAATATCCGACGAGCTTCTCGAAGACCCAGTCCACGCTGCCGAAGATCGGACCCGCCTTCCAGCGGATGCTCTCGATCTCGGGATCCTCGCCCCGAGGCGTCGGCAGGAACGAGCGCACGTCGACGGCCTCGGTCACGGTGCGTGACCGCGACCGCGCGTCCTTGGCCCGACCGGCCACGTCGTCCCTTGTCCCCAACGCCCACTCCCCGGCGGAATAGCCGTCCCCGAAGGCCTGGTTGAACACATTGCCGTCGGGCTCGTCGTAACGCGACGGCGCCGCCGTCTGCGGTGCGCCCAGCGTCGGTGCGTTCGGCGGGGCATAGGGGGCACTGTCACCGCCGAGCATCCCGATCACCTGCGCGGTCGCCTCGTGGGCGGTGCGCTCGGCATCGACATACGTCCTGACCGTCTGCTCCATCCGCGCGGTGCCTTCGTTGAACGCCAGCGAGGAGAATGCCGTCGCCTTCTTGCCGGCATCCACCATCGCATCGCTGATGGGCTGGACCAGCTGCAGGATGAGCCCGAGTTCGCCGGCGTTCAAGCGAGCGTAGGTCTCCAGGTGCGTGCCGATCGCATCGGCATGGCCCCGTTGGCGTTCCAGCACCTGGCCGGCCAGTTGAAGTTGTGTGAAGTCGATATCCACGGTCTCCCCATCGAGTCAGTCGTGGCCCGACTGTAGCGGATTGAGCAGATCCTCAGGCGCTTTTGCGCGTGGCGATTTTGTATTGTCGCATTGTGCGAATTTGCATTTCGCGCGCGCCTCTACACGCCGGCCGGCCGATCAGAGCATGCCGAGGCTCCGGGAGAAGGTGCGCACCCGGTCTGCCATGATTGCTGGGATCTCGGCAACAGCGAAATGCCCGCCCTCGGTGAGACGCTCGAAGGTGCGCAGGTCCAGGTAGAACCGCAGCGCGAGGGACTCCGGATAATCGCCCTCGTGGCGCTGGATGTGCACCGACGCGGGTACCGTGACCGGCGGCATCGGTTCGGGCTGGTCGGCACCCTCATAGTAGGGACGAAACGACGTGCCGATGCTCTGGGTCGCCCAGTAGATCATCGCCTCGGTGAGGATGCGTTCGCGCGAGATGCGCAGTTCCACCGCGTGCGGATCGCCCGCCGGGGTGTCGCTCCACTCCACGAGCTTCTCGGTGAGCCACGCCAGCAGACCCGCGGGCGAGTCGTTCAGCGCGACCGCGAGGGTATCGGGTCGCGTCGCCTGCACGTGCCCGTAGGCGCCGTCGGTGCCGTGAGCGGCGGCGAGTTCCGCGAAGAACGCGGTCTCGGCGGCATCCGTCAGCTGTTCGCGCTCGTGCTGCGAAGGGAAATGCGCGTGCGTCACGAGCACGCCCGCGACCGCCTTGGGGTGGGTGGCGGCCAGCAGATCGTTGACGTTGGCGGAGACGTCCTCGCCATAGGTCAGGTAACGGGAGTAACCCAGCACCTCGGTCATGAGGGCGTGCATCGTGTCGGCCAGGCGCCGTTCGGTGATCGGACCGTCGCGGTAGGGCGGGGAGAACGCGAACCCGGGGAAGCTCGGCACGACGACGTGGAAGTCGGGCAGCAGGTCGGTGAAGTCCAGCTGCAGGGCGAAGGTGTGCGGCCAGCCGTGCATCACCAGCAGCACGGGTGCGTCGTCGCGTGCCGATCGTCGGTGCACGAAGTGCACGGTCGCGTCGCCGATGTCGACCAGGAACTGGGGATGGGAATTGAGCCACTGCTCGCGCGAGCGCCAGTCGAAATCGCGCCATGCGGCGACGAGCTCAGCCAGGTAGTCGGCAGCCATCCCCGAGGCGGGGCGGCGTGGCGAGTCGGGCAGCAAGCGCGCGGTGGCGAGACGGTGGCGCAGATCGTCGAGTAGCTCGTCCGAAGCGCGGAACGAGAAGGGTTGCGGTTGCGTCATGGCCGCGACGGTAGCGCGGGCCGCCGACACGGCAGGGGGTCAGGCGCTCTTGCGCTTCTGCCGCAGCACGAGCGTCGGAGTGCTGCCCTCCTCGACCGAGGTGCGCGTGATGATCACCTTGTCGACGTCTTCCGTGGACGGGATCTCGAACATGATCGGCCCGAGCACGTCTTCGAGGATCGCCCGCAGCCCGCGCGCGCCGGTCTTGCGGAGCACCGCGAGGTCGGCGATCGCGCGCAGCGCGTCTTCCTCGAACTCCAGCTGCACGCCGTCGAGTTCGAACATGCGCTGGTACTGCTTGACGAGGGCGTTTCGCGGCTCGGTGAGGATCTCCATGAGCGCGTCCTGGTCGAGCGGGGCGACGGATGCCACGACCGGCAGGCGACCGATGAACTCCGGGATCAGGCCGAACTTGTGCAGGTCCTCCGGGAGCACCTCGCTGAACAGGTTGATGTTCTCGCCCTTGTCGTACAGGCGTGCGCCGAAGCCGACACCGTGTTTGCCGACGCGTGAGGAGATGATCTCTTCCAGCCCGGCGAACGCGCCGGCCACGATGAACAGCACGTTCGTCGTATCGATCTGGATGAACTCCTGGTGCGGGTGTTTGCGACCGCCCTGCGGCGGTACCGAGGCGACCGTGCCTTCGAGGATCTTCAGCAGCGCCTGCTGCACGCCCTCGCCCGACACGTCGCGCGTGATCGACGGGTTCTCGGCCTTACGGGCGATCTTGTCGACCTCATCGATGTAGATGATGCCGGTCTCGGCACGCTTGGTGTCGAAGTCGGCGGCCTGCAGCAGCTTCAGCAGAATGTTCTCGACGTCTTCACCGACGTAGCCTGCTTCGGTCAGCGCCGTGGCATCCGCTACTGCGAACGGCACGTTCAGTCGCTTCGCGAGCGTCTGAGCCAGGTAGGTCTTGCCGCACCCGGTGGGGCCGAGCAGCAGGATGTTGCTCTTGGCGATGTCGATGTCGTCGGCGCGCTGCTCTGCGGGCTGAAGGGTGGCGTGCGCACGGATGCGCTTGTAGTGGTTGTAGACCGCGACGGACAGGGCGCGCTTGGCGGGCTCCTGGCCGACGACGTACTCCTCGAGGAACGAGAAGATCTCGCGGGGCTTGGGCAGGTCGAAGTCGGCGACTTCGCCGGTGCCGGACTCGGCCATGCGCTCTTCGATGATCTCGTTGCACAGCTCGACGCACTCGTCGCAGATGTACACGCCCGGTCCCGCGATCAGCTGCTGGACCTGCTTCTGGCTCTTGCCACAGAAGGAGCACTTGAACAGGTCGGCGCTTTCACCGATGCGAGCCATCAGGCTCCTCCTCACTGCCCCCAGTCGGGCGCCCTCCGAGCCTAACCGCTGCCCACGACATAGGGCCGCATTTGCGGCGTCTCATCTGGGTCACGAGTGCCCCACGAACGACGAAGCCCCGCCCATCGAGGGGCGGGGCTTCGCGGCATCCGGGTGTCAGCTGGTGATCGCCTGGGGCTGACGCTTACGCGTGGTCAGCACCTGGTCGACGAGACCGTACTCGAGCGCCTCGACGGACGAGAGGATCTTGTCGCGGTCGATGTCCTTGTTGACCTGCTCCTGCGAGCGGTTGGAGTGCTTCGCGAGCGTCTCCTCGAGCCACGTGCGCATACGCAGGATCTCGGCCGCCTGGATCTCGATGTCCGATGCCTGCCCGTGACCGGCCTCGCCGACGGCGGGCTGGTGGATCAGGATGCGGGCGTTGGGCAGCGCCAGACGCTTGCCGGGAGCACCGGCCGCCAGCAGCACGGCGGCAGCCGAAGCGGCCTGGCCGAGCACGACGGTGGAGATCTGCGGCGACACGTACTGCATCGTGTCGTAGATCGCCGTCATCGCGGTGAACGAGCCACCGGGCGAGTTGATGTACATGATGATGTCGCGGTCGGGGTCCTGGGACTCCAGCACGAGCAGCTGCGCCATGACGTCATCGGCCGATGCGTCGTCGACCTGGACGCCCAGGAAGATCACGCGGTCTTCGAAGAGCTTGTTGTACGGGTCCTGGCGCTTGTAGCCGTAGGCCGTGCGTTCCTCGAACTGCGGGAGGATGTAACGGCTGTTCGGCATCTGAAGGCCCTGAGGGGCGCCGCCGAAGGTGGGGGTGTGCATTCTCTGTGTCTCCTCCGGTGGTCTCAGTTGGCGGTTTCGTCGTCGACGGTGACGCCGTCGACGGCTGTTCCGCCGCCGCCGGTCACATCAGCGGCGTGCTCACGGATGTGGTCGACGAAGCCGTACTCGAGGGCCTCGTCCGCGGTGAACCAGCGGTCGCGGTCACCGTCGATGTTGATCTGCTCGACCGTCTTGCCGGTCTGGGCAGCCGTGATCTCGGCGAGGCGCTTCTTCATCGACAGGATCAGCTGCGCCTGCGTCTGGATGTCGCTGGCGGTGCCGCCGAATCCACCGTGCGGCTGGTGCAGCAGCACGCGGGCGTTGGGCGTGATGTACCGCTTGCCCTTCGTTCCGCTGGTCAGCAGCAGCTGGCCCATGGAGGCGGCCATGCCGATGCCGACGGTGACGATGTCGTTCGGGACGAACTGCATCGTGTCGTAGATCGCCATGCCGGCCGTGATGGAGCCGCCGGGCGAGTTGATGTAGAGGTAGATGTCCTTTTCGGAGTCCTCCGCTGCCAGCAGCAGGATCTTGGCGCAGATCTCGTTTGCGTTGTCGTCACGCACCTCCGACCCGAGCCAGATGATGCGGTCCTTCAGCAGCCTGTCGAAGACGCTGGTCGCGACAAGGGGTTCGGCCATGTTCACTCCTGTTTCCGTGGTCCGTCGCAACGAATCTACCGGCGCCCCGAGGGCGACCCGCCCGTGTTCGCCCTGGGCAGAGTGCCGGATGCCGCTGCGGATGAGACGCCGACGGGGCGGATGCCGCAGCACCCGCCCCGTCGTCGTCGTCGATTCGACTCGACTTACTTGTCGTCCGCTGCCTTCTTGACGGCAGGCTTGCGGGCGGCGGGCTTCTTCGCGGGAGCCGCGTCGGCGGCATCCTTCGCGTCGGCGGCCTTCTTCGCAGCCGGCTTCTTCGCAGCCGGCTTCTTGGCGGGAGCCTTCTCGGCGGGCGCCTCATCGGCGGCGGCCTCGGCGGCCGGGGCCTTCTTGGCGGGAGCCTTCTTGGCGGCGGCCTTCTTCGCCGGCTTCTCCTCGGCCTCGATCACGGCGTCGGCGTCAGCCGCGGCATCCGCGATCTCCTGGGCCTCTTCCACGACGTCTTCCTCAGCGGCGGGCTCGTCCTCGAGGGCGATGAAGCCGCTCAGGTCGACCGGCTTGCCGGCGGTGTCGACGACCGTGACCTTGCCCAGCGCGAGGGCCAGAGCCTTGTTGCGGCCGACCTCACCGATCATCGCGGGGAGCTGGTTGCCCTGCTGCAGCGCGTTGACGAACTCCTGCGGAGCCATGTTGTACTGGGCGGCCGACTGGATGAGGTACTGGGTGAGCTCGTCCTGCGAGACCTGAACCTTGAACTCTTCGGCGATCTTGTCCAGCACCATCTGGGTGCGGAACTGCTTCTTGCTCGCCTCGGTGACCTCGGCGCGGTGCTCGTCGTCCTCGAGGCGGCCTTCGCCTTCGAGGTGCGTGTGCACCTCGTCCTCGACCAGCTGCTCGGGAACGGGGATGTCGGTCAGCTCGATGAGCTTCTCGACGAGCTTGTCACGAGCGGCGGATGCCTGCGCGAAGCCGGACTGCTCGGACACGCGCTCGGCCAGGCTGGCACGCAGCTCGGCGATGGTGTCGAACTCGCTGGCGATCTGCGCGAAGTCGTCGTCGGCCTCGGGAAGCTCGCGCTCCTTGACGGCGACGACCGTGACGGCCACCTCGGCCTCGGAACCGGCGTGGTCGCCGCCCACGAGCTTGGAGCGGAACGTCGTGTCCTCACCGGCGGTGAGGGATTCGATGGCCTCGTCGGTGCCCTCGAGCAGCTCGCCCGAACCCACTTCGTAGGACACGCCCTCGGCGCGGTCGATCTCGGCGCCGTCGATCGTGGCGACGAGGTTCAGCTCGACGAAGTCGCCGGTCTTGGCGGGGCGGTCAACCGTCACCAGCGTGCCGAAGCGGCTCCGCAGGCGGTCGAGCTCGGCGTCGACGGCAGCTTCATCGGTCTCGACGGCGTCGACCTCGATGGTCAGGCCCTCGTAGGCGGGAAGCTCGAACTCGGGGCGGACGTCCACCTCGACCTCGACGACGAGGTCACCGGAGAAGTCCTTGTCGCTGGGCCACTCGATGACCTCGGCGGCGGGACGGCCGACGACGCGAACTTCGGTCTCCTTGACGGCGTCGCGGTAGAACCCGTCGAGGCCCTCGCTGACGGCGTGCTCGATGACGGCGCCCTTACCGACACGCTGGTCGATGATCGGCGCGGGCACCTTGCCCTTGCGGAAACCGGGGATCTGGATGTCCTGGGCGATGTGCTCGTACGCGTGAGCGATAGCGGGCTTCAGTTCGTCCGGGGTGACCGTGATGTGGAGCTTGACCCGGGTCGGGGTGAGCTTCTCGACGGTGGCGTTGACCATGCCTGTTGCTTCTCCTTGGGTGATCCGCGCAGACGCGCGGAGGCGGAAAGTCTGGATGTCTGGGAAGTCGTTTTCGTCGGGGCGACAGGATTTGAACCTGCGGCCTCCCGCTCCCAAAGCGGGCGCTCTACCAAGCTGAGCTACGCCCCGGGTTGTGCACACGCACGCGTGCGCCGAAACGACCCCGGGAAGTCTAGCCGACCGCACCGTGTCCGCGCTGTGCGCGCAGTTCGTCTAGACTTGCGGAGGCCGCGGCTCGACCGCTGCGGGGATGTAGCTCAATGGTAGAGCCTCAGTCTTCCAAACTGATGGTGCGGGTTCGATTCCCGTCATCCCCTCCACTGCCCCGACATATCGCCACCCGCGATGTGCCGGGGCATTTGTCTTCGCGGCGGAATTCAGCCTGACGCGAGCGAAACCGCCCGAAATGGGGTGGAATGTGCCCCACAGGCTGAATTCCGACACCTCGGCGACGAAGACTCAGTCGACCCGCGTCACCGCGGAGTGGTTCTGCAGGTGCGCGCGGTAGATGTCGGCGTTGCGGCGTAGCTTCAGCCGCTCGTCGTCCGACAGCTCGCGCCGCACCTTCGCGGGGACCCCCGCCACCAGCGACCCCGGCGGGATGACCGTGCCCTCCAGCACCACCGCCCCGCCGGCGACCAGCGAACCGGCACCGATCACCGCGCCCGACAGGATGACGCTGCCCATCCCGATCAGCGAGCCGTCCTCCACCGTGCAGCCGTGGACGACGGCGTTGTGCCCGATCGACACCTTCTCGCCGATCACCACGGGGTGCCCCGCATCCACGTGCACCGTCACGTTGTCCTGCACGTTGCTGCCGGCGCCGATCGTGATGCTGTCGCTGTCGGCGCGCAGCACCGCGTTGTACCAGACGCTCGCCTCCTGCCCCAGCGTCACCGCGCCCACCAGGCGGGCCCCGGCGGCCACGAAAGCGGACGGCGGTATGCGCGGGGTGGAGCCGGATACGGAAAGGACAGAGGCTTCGTCGGCAACGGTCATGCCTTGAGGGTAGGCCCGCAGGGCCGATGCAACCTTCATTAGCCCATCCTCAGCTTGCTTGCGGAATAACACGGCCTGAGTACCGTTGTCTCAAAGCGGGGTGACACCCCGCCGAATGGAGACGACGAAATGACGAAGAACCAGACCATCGCCGCAACCGCAGCCGACCCGACGGTGGCCGCCGGAACCGCGCAGTTCCTCACACCCGTCGTCATGGGGCTGCAGGCCCTCGTCGTCAACGGCAAGCAGGCGCACTGGAACGTCCGCGGCGCGAACTTCCAGTCGATCCACGAACTTCTCGACACCGTCGTCGAGCACGCCCAGGCGTGGTCCGACGAGGCCGCCGAGCGCATCGTCGCCCTCGGCCTTCCCATCGACGCGCGCCTGGCGACCGTCGCGCAGAAGGCCAAGCCCACCGCCGTTCCCGCCGGTTTCACGCAGTGGGATGCCGTCGTGCGCAGTGTCCTGTCCGACATCGACGGCGTGCTCATCGACGTCCAGGCAGCCATCGACGGTCTGGACGAGGTCGACCTCACCAGCCAGGACGTCGCGATCAGCGTCAAGGCGGGTCTGGAGAAGGACCGCTGGTTCCTCTTCGCCCATCTGGCCGAGTAAGCCCTCAGATCTTCCACGAAGCCCCGCACCCCCGTCGTGCGGGGCTTTGTCGTGTCAGCCGGCCACGTGGGTGAGGCGCGAGGCGATCATCGTCGCCGCGACGCCCATTGCCCGCAGGGTGGCCTCGTCCGCGACCAGCGGGTCGTGCGACACGACCGCGAGGTCGGCGACATCGCCGATGCGCAGGGCTGAACCCTCGGCCGAGCCCGTGGCGGTGGATGCCGCGAGAGCGGTGGCCGCCCCCACCGCCTGACCCGGTTGCCAGGGCTCCCGGCCGTCGCGGGTGCGGTACACGGCAGCGGCCATCGCCGCCCACGGGTCCAGCGGCGACACCGGCGCGTCCGAGCCGAACAGCAGGTTGACGCCGGCATCGGCGAAGGCGCGCAGCGGATACGGCAGGGCGGTCTGGGTGGCCCAGACGCTGTCGGTGACGTCGCGGTCATCGAGCGCGTGCTCGGGCTGCACGCTCGCGCCGATGCCGAGCGCGGCGAAGCGGCGCACGTCGGAGTGCGCGACCAGCTGGGCATGCTCGATCGTGCCGGTGGCGCCGGAGAGCGCGAAGGCGTCGAGGGCATGCGCGTTGGCGACGTCGCCGATCGCGTGGATCGCGCTGGACAGTCCCCCGCCGGTGGCCCGCGTCATCAACGTGATCAGCTCGTCCGGCGGCACCGTGAGCATGCCGTGGTTGAACGGGTCGCCGGGGTACGCGTGCGAGCAGGCGGCGGTGCGCGTGCCGAGCGACCCGTCGGTGATCACCTTCAGCGAGCCCACGCGGAACAGACCCGCCGGATCGACGGCGTCGCCGGTCTCCAGCCCCAGGCCGAGCGCCCGGTCGAGGTCGGGCGGATAGATCCCGAACCGCACGCGAAGCGTGTCGAATCCGGCGGCGGCACGCCGCGCCCATGCGTCGGCGTTCCAGGCCATGTCGAGATCGACGATTCCGACGACGCCGCGGGATGCCGCAGCGCGCGCCATCCGGTCAACGGCGGCGTCCGACACATCGGTGGGAACGAGGTTCAGACGCCGGGAGATCTCGAACGCCGGCGCCTCGCGCAGCAGCCCCGCCCCGCCCACCGGATGCCCCTCACGGCGCAGTGCGGCGGAGTTGAGCCAGACACTGTGGACGTCAGCGTTGATGAGATATGTCGGCACGCCCCCGGTGGCGGCATCCAGCGATTCCAGTGTGGGTTCGTCCGGCCACAGGGCGTGGCGGAACCCGGTGCCCACCCGGCGCCCGTCGTCGAGCACGGGTGCATCGGCCATGATCCGGGCAGCGTGTGCTGCGCTCGTGGCGTGTCCCAGCGGTTGACGCTGGGACCCCAGCGCCCACTGCACGGTGTGCACGTGGTGGTCCCACAGCCCCGGCACCAGCCAGCCGCCGTCGGCGTCGAGGACCACGCCGGTGCGCGGCAGTGCGCGTGCCGGCGCGATGTCGACGATCGCACCGGCGCGCAGGTGCACGTCGACGAGGTCGCCGCCGAACGGGTCGGTGCGATCGGCGCCGGTCAGGTGCGCGTTCGCGACCACCGTGACCTGTTCGCCTGCCCCGGGGTTCATGCGCGGCCGGGGCGGGCGTCGAGCGCGCGCTGCATCTCGTCGGCCAGTCGAGGGTCGGCATAGGGGCTGGACCCGGCATCCAACTCCGCGATGATCGTCTCCACCACCTCGTCGGGGCGGTTCTGACTCAGTTTGCGCTTGGCGACCACGCGCGTCGGCGTGAGCCGGAACCCGACGGTGCCCTTCTCGAGGCGGTGGATGAAGTCTGCGTCGTTGGGTCGCTCCCACATGAGCCGCGGCTGCGACATCCCGCTTTCGAAGCGGGCGACCAGCCGGTCGAGCACGGCGAGGTTCTCCTCCGGCGAGAGCAGTTCGGGCACGCCGCTGAGGTGCACGGAGACGAAGTTCCACGTCGGCACTGCGGCGACATCGCCGTACCAGCCGGGCGAGATGTAGCCGTGCGGCCCCTGCGCCACCACCAGCAGTTCACGCTCCCCCAGCCCGTGGATGAGGTCATCGGGCTTGCCCATGTGCGCCACGACCGTGAGGTCATCCCGGGTATCGTCCAGCAGCACCGCGTAGTGCGAGGCGACGAGCCCGTCCGGGGTGCCGCTGACGAGCGTCATCCACGGGTTCTCGTCGATGAGGCGGCGCAATTCTGCGACGTCCGTCATGGCGAAGCTGGGATTCTGGCGCATGCCCCCAGCCTATTTGCGTGCCGCTACCGTCGTGTCGCGCGGGAGCGGTCAGATGTAGGAGCCGACGCGTTCCACGGCCAGCCCCGACCGCCACGAGTTGCGCGCCAACAGCACGGCGACCGTCATGAGGGCGATACCGATCGCGAGGGCACCGAACCCGTAGGCGGGGCTATCGAGGTGCACGCCGAGCGGGCTGAGGCCCAGCGCGGCACCGGCGAAGCCGGCGATACCGAGCTCCGCGCGCCAGATGTGGGAGAACTTTGCCCACCACAGCTGGCGAGCAGAACCAGGGACGATGGTCGAGGAGTGACGTGCCAGCAGGTCGTTGTACGTCAGCTTCTTGAAGAGCGAGAGGGAGATCATGGCGGCCAGGATGCCGGTGAGCACGCCGTAGACCGTGACGGTGAACCAGAACTGGTCGACGGCGGACGAGCCCAAGGGGATGTCGAGGATGCCCTGCGCATCGAGTACGACCGGCACGACCATCACCAGCGCCCACGCCGCCAGGGTGAGCCCGAGCAGGAGGACGTGCAGGCGGACGCTGATGGGCCGCAGGTGGACGCCGAAGGACCCGCCCGACTTGCCCTCGCTGACGACCACTTCCCACCGGCCGCGGACGGCGTACTGGCCGAAGAAGAAGCCGATCATCGACAGGCCCGCCATGAGGGTGGGGAACGCAATGGTCTCCGTGCCGCCGATGTCATCGGGGAAGACCTCGCTGATTCTGCCCCCGCCCGCCGTGTGGAGGAGCAGCCAGACCACCGCGCAGATCGCGACGAGCAGCGCGACGGCACCGACCAGGTTACCGACGATGGCGATCACTTTTCGGGTGGTGGCGATCGAGCCCGTCGTCCGTCGGCCCAGCCCGTCCCGTGGAACCTGGCCGGGCGTTTTCGGCCGGGTGCTCGGTTTCTTGCGCTTCTTGGTTTTGGGCATGCGTGACTCCGTCGTCAGGGCCACGAGGGCCGGTGGGGTGGGGGTGTCTCAGGCCTGGCAGGAAGGGCACCAGTAGAGCTTGCGGGTCGCCATCTCCTCGACGACGATCGCCGTGCCACACACGCGGCAGGGCAGCCCGGCGCGGTGGTAGACCCAGTGACGATCATCGCGCGAAGCCATCGCCTTGCGGTAATCCTCGGGCGCGAGGTCGTCCATGGTCATCATCTGGCCGGTCTCCACGCCGATGGTCAGCAGCCGCACCCAGTCACGCCACAGCGCCCGCACGGTGTCTTCGGGCACGTCGCGCCCCGGCGTGTGCGGATTCTGGCGCGCGCGGAAGAGCATCTCGGCACGGTAGACATTGCCGATGCCGCCGACGACGCTCTGGTCCATCACCAGCTGGCCGATCGCGGTGGGCTTGCGCCGCACGATCGAGGTGAACCGTTCCTCGCCCGCCGCGACGTCGTCCACGAGCGGGTCGGGGCCGAGCTTGGCGACGGTGGCTGCCATCTCCTCCGGCGTCTGCAGCTCGCACGCGGTCGGGCCGCGCAGGTCGGCGCACGTGATGTCGGTCATCAGCCGCAGACGCACCTGTCCGACGATCGCCGGCGGCCACTCCAGGTCGTTGCCCAGGCCGGTGGTCTGCTCCGACATCCGCACGTGCACGCGCGTGCGCCGCGGCGCACCGATCGACGACAGCGAGTTCTCCCCCGCGGCATCCAGAATCGGAGCGCCCTCCAGCACGGTGCCGCGCTGGTTGGTCTGCCCCATCCGCCCGTTGGCGGAGGCGATGGTCGGGTCCATCAGGATCTCGCCGGCGAAGTCCCACGCGCCGTAGAGCCCCAGGTGTACGCGCAGCCACAGGTCGCCTTCGAACGCGAGGAACATCTGCTTGCCGACGGCGCGCACCTCGGTCGGCGTGCGCCCGTCGAGCACGGCGGCGCCCTCCGCGAAGCGGCCCTGCGGGCTGGATGCCGCAACGGGCCGTCCGACGAAGTTGCGGTCGAACTGCCGCGCGATGCGGTGGACGGAGTGGCCCTCGGGCATCAGCCTGCTTCCGGGTCGAAGCTGCTGTCGTCGGCGGCGAGCACGTCGGGCTGCAACGCGTCGGCCCGCGGGTCGGGCTCGAGCGTCCCGTCGGTCTCGAACGCCGCGATCTGGGCGATGCGGCGGGCGTGACGCTCGTCGCCCGAGAACGGCGTGGCGATGAAACGGTCGATGAACGAGGCAGCCTGGTCGAACGTGTGCTGACGCGCGCCGATGGCGATCACGTTGGCGTCGTTGTGCTCGCGGGCGAGCTCCGCGGTGGCGATGCTCCACACCAGCGCGGCACGGACGCCCCGCACCTTGTTCGCCGACATCTGCTCGCCGTTGCCGGAGCCACCGAAAACGACACCGAGCGCTTCGACACCGGCATCCTGATCGCGCACGACCGCTTGGGCGGCGCGGATGCAGAACGCCGGATAGTCATCGAGCGCGTCGTACTCGAGCGGACCATGGTCCACGAGGTCGTGACCTTGCCCCGCGAGGTGGTGCTGCAGGTGCGTCGAGAACTCGAGGCCGGCGTGGTCGGTCGCGATGTGGATGCGCATGGGTCAATCCTAGGGTCGCCCATCCACCGCCGAGGCTAGGGGGCGACGCCGGCGGCGGCGGGCTTGAACCCGGCGCGCACGTTCTCGCAGCACCCCGGCCGGCACACGTCGAACCAGGGTCCCAGTTCCGTGCGGTGGGGGCGTTCAGTCACCGGTGTGCCCTCGAGCCGCTCCACGACCAGGTCGACCAGTCCGGAGACGTATGCGGGGTCCACGCCCGGCGTCGGCGTACGCACCGCGCGCAAACCGGCCTCCTCCGCCGCCTCGAGGGCCTCGGTGTCCAGATCCCACAGCACCTCCATGTGGTCGCTGACGAAGCCCAGCGGCACGATCGCGAGCGCACGCACGCCGGCATCCGGCAGTGTTTCGATCACTTCGACCACGTCGGGCTCGAGCCACGGCTGCGAGGGCGGGCCGGAGCGCGACTGATAGACCAGGTCCCAGGTGACGGATGCCGCGTCGGGTCGCTCCGCGACGACGTCGGACATGATCACTTCGGCCACTGCGCGGTGCTGCGCCGCGTACGCGCCGCCGTCGCCCCAGTCGACGTCACGCGGACCGGAGCGCTTGGCGTCGTCGATCGGCACACTGTGCGTGGAGAACAGCACCCGAATCTGGTCGGGGGCGACGCCGTCGTCGAGGAACCCGACGATCGCATCGCGCACGCCGGCGCTGAAGGGTGCCACGAACCCGGGGTGGTCGAAGAACTGACGCACCTTGTCGATCGTGACGACATCACCCAGGCCGGTCTCTTCCAGCACCCGCGCGAAGTCCTCGCGGTACTGACGGCAGCTGGAGAACGAGCTGTACGCGCTCGTGGCGATGCCGAGCAGAGTGGTGTGCCCCGCTGCTGCGGCATCCTTCACGGCGTCCTCGAGGTAGGGACCCCAGTTGCGGTTGCCCCAGTACACCGGCAGGGCGATGCCGCGGCGAGTGAACTCGTCCTCGATCGCAGCCTTGAGCGCGCGGTTCTGGTCGTTGATCGGGCTGACCCCGCCGAAGTGGCGGTAGTGATGCGCGACCTCTTCGAGTCGCTCGTCCGGGATGCCGCGGCCGCGCGTGACGTTGCGCAGGAACGGGATCACATCATCCTGGCCCTCCGGTCCGCCGAAGCCTGCGAGCAGGATCGCGTCGTAGGCGACGGGAACCTCGACATGGGGGGCGCCGGACGCTGCTGCAGCCGAGGCGAAGGGGACCTTCGCGGGTTCGGCACTCGTGAACGGTGGGACATGTTCGGTGGAGCTCACCCCTCTATCCTCGCACCCACCGTGGGCGGGTCGCACGTGAAGCCTTAGGCTGTGGGGCGTGCCCGCGCAACCGGGACTTCACAGCCAAACCATTGGGAGAACCGCCGTGCCCGGAGAGAACCTCACCCGCATCGAAGCGCAGGAGCGCCGCGCAGTCATCGACCCCGCAGTGGCGGTCTCGTATGAGGTCGCACTGGATCTGACCCGCGGACCGGAGGTTTTCGGTTCGCGGACCACGGTGCGCTTCGCCGCCACCGAAGGCGCCGCTACCTTCATCGACCTCATCGCGCGTGATGTGCGGGAGCTCGCTCTGAACGGTCACACCGTCGACCCGGCGGCCGTCTTCGCCGACTCCCGCATCGCGCTGTCGGAGCTGGCCGCTGAGAACGAGCTGGTCATCGATGCCGACTGCCTGTACACCAACACCGGCGAGGGCCTGCACCGCTTCGTCGATCCCGTCGACGGCGAGGTCTACCTCTACTCGCAGTTCGAAGTGCCTGACTCCCGCCGCATGTTCGCCGTGTTCGAGCAGCCCGACGTCAAGGCGACCTTCCAGTTCACCGTCACGGCGCCGGAGCCGTGGAAGGTCGTCTCCAACTCCCCCACGCCGGAGCCGAAGCGTCACGGCGACGGCACGGCCACCTGGACCTTCGAACCAACCCCGCCGATCTCGTCCTACATCACCGCGCTGATCGCCGGACCCTACGAGGCGACCTTCTCCGAGCTCACCAGCGCTTCGGGGCGCGTCGTGCCGCTCGGCGTGTATGCCCGCAAGAGCCTGTGGCAGTTCCTCGACGCCGACTACGTCTTCGACAAGACGCGCGAGGGCTTCGCCTACTTCGAGGAGAAGTTCGACTACCCGTACCCGTTCGCCAAGTACGACCAGCTGTTCGTGCCGGAGTTCAACGCCGGTGCGATGGAGAACGCCGGCGCGGTGACGTTCACCGAGACGTACGTGTTCCGCAGCAAGGTGACCGACGCCGCCAAGGAGCGCCGGGTCGTCACGATCCTGCACGAGCTGGCACACATGTGGTTCGGCGATCTGGTGACGATGCGCTGGTGGAACGACCTGTGGCTGAACGAATCGTTCGCCGAGTGGGCCTCGACGATGGCGACCGCGGAGGCCACGGAGTGGACCGAGGCGTGGACCACCTTCAACGCGATGGAGAAGACCTGGGCGTACCGTCAGGACCAGTTGCCGTCGACTCACCCTGTCGTCGCGGAGATCAACGATCTCGAAGACGTGCAGGTCAACTTCGACGGCATCACCTACGCCAAGGGCGGCTCGGTACTCAAGCAGCTGGCCGCGTGGGTCGGCATCGAGCAGTTCTTCGCGGGCGTCGCTGCCTACTTCAAGAAGAACGAATGGTCCAACACCGAGCTTTCCGACCTGCTGGTCGAGCTCGAGAACACCAGCGGCCGGGACCTGTCGACGTGGTCGAAGAAGTGGCTGGAGACCGCCGGGGTCAACACGCTCTCCCCGGAGATCGCCACGACCGACGACGGCACCATCACGCGGTTCGCCATCGTGCAGACCGCCCCCGCCGACTACCCCACGATCCGCCCGCACCGCGTGGGCGTCGGCTTCTACGAGCTGCAGGGCGACGCCCTGGTGCGCGTGCACCACGAGCAGCTCGACGTCGACGGCGACCTCACCGAGGTGCCACAGCTGAAGGGCCTCACGCGTCCCGATCTCGTGCTGCTCAACGACGAGGACCTGGCGTACGCGAAGATCCGCCTCGACGAGCGGTCGCTGCAGACGGCCATCGCGCACCTGCAGGACATCACCGACCCGCTCGCACGTTCGCTGGTCTGGGGTGCCGCGTGGGATCAGACCCGCGACGGTGAGTCCGCCGCGAGTGACTACGTCGACCTGGTGCTGCGCAACATCGGCACCGAGACCGAGTCCACCACGGTGCGCACCACGCTCGGCCAGCTGCTGCTCGCCGCGAACTCGTACGTCACGCCGGAGCGACGGGAGGCGACCCGCGC
Source organism: Microbacterium sp. zg-YB36 (assembly GCF_024623575.2). Classification (NCBI taxonomy): domain Bacteria; kingdom Bacillati; phylum Actinomycetota; class Actinomycetes; order Micrococcales; family Microbacteriaceae; genus Microbacterium; species Microbacterium sp. zg-YB36. The sequence continues at coordinate 458,713 of NZ_JANJFD020000001.1, forward strand.
CCGCGTCGCGGACGGCCTGTGGGAGCTGGCTCAGGCCGCCGAGGCCGGAAGCGACAGCCAGCTGCAGTTCGTCACCGCGTTCGCCGGTGCCGCCAGCACCCCCGCACACGCCGAGACGGTGCGGGCGCTGCGCACCGGCGAGACGGCGCTGGAGGGGCTGGAAATCGACACCGACCTGGCGTGGCAGCTGCTGATCTCGCTGGCAGCGGCCGGCAGCGTCACCGGTGCCGACATCGACGAGGCCCTCGCCGCAGACAACACCGCCAAGGGCGGCGAGTTTGCCGCCCAGGCTCGGGCCGCGCTGCCCGACGTCGACGCCAAGCGGGCCGCGTGGTCGTCGCTCATCGATACCGCGGATGCTCCGAACACGATCGTGCGCGCCGCCGCAGCCGGGTTCGTCCACCCCGCCGGCCGTGACCTGCTGGCCGAGTCCGTGCCCGCATACTTCGACATGCTGCTGCCGATCTGGGAGTCGCGGACGTACCAGATCGCGCAGTACCTGATCGTCGGGCTGTACCCCGCGCCGCTGGCCGATGTGGCGCTGCGCGACGCCACGCGCGGGTGGCTCGCAGCCAACCAGGACGCACCTCCGGCGCTGCGCCGCCTCGTGGCCGAGAACCTCGCCGGCGTGGAGCGCGCCCTGGCCGTGCAGGCCCGCGACGCCGAGTAGGCCTCACGTCACCACCGCGCCCCGGCGCCCACCTGCGTGGGCTGCCGGGGCGCGGTGTGTGTCCGCCGCCACCCCACTCCGCTCAGGCGGCACCGAGGCCCCGTCGCTAGGATCGAACGAATGGACGACGTGACCAACCCCGACTTCTGGCAGCGAATACTCGACTTCCTGGTCGCCGCCGGCTGGAACCTGCTTGCGGTGGCTCTGATCATCGGCGGCGGCTGGGTGGCGGCGTGGGTGCTGCGCCGCGTCATCCACCGCACCGTCGACCGCATCGTCACCGGAGCCAAGTCGAAGGCGCGCGTCGAGGACACCCAGGCGCTGGACCGCTCGCCCATCGCCCAGGTACGACTCGTGCAGCGCACCCGCACACTCGGCACGATCCTGCAGAACATCGTCAACGTCGCGATCGTCATCGTCGTGGTGCTGCTGGTCGTGCAGGTGATCGCCCCCACGGCTCTCGGCTCGTTCGCGCTGCTTTCGGCCGCCATCGGTGCCGGTCTGGGTTTCGGCGCGCAGAACATCGTCAAGGACGTGCTCAACGGCATCTTCGTGGTGGCGGAAGACCAGATCGGCATCGGCGACGTCGTCGATCTGGGGCTTGCCACCGGCGTCGTGGAGTACGTCTCGGTGCGCGTCACCCACGTCCGCGACGTCAACGGCACGCTCTGGTACGTGCGCAACGGTGAGATCCTCCGTATCGGCAACATGTCGCAGGGCTGGTCGCGGGTCATCATCGACCTCGCGGTGCCCGTCGACGCCGACATCGACGAGGTCGAGCGGGAGATGCTCGAGGCCGCGCGCAGCATGCAGAAGGATCCCCGGTGGCGCACCCGGGTGCTGGAGAACCCCGAGGTGTGGGGCCTGGAATCCATCGACGGCGACGCCCTGGTGATCCGGTTGGTGATGAAGACGCGCCCGAACGCGAAGGACGACGTGGCACGCGAACTGCGGATGCGGCTCAAGCGCTCGATCGACGCCATGGGGCTGTCCCTGCCGCAGCTGAACTCGATCGTGCTCTCCGGCATCGACGGTGCCCAGCGCGTGCGCGGCGCCAATCCGCCCATGACCAAGCCCACCCCCACCCCCGCCGGCGACGCGCGGCCGGTGTGGAAGCCCAAGCGCACCGGCAAGCCCACACCGCCGACGGAGCCCGGCGGCGCGGCATCCACCGGCAAGGAAGAGAAGCCGAAATGACCGAGGGTGCTCCCGTGTCGTTCTACGACGAGGTCGGCGGTCACGAGACGTTCGTCCGCCTCGCCGCCGCGTTTTACCGTGGCATCGCCGACGACGACGTGCTCCGCCCCATGTACCCCGAACTCGACCTGGAGCCGGCGACGAACCGACTGGCGATGTTCCTCGAGCAGTACTGGGGTGGGCCGAACGATTACAGCCAGCAACGAGGTCACCCACGCCTGCGGATGCGGCACGTGGCGTTCCACGTGAACCCGGATGCCCGTGACCGGTGGCTCGCCCACATGCGCGTCGCGGTGGACGAACTGGGCCTTTCTCCCCTCCACGAGGCCACCCTGTGGGATTATCTCGAGAGGGCGGCGCACGCGATGGTGAACACGTTCGAACCGACCGGCATCGGACCAGCATCCGCCGGTCGGGACACGAACGGCCTCACCCTCGTCACCCGGCCACCCGACCCCAGCTGAAGCACGCTTCGACGACGAAGGAGTCGCCATGACCGCCCCCGCCGCAACAGATGTCCTGATCATCGGCTGGGGGCTGTCGGGCCTCGTCGCCGCCGCGGAGGCGGCCGCGCTGGGCAAGCGGGTGGTGATCGTCGACCAGGAGCCGCGCACCAACCTCGGCGGGCAGGCATGGTGGTCCTTCGGTGGCCTGTTCTTCATCGACTCCCCCGAACAGCGCCGGCTGGGCGTGCACGACTCCCTGGAACTCGCTCGGCAGGACTGGTTCGGCACGGCAGGATTCGATCGTGACGAGGATGCCTGGCCCCGCCGCTGGGCTGAGGCCTACCTGCAGTTCGCGCTCCACGAGAAGCGGGCGTGGCTCCGGGAGAAGGGCATGAGCTTCTTCCCGATCGTGGGCTGGGCTGAACGCGGCGGCTACACCGCCACCGGCCCGGGCAACTCCGTCCCGCGCTTCCACATCACCTGGGGCACCGGACCGGGCGTCGTCGCGCCGTTCCAGGCGGCGGTCGAGCAGGCCGAACAGCAGGGGCGCATCACGATCCTCGCCCGCCACCGCGTCACGGCTCTCACCGTCGTCGACGGCGCCGTCACGGGGGCCAGCGGCGAGGTGCTCGCCCCCTCCGGCGCTGCCCGAGGCGTCGCGACCTCACGAGAGGTGGTCGGCGCCTTCGACATCGCCGCGGGCGCCACGATCGTCACGTCGGGTGGTATCGGCGGCAACCACGACCTCGTGCGAGAACGGTGGCCGGCGAGTCTCGGCACTCCCCCGGCATCGATGGTCGCGGGCGTGCCCGCCTACGTCGACGGGCACATGCTCACCGCCACCGCGGCGGCGGGGGCGCGCGAGATCAACGGCGACCGTATGTGGCACTACGTCGAAGGCATCCAGAACTGGAACCCGGTGTGGCCCCAGCACGGCATCCGCATTCTGCCCGGTCCGTCCTCGGTATGGCTGGATGCCACCGGCACCCGCCTTCCGGTTCCCCTGTTCCCCGGGTTCGACACGCTCGGCACCCTCGCGCACCTGCGGCGCACCGGTCATGACCATTCCTGGTTCGTGCTGTCGTACAAGATCATCGAGAAGGAGTTCACGCTGTCGGGCAGCGAGCAGAACCCCGACCTGACCGGCAAGGACGTGCCGCTGCTGCTGTCGTCGCGGCTGGGTAAAGGCGCCAGCGCCCCGGTGCAGGCCTTCCTCGATCGCGGCGCCGACTTCGTGGTGCGCGACAACCTCGACGACCTGATCGCAGGGATGCGGGCACTGCCGGGCGGTGACGCGCTGGATGCCGAGACGGTGCGCAGCGAACTGGAGGCGCGTGACCGCGAGATGGCAAACGACTTCACAAAGGACGCGCAGATCGCGATGCTGCGCTCCGCACGATCGTTCCGTGGCGACAAGCTGGTGCGCACGGCCTCCCCGCACCGCATCCTGGATCCGGGTGCGGGACCGCTCATCGCCGTGAAGCTGCACGTGCTCACCCGCAAGTCGCTCGGGGGCATCGAGACCGACCTGCACTCTCGCGCCCTCGGCGCGGACGGTGAGGCCATTCCGGGACTGTTCGCGGCAGGTGAGGCGAGCGGGTTCGGCGGCGGCGGCATGCACGGCTATCGCGCGCTGGAGGGGACATTCCTGGGCGGATGCCTGTTCAGCGGCCGAGCCGCCGGGCGAGCGGCGGCCGCGTTGGCCTGAATCCGGTCAGGCCGTCGCGCCGGTCGTGCGCACCGGGGTGAGCCCGGACTTCACCGGTCCCCGCACGAGCACGTGCCCGCGTCGGAAGGTCAGCCGGGTCCACGGGCCGGCGGTGCGCAGCGACACCGTCTCGGCGCCGCCGATGAACCCGAGCCCGAACGCGGCGAACGCGACCCCCAGCGGCAGGTCCGACAGCGCGGCATCCGCTGGCCCCCACACCGACGCCCGCACCGTTCGTACGGCGTCCTCGCCGGCGTCCCGCGGCACCGTCTCGGCCACCGCGGCGATGCCCCACTGGGCGCGGGCCGCGATCGTCGCGGCATCCAGTGTCGTCGCCTCCGCCCAGCCCTCACGCGGCGGCGCGATGCCCGCCCACGGCGCGGATACCGCCACGTCGGGCAGCTCCAGCGCGGTGGGATCCTCCGACATGACCAGGGCGGTGCCGTCCACGACGATGTCGGTGACCAGCTCGGGGTCCACCGCCGACACCCGCAGGCCCAGCACCGTGGGGGTGCCGTCGAGCAGCCCGCGCGGCGCGAGCGGGGCGCAGGTCATCAGCAGCGTGCCGCCCGACGCCTGCAGGCGCACTGCGCCGTCGCCTAGTCGGGTTGCGCGTGAGGCGAACGTGGCGGCGTCGGCAGCGGCGCGGGGATCGGGGAAGTGAAGACGGTGCGGCATCCGGCCTAAACTATCAACCGGTGCTGACCGCGCCGTGCAGACAGGAGAAGCGTGACCGATTCGAAGCCCGATCCTGTCGCGCGAATGCTCTCCGTGATCGACCTGGCGGCATCGGCTGCCCGCACGACCGAGGACATCTTCACCGGCGCGTCCCACGCGATGCCCACTGGCCGCGTCTTCGGCGGCCAGGTGCTGGCGCAGGCGATCGCGGCCGCGGCTCGCACGCTCGGCCCGGAGCGGGTCCCGCATTCGATGCACGGCTACTTCCTGCGTCCCGGTGACGCGTCCAAGGGCATCACCTTCGCCGTGGACCGCATCCACGACGGCCGTTCGTTCTCCACGCGCCGCACCCAGGCCTACCAGGAGGGCGTGCCGATCTTCTCGATGATCGCCTCCTTCGAAGATGAGGACCCGGGGCTCGAGCACCACGCGCCCATGCCCACGGATGTGCCGGCACCGGAAGACCTGCCGAGCATCGATGAACTGAGCCCGATCACGCACCCGGTGTCGCAGCGGGCGCTCGCCGACGGGCCGATCGAATTGCGCTACATCTCGTCGCCGATCTACGACACCGTGGAGGGCGACCACGTCGCGCAGCAGGCGGTGTGGATGCGCACGCGCTCTGCGCTGCCGGACGATCCGGCGCTGCACCGCGCGGTGCTGGCCTACCTGAGTGATCTCACGATTCAGGAGCCGGTGCTGCGCGCGCACGGTCTGGCATGGTCGACTCCCGGGCTGAAGGTCGCGAGCCTGGACCACGCCATGTGGTGGCACCGTTTCGGTCGCGTGGACGAGTGGGTGCTGTACGTGCAGGAGTCCCCCAGCGCACGCGGCGGACGCGGCCTGTCCACCGGTCGCATCTACAGCAGGGACGGCGCACTGCTGGCCAGCGTCGCGCAGGAGATCATGGTTCGGGTGCCCGGCCTGCGCTGAGCCGCGCCGCGGTGTTGCGTGCCGGGTTGCCGCCGCGCGGGGTGAGCCGCACCGGGCGACCGGTGGCGGTGCTGACCATGACGACGACCGCGGTGGAGCGGGCGTACAGCGTCTGCGGCGTCTCGCCCCGCGGGCTGAACACGTCGTAGCAGACGTCGCGCGCGATGCGATCGACTGACCCTCGATCGCCGGCATCTCGTTGATATCTCTTCGTCGAGGTAGCCGAACGTCTTGCGAGACCTGAACATAGAGATAGCTCGGGTGTCGTCGCCGACTCCCATCCGATGCTGAGCTCTTGCATCGGGTTCTCGACTCCCCTGGCTAACGCTGCAGGTGTAAACACTGTGACGGTCTTGAGGAACATTGTCGAATCGGGTGATCGCGTTCGTTGAAGTAGTGAAGCCGCCCCCAGAGGTGGCTCGGAGCGAGGGAGCAATACCATGAATCTCACGATCTCGATCCAGGTCAGCGTCGACGGCGTCATGCAGGCAAATGGCGGCAACAATGACGAGCTCGACCCCGGTTTTGCGCGCGGCGGCTGGGCCATCCCGACCGGCGACAAGGAGTCGGCCGCGTACATCGCTTCGACGTGGCAGCGCGCGGACGCGTTCCTGCTCGGCCGCAAGACGTACGGACTGTTCGCGAGCTACTGGGGTGGTCAGGCGGACGACTCGAACCCGTTTTCGGGCGCGATGAATCCTCGGCCGAAGTACGTCGTGTCCAACACCCTGACCGACCCGGCGTGGAAGAACACGACGGTTATCTCGGGGGATATCGCCGCGGGCATCAGGGAACTGAAGGCACAGCCGGGAGGCGAGCTGGTGGTCGTGGGCAGCGGCGTGCTGGCGCGCTGGCTGCTCGAGAACGAACTCGTCGACGAGATCAACCTCATCGTGTGCCCGGTCATCGTGGGAGACGGCCTTCGGCTGTTCCCGCAGCAAGGCAAAGACTTCGGTCTCGAACTGGTCGAGACGCGGGCGTTCCCGACCGGTGTCCTCGCTCACACCTACCGGCTCACCGGCCGCCCCAACTACGCCTGAGAGGACCAAGCCATGCGGACCGTTCGTCGAAGCCACGGAGTGGGCCGCCGGATTCTGGATCATCGACGCGGCTGACCTGGACGTCGCCCTCAAGCTGATGTGCGAGGGCTCGAAAGCCTGCAACCGTCGGCTCGAAGTGCGGCCCCTCCTGTCGGATCCCTGATCGACGCGCAGGACGCCTTGACCCGCGCCCACCGAGACGAGTGGGCACGGGTCGTGGCGACAACCGCCAGGCGGTTCGGGAATCTCGACACTGCCGAGGACGCGGCCGCGGAAGCCTTCGCGATCGCCACGGAGCGCTGGCCGGTGGACGGCATACCGCCCAACCCTGGCGCCTGGCTCACCACGACAGCGAGCCGCAAGGCGATCGTGCGTGTGCCGCCGTCAGCGGCGGTGCGCGTAGACGATCGGGTCGCCGACGTACGGCTCCCATGCCTCGCGCATGCGCGGGGTGAGCCGCACCGGGCGACCGGTGGCGGTGCTGACCATGACGACCACCGCGGTGGAGCGGGCGTACAGCGTCTGCGGCGTCTCGCCCTGCGGGCTGAACACGTCGTAGCAGACGTCGATGCTCGAGCCGCCGAGGCGCCCGATCCACAGCTGCACGTCCAGCGGACGCTGCTGATAGGGCACCGGCGCCAGATACTCGATCTCCTGGCGCGCGATGAGGGTCATCGTCTCGCCATGGACGTTCAACCCCGCCTCCAGCACCGCGGTGGGCGGGCCTTCCATTCCGGCATCCGGCTGCCAGAAGGCGCGCAGACGCGCTTCTTCGAGCAGCTTCAGCAGGGAGGTGTTGTTGACGTGGTTGAGCGCGTCCAGATCCCCCCAGCGCAGGTGGATCGGGACGTGCACCCGCATCGCGGTGTCAGTCACGCGTGAGCTTGCGGTAGGTGGACCGGTGCGGGTTCGCCGCATCCGGGCCGAGCCGCTCGACCTTGTTCGTCTCGTAGGCTTCGAAGTTGCCCTCGAACCAGTACCACTGGCCGGGGTTCTCCTCGGTGCCCTCGTACGAGAGGATGTGCGTCGCGATGCGGTCCAGGAACCACCGGTCGTGTGTGATGACCACGGCGCAGCCGGGGAACTCCAGCAGCGCGTTCTCGAGCGACTGCAGCGTCTCGACGTCCAGGTCGTTCGTCGGCTCATCCAGCAGCAGCAGGTTGCCGCCCTCCTTGAGAGTGAGGGCGAGGTTCAGCCGGTTGCGCTCACCACCGGAGAGCACGCCGGCCTTCTTCTGCTGGTCCGGGCCCTTGAAGCCGAACTTCGACACGTAGGCGCGGGACGGGATCTCGATCTTGCCTACCGTGATGATGTCCAGGCCGTCCGAGACGACCTCCCACAGCGACTTGTTCGGGTCGATGTTGGAGCGGGTCTGGTCGACGTAGCTGATCTTGACCGTCTCGCCGATCTTGAGCTGACCGCTGTCGAGCGGCTCGAGGCCCACGATGGTCTTGAACAGCGTGGTCTTGCCGACGCCGTTGGGGCCGATGACGCCGACGATGCCGTTCGGCGGCAGGCTGAAGCTCAGGCCGTCGATGAGCACGCGCCCGTCGAAGCCCTTCTCGAGCTTCTTCGCCTCGATCACGATGCCACCCAGGCGCGGGCCCGGCGGGATCTGGATCTCTTCGAAGTCGAGCTTGCGCGTGCGATCGGCTTCCGCCGCCATCTCCTCGTAGCGGGCCAGACGCGACTTGGACTTGGCCTGACGGCCCTTCGCGTTCGAGCGGACCCACTCGAGTTCGTCGGCCAGTCGCTTGGCGAGCTTGGCGTCCTTCTTGCCCTGGACGGCGAGGCGCTCGCCCTTCTTCTCCAGGTACGTCGAGTAATTGCCCTCGTAGCCGATCAGGCGACCGCGGTCGACCTCAGCGATCCACTCCGCGACGTTGTCGAGGAAGTACCGGTCGTGGGTGACGGCGATGACGGCGCCTGCGTACTTCTGCAGGTGCTGCTCGAGCCACAGCACGCTCTCGGCGTCCAAGTGGTTGGTCGGCTCATCCAGCAGCAGCAGGTCAGGCTTCTGCAGCAGCAGCTTGGTCAGCGCGACGCGGCGCTTCTCGCCACCGGAGAGGTTCGACACCGAGGCGTCGCCCGGGGGCGTGCGCAGGGCGTCCATCGCCTGCTCCAGCTGGGAGTCGAGGTCCCAGGCGTCGGCGGCGTCGATCTCTTCCTGCAGGGTGCCCATCTCGGCCAGGAGCGCGTCGAAATCGGCATCCGGGTCGGACATGAGAGCGGAGATCTCGTTGAACCGGTCGACCTTCGCCTTGATCGCGATGCCGTCCTGGATGTTCTCCAGCACGGTCTTGCTCTCGTCGAGCACCGGCTCCTGCATCAGGATGCCGACGGTGAAGCCGGGCGTCAGCTTCGCCTCCCCGTTGGAGGGCGTGTCCATCCCGGCCATGATCTTGAGGATCGTCGACTTGCCGGCACCGTTGGGGCCGACCATGCCGATCTTGGCACCGGGGAGGAACGACATCGTGACGTCGTCGAGGATCAGTTTGTCGCCGACCGCTTTGCGGGCACGGACCATCTGGTAGATGTACTCAGCCATATCCGTTCAAGTCTACGGGGCGATCGGCCGGCCGCAGACTCCTGCGCACGTCACCAGTCGATGGGGCGGGTGGCGCCGAGCAGGCACCCGCCGCCGGCGAGAGCGGCCGTGACCACGGTGACCACCGTGCCGGTGACCGGTCCGACCTGGCCGACGAGGCACTCCTGACCCCACTGCACCGAGAACTGCAGCGTCTCGACGGCGTTGCCGATGGTCGTCACGTCGTCGGTCACCTGCATCGCGCCCTTGTCGAACCCTGCCGCGACGAGGGCGTCGATGTACGCACGGCCCTCGGCCTTCTGCGGGGACGCCCAGACCGACTCGGCGACCGCAGCGAACAGCGGCAGGTTGTCCTCGGCCGTGCCCGCGGGCATCAACTGCGGCGCGGCGGGCTCGGTCGCCGTCGGTGTCGGTGCGGGCGTGGGTTCAGGCGCGGTGGTGGCAGGCGTGGACGGTGCGGGCTGCGGTTCGGCGGTGCATCCGGCCAGCAGAACCAGCGCGAGCGCGATCACCACCGCGGTCGCACCGCGACGAGGGGCGGGGGCGGTGGCGGTGAGTCGGAGCACTCCGGAAGTCTAGGGGGGTATCCCACACGTCCGTTCCGGTGACCAGACGTTCAGAAGGGCGGCTCGTCACCACCGGCGCCGGCCCACGCCAACTGCCGTTCCTCCAGCGACTGCGCGTCGTCGCCAGGCGTGTGGCCCTGGGTCGCGGGTGCGCCCGCCGGTACAGGCCCCTGGCCGAGGCCGACCGAGGTGGTGTCAGTTCCTGTGGGCAGAGACCAGCCGTTGGCATCCACCGGTGCCGGTGGCGCGTCGGAGGCGGGCCGCTGCTCCCCCGGGTCCCCCGCCTCCCCCGACTCGCCCGGGCCGCCGGACTCGCCGGGCCGCGCGGCGCGTGTGAAGACGGTCGTGCCCCAACGCAGGTCGGGGCCGACCGCGTAGGCGTCGATGTCGGCGGTGACGCCGCTGCGGCTTTCGTTCTCCCACGTGCGCAATCGCAGCGTGCCGGTGACGATGACCCGGTCGCCTTTGCGCAGTGACCGCAGTGCGTGTTCGGCGAGTCCGCGGAAGGCAGAGACGTGGTACCAGTTCGTATAGGCGTCGACCCAGGTGTTGGACTCCTTGTCATAGCGGCGCTGGGTGCTGCCCACACGGAACGCGACGATGGTGTCGCCACCGGCGGTGGCGCGGCGTTCCGGGTCGGCGGCGAGGTTGCCGGTGACGGTGATGGATTCGCTCATGGTGGTGCTGTCCTCTCGGTGTCGGGCGGGCGGAGTACCCGCCACTCCGGCACCCGCGTGCCCGTCGGGTGCCGGAGCACTCCCACCCTGTCGCGGTGTGAAAACCGGTGTGGGGCGGATGGGGGCGAAACGGGGAGGGATCGCCCACTTCGCCGGCTGGGGAGGAAGCGTGCCGTCACCTCCCGCGCCTTCGCGTCGGTGATGGCACGCAGTGTCGGAGGTCGCACATATGTTCGACATGCGAAAGGAGAATGACATGATCACCACCAGCAGTCCGGCGCTGCGCAGCCGCTTCGGCGCTCTCCGTCTGATTCCGGTAGGACCCGAACTGTGGCGCGTCGTCGACGACGCCGGACGCATCCTGGGCCACCTCCAACGCGCGGCCGAGGGGGCCGACGTGCGCTACCGCGCACTGCGCTATCACCGCGGGCACGCTCGACTTCTGCCCATCGGGGACTTCTGGTCCGCCGACGATGCCGTGGAATGCCTGCGTCGCGGCGGATGAACCTCACACCACGGCTTCGAGCGGTTCGCCGAACTGGGCGGGGGTCTCGCCCCTCACCCGATCCCACGCGCGAGAGAGAACCTCGACTGCGCGGACGAGCTGGTCCGCCGGCGCGGTGAAGGGCAGCCGCAGATGGCGCTCGTGTCCCCCGTCGATGGAGAACCGGGGACCCGCCGAGAGCAGCACACCCTCGTTGCGTGCCCGCAAGACCAGCGACGAGCTGAGCGGTGCGCCCAGGCCCACCCACAGTGCGACACCACCGGCGGTCGACGGGACCTGCCACTCCGGGATGTGTGCGGATAGCGCAGCCGTGAGCGCGTCGCGGCCTTCGCGAAGCACGGCCGAGCGTTGTTCGCGAATGGCCGGCATGTGCGCGAAGAGCGCCGCCGCGATCGCCTGCTCGAGTTCCGGCGTGCCGAGTTCTCGTGCCGGTCGGGCCGCCACGAGGCGCCGGATCACGTCCGGATCGGCGCGGATCCACCCGATCCGCAGTCCGCCCCAGACGGTCTTGCCCAGGGAACCGACACGCAGCACGGTGCGGGAGGAAGCAGGAGCGATCGCGAATGACGCCTCCGCCGACGTCTGGTCGATGCCGAGGTCGGCGGTCGTCTCGTCCAGCACCAGGAAGGTTCCGGCGCGCTCGGCGGCGGTGAGAATGGTCTGCTGCTCCTCCGGGCGCATTGTGCGACCGGTGGGATTCTGGAAGCGGGGCATGAGGTACGCCAGCACCGGAAGGCTCCGGGAGAACACCTGTGTGGCGCGGTCGAGGTCCCAACCGTCCTGGGTCGTCACCGGCACACCGATCAGCCGCGCGCCGGCGGCAGCGAAGGCGTCGGCGGCATGCGGGTACGTCGGCGTCTCGAGCACCACCGGGTCACCCCTGCCCACCAGCACACCGGCGATGAGGTGGATCGCGCTCTGCGCGCCCGTGGTCACCATGATCTGCGACGGATCGGTGGCGATGCCTCGTGCGCTGTAGTCGTCGGCGATCAGCGCGCGCAGTGCAGGTGTGCCGAGCACGTCGTAGCCCGAGCGCGCGACGATGCTCGGGGCGTCGGAGGCGACGGCAGCTATCACACCGGCAAGCCCGGGCCACGCTGCCGGACTGGCCTGCTGCAGATCGATGGAGTCGGTGTCGGGCGTCACCCGTCCCACGTCGCGCCGGCCCAGCGGCATCGTGATGCTCCCCGAGCCGCGCACGCTCTCGATATGGCCGGAAGCGCGAAGGCTGCCGTAGGCAGCGGCCACCGTGCTGCGGCTGAGTCCGAGTGCGGCGGCGAGTTCCCGCTCTGCGGGCAGCGCGGTGCGCGGTGCGATGCGGTTGTCCAGGCACAGCAGCCGGATGCCGTCTGCGAGTGCTTCGTAGGCGGGCTCACGGGTGCGCCAGCCGCCGAGCGCGGCCGTGAGCGCCCGCGCGGAGATCCGGGAGAGCATGGCGCCACATTATTGCAATTGGACTGGTGTGCACAGTCCAATCCCGCGGTTGACTTGTCCTATGACCAGACGCGTGACGCAGCTGCTGATCGGCCTCATCCTGTATGGGGCAGGCTGTGCGCTGATGGTGGAGGCGGGCATTGGACTGGATCCCTGGACGGTGTTCGCTCAGGGGATCGCGGTGCAGACAGGGATCGGCATCGGCTGGATCACCAACCTCCTCGGCTTCGCGGTCCTCCTGTTGTGGATTCCGTTGCGCCAGCGTCCCGGTGTCGGCACTGTGGCCAACATCGCGCTCGTCGGCACGAGCATGCAGTTGACGCTCAATGTGCTGCCAGCAGTGACCGGCTGGCTCATGCAGGGCGCGGTATTCGTTGCCGGGCTCCTGTCGGTCGCCGTGGCATCCGGTCTCTACATCGGTGCCCGCTTCGGACCCGGTCCGCGCGATGGCCTCATGACGGGATTGAACGCGCGGTTCGGGTGGCCGATCTGGCTGAGTCGCTTGGTTGTCGAGGCGTCCGTGCTGCTGGCGGGCTGGCTGTTGGGCGGCACCGTGGGCCTCGGGACCGTACTGTTCGCGGTGCTGATCGGCCCGTTCGCGCACGTCGCGCTGCCGCTTCTCGACACGCGCCGACCGGTCGCGCCGGCGACGGATGCCGCGGCACAACCTGCCGTCTGACGCGTCAGTGTTCCCGGAATTGCGGCCAGTCCGACCCCGGGGTCATCTGAGAATGCAGCGCATTTTTGGCCACTTCCATCGAGGGATACGTGCCGAGCACGTCGTCGGCGCCGGCCATGGTGACCTGGTAGCCGGCGTCCAGCTTGCGAATCGTGCCGGCAACACCGCCGGGGCCGTATGCCACCCACAGGGGGGTGCGGTTTTCGGTCGCACTCATCATCGAACTCCTTCCGACAGGTGCGACGCTACCTGGGGCTCACGGCGTTGGCCAGTGTCCTTCCGGTGGCGACGCGGAGGCACCGGTAACCTGAATGGCGACCCCCCGTAGCTCAGTGGATAGAGCAGGAGACTTCTAATCTCTTGGTCAGGCGTTCGAATCGCCTCGGGGGGACTCGGCCGGGGGCGTCCGACCCCATCGATAGGATGGACGCATGGTTGGGGCTTCTGAGAACGACAGACTCGTATGGATCGACTGCGAGATGACGGGACTGGACCTCGCCGTTGACGAGTTGGTCGAGATCGCCATCGTGATCACGGATTTCGAGCTTCGCGCCGTGGATCCCGGGTTCCAGATCGTGATCAAGCCCGACGCGTCTGCGCTGGCGAACATGAACGACTTCGTGACCAAGATGCACGAGTCGTCCGGTCTGCTGTCGGAACTCCCCGGTGGCGTCAGCCTCGCGCAGGCCGAGCACGAGGCGCTGGAGTATATCCAGCGGTTCGTCCCCCTCGATGGCAAGGCTCCGCTCGCGGGCAACACGATCGGCACCGACCGGATGTTCCTGGCGAAGTACATGCCGCGCGTGGACCGCTGGTTGCACTACCGCAACATCGATGTGTCCAGCATCAAGGAACTCTCACGTCGCTGGTACCCGCGGGCCTACATCCACGCTCCGGCGAAGGAGGGCGGGCACCGCGCTCTCGCTGACATCCGCGAGTCGATTCGCGAACTGGCGTACTACCGCGAAGCGGTGTTCGTGCCGCAGCCCGGTCCGACCAGCGACGACGCGCGCGCAGCCGCTGCTGCAGCCGTGTCATCTTTCGCTCCGGAGTTATGAGAGAATTTAGAGGTTGCCCGCTGAAGCGGGAGACATGGTGGGTATAGCTCAGTTGGTAGAGCACCTGGTTGTGGTCCAGGGGGCCGCGGGTTCAAGTCCCGTTACTCACCCCAAGAAGTGCCGGCAGGCAAAATGATCGATATGGATGCCACAGCATTCGAGGCCCTCGTGGTCGACGAACTCGATCGCCTTCCGGACGACATGATCGGCGGACTCGACAATGTCGTGTTCGTTGTGGAAGACCGTCCCGAAGACGGCAGCCTGGATCTGTTCGGGCTGTACGACGGCTGGGCGCTGACCGAACGCGATCGATACGGGATGGGCGAACTGCCCGACCGCATCATCGTGTATCGGGAGCCGCATCTGCACGCGTGCGAGTCGGTGGAAGCGCTGCGCGATGAAGTGCACACCACCCTCGTGCACGAGATCGCGCACTTCTACGGCATCGACGACGAGCGCCTGCATGAACTGGGATGGGCCTGATGAGCATCGCACTGCCCGACGTCGACGAGACGGCCTATCTCGACGAGCGTCCCGATGCCCAGCGGCCCTGGCAGACCGTTGTCTGGAACGATCCGGTGAATCTGATGACCTACGTCGTGCACGTGTTCCGGGAGTACTTCGGGCACCCGCCCGAGGTCGCGACCCGTCTGATGCTCGCGGTGCACCATGAGGGACGCGCCGTCGTCGCCGAGGGCGCCAGGGAGCAGATGGAACTGCACGCCCAAGCGATGCACGATTACGGGCTGTGGGCCACCGTGCGGCAGGCGCCGGAATGACCGGCGAACACGTGGTCGTACTGGAGCTCACCCTCATCGAGGGCGCGCACCTTGCCGACCTCGTCACGCAGTTCGCGGATCTACTCGCCGATCGACCTGCCGACGGCACGACCGTGCCGGATGACCCCGCCATCGCGCGCCTCGTGCCCGATGCCTACCGCGAGGACGCGGAGGCGGCGCGAGAGTTCCGCGCGCTCACGTCGGCCGACCTTCTCGACCGGCGCCTGGACGACGCCGGTGCCGTCCTGCAGGACCTCTCCCCCGACGGTGTGCCGCTGGACGCCTCGAACCTTGACGACGACACGTTGATGCACACCTTCGTCGTGCGCCTTCCGCCGGAGCGCAGCCGCGCCTGGCTGCGCACACTCAACGCACTGCGCCTCGTGTTGGCGACCCGGCTCGGCATCGACACCGAGGACGACCACGCCGCCGGTGACCCACGCTTCGCGATCTTCGACTGGCTCGGCTACCGACTCGACGGGCTGGTCGCCGCACTCGACGACTGAGCGGGTCAGGGCACGTCGAACAGGTGTGTCGCGAGCGCGCGCGGGGTGTCGCGGGCGAGATGACGCTCCTCCTGCTCGGCCCAACGCTCCCAATGGGGGCGGTAGGTATCCCCGTCACGCCCCATCGCCCGCGCCTTGCGCGACGGCTCCGGTGATTCCAGCCACACCCGGATGTCGGCCAGCGCGGCCGTCTGCGGGGTGAGGATGCCGCAGCCCTCGATGACCAGCGGCAGTGACGGGTCGACGGCGTGCTCCTCCGCGCGCATGCCGGTCGCCCAGTCCCAGCGGCGCCAGGCGCCGGGGAGGCCGTGGCGGTGCGGCTGGAGGATCTGCTCGCGCGCGTACGTCGCACCGGCTGCCAGCCCGTCCCAACCCGGGTAGAGCGAGTCCAGCGCGACGAGCTGCACCCCCGCAGGCTGCGGCCACCGCGCCACGAGATCCCGGGCGAGCGTGGATTTACCGGCGCCACTGCGACCGTCGATCAGGACCACCGCGTTGCCGGCATCCACCGCCCGCACCGCGCCGACCAGGACATCGACGGCAGCGGCGAGGGCGGCTGAGAGCGGTGCGGCGTTACTTCTTGAGTGCGCGGATGACACGGCTGAGAGCGCGCCCGGCAACCCACACGAAGGGAATCGCCACCGCGAGGAACGACACCAGGTTCGGCTCGAACCGCAGGTCGTCGCCCTTGCGGACGTATGCGCCCAGCGGCACGGCGTAACCGCCGCCACCGCCGCCACCGTTGCCGTCGGCATCCGACCCGCCGCCGAAGCCGGACCAAGTCAGCGCGACCGGGACGAGGGTGATGCCGTCGAGCTCCTGCTTCTCGCCATAGGCGCTGGTGACGCCGAAAGAAGCGGACTGCTTACCGAGATCCAATGCGATGTTGGGCATGCCCCCACCGTACCGGCCGGACCGGGTCTGGCCCAGCGGTTTGCGCTGTCAGCGCTCGTGCGGGCGCGGCGGCTTCGGATTCGACGGCAGCGCGCCCAGGTCGCGCGCGGTGCCGAGGAGCGTCGCGCGGGTCACCGCCGCGCGGCCGAACTTCTCCCGGGCGCCGTCCAACGCCTCTTCGACCCGGCGCCAGTCCCCGTCGTCGTCCCACAGCGCCAGCGGTGCGCCACCGGAGGGGCGGAGGTTCTCGGCGCGGACGCCGATGAGACGCACCGGCATGCGCAGGTCCACGTGGGAGAACAGCTCCCATGCGGCATCCCCGATCCGCTGACTGACCGCGGTGGGCTCGGGCAGCGTCTGCGAGCGGGTGATGGTGGTGAAGTCGGCGAATCGGAGCTTCAGGGCGATCGTCGCCGCCTCCCAGCCGTTGGCGCGGAGCCTCGCGCCGACGCGATCGGCGAGGCGGCGCAGTTCGGTGCGCAGCACGGCCGGGTCGGCGATGTCGTCGTGGAAAGTCTCTTCGTGGCCGACGCTCTTCTCGATGCGTTCGGTCTCGACCTCCCGCGCGTCGATGCCGCGCGCGAGGTGCCAGACGCGCTCCCCCATGGCCGGTCCCAGGGCGCGGTCGAGCACACCACGCGGCGTGGCGAGCACATCGGCGACGGTGTGGATGCCGCGGCCTTGCAGCGACGCCGCCGCCTTCGGGCCCACGCCCCAGAGGGCGCCGACGGGGCGGGCGGCCAGGAAGGCCTGGGTCTCGGCGGCGGGCACGATCAGCAGGCCGTCGGGTTTGGAGATCGTCGAGGCCATCTTGGCGACGTGCTTGGTGGCGGCGACCCCGATGCTGCAGACCAGGCCGGTCTCCTCCAGCACGCGTGTGCGGAGCATCCGTGCGATGTGGCCGGGGCTCCCCCACAGCCGGCGCGCACCCTGCACGTCGAGGAAGGCCTCGTCGATCGACAGCGGTTCGACCAGCGGGGTGACGTCGTGGAAGATCGCCATGACCTGGCGCGACAGCGCGAGGTAGCGGTCGAAGTGCGGCATGACGACGACCGCGTGGGGGCACAGCCGCAACGCCTGGCTCACCGGCATCGCCGAGCGAACGCCGAACCGGCGCGCCTCGTACGACGCGCTGGAGACGACGCTGCGTCCCTCCGGGGCGCCGATGATGATCGGCTTGCCCTTCAGGGTCGGGTCGTCGAGCACCTCGACAGCAGCGTAGAAGGCGTCCATGTCGACGTGCAGGATGCGCGTCCCGGTGTCGTCCGCGCCGTCGGGCGAGACGATACGCCCCGTACCGTCACCACGTCCCATATCCCCATCATCCCCGCTGCCGAGTGAGTATTGCTCGCGCCGAGTGAGTATTGCTCGCGCCGAGTGAGTATTGCTCGCGCCGAGTGAGTATTCGGCGCTGGCACTCACGTGCGCCTGCGAGTGCTCGCTCGGCGGCGCGAATACTCACTCAAGGCCACGAATACTCACTCGGCGGCGCGAATACTCACTCGAGGGCGCGAATACTCACTCGGCGGCGCGGGCGAGGATCAGTTCGCGCACACGCGCGGCGTCGGCCTGGCCCTTCATCGCCTTCATCACGGCACCGATCACGGCGCCGGCGGCTTGCACCTTGCCCTCGCGGATCTTCGCCATCACGTCCGGCTGGGATGCCAGCGCCTCGTCGATCGCGGCGATCAGCGCCCCGTCGTCCGAGACGACGGCCAGCCCGCGGGCGTCGACGACCTCCTGCGGCGATCCCTCACCGGCGATGACGCCCTCGAGCACCTGGCGCGCGAGCTTGTCGTTGAGGGTGCCCGCATCCACGAGCTTCTGCAGCGCGGCCACGTCCTCCGGCGACACCAGCTCGCTGGGCTCGCGCCCCGCGGCGTTCGCGGTGCGGGTGATCTCACCGGTCCACCACTTGTGGGCCGCGGCGGGCGAGGCCCCGGCGGCGACGGTGGCCTCCACCTCGACCAGCAGCGCACCGTTGATGAGGTGCTGGAATTCCTGGTCGGTGAAGCCCCAGTCGGCCTTGAGCCGGCGGTGGCGGGCAGCAGGCGGCTCCGGGAGGGCGGCGCGCAGCTCCTCGATCAGCTCGATGGACGGCGCCACCGGCAGCAGATCGGGCTCGGGGAAGTACCGGTAGTCGTCGGCATCCGACTTCGGGCGACCGGGAGAGGTCGTGCCGGTGTCCTCGTGCCAGTGACGGGTCTCCTGCCTGATCGAGCCGCCGTCGGCGAGGATCGCCGCCTGCCGCTGGATCTCGTACCGCACGGCCCGCTCGACCGAGCGCATCGAGTTGACGTTCTTCGTCTCGGTGCGTGTACCCAGCGGCGGCGTCGGCTCGCCCGGGGCCACCCGGGGGCGCAGCGACACGTTCGCGTCGCAGCGCAGGTTGCCGCGTTCCATCCGCGCCTCCGAGATGCCCAGGCCCCGCACGATGTCGCGGATGGTGGCGATGTACGCCTTCGCGATCTCGGGCGCCCGGTGCTCCGCGCCGATGATCGGCTTGGTCACGATCTCCACGAGCGGCACGCCGGCGCGGTTGTAGTCCACGAGGGAGTACTCGGCACCCTGGATGCGGCCGGTCGAGCCACCCATGTGGGTGAGCTTGCCGGCATCCTCCTCCATGTGCGCGCGCTCGATCGGGATCGTGACGATGTCGCCGTCGGACAGCTCGATCTCCACCGACCCCTCGTACGCGATCGGCTCGTCGTACTGCGAGATCTGGTAGTTCTTGCCCAGGTCCGGGTAGAAGTAGTTCTTGCGCGCGAACCGGCTGGACGGCGCGATGGAGCAACCAAGGGCCAGGCCCAGGCTGATCGAGGACCGCACTGCCTGCTCATTGACGGTCGGCATCGAACCCGGCAGGCCCATGTCGACGGGCGACACCAGCGTGTTGGGAGCGGCGCTGTGGTTCTTCTCGTTGGCGGGGTTGCCCGCCGAGGAGAACATCTTCGTCTCGGTGTTCAGTTCGACGTGCACTTCGAATCCGAGCACCGGCTCGAACAGTTCGAGGGCCTTGTCGAAGTCCATCAGCTTTGCCTTCGCCATCAGCGGGTCCCTCCCAGGATCGGAGCACGGTCGAGCAGCGGGCCGCCCCAGCGGTCGACGAGCATCGCCTCCACGGCGGCGCCGACGCGGTACAGGCGGGCGTCCTCGCGCACCGGCGCGAGGAACTGGATGCCGACGGGCAGTCCGTCCTCGGCGGCCAGCCCGGAGGGGACCGAGATACCGGGTACCCCGGCGAGGTTCGCCGGGATCGTCGTGACGTCGTTGAGGTACATCTGCAGCGGGTCGTCGATCTTCTCGCCGAGGCGGAACGCGGTCGTCGGCGCGGACGGCGTCGCGATGACGTCGACCTGCGCGAACGCCTGGTCGAAGTCCTGCTGGATGAGCGTGCGCACCTTCTGGGCCGAGCCGTAGTAGGCGTCGTAGTAACCGGCCGACAGCGCGTAGGTGCCGAGGATGACGCGACGCTTGACCTCGGGACCGAAGCCGGCGTCGCGGGTGGCGGCCATGACGTCCTCGACGGTGCCGCCGGGGACATTCACGCGCATACCGAAGCGGACGGAGTCGAACTTCGCCAGGTTGCTGGATGCCTCGGCGGGCAGGATCAGGTAGTACGCGGCGACGCCGTACTCGAAGTGCGGCGCGCTGATCTCGACGATCTCCGCGCCCTGAGCCTGCATCGCCTCGAGCGCCTCATGGAACGACGCGGAGACCCCGGACTGGAACCCGCTGTCGGGGAGCTCCCGGATGACGCCGACCTTGAGACCGTTGAGCACGTCACCACGGGCGCCCTCACGGGCGGCCTCGGCGAACGACGGCCACCGGTCGATAAGTGACGTCGCATCGTGCGGGTCGTGCCCGCCGATGACGTCGTGCAGCAGTGCCGAATCCAGCACGGTGCGCGAGACGGGACCGACCTGGTCGAGGCTGGATGCCAGGGCGATGGCGCCGTACCGGCTGACCCCGCCGTACGTCGGCTTCATGCCCACCGTGCCGGTGACGTGCGCCGGCTGGCGGATCGAGCCGCCGGTGTCCGAACCCAGCGCGATCGGCGCCTCGAAAGCGGCGACGGCGGCGGCGGAGCCGCCACCGGACCCGCCGGGGATGCGGTCGAGGTCCCACGGGTTGTGCGTCGCGCCGTACGCGGAGTGCTCGGTGGAGGAGCCCATCGCGAACTCGTCCATGTTGGTCTTGCCCAGCGGCACGAGGCCGGCGGCGCGTGAGCGCGCCACGACGGTCGCGTCGTACGGGGACATGAAGCCCTCGAGGATCTTCGACCCGCTCGTGGAGGGCATGTCGGTCGTGACGAGCACGTCCTTGATCGCCAGCGGCACGCCGGCGAGGGTGCCCAGCTGTTCACCGGCGGCGCGCCGGCGATCGATGTCGGCGGCGACGTCCAGCGCGTGGTCGCTGACGTGCAGGAAGGCGTGCACGTCGCCGTCGACGGCGGCGATGCGGTCCAGGTGGGCCTGCGTGGCCTCGACGCTGGACACCTCGCCCGCGCTCAGCGCGGCGGCGAGGTCGGCGGCTGTCAGCCGGGTCAGATCGGTCACTGCTCTTCTCCCAGGATGGCGGTCACGCGGAAGCGGTCGTCGGCGGACTCCGGGGCGTTCTGCAGCACCTCGGCGACCGTCAGCATGTCCCCAGGGACATCGGGGCGGAAAACGTTCTGCAGGGGAACCGGGTGGCTCGTCGCGGGGATGTCGGCGGTAGCCACCTGCGACACCTTCGCGATGTTGTCGACGATGACGTCGAGCTGCCCGGTGAGCTGCTCGACCTCCTCATCGCTGAGCTGGATCCGGGCGAGAACGCCGAGATGACGCACGAGATCGGGGGTGATTTCTGACACCCGGTAAGTCTACTTGGGCGCTCCGCCGCCGTTCGCGCGGCTGACGTCCCGGGCGCAATAGAGTGAGCGCGTGACCTCGTACGATCCGCCGCGCCCGTGGACCCGCAGCTATGCCGAGGGCGTTCCCGCGGATCTGGCGCCGGTGACGGGCTCGCTCGTCGACATCGTCGCCGCATCGGCCCGCGACTACCCCGACGCCCCCGCGCTGCAGTTCTTCGGCCGCGAGACCACCTACCGCCGCCTGCATGAGCAGATCGACCGTGCTGCCGGGGCGCTGCACGCCCGCGGCGTGCGCGCCGGCGACCCGGTGGCCATCGTGCTGCCCAACTGCCCGCAGCACATCGTGGCGTTCTACGCCGTGCTGCGCCTGGGCGCCGTGGTGGTGGAGCACAACCCGCTCTACACGCCGCGGGAGCTGCGCAAGCAGTTCGAGGACCACGGCGCCAAGCACGCGATCGTGTGGAGCAAGGTCATCGCGACGATGAAGGATCTGCCCATCGATCTGCAGGTCACCGACCTCATCGCGGTCGACGTGACGACGGCGATGCCGCTTTCCACGCAGTTCGCCCTGCGGCTCCCGATCGCGAAGGCGCGGGAGTCCCGTGCGGCACTGACCGAGCACGTCAGCGATGTGACCACGTGGCAGCAGATCGTGTCGCACGATCCGATTCCGCTCTCGCACCCGAAACCGGCCACCGATGACCTCGCGATCATCCAGTACACCAGCGGCACGACCGGCAGCCCCAAGGGCGCAGCGCTGACGCACCGCAACCTGCTCGCGAACGCGGCGCAGGCACAGGCGTGGGTGCCGTCGATCAAGCGGGGCAAGGGATGCGTCGTGTATGCCGTGCTGCCGATGTTCCACGCGTACGGACTGACGCTGTGCCTCACCTTCGCGATGTCGATGGGAGCGCGCCTGGTGCTGTTCCCCAAGTTCGACCCGGACCTGGTGCTCGCGGTGGTCAAGAAGCACCCCGCCACCTTCCTGCCACTCGTCCCGCCGATCGCCGACCGCCTGCTGGCCGCCGCCCGCGCGCAGGGCGTGTCGCTGGCGGGCACTGAGATCGCGATCTCCGGCGCCATGGCGCTCCCACACGAACTGGTCGTCCCCTTCGAAGCGGCCAGTGACGGCTACCTCGTCGAGGGCTATGGGCTGTCGGAATGCTCCCCGGTGCTCATGGCCAACCCCGTGGCGACTCACCGCGTGCCCGGCACCGTGGGGCTGCCGCTGCCCGGCACCGAGTGCCGCGTCGTCGATCCGGATGCGCCGACCGTCGACGTCGTGCCAGGCGAACGCGGCGAACTGCTGGTGCGTGGTCCGCAGGTGTTCAGCGGCTACTACGGCCGGCCGGAGGAGACCGAGCGCGTGTTCGTCGATGGCTGGTTCCGCACCGGCGACATCGTGACGATCGACGAGGCCGGGTTCGTCCGGATCGTCGACCGGATCAAGGAACTCATCATCACCGGTGGCTTCAACGTCGCCCCGACCGAGGTCGAGATCGCGCTGCGCCAGCACCCGTTGGTCAAGGATGCCGCCGTCGTCGGCCTGCCCGACGGAAAGTCCGGTGAAGAAGTGGTCGCCGCCATCGTCGTGGACGGCAACGCCCCCGTCGATGTCGAAGCGGTCCGGGAATTCGCCCGCGGGATCCTGACGCCCTACAAGGTGCCTCGCCGCATCTTCATCGTCGATGAGCTGCCGAAATCACTGATCGGCAAGGTGCTGCGCCGCCAGGTGCGTGAGTCGCTGGAACAGCTCGTCTCGGGTCGGTGACCGGCGCTACAGCGCGGTGAACTCCCCCGGTCTCGGCTGCACCCACGGCTCATCCGTATAGCCCGGTTCGTTCGGGAAACGTCCACCACTGTCGTCGTGGCTCAGTTGCAGCACCGGAACCGAGGCCTCGTCGGGTCGCTGATAGAA
Organism: Microbacterium sp. zg-YB36; assembly: GCF_024623575.2. Lineage (NCBI taxonomy): Bacteria > Bacillati > Actinomycetota > Actinomycetes > Micrococcales > Microbacteriaceae > Microbacterium > Microbacterium sp. zg-YB36. The sequence goes on from NZ_JANJFD020000001.1 coordinate 481,804, forward strand.
CCGGTTCGCGGCGAAGACGATGCTCCCGGGGTTCGGCACGGTCTCCACCAGCACCCGACGCGACCAGTGGTCGAAGCTGAGCAGATCTCCCGGCGCGAGGTCGTCACCGGCACGGATCCGTTCCGACACGTCGTTGAGCACCATCGCGGTGTCGTGGGGGCAGAGCCCGAAGATGAGCAGCTCCGGATGCCCCAGGCCGAACAGACCCACGGTGTAGGCGAACGTGGTCTCCCGCGCGCGGGAGTCGCCGCCGACGTACTGGATGTAGGTGCCGTACCTGCGGATCGTTTCCGCCGTGTGCCGGTCCTCCTGGTCGAGCCACGCCTGGATGGCGGGGTCGGGGGTGAGGGTCATGGTGTGTCCTTTCTCGCTTTCCGGCGAGAGTAGAACATACCTACGACACTGCGCGGTGAAGTCGGATCATCCCTCGTCGGCCGGCGGCGCACCCAGCGCCGCAGGCCCCTGCTCGACGAGCACCTTGAACTGGGCCGCGTCGATGATGCGAACCCCGAGCTGCTCGGCCTTGCCCAGCTTCGACCCCGCCCCGGGACCCGCCGCGACGAAGTCCGTCTTCTTCGACACGCTTGACGCCGCTTTGCCGCCGGCGGCGAGGATGGCCTCCTGCGCGCCTTCGCGGGTGTAGCCCTCAAGCGATCCGGTCGCCACGACCGTGATGCCCTCGAGCACGCCGCCCGCCGCCGCTGCGGCACCGGGACCGGGGTGGCCCGGGGTCGCCAGCTGGGCGCCCGCGGCCTCCCATCGCTCGACGATCTCCCGATGCCAGTCGACCTCGAACCAGTCGATGAGCGCGTCGGCGATGATCCCGCCGACGCCGTCAACGGCGGCGAGCTCGTCTCGGGATGCCGCGCGGATGGCGGAAACGGAGCCGAACCACTGCGCCAGCGCGCGGGCGGCGACCGGCCCTACATGGCGGATGTTCAGCGCCACGAGGAACCGCCACAGCTCCTTCGTCTTGGCCTTCTCGAGCTCGTCGAGGAGCGTGAGGGCCTGCGCCGACGGCTGCGGTCCGGTACGGCCCTGCTTCTTCTCCGCCGGGCTGGGGTTGCGTCGGAAAGGAGCCCGACGCACGATCTCACCGGTCTTGTCGTCCACGCGCGGCTCCCCCGTCTCGGCGTCGCGCACGACGACTTCGATGGGCACCAGTTGGTCGAGGGTGAGGTCGAACAGACCCGCCTCGCTCTGCAGCGGCGGCTGCTCCGGCACGGTGGGCTGGGTGAGCGCGGCGGCGGTGACCTCGCCCAGGGCCTCGATGTCCAGGGCGCCGCGGGACCCGATGTGCTCGACGCGGCCGCGCACCTGGGCGGGGCAGGCCCGCGTGTTCGGGCAGCGCAGGTCGATGTCGCCCTCTTTGGCGGGGGCGAGCGGGGTGCCGCACTCGGGGCAGTCCGTCGGCATGACGAAGGCCCGTTCGCTGCCGTCTCGCAGCTCCACGACCGGGCCGAGGACCTCGGGGATCACATCCCCCGCCTTGCGCAGCACGACGGTGTCGCCGATCAGCACGCCCTTGGCCTTGACGACGTCCTGGTTGTGCAGGGTCGCCTGACGCACGACGCTGCCGGCCACCCGTGCCGGCGCCATCACGGCGAACGGCGTCGCCCGGCCGGTGCGCCCGACCGACACCACGATGTCGAGCAGCTTGGTGTTCACCTGCTCGGGCGGGTACTTGTAGGCGATGGCCCAGCGGGGCGCGCGGCTGGTGGCGCCGAGTTCGTCGTGCAGGGCGAGCTCGTCGACTTTGACCACGACACCGTCGATCTCGTGCTCGACGGCGTGACGGTGCTCGCCGTAGTTCGCTACGAAGTCCACGACGCCATCGATGTCGTCGGACGTGCGGAAGTAGGGGCTCGCAGGCAGGCCCCATTCGGCGAGCAGCCCGTAGATTTCGCTCTGCGACGCGACCGGCGGGTTCGGCCAGGCACCGATGCCGTGCACGAACAGCCGCAGCGAGTCCAGCCGCGCCCGACCGGCCTCGAGCTCCAGACCGCTCTTCTTCTCCAGCTGCTGACGCAGGCCACCGCTGGCGGCGTTGCGTGGGTTGGCGAACGCCGGGAACCGGCGCGCCGCGCTGCGGGTCGCCTTCTCCTCGTCCACGCCGCGGGCGCGGGCATCGGCGAAGACGCGATCCCGCATGCGCGCCTGCAGCGCGTTGAGCTCATCGAACGCGGCGACCGGAATGAACACCTCGCCGCGCACTTCGACCAGCGACGGGTGACCGCTGCCGGCCAGGCGCTGCGGGATGCCGGTGACCTGCAGGGCGTTGACGGTGACGTCCTCCCCCACCCGCCCGTCACCGCGCGTGGCCGCCGAGGTGAGCTGGCCGTTCTCGTAGCGCAGGCTGATCGCCAGACCGTCGATCTTCAGCTCGGTCAGCCACCGCACCGCGCGTCCGGCGGAGGCCTGCGCCTTGACGCACCAGTCCCGCAGCTCTTCGACGGTGAACACGTTGTCCAGACTCAGCATGCGTTCGGCGTGCTCGACCGGTGCGAACATCGAGCTCTGCGCCGCGCCGACCGTCTGCGTGGGCGAGTCCTGCCCCTGCAGCTCGGGATGCATCCGCTCGAGCTGCTCCAGCCGCAGCATCCACCCGTCGTAGGTGGCGTCGTCGACGATCTCGGCGTTCTCCCCGTAATACGCGTCGCGCGCATCCAGGATGCGGTCGGTCAGGCCTGCGGCCTCGGTGCGGGCTTCGTCGAGCGTCGCGGGCGTGGAGTCAGCGGCATCCGTCACCCGGCAAGTGTAGGACGACCCGCGGACATCACACGGTTATCGGAACCGCCGACACCGTCCGGTCGATCGTGAACTGACCGAGCACACGGGTGCCGTCGTACAGCACCGCCGTCTGTCCCGGGGCCACGCCCTCGAACGGCTCGTGTGGGGTGACCGTCAGCGTGCCGTCGGCAAGCACCGCGCGGGCGGGCACCGGGTCGGCATGCGCGCGGATCTGCGCGTGGCAGTCGAAGGCGTCCGTCGTGGGCGGGTGACCGGCCCACGTGAACCGCTCCCCCGAGATCTGCGCCGTGGCCAGAGCTTCCTTGGGTCCGACGACCACGGTGTTGGACACCGGGCGCACCTCGAGAACGAAGCGGGGCTTGCCGTCGGATGCCGGCATGCCCAGCTTCAGCCCGCGGCGCTGCCCGACGGTGAACGCGTGCGCCCCCTCGTGAGTGCCCACGACCGCGCCGGTGCGGTCGAGGATCTCACCGGTCTCGGCGCCGACCCGCTCGGCGAGCCAGCCGCGCGTGTCGCCGTCGGGGATGAAGCAGATGTCGTGACTGTCGGGCTTCTGCGCGACGGTGAGGCCGCGCTGCTCAGCCTCGGCGCGCACCAGAGCCTTGGACGGGGTGGACCCGAGCGGGAAGTACGTGTGCGCGAGCTGCTCGGCGGTGAGCACCCCGAGGACGTAGGACTGGTCCTTCGCGGCATCCGACGCCCGATGCAGCTCGCGCCCGTTCGGTCCATCCACGAGGGTGGCGTAGTGCCCGGTGCACACCGCGTCGAAGCCGAGCTCGAGCGCGCGCTCCAGGAGAGCTGCGAACTTGATCTTCTCGTTGCAGCGCATGCACGGGTTGGGGGTGCGCCCCGCCTGGTACTCGCTGATGAAGTCGGCCACGACATCGTCGCGGAACCGTTCCGAGAAGTCCCACACGTAGAAAGGGATACCCAGGCGATCGGCGGCCCGGCGGGCATCGAGGGCGTCCTCGATCGTGCAGCAGCCGCGGCTGCCGGCACGCAGGGTGCCGCCGGCGCGGGAGAGCGCCAGATGAACGCCGACGACCTCGTGTCCGGCGTCCACGGCGCGCGCGGCAGCGACGGCGGAATCCACCCCACCACTCATCGCCGCAAGAACTCGCATGCGTCCAGTCTACGAGCGCTCCCGTGCGCGGGCTCCGGAGGCCGCTGCCCGCGCATGCGCATCCGGCAGCGCCGCGAGCAGGGCGTCGACGTCGGCGTCGGTGCTGGTGCGGCCCAGGGTCAGCCTGATCACGCTGCGGGCTTCGTCCTCGGACCGGCCCAGCGCCAGCACGACATGCGAGGGTTCGGGAACCCCGGCTTGGCAGGCAGATCCGGTCGACACCGCGATCCCGTGCTGATCGAGCAGGAACAGCAGCGTCTCCCCCGACACCCCCGGGAAGAGCAGGTGGGCGTTGCCCGGCAGTCGCTGCCGCTCATCGCCCAGCAGCTGCGCATCGGGGACGATCTGGCGGATGCCGCGCACGAGCCGGTCGCGCAGCGCGCTCAGCCGGGCGGACTCCTCGCTCAGCTCCGCGACGGCGCATTCGGCAGCGACGGCGAACGCGGCGGCGCCGGCGGCATCCTGTGTTCCAGAGCGCAGCGCACGCTGCTGACCGCCGCCGTGCAGCAGCGCCGTCGGATTGGCGTGACGGGAGACCACCAGCGCCCCCACTCCCACCGGCCCGCCGACTTTATGCGCCGACACGCTCATCGCGCACAGTCCGGTGGCGCCCGTCGCCGCGCCACGCCACCGCGCGAAATCGACGCCGACGTGTCCGAATGCCCCGACGGCGTCCAGATGCAGCGGCACGCCCGCCGCTGCTGCGGCCGCTGCGAGCGCGCCGGCGTCGTTGAGAGTGCCGACCTCGTTGTTGGCCACGAGCGCTGTGGCCACCGCTGCGCCGGGCAGCGCCGCCGCGAATGCGGCCTGGTCGATGCGCCCGGTGGGCTGCAACGGCACCGAGCGCACCTCGGCTTTCTCGTGAGTGTGCAGCCAGCCCACCGTGTCGCTCGTGGCGTGATGCTCGCCGTCGGGAAGCACCACGGCGGCCGTCCCCGGCGGCCGCGACCACCACAGGCCCTTCAGCGCCAGGTTGATCGCTTCGGTCCCGCCTGAGGTGAACACCACTTCGATCGGCTCGCACCCCAGCGTCGCGGCCAGCCGCTCCCGCGCATCCTCCAGCACCCGACGCGCCGCCTGGCCGCCGCCGTGGATCGATGACGGATTGCCGACCGTCTCGCTCGCCCGCAGCCACGCGTCGCGCGCCTGCGGGCGCAACGGTGTCGTGGCCGCGTGGTCGAGATAAACGCTCATCCCTCCACTCTCGCCCAGCCGCGGGCGCGGCGCCAGTCGCGCCGGCGGCATGCCGCGACGGTTAGTCTGGTCGCCATGGCCAGCCCGAGCTCGACCCCGGCCGCACCCACCCTCTCGCCCGGGCTGCTCAGCAGCCAGTTGGACGGCCTCGGTGTGACCTTCAGCGACGACGGCGGGACCCTGCGGGTCTGGTCGGCGCATGCCACGTCGATGGAATTGGTGCTCTTCGATACCGACGACCTTGATTGGGCCACCGACACGTTCGCTCTGGAACGAGGGCCGGGCGACGTCTGGCAGGTCACCACCCGGGCGCTGCGCGCCGGGGTGGTTTACGCCGTGCGCGTGGATGGACCCAGCGGCAACGGCAACATGTTCAACATCCAGTCGCTGCTGCTGGAGCCCTATGCGCGCGGACTGATCTCCGGCGGTGCCACCGACTGGCGCTGCGTGGCCGTGGACGACACGTTCGACTGGGGCGGAGTGGTCAAGCCCGCCGTGCCGCTGGATCGCACCGTGATCTACGAAGCGCACGTGAAAGGGCTCAGCAAGCGCCACCCCGACGTGCCACCGGCGCTGCACGGCACCTACGCGGGCCTGGCGCACCCGGCGATGATCGAGCACTTCCGCACCCTGGGCGTCACAAGCGTCGAGCTCCTCCCGGTGCACGCCTTCGCGTCCGAACCGCGCCTGCTGCACCTGGGCCTGACCAACTACTGGGGCTACAACAGCGTGGGGTTCTTCGCCCCGCATGCCCCGTACGCCACCGAGGCCGCCCGGCGCGCCGGACCCGACGCGGTGCTGCGCGAGTTCAAGCAGATGGTCAAGGACCTGCACGAGGCGGGCCTCGAAGTGATCCTCGACGTCGTGTACAACCACACCGCGGAGGGCGAGATCGGCAGCCCGCGCACCAGCCTGCGCGGGCTGGACAACCGGGACTACTACCGGCAGCGCGACGACGGCGCCTACATCGACGTCACCGGATGCGGCAACTCGGTGAACACCGCGACGGATGCCGCGGCGCGGCTGGTGCTGGATTCACTGCGGTACTGGGCGAACGACGTGCAGATCGACGGGTTCCGGTTCGACTTGGCCGTCACCCTCGGTCGAGACAGCGACCACGCGTTCACCCCCGACCACCCGCTGCTGCGCGCCATCATCGACGACCCGGCGCTTGCGGGCGTGAAGAAGATCGCCGAGCCGTGGGACATCGGCGCCGGCGGCTGGCAGGTGGGCGGGTTCGGCGACGGCTGGCACGAGTGGAACGACCGCTACCGCGACCGGGTGCGCAACTTCTGGCTCAGCGACGTCGACTACGCCCGCCGCGCCGCGACCGCTCCGGTCGGCATCGGCGGTTTCGCCACCCGCCTGGCGGGATCCTCGAACACCTTCAGCCCCGACCGCGGTCCGCTCGCGAGCGTCAACTTCGTCACCGCGCACGACGGGTTCACCCTGCGCGACCTCGTCTCCTACGACGTCAAGCACAACCTCGGCAACGGCGAGCAGAACCGCGACGGCGCCGACACCAACCGGTCGTTCAACCACGGCGCCGAGGGCCCCACCGACGACCCCGGCATCCTCGCCACCCGGCGCAAGGCGATGCGCAACCTGCTCGGCACGCTGCTGCTGTCCGCGGGGGTTCCCATGCTCACCGCGGGCGACGAGTTCGCCCGCTCGCAGCGGGGCAACAACAACGCCTACTGCCACGACTCCCCGCTGACCTGGATGCCGTGGGACCACGCCCCGTGGCAGGAGGACCAGTTCGCGCACGTGCAGCACCTGATCCGGCTGCGCCGCGAGAACCCGGCGCTGCGGCCCACCCGGTTCGCGCACGAGGAACGCGTCGTCCCCGGCGCGTCGCAGATGGACTGGTACGACGAACAGGGCCGGACGATGTCCGGCGAACGCTGGACCAACCCCGCGCACCGCACGCTGCAGTACGCCGCGGCATCCACCCCGCAGACGGAGCAGCCCAACCGCATCCTGCTGATCGTGCACGGCAACGAGCGCCCCATCGATGTCACCCTGCCCGCGATAGACGGGGTGACCCGCTTCGTATCGCTGTGGTCCAGCGCGGACGAACGTCCGGGACAGGACGAGCCGGTGTTCCACCAGGGGGATGTCGTGACCATGACCGGCACATCGATGCGGCTTTTCCGGGCGGAGTGAACGCGTCGCCTGTGTGTCCTGCCCATGCGGGGACGGTAGGTTCGATAGATGGCCACAACGACACGAACCGCCCCGTCGAAAGGCTGGCGCAGCACCGCAGAGCTGCCGCTTCGGCCCGTCACCCCGTACCAGGCACGACCCGACACCGTCGCCGGCCGCATCCCGTTGACGCTGCCGCGACCGAGCGTCCCGGACCCCGGTTTCCGCCCCTCCGCATTCGCCGGAGAGGCTGTCCCCTTCCAGGTGACGGCCTTCCGTGAGGGCCATGACCTCATCGGTGTGCACGTGCGGCTGTTCTCCCCCACCGGCGAAGAATCGCTGCACCGGCTCTCGCCGTTGCACGATGGATTCGACCGCTGGTGCGTGCTGGTCTCCCCGACCGCGCAGGGCATCTGGCGGTTCCGCTTCGAGGCCTTCGGCGACGACTTCGCCACGTGGGCGCACGCCGCTGAACTGAAGATCGCCGCCGGGGTGGATGTCGCCCTGATGCGTGAATCCGGAGCATTGCTGTTCCAGCGCGCCGCTGCCGAGAAGACCCGTCCGACCGCCGAGCGGCGCCGGCTCGAGGCGGCCGCCGCGCGGCTGCGCGAGGCCACCGTCACCGACGATGCCGCGCTGGAGATCGTGCGCGACGGCGACCTGGCCGCCGCATTCGCCGCCCGTCCGCTGCAGTCCCTGGTGACCATCGGCGCCACGTACGAGCTGCTCGTGGAGCGGGAGCGCGCCGGGGTGGGCGCCTGGTACGAGTTCTTCCCTCGTTCCGAGGGTGCCACCGTGCAGCAGGACGGCACCGTGCGCAGCGGCACGTTCCGCACCGCAGCCCAGCGTCTGCCCGCCGTCGCGGCGATGGGGTTCGACGTGTTGTACCTGCCGCCGATCCACCCGATCGGGGAGCGTAACCGCAAGGGCCGCAACAACACCCTTGAAACGAACCCGGGCGACCCCGGTTCGCCGTGGGCCATCGGATCCAGCGCCGGCGGACACGACACCGTGCACCCCGACCTCGGCACGCTCGCCGACTTCCGCGACTTCGTCAACGCGGCAGCCGACAACGGGCTGGAGATCGCCCTGGACCTGGCCCTGCAGGCCGCACCCGACCACCCGTGGGTCACCGAGCACCCGGAGTGGTTCACGACCCTGCCCGACGGCACGATCGCGTACGCCGAGAACCCGCCGAAGAAGTACCAGGACATCTACCCGGTCAACTTCGACAACGACCCCGACGGCATCCGTGCGGAGGTGTTGCGGATCGTGCGGCATTGGATCGCCCAGGGCGTGAAGATCTTCCGCGTCGACAACCCGCACACCAAGCCCCTGCAGTTCTGGGAGTGGCTGATCGCGACGGTCACCGACGAGAACCCCGACGTGATCTTCCTCGCCGAGGCGTTCACGCGTCCCGCGCCGATGCAGCGACTGGCGATCGCCGGATTCCAGCAGAGCTACTCGTACTTCACGTGGCGCAACACCAAGGCAGAGCTGGAGGAGTTCCTCGGGTCGGTGAGCGACGAGACGGCCGACTTCATGCGGCCGAACCTCTTCGTCAACACCCCCGACATCCTCACCGAGTACCTGCAGTACGGCGGCCGCCCGGCCTACCGCGTCCGCGCGGCGATCGCGGCCACCGCCGGTGCCTCCTACGGCGTCTACGCCGGCTACGAGCTGTACGAGAACGTCGCCCGGCCGGGCTCCGAAGAGAACATCGACAACGAGAAGTACGAGTACAAGCTGCGCGATTGGGCCGGCGCCCAGGCCCGCGGCGACTCGCTGGCGCCGTTCCTCACCCGCCTGAACGAGATCCGCCGCGCGCACCCGGCGCTGCGGCAGCTGCGCAACCTCCGGCTGCACTGGAGCGACGATGACGCGGTCCTCGTCTACGCCAAGCACCTGCCGGCCGCGCTGTCGCCCGACGCCGTCGACGACACGATCATCGTCGTGGCCAACGTGGATCCGCATTCCGCGCGCCAGACGACTGTGCACCTGGACACCCGCCAGTGGGGGGTGCGGCCCGGTGACTCGTTCGAGGTCGTCGACCTCATCACGGGCGCCGAGTGGACCTGGGCCGATCACAACTTCGTGCGCCTGGATGCTTTCCATGAGCCCGCACACATCCTGCACGTGAAGAAGGAGCAACGATGACTTTGCCCGATGACCGAGTTCTCGACACCGTCGCGACCGGCTCCTACCACGCGCCTCACGAGGTGCTGGGGCTGCACAGCGCCGGCGAGGGCCGCTGGGTCGTGCGTGCCAGGCGTCCGCTCGCCGAGACGGTGACCGCCCGACTCGCCGACGGGCGCGACGTCACCCTGTCGCACCTGCGCGCCGGCATCTGGGAAGGCGGCTTCACGGCATCCGCCGCTCTCCCCTACCAGCTGGTCACGACGTACGGCGACGGTTCCGGCTACACCGCGGAGGACCCGTACCGCTTCCTGCCCACGATGGGCGAGCTCGACCTGCATCTCATCCGCGAGGGGCGTCACGAGCAGCTGTGGCACGTGCTCGGCGCGCACGTCCGCGTGATCGATGGGGTCGACGGCGTCGCCTTCACGGTGTGGGCGCCCAACGCCCAGGCCGTCCGCGTCGTCGGCGACTTCAACCTGTGGGACGGCCAGGGGCACCCGATGCGGTCGCTGGGCTCCAGCGGCGTCTGGGAGCTGTTCGTGCCCGCGCTCGGCGCCGGCACGGTGTACAAGTTCGAGATCCTCACCCGCGCGGGCCAGTGGATCCTCAAGGCCGACCCGATGGCACGCCTCGCCGAGGTGCCGCCCGGCACGGCATCCGTCGTCACCGCCAGCGAGTACTCCTGGAACGACGACGGCTGGGTGTCCGCGCGCGCCGAGTCCCGCCCGCACGAACTGCCCATGTCGGTCTACGAGGTGCACCTGGGTTCGTGGCGACCGGGGCTGTCCTACCGGGATGCCGCCGACCAGCTCATCGACTACGTCACGTCGCAGGGCTTCACCCACATCGAGTTCATGCCCCTCGCCGAGCATCCCTTCGGCGGATCCTGGGGGTACCAGGTCAGCGGATACTACGCGCCCACCAGCCGGTTCGGCCAGCCCGACGACCTGCGCTACCTCATCGACCGGCTGCACCAGGCCGGCATCGGCGTGATCATGGACTGGGTGCCAGGACACTTCCCGAAGGACGCGTTCGCGCTGGCCCGCTTCGACGGTGAGCCGCTGTACGAGCACGGCGACCCCCGCCGCGGCGAGCACCGTGACTGGGGCACTTACATCTTCGACTACGGCCGCAGCGAGGTGCGCAACTTCCTCGTCGCCAACGCACTGTACTGGTTCGAGGAGTTCCACATCGACGGGCTGCGGGTGGATGCCGTGGCATCCATGCTCTACCTCGATTACTCCCGCGAGGCGGGCGAATGGCTGCCGAACATCCATGGCGGCCGGGAGAACCTCGAGGCGATCGGGTTCCTGCAGGAGGTCAACGCCACCGCGTACAAGCGCTTCCCCGGGATCGCGATGATCGCCGAGGAATCCACCAGCTTCCCCGGCGTCACCGCACCGACCAGCCGCGGCGGGCTCGGTTTCGGGTTCAAGTGGAACATGGGCTGGATGAACGACTCGCTGCAGTACATCAAGCGTGATCCGATGTTCCGCGCGCACCACGAGGGGGAGCTGTCGTTCTCGTTCGCGTACGCGTTCACCGAGAACTTCGTGCTGCCCATCAGCCACGACGAGGTCGTGCACGGCAAGGGGAGCCTGTTCGGGCGCATGCCCGGCGACCACTGGCAGAAGCTCGCGAACACGCGCGCGTACCTGGCCTACATGTGGGGACACCCCGGCAAGCAGCTGCTGTTCATGGGCCAGGAGTTCGGGCAGCTGTCGGAGTGGTCCGAGAGCCGGAGCCTTGATTGGTGGTTGCTGGAGCAGCCCTCCCACGCGCAGCTGCACTCGTTCGTGGCGAACCTCAACCACGTGTACCGCGACCAGGCGCCGCTGTGGCAGCGTGACCACGACGCCGCCGCCTTCGGGCGCCTGGGCGGCCCGACGTGGAACCCGAACGTCATCGCGTTCGCCCGGCATGACTACGACGGCGAAGCGGTCGCGGTGATCTGCAACTTCTCGGGCGTGCCGATCCACGGCTACGAGCTGGACCTGCCCTCCGCGGGGACTTGGCGCGAAGTGCTCAATACCGACGCGCAGGAGTTCGGCGGATCGGGCGTGGGCAATCTCGGTACCGTGCACGCCGCCGAGGGCGGGCGCGCCACGATGGTGCTTCCCCCGCTCGGGGTGCTCTGGCTGCGCCGCGACGCCTGACCCGCGCCGAGTGAGTATTCGCGTCGCCGAGTGAGTATTCGCGCCGCCGAGTGAGTATTCGCGCCGCCGAGTGAGTATTCGCGTCGCCGAGTGAGTATTCGTGGTCACGAGTACTCACTCGGCGAACGGCGAATGGAGCCCGTCTACCGCGCGCTCGGCGCGAGCAGTACTCACTCGGCGAACGGCGAATGGAGCCCGTCTACCGCGCGCTCGGCGCGAGCAATACTCACTCGACGCGAGCAATACTCACTCGACGCGAGCAATACTCACTCGGCGCGAGCAATACTCACTCGGCGCGAGCAATACTCACTCGGCGGTGAGGCTCAGAACATCAGGTTGGCAAGCGACCGACGCGCCTGCAGCACCCGGGGATCGGCGTCGCCGACCAGCCCGAACAGTTCCAGCAGTCGCTCACGCACGGGGGCGCGCTCGTCGTCCGGCAGTGCCGCGAACAGGTCCAGCAGCCGGATGAACGCGTCCTCAACGTGCCCGCCGGCCAGATCCAGGTCGGCCACGGTAAACTGCGCGGCCACATCGCGGGGCGAGGCTGCGGCGGCGGCACGCGCCGCCTGGAGGTCGACACCCTGCACACGCTCAAGCAGGCGCACCTGGCCAAGGCCGGAGCGGGCTTCCTCATCGCGCGGGTTCTCGGCGAGGGCACGCTCGTAGGCGGTGACGGCACGGGCGTAGTCGCCGGCCTCGATGGCTTCGAACGCCTCTGCATGCAGCGGCGGGATCGCCGGCTCCTCGGGCTCGGCGACCGGCTCGCCGGTCTGCACGGTGCCGGTCACGCCGTTCTGGGCTGCGAGCTGCAGCAGCTGGGCGAAGACCTCGCGCACCTGCGCCTCAGGGACTGCTCCGGTGAACAGCGGCACCGGCTGCCCCGCGACGAGTGCAACGACCATCGGGATCGACTGCGCGCGGAAGCCCTGCGCGAGCTGCGGGTTCGCGTCGACGTCGACCTTGGCCAACACGACGCGGCCGGCAAGCTCCGTGACGACCTTCTCCAGCACCGGGCTCAGCTGCTTGCAGGGGCCGCACCATTCCGCCCACAGGTCGACCACGACCGGGACGGTACGTGAAAGTTCGAGCACATCGCCGAAGGTGGCATCCGTGACGTCCACGATGAGCGAAGGCACCGACGCCACCGCGCCCGCGGCCGCCGCTGCCGGGGGCGCCTCGGCGCCCGCCGGGGGCTGCGGCCGGTTGCGCAGCGAGGAGAGGTCGACGGCGCCGCGCAGGACGGCACTCGAGGTCGGATCGGTCACGGGATCACCTTCGCGTCGAGGATGTTGGACGTGTACCCGAGCAGTTGGATTCGCTCGGAGGATGCTTTCGCGGGCACATAGAAGAAGAGCTGGTCGCCGAACGTCGTGGTGAACCCGGTCGCCGACTGGGTCGCTCCCGCGAGCGTCGAGACGGTGGGGTTGCCGTCGAGCTTGATGACGGCATCGGCGTTGGTCGGCTTGACCGTCTCGTTCTCGTTGATCGTCACCGCGACGATCGCGCCGTTCTCAAGGGTAGCGAGGGCCACCGGCTGCTGCGTGCCGGGCACGCTGTCGAACGCGAGGCTGCCCGTCTGGGCGCCGGTCTCGTTGAAGGCCGCCAGACGCGCTTGGCGGTCGTTGGCCACGCCAATGCGGAACTGGTCAGCCGCCTCGTCGAACAGGTCCGAGTACGCGCTGTCGGCCCCGCTGTCCAGCACGTCCGCGTAGGCGGCGGCGAGGTCCTCCGGCGCTACGGCGAGGAATGCGTTGTCGGGCGACACCTGGGTGGCGCCGACGTATTCGGGGGCCAGCGGCAGCTCGGTGGTCGAATCAAGGCTGCCGATGTAGGACAGCTTGTATTCGGACCAGGGGTCGGCCTGCGTCACGAACATGATCGTGTTGCCGGATTCCTCGTCGCCGACGACGGCCATGAACGTGCGCGGCCACTCGTCGTACGCCTGCGGCAGCAGCACGGTCAGGGGGCCGGCGGGTACGGCCGGCAGCGGCTCTTCTTCGGCGATCGCCGCGCGCAGCCGGTAGTTGGTCTCGCGCTCGGCCAGCGCGGGGCCCGTCAGGCGCACGGCTGCGGCGGCGGCGTCGCTCGTTTGGTCAGCGGTGGCGACCTGGTCGGCGATGCGCTGCAGGATCCGTTCAGCCTGCGCCTCGGTGACCGCCGGTGCCTGCTGGCTTTCGGGCGTGATGACCGTGGCGGTCGGGGTCGGTGTCGGCGTCCCGCCCAGTTGCGGCCAGGCATCCGAGGAGCAGCCGGCGAACAGGAGCGCGCTGACGGCGACGGCGGGGACGACGAGGAACCCACGACGCTTGCCGGAAAGCGCACGGCGGGTCGGCGACGCGCTGATGACGCCCTTGTCGCTCTGTTCGACCGACATGTCGGCGGGCTGGGGAGCCGGCGGCATCGGCAGCCCCTTGCGGCGCGGCCCGCGCGAGCGGCGCACGTTGCGGATGGCGAGGAAGTACAGCACGACGCCTACGGCCATGAGGATCGTGCCGCCGACGAACAGCGGACCGGCCCACGGGGTGGCGTTCACGAGCGGCCAGGTGACGATGAGCTTCGACGGGGCCGGTGCGACACCGTCGGCGGCGACGAGCACGCTCATCCCCTCGGGCAGCTGCAGCGTCTCGATGAGCAGGTCCTCCTGCACGAACTCGTCGAGCCACAGGTCCGAGCCGGCCGGATTCCGCGCGGGGGCAGGTGCCGTCTCGCCCTCGGCGGTCGGCTCGGTCTCGGGGGCCACGACCTCGGATTCAATGGCCTCGCCGTCGAGCTTGATGTGCGCGTATTCGGAGCCGGCAAGCCAGGCTTCCAGGTCTGCGGTGCGGCCGTAGGCGGCGAAGATCTCGCCCTCGCCCTGTGCCCGCAGCGTCTGCGAACCCGGCTGGCTACGCAGCACGGCCCCGTCGACGAGCAGGTAGGGCACCTCCTCGGCCACCTCGATCGTCTCGCTCTGCGCGGTCGGGCCCTGGAACACCGTCCGCTGGGCGATGCCGGCGCCGAGCATGAGGGCGGCCAGCACAAAGGCTGCCACGGCCCATACGAATCGCACGAAGAACACCTCTCTGGTCCCGCCGCAGGGTACGAACGGGCACACATTCGACATTTCAGCCTAGCGACAAAGACCTGAATGTCGCCCGGGAGGGCGCGCCGACACAGCTGGACGCCCAGCGTGCGTATCCTGACGGGACCGACATTCGCAGGAGGAAACCGTGAAGATCCAGCATCCGTTCCGCACGGCGCTGATAGCGACGCTCGGAGTCGGCGTGGGGCTGCTGATCCTCTCGGGCGTTTCGACGCTCCAGACGATCCTGCTCTACGTCGGCACCGCACTGTTCCTCTCGCTCGGCCTCGATCCGATCATCTCCTGGCTCGAGCGGCGCAAGTTCCCCCGCTGGGCGGCGGTGCTCACGACGATCTTGGCCGTCCTTGCCGCGTTCGCCGGCATCGTGCTGATGGTCGTACCGATCATCGTCGGGCAGATCTCCGAGCTGGTGCGGCAGATCCAGCGGTTGTTCCGCTCCGGTGCGCTGGATGACCCGGTGACGGTGATCAAGGAATGGCTGCACGGCGTCTTCCCTGCGCTCAACGTCGATGAGGTGTTCGGGTACCTGCAGGATTGGTACGAATCCCTGGATCTCGGGGAGATCGGCACCACGTTGGGTGAGAGCATCCTCGCTCTCGGCGGCGCGCTCATCGCCGGGTTCACCGGCGGGTTCATCGTGCTCATCCTGACGATCTACTTCACCGCATCCACCCCGTCGCTGAAGGCGGCGGTGTACCAGCTGGTGCCGGCATCCAAGCGTGAGCGGTTCATCGACCTGGCCGAGCAGATCACCGACTCGGTGGGCTTCTACGTCATCGGTCAGATCAGCCTCGGTGTGATCAACGGTGTGCTGAGCGCGATCTTCCTCACGATCATCGGCGCACCGTTCCCTGCCGTGCTCGCGGTCATCGCGTTCTTCTTCTCGCTGATCCCGCTCGTGGGTACCCTGACCGGTTCGGCGATCATCATCCTGACGTGCCTCATCCCGGGGCTCGCATCGCCCGCGACGGCGCTGGCCGCGCTCATCTACTACGCGATCTACATGCAGGTCGAGGCGTACATACTGTCGCCGCGGATCATGAACCGCGCTGTCTCGATCCCCGGGGCCGTCGTGGTCATCGCCGCCCTCGCGGGCGGGTCGCTGCTGGGCCTGCTGGGCGCGGTCATCGCGATCCCGGTGGCCGCCAGCATCCTGATCATCTACCGCCAGGTGATCATCCCCCGGCAGAACGAGCGCTAGCGCGGGTTCGTCGGCGCCCCGGTTACCGCCCTCCGCCGTTGCCGGGATGAGGGGATCTGCCGGAATGAGGATGCCTGCCGGGATTCGGCCCTCGTTCCGGCAGATCTCCGCATCTCGGGCGCCGGATGCCGGAATGCACGAAGCCGTGGGGATGCGCGCCGCGGCATCCACCCGCCGACATCCGCCCGCGGGGTCAGCCCTCGGGACCGTCCCACACGGTGGGCAGCGGCAGCGCGTCGGGGTTCACGGCCGCGACGATCTCGGTCAGTACGCGGCGGGTCTGGCTCTCCCCCACCCAGAGGTGGCGCCCGCCGGTGACGGGGATCACCACGGCATGCGGGATCGCGGCGAAGCGCTCGGCGGCCTCGGGCGGGCGCAGGTAGTCGTCCAGCTCCGGCACGACCACCACCACAGTGCGCTCATCCCCCGCCCACGCCGCGATGTCCTCGGCGGTGGCACGGTGCAGCGGCGGGGAGAGCAGGATCACGCCTTCGACGTCGTGGTCGCGGCCGTACTTGAGTGCCAGTTCGGTACCGAACGACCACCCCACCAGCCACGGCCGCGGCAGTCCCCGCTCGCGCACGAACGCCATCGCCGCGGCGACGTCGAATTCCTCGGCGTGACCGCCGTCGAATTGGCCCTCGCTCGTCCCGCGCGGCGACGACGTGCCGCGCGTGTTGAACCGCAGCACGGCCAGCTGCGCAAGCGCCGGCAGGCGTGCGGCCGCCTTGCGGAGAATGTGGGAGTCCATGAATCCGCCGGCCGTCGGCAGCGGATGCAGCGTCACCAGCGTCGCGACGGGGTCGCCGTCGGCCGGCGAGGCGAGCTCGCCAACGAGGGTCAGACCGTCAAGAGTGTGCAGCTCGATGTCTTCGCGGTGCGCAGGAAGCAGCACCGGTCCGCGGATCTCCACGTCAGCCGATCCTCCAGCACTGTGGATGCCAATGGCGTCGATCCGCGAGGGCTGCGGCGTCACCGAGCACACCGTCGGCGCGCCAGGCGACCAGGTGCGCGACACCGGGCTCGATCATCCGCGCGCACCCGGGGCAGGTGTAGGCCTTCAGCGCCTGCACCGCCGACACCGGCTGCACGGTCCACTGCGCGCCACGGCGCAGCTCGGTGCGCTTCCAGCCCGCGATGAGCCGGTCGAGGGCGACATCCGGCGACGGGTCGGGACGACGGCGATGGGATCGAGGCATGTCGGGACCGCTCACCACCAGTGGTTACTGGTCCAGAAGTTGTAGGCGGCCGCCCAGCTGCCGTAACGCCCGACGGCGTATCCGTTGCCCCAGCGCAGGTTGTCCACGGGGTCATAGCCGTTGCCCGGCACCTTGCTGCACGGCAGCGCCTGGACCAGCCCGCACGCGCCCGAGGAGCGGTTGGTGGCGTTCGGGTTCCAGCCGCTTTCGCGGCCGACGATGTAGTCGACGTAGCCCCAGTCGCTCTCGGCGATGCCCGCCGCGGCCATCCACTCTGCCGCGCTGCCGCCGCCGGTGTAGAACAGCGGCGCGGCAGCCGCCGAGGAGGACGACGACGACGACGACCTTGCGGCAGGCTTCGGCTCGGGCGTGGGAGTGGGCTTGGGCGTGACGTAGACGGTGTACCCGCTGCGCTCGAATGCCACCGCGGCCGGTGTGTCTGCTGCGGGCACGTCCAGCGCCTGGGCATCGTCGGCCGAGTCGGCGTACAGCGAGATCCGCGAGTCGTCTTCGGCGACCGCACTCGACAGCGCTCCGCCCATCGGACCGATGTAGGCGGCGGCGAAACCGACGACCGCGAGGCCGGCGAAGACACCCAGCACACCGCGACGCCGCGACCAGCGAGGTGCTGCCGAGGCCTTCAAAGACCGCCGCGTCGCCGCGGGACGGTCGGCGACAGCCTGGCGGGCTGCCGGGGAAGTCAACTCGTTGCCGGAAGTCA
Source organism: Microbacterium sp. zg-YB36 (assembly GCF_024623575.2). Taxonomy (NCBI): domain Bacteria; kingdom Bacillati; phylum Actinomycetota; class Actinomycetes; order Micrococcales; family Microbacteriaceae; genus Microbacterium; species Microbacterium sp. zg-YB36. The sequence continues at coordinate 499,518 of NZ_JANJFD020000001.1, forward strand.
CAGTGGGCCAGAGTCTACCGGGTGAGCGCGAAGACGGCATCCTCGGATCATCCGATCGCCAACATCACTTCGACGACCGAGTCCAGCACCGCGTCGACCTGGGTCTCGCGGTAGCCGCCGCGCTGCATCCGGAAGGCCACCATGCGCACCTGCTCCACCGTGATCGGCTCTCCGGTCTCGAGGTACGCCACGAGCTTGTCCGCGACGACGTCCACCTCATCGATGCGGTAGCCGTAGCGAAGCGGGCCCACCCGCACGAACCTCTTTCCGCGCGGCCGCGACAGTCGGTCGAGGATCTCCTGCGCAAGGTCCCGCGAACGGCCCACCCACGCCCGGGCACCGGCGCGGGACAGCGCGCGTTCACGCTCCCGCGCGGCGAAGGCGTCCTCGATGCGGCCGAGCGCAGCATCCACCGCAGCCACGGCGTAGCCGTGCCGCACCAGCGGGAAACCGGCGCGACGCACATCTGCGCTCGTGACGGATGCCTCGGCGGGATCCGCCTCGAAGGCCTCGCGCGCGTGGGCGAGGAAGTCATCGACGGCCTGCTTGTCGTAGCCCTTCTGACGCCCGTGCGTCTCCGGAAACGGCGATGCCGGCGCCTGCTGCTCCACAGCGTCGGCGTCAGCGTCGGCGTCGGTGTCGGACAGGGTCATGCCACCACCAGGGGGAAGAACACGAAGTACAGCGCCACGGCGGGGACGGTCGAGGGGAGGATCGAGTCGAGGCGGTCGAGCACCCCACCGTGACCGGGCAGCCAGGAACTCATGTCCTTGATGCCGAGGTCGCGCTTGATCATCGACTCACCGAGATCACCGATCGTGGCCGTCGCGAGGATCGCGACACCGAGGATGAGCCCGGCCCACCACGGCACGTGCAGCATGTACAGGCCCAGCAGCACGCCGGCGGTCAGCGCCGCCAGGACGGCGCCACCGAAGCCCTCCCACGTCTTTTTCGGGCTGATGCGCGGCGCCATCGGGTGCTTGCCGAACATGAGCCCGAACGCATATGCGCCGGTGTCGGCGGCGACGGCTGTCGAGATCATCGCCAGCACCCACCACTCCCCCTGCTCCTGGCGCAGCAGGATGAGCAGGAGGCTGCCGAGGAAACCGACGTACAGCTGGATGAACCCGGCGACGAGCACGTCCGAGAGCACATCACCGTAGGTGCGGCCGTTGCGCGATGCCATCTGCGCCATCAGGCGCCACACGATGACGAAGGCGACCGCCACGAACGCGACGGTCCAGTGCGTCCAGTAGTCGAGGAAGTAGCCGGCCAGCACGAGCGCCAGCGCCGCAATCAGCTGCGGCACCACGTCCACGCGGCGCCCGGAAACCTGCAGCGCCCGGGAGAACTCGAACACACCCAGCAGCGCCACCGGCACGGCGAAGAGCAGGAAGAACTCCTTGAAGAACATCAGCGAGCCGATCACGATGGCCCCGAGCGCCAGCCCGATCAGCGTCGCGACGATGAGGTCGCGACCGGTGCGCTGTTTGATCTTCTCGTTGGCCAGGTCGAAGTCGGCGCGCGCACGCTCCACCTGCTGCTCGAACTCGGAACGGGCCGAGCGCAGGTGCGAGGTGAATTCGTCGCCGGCGTCGCCGGAGGGCCGGCGGGCGTCCGAACGCCGCAAGGGCGTTTCGGGCGAGCGCTCCGGTTCGTCGGAAGCGTCGGTCATGGGCGGGCCTAGACCTCGAGCAACTCGGTCTCTTTGCGCTTGAGCGCGTCGTCGATCGCGTCGACGTGGGCCCGCGTCAGCGCGTCCAGTTCCTTCTCGCCGCGGGCGATCTCGTCCTCGCCGACGTCGCTCTTGAGGGCATCGAGGTCGTCCTTCGCCTTACGACGGATGCCACGGACGTGGACCTTGTGATCCTCGCCCTTGGTGCGCACGAGCTTGACATACTCCTTGCGGCGCTCCGCCGTCAGCTCCGGCATCGACACGCGCACGATCGTGCCGTCGTTGCTCGGGTTGGCCCCGAGGTTCGGCATGTCCCGGATGGCCTGCTCGATGGCCTTGAGCGCCGATTTGTCGTACGGCGTGATGACGAGGGTGCGGGCCTCGGCGTTGTTCAGGGACGCCAGCTGCGCGAGCGGCGTGGGGGTGCCGTAGTAGTCCACGAGAATCTTCTGAAACAGCTGCGGGTTGGCGCGCCCGGTGCGGACGGTCGCGAAGTCATCCTTCGCAGCCTCCACGGCGCGGTCCATGCGGGTTCCGGCATCGGCCAGCACATCGGCGATCACGGTCACTCCATTCGTCGGGACAAGTCGTTGTCAAGTCTAGTTGAGGCCGGTCACCCGGATCGGGCGCTACGCCGTGACCAGGGTGCCGATCTGCTCGCCAAGCAGGGCGCGGGTGACGTTGCCGGCAGGTTCCATGCCGAACACCCGCATGTCCATGCGGTTGTCCATGCACAGGCTGAACGCCGTGGAATCAACGACCTTCAGGCCCCGCTGCAGGGCATCGTTATAGGTCAGCCTGTCGAGGCGAGTGGCTGACGGGTCGATGCGGGGGTCCGCGGTGTACACCCCGTCGACGCCGTTCTTGGCCACGAGCACCTCGGTGGCACCGATCTCCAGCGCACGCTGGGCGGCGACGGTGTCGGTGGAGAAGTAGGGCAGTCCGGCGCCGGCGCCGAAGATCACGACGCGGCCCTTCTCCATGTGACGCTCTGCACGCCGGGGGATGTACGGCTCGGCGACCTGCGTCATCGAGATCGCGGACTGCACGCGGGTGGCAGCTCCGGCCTGCTCGAGGAAGTCCTGCAGCGCGAGGGCGTTCATGACGGTCCCGAGCATCCCCATGTAGTCCGCGCGCCCGCGGTCCATTCCCCGCTGGCTGAGTTCGGCGCCGCGGAAGAAGTTTCCGCCGCCGACGACGATGGCGATCTCGACGCGGTCCACCGCGGCAGCGATCTCCCGGGCGACTTGGCTGACGACGTCGGGATTGACTCCCAGCTGGCCCCCTCCGAACGCTTCACCGGACAGTTTCAGCAGAACGCGCCGGCGTCCCGTGGCCTCATCGATCACGTGTCATCCTCTCGTCTGGTACAACCTACCGTCGGGCATGGGAAAGGCCCGCACCGAAGCGATGCGGGCCTTTCGCGCGACTTACGCGCCGACCTTGAAGCGGGCGAAGTCGGTGATGCTGATGCTGGCATCCTGGGCGACCTTGGCGACGGACAGCTTGTTGTCCTTCGCGTAGTCCTGGTCCAGGAGCGCGACCTGCTTGAAGAACGCGTTCACGCGGCCCTCGACGATCTTCGGCAGGGCAGCCTCGGGCTTGCCCTCGTTGCGGGAGATCTCGGTGACGATCTCGCGCTCCTTCTCGACGTCGGCGGCGGGAACTTCCTCACGCGTGAGGTAGGTCGGGTTAGCGAACGAGATGTGCTGAGCGATGCTGCGGGCGGTCTCGGCGTCGTCACCCGAGTAGGCCACGACCACGCCGATCTGCGGGGGCAGGTCCTTGCTGGTCTTGTGGAGGTAGATCTCGAAGTGGTCGCCGGAGAGCGTGCGGACGCGACGCAGTTCGACCTTCTCGCCGATGATGGCGGCCTCGTCGTCGATCAGCTGCGCGACGGTCTTGCCACCGGCGTCGGCGGCCAGTGCAGCCTCGACGGAGTCGGCGGCCACAGCTGCGGCGGCGTCGGCGACCTTGTCGGCCAGCGCGATGAAGCGGTCGTTCTTCGCGACGAAGTCGGTCTCGGTGTTCAGCTCGATCAACGTGACCTTGCCGCCCTGCTCACGGGCGACGACGAGGCCTTCGCTGGTGGAGCGGTCGGCCCGCTTCGCGTTGCCCTTCGCGCCCTTGAGGCGGAGGATCTCGACGGCCTTCTCGAGGTCGCCGTCGGCTTCCTCGAGCGCCTTCTTGGTGTCGACCATGCCCGTGCCGAGCTGCTCGCGCAGCGCCTTGATGTCGGCGATGGTGAAGTTTGCCATGGGAAGTGGCTCCTTGGTTCGGTGAGTTCTCAGGGAAGTCGGGGCGAGCGCGCGTGCGCCCGCCCCGACAGAATCCGGTTGGACTTACTCGGCAGCCTTGGCGGCGGCGGGCTCCTCGACGGGAGCCTCCTCCGCGGCGGCTTCCTGGGCCTCTGCAGCAGCGGCGTCGTCGGCGGACTCCGTGGCGGCTTCGCCCTCGATGGCCTGCTCGTCGGCGATGAGTTCGCTCGCCTCGGCCTCGGCTACGGCGACGTCGGCGACCTTCTCGGTCTCGGCGGAGGACTGGGCGGGTGCGCTCTGCTCGAGCAGCTCGCGCTCCCACTCGGCGAGGGGCTCAGCGACCTCAGCCTCGGCCTCACCGGCGGGCTGGTGACGCTGGATCAGGCCCTCAGCGGCGGCGTCGGCGATCACGCGGGTCAGCAGGCCGACGGCGCGGATGGCGTCGTCGTTGCCGGGGATCGGGTACTGGAACTCGTCCGGGTCGGCGTTGGTGTCGAGGATGCCGATCACCGGGATGCCGAGCTTGCGTGCCTCGTCAATGGCGAGGTGCTCGCGCTTGGCGTCGACGACCCAGATGGCCGACGGCGTCTTCTGCAGGTTGCGGATACCACCGAGCGACTTGTGCAGCTTGTCCAGCTCACGCTTCTTGAGAAGGAGTTCCTTCTTGGTGAAGCCGCTGTTGGCGGGGGTCTCGTAGTCGAGCTCTTCGAGCTCCTTCATACGCGCAAGACGCTTGGAGATGGTGGTGAAGTTGGTCAGCAGACCACCGAGCCAGCGCTGGTTGACGTAAGGCTGGCCGACGCGGGTCGCCTGCTCGGCGATGACTTCCTGCGCCTGCTTCTTGGTGCCGACGAAGAGGATGGTGCCGCCGTGGGCGACGGTCTCCTTGACGAATTCGTACGCCTTGTCGATGTACCCGAGCGACTGCTGCAGGTCGATGATGTGGATGCCGCTGCGCTCGGTCAGGATGAAGCGCTTGACTTTCGGGTTCCACCGGCGGGTCTGGTGTCCGAAGTGCACACCGCTGTCGAGCAGCTGGCGAATGGTAACGACGGCCATGGCCGTTCTCCTGTTCTCGGCGCAGGATGCGCCGTTGTTTCGGTTGTCCACGCCTGGTCGTTCGACCGGCGAGCCTGGTGCCCGGCGCACACCCACCTCCCGCTGGTGCGGGAAGACCTGGGGTGTGGATGCCGCGATGCGCTTACCTGGGGCGAGCGCTGTGCTGTGGGCACGCGGAGTCACCCCGCCGAGGCGAGGTGCGGGATCATCTTATCAGCCGCCGCATCCTCCCCCGCGCTGCGGTGCGGGAGGTTGTCCCCCATTGCCCGGGTGGGCATCCGCGCGGCGGCACCGAAGCGGCAAGCATGGGGCGATGCCCGGTCATCGCGTGCTCGCTGTGCTGTCCCTCGTACTGCTGCTGGCGGCGAGCACAGTGGCCGCTGCACCGGCGGGTGCCGGCATCCGGGCAGACCGGCTCCCCGCTGCGGCGGAGCGGTGGCTGTGGCCGCTGGCCGGTGCGCGACTCGAGGAGCCGTTCCGCGCCCCCGCCCACCGGTACGGCCCGGGTCATCGCGGCATGGACCTGGCCGCCGGCGACTCCCGCGTCGTCGTGGCGCCCGCGGACGGCGTGGTGGCGTTCGCGGGCTCCGTCGCGGGCCGGCCGCTGCTGACGATCGACCACGGCCAGGGGCTGGTGACGACCTTCGAACCGGTCGCGCCGCGTGTCAGCGCCGGGGAGCCGGTCGCCCGAGGCGATCCGATCGGTGAGATCGCCGTCGGCGGACACACCGGGCGCGGGTCGGTGCACGTGGGCGTGCGGCTTTCCGGCGACTACATCAACCCGATGCTGCTGTTCGGCGAGGTTCCCCGGGCGGTGCTGCTGCCGTGTTGTCAGCGGTCGACGACGATGAAGTTGCGGTCGCCGTTGTCGACGACATCGCCCAGCGCCCCGGCATCCACCTCGTTGTCGTTGCCGTTGACCACGACCTCGCCGATCTCACCGCGTACGTCGATCTCGTTGCGGTCGCCGGTGAGTTCGAGACTCATGACGGAGGTTGCTTCGAGGTTGTTGTCCTGACCCGAGATGGCCACCGTGACGACATCACCCGCGTCGACCTCGTGACGGTCGCCGGATATCTGGAGTTCGTCCACGGTCGCGCGAGTGAGGTCGAGCTCGATGTCGGTGCCGCTGAGGGTCACCTGCGGGCAATCGCCCGACAGATCCAGGTCGCTGCCGGATGAGACGGTGACCGGTTCTCCCCCGCAATCGCCGCCGGTGGCCGCACCGGGCGCGGAGGGTGCAGCCGACGCGGACGGGCGCGCATCGTCGTCGGCGGGACGTGCCCCGTCGGTGCTGATGGGCACGCAAGCGCTCAAGGAGAGCGCGAACGCGGCGGCGGTGACGGTCACGAGCAGACGGCGAGGGGACATGGCCTCACGCTAAGTCGCGTCCGGCGGCCCCGCTACCCCTTGCGGAGGGCCCCGATCACGCTCTGGGATGGGCCAGCCGATAGGCGGCGGCCAGGCGCTCACCCGACACATGGGTGTAGATCTGCGTGGTCCCGAGGCTGGCGTGCCCGAGCATCTCCTGCACCGCCCGCAGGTCCGCCCCGCCGTCGAGCAGGTGGGTGGCCGCGGAGTGCCGCAGCGTGTGGGGCCCGACCGTCTCGGCGCCGACCAGGGGGGCGATCTCCCGCGCGACCAGGTCATACACCGCACGCGGGCCGAGACGCGCGCCGCGGAGGCCCAGGAACACCGCGGCGGGATCCGGCTTCTCGGCCCGGGCCGCCAGCGCGGGCCGGCCGCGCACGAGGTACGCGTCCAGGGCGCGGGCCGCCGGCAGCCCGAACGGCACGACGCGTTCCTTCGACCCCTTGCCCAGCACCCGCACGGTCGCCGCGCCGCGGTCGATGTCGCCGAGGTCCACGCCGCACAGTTCCGACACCCGAAGGCCTGCCCCGTAGAGCAGCTCCAGCACGGCGGCGTCGCGAAGGTCCCGCGGGTCGCCCTCATCGGCACGCGTCCGCAGATCGTCCAGGACGCCCCCCACCGCCTCCGCGGTGGCCACGCGCGGTAGGGTGCGGCCCCGCTTGGGCGCGACCAGGCGCAGGCTCGGGTCGGTGGCGAGGTGGCCGTACTCGGTGGCCCAGGCGAAGAACCCCCGCGCCGCGGCGGTGCGCCGAGCAAGCGTCGCCCGCGCGTCACCTCGTTTGGTGGCGGCCCAGAGCCACTCCCTCAGGCCCTCGAGGTCCACCTCTGCCAGCGGGATGTCGCCCACGACGGCGGTCATGTCGGTCAGGTCGGAGCGGTAGGCGCGCACGGTCGCGGCAGACAGCCGCCGCACGTCGGCGAGGTGCCGCGTGTACTGCTCGATGGCCTCGGTGATCCGCATGCCTCCAGGATGCCGCGTCCCTGCCGCGGTCCCGGTCCGACGCTCCGGTCAGCGGCGGGTGACGATGAGGCGCCAACCCGCCGGGCCGTGCTGCGCGCGGCCGTCGAGCAGCAGGAGTCCCAGGCCCCGTTCGACGTGGGCGATGCTCTGACCGCACCGCCGCGCCACGTCGTCCACGGTGCGCCAGGAGCGGGTACTGAGCGCGTCGCGCAGTGCCGTCGCCTCGTCGACCCAGCCGTCGGCACCGGGGAGCAAGTCGTCGTCGAGCCCCAGCAGTTCCCGTACGTCGGCGCTGCGGGTGATGCAGCGCGCGTCGAAGTCCCGCAGCATGCGGTGGCATCCGGCCGACGCGGGACTCGTCACCGGCCCCGGCACGGCACCCAGCGGCCGCCCCAGGGAGGCCGCATGCGCGGCGGTGTTGAGGGACCCGCTGCGCCAGCCGGCCTCGACGACGACCGTCGCGTCGGAGATCGCCGCGATGATGCGGTTGCGCGACAGGAACCGCCATTTGGTGGGCGCCGCCCCGCAGGGCACCTCGCTGATCACCGCGCCGGTGCGGGTGATCCGCCCCAGCAGGTCCTCATGCCCTGCCGGGTAGGGGCGGTCAACTCCGCCTGCCAGCAGCGCGTCGGTGAGTCCGCCGGCGTTGAGCGCCGCGCGATGGGCGGCACCGTCGATGCCGTATGCCGCCCCCGACACGATGCGGACCCCCGTCGCCGCAAGCTCCGCCGACAACTCCATCGCGACGTGCTCGCCGTACGAGGTCGCGGCGCGGGCGCCGACGATCGCCACGGTCGGGACGGGGTGCTCCGGCAGTCGGCCGCGCACCCAGAGACACAGCGGACCGTGCGGTCCGAGATCGTCCACCCGGGTGGGCCACGTCGCGTCGCCCGGGACGATCAGCCGCACCCCGACGCGGCGGGCGGTGTCGAACCCCGCGGCGCTGGGGCCGGATGCGAGGCGGGGTCGCCAGCGCTCCAGCGCCTCGCGCGCCCGGTCGCGGTCGATCGCCGCGGCCGCCGCGACGGCCGGCGCGTCGTCGGCGGCGACGAGGCGCAGGGCCCCGGCCGCGCCGACGGCGGCCACCAGCAGACCGGCGTCGCCGTCGCCGGGTTCGCAGATCCCCGACCACACCCCGCGGGCATGGCGGTCCGCCACCTGGTCGTTGTCGAGGTCCGCTTCGACCACCCCTTGCAGGGCCGTGCGAGCGGCATCGGGATCGTGCAGTGGTGGGTTCACAGCGGTGTCATCCCCTTCTTCAGGTACAGCGCGCGTCCGATGTCGTCGATGTCCAGCCGGGGACGTCCCGCGAGGTCGGCATTGCTCCACGCCACCCGCAGCACCCGGTCGTACCCGCGCAGCGTGAGCGACCCGCGATGCAGTGCCGCGTCCAGCGGGCGTCGCACGGCCGGCGGCGGCGCGAGGGGGCCTTGCCGCAGCCACGCGCCGGAGACCTCGGCGTTCGTGCGCCACGGCGTTCCCGCCAACCGGCGCGCCGCCCGCTCACGTGCCGCGTGCACCCGGGTCCGTGCCTGCGCCGTCGTGATCGGGCTGTCCGCAGGGGCCTGCGCATGTGCCACAGATACGCGCATGACCGCGAGCTCGATGTCGATGCGATCGCGGATGGGACCGGACAGGCGTCCCAGATACCGGCGGATGCCCGAGGGCGGGCACACGCAGTCACCGCCGGGCACGCCGTACGCGCCGCACGGGCACGGGTTGGTCGCCAGCACCAGCTGGAAGCGCGCCGGGAAGGTCGCGCTCGCCCCGGCCCGGTGGATCTGGATCGACCCGTTCTCCAGCGGCTCCCGCAGCGCATCCAGGGCGCCGGAGGCGAACTCCCCTGCCTCGTCGAGGAACAGCACTCCGCCACTGGCCCGGGCGATGGCACCGGGGCGGATCACCCGGCTGCCGCCGCCGACGAGCGCGGCGACACTCGCGGTGTGATGCGGCGCCTCGAACGGCGGGGTGCGTTCCAGGGCGACCACCCGGGCTCCGCCGAGCGACCGAATCGATGCGGCCTGCAGCGCTGCGGAATCGTCGAGCTCCGGCAGGATGCCGGGGAGGCGGCGCGCCAGCATCGTCTTGCCCGACCCGGGTGGTCCGCTCATGAGCACGTGATGTCCGCCGGATGCCGCCAGGACGATCGCCTCGACGGCGTCGCGCTGGCCGATCACCTCCGCCAGCTCCAGTCGCTCGACAGCCCGCTCGGGAGGGGCGTCGTCGGTGACCGGCGGCAACTCGCGATGCTCGACGTCCAGACCGTGCCACCGCAGCACGTCGAGCAGACTCACCGCACCGAGCACCTCGACGCCGTCCACCAGTGCCGCCTCTGCCCGATTGGCGAAGGGCACCGCGACGCGGGTGATCCCGGCGCGGACGGCGGCCACCACCGCCGGCAGCACCCCCGGTACCGGACGCAGCCGCCCGTCCAGGCCGAGCTCGCCCAGGTGCACTGCGGAGCGGAGGGACGCCGGGTCGAGACGGTGCTCGGTCGCCAGCGCGGCGACGGCGATCGCGACGTCGAAGCCGGCGCCCTGTTTCGGCAGGCTCGCCGGCGACAGATTGACCGTGAGCCGCCGTCGCGGCAACTGCAGGCCGCTGTTCTCGCAGGCGTTGTGCACGCGTTGGTGCGCTTCGCCCAGCGCTTTGTCAGGCAGGCCGATGATCTTGAAGTCGGGGGTCTGCCGGGACAGGTCCGCCTCGACCTCGACCAGCGCGCCCTCCAACCCGGTCAGCGCGACCGCCCACGTGCGCGCAACCGTCATCGCAGGTCCCGCAGGTGCTCCAGTGACGCCGTGGCAGGGTCCTCCCCGGTGATCGCTATGACGTCCAGGCGCAGCCGGTGTCCCTGCATCAGGTCGGGGTGCGCGGCAAGCCACGCATAGGCCAATCGCCACAGCCGTCGGCGTTTGCGGTCGTCCACGGCCTCCCACGGGTGCCCGAATGCATCGGTGCGCCGCGTCTTGACCTCCACGACGGCGATGACATCGGCGTGGGTGGCGACCAGATCGAGTTCACCCTGCGGGCAGCGCCAGTTGCGCGCGAGCACCCGCCAGCCGGCATCCTCCAGATAGCGTGCCGCGCGCGCTTCGCCGTCTCGTCCTCGTTCGTCCTTGGCTGCCATGCAGCGATCGTCGCGCGTGCGCGAGGGGGACGTCGGCGCGCATACGCCGGATCGGGGACCGGCGGCCGCTATTGCACCCTGGGGAGGAGGCTACGGGGCGGAAAACGCTCAGGAATCGAGCGAGAGCTCCTCGGGCAGGTGGAAGTCGCGGCGAGTGAGCTCCTCGACGTTGACGTCCTTGAACGTCAGCACGCGCACCGACTTGACGAACCGGTCGGCACGGTAGATGTCCCAGACCCACACGTCGGTCATCGAGATCTCGAAGTAGAAGTCGTGCTCGGTGTCACGACGTACGACGTTGACCTCGTTGGCGAGGTAGAACCGACGTTCGGTCTCGATCACGTAGGCGAACTGCGACACGACATCGCGGTACTCGCGATACAGCGCCAGCTCAAGTTCGCGGTCGTAGTCCTCGAAGCCCTCATCGTCCATGGTGAGACCATCCTATGGCCGCTCAGAAGAGCGTCGGTGCGTCGAGGATCGCCCACGACGCCCGGTGGTGCGTGCTGAGCCCGAGCGAGCGGATCGCGGCGCGGTGTTCCTCGCTGGCGTAGCCCTTGTTGCGAGCCCACTGATAATCCGGCCAGTCGTCATGCAGATCGGTCATGAGGCCGTCGCGGGCCACCTTCGCGATGACGGATGCCGCCGCCGCGCTGGCGCAGTCGCGGTCGGCCTTCACGACGGGGCGCACCAGCAGCCCCGCCCCGCCCGCAGGCGTGATGTAGTCGTGGTTGCCGTCCAGCAGCACGATCGCCTCTTCGGGCACGATGCCGTGACCGCGCAGCTGGTCGACGGCGCGCAGAGCCGCGATCCCGAGCGCCCGGATGATGCCGACCTGGTCGACTTCCGCGGAGCTTGCCCAGCCCACTGCCGACGCCCCGACCCACGCTGCGGCGCGGTCGGCCACCTCCGCGCGCCGGGCGGCGGGGACGAGCTTGGAGTCGCGCAGGCCCTCGGGGACGCGACGACGGGCGCGTGCGGCATCCACTGCGACGGCGCCGACGGCCACGGGACCTGCCAGGGCCCCGCGCCCCACCTCGTCGCACGCGATGACCATCGTGTGCTCGCGCAGCAGTCGACGCTCCAGCGTCAGGCGCGGCTCGACGACGGTCATGGTGTCACTCGGTTTCGGAGTCGGGCACACCGGCGAACACGTCGTGGTGGCCGTCGATGAGGCCCACGCGATCCAGCGGCCACGTGATGAGGAACGCTCGGCCGACGACGTTCTCGATGGGCACGAAACCCTTGTTCGGCTGATCCTGGTTGTAGCGCGAGTCGCGGGAGTGATCGCGGTTGTCGCCGAGCACCCACAGCGAACCTTCCGGCACCACGACGTCGAACTCGTACTCCTGCGGGGCGGCTTCACCGACCGCGAGGTTGAGATAGACGCTCTCGTCGATGGGGATGCCGTTGACGGTCAGCTGTCCGAGCGCATTGCAGCAGACCACGTGGTCGCCCGGCAGCCCGACGACGCGCTTGATGAGATGGTCCTTGCTGTCGGGTGCGGACAGTCCCACCAGCGACAGCGCCCAGTCGAAGGCCACGACCACCGCGGAACGCTCCGGCTCGACGGCGGGGGTGAGCCACCCGCCCGGGTCGCGGAAGACGACGATGTCGCCCCGGTCGAAGCCGCCGAAGCGCGGCGTGAGTTCGTCGACGAGGATGCGGTCCTCGATCTGCAGCGTCTGCTGCATCGACCCGGAGGGGATGTAGAACGACCGCACCAGGAAGGTCTTCACGAGGAAGGACACCACCACCGCGATGAGCACGATGATGAGCACATCGCGCACGAACGGCCACCAGCCGTGCCGGCGACGCGGCAGCCCCGGATCGTGCGGCGGGGCCGTCTGCTCAGCCGTCATCGACCATCCTTCTTCCGGCGCCTCTCGAAGCATGAGGCGACATGTTCAAGCGTCGCACATTCGGCATCCGGCCGCGGCATACGACGCGTGCGCAGCGACCGTGGAACGACGGATGCCCCGGGGGTCGACCCCCGGGGCATCCGTCTGCAAAAGACGCGTCAGCGGTCGCGCTTCTCCTTGATCTTGGCCTTCTTGCCGCGAAGGTTACGCAGGTAGTAGAGCTTGGCGCGGCGCACGTCGCCGCGGGTGACGACCTCGATGTGGTCGATCACGGGGCTGTGCACCGGGAAGGTGCGCTCGACGCCGACCTGGAAGCTGATCTTGCGAACGGTGAAGGTCTCACGCACGCCGTCACCCGAGCGACCGAGGACGGTGCCCTGGAAGACCTGGATACGGGAGCGGTTGCCTTCGGTGATGTTGACGTGCACCTTGACGGTGTCGCCGGGACCGAAGACGGGGATGTCGGAGCGCAGGGATGCTGCGTCGACTGAATCGAGGATCTGCATGATCGTCACTTCCTGCAGCCGCCACAGGTCGACCGCGAGATAGAGGAATAAGAGAAGTGGTGCCCCGGAACCGTCTGCGCGGTCCGCTCCCCTGAGGCAGAGTCAATCAGGGCACGAAGCTCTATTCTGCCATGCGCACTGGCGCCCACCAAACCGCCTTACACCGTGGGTGGGAGCCGCTTCTCCTCGATGATGACCACATCGGCCACTTCGTCGGGCTCGCGCCGGGGCTCCGCGGCCGGAATGAAGGCCGTGCCGTTGCCGGCGCGCACCATGGTCAGTCGCGGACGCGCTTCGGTCCACAGCTGCCACAGCGAGAGCCAGAACACCCCGACCGCGAGGCCCGCGGCGCCCAGCGCCTGCGGGATCCAGGCGGGTCCGAAGAACCCCAGCGCGATGATCGAGAGGTGCCAGAGGCCGAAGCCGAGCACGTCCCACCACGACACCGCGCCCTGCGCGCGCACCGTGCCTCTTGCTCGCACCAGCAGCATCAGCACCAGTTCGGCGATGAACACCGCCGGCACCGCGAGGAACAGCACCCACAGCAGCGCCCAGCCGCCGCCGTCGAAGATGACCCATCCGACGACCAACCACATCGGCAGCACGAACGCGGCCGGCAGGAGCCAGAGATAGAACGCGCGTCGCAGCCACATGGCTTCGATGCTACGCCTGCCGTGTCACGGCGCACACCGGCATCCGTTCGCACCCGCACACCCCGGCATCAGGGAGAATGGATGCCGGACGAAAGGAACCCGATGATCGAGTTGCGCACCCCCGCCGAGATCGACGCGATGCGACCGGCGGGCCGCTTTGTTGCGGAGGTACTGGCGACCCTGCGTGACGAGACGAAGGTCGGCACGAATCTGCTGGCGATCGACAAGCGCGCCCACGAGCTGATCCGCCGCGCCGGGGCAGAGTCCTGCTACATCGACTATCACCCCTCGTTCGGCGCGAGTCCGTTCGGCAAGGTGATCTGCACGTCCATCAACGACGCCGTGCTGCACGGGCTCCCCCACGACTACGCGCTGCGCGACGGCGACCTCGTATCGCTGGACTTCGCGGTGTCGGTCGACGGCTGGGTCGCCGACTCCGCCATCTCGTTCGTCGTCGGCACGCCGCGCGAGGAGGACCTCGCCCTCATCGACACCACCGAGCGGGCGCTGGATGCCGCGATCGGCGCGGCCGTGGTCGGCAACCGGATCGGCGACATCTCACACGCGATCGCCGAGGTCGCCCACGGCGACGGGTACTCGATCAACACCGACTTCGGCGGGCACGGCGTCGGCCGCGTCATGCACGGCGACCCTCACGTGCCCAACGACGGCAAGCCGGCGCGCGGCTATCCGCTGCGTGCGGGGCTGGTGCTGGCGCTGGAGCCGTGGTTCCTGCAGACCACCGACGAGCTGATCACCGACTCCGACGGCTGGACGCTGCGCAGCGTCGACGGTTCGCGGGGTGCTCACGCCGAGCACACGATCGCCATCACCGAAGACGGCCCCATCGTGCTGACCGATCGGTCGTTCCTCGGGGTGGACTGACCTCAGTCGGCGAGCAGATCGGGGCGACGCTCGCGCGTGCGCTCCAGCTGCTGCTGGTGGCGCCAGGTGTCGACGGCGCCGTGGTTGCCGCTGAGCAGCACCGGCGGCACGTCGTAGCCGCGCCAGGATGACGGCTTGGTGTACGACGGGTACTCCAGCAGGCCGTCCTCGTGGGACTCCTCCACGAGGCTTGCGGGGTTGCCGACGACGCCGGGGATGAGACGGCCGATGGCCTCGATCATGGCCATCGCCGCGACCTCGCCGCCGTTGAGCACGTAGTCGCCCAGGCTCACCAGCCGGACCTCGCCGAGGGTCGCGGCGTAGTCGAACACCCGCTCGTCGATCCCCTCGTAACGGCCGCAGCCGAACACCAGGTGCGGCAGCTGCGACATCTCACGCGCGGTGGCCTGAGTGAACCGCTCCCCCGCGGGCGAGGGGAACACGAACACCGGCCGGTCGCCGGCATCCGCTGTGATCTCGTCCAGCACCTCGCCCCAGGGCTCGGGCTTCATCACCATGCCCGCGCCGCCGCCGTAGGGGGTGTCGTCCACGGTGCGGTGACGGTCGTGGGTGTGCGTGCGCAGGTCGTGCACGCGGATGTCCAGGAGCCCTGCGCCGCGGGCTTTGCCCAGCAGCGAGACTTCCAGCACGTCGAAGAACGACGGGAAGATCGAGACGACGTCGATGCGCACGTCAGTCCTTGTCGGCGTCCGCCTCGGGAGCGTCGCCATCAGTCGGCGCTGCGTCATCGGGGGCTGCGTCCGCCGCGGCATCCGGTTCCGGCGCCAGCTCTTCGAAGAGCCCTGCGGGCGGGGTGACGGTGACGCGTCCGGCGGCGATGTCCACGTCGGGCACGATGGCCGTGACGAACGGCACCAGGATCTCGCGGTCGCCGTCGCCGGTGGGGCGGACGATCAGCAGGTCCTGCGCCGGGAGGTGGTCGACCCGCACGACACGTCCGACGACGTCGCCGTCGCGGACGACATCGAGGCCGACGAGTTGGTGGTCGTACCAGGCATCCGACTCCGGGGAGTCCTCGTCCTCGTCCTGGTCGATCCACAGGATGGCGCGCACGAGCGTCTCGGCCGCTTCGCGGTCTTCAACGTCTTCGAAGAACACGACGGGGTGCGAGTTCATCCAGCGGAACTCACGCACCGTGATGGACTTGCCATGCCAGGGTGAAGCCTCCGGCACCTGCAGTGTGAAGACGGCACCGGTGGTGAAACGGCGATCAGGGTCATCGGTGTACAGCTCGAGCTTGAGTGCGCCCTTGAGCCCGTGCGCCTTGACCAGTCGACCGACGCGCAACTGGGCGCGGGGGGTTTTCGCAGCCGACACCTCAGTCGTCCGCAACATCGACGCGCACGCGTCGTCCGTCGGCCAGAGCCGACACGACGGTGCGCAGCGCCTTTGCCGTGCGTCCGCCGCGCCCGATGACGCGACCCCGATCATCGGGGTGCACGCGCACCTCCAGCACGTCGCCGCGAGGCGAGGTGGAAGTGTTCACGGTCACGTCCTCGGGGTGATCGACGATCCCCTTGACGACGTGTTCGAGCGCGGCGGCCAGCAACGGCTTACTCGGCGTCGGTGGAGGCGACAGGCGCCTCGTCGGACGCAGCCTCGGTGGAAGCAGCCTGGTCGGCCTTCTTCTCCACCTTCGGCTTGACAACGGACTTCTTCGCGGCGTCGACCTCGAAGGGTGCCTTGGGCTCGGCCGTCTTCACGGTCGAGACGGCGTTCTTGTCACCCTTGTGCTTGCCCCAGTCACCCGTGAGCTTCAGCAGTGCGGCGACCTGCTCGGTCGGCTGCGCGCCGACGGACAGCCAGTACTGCGCCCGCTCGGAGTTGACCTCGATGAACGAGGGCTCCTCGGTCGGGTGGTACTTGCCGATCTCCTCGATGACACGACCGTCGCGCTTGGTGCGCGAGTCGGCGACGACGATGCGGTAGTACGGGGCACGGATCTTGCCGAGCCGCTTGAGACGGATCTTGACAGCCACAATTCTCCTGAATGTGTTGGAAGGATGAACGTCGCCTGGAGCGTGGGGTGCACACCCGGCAAAAGCTCGAGAGTGGATCGCGAGCCCGGTTAGAGGGTCGAGCGCGCGGTCCAGCCTTCTATTTTGCCAGATGCTGGGGCATGCCGCGAACCACCCGCTCGCGCGCGTGCCAGACTGTGCGCATGACGGTGCCCTTCGCGACATCCGCCCGCTCCTCCGTCGGGCTCGAATGGGAGCTCATGCTCGCCGACGGAAGCACCGGGGATCTTGTGCCCCGCGCGCCGGAAGTGATCGCCGCGCTCGGCGAATCAACGGCGCTCGAGCGCTACACCGTGACCGGGGAACTGCTGACCAACACCCTGGAGGTCACCAGCGGCATCGGCCAGACCGTGGCTGCCGCCGTCGACGACATCGCCGACGCCATCGCCGCGGTGCGCACCGTGACCGACCCGCTGGGGCTGGAGCTGCTGTGCGCCGGCAGTCACCCGTTCGCGCAGTGGTTCGACCAGCAGGTGACCGACAAGACCCGCTACCACAAGCTCATCGAGCGCACCCAGTGGTGGGGACGCAACATGATGATCTGGGGCATCCACGTGCACATCGGCGTCGACGACGTCAACAAGGTCATGCCGATCGTCAACGCCCTGGCCGCCTACCTGCCGCATCTTCAGGCGCTGTCGGCATCCAGCCCGTTCTGGGCCGGCGAGAGCACCGGGTACGCGTCCAATCGCGCCCTGGTGTTCCAGCAGCTGCCCACCGCCGGTCTCCCCTGGCCGTTGCAGACGTACGCGGAGTACGAGAGCTACCTCGACGACATGGCCCATACCGGAGTGATGGCGGATGCCACCGAGGTGCGGTGGGACGTCCGCCCGGCGCCCCGCTGGGGCACCATCGAGGTGCGCGCGTGCGACGGCATGTCGACGTTGCCGGAGCTGGCCGCCGTGGCCGCGCTGGTGCAGGCGCTCGTGGAGCATTTCTCCCGCGAGCTCGATGCGGGCCGGGAGCTGCCGTTCCTGCAGCCGTGGTTCGTGCGGGAGAACAAGTGGCGCGCCGCCCGCTACGGCCTGGATGCCCGCATCATCGTCGACCGCGACGGCACGCAGTTGCCCGTCACCGAACACCTGCGCACGACGGTCGAGCAGCTGGCCGACATCGCGGTCGAACTCAAGTGCGCCCGCGAATTCGCCGAGGTGGAGACCATCCTCACCGGCGGCGCCAGCTATGCCCGGCAGCTGACGGTCGCCGCTGCCGCCGACGGCGACCTGCGGGAAGTCGTGCAGCACTTGATCCGCGAGTTCCGCAAGGGACCGACGCTGCGCGAGCATCTCAGCCGCCTGGGCGCCTGAGCCGCGGCATCCGGCTCGGCTTTCGCCGCTTCTGCCGTTACGAGCGTAGGAGATGTGGCGAAGGGAGGAGTTCTGTCGCGGCATCCGTCCTACGCTCGTCCCATCTCCTACGCTCGTGACAGCGCGGGGGCGCGGTGCTTGCCCTGCGCGACCGCCAGCAGCACCGTCTCCTCGACGAATGCCCACTGCCGCAGCACCTGCATCCAGTCAAAGCGCAGCACGGTGTAGCCGCGCAGCACCAGCCGCGCGTCTGCCCGGAGGTCGCGACGTCGGTCGGCGGGGGCGCTGTGGAACTCCCAGCCGTCGAGCTGGATGACCAGCCGGTCGCCGATGAGGAAGTCCACCGCGTGCCCGTCGATGCGCACCTGCTGGCGGATCGGCAGGTCGAACGCCCGCAGCCCCGCCAGGAACACGGTCTCCAGTCCCGAGTCGCTCAGCAGGGATGCCAGCTCGTTCA
Source organism: Microbacterium sp. zg-YB36 (assembly GCF_024623575.2). Lineage (NCBI taxonomy): Bacteria > Bacillati > Actinomycetota > Actinomycetes > Micrococcales > Microbacteriaceae > Microbacterium > Microbacterium sp. zg-YB36. The sequence continues at coordinate 517,678 of NZ_JANJFD020000001.1, forward strand.
CGGCCGAGGCGCGAGTGCCTCGCCACTGCACGGCTGCCAGCGTCGCAGGATCGATCAGCTTCTTGCGCACCGCCGATTCCCACACCGTCAGCGCGTCGGCCTCGGCAACGCAGCGCGCGACCTGCTGCAGCGTGTTCACGATGCCGTCGACGACCGCGTACCGCGACACCGGCGTGGGGGCGGCTCCCCAGTGGGCGTGCACGCCGTCACCGAGTCGGGAGGCCGTCGGTGCGACCGCGACATGGATGCCGTCGTGCTCGGGCACCCACAGTCCGAGCCGGCGCGCCTGCGTGAGGCACGTCACCCGGCCGCCCGCTTCGACGGCGCGCACGATGACATCCTCCACGTGCGGCATCACCAGCCAGCTGCGCCGCACCCGTCGAACCCCGCTCGCCACGGCATCCGCCATCGTGCGGGCCGAGAAACCCTGTGCGCGGGCCTCGGCGGTGTGGGCGACGCCGCCGCGGCGCGTGAGCCAATCAAGGAGAACCAATGCCGCTGCCATGCCGTCCACACTGGCGCGGCCACGTGGGTGAGCGGGTAGCGCAACCCCCGAACCGTGGATGGATCCGAGTGCCGCGGGCCTGGGGAGGAGACGGTGACCGGCGCGCGCGGCGAAGCCAGGGTAGGAGATGGGTCGGAGGTAGGAGATGGGTCGGAGGTAGGAGATCCGCGGCGGCATCCGTCCTACGCTGGCCCCATCTCCTACGCTCGCGACACGACGCAGGGTGGATGCCGCGACGCGGCGGCGCGGGCTCAGCCCTTGCCGAAGAGCTTCTGGATCTCGGCGAGCTCGGCCTCGCTCGGCGCCTGCTGCGGGCCGCCCAGGCCGAAACCGGATCCGGTCGGCGCGGCAGCGGCCAGGCCGGCGGCCTCCGCGGCCCGCTTGGCGGGGTTACCCGAACGCGACACCGCGCGGCTCTTCTGCTGCTTGCCGCGCTTGGTGGTCGCACCGGGCTTGCCGCCCATCGATCCCATGCCGGGGATGCTGGGCACACCGCCGCGCGCGACGGTCTTCATCATCTTGGATGCCTGCTCGAACCGCTGCACGAGCTGGTTCACGTCGGTGACGGTCATGCCCGAACCGCGCGCGATGCGCAGCCGCCGCGAGCCGTTGAGCACCTTCGGGTTGCGGCGCTCCCCCGGCGTCATCGAGCGGATGATGGCCTCGGTGTGGTCGAGCTCCCGCTCGTCGAAATTGTCCAGCTGCTGCTTCATCTGGCCCATGCCCGGCAGCATGCCGAGCATCTTCTTCATCGAGCCCATCTTCTTGAGCTGCTGCATCTGGTCGAGGAAGTCCTCGAGGGTGAAGCTGTCCGTCGCCAGCTTCTCGGCGACCTTCATCGCCTCTTCCTCATCGAACGCGCCCTGCGCCTGCTCGATGAGGCTGAGGATGTCGCCGAGGTCGAGGATACGGCTGGCCATGCGGTCCGGGTGGAACGCCTCGAGGTCGTCGAGGCCCTCACCGGTGGAGGCGTAGATGATCGGGCGGCCGGTGACGGATGCCACGGACAGCGCGGCACCACCGCGGGCGTCACCGTCCAGCTTGCTCAGCACGACGCCGGTGAAGTCGACGCCCTCCTGGAAGGCCTTGGCGGTGTTGACGGCGTCCTGACCGATCATCGCGTCGATGACGAACAGCACTTCATCGGGGTCGGTCGCCTTGCGGATGTCGGATGCCTGCTTCATCAGCTCCGCGTCGACGCCGAGGCGGCCGGCGGTGTCGATGATGACGACGTCGTGCTGCTGCCGGCGGGCGGTCTCAACACCGTCGCGGGCGACCTGCACCGGGTCGCCCACGCCGTTGCCGGGCTCCGGGGCGTAGATGGCGGCACCGGCCTGCTGGGCGACGACCTGCAGCTGGTTGACGGCGTTCGGGCGCTGCAGGTCGGCGGCGACCAGCAGCGGGGTGTGGCCGTCCTTCTCGAGCATCTTGGCGAGCTTGCCGGCGAACGTGGTCTTACCCGACCCCTGGAGGCCGGCGAGCATGATCACCGTCGGCGGGGTCTTGGCGAACTGCAGCCGGCGCTGCTGGCCGCCGAGGATCGCCACGAGCTCCTCGTTGACGATCTGCACCACCTGCTGTGCCGGGTTCAGTGCACGGTTGACCTCGTCGCCGAGGGCGCGCTCGCGCACCTTGGCGGTGAACTCCTTCACGACCGGCAGCGCGACGTCGGCGTCCAGCAGTGCGCGACGGATCTCGCGCACGGTCCCGTCGACATCAGCAGCGCTGAGCTTGCCCTTGGTGCGGAGGTTGCGGAAGGTCTCGGTGAGACGATCTGAGAGCGTGCCGAAGGTAGCCATGATCCCCCGATTCTACGTGGACTCGGGGCAGCCTCGCGGCGCCCTCACGAAGCCGTCACTCCGGGCCCAGCTCCTGGAACAGCGTCAGCTGCAGGTTCGCCCGGCCGCGCACCCGTGCGTTCACCGATCGCCAGGGTGTCTGGCGGGCGGATGCCTCCAGGGTCGCGTCGGCGGCCAGCAGCGCGTCGACGGCCACGGCGGCGTCGTCGACCTCGAGCGCGACGCGCAGCCGGTCGCTCGGTGCGTCGCCGTCGGTCTCGACCGTGTCAATGAACGCCACCTGCGCCGGGTTGGCGATCTCCAGCGTCGCCCGCCCCGCGTCGAGGATCGCCACGCGCGCCCCGCCGTCGGCCTCGTATGCCTCGGCCTGCGGCATGCCGACCACGTCGCGGTAGAAGGCGAGGGCGTCGTCGTACTGCTCGGCCTGCACCACCAGACGCAGCTGCCGCACCCGACCATGAGCGGTGGGGACGAAATCCAGGGCGTCGGCCAGCAGGGGCGCCAGCGCGGCGCGGCCGGCGCCGCCGGCGGCCCACTCCCAGACGGCGGAGAACACCGCGCCCGCGCTCGCGGCGCCGGAGACCTCGGCCCGCAGTGCCGCGGCTCCGTCGCGGCGCAACCGCTCCGCGACCGCGCGCGCCAGACGCAGCTGGCGGATCGCCCGTTCCCGGTCGAGCTCGACGGCAAGACCCATGGCATCCATGTTCGTGATGGCCAGTGCCAGGTGGTCCGGTGCGAAGTCGGCGCCGATCGCGCACAGCGCGTCCCGCACCGGCGTGCGTGCCAGCAGCGCCGCGGTCGCGGCATCCAGTCGCTCGTCCAGCCCCGCCCACAGCACGTCCGCCTTCGAGGCGAAGTAGTTGAAGAAGCTCGACCGGCTCACCCCGGCGCGTGTGGTGATGTCGGCCACCGAGGTTGCGTCGTAGCCGCGCTCGAGGAACAGTTCGCACGCCGCCTCGGCGAGCGTCTCCTGTGACGATGCCTTGGGCCTACCCACCCGGTTCATGACTTCAGCGTACGGACCCCCGCGTGCGCACACGCGATCAGGTGTTGTTGTACGAAATCCAACGACGCCGGCACCGACATCATCACGATCACCCAGTACCTGCGGCCGAGCCCGCGTCACCTGCCGTGTAGCGGCTGGCCTACTCAGCGCTGGTGACCGACTGCACGGAGCCGTCGGACGCGAGATTGACCAGCAGCACGTCGTCGGTGGCATCCGGGTCGAGGGCGTACTCGAGGACGGCGAACGGGTCGCTGCCACCGTGCTCGTCGGCGAGGATCGTCATGCTCATCAGCTGCAGCGAGCGGATCACGTCGACGTGCACGTCGCCGGAGATGTCGACGAGGTACTCCTCGATGCGGTCCCCCAACCGGTCCTGCTGCTGCAGGATGTACTCGGTCACTTCGCTGGCACGGTCGTCGAGTTCGGTGACCATCGCGTTGCGCGCGGTCATGTCGATCGTCTCGAGCGTGGAGATCATGGCGGCGGCGACATCGAGCGCGGCGGAGGACACGTCGTCCTGGTCGGGCGCCGTGAGATCGACGGTGACGATCTGGTCGGCGAACTCGACGTTCTCCGACCAGAAGATCGATCCGTCCGGACCTGTTTCCAAGAGTCCGAAGTAGTCGTGCTCGATCGCCATGGTCCTATGAAAGCAGTACGACTGCCCAGGCGGTAGTCCGCCGCGCCGCGCCGGTCATTCCACCAGCGAAGCGGCGAAGACGTGCGGGGTGAATCCGGTGAGGTCATTGATGCCTTCGCCCTGGCCGAGGAGCTTTACCGGAATCCCGGTGCGCTCCTGCACCGCCAGCACGAATCCGCCCTTGGCGGAGCCATCCAGTTTGGTCAGCACCAGCCCGGTGACACCGGCGTGCTGCAGGAAGGCCTCGGCCTGCATGACGCCGTTCTGGCCGGTCGTGGCATCCAGCACCAGCAGCACCTCGCTGATCGGCGCCTGCTTCTCGATGACCCGGCGGATCTTGCCGAGCTCGTCCATGAGACCGCCCTTGGTGTGCAGGCGACCGGCGGTGTCGACGAGCACGATCTCGGTGCCGGTGCGCTTGGCATACTCGATCGTCTGGAACGCGACGGATGCCGGGTCCTGGCCTTCCTGCTGCGGACGCACGATCGCCGCTCCCCCGCGTTCTGCCCAGGTGGCCAGCTGATCGACGGCGGCGGCGCGGAACGTGTCGGCGGCGCCGACGACCACGGTGCGGCCGTAGCGCTGCAGGAACTTCGCGAACTTGCCGATCGTCGTGGTCTTGCCCACGCCGTTCACGCCCACCACCAGCACAACCGCAGGCCGCTCCGTGAGCCGCAGGGTCGTGTCGAACTTGGCGAAGTGCTCTTCGAGGGTCTCCCGCAGCATGCGCTGCAGGTCGCGCGGGTCGGTGGTGCGGAACCGCTCCACCTTCTCGCGAAGCTCCTCGACGATGCGCTCGGTGATGTCGGGACCGAAGTCCGCCGTCAACAGCGCCGTCTCAAGGTCTTCCCACGTGGTCTCATCGATCGCGGGCTTGACGAACATGCCGCGCAGTGCGCGGCCGAGCGACCAGGAATTCTCCGCCATGCTTCCAGCCTAGGCGCGCTACGCGCTCTGCCGATCGCGCACGCGCTGCCCGACGACGGCGGAGACGCCGTCCTGGCGCATCGAGACGCCGTACAGGGCGTCGGCGATCTCCATCGTGCGCTTCTGGTGCGTGATGACGATCAGCTGACTGGACTCGCGGAGTTGCTCGAACACTCCGAGCAGTCGCCCGAGGTTCGCATCGTCCAGCGCGGCCTCCACCTCGTCGAGGATGTAGAACGGGCTCGGCCGGGCCTTGAAGATGGCCGTCAGCAGCGCCACCGCCGCGAGGGAGCGTTCACCGCCGGAGAGCAGCGAGAGGCGCTCGATCTTCTTTCCGGCCGGACGCACCATCACCTCGATGCCGGTGGTGAGCGGGCTGTCGGGATCGGTCAGCGAGATGCTGCCGGTGCCGCCGGGGAACAGGATCGGGAACACCTCGCCGAAGGCGACGCGGGTGTCCTCGAAGGCGGCGAGGAAGATCGTCTGCATGCGCTCGTCGAGTTCGTCGATGATCGTCATCAGGTCGGCGCGCGTGCGGGTGAGGTCGCTCAGTTGCTCCGTGAGGAACGCGTGCCGCTGCTCGAGCGCGGAGAACTCCTCCAGCGCGAGCGGATTCACCCGGCCCAGCTGACCGAGCTTGCGTTCGGCCTCCTGCAGGCGCCGGCGCTGCGCCGCGCGATCATAGGGCTCGGTACGCGGCTCGGTGTCGCCACCCTTCGAATCGGCGACCGGTACCGGCTGGTCAGGACCGTATTCCGAAACGAGAATACGCTCGTCGAGACCGAGCTCGGATGCCACCCGCTCGAGAAGACTCGTGACGTGCAGGCGCTTCTCGTGGATCTGCAGCTCCAACCCGTGCACGCTCTCGGTGAGCCCCGCGAGCCGCTCCCGCACCGTCGTCTCCTGGGCGCGCAGCTCCCTCAGCTCAGCGGTCACCGCGGTGCGCGCCGATTCGGCGGCGGCCAGTTCCACGCGCGCCTGAGACACGGACCGATCGACCGAGTCAAGCAGCGGCGGCAGCTGCGCGGCGATGTCTGCGGCGACGGCGCGCTGGGCGCGGCGGATCACGGCGCGGCGGGCGGCTTCCTCTGCGGCGGCGCGTTCCCGCTCCCGCTGACGCTCGAGCTGCACGACCTGCTGCTCGCCGGCTCGGATGCGTTCCTTCAGCGTCTCGACATCCAGCCGCGCGCGCATCTCGGCGTCGCGGGTGCGCTCGACAGCGGCGAGCATGCCCTCGCGGGCGGAGGCGTCGAGAATGGGTCGCGGCATCTGCTGCGCCCGCTCCAGCGCCTCGTCGGCGGCGCGCACGCGGGCCTCGGCGTCCGCGACGGCCGCTTGCGCCGGCCTCAGCCCTGCTTCCAGCCGTTCGCACTCGGCCATCGCGCCCTCGTGGCGCACCGTGGCACGGTTGACCTGCTCGGTGTGTGCGGCCAACGCCGCGTCGTGCGCGCGCAGCGTCTCCAGCGACGCCTTGGTCCGCTGGCGGGCACCGTCGAGGTGGCCCTGTGCGTCTGCCAGCGCATCGCGCAGCGAGTCGGCCACGACGACGATCTCCGTCAGCCGGTCGGCGGCGGCATCGCGCTCCGCCGCGAGTTCGAGGCGGGAGCGCCCACCGCCGCTGCCGGCGCGCACCGTGTGTGCCGTGACGATCTCTCCCGCGCGGGTGACGACGGTCAGCCCGGGAGGAACCTGCCGCACGGCATCCAGATCGTCGACGATCATGACCGACGACAGCAGGCCAAGCACGCCCGGCGGCGCGGTGACGACCGCGGTCGCCGCGATCGCGCCAGGCAGCGCGGTCGCGGGCGCCGTGGCATCCCCGGCGGCGATGGCGATGTCGACCGTGCCGAGGTCGGCGTCGCGCGCCACGCGCGCCAGCGCGTACGCCTCGTCCACCGAATCGACCAGCACGCCTTCGGCGAGCGGCCCCAGCACGGCGGCGATCGCCGCTTCGTAGCCGGCGGTCACCTTGACCGCGTCGCCGACCAGGCCCCGAATGCCCGCGCCACCGCCGGCGATCAGTTCAGCGGCGGCGTTGCGCACATCGAGGGCCCGGCCCAGCGCCGCGGTTTGCGCCGTGAGCGCCTCGAGTTCCCGCTCGGCGGCGTGCAGCCGCTCCCGGATGCCGGCGACGGTCGATTCCGCCTCGGTCGCGTCGCGCTGCGCCTTCTCGTAGAGTGCGGCGTATTCGGCGGAAGTGCCCTCCGGCACCAGCTCCGGGTCGACAGCCGCCAGTGCCTCTTCCGCTTCCGCACGGCGCGCGAGGGCGGCATCCAGTGCCGTCTGCTGGCGTTCCAGCGCGGCGCGCACCGCGGATAGTCCGGAGTGCGCCGCGTCGGCGGCACCGCGCAGCTTGGTCAGCCGCATGTCGTGTTCGGACACCAGCGCGCTTTGTGCCGCGATGTCGGCGTCGAGGGCGTCCAGTTCTGCCCGGGACCGGATGACGTCCCTGGATGCCGCGGCTGCGGCGTCCTGCGCGGCGCCCAGTCCAGCGGCGATCTCGTCGATCTCGGCACGGGCATCGTCGATGGTGGTCTGCGAGACGGTGGTCTGTTCGAACAGCGGGGCGTCGTCGCCGGAGAGCAGCGACAGCCGCTGCCCGGTGAGGGTGTAGAGCCCGCGCAGCCGTTCCTGCACCTGCTCGAGGGCGAAGGTCGTGCGCCGCGTGCGGTCGACCGCCTCGGAGCGCTGCTCGGCTTCCAGCCGCTCGATCCGGGCGCGCACTTGCTCGGCCTGATCCTGGAGCACGAGACGTTCGGAGTGACGCTCCTGCTCGTTGCGCGCGTGGTCGGCCAGCTGCGCGCGCAGGCTCACCAGATCGTCGGCGAACAGGCGCGCCTTGGCGTCGCGGACGACGGCGGCGATCGTGGCGGCTTCGCGGGCGATCTCGGCCTGGCGCCCCAGCGGCTTCAGCTGCCGGCGCAACTCCCCGGCGAGGTCCGACAGCCGGGTGAGGTTCGCCTCCATCGCGGCGAGCTTGCGCAGGGTCTTCTCCTTGCGCCTGCGGTGCTTGAGGATGCCGGCGGCCTCCTCGACGAAACCGCGACGTTCCTCCGGCGACGCCTGCAGCACGCTGTCCAGCCGGCCCTGGCCGACGATCACGTGCATCTCGCGGCCCAGACCGGTATCGCTCAGCAGCTCCTGCACGTCCAGCAGCCGGCAGCTCTCACCGTTGATGGCGTACTCGCTGGCGCCGTTGCGGAACAGGGTGCGACTGATCGTCACTTCGCTGTACTCGATCGGCAGCGCACCGTCGCTGTTGTCGATGGTCAGTTGCACCTCGGCGCGTCCCAGCGGGCCGCGGGTGGCGGTGCCGGCGAAGATGACGTCCTCCATCTTGCCGCCGCGGAGCGTCTTGGCGCCCTGCTCCCCCATCACCCAGGCGAGCGCGTCGACGACATTGGACTTGCCTGATCCGTTGGGCCCGACGATGCAGGTCACCCCCGGTTCCAGGGCGAACGTCGTCGGCTGCGCAAACGACTTGAACCCTTTGAGCGTCACGCTCTTCAGGTGCATGGGCAGTCCTCCGTCAGCGGTTACCGCACCACGCTACCGGCATGTCACTTGACGGGATGTGCGCCACGCGCTAGCGTCGGCTCTCGCATCCGAAGTCGAGAAAGGAGGTCCCCCGATGATTCGTATCAACACCACCGAGGTCGCGTATCCAGTACGCCCGTCTCGTGTTGCGGGGACCGTCTCCTTTGGAACGCTCCAGAGCGTCCTCGCCCACGAAGCCGGCTGAGCCGCACCGCGTAGGAGAACTCTGCCCCTCCCGGGGCATGATCGCTCCCCGCCGCCTCGTCTGAGGCAGCTGCTCGCGCTCCGCCGCCCCTCCGCGCCGTGCCCCATCACGGCTCCCCCGCTCCGTGCTGCGGCACGGCATCCCGCCGCCCTCGGCGGCATCCATCTCTGCCTGAAAGAGAAAGATCATGCGAACCAACACTGCGCCGCAGCGCTCATCGGGCGTGCCCGATACGTTGCAGCTGGCTGGACGGACGCCTCGGACGTCGTTCGTCGACCGCGTCGCCATGCGCGTCGCGCTCGCGCTGCTCCTGTGGAGCACGCGGCCCCAACTCAGTGCCGACGAAGCCGAAGCCGCGCTGGCGCGGCGTGCGGCCGACGACCGCCGCGAACGCGAGGCGGCCTGGCTGTGGCTGGCCCTGGGCACCCGACCGCTGTGAACCCCGGTGGTGTCCGGAGCACTCAACGCTGCGGACACCACCTCCCCAACGAAAGAACCACCATGACCTCCACCGCACTCGACGTCGAGTTCCGCCCCCTCATCGCGCCCGGCACGGGCGACCCGCCCGACGAAGGCGACTTCGCCGAAATGGTCCGCGTGCGCAACACCGTGTACCGCGAAGTCTCCGGTCACGACGACGAATCCATCACCCCGGCCGAGCTGCGCCCCCACTACGACCCCGACCCAGATCAGATCCGCTACGTCTGGCTCGCTGTCGTCGACGGCGAGGTCGTCGGCCGGATCGGCGTGGACATCCCCCTCGCGAAGGGATCGCGAAGCGCGTTCTGGCTCATCGAACTCCTCCGCGAGGTGTGGGGGCGCGGAATCGGTACCGCCGCCTACGCACTCGTCGAGGACACCGCACGCACGCACGGGCGTACGGTCTTGCAGTCTTGGGCGATGAACCCTGCCGCGGATGGGCCGATGCTGGCCCCGCCGACGGGGTTCGGCAGCATTCCGCACGACAACATCACGCGCTTTTACCTGCGCCACGGCTACACGCTGGAGCAGGTGGATCGCAGCAGCATCCTGGATCTGACCGCATCCTTCGACGGGATCGAGCGACTCCTGGCGCAGGCGAAGGATGCCGCGTCGGGGTACCGGGTGGTGCAGTGGCACGCCCCCACTCCCGCGGAGTATCGCGAGGGCTACGCCTGGATGAAGTCGCGCATGTCGACCGACGCGCCGGCCGCGGCACTCGAGTTCGACGAGGAGGCGTGGGATGCCGACCGCGTCGCCCGCCACGACGCGAAGTACACAGCCGCCGGGCGCACGATGCTCGTCACCGCGGCACAGCACATCGCCACCGGCGAGCTGTGCGCGTTCAACGAGCTCGTCATCGGCCCGGACCACAGCCTGGCCACACAGCAGGAGGACACACTGGTGCTGAAGGAGCATCGCGGGCATCGCCTCGGCACGCTCGTCAAGTGCGCCGGCCTGATGACGTGGCGCGAGCTCATGCCGGACTCGCCGCGCGTGCTGACCTACAACGCCGAGGAGAACCGCCCGATGCTGGACATCAACGAGGCGATGGGGTTCGTCCCGGTCGCCTACGAGGGCGGCTGGAAGAAGGTGCTCTCGGCCTGATGGCCCGGGGCCGGCGTGCTCAGCGCGGCGGCCTCGGTGCCTTCTGGCAGCGGGGGCAGAAGTGGCTGGACCGGTTCGTGAACGACACCCGCACGATCGGTGCCCCGCACCTGGGACACGGCTGACCGGTGCGGCCGTACGCGTTCAGCGAGTGGGCGAAGTAGCCGGCCTGCCCGTTGACGTTGACGTACTGGGCGTCGAAGCTCGTGCCGCCCTCGGCCAGCGCCTTCTCGAGGACTGCGCGGATCTCGGCGAGCAACTTTCGCGCGGCACGGCTCGACAGCGCCGCAGCCGGAGTCTCGGGATGGATGCGCGAGGCCCACAGGGCTTCGTCGGCGTAGATGTTGCCGACGCCGCTGAGCACGGTCTGATCCAGCAGCACCCGCTTGATCGCGGAGGCCTTGCGGCTCAGCGCAGCGCGGAAGAGATCGTCGCGGAACGCCGGATCCAGCGGATCGCGGGCGATGTGAGACACCTGGGTCGGCACCGTCGCGGCATCCGTCCCCCACCCGCCGGCGGCGCCGTCGGGTGTCGGCACGAGCGTGTCCAGTGCCAGCGAGCCGAACGTGCGCTGGTCGGCGAAGACGACGGCGAGCTCGCCGTGCTCGGGATGATCGATGTCCAGACGTACGCGCTCGTGGCGTTCGGCCGGAGCAGCCGGGGGTCGCAGCAGCAGCTGTCCGCTCATGCCGAGGTGGCCGACGACGGCGTGATCGCCGCCGTCCAGCGGCAGCCAGAGGAACTTGCCGCGGCGTGCGGCGCCGGTGACGCGGCGGCCGGTGAGCGCGGTTTCGAACGAGCGGGCGTCGCCGTCGTGACGGGTCAGCGCTCGCTCATCCCATACCGTGACGCCGGCAACGCGCGAGCCGGTGACCGCGGGCGCCAACCCCGCGCGGACCACTTCGACTTCGGGAAGCTCAGGCACGCGTACTGAGTTCGCGCCACGCGCTGAGCGCGGCCGCCATTTCGGCCTGCTTCTTGCTCGTGCCAGAACCGGCGGCCGTGAAGTCACCGACGGTCACGTATGCCGTGAACACCCGGTCGTGATCGGGCCCGGCCGCTTCGATGGCGTACACCGGGGGGCCGAACGCGTTGCGCGCCGCAAGCTCCTGCAGGCTCGTCTTGGGGTCCATCGCGGCGCCGTACCGGTCGGGGTCCTGCAGCAGCGGCTCGACCAGGCGCAGCACCAGGCCCGTCGCGGCATCCGGACCGGCCGAAATGTACGTCGCTCCGATCACCGCTTCCATGGTGTCGGCGAGGATCGAGTCCTTGTCTCGTCCGCCGGTCTGCTGCTCACCGCGTCCGAGAAGCAGGTGATCACCCAGCCCGATGCCGCGTGCGACCTCGGCCAGAGCCACCGTCGACACGACGCTCGCCCGGCGCTTGGCCAGCTCGCCTTCGTCCAGATCGGGGTGCGCCGTGAACAGTCGCACGGTCACCGCCTGGCCCAGCACCGAGTCGCCGAGGAATTCGAGGCGCTCGTTGTGGGGGATGCCACCGGCCTCATACGCGAAGGATCGATGCGTCAGGGCGAGCGACAGAAGCTCGGGGTCGATGTCGACCCCGAGCTTGTCCACCAGCGCTGCGCGCTGGTGGGAGACGTCTGTCACGCCGTCCGCCGATCGCGGATCAGACGTCAGCGACCTTGCGGCCCTTGTACTCCAGGAACAGTTCAGTGCCCTGCGAGTCCGTGACGACCTTGGCCTGGTGCGGACGGCTGTAGACGACCGCGCCGTTTTCGATGGTCTTCACCAGCGCGATGGGCGCCGCCTTCCACTGCGCGCGGCGCGAGCGGGTGTTGGAACGCGAAACCTTGCGCTTCGGGGGGTTGCCTGCCATGGCTAGCTCTCTTCTGTGGTCTCGTCGCGGCGATCAGCCACCGCGTCGTTGGTAAAGGTCTTCAGGGTCGCCCAGCGCGGATCTACGGATTCGCGGGGCTCTTGCGCCGCTTCCTCGGTCAGCCTCTCGCCCGTGATCGGGTCAAGCCCCGGGCAGTCCGGCTGACACACCGGCTGGAACGGAAGCGCAAGGACGATGGTGTCCCTGACAAGTGGCCCCGTGTCGACATAGTCGTTCTGGAGTTCGAAGTCAGTCGCTTCCTCCCCAGGATAACCGAAGAGTTCCTGAAACTCGACTTCGACGGGCTGGGCGATGTCGATGAGGCAGCGCCCGCAGATGCCGCGGTAGACCGCGGATGCCTCGCCGGTGACCAGGATTCCCTCGTGGACCGACTCGAGGCGTACGTCCAGCCGCACCGGCTCACCATGCGCCACCGAGACCAGTCCTTCACCCCAGCGCTGCGGGGCGGGAGCGTCGACGACGAACTCGCGCATCTCGCCTGGGCGGTTGACGATGTCGCGCGCGGGAAACACGAAGGGACCGCTGACATGCATTCTCACCACGGTCATCAATGCTACCTGGGCGCGAGCGCTCCCGGATCAGATGTGGCGCGCGCCGGTGTCGAGGAAGCGGGCGACCGGGGCCGGAACGAAGGGCGAAACGTCGCCGCCGAGCGAGGCGACCTGGCGCACCAGCGAGCTGGATACCAGCGCATGGGCGGGATCGGGCAGCAGGAAGACGGTCTCGACGTGCGCGAGGTGCCGGTTGACGATCGCCATCGGCGTTTCGTAGGCCACGTCGACCTGCGAGCGGATGCCTTTGACGAGCACGCCCGCCCCCACATCGGTGGCGTAGTCAACGAGCAGCCCCATGCTCCAGGACGCGACGATCACGTCGCCGGCGATCTCGTTCTCCGCGATCGACTGCTCCAGCAGGGTCAACCGCTGGGCGATCGGGAGCATCGCCTCCTTGCCCGGGTTGTGTACGACCAGCACGTGGAGCTGGTCGTACAGCGCCGCGGCGCGCCGGATGACATCGAGGTGTCCGAGCGTCGGCGGGTCGAAGGAACCGGGAACAACGGCGATCCGAGGGTTCATGACCCCAGCGTATAGCCGCCGACACCAGCTCCCTGACACCGGTCAGCTCTTGGCCAGCGCCGCGCGTTCCTCCTGGTCGAGACGCCGATCGATCGAGGCGACCAGGCCGGGATGATGCCGCAGCGTCGGGTCCTCCGCGAGCACCCGCTCCGCCTCCTGCCGGGCGATCGCGATGAGGTCGGCATCCTTGACCACCCGCAGCAGCCGCAGCGAGGACCGGGCGCCGGATTGGGCGTCGCCGAGCACGTCGCCCTCGCCGCGCAGCTCGAGGTCCACCTCGGCGAGTTCGAATCCGTCGGTCGTCGCAGCGACCGCTTCCACCCGCTCGCGCGCCGGGCTGTACGCGGTCGCCTCGGTGACGAGGAGACACAGTCCCGGGACCGAGCCGCGGCCGACGCGACCGCGCAGCTGGTGCAGCTGCGACACCCCGAACCGGTCGGCCTCGAGGATGACCATGGTGGAGGCGTTGGGCACGTCGACACCGACCTCGATCACGGTCGTCGCCACCAGCACGTCGATGTCGCCGCGCGCGAACGCCTGCATTACGGCATCCTTCTCCTCCCCCGGCATCCGCCCGTGCAGGATCGCGACGCGGAGATTGTCGTAAGCGGGATGCTGCGCCAGCAGTTCCTGCACCTGCACGACGCCCCAGCGGGTGCGTTCCGGCGCTCCCTCCCCCGGGCCGGCCGGCTCGTCGGCGGTGTCGTCCTTCACCGCTGCTTCGGCGTCGATGGCCGCGCACACGACGAACGCCTGATGCCCGGCAGCCACCTCTTCGGCGATGCGTTCCCACACCCGCGCGAACCACCCCGGCTTCTCGGCGAGGGGAGCGACGAACGTGGAGATGCCGGCGCGCCCGGCCGGCATGGTGCGGATGGTCGACACGTCGAGGTCGCCGAAGACCGTCATCGCGACGGTGCGCGGAATGGGAGTCGCCGTCAGCACCAGCACGTGCGGCGCGGTGCCCTTGGCCCGGAGCGTCTCACGCTGCTCCACCCCGAAACGGTGCTGCTCGTCGATGACGACCAGGCCCAGCTCGGCGAACGTCGTCGAGGCGCTCAGCAGCGCGTGGGTGCCCACGACGATGCGCGCCTGACCTGATGCGACGCGCAGCGCGGCTTTGCGCCGCTCCGCTGCGGTCATCTGGCCGGTCAGCAGCGTCGGCATGAGTTCCGGCGCCAGCTTGGGGCCGAGCATGCGGGCGATGGAGCGCACGTGCTGGCCCGCGAGCACCTCGGTCGGTGCGATGAGGGCGGCCTGTCCACCGGTCTCGGCGACCTGCAGCATGGCCCGCAGCGCCACGAGGGTCTTCCCGGAGCCGACCTCGCCCTGCACGAGCCGGTTCATCGGCCACGCGCCTTCCAGATCGGCGGCGATGCGCTCCCCCACGCTGAGCTGATCCGGCGTGAGTGGGAAGGGCAGCCCCGCGTCGAAGCGGGCAAGCAGTCCGTCGGCGCGGGCGGGGCGCGACGTGGCAGCCAGCGCTCGCACCTGCTCCCGCTGCTGCAGCAGCGCCGCCTGCAGCACGAACGCCTCATGCGTGCGCAGCGTCTCCTGCGCCTGCCCGATCTGCTCGAAGGTCTCCGGGCGGTGGATGCGCTCCAGCGCCGTGCGGGCGTCGAGCAGGTGCAGTGCCGTGCGGAACGACTCCGGCAGCGGGTCGGGCACCTCGTCGAGCATGTCCAGGACGGTGTCGACGGTCTTCTTCACCTGCCAGCTGGCCACGGTGCTGGTCGCGGGGTAGATGGGAACCGGCTCGGTCGACCGCGTCTGCGCCTGCAGGCGGCCCTCGGCCTCATCCTCGAACAGCTCGTAGTCGGGGTGCGCGAACTGCTGCACGCCCTTGTAGAGGCCGACCTTGCCGGAGAAGATGCCGCGCCTGCCTGGTACGAGTTCGTTCGCGCGCCACTTCTGATTGAAGAAGGTGAGCACGAGCGCGCCCTGCCCGTCGCTGATGACCACTTCCAGGATCACTCCCGGCCGGTTGCGCATGCGCCGCTCGGTCGCTGAGCGCACCTCGGCGACGATCGTCACCTGCTCCCCCAGCGGCAACGAGTCGATGGGGGTCAGCTCGCCGCGCTTGGCGTAGCGGCGCGGATAGTGGGCGAGCAGGTCGCCGACCGTCTGCATGCCGAAGGCGCGTTCCAGCAGTTTTGCGGTTTTGTCGCCGACCGCCGCTTGCAGACGCGACTCGAGCGACACCATGCCTGCGATTCTATGGCGCGCGTCCGACACCCTCCGCGCTGAGGGATCCCTCAGGCGCCGCACCGTAATGTGGGCAGGTGATCAGACGCTCCATCGCACGCGCCTATTGGGCACTCAGCCGGTGGCGACTCGTCACCACTCCGGCACCCGACCGCCCCTCCGTCCTGATCGGCGCGCCCCACACCTCCAACTGGGATTTCGTCATCATGCTCGCGATCGCCTGGCGGTTGGGCATCCCGGCGCGGTGGCTCGGCAAGAAGAGTCTTTTCCGAGGCTGGCGCGGGCCGATCATGCGCGCGCTCGGCGGGATCGAGGTCGACCGAGACGACCCCCGACACGTGGTCGACGAAGTCGTGACGCGCGTGCACGCCGGCGAGGTCTTCGGGCTCGTCGTGACGCCCGAGGGCACCCGTGGCGCGGGCGAGTACTGGAAGTCGGGTTTCTACCGCATCGCCCGCGATGCAAGCATGCCCGTCACGCTCGGGTACATCGACCGCACCACGATGACGGCAGGGTTGGGCATCACCGTAGATCTCACCGGCGATGTGCGGGCCGACATGGACCGCATCCGCGCCTTCTACGCCGACAAGTCGGGACTGCGTCCGGAGCTGCGCACCGAACCGCGACTGCGTGACGAGTCGACGGCGCCGGTAGCGTGAAGGTGTGACACGCATCATTTCCGGCGCCGCCGGATCCCTCACGCTCGTCGTCCCCGACGCCGGTACCCGCCCCACGAGCGACCGCGTCCGCGAGGCGCTGTTCAGCGCACTCGAAGCAGCCGACGTGGTGCTGGGCGCGCGCGTGCTGGATCTGTACGCCGGGTCCGGCGCGCTGGGCCTGGAGGCGTTGAGCCGCGGAGCGGCGTCGGTCGATCTCGTGGAGAAGGCCCCGCGCGCCGCGACGACGGCGCAGCGCAACGCCGGGGCGGTCGCGAAAGCCGTCGGAGGGGCAGCGTCGTGGCGGGTGCACCGCGCCAGCGTCGACACGTTCCTGCGCTCGGGAAGCGACACTTTCGACCTGGTGTTCCTGGATCCCCCGTATGACGTGGGCGATGCGGAACTGGCACAGACCCTCGCGCTGCTCGTGCCGCGGCTGGCATCCGACGCCACCGTCGTCATCGAGCGGGCGCGCCGGTCGCCTCAGCCCACGCTGCCCGCAGGGCTCGTGCACGCCCGCGACAAGCGCTACGGCGACACGACGCTGTGGTGGGCCACCGCCGAATGACTCAGCCGCTGCGGCGATCCCAGTCGCGGTAGGGATCCCACCCGCCCGGTCCGTCATAGGGCGCGCCGTCGACGAGGAGCGGATGCCCGCCGGGCTGCTGCACGACCCCGATAGAGCGGAAGCCCTCCGGCAGAGCCGCCTCCGGCGGGAAGGCCGCCAGCAGCGCGTGGTCCTCGCCGCCCTCCAGCGCAGCGATCGGGTCGCCTCCGAGCGCGGCCGCGGACAGCGCGAGCGTGACCCCGGATGCCGCAGCCAGCCGCCGCGCGTCCAGCGCGAGCCCGTCTGATACGTCCATCATCGCCGTCGCGCCGGCGGCCGCGGCCTGCACGCCGAGGGCAATGGGCGGCCGGGGGCGCAGCTGCGCGTCGAGGGCGGCCGTCTCCTGCGGAGTGAGCCTGTTGCGAGGCACAGCGATCGCCTCGCCGTCGGTGCTGCGGAAACGGGCGAACAGCAGCCGCAGGCCGGCGGCGGCCATTCCCGCCTCACCGGCGAGGGCCACGGTATCGCCGGGTCGCGCGCCGGAGCGCCGGACGGGCTCGCCGCCGTCCAGCATGCCCACGGCGGTCACCGCGATGGTCAGGGTGTCCGAGATGGTCAGGTCGCCGCCCTCGACCGCGCAGCCTGGTGCCAGCGCGTCACAGGCCGCCCGCAGCCCGGTGGCCAGGTCGCGGACGAACGTCAGGCGCGTGTCGGCGGGCATCGCGAGGGCGACGAACAGCGCAACCGGGCGCGCCCCCATCGCCGCGATGTCGGCGAGGTTCACCGCGGCGGCCTTCCAGCCGAGGTCCTCGCCGCCGGACCATGCCAGGCGGAAGTCGGGACCGTGCACGAGGGTGTCGGTGGTCACCACGACCCGGCCGTCGGGAACCGCCAGGACCGCGGCGTCGTCGCCGGGGCCGACCAGCGCCTGCGAGGAGCCGGCGAGGACGGCGAAGATCTCCCGCAGAATCCGGCTCTCACCGATCTCGCCCACGGTCGGGTCGGGCGCGTCTGTCACCGCTCCACCGTACCCGCGCGCGTCCGGCGGCGCTCGCGCCGGACGCGGGCGATTACCCTGGAAGGGTGTCCCGCCCCCGCGCCATCGCCGCTCTCGCAGCCGCACTCCTCGCGGTCACCGCCCTGGCAGGCTGCACGACCTCGGTGTCGCTGACCGCCGCCGACGAGGCCAACGATCCGCTGTGCGCAGAGGTCATGGTGCGACTGCCCGATTCCATCGACGGCCAGGCGCGCCGCTGGACCGACGCACAGGCCACCGCGGCGTGGGGTGACCCGACGGCGGTCATCCTCAGTTGCGGTGTGACGCCTCCCGGTCCCTCCGTGGCCAAGTGCATCACGATCAACGGCGTCGACTGGATCGTCGACGACACCGACCGGCCCCGCTTGCGCATCACGACCTATGGCCGAGCCCCCGCCGTCGAGGTCTTCGTCGACAATGACCGGCTCGATCCCGGCTATGTGCTGGACCAGTTCGCGCCGTACATCGTCGACACGCTGCCGCGCGATCGCGAGTGCACCGCGACGTCGGAGCTGCTCGGCTGACGCCCCGCACCGGGACGTCACCGGGTCGCGCGGGCCAGCTCGATCAGCTCGGTGATTAGCTCGGGATAGGTCATCCCGGAGGCGATCCAGCACTTGGGGAACATCGAGATCGGCGTGAAGCCGGGCATGGTGTTCACCTCGTTCACGAAGAACTCGGTCCCGGTGTAGAAGAAATCAACGCGTGCGAGGCCTTCGCCGCCGAGCGCCTCGAAGGCACGCGCGGCGATCCGCTGCATCTCGGCGAGTTCGCCGTCGAAGAGCGTCGCGGGGCACACCAGCTCCACGCCGGGGGCATCGAGGTATTTCGCATCGAAGTCGTAGAACGCCCGCCCGGTGACGACGATCTCGCCCGCCACGCTCACCCGCACCGGTCCGCCGTCACGGCCGGGCAGCACGCCGCACTCGATCTCGCGCCCGACCACAGCCTGCTCCACGAGCACGCTCGAGTCCTCGGCGAACGCCACCTCGAGCGCAGCGTCCAGGTCAGCCCAGTTCTCAACCTTCGACACGCCCACGCTGGATCCGGCGCGGTTGGGCTTCACGAATACCGGAAGCCCGAGTGAACGCACCCGCTGGTCCCACAGCGCCCGGTCGTACCGGAGGTCGGCGCGGGTGACCCGTCGCCACGGCACCACCGGCACACCGGCGGACTGCAGGATGCTCTTGGTCACGTGCTTGTCCATGCCGATCGCCGACATGAGCACACCACCGCCGACGTACGGCAGGTCCAGCAGTTCCAGCATCCCCTGGATCGTGCCGTCCTCGCCGAACTTGCCGTGCAGGATCGGGAAGACCACGTCCACGTCACCGAGGCTGCGCTCTGTGCCGGAGGCATCCACCACCCGAAGTTCACGGGAGAGCGTCGAGTCGGGCCAGCGAACGCGGGTGCCGTTGTCGACGACCTCGGGCAACCTGCCGTGGGCGAGGGAGAACTTCTCTGGGTCGTCGTCTTCCAGCACGAACGCGCCGTCGCGGGTGATCCCGATGGGTATCACCCGGTAGCGGTCACGATCGATTGCCCGAAGGACGCCTCCCGCCGTTGCGGAGCTGATCGAGTGCTCGCTGGAGCGACCTCCAAAGAGCACCGCCACCGCCGGCTTGTTCATTCTGCGTCCTCTCGCCCTGGGGCTGGTCGTCGTCTGTCGTCAAGTGGGGGGCGATGTCACGGGGATGCATCGTGCCGTCGAGCACCATCTTGACCTGCTCGACGATCGGCATGACGATGCCGGCCTCGCGCGCCAGCTGCAGGATCGGTGCGACCGAGCCCAGACCCTCTGCGGTCTGGTCCATCTGCTTCACGACGTCCTGGTAGCTGTAGCCCTGCCCGAGCAGCCGCCCGGCGGTGTTGTTGCGGCTCAGCGGCGACTGGCAGGTGGCGATCAGGTCGCCGAGCCCTGCCAGGCCCTGCAGCGTCTCGGGATGGGCGCCCTGCGCGACGGCGAAGTCGGTCATCTCCACCAGGCCCCGGGTGATGATGGATGCCTTGGTGTTCTCGCCGTACCCGACGCCGTCGACGATACCGATGGCCACCGCGATGAGGTTCTTCAGTACCCCGCCGAACTCCGTCCCGATCACATCGGTGTTCACGAACGTGCGGAAGTAGCGGTTGCGTGCGCGGCGTGCCACCGCATCGGCGGTCTCCTGGCTGGTCGAGGAGATGACGGCGGCGGTGGGCTGCTCGCGGGCGATCTCCAAGGCGAGGTTCGGCCCGGATGCCACGGCGATCCGTGACGGGTCGCAGTGCAGTTCCTGCTCGATGACCTGGCTCATCCGCAGGCCGGTGCGCTTCTCGACGCCCTTCATGAGCGACACGATCGGCACGTCGCTGCCGGCCACCAGCGGGCGCAGCGCCTTGAGGTTCTGCCGGGCGGTCTGGCTGGGGATCGACAGGTACACCTGCGTGGCGCCGTCCAGGGCCTCGGACAGGTGGTGGGTCGCTGACATGCCGCGCGGCAGGTTGATGCCGGGCAGGTACTGGCTGTTGCGCTTGGCCTGGTCGATCTCGTGGGCCAGCTCCGGTCGGCGTGCCCACATCACCACGTGTGCGCCGCCGTCGGCGAGGATCTTGCCGAAGGTGGTTCCCCAGCTGCCGGCGCCGATCACGGCGACGCGCGGAGCTCCGGCATCGGGTCTACGACTCAAGGCGCCCTGTCTCCCTCTGCCCGTGGTCCGACGGGTTCCACCGTTCCAGCGGAGGCGTCTGACCGCGCAACTCCCCCTGCAACTCGGCGATGCGCGCCATGACGACGTCGGTCGCCTCGACCAGCGCCGACTGCTGCGCGGCACGTCCCTGATAGGCCGACAGGTCCACGGGAGGACCGAGCAGCACCTTCACACGCTTGCGCAGCGGCCACAGACTCAGCTTGCCGTAGCGGGGCATGATCTGCTGCACACCCCACGTGGCCATCGGGACCACCGGCAGGCCGCCGGCCAGCGCGACGCGCACGGCGCCGGTCTTGCCGCGCATGGGCCACAGCTCCGGGTCCCGGGTGAGGGTGCCTTCGGGGTAGACGATCACGCCGCGGCCCGAGGCGATGAGCTGCTCGGCGGTCTGGATCGTCTGCTTCGCGCTGGCGGCGGAGGCGGAGCGGGCAACGGGGATCATGCCGGTGGCGCGCAGCGCCCAACCCAGCACCGGGATGCGGAACAGGCTTTCCTTGGCCATGAAGCTCGGCGCCCGTCCCAGCCGCCACGTCGCGACGGCGACGATGACCGGGTCGATCTCGCTGTAGTGGTTGGGCGCGAGGACGTACGCGCCCTCCTCGGGAAGGTGCTCACCCCCGCTGACTTCGATCTTCGCGAAGATGCTCGCCACCGGCACGACGATGCCGGCCAGCGGCCAGAACATGCTGGGCCGGCGCTTCTCGGCGGACGCGCGGCGCTTGCGGGATGCGGCCACGGTCAGCCGATGACGTCGAAGTCGGCGCCCAGCGCCTGCAGCTTGTCGAAGAGGTTCTCGTACCCGCGGCGGATGATTCCGACGTTGTGCACGATCGATTCGCCTTCGGCTGCCAGCGCGGCGATGACGTGGCTGTAGCCGCCTCGGAGGTCGGGCACCACGATCTCGGCGCCGTGCAGCGGCGTGGGTCCGGTGATGACTGCGGCCTGCTCGAGCGCGCGGCGCGGGACCCGGCGGTACTCGCCTTCCAGCCCCTGCGGGTGCACGACGATGTCGGCGCCCATCTTCACGAGTGCCTCGGTGAAGCCGAAGCGATTCTCGTACACCGTCTCGTGCACGACGGAGGTGCCGTTGGCCTGCGTGAGCGCGACGATGAGCGGCTGCTGCCAGTCCGTCATGAAGCCGGGGTGCACGTCGGTTTCCACCACGACGGGCTTGAGGGGGCCGCCGCGGTAGAAGCGGATGCCGTTCTCGGCGATGTCGAACGCGCCGCCGGCCTTGCGGAAGATGTTGAGGAACGTCAGCATGTCCTGCTGGCGTGCTCCGCCGACGAAGATGTCGCCGTCTGTGGCCAGCGCCGCGCTCGCCCAGGAGGCGGCTTCGTTGCGGTCGAAGATGCTGCGGTGGTCGAAGCCCGAGAGCGAGTCGACGCCTTCGATGAAGATGACGCGGTTCGGCTCGTAGGAGATGATGGCGCCCATCTTCTGCAGCACGCCGATGAGATCCATGATCTCGGGTTCGATCGCGGCGTTGCGCAGCTCCGTGGTGCCCTTGGCCCGCACCGCAGTCAGCAGCACCTGCTCGGTGGCGCCGACGCTCGGGTAGGGCAGCTCGATGTCGGCGCCGTGCAGACCGTTCGGAGCGGACAGACGGATGCCGCTGGGCTGCTTCTCCACGATCGCGCCGAACTTCCGGAGCGCATCGAGGTGGAAATTGATGGGGCGGTCGCCGATGCGGCATCCACCGAGGTCGGGGATGAACGCCTGCCCCAGCAGGTGCAGCAGCGGGCCGCAGAACAGGATCGGGATGCGCGAGGATCCGGCGTGTGCGTCGATCTCCTCGAAGTGCGCCGACTTGGCGTCGCTGGGATCGAACACGAGGCTTCCCGGCTCGTCGCCGTCATCGACGCGCACACCGTGCACTTCGAGCAGCGAGCGGACCACGCCGACGTCGCTGATGTCGGGGACGTCGCGCAGCACGCTGACGCTCTCGCCCAGGAGCGAGGCGACCATGGCCTTCGTGGCGAGGTTCTTCGCACCCTTGACATCGACACGGCCGACCAGAGGACGGCCGCCGCGGATTGCGATGGAGTCTCCTGTCAGTCCCTGCGCTAGCCCTTCCGACTCCTTCGTCGCCGACCGGTTCTCGCTGGGGAGTGACTTCATGCGGTGGACCTCACTTGATTGCTACCGGACCGGGAGGGTCCGCGGGCGCCATGCCTCGCGGCGGGCTTCGAACTGCGCGATCGCAGCCTCGTCGCGCAGCGTCAGCCCGATGTCATCCAGACCTTCGAGCAGGCGCCATCTAGTGTAATCATCGATCTCGAAGGGAAGGCTGAGGTCGCCGATTCGCGCCGTTCGTGCTACGAGGTCGACGGTCATCTCGATGCCGGGCTGCGCGGCGATCTGCGCCCACACGGCCTCGAGATCGCTCTCCGAGATGACACCTGTAACCAGGCCCTGCTTGCCCGCGTTGCCACGGAAGATGTCGGCGAACTTGGGGCTCAGCACCACCTGGAACCCGTAGTCGCGCAGCGCCCACACGGCGTGCTCGCGGCTGGACCCGGTACCGAAGTCGGCACCGGCGACGAGGATCGAGGCACCTGCGAACGCGGGCTGGTTGAGCACGAAGTCGGGGTCCTGGCGCCAGTTCGCAAACAGTGCGTCTTCGAAACCGGTCTTCGTGACCCGCTTCAGATACACCGCGGGGATGATCTGGTCGGTGTCGACGGCAGAGCGGGTGAGCGCTGCGGCGACGCCGGTGTGGGTGGTGAATTTCTCCATGTCAGGCCTCCACTCCGGCCGATACCGGCAGATCGCTGGGGCTGGCGAGTCGCCCGAGCACGGCGGTGGCGGCGGCCACCAGCGGCGAGACGAGGTGGGTGCGCCCGCCCTTGCCCTGCCTGCCCTCGAAGTTGCGGTTGCTCGTGGATGCGCAGCGCTCCCCCGGGGAGAGCTGGTCGGGATTCATCCCCAGGCACATGGAGCAGCCTGCGAAGCGCCACTCGGCACCGAAGCCGAGGAACACCTGGTCCAGGCCCTCGGCCTCGGCCTCCAGGCGCACCCGGGCGGAACCGGGCACCACCATGACGCGAACGCCCTCGGCCTTCGTCCTGCCGCGCACGATCGACGCGAAGGCACGCAGGTCCTCGATGCGGCTGTTGGTGCAGGAGCCCATGAAGACGGCATCCACCGGCACGTCCTTCAGCGGCGTACCGGGGACCAGGTCCATGTACTCCAGAGCGCGGCGGGCGGCGGCCTGGTCGTTGGGGTCGGCGAAGTCCTCCGGGGAAGGCACGACGTCGCTGAGCGACACGCCCTGGCCCGGGTTGGTGCCCCACGTCACGAAGGGTTCCAGCGAGTCCGCGTCGAGGAACACCTCGGCATCGTGCACGGCGCCCTCGTCGCCGGGCAGCGTTCGCCAGTACGCCACGGCGTCGTCCCAATCCTGACCCTGCGGCGCGTGCGGGCGGCCCTTGAGGTAGGCGAACGTGGTTTCGTCGGGTGCAACCATGCCGGCGCGAGCGCCGGCTTCGATCGACATGTTGCAGATGGTCATCCGCCCCTCCATCGAGAGGGCGCGGATCGCACTGCCGCGGAACTCGAGGACGTAGCCCTGTCCCCCGTTGGTGCCGATCTTCGCAATGACGGCGAGGATGATGTCCTTCGCCGTGACGCCGGGCTTCAGGTCGCCCTCGACGGTGATCGCCATCGTCTTGAATGGCTTCAGCGGCAGCGTCTGGGTGGCCAACACATGCTCCACCTCGCTCGTGCCGATGCCGAACGCCATGGCGCCGAACGCGCCGTGCGTGGAGGTGTGGGAATCGCCGCACACGACGGTGATTCCCGGCATGGTGAGCCCGAGCTGCGGCCCGACCACGTGGACGATGCCCTGTTCCTTGTCACCGAGCGAATGCAGGCGGACGCCGAATTCCTCCGCATTGCGGCGGAGGGTTTCGATCTGCGTGCGGCTGGTCAGATCGACGATGGGCTTGTCGATCTCCAGCGTCGGGGTGTTGTGGTCCTCGGTGGCGATGGTGAGGTCCAGGCGCCGTACCGGGCGGCCCTCGGCGCGGAGACCCGAGAAGGCCTGCGGGCTGGTCACCTCGTGCACGAGGTGCAGGTCGATGTAGATGAGGTCGGGTGCGCCGTCTTCGCCCTTGACCACCACGTGGTCATCCCACACCTTCTCGGGGAGGGTGCGGGGGCGATCGGGGATCGTCGCTGCGGGTGTGCTCATGACTATCTCGTTCTCCTTGCGAACCGGATCAAGCCCGCCACGAACTCCGCGACGAGGAGGGGCTCAGAACGAGGCCTCGTCGCGGCTGCTAAGGAGAAGCCGAGCGATCCGCACGGGCCCACATTAGCACCGTGCGGATCGCTCTCCGGTTCAGTGACCGGTGGGCTCGTCCGGGCGTTCCGCCGCCGGGTGCGTGGCGTGCGCGTCCGGCTCCTCGACCGTCGCGGGCGTGCGGTGCTCGTGAGCCACCGCCGCTGCCGCCGCCTGCGGAGTCTGCGCCTTGCGGTCGCGGGACGACGCGATGAGGCTGGCGACCGTGGCCACCGTCATGGAGGCGATGATGACACCCAGCGACATCCAGGTGGAGATGTCGGGCACCCACGAGATGTGCTCGCCGCCGTTGATGAAGGGCAGCTCGTTCTCATGCATGGCGTGGAAGATGAGCTTCACGCCGATGAAGGCGAGGATGAACGCGATGCCGTAGTGCAGGTAGCGGAGGCGATCCAGCAGCCCGCCGAGCAGGAAGTACAGCTGACGCAGCCCCATCAGCGCGAAGATGTTCGCGGTGAAGACGATGAACGGGTCCTGCGTGATACCGAAGATCGCGGGGATCGAGTCCAGCGCGAACAGCAGGTCGGTCATGCCGATGGCGACGAACACGATGATCATCGGGGTGAAGATCTTCTTGCCCCCGACGACCGTGCGCACCTTGGCGCCGTCGTACTCCTCGCTGATGTCGACGCGGCGGCGCAGGAGGCGCACGATGGCGCTCTCCTTCTTGATCTCGTCCTCATGCTCCTTGGCGGGGAAGGCCTGCTTCCAGGCGGTGTAGATGAGGAACGCGCCGAACAGGTAGAAGATCGGCAGGAACTGCTCGATGATCACGGCGCCGAGCAGGATGAAGATGCCGCGCAGGATCAGCGCGATGATGATGCCGACCATCAGCACCTTCTGCTGGTACTGCCGGGGCACCGCGAACTGGCCCATGATCAGCACGAAGACGAAGAGGTTGTCGATCGACAGGCTGTACTCGGTGAGCCAGCCGGCGACGAACTGCCCGGTCACGTCCCCGCTGCCGGTGACGGCGAACAGCACGAAGGCGAAGGCGATCGCCAGCCCTACGTAGAACACCACCCACAGCGTCGACTCCTTCGCCGAGGGGATGTGCGGGCGCTTGATGATCAGAAGCAGATCGGCGATGAGGATCGTGAGCAGCACGATGAACGCGCTGATCTCGAACCAGACGGGGATCTCGAAGCCCATGGGAGCCTTTCGGAGGGGTGCGGTAGATGGCCGAAAGTCTCTCCCCCGCAGGCTGCGGCGCGCGCCCGGGGTCACTCGATTGGGACCCGTGATGACGGACGCGCGAGATCGGGATACTCCCTCTCGCTCGGACAAGGATACAGGCGCGGCGCTCGGTGGCAGCCCGCATGAGACGATCGGGCGCGGGCTGACACTTCTCAGGTGAGAGACGAAAGGACGCGCATGGGCGAGCAGCCGGGCGACGCGGCACTGGTGACGCTGGCCGCGGGTGGATCGGAACAGGCGTTCCGCACGCTTTACCGTGCGTACGTGCGCCCGGTGTATTGGGTCGCTCACGGGCTGGTGGGTACCGCCGTCGACGCCGAGGACGTCACGCAGGAGACGTTCCTCGCGGCGTGGCGCAAGCTCCCCGGCCTGCAGTTGGCCGGGCCCTCGCTGCTGCCTTGGCTGGTGACGATCTGCCGTTTCCAGGCAGCGAACCGGGTGCGCAGACTGCGGCGTGACCGCGAGCACACCGCCGATGCGGTGGACCAGCACCTGCCGGACACCGTCGACGTGGAGCAGCAGGTCATCGGTCAGGACCTCGCCGACCGGATCCTCGCCGCCGTGGCAGAGCTGACGCCGCTGGACCAGCAGATCTTCCGGCTGTGCGCGGCAGAGGGATACGCCTATCAGGCGGCAGCCGAGGAACTGGGTGTCGGCCACGGCGTCGTACGCAACCGTCTCTCCCGCATCCGCACCCGGTTGCGGACCGAGGTCGGAACGGAGAGCACATGAACGACACGACTGGGAAGCCGGAGAACCCCACTGGGCTGCCCGAGCTGAGCGACGCGTCGGTGACGCGCATCGAGGATGCCGTCTTCAGCGAGATCGCCGCGGTGCGCCGCGCCGACGACGAAGCCGACCGGCGCCGACGCGCCCGGCGGGGCCGGTGGTGGATCGCCGGAGGCGCCGCCGCGGTCGTGGTGGTCGTGGCGGCGGCTATCGCGCCGTCGATCGGCGGCATCGTGCGCGGGACCAGTGGGAGCGACTCCATGGAAGCCGGCGACTTCACGACGACCGAGACGTGGGAGGGCGCGGAGTCGATGCCCGAATGGATCGCTCCGGAGGCGGCACCGGATGCTGCTGTGGGAGCCTCCGGCGGCGACGTCCAGGCGGTGGAGGGGTCGGCGCGCGAGGTGATCGCGACCGCCACTGCCACCCTCGAGGTGACCGACGCCGACAGTGCGGCCAGGGACGCGGCCGAGGCGATCGCGGCCGCCGCAGAGGCATCCGGGGGTTACGTCGAATCGCTGAGCATCGGAGGGGCCGCGGTGGACACCGGCGCCACCGGCGGTGTGATCCGGGAGATGACCACGACGATCCCGTACCCCCCGTCGGGCACCTGGATCAGCGTGCGCATTCCGGCCGACGAACTGCAGAGCACGATCGCCGGTCTGGCGGAGCACGGCACGGTCACCGCATCCCAGATCTCTCGGCAGGATGTCACCACGCAGACTGTTGATCTGCGTGCGCGTATCGCGTCGGCTCAGGCATCCGTCGATCGCCTCACCGACCTGATGGCGCAGGCGGGGTCGCTCGCCGACCTGATCGCGGCCGAAAGCGCCCTCGCCGAGCGCCAGGCCGAACTGGAGTCGTGGCAGCAGCAGCTGGAGTACCTCGACCAGCAGGTGGCGCTGTCGTCACTGTCGGTGAGCATCGTGACGCCGCCCGAGCGGGTCGAGGCCGATCCCGCCGGGTTCGGCGACGGTCTGGCCGCAGGCTGGAACGGTCTGGTCGCCACAGTCAACGGCATCGTCATCGCGCTGGGGTTCCTCCTCCCCTGGCTCGCCGTCGCCGCCCTGGTGGCCCTGCTGGTGTGGCTCACCCTCCGCATCGCCCGCCGCCGCCGCTCCCCCTCCCCGCCCGCGGACCCCACCCCCACCCCCACCCCGTGAAACCACAGCTGGTCGCCCAGACGATGGGAAGTTCCCAGGGTCTCGGCGACCAGGTGTGGTCTCAGCGGGTCGGGGGCGGTGCAGCGGCCAAGTCAGCGCGCATCGCAGTGGCGAACGTCTCCCCGTGGACGTGGCCGGCGTCGAAGTGGATGCCACACCACAGCGACCCACGGTAGGAGACCGCGGCCACGCCCAGCCGCACGTTCGCCGCGAGCACCGCGACCGGCCACACCGACAGCACGGGTGCTCCGGCAAGGCTCAGGGCTCCCCGCGGCCCGGGGACGTCGGTGACGAACCCGTCGACGAGCGTCTGCCGCGCGGCGACGCGGTCCATGATCCGCGCGCCGATGGGGCCGCGCATCAGTTCGAGGGTTCCCTGCGCGCGTGCCTGCACCTTCTCACGGCGGGTCCGTGCCGCGATGGCGGCCAGTCGCGCCTCGGGTGTCATGTCCGACAGCGGGAGCGCGACCAGCATGACGCCGACCTGGTTGCGGGCGGCGCCGCGCCTGGCCAACGCGACCGGGATCGAGACGGTGACTTCCCGAGGTGCCGGCAGGCCATCCGCGGTGAGCAGCGCCCGATAGCCGGCCGCGACCGCCGAGAGCAGCACATCGTTCACGGTGGCGCCGTGCTCCGCCCCGCGTGCGCGAAGCGTCGCAACGTCCGCCCGGCAGAACGCGACGCCGTGGGTCGCGCTGCGCTCGCCGGTCAGCACCGTCGCCCCGGTGCCACGCCCGGCGACGGTGGCGACGATGCGCCGCAGGGCGACCAGCGCGCGGCGTACATCCCAGGGCGTCGCACTGCGGTCGTCCGCGACGGCAGGCGGCGACTCGGCATCCCGCGCTCCGGGCGCGGCGAACAGCCGGCGGACCAGCTGCACGGCGGCTGCCCCGTCTGCGATGGCGTGGTGGATGCGCAGGATGAACGCGGCACGCCCCGCGCCCGCGCCGGGCAGCAACAGCAGTTCCCAGAGCGGGCGATCGCGCGGCAAAGGTTCGCTCATCAGCTGCGCGCACCGCTGCTGCAGGTCGCCGAGATCGGCCAACGGCGGCAGCAGCCGAACGTGCGCATCCAGGTCGGGGGCGCGGTCGCTCCAGCCGTGCCGACCCCGCCGGTCCGTGGCGAGCACTTGGCGCAGTTCCGGGATCTCGACGACGCGCTCCGCGAGGTCGGCGCGCAGCAGGGCGAGGTCGACGGAGCCGTCCCCGCCGAGAAAACCGCCGGGTTCCGCGACGCCGGCGATGAGGAACACGTTCACCTGCCCCGCGTGGTCGAGCACGAGGTTCGCCGCGTCAACCCGCGCGAGTGTCTGCCACGGCATCCGCTCTCCCCTCCGTCAATTGCACCCACCCACACTCTGGCCGACAGGCGGCGGCGTTGCGATAGTGGATTCATGGCCACCGCGCCCAGACTTCCCACGCCGGCCGAACTTCGCGCCTGCCTGGCGGAGTCGCCGCGGACCGTGACGACAGCGGTGGGACCGGTCGAGTATGCCGAACGCGGGGATGGCGAGCCGGTGCTGTCCATCCACGGCACGCTCGGCGGGTGGGATCAGGGACTCGTCTCCGCGGAGTTCCTTCGTGTGAACGGATTCCGCATCATCGCGCCGAGCAGACCCGGGTACCTGGGGACGCCGCTGGCGAGCGGCCGCACCTTCGCCGAGCAGGGCGACGCGCTCGCGGCACTGCTGGACGCGCTCGACGTCGACAGCATCATCGTGCTCGCGCTCTCCGGCGGCGGCCCCGCCGCCTACGAACTGGCAGCCCGCCACCGCGACCGGGTGGCGCGCCTCGTTCAAGTGGACGCCGTGTGCATTCCCGGCCGGATACCGCGCGCGGCGGTACGCATCGCCGCACGCGACGGTCTCGCCAAGGCGCAGCTCTGGCTGCTGCGCCATGCACCGAAGACGACCCTGGCCGCCCTCCTCCGCATGAGCGGCATAGACAGCGGCAAGATCGTCGCCCGACGCGCCGCGGCACTCGCTGCCGTTCCGGGCCGCATTGCGCCGCTGGAGGTGACGCTTCAGGCGTCGCTCGGCGCGGCGCGGCGCCGCCAGGGGCTGGACAACGACCTCATGCCGTTCACTCCCGCACCGGTGGCGCGCATCAGGTGCCCGACGCTGATCGTGCACGCCCGCTCGGACAGGAACGTCCCGCCGGTCAATGCCGAGTACGCCCACGAGCGCATCGCCGGCTCCGAGCTGTACTGGATGGACGGCTCCCACGTCGCGTTCGCCCTGGAGGCCGCCGACACGGCGCCGGCGTACGTGGTGAACTGGCTGCGCGGGAGCGAATGAGCCCGGAAATGCAGAAAACCCCCGGCATGACCGGGGGTTTTCTTGGGTGGTGACCCCAGCGGGATTCGAACCCGCGTTACCGCCGTGAGAGGGCGGCGTACTAGGCCGCTATACGATGGGGCCGTTGCGACAACCGTTAAAGTATGCCACGGCGTGCATGATGCGACCAAATCGGGGCGGGCCGGGTTGCCCCCGGGCGTGTCGCGGGGTTGACTCGACTCATGCGAGTGACCAAGCACGAACACGCGTGCCTGCGCCTGGAGCGCGACGGCAAGACGCTGATCATCGACCCCGGCAGTTTCACCCTCCCCCTCACAGACGTCAAAGGGCTCGTGGGAATCGTGGTGACGCACGAGCACGCCGACCACTGGACACCCGATCACCTCGATCGGCTGCTGGCTCTCGCCGCGGACACCCCGATCTTCGCCCCGGCGGGGGTGGCCGCGGCCGCCCCGGGGTACGACATCACCGTGGTCTCCCCCGGCGACACCGTGACGCTCGAACCGTTCACCCTCACGTTCTTCGGCGGCCGTCACAACGTCATCCACGAGTCCATCCCCGTCGTCGACAACGTCGGGGTGCTCGTCAACGACGAGTTCTACTACGCCGGCGACTCGTATGCCGTGCCGAAGGGCGCCGATGTACGCCTGCTCGCGGCGCCTGTCGGAGCGCCCTGGCTCAAGATCGGCGAGGCGATGGACTTCGTCCTGGCCGTCGGGCCACGTCGTGCGTTCGCCACCCACGACATGACGCTGTCGCGGGTCGGCCTGCAGATGGGCCGCGCCCGGCTGAAGTGGGCCACCGAACAGGGTGGCGGTGAGTTCTTGGAGCTCGAGCCGGGCGGGACTTTCGACCTCTGACCCTTGAAACGACGGATGCCGCGGGGTCCTGCCCCGCGGCATCCGTCTATCCGGTGTGTACCGATGTCACTGCGCGTCGAGATCGGTCTCCAGCAGCTGCGCCAGCTCGTCCAGCGCCTGCTCGGCGCCGTCACCCTCGGCCTTCAGCGTCACGACGGTGCCGTGCGAAGCACCGAGACCCATGAGCGACAGGATGCTGCCCGCGTTGAGGTCGGGCCCGCCGTCGACCGCGATCGTCACCGGGACGCTCTTTTCCTGCACCGCCTGAACGAACAGCTTCGCGGGGCGAGCGTGCAGCCCGGAGCTGCTGGCGATGGTGGCCTGGCGTTCTGCCATGGTGTCCTCCTAGGGGATCTCAAACGGTCGCCGGAGCCTGCGCGGCAGGCGCCGCTTCGGCTTCGGCGAGTTCTTTCGGGGCAACCCACTTCTTCAGGGCTACGACGATAAGCGCAGTCACGACGGTACCTGCCGCCAGCGCCACCAGGAACCCCCAGATGGGGTCGATGGCGAAGAAGACGAAGATCCCGCCGTGGGGCGCTCGGGACTCGACAGCGAAGATCATACTCAACGCGCCCGTGACCGCCCCGCCGACCATCGACGCCGGGATCACGCGCAGCGGGTCTGCCGCGGCGAACGGGATCGCGCCCTCGGAGATGAACGATGCACCCAGCAGCCACGCAGCCTTGCCGTTCTCGCGTTCGACCGGAGTGAACAGCTGGCGGCCGAGCACGGTGGAGGCCAGGGCCATCGCCAACGGCGGCACCATACCGGCGCACATGACCGCGGCCATGATGAGGTACGGCGTGGTGTTCGTCGCCGAGGCGGTGCCGAGGCCGGCGACGGCGAACGCATAGGCGACCTTGTTGACGGGGCCCCCCAGGTCGAAGCACATCATGAGCCCGAGGATCACACCCACCAGGACGATCAGCCCGGTGGCGGCGAGATCGTTCAGACCGTTGGTCATCTGCTCCATGAGCCAGGCGATGGGCCGGCCGAGGAAGAGCACCATGAGCCCCGATGCCACGATCGACGCGACCAGCGGGATGATCACAACCGGCATGAGCCCGCGCAGCCACCGAGGGGCGTCCAGCTTGCCGATCCACCACGCGACACCACCGGCCAGGAGACCGCCGACGATACCGCCGATGAACCCCGCGTTCATCAGCAGTGCGACAGCACCCGCGACGAAGCCGGGCGCGATACCCGGCCGATCGGCGATCGCATAGGCGATGTACCCGGCGAGGGCAGGTACGAGGAAATTCATCGACGTACTGCCGATCATGAAGGCGACCGAGCCCAGGTATTGCCCGAGCCCGCCCGCGGGCAGCTGCCAGAGCGAGTTCTCGATGATGACGGATGCCGCGTCGTTGCTCACCTCGTAGCCGCCGAGGAGGAAGCCCAGCGCCATCAGCAGTCCGCCGCCGGCGACGAAGGGGATCATGTAGCTGACACCGGTCAGCAGCCAGCGCTGGATGCGGGCACCCACGCCGGGTCGCTCGGATGCCGTGTCGGCGGAGCTGCTCGTCGCAGTCGCGGTCACCCGCTGGGCGCCGGGGTCTTTCGCCGCGGCGACCGCCTCTTCGATCATCTGGGCAGGCTGCTCAATGCCGCGTTTCACGCCGGATCGCACGAGCGGTTTGCCGGCGAACCGCTGGGGCTCCCGCACGTCGACGTCGGTCGCGAAGATCACGGCATCCGCCTGATCGATCACGTCCTTCGGGAGGGCCTTGTAGCCGCTGGAGCCCTGCGGCTCGACGATGAGATCGATACCCGCCTTGTTGCCTGCAGCAGTGAGGGCGTCGGCCGCCATGAAGGTGTGGGCGATGCCGGTCGCGCAGGCCGTCACCGCGACGATGCGCGCCGGGCGCCCGTCGACGGTCAGCTCCGGGGCGACACCCCCGGTGGATGCCGCCACGGCCGCGGGGGCAGCGACGGTCGGCTCGGTGGCCGCGGCGGCGGTCGTCGCGGCGGTCGCCCCAGTCGCCGTTGCTGCGGGGGCCGTGGCGTCCGGCTCTTCCCCGATCGCCCGCCGCACGATGTGCACGACCTCGTCAGGGGTGGCCGCCGCGCGCAGGCCCGAGGTGAACTCCTCCTGCATGAGGGACCGGGCGAGCCGAGAGAGCACGGCCAGATGCGCCTCCGCGGCGCCCTCGGGGGCGGCAATGAGGAACACCAGGTCGGCGGGGCCGTCGGGCGCGCCGAACGGCACCCCGGGAGACAGCCGGGCGAAGGCGAGCGAGGGCTCCGAGACCGCGGCGCTCTTGGCGTGCGGGATCGCGATGCCACCGGGCAGCCCGGTCTCATCCTTCTGCTCTCGCGCCCACGCATCGGTGAACAGTGCGTGGGTGTCGCTTGCGCGCCCCTGAGCGACGACCCGCGCCGCCAGCGCGCGGATCACCGACTGCTTGTCGTTTCCCAGGGACTCGTCGAGGCTGACCAGTTCTGGGGTGATTGTCTGGGTCATGATGACCTCCAGGTGTTGCGTGATTGGGTCAGGTTTCCAGGGCACGAACCGGCACATCTCCGGTGGGGAGATCCAGCGGTGTCGGGGCCTGCGTGCCCGGCAGGGTGGCTGCCGCAGCGCCGTAACGGATGGCGCTGCGCAGCCTTTCGTGTGGTTCAGCGGCGGATACGTCTGCGATCAGGTAGCCGGCCAGCGAACTGTCCCCGGCGCCGACGGTGCTCTGCACCCGGATCGTCGGCGGCGTCCCCGCCCAGACGGCATCCGGTGTGATGAGCACGGCCCCGGCGCCGCCCAGGGTCACCAGCGCAGCTCCGACGCGAGTGGGCACGAGCCCACGCGCGATCGTGGCTACCGAGGAGACCAGGTCGACGGCCGGGTCGAGAGTCACGCCGGCGAGTTCGGCCAGTTCGTGCTCGTTCGGTTTGATCAGGTCGGGCCGGGCGCGTTCGACGACGGCCCGCAGCGCGGGGCCGGACGTGTCGACCGCGATGCGCGGCGCCCCACTTCCCCAGCGTGATCGCACCGCATCGATGACGTCGACATAGAAGTCGTCGGCCACCCCGGGCGGCAGCGACCCGGCCAAAACCAGCCAGCGGGCGTCGGCACAGGCGCTGACGACGGCGGCGGTGACCGCAGCGGCATCCGCTGCGGTCAACTCCGCGCCGGGAAGATTGATCTTCGTGGTCACGCCGGCGGGATCGGTGATGGTCACGTTGGCGCGGGCGTGCCCGGCGACGGGCACCAGGCTGCTGGGGAGTGCCGTGGTCTGCAGTGCAACGGCGAAGGGGTCGTCGTCAGCGAGGGGCAGCACCGCACGAGTGGGGACTGCGGATGCCGCGACAACGCGGGACACGTTGATGCCCTTGCCGCCCGCATCCTCCCGCGCAGCGCGGGCCACCTGCACCTGACCCACCTGCAGCGGGTCGGCGAGCACGACGGTCCGGTCGAGCGAGGGATTCGCAGTGAGGGTGACGATCATGCGGTCCACACCTCCGTTCCGGCTTCATCCAGTGCCACGGCGAGTCCCGCTTCGGGAGCACGGTCGGTGGTGAGGATGTCGATGTCCTCGAGCCCTGCGAATCCCACCAGCAGCTCCGCATCGAATTTCTCGGCATCGGTGACCAACACCACACGGCGCGAACTGCGCACGATGGCCCGCTTCACGCTCGCCTCGTCGGGGTCGGGGGTGCTCAGCCCGAACGCGGCAGACAGCCCGTTCGTGCCGATGAACGCGACGTCGGGGCGCAGTTCCTCGATCGCGCGGACGGTGTGTGCGCCGACCGCGGCGGCGGTGAGACCGCGCACGCGCCCGCCGATGACGGTGAGCGAGATGCGGGGCGACCCGGCGAGGCTGCTGGCGATCGACATGGCATGGGTGACGACCTCGGCGGAGCCGCCGGTTTCGGCGAGCCTGGTGGGAAGGAGCGTCGCGACAGCAGCGGTCGTGGTGCCCGCGTCGAGGAAGATCGACCCGCGGAATCCGTCGCCGAGGACATCGAGTGCCCGACTGGCGATCGCCAGCTTCGCGGCACCGCGCTGGGAGGAGCGTTCCGCGAGCGAGGGTTCGACCACGCTGGTGCGACCGCGCGCGACGGCGCCGCCGTGCACGCGGCGCAATGCGCCCGAGCGCTCGA
This sequence comes from Microbacterium sp. zg-YB36, assembly GCF_024623575.2. Lineage (NCBI taxonomy): Bacteria > Bacillati > Actinomycetota > Actinomycetes > Micrococcales > Microbacteriaceae > Microbacterium > Microbacterium sp. zg-YB36. The sequence goes on from NZ_JANJFD020000001.1 coordinate 552,600, forward strand.
GCTGGTCCAGGTCGCGGCGCACCGTCTCAGTGGTGACGCCGAAGCGCTCGGCGAGGTTGACCACGGCGACGCGCCCGTCCTGGGAGACCAAATGCTCGATCAGCCGGTGGCGCTCCATTGCATACACGTCCGGTTCCTTTCCCTGAATTCCCACACGATACAACACAAACACAGATGATCTCAAGACCCCGCCTGCGATTCTGTGGGGGTTGTGGATCGGGTACAAGAAACTCGGTCTCATGCGCTGTGGCACTTAGTTCCGCCATGCAGATTCTGTCGAATGTCACCGCGCGGCATGTGGTGACTGCTACTTTCGGGCGACCCGACGGCATCCGTCACCGCGTTCACCCGGACGCACCGACGCACTGCGATCCACCCTGTGCCATCGGGCGTGCCCGAACCCGCCTGCCCGCAGGCGCGAACCCTGGAGTCTCAATGTCGAGAACCACGACGCACACCCATGGCCTGGGGATGCGTATCACCGTCGTCGTGCTGGCAGCGTTGCTGGCCGCGATGACGGTCATGTACCTGCTCACCGTGCACCGTCTCAGCGACGGCGCCTCCCAACTCGCGGCCGGCGCGTCGCAAGCAGACGACGGCTCGCAGCGACTGGTCGACGGCGCCGCCACCCTGTCTTCGGGCGCGCAGACGCTCGCTGACGGTGCCGCCGAACTCGACGCCGGCGCCGCCACCGCCGCGACGGGAGCCGAGTCCCTCGCCACCGGCGCGGTCTCGGCCGCCACGGGAGCTGCCACGCTGGCAGACGGTGCTGCTTCGCTTTCCACAGGTGCCGAGTCGGCGGCATCCGGAGCGTCCCGGGTGTCTTCGGGCGCATCGACGGCCGCCGCCGGCGCGGGGCGTCTGGAGAGCGGAGCCCGCGACGCCGCGGTAGGCGCCAACACTCTCGCCACGGGAGCCGCGGATGCCGCTGCGGGGGCGTCCGTACTCGCCGGAAAGACCGCGAGCCTGGCCGCCGGCGTGGTGGCTGCGCACGGTATCGCGACCGAGCGTCTCCTTCCCGGAGCGCAAGGCATGCTCGACACGCTCAACGCCCGAATCACCGCTGACGTCTCCACACTGGCCGGCAACGGCGAAGCGCTCGCCGGGCTGGCTGCAGCCGCGCCTGTCAACAGCGCGGCGCTTAACGCGGGATTGCAGACGCTGAAGACGGAGGTCACGAACCTGCCCGACGCGGCGTTCGCAGACCCCGATGTGAAGCAACTGCTCGCCGAGACCCTCGCCGACCTCACCCGGCTGTCCGAGGGCGTCAACACGCAGACCAACTTGATGGCCCGCCCGACCGCGGCAGCGCCCCAGCTCGCGGCAGGCATCCTCGCAGCCCGCGATGGCGCTCAGCAGCTCGCCGGTGGCCTCGGTGTTCTGGTCAACGGTAACGATGCAGAGTGGCCGGGCACGATCGCACTTGCCGACGAGAAGGCAGGCGCACCCGCCCTCGCCGCGGGAGCATGGGACCTCGCCGCCGGCAGCGCAAAGGTCAGCGTCGGCGCGGAAAGCCTCGCCACCGGTGTGCGGTCGCTGTCCGACGGCGCAACCACGTTGGCATCCGGTACCCGCACGCTCGCCGGCGGGGCTTCGACCCTCGACGCCGGCGCGCAGAACCTCAACGCGGGCGCGGGTCGTCTGCTGACCGGTGCGGGTGACCTCGCCACCGGCACGGGCACCCTGTCCGAGGGCGCCGGATCACTGTCCGAAGGCGTCTCCACCCTGGCCGCCGGCTCCACCGCCGTGGCCGACGGTGCCGCAGACCTCGCCGCCGGCGGTGATGAGCTTGCCACCGGTGCCGCGTCGCTCGCGGATGGCAACATGCAACTGGCTGCGGGCTCGGATGAACTGCACACCGGCGCGTCGACGGCCGTACCCAACCTGATGCCGTGGATGCTCGGCATCGGGCTCGCAGGTCTCATCGCCCTGGGGTTCTGGGTCGGTCACCGCATCAATCACCGCAACAGCGCCGTGGCCGCCACGGCCTGAATCGCCTCACCCCCTGGGGCGTCGGCTCTGGTCGACGCCCCAGGAAAGGCGGCGCTGCCGCGATCCGACCCGGTCAAGCCGTCGGCGGGGAGTCCGGCTCCCCGACCCACACCTCGACATGGTCGCCACGATGGATGAACCGCAGTAGCGTGCCGACGGGCGCGTCGAAGTCCGACTCGGGGAACTCTGTCCCCAGGAGCATGTCGATCATGGGATCGAGTCCGCCCCGCCCACAGCTGTAGCCGAGGAATGCCTCATCCCGCGCGACGAAAAGACAGTCCCCGCCGAGGTGCGCGGCGGCGGCGTAGGCATCCATCCCCTCGTAGGAGCCATAGACGGTCACCTCGGCGTCCGATGCAATGCCGAGGTAGTCGAGCATGCCGCTTCTGGTGAGGAACTCGGGGGCCGCGGCCGCATCATCCAACACCGGCAAGACCGCCTCGGGTCGAGCCTGCGCCGCCAGTGTCGCGATGCCTGTGAACGCCGCGGCGAGTACGGTCACTCCCACGACGGTCGACAGCGGGTGACGGTGCCCGAAACGGCGGATGCGAGTGAGAGTCCTCGGCTCCACGGGTGCGGAAACGGATGCCGGCGGTATCGACTTCCATCCCGTAGCAGCCGCGGTCAACGCTGAACCAGGCTCGTCCTGCACGGCGAACTCAGGGATCGCTGTGACGACGGCATCCGGCTCGGCGCCGACTGGCGCAGCTTCGGTGCGATGCCGCGTCGGCACTGCGGCACGCTCGAGTTCGTGCAGTCGCGCCAGCGCGGCGGCATCCGCCCCGATGTCGGCGGCGGGGCCATACGCGCGGCGCCGCAGGGCCGCGAGCTCCGCAGTCTCGGCGGGCGTCATCGTCCGGGTCTCCACGGGCCCATTATGTCGGGAGCGCGACGCCGCTCGCGCGAGACGCCCTGACACCTCAGGACCGCGGCAGAGCCGGGCGCTAGCCTCGGGTCATGGCAGACATGCCCCGCGCCGACATCACCGTCGATACCGCCACCGTGGCCTCCCTCGCCGCCATCGCCCGCGCGTCGGTGCCCGACGCACCCGCAGACGACCCGGTGTGGCTCGTGAACGGCTGGGACTGCAGCATGTGGCGGTGGGGTGAGCATCTGGCCCTGCGCGTGCCGCGCCGGGAGATCGTGGTGCCGGCGGTGCTGAGCGAGCAGCGATGGCTGCCGATTCTCGCACCCGCGATCGACCGGGATGGGGTGCGATTGTCTGCGCCGATCTTCGCGGGTGAACCGACCGCACGCTTCCCGTGGCCGTGGTCGGTGGTGCCGTGGATCGATGGCGCGTCCGCGATGGCCGAGGCCCGGTCGGATCGCACCGCGTGGGCTGCACAACTTGCCGAGACGATTGCCGCTCTGCACGTTCCGGCCGACGCCGCCGCACCGCACAATCCCTACCGCGGCGGCCCACTGTTCGAGCGGGACGCCGGGGTGCGTGCCAACCTCGACGCCCTCGCCGCCGTCACCGATGGCGATGCCCGCATGCTGTGTCGGCTGTGGGAAGAGGGAGTCCGGGCGTCTCCGTGGGCCGGCGCACCGGTATGGGTTCACGGCGATCTGCACCCCGGGAACCTGGTCATCAGAGACGGGAGGCTGGCGGGCGTGATCGATTTCTCCGACCTCACCGCCGGCGACCCCGCCTACGACCTGGCGGTCGCCTGGCTCGCATTCGACGAGGCCGGACGCGAGATCTTCACGCGCGCGCTCGCCTACGACGCCCACACCTGGGTGCGATCGCGCGCGTGGGCGGCGGCCATCGGCGCGATGCTCATCGCGCACAGCGACGATTCCCCGGAGTACCGGGCACTCGGTCGCGAGATCGTGGGCGAATTGCGGAACAGCAACGCCCGTTAACGAGAAAACCCCGGCTCACCGGGGGATTCCCAAATTGCTGCGATACCTGGACTCGAACCAAGAACAACGGTAGGGCGTCGAGGTGACGACTCCCCCATCGTGTTGCCGCATGATTCCGCGGATTTCCGCGGTTTTCATGGGCTCGTTATAACGGCTGGCACCGGCGTGAACGGGCTGATCCTGGGTCGTTTGAGGGTTTCTGGTCTCGTTTCTGGTCACGGTGGCGGGGTGACCTCCGAGGCCCTCGCGAGGTCACGCCGACGATGGACAGGGCGCCTTTTGTCGAGCCATTCGACGCGGATGAGATCCGCCGGGAAGCCAGGAACTATTCACTCACGGAGCATCAGCGCAAATGGGATGCGCCATTCAAGTCCAGAACCGCGCCGGAGGCCCATTGAGCTTGCGGTGACGTTAGGTACATCACTGCGGCAGCGATCTCGTCAGGAGTACCCACCCGCCCGAAGGGACTTTGCGCGCGGATACCGTCGCCCCCCTCCCCCGCCAGGGCCGAGGCCTGCCGCTCGGTGCTGATGAAGCCGGGGGCAACGGTGGTCACGCTGATGCTGTGCGGCGCCAACGCAACTGCCATCGACTGGCCAAACGCATGCAAGCCGGCCTTCGCTGCGCCGTAGGCAGGGAAGTCGGGCTCACCACGGTTCGCGCCGCGAGAGCCGACATTGACGATCGCGCCGGGGCGATCTGCCGCAATGAGGCTCTGCGCCACGAGGTAGGTCACGTTAGTGGCAGCGAGCAGGTCGACGTCGATCATCCGTCGCCAGATGTCCACCCAGGTGCTGTAGTCGGTGTCTGCAACGCGGTGGGAGGTAGCGGCGGTTGGGGCGAGTGCCGCATTGTTCACGAGGACCTCGATGGTTCCGAGGGCCTCGTTTGCTTCCTCGAAAACACTCTGCGCTGTCGCAGGGTCCGAAAGATCCCCAGCGACGAGGACGTGGCCGTTCCCCTCGAGCTCCTGGAGAGTGCGCTCCGCTGCGGTGCGATCGCGACCGTAATGCACGGCGACACGGTCGCCCCGCGCACTTGCGGCCACGGCGATTGCGCGTCCGATCCCTCGGGATGCTCCCGTGACGAGCGTGGATGCCATAGGTCGTGTCTCCTTATTGTTCCGACGCATTGAAGTTCAGGAAGATCGCCGGAGCCTGACCCGATTTCCCGGACGGTTCTTGTGTGTTGATCATGCCGCGATTTCGGTGGCCGGGTTCGGGGCCGCGCCGCCAGCGCGCCATCTCAAGCGCGTCGACGACGAGCTCGGCGGTGATCCGGTCGCTGATCGACCAGCCCACGATTCGGCGGCTGAACGCGTCGATGACGGCGGCGCAGTAAACCCACCCGTCGCGGGCGCGGTGCTGCGTGATATCGCAGAACCAGAGCCGGTTAGGCGCATCCGCGCGGAACCGCCGCTTCACGAGATCCTCGTGCGCCGCGGTGTCCTGCTTCCAGCCACGGCGCTTGCGCCGATGCGAGACACCGACCATCCCGCCGAGCCGCATCAGCCGTGCGACGCGTTTGCGGCCGACGTGAACACCGAGTCCGAGCCGCAGCCGCGCCACCAATGCGGTTGACCCTGCAGCCGTCGTCGACGAGCTCGTGGAGGGCGATCCTGCGTTCGACCAATCGTTTGCCGACGATAGACGGCACGACGTCACCCCGGCCTCCCTGCACGCTGAGCACCGCCGGGTGGGTCGACGGGTACAACGCCAGACGTCTGCATTCGGCCCTCGACAACGTCCGCCCGACGAATTCGAGGCCGCGTACCACGCTGGCCACAAAACGCCAGTCCAACCCGTGCTGGCACCCGCATAGGAGCGCAAAGAACCGGGAACGGTTCGCGCTGAGCAGCATATGTAGCCACCGAATTCCCCATCCGTGGCTATCATCCGTGAATATATGGTGTGGTTAGCACACACTTTCACCGGGTTCGAACGGAACCCGCGAGGCTGGGACGGGAACCGCCTTGGTAACTCTCTTGGGGCGTCGCGCAGAGGGCGACGCGGTCGACCACTTGCTCGTCGGGGCGCAGGCCGGCCGCAGCGGGACGCTGGTGGTGCGAGGTGAAGCCGGCATCGGCAAGACCGCATTACTCGAGCATGCCCGTTCCCTTCCATGGGCGCGTCTCGGAGCCGGTCTTGAGGGCGAGCGCCGATAAGCTGACCCTCCACGGGTCCGTGGTCCTGGGAGGGCGTGCCCGTTGCCTAGTCGGAAACAGTTTCTGGACCTAACTCACGGCGTGGTCAGCCAGTTCGTCAGTCGCTCGAACGATATCGATGGCCTGTGGGGTGTGGGTATCCTGTCGAAATCCCTCTCGGACGCATCCAAGAATGACATCACTTATGACCTCCTGAACTCGGCTGATGCACTCGCGGCTCGGGCGGTCATCTGGCTTCGTCGAAGGATCGTGGATACGCAGGTGCCCCGGCAGTGGATCGATGGCGCGTATCTGCGCGTGAGCTTCACGCGTGGCGTGGAGCCGCCCGCTGACGACGTCACTCGCATTGCCTGGGAAGCCGGTGTCCCGGTCCACAGGGTCGTCGTCACCGCGACGATCACCGACGACCGAGGACGCGACTGGGAGTCAAAAGCCACGACATGGTGCTGGGATGTGGCCGCTTTCCCCGCGCTGCGCTCGGCGCGACGCGAGCGCGGCACGTTTGCGCGTCTCACCCGCCTCTTCCAGCCTGCCCGTCGCGGCAGCTAGCGACGGGGACCAGCGCCCGGCCTCAGGACCGTCTCGGGCGGGTGCAGCTCAGCGATCCTCGTTCGAACACCCGCAATGACCCGATCGCGGGCGGCCCGGCGACGTCGCCGGAACACTTGATCTTGATCTGCGACCGGCTTCTGCAGAAGTGTTGGGTTACTCGTGAGGAGCACGATCGTCTGAATCGTGCCGGTGCCAGTCTTCAATGGGACGCACCAGATGGTGACGGGTGGGCTCGTTACCGACGCGCGGAGGTTGTCGCCCATCGCCTCCCGCCGGGCGATCACGGGATCCGCGATTGACCGCAGTCGTGCCGGATCCGCATCGAACGGCGGCTGAGTATCTACAAGACCAGACCCACCAAGGTGATGACCACGGTCAGAACGACCGCCGCGCCACTGACTCGTCCGCGGAATCGGGCCGGAATCAGCACGGCGGTCAACGTCAGCACGAAGACGCCGACCAACGCGAATGGTGCGGCCACCGCGAGGCTGTAAAGGGCGATGGACCCGGGGTCAAGAAGATCGATCAGCATCCAGGCAATTCCACCCATGAGCACCATGAGGCCGACGGCGAAGAGCGGCGCGACCACGCGCGGTTGGCGGAACGCGTGCTGAATCGCGATCGCGCTACCTCCGAACAGGGCCCCACCGGCAGACCAGGTAGCCAATAGTCCCGCGACGCTGGCGAGTTCCGACCCGGGCACGGTGAGACTGACGATGCTCCCGGCCACGAGGGCCACGGCACCCGTCAAACCGGCGGGAGCCGGCCACCGGCGGAAGAACAATTGCCACGTGAGGGCACCGTTCATTGCCCTCACGGACGGAAACGCGGGTTCAGCCAAGGATCTTCCTTACGCAGCTTCGGCCCCAGCATGCCTCGCATGTGCGAACCGGGCTCCCCTGGGGGCGGAATCATCTCGATGGCACTGAACACGATCACTTCCTGTTGTGCCGTGTCAGTGCGCGGATAGATCGTCTCGAGCCACTGCCATACGGCGAGGGCCTGCGCTTGGCTTGCCTCTGGAGACATCATCCAACGGACGACATCCGGAAACAGCAGATGCGCCAGCACCTCACCATCGTTGTCGTCGAGACTCTCTTGAAGCAGCGGGCGCAAGAACGGAAACTCGAAGAAGAGCGCCCCAGCGAGAGCGACATTGCTGGCATTCACCGCAAAGCTCTCCGCTCGCTCGCTCATGAGACTATTCGCACTTGCCTGTCACCTTATTCGGCGTCCGACAAGATTGGGAGACTACGACGAATACGCCAAGAAGAGACCTCGCGCCACGGCACGGGGAGAGGCTTGCGTCGACCGCGAACTCCGCGGATGCGCTGATCGCGTATCTGGCGTGCCCCAGGCAGGTGCAGGGTGCACGCCCCGCGTGGCTGATGGTTCCGGTGGTCAGTCTCCTGCTCGGCGCGCCGCAGGGCATCGAGCAGATCCCGCCCATCGCGGAGATTATCGCCCGCCACCCCACCAAGGAGGGATCTCATGCGCGCCGGACCACCGCGGCCCCCGTGACAGACCACGCGTGACCACGCACCGCGACGCGGAGGTCCATGCGGCTCAGCCTGGGACCGCGAGCTACCGCCGGATATAGTGCCGCGCAGGAGGATCGGCCTACGGACGGCCGCGCGGGTTCAACCTCGTCCTGGACAGCCATGTACATTTCGACTTATGAGCTCACGACGCTTCGTGGCACCGACCCTGGTCGCGACCGTACTGTTCTTGACATCGTGCTCGGCAGCCGAGTTCGCGCGCGAACAGACTGCAGAGGATCGGCCAGATTCTGTCGTCGACGGGTCCGCCGGCGAAGTCGACGTCGCGACTCTTCGTCACGTCGGAAAGGCAGATGAGTACGACGTCTATTTCGCGCGCGGATCTGACGACAGCGGCAAGCTGTGCCTCTCGCTCGTTCTTGATGAGGTGTGGCAGAGCACGGACTGCGAGCGTGACTATGTATCCGTCGAGATCAGCGACAGCGCAAGCGTCGCGGCCGAGATCAACCACCGTGGCGGGGAAGGTCGGGAAATGCTCTCCGAGAACGTCTGGATCAGCCGGAAATAGCTACAAAGCAGCGGACGCTGGTGTGTACGGGTAGGGATCCCCTTGCGTGCATAGCTCGATCGAGGCAGGGTGCACGAATTGGGCGGACTCGGGCGCAGACTGGGCGGACTTTCGCTCCGGCGTCGCCTCCAGCAAGATCACCGCGTGCGGCACACTCGCTCGTGCGCATTGGATGCCCTTGATCACCCACCGCGATTCTGGGTTGTGACTTGGACGTATCGAGCATCAGAAGCCCTCGCGCCGAAAACGATGGTTGACCGGTTGAGACCACCATCGTTTTCGCGGACATGGAACGTCAAGCGACGCGTAGGGCTGCCAGCCATGTGTCGCGGTGGGAGCGCACGTAGTTGTCTACCGCCGACCAATGATCGCCATGGCCGGCGGTGAACATTGATGCCCAGGGTTCCTCGCCAGCGTCGTGAGATGTGCTCAGCAGATCGTGCATTGCGGTCGTGCGCTCACCCATGGTGTCGGGGAGGAGACGTCGCGTACGGTCGTCTGCGCGGTAGCCGTCGACGAATGCTGCGAGGTCGCTCGCGGCCCGGAGCGGGTCGCGGGTTGGCTCGGAGAGCGTGAATGCCTGTGCGGAGTAGGCCAAGTCCCAGGCGCGGGTGCTGGGAGCGGCCGCGTCCCAATCGATAAACACCCATCGGTCGCCGACCAGCAGGTTCCAGGGAGCGAGGTCGTTGTGGCAGACGAGTTCCGCGGCGGGCGCGGGTATCGCTGTTTCCCAGATGGCGTCAGCCGGCGGTGTATACGTTTCGCTCGCATCGTGGATGGCTCGCACCATCGCTCCGACCCGGTGAAGGTCCGCTCGAGAAAGCGGATCGGCGTCGATAGCGAGCACTCCGGGAACAAACTCTTGTATCTGTCGCCCCGCGTCGTCCCTCCCCATCGGAGCCGGTGCATCCACCCCGGCTGAACGGAGTGCATCTACGAAAGCAACGACGCTCCCCGTCGAAGCCGCCCAAGGCTTGCGAACAGTGTCGCCAACTCGAACAACGGTGTCCCCGCTCGCATTGCCACCCGTCAAGGGTTCCTCTTGAGTCACGCAACCTCCCAACCTCACTGTGACGCACAGTAGCCCGATATCGACCGGGGTTCGAAACCGGTCGGCTTCGTTGGTCGCGCTTTTATCGAGCGAGCTGCCATCCGGGCGGCACGCCAAGGTCGTGGCGTCGCCCACGGATCGAGTGATTGCGTCGCGCTCCGCGGCGACGTCAAGCAGCGATACAGCGCGAGCTCGATGACATTGAGGAGTCTCTCCAATCCCCAGAGTTCGAACGTCACGCTGTCTACGGCGTCCATGCGCAGTAGGTGCGCACGGCGTCGACCCACCACTCGAAGGAAACCGGAGCGAAGTCCAGCCAGTCGAGGCACTCCGCCACGACACATCGTTGGATGGGTCAAAGTGATGGCATTGCGATGACGTGATCAAGGGCTCCTTAGCACGCGCTCACGTCATCACGAAAGTCAAGGGCATACGTCGCGTATATGACGGCGGAACCGTCGGGATGGTAGTCATGGGTCGAAGAGATCTCGGCAAGAAAGCGGAAACCACTTCGTTCGGCCACCCGCACTGAAGCAGTGTTCAGGGGTTGCGCGCGGATAATGGCTCTCTTGCCGATGTTCATACCCGCAAGGTAATCGCAAAGCAGAAGCACGGCAGATGTTGCTACGCCCCGCTGGCGTGCCCAAGGATGAATGGCATAGGAGATATTGACGTCGCCGGCGGCTGGCAGGTCGTCGGCGCCAGGGTCGAAGTCGATATAGCCGGCGAGCTTGCCCTCCAACCAAACTCCGAATCCGCGTTTACCGGTGGCGCGGCTGGCATTGTCCGCCAGCATCGCAAAGTGCCGACGCGTCGAATCATGGGTTGCTGGCTGCCCAGACAGCCACCGAACTACCTCGTCGTCCTCGCCCGCGTTGTGTGCGTCGACGTCTACGCCGGTAAGTGGCCGCAGTTCGATCATGAGCACAGATTACCGTTGGAGACGCCTGCGCCTCCGTCAAGTGTCATCAGCAAACCTGGGCCGGAATATGCACACCGCACTGATGCGATGAGGGTTCCGCCTAAGGGACCCGCAGCGTCGCCGTGCCGCTAAAGACAACTGCGTTGGACCCACACTTTTGCGAGACAGTCAGGAAGGGTCGGGTGTCTCCTAACCTGACTGTCTCAAAACGCATGCGATTCGACACGGAGCGATCGCAGAACACCGCCAAAGAGCGCTGAACTCCGCACGACCTGCCACTACGGCGCCGGCGTACAGCGCGTCGCGCCCAGACGACCCGACCGCAGCAATGCCCGATGATCGCCCCCGAAACGAGCGCCGCGTGAGTCAGCGCTGATCCACAGCCGCACCAACGTCCGCGGGCGCCGCCGGAGATCGTGTCGCGAGCATCCCGTCGCGATATCGTGCAGCTCACCGGCGTCGTCGCGTATCCGCCCGCGGGCGCGATACCGCCCGTGGGCGAGCGTGGTGATCTGCACCGCGCCCACCTCCCCGGCGGGGATCCGCGGCCTAGGCATGCCGGTGCTTTCTGGCCCAGGCGTACACGTCAGCCGGGTCGTAGCGCACGTGTCGGTCGAGCTTCAGGTACGGCGGACCGTGGTGGGTAAGCCGCCAGTCCTCAAGCGTGCGTTCGGGCACTTGCAGGAGCTCGGCGATCTCCGCCTGGGTCTTGAACCCGAGGGGGCCGAGGGTCGATGCGTCCATGCTCGCAAGGTGCGCCGGATTGTTCCGGGGCGACCGGTACGGCCCCGTGTTCCCACGTGGGAATCGGGACGCAATTACTCCGCGAGGACGCGCGCGCGAGTATTTGGTCTCGTTTCTGGTCTCCGGGCCGTTACGGCCGCTCAGATGACCCTGAAACGAGGGGGGATTCTGTGGCGGAATCCTGCCGATTTTGTTGCTGGGGTACCTGGACTCGAACCAAGAACAACGGTACCAGAAACCGCCGTGTTGCCAATTACACCATACCCCATCGGTTTGAAGTCGCCCTCGCACCGAAGATCAAGCTTAGCGGATCGGCGGCCTGGGCACCAATCCGCGCGGGTCAGCCAGCCCGATTGACCAAGGCACCCAGGCGACGGATCGTCTCGGCCTTGCCGAGCAGCTCCATCGACTCGAACAGCGGCGGCGACACGCGGCGGCCGCTGAGTGCGACCCGCAGCGGCCCGTACGCGATGCGCGGCTTCAGCCCCAGTCCCTCGATCAGCGCCGAGGCCAGGGCTTCCTGCACCGCAGCCGTCGTGAACGACTGGTCCGGCACCAGCTCGAGTGCGCCCACCGATGCGATCAGCACTTCGTTCGCGTTCGCAGGCAGCCCCTTGAGCGCGTCGTCCTGATACGAGATCTCATCTGTGAAGAGGAAGCCGAGCAGCCCGGGCACATCGCCCAGCAGCTGCACCCGCTCCTGAACGAGCGGGGCGGATGCCGTGATCATCTGCTGCTGCTCGGGGGTGGGCGGGTCGGCGACGACACCCGCCGAGACGAGGTACGGCACGATGCGTGCGGCGAAGTCTGCGGCATCCAGCATGCGGATGTGGTCGCCGTTGATCGACTCGGCCTTCTTCTGGTCGAAGCGCGCCGGGTTGGGGTTGACGTCGGCGATGTCGAAGGCTGCGATGAACTCCTCGAGCGAGAACACGTCGCGGTCGTGCGAGAGCGACCAGCCCAACAGGGCGAGATAGTTCAGCAGCCCCTCGTGGATGAAGCCGCGCTCACGCTGCAGGAACAGGTCGGCCTTGGGATCCCGCTTGGAGAGCTTCTTGTTGCCCTCCTCCCCCAGCACCAGCGGCATGTGACCGAAGCGCGGCACGAAGGTGGTGACCCCCGCGTCGATGAGCGCGCCGTACAGGGCGAGCTGGCGTGCCGTCGAGGGCATGAGGTCCTCACCGCGGATGACGTGGGTGATGCCCATGAGGGCGTCGTCGACCGGGTTGGTGAAGGTATACAGCGGCTGACCGCCGGCGCGCACCACGACGAAGTCGGGGAACGAACCAGCCGGGAAGGTCACTTCGCCGCGGATGAGGTCGACGTAGGTCAGATCCTCGTCGGGCACCCGCAGGCGCCAGGCCGGCTCGCGGCCCTCGGCACGGAACGCGGCCTTCTGCTGGTCGGTGAGGTCGCGGTCGTAGTTGTCGTAGCCGAGCTGCTTGGCGCGACCGTTGGCCTCGTTGCGAGCATCGATCTCTTCGGCCGTCGAGTACGACTCGTACACCGCGCCGGATGCGATCAGCTGCTGCAGCACGCCGGCGTAGATGTCGCCGCGCTGGGACTGGCGGTACGGCGCGTGCGGGCCGCCCTTCTCCACACCCTCGTCCCAGTCGATCTCGAGCCACGTGAGCGCGTCGACGAGCTGGCGGTAGCTCTCCTCGCTGTCACGGGCGGCGTCGGTGTCTTCGACGCGGAAGATCAGCTTGCCGCCGGTGTGGCGCGCGTACCCCCAGTTGTAGAGGGCCGTGCGGATCATGCCGACGTGCGGCAGGCCGGTGGGCGAAGGGCAGAAGCGGACGCGAACGTCGGCGCCGGCAGCGGTCGTGGTGCGGGGGTCTGGTGTAGACATCGCCTTCCAGCTTAGTTCTCGGCCGCCTCGGCCAGCGGCGCTCCTTTCGAGCGCCGCCCCGCCGGGGACAGCACGACCACGACGGCGACGGCGGCAAGGGCGACCAGCGCGAGTCCGCCGTACCCGATGAACCCGAGCACGCCGCCGGCGGCGATCGCGCCGAACGCGCCGACGAGGTTCATCGCCAGGTCACTGCGACCCTGCCGCTGGGTTCGTCGCGACTCGCTGGAGGACTCGGTCAGCAGTGCCGAGCCGGCGACGGTCGAGGCGCTCCAGCCCAGTCCGAGCAGTACGAGGGCGATGGTCACGAGGGTCGTCGAGCTCTGGCCGAGCGCGGCCACGATCAGGGAGAGCGTCAGCAGCCCTTGCCCGAGCAGGATCGTCGGCACTCGACCGGCGCGGTCGGCGAGAAATCCGAACAGCGGTGACAGCGCGTACATCCCGGCGATGTGCAGGCTGATCGTGAGCCCGACGATCGACAGCTCGGCGCCGTGGTGCATCAGATGCACCGGAGTCATCGACATGACCGCCACCATCACGCCGTGGCTCGCCGCGATCGCGGTGATCGCGTAGCGGGCGGCGGTCGGTTGATCGGCGCGGACGATGGCGCGCGCCACCGATGATGCCTCCCCCGCCAACCGGTGCGCCAGCAGCAGTGGGTCGGGCCGCAGCGCGACGAGGTACAGCGCCACCCCCAGCAACTGCGCGGCCACGGTGAACAGGTACGGTCCGGTCAGCTCCGGCATCCCCACCATCGCTCCCAGCGCCTCACCCGGTCCGACGAGGTTCGGGCCGAGCACCGCGCCGATCGTGGTGGCCCACACCACCAGCGACAGGTCGCGGCCGCGCGAAGCATCGGTGGCCAGGTCTGTGGCAGCGAAGCGGGACTGCAGGTTCGCCGCCTGCCCGGCGCCGATGAGCGCGAACGCCAGCAGCAGCAGCGGGAAGACGTCGAGCAGGACCGCCACGATCACCATGCCCACCCCGAGCAGGGCGATCAGCATGCCCGCCGACAGCGACAGGCGCCGGCCGCGGCGTGCCGCGAGCGAGGCGAGCGGCACCGCCAGCGCCGCAGCGCCCAGGGTCACCGCCGCCGCAGCCAGCCCCGACAGCGACTCGTCGCCGGACATCTCGGCGGCCAGCACCGCGCCCAGCGAGATCGTCGCGCCGAAGGCGATGCCGCCGAGCACCTGCCCGATCGCCAGCACCCCGATGGTGCGGCGCCGGATACTGTCGAGGTTCAGCCCGTCGGCACGGGTGGGTTCAGGCATCCCGCACGGGGTTGCGCAGAATCCCGAGCCCGGTGATCTCCACCTCCACGACGTCGCCCGCGACGAACGGGCCGACCCCAGCCGGCGTGCCGGTGAGGATGACATCGCCGGGCAGCAGTGTGAAGGCCGCCGAGGCGTAGGCGATCACGTCGGCCACCGAGTGCACCATGTCGGCGATGGCGCCGTCCTGGCGCACCTCGCCATTGACACGGGTGACGACGCGGGCGTCGCCGGCGGGATCGAAGTCGGTCTCGATCGCGGGGCCGAGGGGGCAGAACGTGTCGAAGCCCTTCGCGCGCGCCCACTGGCCGTCGCTCTTTTGAAGATCCCGCGCGGTGACGTCGTTGGCGATCGTGTAGCCGAAGACGTAGTCCAGTGCCTTGTCGGCCGGGACGTTCTTGGCGACGCGTCCGATGACGGCGGCCAGTTCACCTTCGAAGTCGGTGCGCTCGGACTGCACCGGGCGCACGATGGTGTCGCCGGGGCCGATGACCGAGGTGTTCGGTTTGAAGAACAGCAGCGGCGCGGCAGGAGCCTCGCCGCCCATCTCGGCGGCGTGGTCTCGGTAGTTCTTGCCGACGCACACGATCTTCGACCGCGGGATCACCGGGGCAAGCAGCGTCACCTCGGACACCGGCACCCGCTGGCCGGTGGTCTCGAATCCGGCGAACAGCGGATCGCCGGCGAGTACGACCAGATCGGTCTCGTCGACGATGCCGTAGGTGATGACGTCCTGGTGGCTGAAGCGCGCAATTCTCACTCGCCCAGCTTAGAGGCGTGTGCTCTCCGCGTCAGGCGTCCAGGCGCATGAGCCAGCCGTGACGGTCTTCGACGCGGCCGTACTGGATGTCGGTGAGCTCCTGGCGCAGGGACAGCGCGAGCTGGCCGGTCGGCTGCTCGTCGATGAAATCCGAGCCCTTGAGCTGCCCGATCGGGGCCACCACGGCGGCGGTGCCGCAGGCGAACACCTCGACGATGTCTCCGGATGCCACCCCCGCCCGCCATTCCTCGATCGGAACGTCGCGGCCCACCACGCGGTGCCCGCGATCGGAGGCCAGCTGCAGCAGGGAGTCGCGGGTGATGCCCTCGAGGATCGAGTCGGACTGCGGCGTGACCAGGGTGCCGTCCTTGTAGACGAAGACGATGTTCATGCCGCCGAGCTCTTCGACGTTGCGGTCCTGGTCGAGGAACACCACCTGGTCGCAGCCCTGCTCGTATGCCTCGGCCTGCGGCAGCAGGCTGGCGGCGTAGTTTCCACCGGTCTTCGCCGACCCGGTGCCGCCCTTGCCGGCGCGGGCGTAGTCCTCGCTGAGCCAGATCGACACCGGCTGCGCGCCGCCCTTGAAGTACGCCGCGACGGGGCTGGCGATGAGGTAGTACGCGACCTTGTTGGCCGGCCGCACACCGAGGAACGCCTCCTTGGCGAACATGAACGGCCGCAAGTACAGACTCTGGTCCTCGCCGGAGGGCACCCAGTCGGCGTCGACGGCGATCAGTTCGCGCAGCGACTGCACGAAGTACTCCACCGGCAGCTCGGGAAGCGCCAGCCGGCGCGCGCTGCGCTGCAGGCGGCGCGCGTTCTGGTCGGGGCGGAACGTGTGGATCGACCCGTCGGCGTGACGGTAGGCCTTGATGCCCTCGAACACTTCCTGTCCGTAGTGCAGCACCGCCGCGGCCGGGTCCAGCGAGATGGGACCGTACGGCTGCACACGCGGGCGGTGCCAGCCGCCGCGCACCGACCAGCAGATGTCGACCATGTGGTCGGTGAAAACGGTGCCGAACGCCGGATCGCGCAGGATCTCGGCCCGCTGGGCGGGCGTCTTGGCCGCGAGGTTGCGGGTGCGGGCGAACTCGAGGGGCGCAAGCCCGGCGTCGGAGTCGAGGAGAGTCATGTCAAGTCCTGTCGTGGGGCGCCGACGGCGCGGATATCAGGGTACGCCTGCGTCAGGCGAGCCGAGCGGCGATCGCGTCGCCGATCTGCGCCGTGGTGCGGGGGTTGCCGTCACGGGCGGCGATGTCCTCTTCGGCGGCGCGGATCACGCGCTGTGCCTCGCCCTGCAGCCCGAGGTGATCGAGCAGGAGAGCGACCGAGAGGATCGCGGCGGTGGGATCGGCCTTCTGCTGTCCGGCGATGTCCGGAGCCGATCCGTGCACCGGCTCGAACATCGACGGGAACGCACCGTCGGGATTGATGTTTCCCGAGGCGGCCAGACCGATGCCTCCGGTGACGGCGCCGGCCAGATCGGTGAGGATGTCCCCGAACAGGTTGTCGGTGACGATCACGTCGAAGCGATCCGGGTTCGTGACCAGGAAGATCGTCGCCGCGTCGACGTGCAGGTAGTCTACGGCCACCTCGGGGTGTTCTGTGGCGACGGCATCCACAATGCGCTTCCACATGCCGCCGGCGTGCACGAGCACGTTGGTCTTGTGCACCAGGGTCAGCCGCTTGCGGCGTCGCTCGGCGAGGTCGAAGGCGTAACGGACGACCCGCTCGATGCCGAAGGCGGTGTTGACGCTGGTCTCGTTGGCGACCTCGTGCGCGGTGCCGGTGCGGATGGAGCCGCCGTTGCCGACGTAGGGCCCCTCGGTTCCTTCGCGCACGACGACGAAGTCGATGTGGCCGGGGCTGGCCAGCGGGCCCGGCGCGCCCGGGTAAAGCTTGGACGGACGCAGGTTCACGTAGTGGTCGAGGGCGAAGCGCAGCTTCAGCAGCAGCCCCCGCTCGATGTTGGCATCCTTCAGTCGCGGGTCGCCCGGCACTCCCCCGACGGCGCCGAGCAGGATCGCGTCGTGCGCCGCGATGGCGGCGAGGTCGTCGTCGGTGAGGGTGTCGCCGGTGGCGAGGAACCGCTCGGCGCCGAGCGAGAAGCGCGTCTTGTCGAAGGTCACGTCGGAGCGCGCTGTGACGGCGTCGAGCACCTTCTCCGCTTCGGTGGTCACTTCGGGGCCGATGCCGTCACCGGCGATGACGGCGAGCTTGACGACGCGCGACATGACACTCCTTTGCGGGGGCGCGCTCGCGTGTCAGTGGTCGACGCGCTCGGGCGCAGGGCGGGATGTACCCAGGGTAGTAGCCGCGATGATGGCCGCGATGACGACCAGGCCGGCACCGATCAGTGCGGTCACCCCGACGCCGGCGTGGAACGCGTGCGCCGCGGCGGTCTGCAGCGCCTCGGCGGTGGCCGGGTCCAGGCCTTCCGCGGCGCTCATGGCCCCGGCGAGGGTCTCCCGCGAGGCGGCGGCGACGTCGGCCGGGAGACTGGCCGGCAGCAGGATGCCGGTGCGGTACAGCGCGGTCAGGATGCCTCCGAGCACCGCCGTGCCCAGCACCGCACCCAGCTCGTACGCCGTCTCCGACACCGCGCTGGCGGCCCCAGACTTCGCCGGTGGGACGCTGGCGAGAATGAGGTCGTTCGAGACGGTCTCTGCCGCGCCGATGCCGAGCCCGAGGAGCGCGAACGCGCCGATCAGGAAGCCCAGCGCGTTGTCGGCGGCGGTGAGGGCGACCATGACGTACCCGGCGACGGAGAACACCAGTGCCACGCTCACCACGATCCGCGCGTCCACCCGGCGCGCGATGGGCACCACGAGCAGTCCCGACGCGATCATTGCGGCCATGCCCGGGACGAGGGCGAGCCCGGCCTGCATCGGTGAGAGCCCGACGATCAGCTGCAGATGCTGCGAGACGAAGAAGAGGAAGCCGACCAGGGCGACCACACTGAGCAGGTTTACCAGCAGCGCACCGCTGAACGTGCCCTGACGGAACAAGCGCATGTCGAGCATGGGCGATGAAGTCCGCAGCTGTCGGCGCACGAACAGCGCCCCGCACAGCGCACCCACGACGAGCAGCACGAGGGGCAGCAGTCCGGCTCCGTGGACGGCGAACTCCTTGATCGCGTAGACGAACGGCACCATGGTCGCCAGCGACAGCACGATGCTGAGCGGGTCGATGCGTCCCGGGTGCGGATCGCGGCTCTCGGGCAACAGCAGCGGCGCGAACACCAGCAGCGGCACCAGCACCGGAACCGACAGCAGGAACACCGAGCCCCAGGAGAAGTGCTCGAGCAGGATGCCGCCGACGATCGGGCCGAGCGCGGCACCGGCGGAGAACATCGCCGCCCACACCGCGATGGCGAACCGGCGCTGGTCGCGGTCGGTGAAGATGCTGCGCAGCAGAGAGAGTGTGGACGGCATGAGCATGGCACCGAACACACCCATCGCGGCCCGCGCCGCGATGAGGAGCGTGGCCGTCGGGGCGAAGGCGGCGAGCACTGAGACGGCGGCAAAGCCGGTGGCGCCGATCATCAGCATCCGGCGCCGGCCGAACCGGTCGCCAAGGGTGCCCATCGTCACCAGCAGCCCCGCAAGGACGAGCGGATAGGCGTCGATGATCCACAGTTGCTCGGCGCTGGTGGGCGCGAGGTCGCGCGCAATGTCAGGCAGCGCGAAGCTCAGCACCGTGTTGTCGACCGAGACCAGGAGCACCGGCAGCATCAGCACGACCAGCGCGGCCCAGCCGCGCCAGCCCACACGAGCGCCACGGCTGTCGGCGAGGCGGATCTCTTCAGTAAGTGTCATCATCATTTCTTTACCGTCCAGCCGGTATAGTAACAGGGATCAGCCGAGAGAGGACTGTCATGAGCCGGCCACCCCGCGCCCGAGAGGGCGTGCTCGACGCGTTCGAGTCGCTGCTCATTTCCGACGGCGCCCGCGGCGCGACGATGGACGCCGCCGCGCACGCGGCCGGCGTCTCCAAGGGCGGCCTGCTCTACCACTTCGCCTCGAAGGAGGCGCTGGAATCAGCCCTCCTGCTGCGCATGGAAGCCCTCGCCCGCGACGACGTCGCGGGGATGTTGGAGGCTCCGGAGGGCATCGTCGCGGCGTTCCTGCGGTCGAGTGTCATGAACGACTCCCCGCTGGATCGCGCGTTGATCGCGGCATCCAAGCTCGCGCAGAACGGCAGCGCGGCGGCAATCGATGCGCTGCGCCGGGTGCGGGAGCTGTGGGAGCAGGCGCTGCGCCCGCACACCCGCGACGAGACCGCGCTGCAGCTCGTGCTGCTGGTCAGCGATGGGCTCTACTTCAACAACGCGCTCGGCACCGGAGCCGTGCCCGGTCCGGTGCCGCAGGGCGCTGACATGGACGCCCTGATCGCGCTGGTCGAGCGGGCCATCTCGGACTGAGCGTTAAGACTCGGTGATCTCGATCTGACGGAACAGGTCGGCTTGAATGGCCGAGCGCACCTCGTCGAGCACGTCATCGGCCACCGGCGAGTCGACTGTGAGCACCGAGAGCGCCTGTCCCCCGGCGGCACGACGGGCGATCTGCATGCCGGCGATGTTGATGCCCGCCTCGCCGAACTTCTGTCCGTAGACCGCGACGATGCCGGGCCGGTCGGTGTAGAGCATGACGATGTGGTGCCGTTCGATGGGCAGCTCCACGGCGTAGTCGTTGATGCCCACGAGCTTCTCGATCTGCTTCGTGCCGGTGAGCGTGCCCGACACCGACAGCTGCGAGCCGTCCGAGAGGGCGCCGCGCAGGGTGATGACGTTGCGGTACTCGTCGGAGCGGTCATCGACGATCAGGCGGCATTCGATGCCGCGCTGCTCGGCCAGCAGCGGCGCGTTGACGTACGACACGGTCTCGCTGACGACGTTGGTGAACACGCCCTTGAGCGCGGCGAGCTTGAGCACGCTGACGTCGTACTGGCTGAGATCGCCGTGCACTTCCACGTCGAGGCTGGTCAGCGGCGAGTGGGCCAGGGCGCTGAAGATCTGACCCAGCTTCTCCACCAGCGGGATGCCGGGGCGGACATACGGGTCGATCACGCCGCCGGCGACGTTGACGGCATCCGGGACGAGCTCGCCGCCGAGCGCGAGGCGCACCGAGCGCGCGACGGAGACACCGGCCTTCTCCTGCGCTTCGTCGGTCGAGGCCCCCAGGTGCGGGGTGACCACGACGTTGGGAAGGTCCAGCAGCGGCCGGGCGGTGCCGCCTTCGACCGGGGGCTCGCTGGTGAACACGTCCAGGCCCGCTCCGGCGATCTCGCCGGTGGTCAGCGCCGTGTACAGCGCCTCCTCGTCGATGAGCCCGCCGCGGGCGACGTTGACGATGTAGGCGCTGGGCTTCATGAGCCGGAACTGCTCGGTGGAGATCATGCCGGTCGTCTCGGGCGTCTTGGGCATGTGGATCGTGATGAAGTCGGACTGCTGCAGCAGGTCGTCCAGGCTCAGCAGCTGCACGCCGAGGTGCTGCGCGCGAGCGCTGGTGACATACGGGTCGAACGCGACCACGTTCATGCCGAACGCCTGCAGCCGCGAGGCGATGAGCGCGCCGATGCGGCCGAGGCCGATGATGCCGAGGGTCTTCTCATACAGCTCGACGCCGGTGTAGGCACTGCGCTTCCACTGGCCGTCCGCCAGCGAGTCATGCGCGGCGGGGATGCGCCGGGCGAGGCTGAGGATGTGGCCGATGGTCAGTTCGGCGGCCGAGATGATGTTGGATGTCGGGGCGTTGACCACCATGACGCCGGCCGTGGTGGCCGTCTTGATGTCGACGTTGTCCAGACCAACCCCTGCGCGTGCGATGACCTTGAGCGAGGGTGCCGCGGCGATCGCCTCGGCATCCATCTTCGTCGCCGAGCGGATGAGCACGGCGTGTGCGTCCGCGAGGGCGGGCAGCAGCGCGGCCCGGTCGGCGCCATCGACCTGGCGGACATCGAAGTCCGGCCCGAGGGCGTCGATCGTGGCGGGTGAGAGTTCTTCGGCGATGAGCACAACAGGCTGGGGCACGCTGGATCCTTCGATGTGGCAGCGCACGCGATCGCGTGCACCGCGACTGAGGGGAGACCCCCGTCACAGCGCCGGACGGGGGCGAAATCAGCCTATCGCGCGTGCACCGGTGGCTTTGACCGTGTGACGCCGGGGTCAGGCGCCGAACAGTGCGGTGGTGACCGCGGCGTAGGCGAGTACGTCGAGCCAGAACACCGCGACGAACGCCAGGCCGGTGAGCATGACGGCCAGGTACGGCAGTGCGCGCCGGCGCCACCCGATGGCGAAGGCGGCGGCGAAGACCGCCGGGGCGAAGATCACCGGCAGCAGCAGTACGAACCAGCCGTACCCGGTGAGCCCGGCCACTCCCCCGGCTTGCTGCATCAGGAAGCCCAAGGCCGTCCAGAAGACGAACGCGTACAGCACCAGGAACACCCCGGCGATGACGGTGACGAGCCACATCGGCAGTGCGGTGCGGCGCGCGGGTGCGGGCGTCGCCGTGGGCGTCTCGGCGGTCACAGGGAGGCTCCCGACAGGACGAAGGGCCACGGCACGAGCAGCACGGCGCCGGCGGCGAGGAGGGTCAGTCGCACCCAGACCCGCGCGGAGCGGGTGAGCAAGAACACGGTGGCGAACCACAGCGGCGGGGCGGCGACAGCAAGCCAGAGCGTCACCTGGAAGGCGATCGGGTCGAGGAACAGTTGCGCCACCAGCTGCAGGTTGCGGGCGCCGAGCAGCCAGCCGAGGCAGAACAGCAGGTACACGCCGGCGAACACGCCGATGCCGACGAGCGCGGCGTTGCCCAGCGGAGCGGGCGCGTCGGCCGCGGTTTCGGTCTCGGTGGCGGGGCGGTCCGCTGCGGCATCCGTGTGTGGGGGGTGGTCGAGACGTTCGCTGCCCTTGCCGACGGCACGATACCCGGCGGGGAGCGGCGCGGCCGGGCCGGTGTTCCCGGCGAGCGTGGGATCGTCGTCGCCATCCCACGTGAGCGCATCATCGTCGGGTCGGGCCATGACTCCAGGGTATCCCGGCCGCCGCCCCGCGCTCGCGGGCGGCGGGCTTCGGGTGGCGGGATCAGCGGCGCCGGAACACGAAGCCGAAAGCCCGGCCCCGCTCGGGACCGGGCCTTCGTGCCGGGTGCGGCTACCGCGCGGACTTCTTGCGACCGACAGCGGACTGACCGGCGCCCTCAGCAACCTCAGCCGCCACGTCGACCACCGGCGCCGAATCCGCCGCGATGGCGGCGTGTGCGCGCGCGGCGCGGACGGCGTCGTAGGACGTGCCGTAATAGGCCGCTTCCATCAGCGTGCGCATGTCGGCCAGCAGCGGCATGCGCGGGTTCGCCGGCGCGCACTGGTCGCCGTACGCGGCCATGGCCAGCTCATCGAGGCGACCGATGAACGACTCCTCCGGCACCCCCTGGGCCTGGAAGGAGTTCTCGATGCCGACCGCCTCACGCAGCCGCTCGATGGCGCGCGCGTAGGACTCGACCCCCTCTTCCGGCGTTTCGGCGGGCAGCCCGAGGTGCTTCGCGATCTGCTGGTACCGCTCCGGCGCGACGTAACGCTCGTACTTCGGCCACGCGGTGACCTTCGCAGGACGCTGTCCGTTGTAGCGGATCACGTGCGGCAGGTAGATCGCGTTGGTCCGCCCATGCACGAGGTGGAACTTCGACCCGGTGACGTGGGCCATCGCATGCACGATCCCGAGGAACGCGTTGCCGAAGGCCATGCCGGCGATGGATGCCGCGTTGTGCATCTTCTCCCGCGCCTGGATGTCTGCCGCGTCGGTGCTCCCAGGTCCCGCCTGCACGCTGCGCTGGATGTTCTCGAAGATGAGCTTGATCGCGTGCAGCGCGAGGCCGTCGGTGAAGTCGTTCGCGTACACCGACACGTACGCCTCGGTGGCGTGCGTCAGCGCGTCGAAGCCGGCGTCGGCGACGAGAAACGCAGGCAGCGCCGTGGTCAGCAGCGGGTCGACGATCGCCACCGACGGGGTGAGCGCGTAGTCGGCGAGCGGGTACTTCATCCCCGTCTCGTCGTCGGTGATCACCGCGAAGGGGGTCATCTCGGAGCCCGTGCCCGACGTCGTCGGCACGCACACCAGCTTCGCCTTCTCCCCCAGCTCGGGGAAGCGGAATGCACGCTTGCGCACGTCGAAGAACTTCTCGCGCATGTCGGAGAAGTGCACGTCCGGGTTCTCGTAGAGCAGCCACATGACCTTGGCGGCATCCATCGGCGAGCCGCCGCCGAGCGCGATGATCGTGTCGGGCTGGAAGTCCCTCATCTGTGCAGCGCCGCGCTGCACGCTGGAGACCGTCGGCTCCGGAGTGACATCATCGATGATCTGCAGGTGCACTCGGTTGGGCCGGCGACCGAGCACATCCAGCACTCGGTCGACGAACCCCAGCTTGGTCATCGTCGCGTCGGTGACGATGGTCACCCGTTCGATGCCCTTCATGTCGATGAGGTAGCGCAGCGCGTTGGGCTCGAAGTAGGTCTTGGCCGGCACCTTGAACCACTGCAGGTTGTTGTTGCGGCGCCCGACCCGCTTGATGTTGAGCAGGTTGACGGCGGAGACGTTGTTGGAGACCGAGTTGCGGCCGTACGAGCCGCAGCCGAGGGTCAGCGACGGCATGAACGCGTTGTAGATGTCGCCGATGCCACCGAGTGCCGCCGGGGCGTTCTCGATGATGCGCACCGCCTTGACGCGCGCGGCGAAATCCGCGATCACCGCGGGGTCGTTGCTGTGCACGGCGCCTGAGTGGCCCAGTCCGTCGAAGGCGACCATCTGCTCGGACAGGTCGATGCCTTCCTGCGCGTCGGCCGCGTGCAGCACCGCGAGCACAGGGGCGAGCTTCTCGCGCGTGAGCGGCTCGTGCGGACCGACACCGGTGACCTGCGCCAGCAGCACCGAGGTGTCCTCGGGAACTTCGAACCCGGCCATCTGCGCGATACGCGCGGCGGGCTGACCCACGACCGCGGCGTTGAGCTTTGCCTCCGCGCAGGAGGAGTCCTCGGCGCTGACGCCGAAGATGAGCTCTTCCAGCATCCGCTTCTCGTCGGCGTTCACTAGATACGCGTGCAGTCGCGCGAACTCCGCCATCGCCTCTTCGACGATGGGCGCGTCGAGGATGACGGCCTGCTCGCTCGCGCACACCATGCCGTTGTCGAACGATTTCGACAGCACGACGTCGTTGACGGCCCGAGCCACTTTCGCGGTGCGCTCGATGAACGCGGGCACGTTACCCGCGCCGACACCGAGTGCCGGCTTGCCGCACGAGTACGCCGCCCGAACCATGGCGTTGCCGCCGGTGGCGAGGATGAGCGCGACGCCGGGGTGGTTCATGAGTTCGCCGGATGCCGCCAGCGACGGCTCCCCGATCCACTGGATGCAGTCTGCCGGCGCACCGGCGGCGATCGCCGCGTCGCGCACGATCGTGGCGGCGGCGACGGAGCAGCGCTGGGCGGAGGGGTGGAAGGCGAACACGATGGGGTTGCGGGTCTTCAGCGCGATGAGCGACTTGAAAATGGTCGTGGACGTCGGGTTGGTCACCGGCGTGATGCCGCAGACCACGCCGACGGGCTCGGCGATCTCGGTGATTCCGGTGATCTCGTCGACCGAGATGACTCCGACCGTCCGCTGCTTGATGATCGAGTGCGTGACGTGCTCGCACGCGAACATGTTCTTCACCGCCTTGTCCTCGAACAATCCGCGGCCGGTCTCTTCGACCGCCATGACGGCGAGGTCGGCGTGGTGACTGAGCGCGGCCACCGACGCTTTGCGTACGATGTGGTCGATCTGCTCCTGGGTGAATGTCGCATAGGCGTTCAGCGCGTGTTGCGCCCGTGCCACCAATGCGTCGATCTCGGGGGACATTTTCTCTCCAACCCGGCGCGGACGCGATGACCGCGCCCTTGCTTCCCTCCAAGCATAGCGCTGTGGTCAGACCACAGGAAGAGGAAAAAAAGAAATGGCCCGATCGCCACTTCCCCGGTGAGGAGAAGCGGCGATCGGGCCGGAGCCGAGCCTGGTGGGTCGGCCGGTCCAGGGTCAGCGCGCGGCGTTGCCCTCGACGTAGTCGCTGTCGGTCTGCTTCCACGAGAACAGTGCTCGCAGGTCCTTGCCGACGGCCTCGATCGGGTGGGCGGCGGCCTTCTCGCGCAAAGCGTTGAACTCGACGGCGCCGTTGTCCTGGTCGTTGATGAACCGCTCCGCGAATGCGCCCGAACGGATGTCGGCCAGCACGGCCTGCATGTTCTCCTTGACGCGCGGGTCGATGACGCGGGGGCCCGAGACGTAGTCGCCGTACTCGGCGGTGTCGGAGATCGACCAGCGCTGCTTGGCGATGCCGCCCTCCCACATCAGGTCGACGATGAGCTTGAGTTCGTGCAGGACCTCGAAGTACGCGATCTGCGGCTGGTAACCCGCCTCGGTCAGCGTCTCGAAGCCGTACTGCACCAGCTGGGACACACCACCGCAGAGCACAGCCTGCTCCCCGAACAGGTCGGTCTCGGTCTCTTCGGTGAACGTCGTCTTGATGACGCCGGCACGCGTGCCGCCGATGGCCTTCGCGTACGACAGGGCGAGGTCCCAGGCGTGACCGGAGGCGTCGTTCTCGACGGCGATGATGTCGGGGATGCCGCGGCCGGCGACGAACTCGCGCCGCACGGTGTGACCCGGGGCCTTGGGGGCGACGAGGATGACATCGACTCCCTCGGGTGCCTGGATGTAACCGAAGCGGATGTTGAACCCGTGCGCGAACGCGAGCGTCTTGCCCTCGGTGAGGTGCGGCTTGATCTCGTCGTTGTAGATCGCGCGCTGGTGCTGGTCGGGCGCGAGGATCATGATGACGTCGGCCCACTCGGCGGCGTCGGCGACCGACTTCACCTCGAAGCCGTCCTCCTGGGCCTTCGCGATGGACTTCGAGCCGTCCTTGAGCGCGATGACGACCTGGACGCCGGAGTCCCGCAGGTTCTGCGCGTGGGCGTGGCCCTGCGAGCCGTACCCGACGATCGCGACCTTCTTGCCCTGGATGAGTGACAGGTCGGCGTCGGAGTCGTAGAAGATCTCGGCCATAGTGTGTGTTTCTCCTTGAGTGGGGGTTCTGTGGGTCAGCCGCGCAGGACGCGCTCGGTGATGCTCTTACCGCCGCGGCCCATGGCGACCATGCCCGATTGGGCGAGCTCTTTGACGCCGAAGGGTTCGACGGCGCGCAGGAACGCATCGACCTTGCCGCGGTCGCCGGTCACTTCCACGACCAGGGCGTCGGTGGCGTAGTCGACCACCGAGGCGCGGAAGAGGTTGACGACCTCGATCACGTTCGAACGCGTCTGGTTGTCTGCGCGGACCTTCACGATCATGTGTTCGCGCTGCACGGACGCCGCGGGGTCGAGCTCGACGATCTTGATGACGTTCACGAGCTTGTTCAGCTGCTTGGTCACCTGCTCCAGCGGGAGCTCCTCGACATCGACGACGACGGTGATGCGGGACAGCCCCGGCACCTCCGTGACACCGACGGCCAGGGAGTCGATGTTGAACCCGCGGCGGGCGAACAGCCCCGCCACGCGGGTGAGTAGACCTGGCTTGTCCTCCACGAGGAGGCTCAGGACATGCTTGCTCATGCTCATGCCTCCTGATCGAAGGTCGGCGCGTGGTCGCGGGCGTACTGGACGTAACTGTTGCTGACGCCCTGCGGGACCATCGGCCACACCATCGCGTCCGCGCTCACCACGAAGTCGATGACCACCGGGCGGTCGTTGGTCTCCAGGGCCGTCTTGATCGCAGCATCCACGTCTTCCTCCTTCTCGACGCGCAGCGCGAGGCACCCGTACGCCTCGGCGAGCTTCACGAAGTCGGGAATGCGCACCGTGCCGTGGCCGGTGTTCAGGTCGGTGTTGGAGTGCCGGCCGTCATAGAACAGCGTCTGCCACTGGCGCACCATGCCCAGCGACGAGTTGTTGATGATCGCCACCTTGATCGGGATCTGGTTGATGACGCAGGTGGCGAGCTCCTGATTGGTCATCTGGAAGCAGCCGTCGCCGTCGATCGCCCACACGGCACGGTCGGGCTCGGCGACCTTCGCGCCCATCGCCGCGGGGACCGCGTAGCCCATCGTGCCGGCGCCGCCGGAGTTGAGCCACGAGTTGGGGCGCTCGTACTTGATGAACTGCGCCGCCCACATCTGGTGCTGCCCGACCCCCGCGGCGTACACGCCCTCGGGGCCGGTGAGCTCGCCAATCCGTGAGATCACGTACTGCGGGGACATGTGGCCGTCGGTGGGCTGCGTGTAGCCGAGCGGGAACTCGTCACGCAATCCGTCGAGGTAAGACCACCACTCGTCGATGTCGGGGGCCCCGGCGGCCGTGGCACCGGCGAATGCGGCATCCAGGTCGACCAGCACGTCCTTCAAGTCGCCCACGATCGGCACGTCGGCGGTGCGGATCTTCGAGATCTCCGCCGGGTCGATGTCGACGTGCACGACCTGCGCGTTCGGGGCGAACAGCGACGCCTTGCCGGTGACACGATCGTCGAAGCGCGCGCCGAGCGAGACGAGCAGGTCGGATTCCTGCAGCGCGAGCACCGCCGGCACCGTGCCGTGCATCCCGGGCATGCCCAGGTGCTGCGGGTGCGAGTCGGGGAACGCGCCGCGGGCCATCAGCGTCGTCACGACCGGGGCTCCCGTGGCCTCGGCCAGGCGCAGCAGTTCGGCGGATGCCTGCGAGCGAATGACGCCGCCGCCGACGTACAGCACCGGCTTCTTCGCGTTGGCCAGCAACTGAGCCGCGGCTTGGATCTGCTTGCCGTGCGCCTTCGTGACCGGCCGGTAGCCGGGCAGGTCGACGCGGGGCGGCCAGACGAAGGGCGCCTCCTGCTGCTGCGCGTCCTTGGTGATGTCCACCAGCACCGGGCCGGGCCGGCCAGTGCCGGCGATCTCGAACGCAGCCGCGATCGCGGCGGGGATCTCCTCGGCGCGCTTGACCAGCAGCGAGTGCTTGGTGATCGGCATCGTGATGCCGACGATGTCGGCCTCCTGGAAGGCGTCGGTACCCATGAGGGTCGAGAACACCTGCCCGGTGATGCAGACGATCGGCACCGAGTCCATGTAGGCGTCGGCGATGGCGGTGACGAGGTTGGTGGCGCCGGGGCCGCTCGTCGCGATCGCAACGCCGATCTTGTTGGATGCCGAGGCGTAGCCCTCGGCGGCGTGACCGGCGCCCTGCTCGTGACGCACCAGGATGTGACGGATCTTGTCCGTATCCATGAGCGGATCGTAGACGGGCAGGATCGCACCGCCGGGCAGTCCGAACACGTCGGTGACGCCCAGCAGTTCGAGCGAGCGGACGACGGCCTGCGCGCCGGTGATCACTGGTGCCGTGGCGGCACGGGCGGGCGGCCGGGGAACGGCCGAAACGGTGTCTGAGGACATGGTGAATTACCTCGAGGTCCTGAAGTGGCGACGGGCCTTAGCCCGTGACCGCGCCTTCGGCAGCGGAACGAACGAGCTTGGAATACTTGGCCAGAACGCCACGGGTATAGCGCGGGGGAAGGGGCTCCCAGCCTTCTCGGCGGGAACTCAGCTCTGCGTCACCGACGAGTAAGTCGAGAGTGCGAGCCGCGATATCGACCCGTATCAGATCACCATCGCGCACGAAGGCGATGGGACCGGAGTCCACCGCTTCGGGTGCTATGTGGCCGATGCACAGGCCGGTTGTGCCGCCTGAGAATCTGCCGTCCGTCAACAGTAGTACATCCTTGCCGAGCCCGGCGCCCTTGATGGCAGCCGTGATCGCGAGCATCTCGCGCATGCCGGGACCACCCTTGGGGCCTTCGTAGCGGATGACGATGACGTCGCCGGCGTTGATCTCGCCCGCCTCGAGCGCATCCATCGCACCACGTTCGCGTTCGAAGACCCGCGCGGGTCCTTCGAACACCGAGGCGTCGAAGCCGGCGGTCTTCACCACCGCACCTTCCGGGGCGAGGGAGCCGTGCAGGATCGTGATCCCGCCGGTGGCGTGGATCGGGTCGTCGAAGCGGTGGATGACCTCGCCGTCGAGCGGGTCGGGGTTCAGGTCCCGCAGGTTCTCGGCGAGCGTCTTGCCGGTGACGGTGAGTGCGTCGCCGTGCAGCAGGCCCTCGTCGAGCATCGCCTTCATGATGACGGGGATGCCGCCGTGACGGTCGACGTCGTTCATGACGTACTTGCCGAAGGGCTTCATGTCCGCCACGTGCGGCACCTTGTCGCCGATGCGGTTGAAGTCATGCAGTGTGAGGTCTACTTCGGCCTCGTTCGCGATCGCGAGCAGGTGCAGTACGACGTTGGTGGAGCCGCCGAGGGCCATCGCCAGGGCGATCGCGTTCTCGAACGCCTCTTTGGTGAGGATGTCGCGCGTCGTGATGCCCAGTCGCAGCAGGTTGACGACGGCCTCGCCGGAACGGTGTGCGAAGTAGTCACGGCGGCGGTCGGCCGACGGCGGCGCGGCGGAGCCGGGCAGGCTCAGCCCCAGCGCCTCGGCGACGGAGGCCATCGTGTTGGCGGTGTACATGCCGCCACAGGCGCCTTCGCCCGGCGCGATCGCGCATTCGATGCGCTTGAGGTCGGCCTCGCTCATCTTGCCGGCCAGGCACGCCCCGACCGCTTCGAACGAGTCGATGATCGTGACGTCCTTCTCGGTGCCGTCGCTGAGCTTGACCCAACCCGGGGCGATGGAGCCCGCGTAGAGGAAGACACTGGACAGGTCCAGCCGGGCGGATGCCATGAGCATGCCGGGGATGGACTTGTCACAGCCGGCCAGCAGCACGCTGCCGTCGAGGCGCTCGGCCATCATCACGGTCTCGACCGAGTCGGCGATGACCTCGCGGCTCACGAGCGAGAAGTGCATGCCCTCGTGGCCCATCGAGATGCCGTCGGAGACCGAGATGGTGCCGAACTGCAGCGGGTAGCCGCCACCGGCGTGCACGCCTTCCTTGGCGCCCTGCGCGAGGCGGTCCAGGCTCAGGTTGCAGGGGGTGATCTCGTTCCAGCTCGAGGCGATGCCGATCTGGGGCTTGTCCCAGTCGTCGTCGCCCATTCCCACTGCGCGGAGCATCCCGCGGGAGGTGGTCGCCTCGATGCCGTCGGTCACGACGCGGCTGCGGGGCTTGATGTCGATGGTTTCGTCGGGATGGCTCACCGCTGCATTCTATTGCGGCAGCGCACGCTCGGTCGGCGGCGCGCAGCGGACCCCTGTGCCAGCCGCCGCGGCCGCATTCGCGCTGCTGCACACCGTCGGCGGGACCGTGGCCGTCCCGGCCGGCGGAGGGTGGATGCCGCCGCCCCATGCTCCCCTGTCGAATATGGGGGTCGTGGGGCCCGATTCGTGACAGGCGAGCTGGGTGGGGGTGGCGGCTACCGGGCGGCGCGGAGCTCGGCGATGCGGTTCAGCAAGCCCGCGAACTCGGTGATGTCGGCGACGGTGACGCTCGCAGCGGTGTCCCCCGCGCCGACGCGCACGCCGAGGTCGCCCTCGCCGAGGCTCCGCAGCGCGTCCTCGTCGGTCACGTCGTCGCCGGCGAACAGCACCGCGGTCGCGCCGGTGCGCTCGCGCAGTACGGCCACCGCCGTGTCCTTGCCCTCGTGACGGAACGCGTATTCGACGATGTCCCGCCCGGTGCGCCGGCGCCACGCGGATGCCTCGGTGCGCACCAACTCGTCGACGATGCGATTGGCCTCGGCCGCCGCCGCCGGATCGGCCCGACGCGTGTGCACACCGAGTCCGAAGGTCTTCGGCTCGATCCAGACGCCGTCCAGCTCGGCCGTAGCCTGCTCGGCATGCGCGCGCAGCCGGTCGCGCAGAGCGACGTCGGCCGAGTCATCCTCGGGCTCGCGCGCGCCGATTCCCGGCTCCCAGAACTCCGCCCCGTGCGAACCGGCCAGCCACAGCGCGGAGTCATCGTCGTGCTCCGCGATCAGCCGCAGATCCACCAGGCTGCGCCCGGACACCAGCGCGACGATCGTGTCGGGCAGCGCCGCGAGGGCCTCGACCGCGTCACGGGCGACCGGCAGCATGCGCGATTGCATCGGGTCGTCCTGCAGCGGGGACAGCGTGCCGTCGAAGTCCAGTGCCACGAGCAGCCGTGGCGTCGTCGCGACCGCGGCGATCTTCTCGTCCAGGGCGGTCACGAGCGCGCCCTCCGCACCGCGTCGAGCGCCTCAAGGAACTCCCGCGACCAGTCCTTCACGTCGTGGTCGCGCACCTTCTTGCGCAGCGCCCGCATGCGCCGACCCTGCTCGGCGGCCGGCATCTCCACGGCACGCACGATGGCATCCTTCATCCCCTCGATGTCGTGGGGGTTGATGCGCAGCGCCATACCCAGCTCGTCCGCGGCGCCGGCGAACTCGCTCAGTACCAGCACGCCGCGATTGTCGATGCGGGATGCCACGTACTCCTTGGCCACGAGGTTCATGCCGTCACGCAGCGCGGTGACGAGCATGACGTCCGCCGCCAAGTACAGCGCGACCATCTCTTCCCGCGGGAACGACTGGTGCAGGTACCGGATGGCGGTGTGGTGCATCGTGTCGTAGTCGCCGTTGATGCGCCCGACGGTCTGCTCGATCTCGTCACGCAGCTGCACATACGCCCCGACCCGCTCGCGGCTGGGACTGGCCACCTGCACCAGGGTCACGTCCTCCACGGCCAGCTTGCCGTCCTCGAGGAGCTCGCCGAACGCCTTCAAACGATGCTGGATGCCTTTGGTGTAGTCAAGACGATCGACCCCCAGGAGCACCTTCTTCGGGTTGCCGAGGCTCTCGCGGATCTCGGCGGCCCGGGCGCGGATGTCGGGGCGCTGGGCGAGCTGAACGTAGTCGTCGACATCGATCGAGATCGGGAACGCCTTGGCCAGCGCCAGGCGCTCGCCCCCTTCCTCGGTCGGCACCCGGATGCCACTGGCCTTGGTGTCATAGCGCAGCTGGCGCCGCACCGCGCGGGCGAAGTTGCTGGCGTCCGCGACGCGCTGGAAGCCGATGACGTCGGCGCCGAGCAGACCCTCCAGCACCTGGCGCCGCCAGGGCAACTGCGAGTACAAGCCGTATGCAGGGAAGGGAATGTGGTGGAAGTATCCGATAACCAGGTCCGGACGCAGCTCCCGCAGCATCTTCGGGACCAGCTGCAGCTGGTAGTCCTGCACCCACACGGTGGCGCCGTCGGCGGCGGCAGCCGCTGCGGCCTCGGCGAAGCGCCGGTTCACCCGCACGTAGGCCTGCCACCACTCGCGGCGATACCGGGGCGCGGCGATCACGTCGTGGTACAGCGGCCAGATGGTGTCGTTCGAGAAGCCTTCGTAGTACAGCTCCACGTCTTCCGCGCTGAGCGCGACGGGGACCAGCTGCATGCCGTCGAACTCGAAAGGCTCGACCTCCAGGTCCGCCTGACCCGGCCAGCCCACCCAGGCGCCGTCGGCGCGACGCATGACGGGTGCGAGTGCGGTGACCAGGCCACCGGGCGAGGGCCGCCACTGCTCCTCACCGTCCCCGTTTGCCGCTCGGTCGACCGGCAGACGATTGGCGACGACGACGAAATCGGCAGTTCCCATGGGTGTTCCTCCGTACAGCAGGCGGGGGCTCCAGGCTATCGCGCGACCTGCATAGCTCCCCCGGGGTTGCGCGGATGCCCGCCGTCTGTCAAGACCGAGTCAAGAGACGGTTCGGCGCGCTAACGTGGCCACATGCGCGCCTATCTCTTCGGTTCCGGACTGCTCACCGCCATCACCGGCGGCATCACGCTGCTGCGCGGGTTGCGCAGCGAGGAGTCCTTCACGTGGCGTACTGCTCTGGCGTGGCTGAGCTGGGCGATTTCGCTGTCGCTGGCGATCGGCGTCATCGTCGACACGCGTCGGGCCAAGCGTGGGCACATCATCCCCGGCGACTCCCCGGTCAAGGGCAAGGAGCAGAAGCTCATGAAGAAGCGCCTCAAGAAGTCGGCCTGACGCCCGACTCCCGGCCCTCTTCTCAGCCGCCGAGCCTGCGCGGGTGAGGGTCAGCGCGTGAGGATCAGCGCGTCGCCCTGACCACCGCCGCCGCACAGAGCCACCGCGGCGGTCCCGCTGCCGCGGCGGATCAGTTCGTGCACCGCGTGCACGACCAGGCGGTTGCCGCTGGCACCGATCGGATGCCCGATGGCGATGCCGCCGCCGTGGATGTTCACGACGCTCTCGTCCAACCCGAGCTCCGCCTGCGACTGCGCGACGACGGCGCCGAACGCCTCGTTGATCTCGACGACATCGAGATCGGATGCTGCGATGCCCTGCTTGCCCAGCGCCTGCTCGATCGCGCGCGCGGGTTGGGCGTGCAGCGAATTGTCGGGGCCGGCGACCTGACCCGACGCGCCGACGACCGCCAGCACCTCCCAGCCCTGATCGTCGGCGTGGCTGCGGGTGGTGAGCACGACCGCCGACGCGCCGTCGGAGATCTGCGACGCGTTGCCGGCCGTAATCGTTCCGTCTTTCGTGAACGCCGGTCGGAGGCCCGCAAGCGTCTCGACCGTCGTGTCGGGGCGCACACCCTCATCGCGCGTCAGCACGATCGGGTCGCCCTTGCGCTGCGGCACGTGCACGGGGACGATCTCGTCGTCGAAGACGCCGGCATCCTGCGCCGCCGCAGCCCGCTGGTGCGACAGCGCCGCGACGTGGTCCTGCGCCTCCCGCGTGATGCCGAGGGGGCCGTTGTGCCGCTCGGTGGACGCTCCCATGCTCTCGCGGTCGTAGGCGTCGGTCAGCCCGTCGTGGGCCATGTGGTCGAGCACCTCGACGCTGCCGTAGGTCCACCCGTCGCGGGAACCGGTGAGCAGGTGCGGGGCACGCGTCATCGATTCCATCCCGGCGGCCACCACGACCAGGGCGTCGCCGGTGAGGATCATCCGCTTCGCGTCGATGACCGCCGACAGCCCCGAGAGGCACACCTTGTTGACCGAGGCTGCCGGAACGTCCCAGCCCAGGCCCGCGCCGATCGCGGCCTGGCGCGCCGGGTTCTGCCCCGCCCCGGCAGGTAGCACCTGTCCCACGAGCACCGCGTCGACGGCATCGGCGGGAATGCCGCCCCGCTCGAGCGCGCCGCGAATGGCGAGGGCACCCAGTTCCGGGGCGCTGAATGAGGCCAGCTGGCCCTTCAGCCGGCCCTGCGGCGTGCGGGCAGCGGCGACGATGACGACATCTTCGTAGTTCATGTTTCCACCATAAGAGTCTCGGGAATGCGCAGCGCCGGTTCGGTCGCCGCGATGATCTGGTCGACGGTGACGCCGGGGGCGGTCTCGACGAGCACGAGACCGTCGTCGGTCACGTCGATCACCCCCAGGTCGGTGATGATGCGGTCCACGACCCCTCGACCGGTAAGCGGCAGAGAGCACTCCTCGACGATCTTCGGGGAGCCGTCACGGGCCACGTGTTCCATCAGCACGATCACGCGGGCTGCGCCGTGCACGAGGTCCATGGCACCACCTGGGCCCTTGACCATCTTTCCCGGGATCATCCAGTTGGCCAGGTCTCCGGTGCGCGACACCTGCATGGCCCCTAGGATCGCCGCGTCGATCTTGCCGCCGCGGATCATGCCGAAACTCGTCGCGGAGTCGAAGTACGCCGCACCCGGCAGCACGGTGACGGTCTCTTTGCCCGCGTTGATCAGGTCGGGGTCGACGTTATCCTCGGTCGGATAAGGCCCGACCCCGAGGATGCCGTTCTCGGACTGCAGCACGACGGTGACGCCGTGCGGCACGTGGTTGGGAACGAGGGTGGGGAGGCCAATGCCGAGGTTGACGTAGGCGCCGTCGGTCAGCTCGCGGGCTGCGCGCGCCGCCATCTCATCGCGGGTCAGAGCCACCGGGTCACTTCCCTTCCGTCGAGCGCACGGTGCGACGCTCGATGCGCTTCGCTATGTCGGTGCCGACCTCGATGATGCGGTGCACGTAGATGCCGGGCAGATGCACGGCATCCGGATCGAGCTCCCCCGGTGCCACGAGCCGCTCTACCTGCGCGATGCAGACCCGCCCGGCCATCGCCGCGAGCGGGTTGAAGTTGCGGGCGGCCTTGTTGAAGATCAGGTTGCCGTGCGTATCGCCGTACGCCGCGTGCACAAGCGCGAAGTCGGTGACGATCGCCTCCTCGAGCACGTAGGGAAGCGACTGTCCCGACGTGTCGAAGGTGCGCACGTCCTTGGCCGGCGAGGCGATCGCCACACCGCCGGCGCCGTCGTAACGCCGCGGCAGACCGCCTTCGGCGACCTGCGTGCCGACCCCGGTCTGGGTGTAGAACGCGGCAATGCCCGCACCGCCGGCCCGCAGCTTTTCGGCAAGCGTGCCCTGCGGGGTCAGCTCGAGCTCGAGCTCGCCGCTGAGGAACTGCCGCTCGAACTCCTTGTTCTCCCCCACGTAGGACGAGGTCATCTTGCGGATGCGCTTGGCGCTCAGCAGCACGCCGAGGCCCCAATCGTCCACGCCGCAGTTGTTCGACACGACCGACAGGTCGCGGGTGCCCTGGGCCAGGAGCGCCTCGATGAGGGCAATCGGGTTGCCGGACAGCCCGAACCCGCCGACGGCCAGCGAAGCGCCGTCCGGGATGTCGGCGACGGCCTCGGCCGCCGACGGATAGGTCTTGTCGATCACGCTCACTCCTTCGTGCGCAGCAGTGATGCCAGCCTGGGTCTCCGGCTGCCGGAGGGGCAACCGTGGCCTTGCGATGTGGACGCATCCCGCCGTAGCGTCCACTATGTGGACAATTCGACCCGCGGCCCCGTGGCCGGCGCCCAAACAGTGGCACGTGCGGCGCGGCTGCTGCGCCTGGTGACCTCAGCAGGACCGGGTGGCGCCGGGCTGCAGCAACTCGCGACCGACGCGGGACTCTCCCGCACTACGGCGCACCGGCTGCTGAGCGCGCTGCGCGCCGAGGGACTGGTGGACCAGGACTCGCCGTCGGCCAGATGGATGCCGGGCCCCGAGTTGTTCCTCATGGGCACCGTGGCGGCCGCTCGCTACGACATCACGGAGCTGGCCCGCGACATCGTGCGCTCCCTCGCGGTCAAGACCGAGGAGAGCGCGTTCCTCTCGGTGCGCCGCGGCGACGAGACGGTGTGCCTGCTGCGTGAGGAGGGGGCCTTCCCCATCCGTTCCTTCGTGCTGAGCGAAGGCGTGCGGTTCCCGCTGGGCGTGGCATCCGCGGGGCTGGCCATCCTCGCGTTCCTCCCCGACGACGACGTGGAGTCGTACCTGGCGCGGCATCCGGAGATCGTGAAGCGCTTCGGCTCCCGGCACTCCGCCGCCGCGATGCGCACCCGGCTCGCCGACACTCGCGACCGCGGCTACGCGGTCAACCCGGGCCTGATCGTCGAGGGCTCCTGGGGCATGGGCGCCGCGGTGTTCGACCGCGCGGGCCGCCCGGAATGGGCGCTGAGCCTCACTGGCGTGGAGTTCCGGTTCTCACCGGACCGACTGCCCGCGCTCGGGCGCACGCTGCTGGCCCACGCACATCAGCTGTCGTCGCGCATCGCCGCGGCCCGCGCCTGACGCGTTCGCAGACGCGTTTCGAGCGTAGGAAATGGGGCGAGCGTAGGACGGATGCCGCAGGAAAATTCCTACCTTCGGCACATCTCCTACGCTCGGCGCGGGGCGGCAATTCGCACGGAGGAATTTCACGCGCTCGTGCATCCCGGGCGTGGCGAATGCGGCATCTCGGCCGGAAAAACGAGAGGCCCCGCACACTGGCGAGAGTGTACGAGGCCTTTCGTGCACCCCCTGGGACTTGAACCCAGAACCCACTGATTAAGAGTCAGTTGCTCTGCCGATTGAGCTAGAGGTGCGTGATTTCGGACTTGCCGAACCGAGGGACAACGTTACCATCACGAGACCGCGGATCGCCAATCGACGTGGACCGGCCCCGCTATCGTGGTGTCGTGCCCACCTCTCCCCCGTCGCCCTGGTCAGCACCGTTCGATGGGGATCTGGGTGACGACCTCGCGCTCGCGCTGCGCCTGGCCGATGCCGCCGACGCCGTGTCCATGGGGCGTTTCGACGCCGCCGACCTCGACGTGCAGCTGAAGGCGGATGCCTCGCACGTCACCGAAGCCGATCTCGCGACCGAGCGCGCGATCCGCGCCATCCTCGAGAATGAGCGACCCGGCGATGGCATCTTCGGTGAGGAGTTCGGCTCCAGCGGGGATGCCGCGCGGCAGTGGATCATCGACCCGATCGACGGCACCGCGAACTATCTCAAGGGCATCCCGATGTGGACGACCCTCATCGCCCTCGCTGTGGACGGCGTGCCGCGCATAGGCGTGGCCAGCCAGCCTGCGCTCGGACGCCGATGGTGGGGCGCGACCGGCCTGGGTGCGTGGACGAACACACCGGGCGGCGAACCGCGCCGTCTCGCCGTGTCACGCATCGACTCGATCGCCGAAGCGAGCGCCAGCTTCCAGAGCATCTCGCAGTGGGACGACGCCGGTCACCTCGATGACGTCGTGCGTCTGTCCCGCGCGGTGTGGCGTGACCGCGGCTACGGCGACACCTGGCCCTACATGCTTCTGGCAGAGGGCCGCCTCGAATTCGTCGCCGAATTCGACGTCAAGGAATACGACATCGCCGCACTCGTGCCGATCATCTCCGAAGCCGGCGGGCGCTTCACCTCCTTCGACGGGACCGACTCGATCGGCGAGCGCTCAGCCGTGGCGACCAACGGCATCCTCCACGACGACTTCCTTCGCCTGCTGCACTCCCCCTCCTGACCGACGACCCCGACGGAACGACAGATGCCCTCGCCGCACCACCGCCCTGCCGCCGCCGCGCTGCTCTTCGCCGTCGCCCTCGCGCTCACCGCATGTGCCACACCCGAAGTGACCGAACCCCGCGCCAGCCCCGCGCCGACCGCGGGCTCGGCCGATACCGCACCGGCGACTCCCGCGCCCGAGCCGGCCGAGACGGCCGAGCCCGTCGTCGATCCGACGTGCACGACGATCATCGCCGCCACGACGGTCGCCGACTTCGAAGAGCTCGGCTGGACACACCGCGAGGAGCCGTTCCGCATTGGGGAGATGGACGTGCCCGACGGCATCCAGTGCTCCTGGGCGGATTTCGCGGTGCCGGGTGGACCGGCGCAGATCTTCGGGTGGGCGCCGATCGAGGATGCTCTCGCCAAGGACGCGCAGACCGAGCTGCTGGCCGCAGATTGGCTGCGCGAGAACGGCGACGAGGGCGTTTACGTCACCGAGAACCCCGAGATGGCGCTGACGACCGACGCCGAGGGGTACGGCATGACATACCTGTTCGGCGACGGCTGGGTGACCCTCGCCGACACCAAGCAGAGCCTGCTGCTGATCGAGCGCCCGCAGGGCTAACCGCGCTGTATGACTCCTCACGGCTGGGTTGTCAATCGGGATGCCCGAGCGCCGTTCGCCACGTAAGTTGGACGGTCCGACGGAGGGAGACTCAGATGATGAGCGACGCATCGGGCCAGCAGAGCCCGGAAGAAGAAGACGGCACCACCAAGCCTGACGGCCTCGGCAAGGACGGCACCATTCCCGCCCACCCCGACGGCGTTGCCGCGGGTGTCACCGATGAGGCATCGACGTTCGAGCCGGAAGAAGACGAGCAGGCCTAGGCGCGAGCCACAGAGCGCGAAAACCCCCGGCACTCAAACAGCGCCGGGGGTTTCGTGTCTGTCACTGGGTCGCGACGAACTCTGGGTCGGCCATCAGCCCGGGCGTCACGGCGATGGCACCGTCCGAGGCGGTCTCGGTCGGTGCTACCAGCACGATGTTGCCGGTGGCGGATCCACCCTGCTGCAGGACCGTGACGCGGTCAAGCTCGTCAGGGATGAGAAGCAAGGGGGGCGGGGTGACCTCGCCCGAGGCGGCGACGTAGTCGAAAGACACGAATCCGGGCATCTCCCCATCGGGAGCATCGCCGACGTAGGTCGTGGTGACGTTCACGAGGATGTACTCGTAGCCGGGCTCGGGCTCCCCGTTGAACGCGTTCTCTGCCAGGACGACATCGGTCTGCGCCAGCGAGACGCTGTTGACGGTGACTTCCCAATCCTCCGAGGTCACCGTGCTGCCCAGGGGCAGCAGCTCGACGGGGCCTGTCTCAGATGATGCCGGCGGCTCCTGGGCCTCTTCCTGGGCCTGCTCCTCGATCGAATCGAACAGCTCCCCGGTCTCGTCCACGAATACGTTACCGACGGCGAACGTGATCGCTGTGACGAGCGCGACGAAGCCGACGATGCTGCCGACGATGGAAACGATGAGCCCGGCGATACCGAGACCCTTGCCCTGGCCCTTACGGAACAGCGACACGATCGCGAGCACGAACCCGGTAAGAAGCAACATGCCGGCAGGAATCATCGCACCCCAGCCCTGCATCAGGGAGGAGCAGGCAAGCACGAAACCGAGCCCGCCCGCGATCACGGAGATCAGGCCGAGCACGTTGAGCGGCTTCCCGGCGGCGGCAGGCGGCCCCTGGCGGGGCGGGACGGGCGGATACCCCTGCGCGGGCGGATACCCCTGCGCGGGCGGATAGGAAGCGGCGTACGGGTATCCGGCCGGCGGAGAAGGATGCTGGGGGGTCGGTGCCGGCTCGCCGGGCACACGAGCCTCCCCAGAGGCTCAGGTGTAGTCATTCGCTCATCCTGGCAGTGAGTGCGACG
Source organism: Microbacterium sp. zg-YB36 (assembly GCF_024623575.2). Classification (NCBI taxonomy): domain Bacteria; kingdom Bacillati; phylum Actinomycetota; class Actinomycetes; order Micrococcales; family Microbacteriaceae; genus Microbacterium; species Microbacterium sp. zg-YB36. Next base: position 592,511 of record NZ_JANJFD020000001.1, read on the forward strand.
GGCCCCCCGCACCCGCCGCCCCCCGTTGCGACCGATACGGGCGACACGCCTGCAAGGCGGAATGAATCCCCACCCATGACGTTGCGGTCCCTGATGACTTCCCCCGGCAAGACCCCGTCCCACCCGCTAGACCTCGATTCGTCCGTCTCGCAGCGCAGCGCGCTCGTGGTGGGTGCCACCGGCATCGGGGGGTCTGCCCTCGTCGATCTGCTTGTCGAGCAGGGCTGGCCTGTCACCGCACTGTCACGGCGGCCCCTCGCTGACCGCCCCGGTGTGCGCGCGCTCTCCGCAGACCTGCGCTCAGCCGCCGCTCTAGCCGATGCCCTCGCCGAGGAGAAGCCGACGCACGTCTTCTTCACCGCGTGGTCGCGGCAGGACACCGAGGAGCAAAACATCGCTGTCAACGGCGGCATGGTGCGTGACCTGTTCGCCGCCCTCTCGCACGCGCCGGTGCAGCACGCCGCGCTCGTCACCGGCCTCAAGCACTATCTCGGACCCTTCGAGGCGTACGGCCAGGGCAACATGCCCGACACTCCGTTCCACGAGGAGGAGGCGCGGCTGGATGCCCCCAACTTCTACTACGCGCAGGAGGACGAACTGTTCGCCGCTGCGGAGCGCGACGGGTTCGCCTGGTCGGTGCACCGCTCGCACACTGTGATCGGGTACGCCGTCGGCAACGCGATGAACATGGGCCTGACCCTCGCCGTCTACGCGTCGATCTGCCGGCACCTGGGCACACCGTTCGTCTTCCCCGGTTCACTCACGCAGTGGAACGGGCTGACCGATATGACGGATGCCACCGTGCTCGCCGACCAGATGCTCTGGGCCGCGACATCGGATGCCGGCCGTGACGAGGCCTTCAACGTCGTCAACGGCGACGTGTTCCGGTGGCGCTGGATGTGGACGCGCCTGGCCGAGTACTTCGGTGTCGAGCCGGTCGGTCCCGACGCCGAGCCGCAGCCGCTCGAGCGGCAGATGGCCGCCGCGCAGGACGTGTGGACGCAGATCGCCCGTGAGCACGACCTCGCAGAGTCCGACCTCGGCCGCATCGCGTCGTGGTGGCACACCGACGCCGACCTCGGGCGCGAGATCGAGGTCGTGACCGACATCAGCAAGTCGCGGCTGGCCGGGTTCGGCGTGCATCACCGCACGGTCGACTCGTTCACCGAGCTGTTCGACCGCTACCGCGCCGCTCGGCTCATCCCGGGCGCGTAGTCGTAGTCGTACCGCCCCGACTCAGCCCAGAAACAGCACGGTGATCAGCAGCGCGATGATGAAGGTGCTGAACGCGAAGGAGATGTAGGTCTGGCCCGTCACCACTGCACGGGAACGCGTGGTGAGGATCGTGACGTCCGACGAGGAGAAGGTCGTCGCGATCTGCGCGGCCAGGTAGTAGTAGTCCGTGAACACCGGACCCACCGCCTTGCCGGGGAACTCGACGGCATCCTCGACCGCGTTCAGCCGCGCGTAGTGCACGGCGTACGTCGACACCGTCACCAGCCAGGCGCTCAGCACCACGAAGACGCTGAGCGCGTTGGCCAGCGGGCTGCTGATGAGCCCAGGCAGCACGATCACCAGACCCACGGATGCCGTGGCGAGGATAGACCACTGCACATTCACCGTCGGCATCCTGCCCGCCTCCGGCGTGGTCGCGACGAGCCAGCCGCGCAACGTTTTGGCATCCACTCGTCCGAAGACCCAATGGGTCAGGATCAACCACACCAGGGAGTAGGCGATCCAGAACACGAAGACGGTGAGGGCGACCGTGTCGACGGTGAACCGCACCGGAACGGCGAGCGAATAGGCGACGACTGCAAGTACCGCCACCGGAACGGCGGTGGCGAGGGCGCAGAGGTTTCGGCGTGGGTCGACTGCGAGCCACGGAACACCGGTTGCCGGCGGCGTCATGCGGCGATCGTATCCAAGTCCCACCGGCGGCGACCCGCCTTTCGCCGATCGGATGCCGGGAGGACGATGTGCACATGGCTACCGCGATGGACGACTGGTCGTTGTTGCACTTGGGGTCGCTGCGCTGGGCGGATCCGCGGCGCCGCGTTCGGGCCCGGGTATCGGGTGAAACGATCGTCGACTCGATGAATGCACGCCTCGTGTGGGAGCCGCACCGGGTGGTGCCCTCGTACGCCGTCCCCGTTGCCGACATCCACGCGCCACTGATCGAGCCGCGCGCGGTCGCACCCATGCCGCCGCCGCGGCCGTGGCTCGATCCCGGCAACGCGTTCGCAATCCACACCACGTCAGGTAGCGCCTGGACGATCCCCACGCGCGGCGACCCCTTGGTCGACGCGGCATTCACTACGGACGACGCCGACCTCACCGGGTTCGCGATCATCGACTGGGCGGCGTTCGACGAGTGGCTCGAAGAGGAAGAGACCGTCTTCGGGCATCCACACGATCCGTTCCAGCGGATCGACTGCCTGATGTCGGATCGCCACGTCGTGGTGTCCGTTGGCGATCGCGTTCTCGCGGACTCGCGACGCCCGACGCTGTTGCTGGAGACGCATCTGCCGACGCGCTACTACCTCCCCCGCGCCGACGTGGATATGGACCTACTCGAGCCGAGCCCCACGCACACCGTCTGCGCGTACAAGGGGCAGGCGTCGTACTTCTCCGCACGCATCGGCGACGAGCTGATCCGGGATGCCGCGTGGACGTATCCGCACCCGCTGCACGATGGCGCGCCGGTGCGCGACCAGCTCTGTTTCTACGACGACCGCGTGACCGTCACGGTGGGCTGATCGAGGCCACCTCCCCCTCGCCCCGTTGGTTGAGTAGGCGCGAAGCGCCGTATCGAAACCCGGCGCCACTGCAGGGACCCGACCTTTTTTGCTTGCGGCGCAGACCGCGTTCGGCCAGGCTCGGCGCATGCACACAGCCGGCGTCTTACCTCCCGACGCGCCGAACCCGCGGGACGAGATCGAGGCGCGGGTGCGGGCCCTGCACTTTCCGGTGTTCGGGTTGCGCCCGCAGCCATCGATTGAGGATTGGGGCGCGGTGGGAATCGGCGAGATGAGCGACTCGCGGGTGACCTCGCAGGTAGAGGTGAGCATCGGGTACACGCTGTGGCGGCAGCCGGACGACCGAGCAGACCCGCGCAACCTCGCCGACCTGGACGAGCAGACGCTGGCCGCGCTCGATGTGGACCCGCCGTGGCCGCGTCCGGAGTGGCTGGTCGAAGCCGCGCACCGCATGCGCTTCCCCCAGGTCTGGTCAGCCGTGCGGACGACGTGGAACCGCGACCCGTCGGAACTTACGACGCTTCCTTTTCAGCTCGTGCAGCACGCGAACTACATCCTGATGAACGAGTTCCGCGAGGAGCTCGGCTTGGGGCAGGGGCACGAGCGCATCACGAAGACCGGATGGAACGTGTCGGAGTCGGCGGTGAACCCCGCGGCCGCACTCGAGATCGACGGCGTGATGCACGCAGCCATGGAGGTCGACACCGACCCGTTCGTCTACGCGATCGGCGCGGAGATCACTCGCGACGTGGCGGTCACTGTCGCGGTTTCCCGCGAATACCTGCCCCACCTCGAGCTCGCGCTCGCCACCCGCGCTCCCCGTTAGCAGGGAGGCGTCCTGTCAAGCCCCATGCACGCCGCCGTCGCCTCGGAGAAGCTGTCGGCATGACCTCAGACGACAACATGCAGGCGCGCCCAGCTGACGACGATGACCGGGTTGGAATGTCGGCCTCCGACGCGGTCGAGAAGGACATGACCTACAGCCCGTCCAGCGAAGAGGAGACCCGCCGCAAGCAGGAGGACCCGCTCCCCGACACTCTCGACGACGACATCGACACCGAGAACATCAACGTCACGCCGGGTACCGGGGGTCCCGACGATGCGGGCGACGTCGAGGTGGATCCCGCCGACCTGAACATGCCTGGGCGTCCTGCGGAGGACTGAGGACGCGCAGACGGCAGCTCAGTAAGGCGTCGCCGTGTAAGCGCCAGATGCTCAGGCGGCGCAGCCGACGCCGTCGTTGTCTCGGTCCAGGTGTTCGGCAAAACCCGGCTCGCCCCGACGGATGGGCGCAGCTCCGGCCGCCCGCACCGCGTCGCAGTTCGCATAGTGGGTCTCGGCCGGTGCCGGTGGTGGTGCGGGCCCCGACTCCACGGCATCCGGCGCATACGCCGGCGCGAGCGCGGGCTCGTCCGGGCAGCCTTCGAGCACCCGCGCGATCGCGTCGTGCTCTGCCGGTGTCACCCACAGTCCGTAGGTGGCCTTCACCGAGACCTGCCGGGCGACGTACGCGCACCGGTAGCCCTTGTTCGACGGCAACCATGTCGCGGCATCGCTATCGCCCTTCTGGGCGTTGGCGGGACCGTCGACCGCCAGCAGGTTCAGCGGGTCGTTCGCGAAGCGCGCTCGCTCCTCCGGGGTGAGCTGCTGCGCGCCCTTCTGCCAGGCATCTGAGAGCGCCACGACGTGGTCGATCTGCACATCATCCGACGTGTCCTGCCCTCGCAGAAAGGAGATCGTCTCCCCCGTGAAGGGGTCCGCCAGCGTGCCTGTGATCACCTTGCACCCGCCCTCGGTGACTGCCTCGGCCAGATCACGGGCGAGGATGTCGTTGCGGGTGTCGCAGCCGTTGCGGTCGACGTCGAGCCAGCGCTGCCCGAACTCCTCGCGCTCGTACCCGGTTTGCGGGGCGCGCCCCTTGACCTCGAGCGTGGACAGCACAGCGACAGCGGTCTGCCCGGTGGTCGCGGTGGGTTCCGCGATCGTCCCGGTGGGGGCCTCGGAGGGCCAGGTCGCGACGACCTCGTCACCACTGGCAAAGAGCGGTGAGACCAGCAGCCCGACGCCCAGCACGACGGCACCGATCAGCGACCAAGCCCAGGCAGGGAGGCGGCGTTTGCGCTCAGCCACGGGCGGCGTCCACCGGCTTTGTGCCTGTGCCGGTCGGGTCGACGGTCACGCGCGCAGTGAGCACCATTGTGTGCTGATTCCTCCCAGATTCGGTCTCTCAAGCCTAAGCGGGCTGGTGTGCCGGGACTGCCGGAGCGCGAGCGCCCCGGGCCCCGTGGACACGCGACTGAGCGCACCCCGCGAGCCCAAGCAAGCCGACAGCGAGCGGCAGAGGTCGCGCTTATAGCGATGAGCAGTCGACGGACTCGGGCGCTCATGGCGGCCCCAGCACGGTGGTTGCGCAGGCGATCCTGAGGAGCAATGCACTCGGCGAGCCACATCGCGCGGAAAGAATACCGCGCGGTGGGCGCCACCGGCTACGCGCCGGTGGCTGCCCAGAATGTGAGGATCGCCTGCGCAAGTGCAACGGGCTGCTCGAGCGGAATGAGCGTGCGCGCTCGGGTGACTGTGACGGATCTGGCGTGCGGCACGGATGCCGCCGCGCGCACAGCATCCTCGGGGCTCCAGTCTCCCCGGTCATCGGATGCGATGAACAGACTGGGGACGCCGATGTCCGAGAGGCGATCGGTCACGTCGGTTCGATCGATGATGAACGCGCGCAGCGCGTAACTCATGCTGGCTCGCGTGGGTCGGTTGAGACTTTCGACGATCACGTCGCGGATACCCGGAATCGCGGCCGAAGCATCCGTCAACATCGCCGAAATCACTGCCGCGCGTACCGGTCGGATCGCTCCGAAACAGCGCAGGACCGGATGAAGAACGGCGATCTGGCGCCGGAGGTGAGCAGGTATCGGCTCAGTAGGCGCGCTGATCGCAACGAAACTACGGATGATGGAGGGGTCGGTCGCGAGCTGATAGCCGATGTGCCCACCGAATGCGTTGCCCACCCAGTCGACAGGGGTGGTCGCACCGAGCCCGGCGAGGGCGTCCCGCGCGGCATCCGCTGCTTCGGCGATGCTGCTGCGCCGTGTAAGCGCATCGCTGAGACCCAGCCCGGGCGGGTCGATGAGGACGAACTCTCGTTCGGGGGCACCGGCCAGTAACAGGGGTAGCACGACGTCCCAGGTGTGGCTGTCGACGAACATCGATGACCACAGCACGGTCATGTCGCCCGCGCCGACGCGACGAACGGCGAGGGAGCCGAGGCGGGTATCGACACGCTCGGAGCGTTCGGAGGAGGTCTTCATCATTTCACGTTATCATGACTAACATGAAAGCGCGCAAGTACCGGATGTCGGCCCGAGCAGACGCTGCAGAGCTCACGGGTCAGCGGATCATCGATTGCATGCTCGAGCGCCTGCGCACCACCCCATACGAGCGGATCAGACTTGACGACGTCGCCGCGGACGCCGGCGTGACCTCGCAGACGGTGATCCGCCGGTTCGGCAGCAAACCGGTGCTGATGACCACAACCGTCGAACGCGAACTCGGACGCATCACGGCGAAGCGCGAGGCAGCGCTGCGATCCGGCTCAGCTGAGACGATTCGAGCGCTGGTGGAGCACTACGACGAATACGGGCTGCTGATCCTCAAGACCTACTCCGAGGCCTCACTCGTGCCAGGGCTGCCGGACATCGTCGCGCGCGGCAGGGCGTATCACCTTGATTGGTGCCGACGCGCCTTTTCTGAGCACCTTTCGCCGTGCTCCGACGACGCGTCCCGACAGAGGCGGCTCGCCCAGATCGTGTCCATCTGCGACGCGACCACCTGGCGGATCCTGCGATTCGACGGCAACTTGTCCACGGCCCAGACCGAACTCGCGGTCACCGAACTGCTGACCCCGCTTCTGCGCTGAGCGACCTTCGTTTCGCCTCGCTTCGCTGGCTCAACGACCGGAGAGCCGAACCGACAACTAGCGGTTTTCGGACTCGGTTTTCGACCCATTTGGCCCAAAGGTTTGTGGGCGATTTGTGGGCGATTTGGCTTCAGGGCACCTCACCAGCGACGAACGAAGGCCTCGAAACCCGCGTAATTACGCGGCTTTCGAGGCCTTGTTCCGTGACAACGGTTTGTGGAGATGGGGGGAATCGAACCCCCGTCCATCGCTGCGATACTGCGTTTTCTCCGGGCGCAGTCTGTAGAGACGTTCTGCTCGGCTCCGACCTTTGTCACAGACACCTAAGTCGACGAGCCCAGCCTGGGAAAAGTCCCGCGTGACGTCCAGACGCCATCACGCAGCAAGTTCCCTAGATGACACCAGGGTCCGTAGCGGGAACGCCTACGGTCTGATGGAGTTCAGGCTCGCTTATGCAGCGAGGGCGAACTCAGTGCGCTTGGTTTCGGCACTTATTGGTTTTGCAGAGATCGTTAACGAGATAACCCTGCATCCTCGGCCCGCTTCTCGCAGACACCCAGGCGATGTCGAAACCGATCATCCCCGCGTGTCCTTCTCTCGAAGGAACCGTTGTCACACTGTGGAGTTGCCAACCCGGGAGCCGTAGCACCCGAAGCATCTCAGACTACAACGGATGCCGCGCGCTCGCTATTCCGGCCATCGTCAGGACTGCGCGGCCGCCTCGCGTGCGGCCTTCTTGTCGGCGAGCGTAGTCCCGCCGTTGGCCCAGTGGGTGCCCTCCACCTGGGTGACAATCACGCTGACCGCCTCGCGCCTGGCGCCGATCGCGCGCACGGTGGCATCCGTCAGCTCGGTCACGAGCGCGCGGACCTGATCATCGGTGCGACCGGCACCGATGGAGACCTGGATGAGTGGCATGCGTGTTCTCCCGTCCGCACCGCGCGCGCGGTGCCGGTTCAGCCTAGGGACGCGCTCCCTCACGCACCGCCCCATCGCCTGCACGCTGAGACTGACGAACCCGCACGCCCCGCGTAGAGTCACAGCCATGAGCGAGGTCATCATCACCGTCCGCGGCGAGCACGACCGCCGGGTTTCCCCCGAGCGTGCCGTCGTGGCGCTGAGCATCACCGTCGAAGGCCCCGACCGCAGCCAGGTCGTCGAGCGCATCGCCGCCCTCGCCGAGCCGGTCACGGCCGACCTGGCCGCCCGCAAGGATGTCGGCGGCGTGGTGGAGTGGTCCAGCAAGCGCGTATCGGTGTGGTCAGAGCGCCCGTGGAATGAGGGCCGGCGACTGGCCCCCGTCTACCACGCGACCGTCGACATGAGCGCGACCTTCGACGATCCCGCTGCCCTGTCCTGGTGGGTGGGCGAGGTCGCCGAACGCGACGGCGTGCAGATCGGCGACGTCATCTGGCAGCTCACCCGCGAGACGCGGGCGTCGGTAGAGCGCGAGGTGGCATCCGAAGCCGTCGGCGTCGCAGTGGAGCGCGCGACCGCCTACGCGTCTGCGCTGGGACTCGTGGCGGTCACGCCGCTCGAAGTCGCCGACGTGGGCCTTCTCGTCGCACGCCCGGAGCCGGCACCGGCATCCGGAATGATGCGGGCGGCGTTCATGACGGATGCCGCGGGGTCGCCGGGCCTGCAGTTTCAGCCCGACGACATCGTCGTGAGCGCGGCGGTCGAAGCGCGGTTCAGCGCCCGCTGAGCCGGGTCACTCGCCGAGGCGGTTGCGGGAGCGCATGGCGCGCTCCGCCTCGCGCTTGTCTTCGCGCTCGCGGATCGTCTGACGCTTCTCGAACTCGCGCTTGCCCTTCGCGACCGCGATCTCGACCTTGGCGCGGCCGTCGGCGAAGTACAGCTTCAGCGGCACCAGGGTGTAGCCGCCCGCCGAGACGGCGTGCGAGATCTTCACGATCTCGTCCTTGTGCAGCAGCAGCTTGCGGGTGCGCTTGGTGGCGTGATTGGTCCAGTGCCCCTGGGAGTACTCCGGGATGTGCACGGAGTCGAGGAAGGCCTCTCCCCCGTCGATGTACGCGTACCCGTCGGTGAGGTTGGCTCGACCCTGCCGCAACGACTTCACTTCGGTACCGGTGAGCACGATGCCCGCCTCGTACGTCTTCTCGATCGCGTAATCGTGGCGCGCGCGACGATTGGTCGCGATGACCTTCTCCCCGCGTTCCCTGGGCATGATCACTCCTCTGGTAGGCCGCGACGGGCGTGCGGCAGCCCACCAGCATAGCGGGTCGTGGCGCGCCCGCCCGGATCCGGCTACGTGCGCAGCCAGCGGCGGATGGCGAAACCGGCGGAAACCGCGGCGAGCACGACTCCGATGATGATCATGACGGGCAGCACGAGTGCGGCATCCCCCATGTCCACCCACGTGGTGATGAATTCGACCCGGCCGCGCAGGTAGTCGTTGACGCCGATCTGCACCCCCGCGATGATCGCCACGCACGCCAGCAGCGATCCGATGAACGCAGCGAACACACCCTCGAGGATGAACGGGGTCTGGATGAACCGGTTGGACGCACCCACGAGGCGCATGATGCCGAGCTCTCGCCGGCGCGCGAACGCCGACAGCCGGATGGTCGTCGCGATCAGCAGCACCGCGGCGATGAGCATGAGCGCCGCGATCCCCACCGCCAGGTAGGTCGCAACCGTCAGGGCGGAGAACAGCGGATCAAGGTACTGCAGCTGATCGGCCACCTCCTCGACGCCCGTCATCCCGCCGAACGCCTCGATGATCACCTCAGACTGCGTCTGGTCGACGAGGTTGATCCAGAAGGTCTGGTTGAGCTGGTCGGGGGTGACGATGCTGGCGTAGTCCTCGCCCAGCAGATCGATGACGTTCTGGTACGCCTCGTCCTGGGTTTCGAAGCGCACATCGCCGATCAGCGGCGTCAGTGCCGCGCTGTCGAGCTTCTCCTGCACCAGCGCCACCTGTTCCTCGGTGGCGACCCCATCGACGCAGGTGGGCGCTTGCGAGTTGCCGGTGCACATGTAGACGGCAACCTGGGCGCGATCGACCCAGTAGTCCTGCATCTTGCCGATCTGCATCTGCATCAGCATGCCGGCGCCCACGAACGTGAGCGAGACGAACGTGACGAGCACGACGGAGATCACCATCGAGACATTGCGGCGCAGGCCCGACAGGGCCTCGCCGAGAATCAGTCCGATTCTCACGAGGTCGGCCCCACTTCGTCGTCGGAGCGACCGCGCAGGCCCAGCCGGTCGGCCAGGCCCAGCTCGTCCAGCTCCACCGGAGGCAGTTCGATCGTCACCGGGTTGGTTCGGGTGGGCGGCTCGGCCGACTCGGCGGCGGGCTGCTCATCGGGAGCGGATGCCGGTTGCGGCACGGGCGCCGCAGGCTGGGCTGATGCCGGCGGCAACGGCGTCACGACCGGTACGGGCGGCAGCGGCGGCGCCGGGACGGCGGGAGTGCCGTTGGTCGATGGGCCGGCGGATACCGCGGTGTCGAGGCGGGTCGTGGCGACGCGGGACACGGTGGCATCCGTCGCCGCCGGGGTCTCGCCATCGGCGGTGCTGATGATCTCGCGCTGCAGTTCGAGCACTGCGGTGAGGGCGGCGACCGCGGCCGCGCCCCTCTCCTCGGCGGGCATGAGGGTCGGGATCGCAGAGATGTCGCCGTAACCGCCGTGGCGCTCATCGCGCACCATCACGCCGCCGCTGAGCTCGATCACCCGCCGCTGCATGGCGTCGACGAAGCCGGCCTCGTGGGTGGCCATCACCACCGTGGTGCCGCCGGCATTGATGCGGGCCAGCAGCTGCATGATGTCGACGGACGTTGCGGGGTCGAGATTTCCGGTGGGCTCGTCGGCCAGCAGCACCTGAGGGCGGTTCACCAGCGCGCGGGCGATCGCGACGCGCTGCTGCTCACCACCGGACAGCTCATGGGGCAGGCGCTTCTGCTTGCCTTCCAGCCCGACCAGTGCGAGCACCTCGGGCACCGCCTGATGGATGAAAGCGCGGGATGAACCGATCACCTGCAGCGTGAACGCGACGTTTTGGAACACCGTCTTGTTCGGCAGTAGCCGGAAGTCCTGGAAGACCGAGCCGATGTGGCGGCGGAAGTAAGGGACCTTGCGGTTGGACAGCGTCCGCAGGTCGCGGCCGAGCACGACCACACGCCCTTCGCTGGGGCTGTCTTCGCGCAGGATCAACCGAAGGCACGAGGACTTACCCGAGCCGGACGCGCCAACGAGGAACACGAACTCGCCGCGCTGCACCTCGAAGTCGACATCGCTGAGTGCGGGTTTGCTCGTGCCGCGATAGCGCTTCGTGACGTTCTCGAACCGGATCATGACCCGTTGAGCCTATGCGGCGCGCCGCGCGGCGCCGCGAGCGACACTCGCGCGTTGCGGCATCCACCGCGGCTCAGGCAGGTTCGAGGGCGCCGCGCACGATCGAGTCGCCGGAGTGCGCAGGGTCGCCGTCGTCGGCCTCTTGCGAGACGTCGACCAGCGTGAAGCGGTCGAGATCCACGCCGGCCGGCACCTCGAAGGTGCCCTCGCTGCCGTCGAGCACCCCGAGGCTCACCAGATCGGAGCCGTCCGCCGCAATCAGCCACACCTCGCGGTGTCCGTCATCCGGGACGGAGGCATCGAGGGTGACCACCACCTGGGTGCGACCGTCGACATCTTCCAGCAACGCCTCGCCCTGCGCGCCCTCATGATCGGGGAACGCGTCGAGCGTCGCCTCGGCGACGATGGTCGGGGACTGGATGCCGGCATCCTGAGCAACCCACACGCCGGCCACCACGGCCGCGACCGCAACCGTGCCGGCCAGCGCGATCGCCAGCGTGAATCGGCGCCGACGACTGCCGCGCGCAACGCGATGTGCACCGGCTCGCGGCCCCGCGGGGGTCGCCGCGAGCGGGGCCAAGGCCGGCGCATCGGCGAGGTGGTCAGCGGGAGAAGCGGACGCGGCCATCGGCGCTGACCCGGTGAAACCCACTTCAGCGCTGATGGCCTGCCACACGCGCGGCGGTGGAGTGAGCAGGGGTTGCTCTGCGAGCGCACCGCGCGCGGCACCGGCCGCTGCGGCGAAGGCCGCCACCTCGTCGGCGCACTCCGGGCACTGCGCGAGGTGATCGAGTTGCTGCGCGTCGGCGGCATCCGTCTCGCCCATCGCGATGAGGGCGGCCAGTTCGGGGTCAAGGTGCGACATCGGCGGCCTCCAATCGTGTGCGCAGTCTGGACAGGCTTCTTCGGATGTGACTCTTCACCGTACCCAGCGGCATCGCGAGTCGATCGGCGATCTGCGCGTGGGTGAGGTCGTCATAGAACGCGAGCCTGATGACGCTCTGCGCGTCGGGCTCAAGTTGCTCGATCTCCTGGGCGATCATCAGCGAGTCCTCGACATCGACAGTGACCGCGGCCGGGGCGAGCGCTTCGGACGCCACGGCCTGCTCGAGGCGGGCGGCGCGAGAACGGGCCTCGTGGGCGTCGGCGATGCGGCGACGGGCGATCGAGACGAGCCATCCGCCGAGGTTTCCCCGCTCGGGCGCGAAGGCATCGCGCGAGGTCCAGGCCGAGACGAAGGTGCGCTGGGTGACGTCCTCGGCCTCGGCCAGGTCGCCGAGCGATCGCGCGGCGATCGTGTAGACCAGGCGAGCCCAGCGGTCATACATCGCCTTAAGCGCGTCGGGATCGCCGGCGCGGAACCGGCTGGCAAGCTCGCCCTCGTCGTCGATGAGGCTCTCCTTCCGCGCGTCGCGACCGGCGGCACCCACGAGGCTGGTCATGGTGACGCCCGGGCGACGAGCACCACGTTATCGCTGTAGGTGCGAGTCCGCTCGTCGAATTGACCTCCGCAGGTGATGAGAACCAGGCTGCGAGGACCGTTGCGGTCGAACAGCTGGTCGACCGGCAGTTCGGCCCGCGGAATGTAGGTGACGCTCTCGACGGTGTAGCCGCTCACCGCTCCCGCGGCGTCCGTGACCTGCACTGTCTGCCCCCGCTGGGCCTCGCGCAGGCGTGCGAGCGGACCGACGCCGTAGACGCGGGAATCCACGTGCGCCGCCAGCACCGTCGAGCCCGCCGCGTCAGCCGGCGCCGGTCCGAACCGGTACCAGCCGGCGACCGCCGGGTCGGCGGGAATCTCCATAGACCCGTCGTCCTGCACCCCGACCGGCACCACGGGCATGTCGATCTGCAGATCCGCAGAGGTCAGCTGCTGCGGCTCTGCGCTGCGGGGCTGCACCGGCGGCGGGGTCGCCGGGGAGATCGGAACCTGCACCGCCGGCGTCGGCCGTGGCGCCTCGGGGCGCGCCGCCGCGGAGGACGGGGTGGGGTCCCCGCCCTCCGCGTCGGGGGGTGAGCAGGCCGCGAGGGCCAGCACCGCCGTGATGACCACGGCGATGCCGAGCCCGCGCGACATCGTCATCAGCGCCGCTGGGCGGTCGACCTGCGCGCCGCCACAACGGAACCGGCTGCGAGCACGAGCAGCAGGCCGCCGCCCAGCGCTACCGTCCAGATGAGCGGCTGGCTCTCGGCGACCAGGCCCGCGGAGCCGGTGTTCACGCCACCGGGGTTGGAGTGCAGTCCGGTGACCGTCTGCACTGCGAGGGCGAGGTTGCCGTCCTCGGCACTGCCCCACGCGTACGCGATCGTGAGCACGCCCTCCTGCACGTCGACATCGGCCGGGCCGATCACCGGATCGGTGGTTCCCTCCAATGCGACTGCTGCCGACACGACACCGGCGGGAAGGTTGAGGGTCGCCTCTTCGGGGTTGACCAGGCCGGTGACCACCGCAGCGCCGTTCGCGAGGACGTCCACCGCGGGGGCGGCGGCGACATGGCGCACGGTCAGCCGGCCGTCACCGGGAGCGGTCGGCGAGATGTCGTTGGTGAACAGGTTCGCCGTGGGCTCCCCGTCGGCATCCAGGTTCGCCACCGCGGTGTAGCTCTTGCCTGCCTCGAGGGTGAGGGTGATCGGACCGAGCACCGGGGCGGAGGCGTCTGCGGCATCCGTCGCCGTCAGTGCGACCTCGTAGTCGCCTGCCGGGAGGTCGAGCGGGCCGGCAAGACTGCCCGGCTGGAAGTCGTCGAGGGTCAGATCGCCGTTGACGTAGACGTCAACGGGAGTGTCGGGGATGCCGTGCAGCACGGACAGGTCCGCACTGCTGTCCGAGATGGCGTGTGCCGGGGCGAACGCGGCGAAGGCGGCGACGGCGCCGATCACCACGCCCGCTGAGAGTGTCTTACGCACGAGGAACTCCTTCTGTGTGGCGCGACCTTTTCGCGCGTTACAGAGGTATTCCGGGGCAGCGGACCGTTTGGATGCAGGAGGGCGGAGAATTTTCTCAGCCCCGCCCGGCTCAGTCTTCGATCTTGCGCTTGCGCCAGCGGATGCCGGCCGCGATCAGGCCATCGAGGTCACCGTCGAACACGGCCGCGGGGTTTCCCACCTCGTAGCCGGTGCGCAGGTCCTTGACGAGCTGCTGACCGTAGAGGAAGTACGACCGCATCTGGTCGCCCCAGCTCGCGGTGATCGTGCCGGCGAGCTCCTTCTTCTTGGCATGCTCTTCTTCGCGCTTGAGCAGCAGGAGGCGCGTCTGCAGCACCCGCATTGCGACGGCGCGGTTCTGGATCTGGCTCTTCTCGTTCTGCATCGACACGACGATGCCGGTCGGAAGGTGGGTGATGCGCACGGCGGAGTCGGTGGTGTTGACCGACTGGCCGCCGGGGCCCGACGAGCGGAACACGTCGACGCGGATGTCACTCTCGGGGACGTCCACTTCCTTGGCTTCTTCCATCACCGGGATGACCTCGACGGCGGCGAAGCTGGTCTGGCGCTTGTCGGCGGAGCCGAACGGGCTGATGCGCGCCAGGCGGTGGGTGCCGGCCTCGACCGACAGCGTGCCGTAGGCGTAGGGCGCGTCGACCTCGAAGGTCGCCGACTTGATCCCCGCGCCTTCGGCGTAGGAGATGTCGAGCACCTTCACGGGGTACTTGTGGCGCTCGGCCCAGCGCAGGTACATGCGCATGAGCATCTCGGCGAAGTCGGTGGCGTCGTCGCCGCCGGCGCCGGAGCGGATCGTCACGACGGCGCCGCGGTCGTCGTACTCGCCGTCGAGGAGCGTCTGCACCTCCAGCTGGCCGATGACGTCCTGCAGTTCAGCGAGTTCCTTGCGGGCCTCTTCGGCGGAGTCCTCGTCGTCCATCTCGAGGGCGAGCTCGGCGAGCACCTCGAGGTCGTCGAGCTTGCGCTCGATGTCGGTGACGCGTTTGAGCTCCGTCTGACGGTGACTGAGCGCGCTGGTGACCTGCTGCGCCTTGTCGACGTCGTCCCAGAGGTTCGGAGCACCGGCCTCCTCGGAGAGGCGGGCGATCTCGGCGGTCAGCGACTCGACGTCCACCACCGACTCGATATCGGAGAAAGTGGAGCGCAGCGCCTGTATCTCGGCGGAAAGATCGAATTCAAGCATGACAGTTCAGACTAACCTGGATGCCGATGGCTGACGGCGAAGACGAGATCCCCATCGCCCGCGCGCTGTGGCGATTCGCCCCCATGATCTACGGGCCGACCGTGCTGTTCGCGCTCGGTGAGGGCGCGGTGATCCCGTTGCTGCCGATCATCGCTGCCGGGCTCGGCGCCGATCTGCCGACCGCAGCACTCGTGGCATCCGCCCTGGTCGTCGGCCAGTTGTGCGGCAACATCCCCGCCGGATGGGCGGTCGCGCGGCTGGGTGAACGCCTCACCATGACCATCGCCGGCACCGTGGCGATCGGCGGTGTGGCGGGACTGCTCGCCTCCCCCAGCCTGCCGGTGCTGGCGGCATCCGTCTTCCTCATCGGGTTCTGCGCGGCAGCGTTCGGCCTGGCGCGGCACTCGTTCATGACCACGCGGGTGCCGCTGGCGTTCCGGGCGCGGGCGCTGTCGCTGCTGGGGGGAACGTTCCGCCTCGGGATGTTCATCGGCCCGTTCGTGGCCGCGGGTCTGCTCGCGCTGTTCGGCGACCCGCATTCGGCCATCTGGTTCTTCGGCGGGTGCCTCGTGGCCACCGTGCTGCTGGTGCTGCTCGGACCCGACCCTGAGACCGTCGTCATCGTCCCCGGTGCGGACACACGCGACGCCGAGGACACCGGCGAGGCCGTGACCGGATCCATCCCCGTGCAGCAGCGTGCCGGCGTCTTCCGCACGATGTGGCGAAACCGCGGCGTGCTGTCGCGGCTGGGGCTCGCGGCGGCATCGCTATCGGCGATGCGCTCGGCCCGCCAGGTGGTGCTGCCGCTGTGGGGTGTGTCGATCGGGCTGGACGCGCAGACCATCGCGCTCATCGTCGGAATCTCGGGCGCGATCGATTTCGCGCTGTTCTACGCCAGCGGCCAGGTGATGGACCGGTTCGGGCGCCTCTGGGCGGCGCTGCCGGCCATGGTGCTGATGGGCGCGGGGTTCCTCGCCCTGTCCGTCACGCACGACCTGGAGCAGGCAGCGGTGTGGTTCGCGATGTTCGCCGCCGTGCTGGGCGTGGGCAATGGGCTCTCCAGTGGCATCCTGCTGACCCTCGGCGCCGACACCGCGCCGAAGGACGACCCGGCGCCCTATCTCGGATCCTGGCGCACGCTGACGGATGCCGGCGGCGCGGCGGCACCGCTCATCGTCTCGGCCCTCGCGACCTTCTCACTCTCGGTCGCCGCCGGCGCGATGGGAATGCTCGGGCTGCTCGGTGCGTACGCGTTCCTGCGCTGGGTCCCCCGGTTCGTCCCGCGGGAGCGCGCGTGAGCGACGGCGTGGTGCGGTTCTGCCGCAGCCGTAGCAACGACCGCCGGTGCACCCGGCCGCTGGAGCACCCGGGGCTGCACCGGCACCGCACGATCATGTGGTCGGATGCCACTGCCGACCCCGCCCGCTGCGCGGGATCCGGCGAGGTCGGCACCCCCGTCGCCGCCATGCCCGAAGGGTACCCGCACGGCCGCGCGCTGTGCCGTCGGTGCTTCACGTTCGTGCCGCTTGTCGACGAGCGGCTGGCTGAACACGATGCGGCCCCGGCGGACGAGAGCGATGCCGAGATCGCCGCCCGGCGGGCGTGGTTCAACACCCTGGGCTGACGCCTCGCGACCGCGGGCCCTCACGCCTTTGCGCGCCTACCGTACGTCCGCGGTCGAATGCAAACGGTTCCGCCCGCGACGGCCGAGCGGCCAGAATCGCCGGCATGGTCTTCCTCGGATTCCACGCATCGCACGAACAGATCCCGCCCGGCCGGCTCCTGCGCGACGTCGAAGCGGCACAGGCCGCCGGTTTCGACGGCGCGATGTGCTCCGACCACGTCGCGCCCTGGGGCGTGCGGCAGGGCGAGTCGGGCTTCGCGCCCAGCTGGCTCGGCGCTGCCCTTGCTCGCACAGACTTCTCCATCGGCTTCGTCAATGCGCCCGGGCAGCGCTATCACCCCGTGCTCGCCGCCCAGGCATACGCGACGCTCGAGGAGATGTTCCCCGGGCGCTTCTGGGCGGCGCTCGGCAGCGGCGAGGCGATGAACGAGCACGTCACGGGCGACCCGTGGCCGCCGAAGCCCGAGCGCAACGCGCGGCTCGCCGAGACCGTCTCGGTCATCCGCCGGCTCCTGGCCGGCGAGGAGGTCGATCACGACGGCCTCGTCCGCGTGCACCGCGCGCGGCTGTGGTCGCTGCCCGACGAGCCGCCACCGCTTCTCGCCACCGCGATCAGCCCCGAGACCGCAGGCTGGGCGGCATCATGGGCGGAGGGCCTGGTGACCGCACTGCAGCCCCCCGAGGCGCTCGAGAAGGTGCTCACCTCATACGACTCCGCCGGCGGCACCGGCCCCCGCGCGCTGCAGGTGCATGTCAGCTGGGCTCCGACGGATGCCGAGGCCCTCTCGATCGCGCGCGATCAGTGGTCCCACGCGATGCTCAGCCCACCCACCATCTGGGACCTCGAGCAGCCCGAGGACTTCGACGCCGCCGCAGGCGACCCGAGCGACCAGCAGATGCGCGACGCGCTGCTCGTCTCGAGCGACCTCGACGAGCTTGCCGGGCGCATCGCCGAGCACGCACGGCTCGGCTTCGACCGCATCTACCTGCACCACGTCGGCCAGGACCAGGCACCGTTCCTGGCTGCGGCGCGCGACCGACTGCTGCCTCGACTGAAGGAACTGCTGTGAGGATCACCGACACGAGCGACCTGTGGTGGAAGTCCGCAGTCGTCTACTGCCTCGACGTCGAGACGTTCCTCGACTCCGACGGTGACGGCGTGGGCGATCTGCAGGGGCTCGCATCCCGCATCGATTACCTCGCCCAACTGGGCGTCACGTGCCTCTGGCTCATGCCGTTCTACCCGACGCCCGACCGCGACGACGGGTACGACGTCACCGATTTCTACGGCGTCGATCCGCGACTGGGCACGCACGGCGACCTCGTCGAGGTGATCCGCACCGCGCGTGACAGGGGAATGCGCGTGATCGTCGACCTCGTGGTGAACCACACCTCCGACCGGCATCCGTGGTTCCGTTCCGCGAAGCGCAGCACCTCGTCGCGCTACCGCGACTTCTATGTCTGGCGATCCGTTCCGCCCCCGAAAGGCCAGAAGAACCCGGTCTTCCCCGGCGAGGCCGACGGCATCTGGACGCGCGACGACGCGTCGGGCGAGTGGTACATGCACAGCTTCTATCCGCACCAGCCCGACCTGAACATCGCCAACCCGGCCGTGCGCGACGAGATCGCCAAGACCATCGGGTTCTGGCTGCAACTGGGGATCTCCGGGTTCCGGGTGGATGCGGTGCCGTTCCTGCTGGAAGTGCCCGAGGGTGCCGAGATGGCCAACCCGCACGACATGCTGCGCGACATCCGGCGCTTCCTGCAGCGGCGCTCAAGCGAAGCGGTGCTGCTGGGCGAGGTCAACCTCCCCTATGAGCAGCAGGCGGCGTACTTCGGCGCCGGCAACGACGGCCAGGAATTGACGATGCAGTTCGACTTCGCGGGCATGCAGGCGTTCTACCTGTCGCTCGTCCGGCAGGATCCGACGTCCCTCGCGGCGGCACTCTCGTCGCGCCCGAGCCTGCCGATCGAGGCACAGTGGGCGAACTTCCTGCGCAACCATGACGAGCTCACCCTCGACCAACTGACCGAGGAGGAGCGGCAGGAGGTGTTCGAGGCCTTCGCTCCCGACGAGGGTCAGCGCGTCTACGGGCGCGGCATTACACGGCGCCTGCCTCCGATGCTCGCGGGCGACCCCCGCCGCATCCGGATGGCATACAGCCTGCTGTTCACCCTGCCGGGCACGCCCGTGCTCTTCTACGGCGAGGAGATCGGCATGGGAGAAAACGCCGACCTCGACAAGCGCCACGCCGTGCGCACCCCCATGCAGTGGTCGGCGGAGCGCAACGGGGGGTTCTCGACTGCTCCACCTTCCCGCCTGACCGCGTTGCCGCCCGGCGACGGCTACGCCCCGGTGCACGTCAACGTTGCCGACCAGATCGAAGACCGCGAGTCGCTCCTGCACTTCTTCCGCGACCTGACCTCGCGCTACCGCATCTCCCCCGAGCTCGGGTGGGGCGAGTTCGAGGTCATCGATCACGACGCGCCGGGTGTGCTCGTCCACTCGCTGCGCGCGGATGTCGGCCGCACCGTCGCCGTGCACAACTTCACCGACGTCCCCGCGGCGCTCGCCTTCACCCTCGACGACGAGCCCGACGGCACGACCCTGGTCGACCTTCTCGACTCCGAGCGACTCCCGCTCGACGACCGCAGTGGGATCGAGATGACCCTCCCCGCCTACGGCTACCGGTGGCTGCGGGTGTCTCGCCCCGGGGACGGCCGGGTGACCTGACACACGTCGGCGACGGATGCCGCGGACTAGGCTCGGCGTGTGTTCGACGATGACCGCCTGAGGGCCATGGCCTATGAGCTGGCCGCCGTGCCCGGGGTCCGCGCCGTCGCGCTCGGAGGAAGTCGCGCACGCGGCACCCACCGCCCCGACTCCGACGTCGACCTGGGCCTGTACGTGACGGCGGACGTCGACCGCGACGGCATCGCTGCGGTCGCCCGCGACTGGATGGGCGCGCCGGTGACGGTCTCGCCGCGCGGCGGGTGGGGTCCCTGGGTCGACAGCGGAGCATGGCTGGTGGTCGACGGCATCCAGGTGGATCTGATCCTGCGCGATGTGGACCGCGTGGCCGAACAGTGCGCGCGTGCGGCACGCGGCGAGTACGCGTTCCATGCGCAGCCGGGGCACCCGCTCGGGTTTCTCGATATCGCGTACGCCGGCGAAGTTGCCACGTGCCAGCCCCTGAGCGATGAGGGCGGGTTGCTGGCGGCGTGGGCTGCGCGCCTCACCCCCTATCCCGCGCCGCTGCGCGACGCGCTGCTGCGCAACCTGTGGCAAGTGGACTTCCTGCTGGATGGTGCGACGAAGGGCGCCAGGCAGGCGGACGCCGGATACGTCGCGCTGTGCGCGTCGACGGCGGCGATGCTCCTCGCTCACGGGTGGCACGCGGCGGCCGGCGTGTGGGTGACCAACGAGAAGGGGCTGATCCCGAATGCCGCCCGCCTCGCGCTGGATTCGCGTGGGTTCAGCGCGCGAGCGGCATCCGTTCTCGGCGCGCTGGGATCAACGTCGGACGAGCTGCAGCGGTCCATTGCGGAACTCCGGGAGCTTCCCCGTCCTTGACAGGCAAGTATTTACTTGCCTACGGTGAGGCCTGTGCCAGACGTTTACAAGGCGATAGCCGACGAGACCAGGCGCGCACTGCTCGACGAGCTGCTGCAGCGCGACGAGCAGACACTGTTCGAACTCTGCTCGAAGCTCGCGATGAACCACGACCTGACGCCCTCGCGCCAAGCCGTCTCGCAGCATCTTGACGTGCTCGAGCAAGCGGGACTCGTGCGCACCGAGCGCCGCGGCCGCTACAAGTTCCACACGATCGACACATCACCGCTGTCGCAGATCTCCCAGCGATGGCCCCCGAGAAAGCAGGCGCAGTGATGAAACTGCAAACCGTGAGCATCTTCGTCGACGACCAACAGCGTGCTCTTGACTTCTACACCTCGCGACTCGGCTTCCACGTCGCCCACGACATCCCACTTGGGGAATATCGCTGGCTGACCGTGGTCGACCCGCACCAGCCCGACGGCACCCAGATCTCGCTCGAGCCGAAGGTGCACCCAGCCGTGGGGCCGTTCACCGATGCCCTCGTGGCCGACGGCATTCCGTTCTGCATCCTCGGCGTCGATGATGTGCAGGCGGAGTACGACCGGCTGACCGCCCTCGGCGAGACGTTCACCCAGCCACCCACCGCTATGGGGCCCGTGACCATCGCGGTGCTCGACGACACCTGTGGCAACCTTCTTCAGCTCGCGCAGCCCACAGGCACCGAGGCGAGGGCGTGACGCGCTAGCTGATCTGCCACCCCGCGGTTAGGACCGCAGCGTCTCCAGGATGCTCGCCACTCGTCGCGATCGGGTTTCGTCGGTCTTGGCGCTTTCCACGGCCTGGGCGTGTGCGCGCTGCTTGCTGTACGAGAGAGTCGACCACGCCTTCGTCGCCGGCTCATCCGACTCGAACGCCGCCGCCAGCGCCGCAGGGACATCGACGGTGCGCGGAGCATCGTCGACCTCAAGGGTCACCTCGACCTCGTCGCCTGCGCCCTTGCCCGTGGCGGCTCGGGTCTCGGAATTGAAGCCGATCAGGAGCTGACCTCCCATGGAGGAGATGGAGTTTCGGTACGAGTAGGCCCCGTCGATCGTGACGACGACGGGCACGCGTTTGCCCTGGCCGAAGCCGAGCACGATCTCCTCTGGGACGACGATGCCCACGTTGTTGCCGCCGGCGGCCCAGAGCGTGGTGTGGAAACTGACCACGGCTACTCCTTTCGTGGATACAAACAGAGACAGCCGACAACGGTGATCGGCTCGTCATTGAACGCCATTGAGCTCATGCTTCACGCCCCACCGCTACGAGGCAAGACTGCAGGACGATGAGCAGCGCGACCGGCCAAGGCGAACGCTTCCACTCGCCGTGCGCCGGTGTCACACTGACGGCGAAAGCGTGTGCGGGAGTGGGATCGCGGAGGTCACCATGAATCGTCGGACCGGTGCGATCATCGTCGCGCTTGTGTGCATCGCGACGCTCACGTCGTGTTCGGACTCGGTCAGCCAACCCTCGGCATCCTCTGCGCCGCCATCGGATTCGGACCTCGAGGCCCAGGGGCTCCGCATCGGGGCGATTCTCGCGCGCACGGGATCGTTCGCCGAGCTCGGAGCCGCGCAGATCGCCGGCGTCCAGGTGGCGATCGACGAGATCAACGCCGGCGGCGGGATTGCGGGTCTCGACGTCGAGGTCGCCGTCAAGGACGCGTCCGACGCCCAGAACCCCGACGTGGCGGCCTCCTCCGCACAGGCACTGATCGAGGACGGAGTTCCGGCAATCATCGGATCGTCCTCTTCCTCCGTGTCTCTGGAGATCATCGACGAGATCAGCGCGGCGGGCATCGTGATGGTGTCGCCGTCGGACACGTTCGCGGGGCTCTCGGGCTCCTCGGGTCTGTTCTTCCGAGTCGTGCCGCCTGACACGGTTCACGGCGATGTACTCGGGAATGTGGTCATCAGCGACGGCGCCAGCAACGTCGCCTTCATCGTCGCCCATGACCCGCACGCGATGGGTTTGCGTGACGCCGCCGCGGCGACCATCTACGACGCCGGCGGGCAGCTGGTGAGCGGCAACTCCGGGCAGGAGTTCGACGCGGGCACGACGACGTTCTCCGCCATCGTCGCCGACGCGCTCTCCAGCGGCCCAGAGGCCGTCGTGGTGCTCGCGTCCCCGGATCGGACGAGAGAGGTTCTCCTGGCCCTCGTGGCGGCGGGCCAGAACATGTCCAAGGTCTACCTCGCGGACAGCAATGTCGTGAATTACGGGGTGGGAGCGGAGGGCCTACCCGCCGGTGCGCTCACGGGCGCTCAGGGAACCCTCCCCGGACAGCCCCCGCCCGACGAATTCGCCGCGCGGATGTCGGCGGTCGACCCCGATCTGACGACAATCTCCTACGGCCCGGAAGCCTACGACGCGACGATGCTCATCTCCCTCGCGGCGCTCGAGGGTGACGGCGTGGATGCCGACACCATCCGGCAGCACCTGAGTTCCGTCTCAGGCGCGGCCGGCGGGACCGAGTGCAGCGGGTGGACGCAGTGCGCGCGCCTGATCGACGAGGGCGAACGCATCGCCTATCGCTCCGTTTCCGGCGCCGGGCCGTTCAACGCGGCGAACGATCCTTCGTCTGCGGTGATCGGGATCTACCAATACAACGCAGAGAACACGCCCGCCGGCCAACGCATCGAGGAAGTGGAGGCACCGCTGCCGTGACCTCGGCGCGCACCCGCCCGCCGATCGCCAGCTCATCGATAGCTGGGCCGAGACCATGACCGGCAGCATCCTGGATGCCGGATGCGGCCCTGGCCACTGGACATCGTCCGCATGGGGCTATCGTCGCCCGGCGCGCGATCGGAGCGCTGGAACCGCCTGCTAGCGTGCGTTCATGCAGGCAAAGGCTGTGACCATCGGTGTCCCCGTTCGTGACCTCGAACGAGCCGTCGACTGGTACCAGAACGCGTTTGAACTCGCGGAACCAGACCTGAGGCCTTTGGACGGGCTCGCGGAGTTCAACCTCGGCTCCTTCTGGCTGCAGTTGGCGTTCGCACCCGAGCTCGCCGGTGTCGACGGTATCTCGGCGAACATCAGCGTCGAGGACGCCAGAGGCGAGCATCGGCGCCTGAACGGGCTGGGCCTGGAGGTCTCACCCATCCAGCGGTTCGAGGGTGTCGTGGAGTTCTTCGAACTCACCGATCTCGACGGCAACAAGATCGGCTTCGTCACCGAGCTGAGCTAGGAGTACGCGCGGTGGACGTGCCAGTGGTCCTCGGCTCGATAGACGTCGAACACCCAGCTCTCCCCCGCCGGGTCGGTGGCCTGAAACCGCCAGCCGTACAACCCGCGAATCTCCTCCAGCGGCGCACTCCACACCGACTCTCGCAGCCGGGTCGGGGTGTCGCTCACGCGCCACCGCCGCCCGCCGTAGACCATCCGTGCTGGGACGTCGTTGACCATCCACAGGGTCGTTTCATGTTCGATCGACGTCTCTGCCATAGCGAACCAATACTAGAACAGAAGTTCGATGAGGACTAGCCTCTGCTCATTGCGAGATCGGCCTGTCTGCTGTGAGCAGAATCGCTTCGCCCGCTGCAGGCCCACGTTCTACGATCGGCCATGGTCGATTTCGCCTTGACCGCAGACGCGGAGAATGAACGCGCCCCGCTGGCCGCCCGCGCGCGACAGCCCGCAGCACCCGGGGCCCCTGTGGCGGCACGTGCTCGGTGATCGCCTGCGCGGTCTGCGACACGAAAGCGGCAAGTCGCTCGGCGAGGTCGCCCGTCGCGCCGGAGTCTCGCCCCAGTACCTCTCCGAGATCGAGCGAGGCCTCAAGGAGCCGTCGAGCGAGATGATCGCGGCGGTGATGCGCGCCCTGGGCATCACCCTGGTCGACCTCACACTCGACATCGCGGAGAGTCTCATCGCGGCGCAGCAATCAGTGCAACCGGTGTCGCTGCGGCAGTCCACGGTCGCACTGGCCGCCTGACTCTTCCGAGGAACGGATGCCGCGGCATCCACCCCTCAGCGTCACAGGTCAGGCGACCCCTGCGACAAAAGCGTGCCGAGTGGGAGCTCGAGCGCGACGCCATTGATCGTCGCGAAGGTGACGAGCCCGGCGAGTGCGGCGACGTTGATCACCACAGTGACCCAGAACGCGCGGCGGAACGAGCGTTTGCGGGTCTTGTGCCGGAACAGCTGCTGCGCGATGAGGGCGCCCGGCCAGCCGCAGAAGAGGCCGAGCGCGAGGAGCGTCTGCTCCGAGATCCGATGCCGGTCACCGCGGGCGGCGGCTTTGTCGATCCCGTATGCCGCGAAGGCGACGACGCTCAGGACGCCGTAAAGCGCCGGCATCCAGCAGGGAAGGTCGAGCACGGCAAGAGCGACTGCGAATACGAGCACGAACGCGCACAACACAGACCAGCTCAGCGCCGCCGGCAATGGTCGTGAGAGATCGCGGGGGCGATCTGTGGCGGGGCGCGATCGGTCGTATCGGGTGGTCACTCGCCGATCCTAGGCGTCGCCGCGGCATCCACCCCTCAGCGCTGCTCGATCACGTGATCGATGAGCCCATAGTCGCGTGCCGTCGCGGCGGTGAACACTCGGTCGTGCCCGATCGCGACCGCCGCGACTAAGAGAACTTCGTGCGGGCGGTGTTCACCGGACCGGGCGGGTCGCTCGCGCGGGTGCTGCAGCACGTGACGCGCCTCGACCGCGCGACCATGACCAGCGTGATGGTCGAGGCGCACGTGCCGGTCAGCGCGTTGCCACGGGATCTGACGCCGGAGCAGTGGGCCGCGCTGTGGACGGGGTTTCGAGGATGCTGAGGGCGCGACGCCTATGGAGCGCCGAAGCGATTGTTGCTCTGCCCGCCGACGATGCTGTCGCGAAAGAAGAACCAGACGATTGGTCCGAGCAGCGGAAGAACAGTGTGATCAGAATCCAGACCGCCTTCGCCGTCTGCGTCATAGCGGAACCCGTAATGCCGACGATGGCGAATACAAAGAGGGCGGCAGCGGCGGCGAGCAGCAAAACGACGATGAGCACCACGAGAATGTGAGGGGAGCTTTGACCCATTCCTGCACTATGTCGCAATCCCGGCTCAGCGGACAAGCGAATTCACACGTCGACTATCGCGCCGTACGGTGGCGGGAGTTGCCTGCGGGTGATCTTTTAACCGATCGCGACCCCGGCTCCATCAGCCGACACCAACTCCACCCTCGTTCCGCTCAAAGCCTCGAGTGGATCCAGTTCACGCCCCGCATCCCTGGGGTCAGGGGGCACACTCAGCGCGATGCGGTCTATAACCGGCCTGACGCCGAAGAGGCCCCAGCGGGATAGTTGGGACCTCTTCAGGTGTAGTGCTAGCTAAACGCTAGACACGCACAGTGAACTCGTGTCCGCACCTAGTGCACCGCGTCCGCCCCGCGGATAGATAGGTGAATGGCCCCATCGTATTGGGGCACTTGGGGCAGGGAACGTAGATCAGACCATTGACGCGACGCGTAACCATGATCTGACCTCAGTGCTTAGTCGGATCACTGAGGATGAACCCCATGCCAGGCTTCGGCGTGGGGGGAAGCGGTTCACCGCGCGTAACCGTTCGCTCGCTTCCCGTGCGACCCCCGCGAGGGCCGACGATCTCGTACTGACCGGACCGCGGCGCGCGGTCCCCCGGGCTGAAGGTGGTGGACTTTGCCATCACATTCCAATCCGAACGATCAACAGTTTCGACCAACGGGCACGTGAGCTAATGGGTAGTTCACCTGCCGTTACCGGTGCTAGAGTCTCTACGCGCCCCGCTTCTCACACATGGTGCGTTGACCCCGAACCGCTTCGGTCTTCCCCGAACTGTTCGGGGTCGTGTTCGTCCTTTCACGCACAATTTTAGTCGCCGTGAAACACGTTTCGGCGGTCTGGCAGCAAGGTAGTTACACCGCTGTAGTTTTCCTCAGCTCGTCTTTGCGGAATCCGTAGGTTACCGAACGGTCAATCCGTATGGCGGCCGACGTTCGGGCGCCGATTAAGCCGCATGATTCCGCGGTTGACTAGTGGGCAGCGGTGGATGCTGCGGGCCAATGCGCCGCCCGGCGTGACCTCAGACCATCTGCAAAGAATTACGAATTCTTGTGGATCAGGCGTCTTGCACTCTTCGCTCCGCGGCGAGAAGAGTTTGGGGCAATGGTCGTGCGACTAGATTCTCGCAGGCGACTTCTCGGAGTTATCCTGCGCGCGGTCCACACCGCGCGCAGTCGCAGCGCCCGCGCTCTTTGCTCGCGACGGGCTGCACCACGAAACGGCATCGAACGGACACGACCTGGATGCCCTTGCGGCGAGCGCGCATCCGTTCGTGGACGCCGGCTTCACCGACATCGTGATCGTGCAGATCGGCGATGAGTAGCAGGATCGTTTCGTCTCGGAGATCGCGAAACCGCTACTGGAGAAACTGCGCGCGCGCTGATCCCCATCTGGAGTGTCACAACAGCGCGTTGCGGCTGGTCGCCGTCGCCTCCAGCGGCACCCCGTCGGGGACGAACAGTGTCAGGATCGGTGGATGCCACACGGTCGCGACCGTGACGCGCGCGGAGACACCGTCGGGGGTCCCCGCCGACACCAGCGAGGCAGTACCGGCGGCACCAACGATGTCGGCGGCCTGGTCGTAGACTCCCGTATCGGTCAGATCCGCGGTCGGCTCCCCCGCCTCGACTGTGAGCGTGAACCCGTCCGCTCCGGCGAGCGCCGCGGCATCCGCCACCGACTCCAGACGCTTCTGCGCAAGGTACAGGCTCGTCGCGTCGACGCACACCAGGATCAGCACGATCGCCAGCAGCGCGTACCCGAGCGACAGCAGCAGGATGCTGCCCTCTTCGTCGTTCGGCCGGCGCGACCGGCGCGTCACTGTGAACCCCAGAATCGCGAGACCTTCTGCACGGACGCCGCCTCGACAGGGATGCTGGCGATGTGATCGAGCCCCAGCAACGGTGGCACGAGCGGCAGAGTCACGCGCGTCGCTACGGTGACATGCAACGTCGCCCCCGACGTCGGACACTCCGATCCCGCTGGCGTGCAGGTGATGGCGACCTCCACGGCATCCGGAGCCAAACCGTACTCGTCCACGACGGAGGCGAGGATGGCCTCGGTTCGCGCGGCGGCGGTCGCGGCATCCGGAGCCGTCGCCACGGCGCGGGCGATATGCCGGGCGCCTGATTCCGCGCCGAGCGTCTGCCCCTGTACGGCGCCGAGGGCGAGGATCAGGTAGACCAGCGGCACGAGCAGGATCACGCCCATGAGGATGAACTCCAGCGCGGCGGCGCCCTCGTCGCCGCGGGACAGGCGGTCACTCCAGGCTTTCAGCCGGGGCATGCGCACTCACCTCCAACGCGCGTGGGGCGCCGAGCAGACCGAGCAGCGGCAGGGTCGCCTTAACCGTCACCTGCACCGCGTCGTGCCCGAGGTGAGTCGTCTCCACCACCTCCACCGTCTCGGCGAACTGGCCGCCGACACTGCGGCGAATGATCGTGCGCGTGCGGTCGGCACCGTCGGCGAGGGTCGTGTCGGCGAGCGCGGCATGGAACGCGCCCTCCACCGCGGCATCGTGCACCACGTTGCGCACGTACACCGCGAGACCGAACTGCAGCACCGCCAGAGTGAGGACCGTCAGCAGTGCTCCCACGAGAACGAATTCGACCGGACTCGACCCCTGGTCGTCCTGCGCAGCTAAAGTCCGGAGACGCTCTGAATGGCTTGCTCGAACAAGCCGGCAAGCGCGGGACCGGCCACGGCCCAGATCACCACCACCAGCCCGGTCGTGTCAGAGGTAGCGTGTTGGATGTAAGGGAGGTGATGACACATGAACGCAGTGATCTACTGCCGAATTTCGCAGGACCGGACTGGGCAACAGGCGGGCGTCGAACGTCAGTTGAAGGATTGTCGACAGCTCGCCAAGAAGCTCGGGATGACCGTCGACCACGTCTACACAGACAACGACATCTCCGCGACGTCGGGGAAGACGCGTCCGCAGTTTGAAGCGATGCTTGCTGCACGTCCCGCTGCGATCATCTCGTGGCACCAGGACCGTCTGTTGCGCCTGACCGCCGATCTTGAGCGTGTGATTTCGCTCGACGTCCCCGTATATACCGTCACGGCAGGAACTCTCGATCTCACCACCCCTGCGGGGCGCGCTGTCGCCCGAACGGTTGCGGCGTGGTCCACATACGAGGGTGAGCAGAAAGCAGTCCGTCAGCGGGCGGCGAACCTGCAGCGGGCGGAGGCTGGTGCGTACCAGTTCAGCCGGCGCCCGTTCGGCTATGAGCGTCGGGACGGAAAGGTGCGCATCGTGGAGTCAGAAGCCGCGATCGTCCGTGAGGGCTACCGCCGCTACCTTGCCGGGGATTCGTATTACGCGATCGCTAACGATTGGAACGAGCGCGGGGTTCCGACGTTCACTGGCCCGTGGTCTATGGCTCGGGTGCGCGCGATGCTACGGAACGAGCGTTACGCCGGGATTGTCACCTACCGTGGCGAAGTGCTGGAGACCGCTGAGCGCGCGTGGGAGCCGATCATCGACCGAGACACATGGGACGCCTACGTGCGGATGCGTAGCCGCAGGAAGCGCGCCGGCGATTGGTCGACACAGACAAAGCACCTGCTATCCGGGATCATCTTCTGTGGCGTATGCGAGTGCCCGATGATGGCGCGCCCTGACCGAGGCCGCAAGGTGTACGCGTGCACGACGAACTGGTGCACGTCCCGTGGCGCGGCAGTGCTCGAAGCACTTGTGAGTGGGGTAGTCATCGCCCGCTTGCAAGATCCCGCAATCGTTTCACGGATCGCACAGACACCGGATCTGAAGCCGCTCGAGACCGAACTAGTGGCGTTGCGGCGTCGGCGTGATGATCTCGCCGCGCTGCTCGCTGAGGGCGTTCTGAGCCGTGACGCGGTAAAGGAGCAGGCTGGAGAACTCACCCGCAAGATTGCCGCACTGGAGGGCCGCGTGGAGGCTGTGCGTGCGGGTTCACCGTTGACGGATCTCGCGTTGGCTGCCCGGGTGCCTGACCGGTGGGCGGAACTAGCCATGCCGGTGCAACGTCAGGTCATTCAGATGCTGCTGCGCGTGAGCGTTCTGAAGGCCAGACCGGGGCAGAGATCCTTTGACCCGGAATCGGTGCGGATCGAGTGGCTGTCAGTGGCCACGTAGAGACTTGTCGGCGCCCGCCGATATGAAGAGCCCCCGACGAGCTGGAACCTCGACCGGGGGCGAGTCACCACAACCTAAGGAGTTGAAATGACCACCATCAACACTATCGAGAACACGATCCACCCGGAGATTCCGCGCGCCCCTTGGACGACGAACCGGTATTTCGATGACGACGACCGGGTGTTGATCGATGAGCATGCGTTCGATGAGGGGATCTTCCGCGTCGAGCTGCAGGTGTCGCACCGCTTTGAGGGTGGCGACGTCGACACCGGCGATGCACACGCTTTCATCCGCTGGGTTTCATCGTGGAGTGAGGGCGCGAGCAATACCGAATCGTTCGCTATCCGTGCCGCAGACCTCGACAACCTCCTGTCCGCGCTTGGCAAGGCGCGTGAGGCGCTTGCGCCCTAATCAGACCGGGGTGGTGCGCGCCGGCCAGCCCACCACCCCCCTACCTGGTGTAGCTCAGAGGACAGAGCGACGGGTCTTCTACCCCGATTGCCGCAGGTTCGATTCCTGCCACCAGGACGCATAAACCAAGTGAACGGAGACACGATGACGAAGGACCCAGGAGTCCGAGCGCGATTGCATGACGCACTCGAAAAGCGGGGGTATGAGCTGCCCACGGAGGACCGCAACAGCCCGCCGCTAGTCACCTGGTTTCACGCTGGATGCCGCAAGCGGGTCTTGCGGCTTTACCTCCGCCCGGAAGGATGGTTCCTTCTGAGTGAGGGGTTCTCGGAGCCGCTGGACGACTGGCTGAGCCGCGTGGGGATGTCCCGCGATGAGTACGACGGGATGGCCGTTATGGATGCGGGAAAGGTTGACGGCTTGCAGCGTCCCCTGCCCCTCGAGACTTCCGAGTGGCCTGCGGCGTTGTTCGAAATCGGGTGTTCTCGCCACAAGATCGGAAGGGTGCCCCTTTCCCTCCTTCGCACCGACGCAGAAAGAGCACGAACCACGCGCCGATCGGTCAAACGCCCCATCTCTGTCTGAACCGTGCTGTAACATAAACAACAAGTCGTAGAGCCGTAAGGCCAACCACTCCGTCGGGTTAGAGCGGAGATAGCCCCAAGAAGGGCTGGTTGGTGATGGCACCGACTGTTTTCCAGGCTCGATCCCAGAAGGCCGTAGCCGCTCGTCGCGGTGACGCAGCCGCACTGGTCGAAGCGAGCCGTAACCTCGCTGCTGCAAAGCTCGAGCAGTACATCGAGCGCGTCGTGGCGAACGCTCCGCCGCTCACTCCGGATCAGCGCGATCGTCTCGCGTCGATCCTCCGCGGGACCCCCTCAGGCGGTGGTGCCCTTTGAACGGGAAAAGCCGCCCGGAGGCGGCTCCCGTGAACTCTGCTGTGGCGGCGGGTTCGACTACTCCCAATGCTACCGTCACTCGGTTCCTCGCAGGTGAGATTCCCCCCAATGATCTGCCCTTTTCTATCTGGCAGGTCTGGTCGGACGGCTTCCGTGCCGGCTGTGAGCGGATGCAGCCCAGGGTCGACCGCGCGAATGCCGACGCGGACCACTGGTACACCGAAGCGCGCTACTCCCCCGCTGAACTCCGCGAGATGCGGCTCAAGGCGATGGATGACGGGTGGCGTGCGTACTGGGATGCCGGGATGCCCTCGGAGGTGTCCGCATGAGCGCAACGTTCACTGCCGACTGGCTGATGCGTCAAGAGTTTCCGCCCGTCAAGTACGTCGTCCCGGGCGTGATCCCGGAAGGCATGACGCTGCTTGTCGCGGCTCCGAAGATCGGCAAGTCATGGATGGTCCTGGGGTCGGCTATCGCTCTCAGTGAGGGTTCTGACGCGCTGGGATGCATCCCGGTTGGCGAGCCCCGCCCAGTGCTGTATCTGGCGCTTGAGGATGGTCCTCGGCGCTTGCAGGACCGGATGATGAAGCTCGGCGCGTTCGCTGCTTCCCCGCTGCTTGAGTTCCGCACAGCAATGGGTGAAGCGGCGGTGACGGAGACCATTGCGGCGTTCATGACGGCTCATGCCGGTGCCGACCCGGTGGTCATCCTGGACACGCTCGGCAAGGTGATGCCGCCGGCCGGAAACGCGTCCCAGTACGGACACGACTACCGGGTGCTGTCGATGCTCAAGGGCACCGCTGACGCCGTTCCCGGTTCGAGCCTCGTCATCGTCCACCACACGCGCAAGAGCGACGGAGGCGACTTCCTGGATGCTGTGAGCGGCACCCAGGGCATCGCTGGCGCCGCAGACACCGTGCTGGTTCTCAAGAGGGAACGGCACGAGCTGTCCGGGACGCTACAAGTGACTTCCCGAGATGCCGCCGAAGGTGAGTACGCGCTGTCGATGGTCGACGGCGCATGGACTCTCGACGGCGCTGACCTCACATCCGCTGCCCAATCGGCTCAGACGATGAAGCAGACGCAGGGCGTGGGCGATCGCATGGCGGATGTCATCGAGGCTGTGAGTCGACGTCCGGAAGGTGTCACCCCGAAGGATCTGCGCGCGCTCCTCCCGGACGTGTCCAACGTCGATGAGTACCTGCGTCGGGCTGTCACCGCTGGTCGCCTGGCGAAACTCACCCGGGGCCTCTATGCCCCCGTGAGTTTCGTTAGTTCTGTGAGTTCCCCCGCGCCGGAACCTACCGAAACTCACGCTTCTCACACTAATCACAGGGGGGTATTAGGGGTCGGGAACTGGCCGGACCCCGGGTGCTGCTCTCACGGGATCACCGTCGATGCGCGTTGCACCAAGTGCGGCGGGAAGGCGGTGGCGGCATGAGATCTCATCGCGTTTGGCTCGAGATCTGCAAGGGCTGTGAACCGTGGACCCGTGTGGTCGAACATCCCCTGACGCGCGAGCCGATCGTGCAAGCCATGCACGAGGAGCAGTGCCACGTCTGGCCGAAACAGCACCGCGTCGACACGAAGCGAGCCGAGTCATGAAGGGCGCGCAGCAGTGGGAATCGCTGGCGACCGCACTCGAGGGTACGAAGGCCGCTTGCGCCGACGACGAACGGTTCATCCGCGACCGCGAGGACATGCACGCCGACGACCTAGACCACATGCGTCGAATCTGCGACGGCTGCCCCCTATTCGCCCTCTGCGCCGCCTACGCGAACGCAGCGAAGCCGACCGGAGGGTTCTGGGCCGGGGACTACGGATCCCGCTCGTACAAGCGCACCACGAAGGAGACGACATGACAACCACAACCGCGCCGACACCGTTGCAGGCGCTTGCCGATATGGGGCTACGGCTCCCCGAGTGGGCCGCAGACAAAGAACCCACCGTGCGGGGTGGACGGCAGCGCTGGACATACACCACCCGCTACTTGGCGAACAACGGTCTCGTCAGCATCGCCCACCTCATAGCCACCGGCGAATGGAAGGTCAACATCGACTGCCTCTCGCACGGACTACTCATCTCAATCACCCGAAAGGAATCCCGATGACCACCAACGACGATGGACTGCTCGCCGCACTGAAGGAGGCGGTCGCACGCCCGCAACGACTCCCGGAAGAGGAACGCGAGGAACAGGAACGCCGGGACACGGGCAACCGAGAGCTGCTTGCTCAGCTCGAATCGGCAGTTGGTGGGCGAACGCTCGCCCTAAACGATGACGCAGGCCTTGCCCGTGTCCTCGGTATGCCGCTCGGACACAACACTCACTTCACGAACTAAGGACCAAACATGAATCTCACCGAAATGACCCGTATCGCCCACATCGACCGCATCGTCGCCGCCGGCGGCACTGTCACGAAGGAATATGACCGACTCACCGACCGGCTCGACCAGTTCGCGAACGTCGAGAATGACCTCCTGGAACGGCTGACTGAGGCTGTGATCACGGATGCACCTCTGTCCACGATCGCGGACCTGCGGGCGATGGCTGTAGCGCAGGAAGCCACGAACCTCGTTCACGCAGCGACCGTGCGAAACGCAGTGGAAGCCGTCGTGCACAAGGCAATGAGCGTCGAATACGCCAAGACAGCAGTCGCGAACTACAACACGTTCCGAGACGAATTCAACAAGCACGCTGACGCACTCACCGCGGCGCACAAGATCGTTCCAGCGACCGCAGACCCGGCAACGCTTGTTAC
Organism: Microbacterium sp. zg-YB36; assembly: GCF_024623575.2. Classification (NCBI taxonomy): domain Bacteria; kingdom Bacillati; phylum Actinomycetota; class Actinomycetes; order Micrococcales; family Microbacteriaceae; genus Microbacterium; species Microbacterium sp. zg-YB36. The sequence goes on from NZ_JANJFD020000001.1 coordinate 626,073, forward strand.
CGCCGCCAACAAGGTGCGGCAGGCATGGGCAGACGGTCAGAACGCGACGCTCGCACTCACCGCGACCATGCCGCTACTGATTCTCGCAGCGGAACTCGCCGGCACCAGCATCACCAACCCCACGGCCCCCATCGGGCTTGTGGCAGACGTTAACGGGCTGCACCGACGTCGGGTGTGGGAGGCGTTCGAACAGGGCTGGACGGCGCTCGTGGAACTCGGCGCAACCCTCCGCGCTCCGGAGTTGCACGAGTACGAGGAGTACCGCGAACCGCTCCCGATCGAGATTCAGCACGAGCAGGTGGGCCGGGGAACCTGGCGCAACGTCGAGGTCGACCCCGAAGACGCCGGCGCCACCCTAACCGCTCGGGAGCGCATCATCCTCTGATCCCGGTCCCCCGGGCGGGCGCTAACCCCGCCCGCCCCCCACCTCTACCCGAAGGACACCCATGCAAAACAAGCACGTATTCGACATCATCGACGACGCCAACCGAGCGATCGGGCAAGGTCCATCGATCGATCGGCACGCACCGATGGATGAACTCGCTAAGCAGATCGCCGCCGCCACTGACAGCGAGCTAGAGCGCTTCCTCCCCCGCGAATGGTTGAGCTACCCCCACACAGTGGAATGGGCGCTGACCGTGTTCCGAGCAGCCGGTTACACGTGGAACGGACGGCGGATGCAGAACGCCCTCAGCGACACGATGACTGTGTACCGGGGCGGCTCCAAGAACGGAGTGTCTTGGACCTTCCACATCGAACTAGCCGAAGCGTTCCGGGAGATGCACGCCAACGGCACCCGAAGCACCATGTACCTGTACAGCGCCGAGGTCCCGAAGGAAGCGGTCCTCGCGACACTCACAACCCGCGGCCTCAGCGAACTCATCGTTGACCCGGGCCTCATCAACCCGACCCGGGTGCCCTGTGAGTTCTACAGCTGCACGGAGGATGCCCTCGAGGACGTCCGGTGCGAAGAACACCTCAAGCTGCGACCGTCCCCCCGCAACCTCAACCTGCGGATGCTCCGCGCGATACAACGAACCGGCGGCTGGTGCGTTGTGTGTGGCGGAGCGGGAGCAATCTACTTCACCCACCCCCCGCAGGATTGGCGACCCGGAACGTTCCGCAGCGTCCATCTCAAGTGCGTCAAGGACGATGAGCGCGACGACCTCCTGCACCTCGACCTCAGCAACACGACACCCGCAGACGCACCGATCATTCTCTCCCCGCTGTGAACCCACTCACGGGGAGGGGATGCACACCCCCTCCCTTCCCCGTGAAGGCACCCCCCTCGGCAAGGGCCCATATCCCTCCGACGTTTTTCCACATCCGCATCACTTAGGAAGTAGGAACACATGAGCCGTGGACTGGGCGCTGTGCAACGCCAACTTCTCGAGGAACTCAAGCGACTCGCCCCCGGCGCGGGCATCCTTCCCGGTGACGGTGGCGGAAACACGCGGCGCGCAGCCCTTTCCCTCGCTGACCGCGGGCTTGTGACTGTCCAGTACCAGCCGATCTACGGACGACGCCGGCTCGTCATCAGGCTCGTTCGGCGCCCACCAAGCGAAAGGTGACGCGCTCTGTGTGTGAAAGTCCCGCTAGCCGAGGGGAGTGAAAACAATGGCCTGGGAGGGGGTAGGTGCCCGGGGTCACGGGAGTCGTCAAATCGCGAGCACTCCTGGAGCGGTGCCGGCGCGTGACCTGATGCCTGAAACGTCGCAGCCGGAACATGGTGGTCGTCATGCGGACGAGCGTCCGGATCTGGGTATTGCGCGAAGTCGCTGCGCACACCATGTCTCGCTACGATTCGAGCATGCTAGTTGGCGTCTACGTTGACGGATTCAATCTTTATTATGGTGCCAGCCGTCAATTCGGCGCGATCTCCACCGGTTGGAAGTGGATAGATCTGCGCGCCCTGGCTGCGAACTACGTGACGCGCTGGCCAGGGGCCTCCGTGGGGCGCGTGGTCTACTGCACTGCCCGAGTGAATGACCCGGATGACGCCCCCCAGACGCAGCGCCAACAGCATTACCTTCGCGCGCTGGAGTTGAGCGGATCTGTTGATGTAGTTGAAGAGGGTTACTACAGCTCCTGGGCGAAGGAGTCCGTCATGACGATTGAGGGGCCCGGCACCAAAGACCCTCATGTTCTCCGTGACCCCCAGTCGCTGCAGTCTTGGACTCCTGGCGTTCGAGTGAGGCGAGCTTCGGCCGATGGCACACTCCTGGCCACGGTGCGCAAGCGGGAGGAGAAAGGCTCAGACGTCAACGTTGCCGCCCATCTCCTCAACGATGTGCTGACCGGCAGTGTCGGCGGTGCGATCGTTATCTCCAACGATTCTGATCTCGCTCTCCCCATCCGTTTCGCGCGAGATCACGTGCCGGTCGGTCTCATCAATCCCGGTACCAATTACCTGGCCGGAGCGCTCAAAGGACTGCCCGGTGACGGCGTTGGCGGGCACTGGTGGACACGGCTCCGTACCGCCGACGTGCTCGCATCGCAACTGCCGAATCCTGTGGCCAGAGTGCACAAGCCGTCTAGCTGGTGATTCGGGGCTCAGTTTGCTACGCTTGACAAACCAACCCGTCCCTCCTTCGTGAGGGCGGGTCTTTTTTTTGGACGATCAGCGCGGAGCCGGCACAGGTGTGAGCGCTGCCTGCATCGGTCCAACCTGCAGCTTGGCCGGCAACCCAACCCCGAGGCCACGCACAGTCGAGAGGAGGCGCGGTCAGGTGGTCCGCTTCGTGACCGCGTTGCGCCACACCACGGTGCTGACGTCGCCAGCGGGAGTGTTCCAACGGACGAACACCACCCGATCGTTCCATCCCTCAGCCCACGCTTCGAGGCGCTCAGCGGGCTTGTGCGGCCACGAGACCCAAGCCCACACCGGAGGCCGTTTCCGCGCCCACATGACCTCCTGCGGCCCGTAAGCCTGCATCGGAAGGGTGCACGGCGGGATGCGGACAAGCACCTGCTGCAGCTTCTCGTCGGTGACGAGCGTTGATCCCATCGGCTGGGTGTCCCCTTTTCCCCGGCCGAGAGGATTCGATCCTACGCCGCCGAGTGGCTACTCCCGCCCCGGGAAGGAATTGAGGGCGATGCCATTTTCTGGCATGTCGCTAGCGTGCTCTTCGTGTGCGGATCATCGAGGGTCGCGCGCAGCAGGCAGATGTGCTCCTGGCAGAGACACTGTCACGGCTCGATGATCCGCGGTCGCGCGCCGAGGCGGTCTCCTCACGCGCGGGGATCCTGGTCGTGTCGGCAGCAATCGGTTGAGGCGGCCCGCTGCGCGCGCGGCGGGGCGTCGGTAGTCAGCTCTGGTTGAGCTTCCGGAGGGTGGTGATCTTCTTCTCGAATGCGTCGACCTGCTGTGGCGTCAGGTCCAGCTTCACCGCGGCCAGCAACTCCTGCTGGATCGCTGCCTCGATCTCCTCGTTGCTCGTCATCTGTCCTTCTCTCCGTGTGAGCGCTGGCGGGATACCCCCTCTAAGAATGGCCTACGAGAAGTCGACGAGTGGTATGCCACTCCTTGGCGGAGTGGTCGCGTCTTAGCTATCACTCACGGAACGCCCGCACCGCCGACGATCTCTCACTCGCAGCACAGGTCCAAGACCAGAAACCGTGGTTGCGCGAATCGTCGAGTCCATCATCCAGTGCAGTCGGAATCCGTCAACAGATCCGCGACCGAAGGCCAAACTCGGACGTCTCCGGGGGTGGGGCCTGACTTCGATTCAGTGCCTCCGCAGTATGCCGGCTAGCTGACGGTTACGACGACCGCGGCGACCGCTGCGCCGAGGGAGGCGACCGAAACACCTAGTGAGATCCAGCCCATCATCCGGGTGAACTTCTCGGATCGTTGAGCGTCGAGTCGGGTGCTCTCTGCGAGGTCGAGTTGGCGGCGCATGGCATCGGCTATTTCGACCATGGTCTGCTCGGTCCGTTCGGCAGCCCGGGCGGCGGCCTTTGTGTTGTGCATTGTTTCGCGTTCGTGGTGCTTGTCGTCGTAGACATACCCGCCACCCAGACTCTTCATTCCTCCATCCTGGCGGGGCAAGGGCCGTCCTGCCGGTGTTGAGAACGCTTCTCAATTATCGCCCAGTTTATGTTCTGGCTTGCAGTCCCGCCGTCATGAGCGTCACCAGCACCCAGCCGGGTACGTCTCCTCGTTCGTCGTCGCGCAGCCCACCCCACGCCGTGCGTAGCCGCACCGCCACTCGTTCCCTCTGTTCGCGGAACATCACCGCCCCCTTCCGACCGCACGCGGTCACCCGAATCCGACTCGAAGCATGAACACACCCGGAAAAATCGCGAACAGCACCGACAGCGGCAGGATCAGGAACACCAGTGGCAGGAGCATCAGGATTTCCTTGCGCCCGGCCTGTTCGATCAGCACCCGCTTGGCGTCTTCCCGCGTATCGGTCGCCTGAGCCTGCAGCACCTGCGCGAGCGGCGCTCCCCGGTCCAGCGCCGCGACGAGATGATCGATGCTGCGCGTCAGCGCCGGAATGTCGAGGTCGCGGGCCAGGCTCTGGAGGGCGTCGGGCAGCGGCGCTCCCGTGCCCACCGCGACCACCACCCGCCGCAGCTCGCCCGGCAACTCCCCCGAGCCGACATCACCCACCCGGCGCAGCGCGTCGAGCACACCCTCCCCCGCGGCCAGGCACAGGGACAGGAACTCCAGCACCGTGGGCAGTTCCTCCTGCGCCCGCGTCACCCGCGCCCGCGCGGCACGGCTCAGCCGCATGTCGCAGAACACCACCGCGGCCACTGCGGCGATCGGTGGCAGCAGTACGGAGCCAACCCAGAACCGACCGGCGACGGCGAGCGCCACGACTGCCAGCGCGCCGATGCCGAGACCACCCAGAACCCAGCCGAGTTGGCGGCCCCGGAACTGCGCGGCATCCATGTCCCACGCGGCCTGCCGCAGGCGCCGGGAGATCACCGCCGAGCCGCCGAGAGCGGCGGCGAGCCGGTCGCGCCAGGCCCGCCATGCACCCGAGACATCGAGCGTCTGCGCGCCCAGCGGCGTGAGGCCGAGGGGGTCCGCGGCGTCACGCAGATAGGGGGCGATGCGGTCGGCTAGGCGGGGCGCGCGCCACCGCGGCATCCGCGTCACCACCAGCGCGAGTCCCAGCGCCAGTCCGGCCCCGAGCACCATCGCCAGGGCGAGCTCCGTGATGCCGCTCATCCGAACCACCGCCGGGGCTCCGGGAGTCGCCCGATCCGCACCATGATGCGGTACGCGATGACCGAGACCGCGGCACCCACCAGCACGACCACGACGCCTTCGGCGCTGCCGTACGCCCGCGCACCCTCCGGCCGCAGCGCTAGGAGACCCAGGATCACCCACGGCGCGACGACGCCGAGCACCGCCGCCCCGCGGATCCACGACTGCCGCGCCTCCACCTCCGCGCGCAGCGACGCGTCAGCCCGGACCGAGCTCGACATCGCACGCAGCACGGTAGGAAGCTCCGTTCCGCCTACCTGCCGGGTCATCCGCAGCGTCTCGATGATCCGATCCGCCACCGGGTCGGCGAGGCTGTGCTTGAGGCGCATCACCGCCGAATCGAAGTGTCCCGACGCGTTCAGGTCGCGCGCGAACACCGCGAATGCGGGGCGCAGTTCGGCCGGTGCCGACTGCGCCAGGCTCGACACGGCGTCGGGGAGCGACATGCCCGCCCGCACCGACGCGATCAGCAGATCGCACACGTCGGGCCACAGCCCCCGGCGACTGCGCAGTCGCCGGGATCCCCGGGAGCGCAGCCACGCGTACGGCGCCACCGCACCCGCCACACCGGCGACGAAGGCGAGAGCGGGAAGCGCGGTGAACAGCCAGACCACGGATGCTGCAACCAGGCCCAGCAGAACCGTCGCCGCCGCGAACACCCGCGCACGGGTGCGCGCGAACCCGGCCGCGGCGAGCAAGCGATCGACGCTTCCGGTGGTGACCGGTCGCGCCCGCTCGGTGCCGGAGGGCCACAGCCAGGGCGAAAGGGCCAGGAGGATCCCGGCCGCCAGGATTCCGCCCCAGACGAAGGTCACACGTCGCCCGCTCGGTACAGGGGCTGCGCCTCGACGAATCCGTCGACGGCGCGACCGGTCGGAGCGGCGATCTCGGCGATGCGGCGGTGGCCGGATGGCTCGCGTTCACAGTGCACGACGAGGTGGACGGATGCCGCGACAGCGGGCAGCACGAACCCCGGGTCGATGTTGCGCCCCGCCAGCAGCGGCAGCGCGGCGAGCTTGGCCAGCGCCTCCTGCGCGGAGTTCGCGTGGATGCTGGCCGCGCCCGGAACGCCGGTGTTGAGCGCGAGCAGCAGGTCGAGCGCTTCTGCATCGCGAACTTCCCCGACCACGAGCCGGTCGGGGCGCATCCGCAGCGCCTCCTTCACGAGGCGGCGGAGGGTCACCTCCCCGGTGCCCTCCAGACTCGGCTGCCGTCCTTGGAGCCCGACGATGTCTTCGGCATCCACTGCCAGCTCGAACGTCTCCTCCACCGTCACGATGCGCTGGTCGGGCGGGCAGGCGGCGATCAGTGCGCCGAGCAGCGTGGTCTTGCCGGTATGGGTCGCTCCCGACACCAGCACACTGCGGCCGGCTGTCATGGCGCCGCGCAGCATGTCGGCGGCGCGCTGGGTGAGCGAACCTGCGGCGACCAGCCGGTCGAGGTCGCGGTACATCGGCAGGAACCGTCGGATGTTGACGGTCCAGTGCTTGCGCGTGATGTCCGGGATGACGACGTGCAATCGCGACCCGTCGGGCAGCGAAGCGTCGACGAACGGCTGGCTCAGATCCACGCGGCGACCGGTGGCGTGCAGCATCCGCTCGACCAGATCGCGCACCCCGCTGTCGGTGAGGGCGAGCGGCAGCCGCTCGGCGCGCCCATCACGGGCGATGAAGATGCGGTCGGGCGCGTTGATCCAGACCTCCTCGACCGTCGGATCATCGAAGTACTGCTGCAGCGGCCCGAACCCCGAGACCGCAGCGAGCACATCCCGCACGCAGGCACCCTCGTCATCGACGGTGACGAGCCCCCGGGCGAGCGCGAAGTCATTGTGCCGGCGCACCTCGGCCAGCGCGATGTCGGCGGCGACCTCGGCGACGCGGGCAGGCTCAATCTGCTCGGCGCGCAGCCGGTCCCGCACGCGCTCGGTGACCGCCGCGGTCACATGCGCGGCACCCGTCGGCGCGAAGGCGAGGCTCACCCGCGCATCCTCCCAACGTCGCGGCGGGCGCGTCGGGATTTATCCACAACAGGGCGGATGCCGCAGGCGGGCCATCCGCCCTGTTGCACCATCCCGACCACCCCGCAAGCCCCAAGCGCCTGGGGCCGAGCGCTCGTATCGTGCGAGGACAACGCCGTACAGGAGGACAGTCATGACCCGTTTCGGATACACCCTGATGACCGAGCAGAGCGGCCCCCGCCAGCTCGTCGACTACGCCGTCAAGGCGGAAGCAGCCGGCTTCGACTTTCTCGTGTCGAGCGACCACTACTCGCCGTGGCTCACGACCCAGGGGCACTCGTCCTACGCGTGGAGCGTGCTGGGCGCCGTCGCCTATGCGACCTCTCGCGTGGAGATGATGACGTACATCACCTGCCCGACCATGAGGTACCACCCGGCCGTGGTCGCGCAGAAGGCCGCGACGCTCCAGCTGCTCTCCGAGGGGCGCTTCACGCTGGGCCTCGGCTCGGGCGAGAACCTCAACGAGCACGTGGTCGGTGAAGGCTGGCCCGCAGTGACCGTGCGTCAGGACATGCTCGTCGAGGCGATGGAGATCATCCGCGAGCTGCACACCGGAAACCTGGTCACCTACGACGGCCAGTACTTCCGCGTCGACTCCGCCCGCATCTGGGACTGCCCCGACGGCGGGGTGCCGCTGGGCGTCGCCGTCTCCGGCGAGAAGTCGATCGAGCGCTTCGCCGAACTCGGAGACCACCTCATCGCCGTGGAGCCCGACCCGGAGCTGATCCAGGGGTGGGATGCCGCCCATCCGGCCGAATCCCGCAAGATCGGACAGATCCCCATCTGCTGGGACCCCGACCGTGACGCCGCCATCGCGCGTGCACACGACCAGTTCCGGTGGTTCGCCGGCGGGTGGGCGGTCAACGCCGACCTGCCAACACCGGCCGGGTTCGCGGGGGCGACCCAGTTCGTGCGGCCCGAAGACGTGGCCGAATCGATCGTCTGCGGTCCCGACCTCGATGCGCTCGCCGAGAGCGTGCAGCCGTACATCGACGCCGGTTTCACCGACGTCGCGCTCATTCAGGTCGGCGACGAGCAGCAGGACCGCTTCGTCTCGGAGATCGCCGAGCCACTACTGGAGAAGCTGCGCGCGCTCTGATGATCCGCCCCGGGACGGGATCCTCGCTCTGGACCGCATCACACCGGCGCGGGATGATGACGACATGTCCAAACGCCGCTCCGACCTCAGCCCTTCGCCCGTCACCCGCCCGACCATCCCCTGGTCGCAGCCCGGCATCTTGGTCGGCGTCGACGGATCCGAGCCGTCGCACGCCGCGCTGAGCTACGCCGCAGACCTCGCACGCAAGCTCGGGCTCCCCCTGCACGTTCTCGCGGTCTGGGACAACCCGTCGCTGCTGTGGGGCGACCCGTACACCTACTTCGGTGAACCCGAGGTGGACTTCGAAGCCAACGCCAAGCAGCTGGTCAACGCTGAAATCGCGCGGGTCTTTCCGGACGAAGTCCCCGACTGGGTCACCGCGGCAGCGTGGCCAGGCAGCGCCGCGCGAACACTCATCGACGCCTCAGCGGATGCCGAGATGCTCGTCGTCGGCAGTCGCGGTCATGGTGGCTTCGCCGGGCTGCTGCTGGGCTCCGTGAGCAGCGCGTGCGCGTCCCATGCGCATTGCCCGGTGGTCGTCGTGCGCGACCGCGATCACGTGGCCGATCCTGGTGCGGCTGCAGGACGGTCCTGACGCATTTTGCACGGCGACGAGCCGGGCGGGAGAAACCCCACCGGAGCACCATGAGTGCATGGGCACAACCCGCCGCACCCCTTCGTTCGAGCAGACCTCGTGCTGAGCATCGAGCAGGCGCTCGTGGTGCAATGCGACGCAGCGGCCCACAAGGTCGCGGGGCTCCGCACCCCGGCACGCTTCGTCGTGGCGGGCATGCTCGCCGGGGCCTACCTCGGCATCGGCGTGGTGCTCATGATCAGCGCCGCCGGACCCCTCACCGCTGCCGGGTCGGGCGCGGGCAAACTCGTCAGCGGCGCCGTCTTCGGCGCAGCGCTGACCCTCGTGCTGTTCGCGGGCGGGGAGCTTGCCACCTCCAGCATGATGACCCTCCCGCAGGGGGTGTTGATGCGGGTGGTGCGCCCGATGCGTGCGCTCGTCGCGCTGATCGCCACCTTCGTGTCGAACATGGGCGGCGCCGTGGCCTTCTCGGCTCTTATCGCCGGCGCCGGCGTTCTGCACAGCAACCCCGGTGCTGAGGCGATGCTGGGCGACATTCTCGCCGCGAAGGCACACGAGCTTCCGATGGAACTGTTCCTGCGCGGCATCCTGTGCAACGTGCTGGTGTGCCTGGCGATCTGGATGTGCGCCCGGCTCACTTCGGACGGCCCGAAGATCGCGGTCATCCTGCTGGCGATCCTCGCGTTCGTCGCCTCCGGCTTCGAGCACGTGGTCGCGAACATGACCACCTACTCCCTCGGCATGATGACCGGCGTCGAACACGCCACGTGGGAGCACTTCGGCGCGAACATGCTGTGGGTGGGCCTGGGCAACCTCGTCGGCGGTGCGCTGCTGGTGGGCGTCGCGTACTGGTTCATCGGCGGCTCGCCGCGCCGCGCTGTGGTCGCCGACGTGGCAGCTGGTGCGGAGAGGATCCCCGCCGCCGAGAGCCACTGAGATCGTCGGGCTAACCCCCGGAGGCAGTGTCGCCGGCCCCGCTAGACTGGGGCAACTCGCGGGAGTGGTGGAATTGGCAGACACGCAGGATTTAGGTTCCTGTGCTTTCGGGCGTGTGGGTTCAAGTCCCACCTTCCGCACGAGTGGATGCCGCGGCATCCGCTGCCACTGACCATGGCCACGGCCTGACGACGGGACCTCTGTGCTCGACCTCGCATTGCAAGCGCCGACCGCTCTGATCCCGTGGCTGGACCCGGAGCAGATCATCACGGCGGCCGGGCCGTGGGCTCTGCTGGTGGTGTGCTTCATCGTCTTCGCCGAAACCGGCCTGCTCGTCGGCTTCCTGCTGCCCGGCGACACCCTGCTGGTCATCTCCGGCCTGCTCTCCCACGCTCAGGATTACGCGCCGGAGGGCGTGTTCGGGATCAGCGTCTGGTGGGTCGCGCTGCTCATCGGACTGTCGGCGTTCCTCGGCGGCGAGGTCGGGTTCTACATCGGCCACAAGGGTGGCCCCGCGATCTTCGAGCGCAAGGAATCGGGCCTGTTCAGCCGCAAGAACGTCGAGCGCACGAACGCGTTCTTCGAGCGGTTCGGTGGACTGACGATCATCCTGGCCCGGTTCGTCCCGATCGTGCGCACCTTCGCCCCGGTCGCGGCCGGTGTCGGCCACATGCACAAGGGCAAGTACACGCTCTACAACCTGATCGGCGCCGTGCTCTGGGGCTTCGGCCTGACGATGTTCGGCTACGTCATCGGGTTCATCCCGCCGGTGGCCTGGTTCGTGCAGGAGTACATCGACCTGATCCTGCTCGCCGCCGTCGGCGGTACCGCACTGATCACGCTGTGGCACTACTTCTCCGAGCGCCACAAGGCCAAGAAGGCTGCTGCCGCAGGCGAAGACGTCGTGACGGATGCCGCGGAGGCAGACGAACTCGTGCTCGACACGGAGGTGTTCGATCGCGGCCCCGAGGCCGGCGACGACACCCCGCCCGCACCGCGCGGCTAACTGGCCTTCTGCTTCGCCGCGGGCTTCTTCGCGGGGGCCTTCTTCGCCGGTGCCTTTCCTGCGGTCTTCTTCGCAGGTGCCTTCTTGGCGGGCTTGGCCTCGTCCTCGTCCTCGTCCTTCGCAGCCTTGCTGCCGCCGCCGCGCGCGGCACGGGAGCGCTCGACGCTCGCCCGCAGGGCGGCCATCAGGTCGATGACCTCACCCCCGGCATCCGCTTCCGCGGTCTCGCCGAACGTCTCGGAGGTGTCCAGCGCGTCGCCCTTCTCGAGCTTCGCGTCGATGAGGGTGCGCAGCTCCTGCTGGTACTCGTCGGTGAAGTCGGCGGGGTCGAAGTCGCTGGCGAAGCTCTCCACGAGACTCGCCGACAGTTCCAGCTCCTTCGCCGAGATGCGCACGCTCTCGTCCAGGGCGGGGAACGCGGCCTCGCGCACCTCGTCGGACCACAGCATCGTCTGCAACACCAGCACGTCCCCGCGCACGCGGAGGGCGGCGAGACGGGTCTTCTGTCGCAGCGAGAAGCGTACGATCGCGGTGCGGTCGGTCTGCTCCAGCGTCTTGCGCAGCAGCACGTAGGCCTTCGGCGATGCGGAGTCCGGCTCGAGGTAGTACGCCTTGTCGAGCGTGAGCAGGTCGATCTGCTCGCTCGGCACGAACTCGACGACGTCGATCTCGCGGCTGCGCTCTGACGGCAGTGATGCGATGTCTTCCTTTGTCAGTACGACGGTGCGCTCGCCGTCGTCGTAGGCCTTGTCGATGTCGGCGTATGGCACGACTTCGCCGTCGACTTCGCAGATGCGCTGATACCGGATGCGTCCGCCGTCGGCATTGTGCACCTGGTGCAGCGGCACATCGTGGTCCTCCGTCGCTGAGTACACCTTCACCGGCACATTCACCAGACCGAAGGTCAGCGCACCCTTCCAGATCGCTCGCATCCCACTAGTGAACACCTGTCGCATACGTCACGCCTAGAGGTTGCGCATTAGCCTCTTGACATGGCAGGCGAGGGACAACTGGTGCGCATCGACGGTCGTCGGCTGCGTCTGACGAACCTCGACAAGGTGCTCTACCCCGCCAGCGGCACCACCAAGGGCGAGGTGATCGACTACGTCACCCGCATCGCGCCGTTCATGATCCCCCACATCTCCGGGCGGCCGGTCACTCGCAAGCGCTGGCCCGAGGGCGTGGACAAGCCGTCGTTCTTCGCGAAGGATCTGGAACGGGGTGCGCCTGACTGGATCAAACGGATGCCGATCGGCCACTCGACCGGAGACAAGGACTACCCGCTGGTCGGTGACCGGCCGACGCTGGTCTACCTCGCGCAGGTGGCAAGCCTGGAGCTGCACGTGCCGCAGTGGCGGTTCGCGCCCGACGGCGGGCGCTCCCCCGCCGACCGGATCGTGCTGGATCTCGACCCGGGACCGGGCACCGGGCTGGCGGAATGCGCCGAGGTCGCGCGGCTGCTGCGCGACATCCTCACCGGGATGGGACTGGACCCCTACCCGGTCACCAGCGGCAGCAAGGGCATCCACCTGTACGCGGCGCTGCCGGGCACGCAGACCAGTGAGCAGGTGACCGGCGTAGCGCGTGAGCTGGCGCGGGCGATCGAGGCCGACCATCCCGATCTCGTGGTGAGCCAGATGGCCAAGGTGCAGCGCACCGGCAAAGTGTTCATCGACTGGAGCCAGAACAACGGCTCGAAGACCACCATCGCGCCGTATTCGCTGCGTGGGCGCGACGAGCCCACGGTGGCCGCACCGCGCACGTGGGACGAACTCGACGACCCCGAGCTGCGGCATCTGCTGTTCACGGAGGTGCTGGCCCGGGCCGAAAGCGACGGCGACCCGTTGGCGTCGCTGGGTTTCCACGCCGGTGGGCGCGCGTCGGCCGACGGCCCGCTCGCGTCGTACATCGCCAAGCGCACCGCCGGGGTGACCCCCGAGCCGGTGCCGAGCAACGCGCTCGGTGGCCGCGCGGCATCCGGACTCCCCCGGTTCGTCATCCAGGAGCACCACGCCTCGCGGCTGCACTGGGATCTGCGCCTGGAGCGGGACGGCGTGCTGGCGAGCTGGGCAGTGCCCAAGGGAGTGCCCGAGACCGCGTCACGCAACCACCTCGCCGTGATGACCGAGGATCACCCGATGGAGTACGCCACGTTCTCGGGCGAGATCCCGCACGGGGAGTACGGCGCCGGCACCATGACGATCTGGGACGACGGCGTCTACGAGCTGGAGAAGTGGCGCGACGACGAGATCATCTTCACCCTGCACGGCCAGCCGGGCGGACCGCTCGGCGACGTGCGGCTCGCGCTGATCCGCACCGACGGGTCGGGCGAGAAGTCGACGTGGCTGCTGCACCGCATGAAGGCCGCTGCCACCCCGTCCGCCAAGGCACCGCTCGGGGATGCACCGGTCAGTAACGCGCCGCGGGGCGATTCGCCGGTCGGCGACCTGCGGCCCATGCTCGCGACCTCGGCGACGCCGGTCCGTGCGCACGAGGCCGCGAACCGCTGGGGCGACCACGCTTGGGCGGAACTGAAGTGGGACGGCATCCGGGCGCTGGGCGCCTGGGACGGCAAGGCCCTGCAATTGCGCGGGCGCAACGGCACGGACATCACGGCGCGCTACCCCGAACTCACCGCCGAGGCGGCCGCGGTCTTCGGCGACACCCCGATCACCGTTGATGGAGAGATCGTCGCCCTCGACGACAGCGGTCGGCCCAGCTTCACGCTGCTGCAGAACCGCATGCACCTCACCGGCGCGCGGGACATCGCGCGCGAATCCCAGCGCGCCCCGACCGCCTGGTACCTGTTCGATGTGATCGCCTACGACGGCATCGATGTCGGTGCCCTGCCGCTGGCCGAGCGGCGCGCGCTGCTGGAGGCGCTGCCGATCGCGCCGCCGCGCATCGACACGCCCCCCGTGCTCGACGACCTCGACATCGCGCTGGCCACCGCCCGCCGGCACAGCCTCGAAGGCGTCGTCGTCAAGGACCCGCAGTCGACCTACCGCCGCGGGCAGCGCTCCGAGCAGTGGCTCAAGGTCAAGCTCACCCACACGCAGGAGGTCGTGATCGGCGCGATCCGCCCCGGCAAGGGCGGCCGCAGCGGGTCGATCGGCTCGCTGCTGCTGGGCATCCCGGGCCCCGATGGCCTGCAGTACGTCGGCCGCGTCGGCTCTGGGTTCAGCGACCGCACGATCACGCGGCTGACCGAGACCCTCACGCCGCTGCGCAACACCGTCAATCCGTTCGTAGGCATCCCTCGCGCCGACGCCTCCGACGCGCTGTGGGTGCGCCCCGAGGTCGTCGCCGAGGTGGAGTTCGCCGAGTTCACTCCCGGTGGCACGCTGCGCCACGCGCGGTGGCGCGGGCTGCGGCCGGACAAGTCCGCCGACGAGGTGACGCGCGAGTCCTGAGCGGGCTCAGGCGTGCGCGTCGTGCTCGATGTGCCCGGCCGGCTCCAGCTGGAACGTCGAATGCGCGACGTCGAAGTGATCCGACAGGCACTCCTGCAGCCGCGTGAGGATGCCGATGGCCCGCCCATCCGCCAGGCACGCGTCCTCCACGACGACGTGCGCCATGAACACCGGCGCCCCGCGAGTCAGCTGCCACACATGCACGTCGTGCACGTCGACGACCCCCGGCGTCTCGAGGATGTGGGTGCGGATCTGGGCGACCTGCATGCCGCGCGGCACGCTCTCGCCCAGCACGGATGCCACCTCGCGCAGCAGCGAGATCGCTCGCGGCACGATCATCGCGGCGATCAGCAGCGACGCCACGGCATCCGCCTGCGTCCATCCAGTCAGCACGATGATCACCGCCGCGACGATGACCGCCGCCGAGCCGAGCAGGTCGCCGAGGACTTCGAGGTAGGCGCCACGCACATTGATGCTGTGCCGCTGCGCCCCGCTCAGCAGCCACAGCGCCACCGCGTTGGCGATGAGGCCCACGATCGCGACGACGAGCATGAGACCGCCGGCGACCTCGGGCTGCTCGGGGCGCATCAGCCGCTGCACGGCCTCGATCGCGATCCACACCGACAGCGCGATCAGGATCACGGCGTTCGCCAGCGCCCCCAACACTTCGGCGCGCTGGTAGCCGAAGGTGGAGCGGTCATCGGCGGGCCGGGCGGCCACGGTGCTCGCCACCAGCGCGATCACCAGCGCCGCCGCATCGGTGAACATGTGTCCGGCGTCGGCCAGCAGCGCCAGCGACCCCGAGAAGATCGCGCCGACCACCTGCGCGACGAGCACGACCGACGTGATCGTCAGCGACACCGCCAGCAGGCGCCGGTTGCCGGCGCCCCGGATGCCGGGTGCGGGTGCGTGGTCGTGCATGATTCCACGGTACGGCGGCGCGGCCGGCGGCGCGCCACGGACGGCTAGTCGGGAATGAGTCTGGTTCTCAGTTCAGAGGTCGGCCAGCAGCGGCGTGAGCGCGGCGAACGCACGGGCGCGGTGGGAGGCGGCGTTCTTCTCCCCCGGTTCCCAGTCGCCGACGGTGCGCTCGGCACCCTCGGGCTGGTCGTCGGGGATGAAGATCGGGTCGTAGCCGAACCCGCCCGCCCCGGAGGCCGCGGTCGCCAGTCGCCCGGGCCACGCGCCCTCGACGACGTGCGAGGGTCCGCCGGGGATCACCAGCGCGATCGTCGACATGAACCGCGCGGTGCGGTGCGGGTCGGCGATGTCGCTCAGCTGGTCCAGCAGCAACTCGAGGTTTGCGGTGGCATCCTTCGCGTGCCCCGCCCAATACGCGGAGAACACCCCCGGAGCACCGCCGAGCACGTCCACGCAGAGCCCGGAGTCGTCGGCCAGGGCCGGCAGCCCGGTGTGCGCGGCGGCGGCACGCGCCTTGATCAGCGCGTTCTCGGCGAACGTGACGCCGTCCTCGATCGGTTCGGGGCCGTCGTAGCCGATGACCTCGATGTCGGGGCGGGTGGCCCGCACGATCGATTGGAACTCCTCGACCTTGTGCGGGTTGTGGGTCGCCAGAACCACGCGCTGCGGCCGCGAGGTTTCCTCACTCACCGGCGGCCTCCACGGCCAGGGCGGCGGCCTGCAGGTCGCGCAGGTCGGCGCAGCCGTTGACGCCGAGTTCCAGCAGGGCATCGAGCTCGCGCTTGTCGAACGGCGCGCCCTCGGCGGTGCCCTGCACCTCGACGAACAGACCACGGCCGGTGACGACGACGTTCATGTCGGTCTCGGCGCGCACGTCCTCGACGTAGGCCAGGTCGAGCATCGGCGCACCGTCGATGATGCCCACCGACACGGCGGCGACCGAGTCGATCAGCACGTCCGAGCGCTGCGCGATGAACTTCTTCTGCTTGCCCCACGCGATCGCGTCGGCCAGAGCGACGTAGGCGCCGGTGATCGCCGCGGTGCGGGTGCCGCCATCGGCCTGCAGCACGTCACAGTCGATCACGATCGTGTTCTCGCCGAGGGCCTTGGTGTCGACGACCGAACGCAGCGACCGGCCGATCAGGCGCGAGATCTCGTGGGTGCGTCCGCCGACGCGGCCCTTGATCGACTCGCGGTCGTTGCGGGAGTTGGTCGCGCGGGGCAGCATCGCGTACTCCGCGGTGACCCAGCCCTTGCCCTTGCCGGTGAGCCAGCGCGGCACGCCGTTGGTGAACGACGCGGTGCACAGCACCTTGGTGCCGCCGAAGGAGATCAGCGCCGACCCCTCCGCGTGCGCGCTCCAGCCGCGTTCGATCGTGATGGGGCGCAGCTGGTCGACGGCGCGGCCGTCGGCGCGGGTGATGTCGGTCATGTCTCTCCTGAGTTCAGCGGGGCAAGTCGATGGCGCCGGTCTGCACGAGGCGCACGGTGCTGACCTCGCGCCCCATCAGCCGGTGCGCGAGGCGCAAGAAATCGTCGGCCGAGGATCCGGTGGCCTGGTAGTCATGGTGCGCTCTGGCATCCGGACCAGCCAGCAGATCGCGGGAAACCAGCTGCCGGTACACGTCCTTGGCCGTCTCGGTGTCGCTGGAGACCAGCGAGACGTCCGGACCCATGACGTAGCTGATCGCGCCCTCGAGGAACGGGTAGTGGGTGCAGCCGAGCACGAGGGTGTCGACGCCCGCGTGACGCAGCGGCGCGAGGTAGTCCTCGGCGACGGCGAGCACCTCGGGCGAATCGGTGACGCCCGCCTCGACGAACTCCACGAACCGCGGGCAGGCCTGGGCCGACACGGTGAGCTTCTCGTTGACCTCGAGCATGTCCTGGTACGCGCGGGACCCGATGGTTCCCTCCGTGCCGATCACGCCGATGCGGCCGTTCCGGGTCGTCGACATCGCGGTGCGCACGGCGGGGCCGATCACCTCGACCACCGGCACGTCGTAGCGTTCGCGGGCGTCGCGCAGCATCGCAGCGGAGGCGGTGTTGCACGCGATCACGAGCATCTTCACGCCTTCGTCGACGAGGGTGTCGAGCACTTCGAGCGAGTAGCGGCGGACGTCGGCGATGGGCTTGGGGCCATAAGGCGAGTGGGCCGTGTCTCCCAGGTACAGGATCGACTCCCGCGGCAGCTGCGCCGAGACGGCGCGGGCCACGGTGAGTCCGCCGACGCCGGAGTCGAAGATTCCGATGGGGGCGTCGTTCACATTCCCAGCCTACGCGAGCGCCTGGATAGGCTGGCCCGCATGACTGCCGCGCCCGACGCCACCGCCCGCGTGGCGAGCACCGCCTTGTTCACCGACCGTTACGAGCTGACGATGCTCGACGCGGCGCTGCACGACGGCTCCGCGCAGCGGCGCTGCGTGTTCGAGCTGTTCGGCCGGCGCCTCCCCGGTGCCCGCCGTTTCGGCGTGGTCGCCGGCACCGGGCGGCTGCTGTCGCTGCTGCAGGACTTCCGCTTCGGCGATGAGGAACTGCGCTTCCTCAGCGACAACAGGGTGGTGGATGCTGAGACGATCTCGTTCCTCGAGAACTACCGCTTCACCGGCACGATCACCGGCTACCGCGAGGGCGAGCTGTACTTCCCCGGCTCCCCCGTGCTCACCGTCGAGGGCACGTTCGCTGAGGCGGTCGTACTGGAGACCCTCGCGCTGAGCGTGCTCAACCACGACTCCGCCGTCGCCAACGCCGCCGCCCGCATGAGCATCGCCGCCGGTGACCGGCCGCTGGCCGAGATGGGGTCGCGCCGCGCGTCCGAGCACTCCGCCGTCGCCGCCGCCCGCGCGGCGTACATCGCCGGCTTCGGCGCCACCAGCAACCTCGAAGCGGGGCGCACCTGGGGTATCCCCACGATGGGCACCGCCGCGCACGCGTGGACACTGCTGCACGACAGCGAGGAAGACGCCTTCCGCGCGCAGATCGCCGCCCTCGGCACCGGCACCACACTGCTGGTGGACACGTACGACATCCGCGAGGGCGTTGAAACCGCGATCCGGGTGGCCGGAACCGGCCTCGGGGGTGTCCGCATCGACTCCGGCGACCTGCCGACGGTGGCCGCCGAGGTACGCGCCCAGCTGGACGCACTCGGCGCGACAGGCACGAAGATCACGGTGACCAGCGACCTGGACGAGTTCGCGATCGCCGCTCTGGCGGCA
Organism: Microbacterium sp. zg-YB36; assembly: GCF_024623575.2. NCBI lineage: Bacteria > Bacillati > Actinomycetota > Actinomycetes > Micrococcales > Microbacteriaceae > Microbacterium > Microbacterium sp. zg-YB36. Next base: position 644,496 of record NZ_JANJFD020000001.1, read on the forward strand.
TCCCCGGTCGACTCCTACGGCGTGGGCACTTCGGTCGTCACCGGGTCGGGGGCACCGACGGCGGGGATGGTCTACAAGCTCGTGGCGCGGCAGGACAGCGCCGGATCCTGGGTCGCGGTGGCGAAGACTTCGACCGACAAGGCCTCCAAGGGCGGGCGCAAGGCCGCGTTCCGCACGCTCGAGCGCGGTGTCGCCACGAGCGAGCTCATCGCCGTGGCCGACGGGTTCGAGACGGTGCCGACGGGGGCGGACCACCCCGAAGCGCGGGCGCTGCACGTCACGCTCGTCGAGGCGGGCGAGGCGGATGCCGCGTATCTCGGCCACGACGGCGTTGACGCCGCCCGCGCGCATCACCTGCAGGTGAGGGAGGAGCTGCCCGTGCGCGCCCTTGCGCTCAGTCGCTCCGAACCCGCACTGCCCACCCGCTTCATCGACGTGGCCTGAGGCCACGTCGGGGTCAGGTGTTCAGCGACTCGTAGATCTCTTTGCAGGCGGGGCAGACCGGGAACTTCTCCGGGTCGCGACCCGGAGTCCACTTCTTGCCACACAGGGCCCGCACCGGCTTGCCGGTGATGGCCGATTCGAGGATCTTGTCCTTCTTCACGTAGTGCGAGAAGCGCTCGTGATCGCCGGGTTCGAGGTTCTCCTCGCGGATGAGCTCCTCGAGCTCGCGGTCGAGGGTCGCGAGACCCCCCTGGTCGGGGCTGTCGATGGGCGTGCTCATGGTCAGTCAGTCTATCCGCGGCATCCGCACCAGCGGGCCTCACGTCGCTTCGGCGAACTCCATCAGGCGAGTGCTGCCGCGATCGAACACGCGACCGCCGATCAGGATGCCGGCGACGAGCACGAACACGCCGACCCCGGCGCCGGCCCACAGTGAGATCCACGCGTCGTCCGCGTCGCCGGTCAGGGCCAGCCAGGCCCACCACAGCGAAGGGGTGGCGGCGATCAGCGCGCCGGCGAGCACGAGTCCCTGTGAGAGCGAGCCGCCGGTGCGCTGCGGCTGCTGGAACGGGCTGTCACCGGGCCGCGACACCGCATAGGGGGCGGCTGCGGACGCGATGCTGGACAGGCCGAGGCCGGAGAAGAACAGCGCCGCGCACACGCCGACGAGCGCAGGCAGCATCTCCCAGCGGCCGTGCACCCAGATCGACAGCGGCACGGTGACCGCGAGCAACGGCACCGCGATGAACAGCACCGGCACGAGCCGGCCGAAGCGCTCGGCGGCACCGCGCATGGCGCTGGCGATGTGCATCCAGATGGCGGTGTTGTCGTAGGCGAGGTCGTTGTGCGGCAGCCAGCCCAGGAACAGCGCCATGAGCGGCACCGGCACGAGGGCGATGACCGATGCCGGCACCCCGACGACGGCCAACGGCACGATCGTGAGGACGGCGGCGAGGGGGATCACCGCGATGTTGACGAGGTAGCGTCGGTCGCGCAACCAGTAGACGAGGCTGCGCGCAGCCACCGCGCCGCCTGGCGTGCCGGGCATGACGGTGAACCAACCGAGGCCCCCGCGCTCGCGCACCGAGACGGGCCGCGCCGTGGTGGTGAGCATGCGCCGCACCAGCAGGAACCACACCCCGACCAGCACGGTGAGAGTCCCCAGCGCCACCAGCAGCGGCATCCAGAGCGCACCGGCATCCTGAGCTGCCACGGCGGCGAGACCGAACCCGGCGCCCAGCGGGCTGCGCGCCAGAGCGTCGGCCACGTCGGCCAGCCGCGGCGGCACACGCCCGCCCCATTCGAGCGAGGCGACGAACACCACGACCGGCACGACGACCACGAGCAGGGCGAGCAGGAACATGCCGGTCAGCTCACGCGACCGCCGCGCGTTGAACACCAGCGCGGCCACCGCGTGGGCGACCCGCGCCAGCAGCGCGCAGGTGGCGAGCCCGACGACGACGGCTAGCACGGCGATCCAGGGCGCGACCCCGTGAGCGATCCAGACGATGACGAGACTCACTGCCAGTGGGAGCAGCGCGATCATCGGCACGCTCAGGAACCCGGCGGCGATGAGCACCCCCGACAGTGCGCCCGGCGTCATGCCGAACACGGCGAACCGGCGTGGATCGAGCGGATCTTCGATGCCGGTCACCAGCGGTGCGATGGCGAACGCGAGGGTCACCGCGGAGCCGCAGAGGACGGTGACGGCCAGCGTCACGTTCGTCGGTGCATCGGACAGACCCAGCAGTCCCCAGCAACCTACGGCCACGGCGACGGCGAGCCCGACGAGGCCTGCGACGGTGCGAACCACGTGGCCGGTGTCGCCGCGCAGCCCGCCGATCAGCAGCGCGAGCCTCAGCCGGAGAACGTGTGCAGCCACTCCAGGCCCTCCACGTCGCTCAGCCCACCCGTGAGCTCCACGAAGCGCTGCTCGAGGGTCAGTTCTCCTCGCACCTCGTCGACGGTGCCCTCGGCGAGCACCTGTCCTGCGACCATGACGGCGACCCGCGAGCAGACGCGCTCGACGAGGTCCAGGCCGTGGCTGGAGAGGATCACCGTGCCGCCGTGGGCCACGTACGCCCCGAGAATGTCGAGGATCACGGCGCTGGAGACCGGGTCGACGGCCTCGAACGGCTCATCGAGCACAAGCACGCGTGGAGAGTGGATCATCGCCCCCGCCAGCATGATCTTCTTCGTCATGCCGCCGGAGTAGTCCGACACTGGGCGCGACAGCGCGTCGGTGAGGTCGAATGCGCGCGCGAGGTCGGCGGCGCGACTGTCGGTGACAGCGGCGGGGAGCCCGCGCAGCAGGCCGTAGTAGTGCAGCAGCTGACGCCCGGTGAGCCGGTCGAACGTGCGCAGCCGATCGGGCAGCACCCCCATCAGCCGCTTCGCGGCGGCGGAGTCGGCTGCGGTATCCACCCCGTTGACCTGGATGCTGCCGCGGTCGGGCCGCAACAGCCCCGCGATCATCGACAGGGTCGTGGTCTTGCCGGCCCCGTTGGGGCCGACGAGGCCGTAGAACGATCCGGCGGGCACGGTGAGGTCTATGCCGTCGACGGCGGGGGTTCCGCTGAAGATTTTGGAGACGCCGCGCAGGCGCAGTGCGGGCAGGGCTGTCTCGGACACCGCGAGCGGCTCGTCATCCAGACCGGAGACGACCGCCGCGACGGCAGCGGCATCCGCTGCCGCGTCGGCAATCGCCTCGGCGTCGGGCTCGGCGATGTCGTCGAGGGTGCGGGGACCGCGCGGCACGGTCTGGAGGTCGGTCGCGGTGTCGACCACGGTCTCCGGCTCGATGAGAGCCGTGGCATCTTCAGCGGTCTGGGGGGCGATTCCCAGTTCCGCGAGCACTTCGGCGTCGGTTTCGAGGCTTTCGGCGTCGGTTTCGGGCTGCCACTCCTCGACAAGCGGCTCCGGCGCCGGCTCGGGCTCGGCGACGACGGGCGGCTCGGGCGCGGCGACGGGCTGCGCCAGACGCGCTGCCACTTCGGCCGCCGACTCCGCCGGCTTGACGGGAAGCGCCCGCTGCACTGCGGCGAGCTCGGCCGGGACGGGCGGCAGCGGGGGCGGCGTCAGAACCGCCGCTTGAGCGGCATCCGACGCCCCTTGCTTCGCCTTCCGCGGGCGGGGCTTGCGGGGCGCGGTCGCGGTGCGAGGCCGCGGCTGCGCCACAATGAACTGCTCCGGAGCATCGTCCGAATCAGAGTCGTGGGGCAAAGGCAGCGACGCTGTCACGCGTCCACGGTATCAAGGAGAATCTTCCGCGCGACTGTGTCTCTCGCGCGGCGTCACACACTCGGCCGTTTGTCACGAAACGACAACGGAGGCGCTGCATTCTGCGCCTTCTCAGGACATTTCGCTACCATGAACCAGGCACGAAGGGGTGTCCTTTCGGTGAACCGATAGTGAACACAGACTTCAGGAGCAACCCCGTGACTCTTCAAACCGTCATCCTCGCCGCAGGCATGGGCTCACGCCTCGGCCGCAGCCTTCCCAAACCGCTGACCGAACTCGGCGATGGCCGCAGCATCATGCAGCAGCAGCACGACAACATCCGCGCCGCCTTCGGCAAGGCCGCCCGCATCACCACCGTCGTCGGCTACCGCGCCGAGACCATCGTCGAAGCGTTCCCCGACGCCGACTACGTCTACAACGACCGCTACGACCAGACCAACACCTCCAAGTCGTTGCTGCGTGCCCTGGCCGCCACCGGCAAGAGCGGTGTGCTGTGGATGAACGGCGACGTCGTGTTCGACCCGCGCGTACTCGGTCGGGCGATCGCCCTCATCGAGGCGGAGCGCTCGTTCGTGACCGTCAACACCGCCAAGGTGAGCGACGAAGAGGTCAAGTACACGGTGGACGCCGCCGGGTACATCAACGAACTGTCCAAGACCGTCTCCGGCGGCATCGGCGAAGCCGTGGGCATCAACTACATCTCCGCCGCGGACAAGCGCGCATTCATGCGCCAGCTGTCCCGCGTCGACGACCAGGACTACTTCGAGCGCGGCCTGGAGCTGGCGATCATCGAAGACGGCGTGCGCCTGCAGCCGTTGGACATTTCGGACCTGTACGCCGTCGAGGTGGACTTCGCCGAAGACCTCGAGCGGGCGAACCTCTACGTCTGACCCTTCGCGCCCCAGCGTGCGCTCAGGGCGGCGCGCATAGGATCGGCCTATGGCCGACAAGGTGCACCGCATCCACACGCTCCCGGAGGACGCGCCCTGGACGGGCGGACTTCCGCCGGTGGGTTCCGACGAGCATCCGCGCATGGTGCGGGTGCTCGATCGCGTGCTGGCGGTCCAGCGACCGGTCGTCGTGGCACACCTGCGCAGCATTCGCCTGCGGCATCCGGATGCCACTAACGCGCAGATCGTGCGCATGCTCGAGCGCCGCTATCTGGCCGCCGTCACCACCGGTGGTGCGGCCGTGGGCGCCACTGCCGTCGTCCCCGGAATCGGCACGGGGGTGACCCTCGCCCTCAGCGGCGTGGAGACGGTCGGGTTCCTCGACGCGACGGCACTGTTCGCGCAGTCGATGTCGGAGCTGCACGGCATCCCGGTGGACAACCCCGACCGCGCCCGGGCGCTGGTGCTGACCCTCATGCTCGGCAAGGAGGGCGTCGACCTCGTGTCGCAACTGGCCGGTCAGGTGGCGGGCAAGGGTGTGACGCGCGACAAATACTGGGGCGAGATGATCACCAAGACGCTCCCCCGCGCCGCCGTGGGTCCGCTGGTGGATCGCTTGAAGACCTCGTTCGTGCATCAGTTCGCGGCCAAGGGCGGCGCGTCCGTCGTCGGCAAGGCGATGCCCTTCGGCATCGGCGCGGCGATCGGTGGCACCGGCAACCACATTCTCGGGCGGCGCGTGCTCGTCAACGCGCGGCGCGGCTTCGGCGTGCCGCCGGAGCAGTACCCGCCGGCCCTCGAGCCGAAGGAGGGTGCCGCACGCCTGGAGCACGCGGCGGTGCGCGGGGTGCGACGCGCCGGCGACGCGGTCGCGCACGCCGGCGTCGGCGCAGCGCACGGTGTGCAGCGCGCGGCGAAGCGGGTCGGGGGCGCAGTCCGACCGCGGCGGCGGCGCGCGATCACCAGCACGACATCGGATGCCGAGGCGCACGACGCCGCAACGCCGGACGACCTCGGCGACGACTGACAGCCGCCCCGCAGCATCCAGCGCCTCCTCCACAGGCGCGAATGTGGCGGGGTTGTCCACGGAACCGGGGTTCGCCCCGGTCGCGGCCGCGGCGGCACGCGCAGCATGGTCGCCATGCCCAACGCCAAGCCGCACATCCAACGCAATGCCTCCACCGCCGAGCTGATCGCTGCAATGCCGTCGTTCACCGGGGTGCCGGTGCACAACAGCGTCGTAGTCGCCCCGTTCTGGGGAAAGCTCACCTCCAGCGCGCTGCGCATCGATCTGCCCCACGAGCACACCAAGAGCGCGTACCAGCGCCATGCCGGAGCGCTGCTCGCGCACCTCAGCAGGCTCGATGGGTGCGACCGGGTCGCCGTCGCCGTCTACACCGACGAGTCCTATGACGCGGCGCTGCGCGGGTGGGAAGAGATGCTCAATCACCTGCTCGAGCGGATCCACGGCGCGGGCTTCCACATCGCGGAAGCGGCGATCGTCGCCGCCGACGGCTGGGGCTGCTTTCTCGACGGGGCGACCAAGCGTGCGCTCGCCGAGCTCGAGGCAGCGGCGAGCCGCGCGCCGGCTCTCCCCGATCGCCCTGCATTGCACACCCTCCCGCCGGTCGACCCCGAACTGATGAGGACCGTGTCGCGTCACGTCGTGACGAGGGTGCTGATCGACATGGAGCACGACGCCTTCGGCAGCCTGCATCCGGCGCCACACCCCGAACCCATCGACCATCTCGAGCGAGCGCTCGCGGGCGACCCCGACCGCGTGGGGCCGGCGACGCTGGCCCGCATCATCACGCTCATGCAGTCAGAGGGGGCGGTCGATCGAACGGTGCTGCAGATCGTCTTCGGGAAGGACGTGGCCGCAGCATCGTGGGAGCTGACGCTTGCGACACGCGAGCGTGCTCGCAGGGCCGGGTGCGAGCCGGCAACGCTCCTCGCACGCGACTACCTCCAAGGCGACAGAACCGGCGAGCGTTTCGGCTGGATGCTGCTCGGTGAGACCGATGAGCGACCGTCTGCAGCGCGGCTGCGCAAAGGCGCCCTGCTGCTGGGTCGCGCGATCGCGCATTGCAACATGCCCGAGCGGGTGTGGGCGATGTGCGCACTCGGGTGGATCCGTTGGGCGCTCGGGCTCACGGCGGCTGCGGAGGAGATGCTCGACTCGGCCGAGTCGGTGAACCCGGACAACACCATGGTGCCCGTCTACCGCACCCTGGTCACGCACTGCATTCCGGCGTGGATCTTCGACCGCGCCCCGCAGCCGGCACTGAACCGTGCGGCTCGCCGAGCGGCGGCGCGCCACCGGAAGTGACGGCGGCCGGGCGGCCGGCCACGCCGATAGGCTCGATCGGTGGCAATCCTCCTCATCGCACTGCTCCTGGCCAACGCCGTCTTCAACGTCGTGGTGTGGCCCACGTTCTTCCGCCGAGTGGCGAAGGACCCGCGCGCGAAGGATGCCGCGGGCAAGCCGACGAAGTTCCTGATCGTGCACGCCGTGCTGATCGGCCTGGCCCTGCTGCTCGCGGTGGCCTCCGCGGTGGGCGCTGTGGTCGCTCTGCTCAGTCGCGGCTGAGCCCGGAGCGGCATTATATTCGAATGTCGGAGGCCCGTTTTACCATGAAGCATGGCCTTCTTCTTCGAGACACAGGGACTGCTGGACAAGCTCCACAGCACGCCTGAACTCGACGTCGAGCCCGCCTGCTTGGCGGCCGCGCTGCGTGAGCTGGACAGCGAGCGGGTGCTCGGCGTGTTGGCCGACGCGACGGCGCTGATCGACACCCTTGAGCACGTGCGCATCGCTGCGGCCGGCATCGCCGCCGAGCGGTCCTCCCGCGACCGTGGCTACGGCGGGCTGGCACAGACGAAGGGCCACCGCACGCCGACCTCGCTGATCCAGTCGATCACGGGCCAGAGCATCGGTGAGGTGAAGCGTCACGTGCGGCTCGGCGAGGCCCTGCTCGACGGTGCCGACGCCGGTCCCCCGGCGCCGGTGGGGGCTGCGGATGCGGCCGGTCCGCCCACGCCACCGCCGCCGCCGTGGCACGAACCGCTGCGGACGGCGATGCTCGGGGGCATCCTGACCCCCGCGCAGCACGACGCGATCATGCGGGGCCTCGGCACCCCGCCGACGCGCAGTGCCGACGCGGCGGCCGATGAGACTGCCGCCGCGAGCGAAGAGGCACAGTTCCGCGAGATCTGGCGCGTCGCGGCCGAACAGCTCATCGAGGAGGCACGCGACTGCACGGCGGAGGATCTGCTGCGTCGAGCGCGGTACCTGCGCGATCAGCTGGATGAGAGCGGCGCGGCTGACCGCTTTCAGCAGCGCTACGAAGCGCGGTCGGTCCGCATGTGGCAGGACGAACACGGTCAGCACCGCGCCCACCTGGTGCTCGACGACGAGATGGCCGCGTGGATCCGCGCGATGGTCGACGCGGCACTGCGCCCGCGTCGCGGCGGTCCCCGGTTCGTGACCGCGGAAGAGCGCGAGACCGCCGACCAGCTGGTGGCCGACCCGCGCAGCAATGAGCAGCTCGAGTACGACCTGCTGATGGACACGCTCAAGGCCGGGTCGCTCGCCACTGCGGAGGCGGTCTTCGGAGCGCGCCAGCCGGGCGTGCGCGTCGTGGTGACGGTCGAGGCGACCGGCCGCCGCGATGCGTTCGGCAAGGCGGTCGGCGTGGGGCATCTCGAGGACGGCGGCGCTGCGGTCGCAGGTCCCGTGATCGAGCGCACGCTGTGCACGACGGGCTACCGCGAGGTGGTCGTCGACGGCTGCGGCAACCCGCTGGATCTCGGGCGTGAGCAGCGCCTGTTCTCGGCCAAGCAGCGGATCGCCATGGCGGTGCGCGACGGCGGCTGCATGGCCCCCGGCTGCCCGGTGCCGGCGTCCTACTGCGAAGCGCACCACTGCAACCAGTGGCAGCGCGGCGGCCGCACCGACGTGGACGAGGGCATCCTGCTGTGTCGGTTTCATCACATGCTGCTGCACAACAACGGGTGGTGGATCAGCCGCGACGGGCTCGGGCCCTTCGTGCTGCACGCGCCGTCGAGCCTCGGGAGGGGACCCGTCGTCCTCCGGTCGAAATCGCCGCTGTTCCGACCACTCGTCGCGTGAGAACGAGAGGTCGGACCACTGCTAGCGTGAGCCCATGCAGACACGCCGCACCACCTGGACCATCGGAGGCCTGGGACTGATTGTCTGCGGGCTGCTCGCGATCTTCGAGTACACCATCAGCCGCGGCCCGGGTGCCGCTCTATTCACTTTTCCCGGGGAGCTGCCGTTCGCCGCCATGGTGCTGCTGTTCGCGATCGGGCTGTCGCGCGAGGCGAGCGTGGTGAACCGCAAGCCGCTCGGGATGGCGGCACTGATCGTCGTCGCGGTGTGGCCGATCATCGCCTCGATGTTGCTGCCGATCCTGATCCAAGAGCAGACGTCGCCCGGCGACGGGCCGACCGTCTTCACCTACATCGACCTGATCGTCCGGGTCGCCGCCGGCGTGATCGCCGTGATCCAGATCGCTCGCGCCGGCATCGTCCCGTCTCCGTGGCGCTGGGCGCCGCTGTGGGCATTCGCCGCACATGCGGCGGTGTGGGTCGTTCTGCAGATCCTCCTGGTGGGCGCCGGCACCGCCGATCCGCAGGGGCTCGTGAGCCTGATCCTGACACTCAGCCTGGTGGCGAACCTCGTGGGGACGCTCGGGCTCGGCGTGATCGCCCTGGTCCTTGCGCTGCAATCGGGCGCCGAGACCGTCGAGGTGAACCGCTCCCCCGCACCCGCCGTCCACCCCGACGCCACGCTGCACAACGACGCACGCTGACGGCGCGCCGGGCGCCGCCTCGACACCGCGCCACCGCGGCAATACGCTCACGACTATGGACAGCACGCTGGCGTGCCTGGCTGCATGGATGCCACGTCAGCGCTGGTACGCGGCTAAGGGTCGCACTCTTCACCTGCGCTACATCGCGTCGTGGGACATCCCCACCGCCGAACCGGGCGTGCGCGTGCGCACGCTGCTCGTGGTCGACGAGGGCGCCCTGCCCGCCGTCGTCTACCAGGTGCCGCTCGTCGCCCGCGCCACCAGCGCGGTCTCCGCCGCCGCGGCGGCGCACATCATCGGCCACCCGGAACCGGGCACCACCCTCATCGACGGCCCGCATGACCCGGCCTACTGCGCGGCGCTGCTGGGCCTGGTCACCGCCGGCGGCACCGCGCGCGGCCCTCGCACCGTCGCCACTGGGCGCCCCGTGACTGCGGCGTCGTACCCGGCATCGGCCACCGCCGACCATCAGACCGGTGTCGTCACCGGCGAACAGTCCAACACCTCGATCGTCTTCCACTTCGCCGATGACACCCCACCGGTCATCTGCAAGCTGTTCCGGCAGGTGCAGCCGGGCCTGAACCCGGACATCGAGCTGAACACCGCGCTGAGCGACGCGCGATCGCCGCATGTACCGCGTGCGGTCGGCTGGCTCGCATGCGAGTGGCCCGACACCGCCACATCCGCCGGGGCTGTCACCGGTTCACTCGCCTTCGCCCAGGAGTTCTTCCCCAGCGTCGAAGACGCGTGGCGCGTCGCGCTGCGTTCGGCGGCGCACGGCGTGGACTTCGGGCAATCGGCCTACGACCTGGGTGCGGCGACCGCCGATGTGCACCGGTCCCTCGCACACGTCTTTCCGGCGGCACCGGCCTCCACCGGCAACCGCGCCGCACTGCGCGACGCGTGGCAGCGGCGGCTGGCCACCGCGATCGCCGAGGTGCGCCCGCTCGCCGAGGCGCGGCAGGCGATCGAAGCGGTCTACGACCGCGCCCTCGAGGTGGATTGGCCGCCCCTGCAGCGGATCCACGGCGACTATCACCTGGGCCAAGTGGTCCTGGTGCCCGACCGCGGCTGGGTGCTGCTGGATTTCGAGGGCGAGCCGCTGCGCGCGATGACGGAGCGGATGCTGCCCGACCTGGCGCTGCGCGACGTCGCGGGCATGCTGCGCTCGTTCGACTACGTCGCCGGGTCCATCCGCCTGGACCACCCCGACCGCTCCGCCGCCGTCCGCGACTGGGCGCGCGTCGCACGGGAGGGATTCCTCGCCGGCTACAGCCACCGAGCCGGGAGCCGCGTCACGACCACGGGTCCACTGCTGGACGCGCTCGAACTGGACAAGGCGGTCTACGAGGCGACGTACGAATCCCGATCCCGCCCCACCTGGGTCACCATTCCGCTGCGCGCCATCGAGCGACTCGTCGCCGCTCCCGCGATCTGACGCCGGCGCGTCACTCCGCGTCGTCGAGCTCGGCGTCGTCCTGGTCCTCGTCGACCGGTTCCCCGGCCGTCAGTGCGTGCCAACGGTCCCACTCCGCCATCAGCTGGCGGATCGCGGCGTGGAAGCGCGCGGTGGCGGCCCCGGGCGTCGTGTCGCCGAAATAGTGGCGCACCCAACCCTCGAGCCGAGCGGCGGACTCCGGATCGGACAGCACGCGGCCGGCCTCGACAAGGATCTCGCCGGCCTTGTCGGCATCCAACCAGTCGCAGGCCGACAGGTAGCCGTGCGTGTCGATGCTCGCCTGCGGATCGACCGGACGGGTCACCAGCAGCGGGCGACCGGCGGCCAGCCGGTCGTAGACCATCGCCGAGATGTCGACGACCGCCACGTCGGCCGCCGCGAGCTGCCAGCCGAGGTCGGGAGCGTCGTCGAAGACGTGCTGCGCGGTCGGGTCGGCGACATTGGCCGCCGCGATCGCCGCGATGATGCGGTTGTTGGCCGCGCCGTACTGGTCGTCCACGACGCCGGAACGCGGATGCGGGCGGTAGATGAGCCGGTGCGTCGAGCTGTTCAGCACCGCGCGGGCCAGTGCCTCGCCGTGCGACGCGATCGAGCCGTAGTGCGCCGAGGGGCGGTCACCCTCCCACGTGGGCGCGTACAGCACCACGATGCGCCCGTCGGGCGTGTAGGGCAGCACGCCGGAGTAATGGTCGGCCTGCGGCCGGCCGATCTCGATCGCGCGGCGCTCGAGGTCGTAGTCCCACAGCACCCGGCCGAGGCGCTCGCGGGCGGCATCCCCTGCCACCAGCGCGTAGTCGTACGCCTTGAACTGGTTGGTGGTCATGTACATCTTGTCGGACTCGCCGTGGTTGATGAACACGTGCCAGCGACGCCCGTAACGGAACATCTGGAAGTTGCGCGTGTTCTGGTTCACGTACAGCACGACGCGGATGTCCTGGTCGGCGATGAACCGCTCGAGGTCGCGGACGGTCGGCACGAACGCCACCGGCAGCGCGTCGTCGCCCACCAGCGCCCGCGCACCCGTCGCCGCGCGGCTGAGCACCACGACGGGCCACTGCTTGGCCAGCTCGGCGAGCGGCTTGTACCACTGCCGCATCTGGTACATGTTGACCGCACCGTCGGCGAAGTAGACCGCCACCCGGTAGTGCATCAACGGATGCGGTCCGCGTGCGGTCAGCTCGCGGCGCACCTCCCGCACGGCGGTTCTATGCTCGAGTGCCCTTCTCAGCAGCTTGGCGGCCTTGCGTCCATCCGATACGACACCCACCCCTCCAGCCTACGTCGCCGCCCGCGTGACATGATCGACTGATGCTCGACGACGCCCCGCACTCCGGCAAGGACGCGCCCGTCGTCCCCGCAACCGCCGGCGTCACCTTCGTCATGCCCGTGCTCAACGAACGCGACTACCTGGAACGGGCCGTGCGCACCGTGCTGCAACAGGACGTCGCCGGCCGACCCGTGGAACTGGTGCTGGCCCTGGGACCGTCCACCGACGGCTCGAACCAGCTGGCAGCGCGACTGGCCGCCGAAGACAGCCGCATCGTGCTGGTGGAAAACCCTGCCGCCGACATCCCCGTCGGCCTGAATCTGGCCATCCGCGCCGGGCGGTACCCCACCATCGTGCGGGTGGATGCTCATTCCGAGCTGACCCCCGGCTACACGATCGAGGCTCTCAAGACCCTCGACCGGGTGCGTGCGGCCAACGTCGGCGGCATCATGCGCGCCGATGGCCGTACGCCCTTCCAGCGCGCCGTCGCCCGCGCGTACAACTCCCCCATCGGCCTCGGCGGCGGGGCGTACCACAGCGGCGGCGCCGAAGGCCCCGCCGAGTCGGCGTACCTGGGCGTCATGCGCCGGGCAGTGCTGGAGGAAGTCGGCATGTTCGACGAATCCATCCGCCGCGGCGAGGACTGGGAACTGAACCTGCGCATCCGCCGCGCCGGCTACCGGGTGTGGTTCGATCCGGAGTTGGCGGTGACCTACTGGCCGCGCGAGAGCTGGAAGCGGCTCGTGCGCCAGTTCTACGCCACCGGCAAGTGGCGCGGCGAACTGGTGCGCCGCTACGGACGGCGCAACTCGCTGCGCTACTTCGCGCCGCCGGCGCTGGTGGGACTGGCCCTCCTCGCCGTCGTGATCGCAGTCCTGCAGCTCACCGGGGTCATCGCCGGACCGTGGTCGCTCGCGGCATCCGTCGTCTACCTGCCGATCGCCGCCTACGCCGTGCTCATCACTGCGGTGGCGCTGGGCCCCGGCGGCGGCACCGGCTGGCGCGACAAGCTGTGGACGGCCGCGGTGCTGCCCTCGATGCACCTGTCCTGGGGCACCGGGTTCATCAGCGGCGTGCTGCGCGGCGCGCACGACACCGTCGACACGTCACGGCTGGGCTCGCGCAACACCCCGCTGCCCTAGCGAGCGGTCAGCGCGCCACGTACCCCTGGTCGAGGATGCGGGCCACGACCCGCTCGGCGGCGTGGCCGTCATCGCGCGGGTTGAACCGCTCGCGCCACGTCGCATACGCCGCCGCGTGGCGCTGCGGCCCCTCGTCGTCGGCCAGCGCCGCCACGAGTTCATCCGTCGAGCGCACCACTGGTCCGGGTGCGTGTGCGGCGAGGTCGAAGTAGAAGCCGCGCAGCTCGCCGCGATAGTGGTCGAGATCGGGCACCAGGAAGTACATCGGCTTTCCGGTGACGCTGAAGTCGAACATGATCGACGAGTAGTCGGTGATGAGCGCGTCGGCGGCCAGCAGCAGCCGGGCGGTGTCGGGGAAGGCCGTCACGTCGATGACGCGCGGACCCGACGCGTCGCGCCCCGGCAGCAGCGTGCGCGAGTGCCCGCGGACGAGCACGACGGCATCGGATGCCGCCGCCAGCGCCCCCGGATCGACGAAATCGACCATCTGCTCGCGGTCCTCCCGCCACGTGGGTGCGTACAGCAGCACGCGCTCGCCCGGGCCGATCCCGAGTTCTGCCCGGGTGGCCGCACCGTCGCCGGTGACGAGCACGTCGTTGCGGGGGTAGCCCTCCACCCAGATCGGGCGGGACAAGAAGGCGTATGCCTTCTTCATGATGCGTCCGCCGTACGGGTTCTGCGCCAGCAGCACGTTCCATCGCCGCGCCTCGCGGACGACCGCCACGGTGCGCCGCGGGTCGAATCCGGGTCGGTGCAGCGCGAGGCGCTTCAGCGGCGTGCCGTGCCAGGTCTGCAGCACCACCTGCCCGGGGCGACGCTCGAAGCGGCGGCGCAGCCAATCGTTGACCACGAGCAGCCGTGAGGCCCCGCGCGCCCGCCACCACTGCGGCGATCCTTCGACCACCGCGATCGCACCGTCGGGCACCGCGACCGACAGGTCCACCACGCTCCAGTAGCGCGTCACGCCCGGTGCCACCCGCGCCAGTTCGCGATCGATTGCGAGCGGGTTGCAGCTGGCGTTGCGGCCGTAGAAGCTCTCGAAGAACACCGCGTTCTCGAGGTCACCCGAGCGGGTCGCGTAGCGCCGCTCCAGCGCGGCCTGCCCGTCGCCGGAGTCGTAGGCGGGGTTCACCGGCGGACCCACCTGCAGCACGGTGCCCGCAAGCTCCGCCCGCAGCGTCCCCAGCATGGTCAGCGGCACGGCCGCCACCGCCTCCAGCCGCTCCCCGTCGGCACCGGTGACGACCACGTCGTACGAACCCGTCGGCAGCGGCAGCTCGGGGCCGCCCCACCGCGCCGCGCGCAGCGCGAACACGGCCCGCCACGTCGCACCGCGGCCGGTGAGCTTGGCCGCCACCCGCGCACGGGGACCCACCAGCTCGGCACCGGCCGGCCGGGCCCCGGTGCCCGAGAGCTCGAGCGCGGCACCGTCGTCGGCGATGAGACGTGCTCGGATCATACGGAACCCTTCGATCGTGCGGAAAGCCCCGCCCGGATGACGCGGTACACCCGCGCAGTGTTGCCGCCGTCACGATACGCGTGCACGCGCTCGCTCAGCCGCCGCGACCGCTCGACACGCTCGGCGCGGGCGGCATCCTCCCCCAGCACTGCGTCCAGCTGGCCACAGGCCTCCTGCCAGTTCGCAGCCGGATCTTCCCCGGCGACGTCGGCATACGTGCCGTAGAACCCCCGCCGCGCCGCATAGGCCTGCAGGTCCGGCGCGAGGTACAGCACCGGCAGCGGCACGAGCCCCGCGTCGTAGGCGAGCGAGGAGTAGTCGGTGATGAGCACGTCCACGCCGGGGAGCGCGGGCGTGACGTCGGCGACCACGTCGCTGCCCATCAGGCGCACCCGGTCGGTGCCTGCCGGCGGTGCGTAGTGGCCGGCGCCCAGATGGTGCGGTCGCACCAGCAGCACCGCGTCGTGCCGGGTCAGCACGTCGACGATGCGCTGCCACTGCGCGGCATCCGGGATCGACGGGTCCACATCACCGTCACGCCACGTCGGCGCGTACAGCACGAAGCGGGTCGCGTCGGTGACCGGACCGGTGGCCGCAGCGATGACCGCCCGGCCGGCGGCACGCCGGTCATCGGCGGTGCCCTGCGACAGCACGTCGACGCGCGGCTCGCCGGTGACGACGACGCGACCGTCCGGCAGGCCGAACGCCGATTCCAAGCGCCCGCGCACCAGGTGCGAGGCAGCGGGAAGCACGGCGATGGCCGCCGCGGAGTGGCGGAACATCACGCGCAGCAGGGTCCGCACCGCGCGTGAGCGCGGCAGGAAGCGGCTGCGGAGGGTCTCTTCGGAATCGAGCCCGATGCGCTTGAGCGGGATGCCGTGCCACAGCTGCACGATGAACGCCCCCGACTGCGCGTACCGGTTGGCGTCGCCGAACCCGTGGGTGACGACCACGACGCGGGCGCGGGCGGTGCGCCAGAAGCCTCGGAAGGAGTGCTTGGGCACCCAGCGGATGCCGCGGCGTTGCGCCTGCGCGGCCTCGGCGGCGGTGCCGGTGAGCCAGGTCGCGCTGACACCGTGCCGCTCCACGGCTTCGCGCCACAGCGCCCACCCACCGTCGGCCAGACCGGCCGCGGATCCGAAGACCCACTCGTCGCCGGTGCGCGGGATGACGATGGTGGCAAGACGGCCCGCCGCGTACAACGGGATGCGGGCCAGCTTTCCGGCGTTGCCTGCACCGAACGAGAAGGACGCCACCCCGCGAGCCTATCGCGGGGTGGCGTCCTGGTTCGGTCGTGGATCAGTCGGTCAGGTCACCGAGGGTCACGTCGACCGTGCGGGTCTCGCCGTCACGGATGACCGTGAGGCTCACTTCGCTGCCGCCGGCCACGGCACGCACCTGGGCGGTGAGGTCGGTGGCGTCGGTGATCGGCAGTCCGTCGAATCCGGTGACGATGTCGCCGGCGCGCAGGCCAGCCTCAGCGGCCGCGCCACCCTCGGTGACTTCGTCGATGTAGGCACCGGTCGTCGTGGCGCCTTCCACGCTGGCGGCCGGGGCGACCATGGCGCCCAGCAGCCCGTGAGAGGCCTCGCCGGTCTCGATCAGCTCATCGGTGATGCGCTTGACGATGTCCGACGGGATCGAGAAGCC
This sequence comes from Microbacterium sp. zg-YB36, assembly GCF_024623575.2. Taxonomy (NCBI): domain Bacteria; kingdom Bacillati; phylum Actinomycetota; class Actinomycetes; order Micrococcales; family Microbacteriaceae; genus Microbacterium; species Microbacterium sp. zg-YB36. The sequence goes on from NZ_JANJFD020000001.1 coordinate 660,882, forward strand.
CACGCCGATCGAGCCCGATTCGCCGGACGAGCCGGCCGTGGCGATCGCGACGTTGATGCCGATGAGCTTGCCCTCATCGTCCACCAGCGCGCCGCCGGAGTTGCCGGGGTTGATCGCGGCGTCGGTCTGCAGCACCGAGATCGAGATGGTCGAGGTGGCCTGCTGCGGCTCGCCCTGACCGAAGTCGAAGTAGTACGGGCCCTCTTCGCCCTCGCCCGGCGGCGTCTGCTCCGTGCCGTCTTCGGGCGTTTCGGGAGCGGCCGACGACGCGATCTGGATGGAACGGTTGAGCGCGCTCACGATGCCGTTGGTCACCGTGTTCGACAGGCCCAGCGGCGCGCCGACGGCGATCGCGACGTCACCGACGTTGAGGTCGCCCGATTCGGCGAACTCGATCGGGGTCAGGCCCTCCGCGTCGACGAGCTTGATGACGGCGAGGTCATACAGCGGGTCCAGGCCCACGATCTCGGCGTCGTACACGCGGCCGTCGGCCGTGGTGACCGACAGCTCGGCATCCGAGGTCGCGCCGTCGAGGGTGACCACGTGCGTGTTGGTGACGACGTAGCCGTCCTCGGTGAGGATCACACCCGACCCGGTGCCGCCGGCGTCGCCGGAGCTGGCCGCGATCGTGACGGAGCTGGGCACGACCTTCGCCGCGACCCCGGTGGTCTGGTTGACCTCATCAGGGTCGTTGATCGTGACCGAAGCCGGACCCGAGGCGGTGACCGGCTGCGAAGCGCTCCAGATGTTGACGCCCGCGTACGCGCCGCCGAGGCCCGCCGTGCCGCCCACGAGGGCTGCGGCGACCATCAGCGCGGCGACCTTGCCGGCGCCCACGGTCGACTTCTCGGACCGGGTCCCGCCGGACTCGGTGCCGCTCAGCGGCGCGGTGGGCTGGGTCGCCGACGCGTTGCCGGCGTACGACTGCTGCGGCGCACCGTAGCCGGGGGCGGGTGCACCGTACGGACGACCGGCCGGCTGTCCGGAGCCGTAGGGCGGCTGGACGCCGGGCCGCTGCGGCGCGCCGGGGTACGGCTGCCCGGCGTACGGGCCGGGCTGGGACGCGGACTGCGCCGCGGGCTGCGTCGGCAGCGGCGGGCGCTCAGGAGCGACCGGAGCCGGCTGCTCGGGTGAGCCCGAGGCAGGAATGTCTTCGGGGCGGATGCCCTCGTTCTCGTTCATGCAAATCTCCTTCTGGCAGGCAATCTGACAGGCAAGTACAGATTGCCGCCCGATGCTGTGTGTTGCTTATGCCCCGAATGGGATCACCCTATGCGTGTAGCGTGAGCGGGATGCGAGAGATTCCCGGCGCCTGGCGCCGCGCCGCAACCGGAGCGGGACTGCTGGCCGCAGACGGTACCGCAGTTCCCACCATTTTCGCCGAGATGAGCGCGCTGGCCGCCCGCACCGGAGCAATCAACCTCGGGCAGGGGTTCCCCGACGAGGACGGTCCAGCAGAAGTGCTCGAGGCCGCGCGCGCAGCCATCTCCCACGGCGTGAACCAGTACCCGCCGGGGCGCGGCATGCCGGAGCTGCTCGAGGCGATCGCCGAACACCAGCAGCGCTTCTACGGGCTGCACCTGGATCCGCAGCGACACGTGCTTGTCACAGCCGGGGCCACCGAGGCGCTCGCCGCCGCACTCCTGGCGCTCGTGGACGGGCCCGACGACGAGGTCGTCGTGTTCGAGCCCTACTACGACAGCTATGGCGCGTGCGTGGCACTGGCCGGCGCGCGCCTGGTGACGGTGCCACTGCGCTGGCCCGACTTCCAGCCCGACCTCGACGACCTCCGCCGTGCGGTGACCGACCGCACCCGGGTCATCCTCGTCAACGACCCGCACAACCCCACCGGCGCCGTGTTCACCCGCGAGACGCTCGAGGAGATCGTGCGACTCGCCGACCGCCACGATGCGATCGTCCTCACCGACGAGGTGTACGAGCACCTCGTGTTCGATGCCGTACACATCCCCATCGCGACGCTGCCGGGCGCGTGGGAGCGCACGCTGACGATCTCGTCGGCCGGCAAGACCTTCGCCACCACCGGCTGGAAGATCGGCTGGATCTCGGGACCGGCCGATCTCGTGACGGCGGTGCTGACGGTCAAGCAGTTCCTCACCTACGTCAACGGCGCCCCGTTCCAGCCCGCCATCGCGACCGGACTGCGACTGCCCGACGACTTCTTCGCCGGTGCGGCGGCGACCCTGCGCGCCAAGCGCGACCTGCTCGGGCGGGGACTGCGCGCCGCCGGGTTCGGCGTCTCCACGCCCCAGGGCTCGTACTTCACCGTCGCCGATGCCGCGCCGCTGGGTGCGACGGATGCCGCACAGTTCTGCCGCGAACTTCCTGAACGCGCCGGTGTCGTGGCGATCCCGCTCACCGCGTTCGCCGCCGCCGAGCATCGCGACGACTACGCGACGCTCGTGCGCTTCGCCGCGTGCAAGCGCACCGAGGTGCTCGACGACGCGGTCTCGCGCCTGGCGGTCCTGGGCGGCTGAGCGGCGCCCGGGTCAGCCCCGCGGCTGCACGGTGAACCGGCGCAGCGCCAGCGACGGGTTCACCCGGCGCACCCGCGCGACGGCATCCACTTCCAGATGGGCCACGGCGACGTCGGTGGTCGTGCCGACGGCGGCCAGCTGCACGCCCTGCGGATCCACGATCATCGAGTGCCCCACCCCCAGCGGCGGCGGATGGTCGGATGCCGCGACGAACAGGGTGTTCTCGATCGCCCGGGCCGTCAGCAGCGTCCGCCAGTGGTGCTCCTTCAGCGCCCCGCGTACCCACTCGGCGGCCACCAGGATCACATCGGCACCGGCATCGGCCAGCAGCCGGGACACCTCCGGGAACCGCAGGTCGTAGCAGGTCATCAGGGCGAACCGCAGGCCGCCGACCTCGAACGTCTCCGGTGGGGTCAGCTCCCCCGGCTCCACCCAGTCCGACTCCCGCTGCCCGAACGCGTCGTAGAGGTGGAGCTTGCGGTAGCGGGCCAGCACCCCGGTGGCATCCACCGCCACGACCGTATTGCGCACCTTCTGAGCGTCCCGGCCCCGCTCCAGCAGCCCCGCGACCACGTGCAGGTCGTAGCGGGCGGCGATCTGGATGAGCCCCTGCACGAAGGGGCCGTCGATGTCCTGAGCGTTGCGGGCGAGGGACTCGTCGAAAGGGTCGACGAAGTAGCTGGAGTACTCCGGGAACAGCACGACGCGTGCACCGCGGTCGTGGGCGCGCGCGACGAGTTGCTCGATGTGCGCCAGGTTGGCGTCAGCCCCCGCGGTGGGCCCGAACTGCGCGACGGCGACGGCGACGGATTCGGCACTCATCGGCTCTCCCCTTCTCGGCGGGCGCGCACCACGAGCGGTACGACGATCCACAGCACGGCGATGAGGACGCTCAGCGCGATGCCCGCTGTCCATGATGCCGTGTCGCTGACGACCACGTCGAACACGAAGGCGACGACACCCACCAGCAGCAGCGAGACGGTCAGCAGCGAGATCAGCAGTGCGAGGTGGCCGTAGATGACCACGGTGCCCTTGGCCCGCTGCTGGAAGAGGAGGCGGTGCAGCGCCACCGGCGCCAGCGCGACGATGGCGCTGAGGGCGGCCAGCACGATGAGCACGAGGTAGAACACCCGCTGCCCGTCGCCGAGGTCGGCGAAAGCGGGCTGGAACGCCAGCGCGAGCAGGAACCCGGTGAGGATCTGGGTGCCCGTCTGCAACACCCGCAGCTCCTGCAGCACCTCGTTCCAGTTGCGATCGGCCCGTTCCGCAGGCGTTTCATCGCGCCCGTCCGGCAGGTGTCGGTGTGGTTCGTCGTCGGATGCATCGGGCATGCGTTTCATCCTGGCCAGGCCGCCGGTCGGGGGCAACCCGCGGCGCCGGGCCCGCCCATGTCGCGGAGCCCTTCACAGCCGTGTTAGGCTATTAAACGTGCCGCGGGGTGGAGCAGTTCGGTAGCTCGCTGGGCTCATAACCCAGAGGTCGTAGGTTCAAATCCTGCCCCCGCAACCAAGAGAAGAAGGCCCTCGCGTCAGCGAGGGCCTTCTTCGTTCCCCCGCCGGTCTCACCCCGGATCGAGCACCTGGGCGGTGCCTTCGATGAAGCGCGCGATCGCCTGCAGCTGTTCGTCGTCGAACTGCTCCGCCACGGCGCGCAGTTCCTGCATCCGCCGGCCGAAGGTGCGCTGGAACTCCTCGCGCGTCTGATCGGTGAGTTCCACGATGAGTGCGCGCCGGTCGCGCGGATGCCGCCGACGCTGCACATGCCCGGATTCGCTCAGCCGGTCCAGCAGTTTCGTCGTCGACGCGGTGGAGATCCGCAGGTGCCGGGAGACGTCGTGGGGACTCACCGGCTGCCCCCGCTGCTCGCGCATGATCAGCATCCGCAGCGCCGCCACGTCGGTGGCGTTCATGTCCATGTCGTCCTTCATGCCGCTGTGCATGCGGTCGACGGCGTCGCTGAACGTCCTCACCGCTTCCAGCGCTGACCGCACAGCGCGGTCATGCTCCGTGGACTGCCGGTGCTCCGCGGTCATGTGGACACCCCCGCTCACCATCGGTATCATCGTGCCAGATCGCTAGATAAACTAGCAACCAGGAGCGCTAATGAATGACGAAGAGCTGGTCGTGCTTCTCGACGACGACGGCCGAGAGATCGGCACCGCCGCCAAGTCCAGCGTGCACGGGACCGACACGGCGCTGCACCTCGCGTTCTCCTGCCATGTGCTCAACCCCGCCGGCGAGCTTCTCGTGACGCGCCGCGCGGTCACGAAGAAGACCTGGCCCGGGGTGTGGAGCAACTCCTTCTGCGGGCACCCGCGGCCCGCCGAACCCCTGCTTTCCGCGGTGCGCCGCCGCGCCGAATACGAACTCGGCCTCACCCTCACCGACATCGAGCTGTCGCTGCCACTGTTCCGCTACCGCGCAGTGGATGCCAGCGGCATCGTCGAGCACGAGCTCTGCCCGGTGTACACCGCCCGCACGAGCGCGGAGCCGGTGCTCAACCCGAACGAGGTCGCCGAGGCCCGTTGGGTCGACCCGCTTGCGCTGACCCGGTCGCTCGAGGCGACGCCGTGGGCCTTCAGCCCGTGGCTCGTGCTGCAGGCCCGCCAGCTGCACGTGTTCGATTCACTCACCGCGTCCGGGCGGGGTGCGACATGATCGCGCTGGAGACGGTCGACCGCACCGGCATCGACGAGGCCATCGACGCGGCCTTCGACCGACTCGACGCCCGCATCGCGCCGCTGTCCGGCGACATCCGGCCCCTCGCCGGGGCGATGCGCCGCGCCGCGGCGGGCGGCAAGCGTTTCCGCCCGGCCCTGGTGGCCGCCGCCTACCGCGCGTGCGGCGGGGAGACTCCCGCCGCGGACGGCGTGTACGAGATCGCCGCGGCGTTCGAGCTGCTCCACACCGCCTTCGTCATCCATGACGACGTCATCGACCGCGACACCGAGCGCCGCGGCACCCCGAACATCGCGGGCGAGTTCGCCGTGCTCGCGCGGGATCAGGGGGCGGATGCCGCGGGGGCGGCGCTGCTGGGTGAGACGGCCGGCATCCTCGCCGGCGACGTGCTGCTGCACGAGGCGACGCGCACGGTGTCCCTCACGGACCTGCCGGCGGCGAGCCGGGCGGCAGTGCTGGATCTGCTCGACGACGCCGTGCTGGTCTCGGCCGCCGGGGAACTCGCCGACGTCGCCAATACCGTGCGCCGGGACTACCCGGATGCGGACGAGGTCCTCGCGGCCACCCACGACAAGACCGCCGTCTACTCCTTCGCCTCGCCGCTGCGCGCCGGCGCACTGCTGGCCGGATCGTCGGGAGCCACCGACGCCGCACTGCAGCGTGCCGGCGGACTGGCCGGCCTCGCCTTCCAGCTGGTCGACGACCTCATCGGCGCGTTCGCACCGGCCGCGCGCGCCGGGCGTGTCGAGGGGGCAGACCTGCGGGCGGCCAAGCGCACCCCGCTGGTCGCGCTCGCACGGGAGAGCCCCTCCTGGGCGCAGGTCGACGTCGCCCTCTCGCTGGCGTGGACCGGACCTGTCGCCGTGCGACACGCGCAGCAGGCGCTGGATGCCAGCGGCGCACGGCGGCGCCTGGTGGTGCTGGTGGAGCACACCCTCGCCGACGCCCGCGCGGCCGCCGCCGACGAGGCGCTGCCGGCGCAGGCGACCCTACTGCTGGCGCAACTGTGCGACGCGATCCAGAGACGCATCCCATGAGCACCGGCCTGGAACTGTACGATCGCGCCGCGCAGGCCGCCGCCGGCACGGTCATCACCGCGTATTCCACGTCGTTCTCGCTCGCTGCGCGGCTGCTGGGAACCCGGGTGCGTCCGCATGTGCGCAACGTCTACGCATTGGTGCGCATCGCCGACGAGGTCGTCGACGGTCCCGCCGCCGAGGCGGGGCTGGCGCCGGAGACCCTGCGGCGGGTGCTGGACGAGCTGGAGGCGGAGACCCTGACGGCCATCACCCGCGGGTTCTCCACCAACCTCATCGTGCACGCCTTCTGCCGCACGGCGCGCGAAGCGGGCATCGACTCTTCCCTCGTGCGCCCCTTCTTCGCGTCGATGCGCACTGACCTGTCCGTCGCCGCCCACGACGCGCGCAGCCACGACAGCTACGTGTACGGCTCTGCCGAAGTCGTGGGCCTGATGTGCCTGCAGATCTTCCTCAACATCGGGGCCTCCTCCCCCGTCACCCCTTCCGCGGAGCTGCGCGATGGCGCCCGGCGACTGGGCGCCGCCTTCCAGGACGTCAACTTCCTCCGCGACCTCTCCCACGACGCCACCGCGCTGGGACGGGACTACCTCGGCGTGCGGGCGGGGGGCGCCGCACGCACCGAGGTGCTCGACCGCGTCGACGCCGATCTCGCGGCGGCGGCCGCCGTCGTGCTGCAGCTGCCCTCCGATTGCCGCCGGGCGGTGACCGTCGCCCACGACCTGTTCGCCGCGCTGGCCCAGCGTCTGCGTGCAGACGACGGCATCGGGCAGGACCTGCGCGTGCGGGTGCCCGACCCGGTGAAGGCGACCCTCGCCGCTCGCGCGATGCTGGGGTTCGGCCCGAGAGGGGCACGTACGTGACCCGCACGGTCGTCATCGGCGGCGGCATCGCGGGCCTGGCCACCTCGGCACTGCTGGCCCAAGAGGGGCATGAGGTGACCCTCGTGGAGGCTCGCGACGATCTCGGCGGTCGCGCCGGATCCTGGGAGAGCGACGGATTCCGTTTCGACACCGGGCCCAGCTGGTATCTCATGCCCGAGGTGTTCGAGCACTTCTTCGCCCTGCTGGGCACGAGTGCCGCCGCCGAGCTGGATCTCGTGCCGCTGAATCCGGCGTACCGCGTGTACGGCGAGCCGACCGGCGGCCACCCCGCCGACCGCCTCGACGTCGTCTCGGGCCGCGAGGCGGCGACCGCGCTGTTCGAGTCGCGTGAACCGGGGGCGGGCGCCCGCCTGTCCCGGTACCTCGACTCCGCCGGGGACGCCTACGACCTGGCGGTCACCCGCTTCCTCTACGACACGTACGAGACGATGGCGGGGCTGCGCGACCCGGCGCTCCTGCGCCGGCTGCCCCAGCTGGCCCCGCTGCTCACCCGCAAGCTGGCGACCCTTGTGCAGCGGGAGTTCTCCGACCCGCTGCTGCGACAGGTGCTGGGGTACCCGGCCGTCTTCCTCGGCGGTTCGCCCTTCGAGGTGCCGAGCCTCTACCACCTGATGAGCCACCTCGACCTGGACGAGGGCGTGCTGTACCCGCGGGGCGGCTTCACCACCGTGATCGCCGCGATCGAGCGGCTCGCCCGGGAGCGCGGCGTGACGATCCGCACCGGCACCGGCGTGGCGCGCATCCGTGCCAGCGGGCGCCGCGCGACGGGCGTGGGCCTCGTCGACGGCGCGATCCTCGATGCCGACGTCGTCGTCTCCACCGCCGATCTGCACCACACCGAGACGGCGCTGCTTCCCCCCTCGCTGCGGGAGCGCCCGGAGCGGTGGTGGCGCACGCGCACGCCGAGCCCCGGTGCGCTGCTGCTGATGCTCGGCGTAGAAGGGCCGCTGCCGCAACTGGCCCACCACACGCTGCTGTTCGCGCGGGACTGGCAGGAGAACTTCGCCGCGATCTTCGGCACCGACGCCCGCATCCCGGAGCCGGCGTCGCTGTACGTGTGTCGCCCCAGCGCGACCGACGACACCGTCGCCCCCGCCGGCAGCGAGAACCTCTTCGTGCTGGTGCCGATCCCCGCCGACCCCGCCCTGGGCCAAGGCGGCGTCGCCGGCACCGGCGACGCGCTCATCGAGCGGGCGGCGGATGCCGTCATCGACCAGATCGCGTCCTGGTGTGACATCCCGGACCTGGCCGAACGGGTGCGGGTTCGTCGCACCGTCTCCCCCGCCGATTTCGCCGTCGACCTGCATGCCTGGCGCGGAAACTCGCTGGGGCTGGCGCACACCCTCGGGCAGAGCGCCCTGTTCCGCCCGCGCAACACCTCGAGCAAGGTCGAGGGCCTCTACTACGCCGGCGCCTCGGTGCTGCCGGGGATCGGACTGCCGATGTGCCTCATCTCGGCGGAGCTGGTCGTCAAGCGTCTACGAGGCGACCGCACGACAGGTCCGCTGCCGGTCCCCACCGCCGCGGAGACGTGATGCCGGGGCTGTACCTGCTGGCGATCCTGCTGTCCGCCGCCGGGATCGCGCTGCTTGATGCCCGGCTGCGGCTCGCGTTCTGGGATGCGCCGGGCCGCACCGTGGCGGCGGTGGGCATCGGCACGGCGTTCTTCGTCGCCTGGGATGCCGCCGGCATCGCCGCCGGCGTCTTCATCAAGGGCGACAGCCCGCTGCTGATCGGCATCGATCTCGCTCCGCACCTGCCCATGGAGGAGCCGCTGTTCCTGGCCTTCCTGTGCTATCTCGCGCTGGTGTGCTTCCGCGGCGCGGAGCGCGTGCACCGGCGCCTGCGGCAGCGCCGGGAGGAACCGGCATGACCTACGCCTGGGTCATCCTCCCGTTCGCGCTGGTCACCGTCGTCGTCACCGGGGCCAGCGCCGTCCGGCCGCACTTCGGCCGCCGCATGATCGCCTCCGCTGTGGCCGCCGCCGTGCTCGTGGTACTCACTGCGGTGTTCGACAATGCGATGATCGCGGCAGACCTGTTCACCTACCCGGAGGACGACATCACCGGCATCCGCATCGGACTCGCGCCCATCGAGGACTTCTCCTACCCGGTGTGCGCGGCCTTCCTCGTCCCCGCGGTGTGGACGCTGCTCACGCCGCGGAGCCGCGCGTGAACACCGCGACGCAACTGCTGGTGTCCTCGCGCCCGGTCAGCTGGGTCAACACCGCCTACCCGTTCGCGGCGGCGTATCTGCTCACCGCCCGCGAGGTCGACGTGGTCCTGATCGTGGGGACGCTGTTCTTCCTGGTGCCGTACAACCTGGCGATGTACGGCGTCAACGATGTCTTCGACTATGAATCCGACCTGCGCAATCCCCGCAAGGGCGGGGTACACGGCGCGGTGCTGGAGCGCCGGCTGCACGCCACGACGCTGTGGGCGGCGGGGGTGACTTGCGCCCCGTTCGTGGTGTTCCTCGTGGTGGCGGGCTCGACGGCGTCGTGGGCGGTGCTGGCGGCGAGCCTGTTCTTCGTCGTCTTCTACAGCGCCCCGCCGCTGCGGCTGAAGGAAGTGCCGTTCGCCGACTCGCTGACCAGCGCCATCCACTTCTTCTCCCCGGCCGTCTACGGCTTCGTGCTGGCGGATGCCACGTGGACGTGGCAACTCGTGCTCATCGTCATCGCCTTCGCGCTGTGGGGTGTCGCCTCGCACGCGTTCGGCGCCGTGCAGGACGTGGTGGCCGACCGCGAGGCGGGCATCGCCTCCATCGCGACGGTGCGCGGGGCGCGGTGGACCGTGCGTTTCGCGCTGGCCTGCTATGCGGCATCCGGTCTGGTCATGCTCGGCACGACGTGGCCCGGCCCGCTCGCCGCGGTCCTGGTGCTGCCGTACCTGGCGACGCTGTGGCCGTTCCGGTCGATCACGGACGAAACAGCAGAGGAAGCGACGCGCGGATGGCGTCGCTTCCTCTGGCTCAATCAGTTCGCCGGCTTCGGCGTGACGGTGCTGCTCATCTGGTGGTGGCTGCTCACCTCATGAGCTGCCGGGTCACTCCCCGCCGGTCTCCTCCGCCTCACTGAGCTGCAGCAGCGTCTCCACCGCGGCGGTCAGGCGCTCGTCCGCCTCAGCGAACGCGGTGAGGTCGCCGGCCTGCAGAGCGGCCTGGCGATCGCTCATCGCCTGACGCGCCTGCTCGAGTGCTGCCTCGTAGTCAGCCGCCGGGACCGCCGGTGCCTCCGGCTCTGCCGGGGCATTCGGGTCGGCCGGCTCGGCCGGGTCGGTCGGGGTGACCCCCTCGTCCCCGGTGCTGGCACCGGAGTCGCCGCCGAACAGCACGTCAAGTGCCTCCTGCAGGGTGTCCTCGAACGCGACCTGGTCACCGAAGCCGACCAGCACCTTCTGCAGCGTCGGCAGCTTCGTGGCTCCGGAGGACTGCACGAACACCGGCTGCACGTACAGCAGACCGCCACCGACCGGAAGTGTCAGCAGGTTGCCGTTGAGCACCTGCGATTGACCCTGCTGGAGGATGTTCACGAACGACGACACCTCGGGATCGGCGTCGAAGGTGTTCTGCACCTGACCCGGGCCGGGCACCGGGGTCTCGGCATCGACCACCAGCATCCGCAGCTTGCCGTAGTCGTCAGCCTTCACGCCTTGCTCGCTGCCGGCGTCCGAATCGACCGCGAGGTAACCCATCAGCACGTTGCGGGTGTCCTCACCGCCGGGGATGAAGGTGGTGAACATCGAGTAGGCCGGTGCTTCCTGACCGGGCATCTGCATCGTCAGGTAGTACGGCGGCTGGAGCTGGCCGTCATCCTGGGGGTCGTCCGGGGTCTTCCATGCGTTGTCGCGCTGATACAGCGACTGCGCGTCGTCGACGTGGTAGTTGCCGAGCATGGCCCGCTGCACCTTGAACAGGTCGGTCGGGTAGCGCACGTGACTCATCAGCTCGCCCGACATCTCGTCGATCGACCCGACGGTCGTCGGGTAGATCTTCTGCCACGCCTGCAGAAGCGGGTCTTCCTCGTCCCACGCGTACAGCTTCACCGAGCCGTCGTAGGCGTCGACGGTGGCCTTGACCGAGTTGCGGATGTAGTTGATGTTGTCCAGCGCGACCGTCGGGGTCGGGTTGGTCGAGTCCGAGATCGCGTCGCTCAGGCTCACCGTGGACGAATACGGGTAGTTCTCGCTGAGCGTGTAGCCGTCGACGATCCAGACGATGCGCCCGTCCACGACGCTCGGGTACGGGTCGCTGTCCAGCTCGAGGTACGGCGCCGCCTTCTGCACGCGGGTGAGCGGGTCGCGGTCGTAGAGGATCTGCGACTCGTCGTTGATGGCATCGGAGAACAGCATGTCCGTCGCCTGGAACTTCAGCGCGTAGATGAGGCGGTTGAACATGTTGCCCACGCTCGGGCCGCCGTCGCCGGTGAAGGTCGTCTTCGTCTCGTTGGCGCCGTCTTCACCGCTGGGGTAGTCCAGCTCGACGGGGGCCCGACCCTCGGGCGCACCGACGATCGAGTAAGGCGGCGAGGTCTCACCGAAGTACACGCGCGGCTCGAAGCCGTCGCCGATGTCGCTGAGCTCGCCACTGACGGGGATGCCGCGTTCGATGAAGACCGGGTTGCCGTCGGCGGTGCGCTCGTTGCCCTTGGCCGCGACCATGCCGTAGCCGTGGGTGTAGACGAGACTCGTGGTGTACCACGATGCCGCGTTTCCCAGCTGGTTGAGGTTGAGCTCGCGCACCGACACCACGGTGTCCTGAGACTGCCCGTCGATCTCGTACCGGTCAACGTCCAGCGGGTCGGTGAACTGGTAGTACGAGCGGTACTGCTCGATCTGGCGCACCGTGGGGTTGATGATCGCGGGGTCCATGATGCGGATGGAGGCGGTCGTCTCGGCATCCTCGCGCAGCTGCCCGGGTTCCACGTCCGTGACGGCCTCGAACTCGGTGCGCTCCAGGGCGTCGATGCCGTACGCGGCCTGGGTGGCCTCGAGGTTGCGCTCGTAGAACGGCATTTCCAGCGTCTGCTGGTTCGGGCGCACCTGCACGTTGAGGACGAACCACGGGTAGGCCACGCCGACCACCAGCGACGACACGATCAGCAGCGCCGTCGCGATCAGCGGGTAGCGCCAGCGGCCGATGACGGCGGTGACGAAGAAGAGCACCGCGACGAGCACCGCGATGACGGCGAGGATCGCCTGACCGGGGATGATCGCGTGGACGTCGACGTAGCTGGCACCGGTGATGCGATCGTTGTCCTGCACGAGGTTCTTGTAGCGGTCCAGCCACAGGCTCACCGCCTGCAGCAGCAGGTACAGGCCCGCCAGCACCGCCAGCTGGATGCGCGCGGACTTGGAGATGCGCAGCTCCCGCTGGCCCACCCGCACCGAGCCGTACAGGTACGACACGACCGCGGTGACCAGCAGGCACACCAGGACGACAGCGGAGATGAACCCGAGTGCTGCCGAGTAGAACGGCATGGCGAACAGGTAGAAACCGGTGTCGAGACCGAACTCGGGGTCGGTGGTGTTCGTGGCGACGCCGTTGGCCCACAGCCACGTGGTCTCCCACTGCGACGAGGCGGCGAAGCCGGCGAAGAAGCCGAAGAACACCGGGATGCCCCACATCGCCAGGCGCCGCAGCGGCTCGACGACCTCCTGGTAGCGGTCCAGCTGAGAGCTCAGCCGCGCGTACACGGGGCGCAGGCGATACGCCAGCTGGATGGCGACCCACACCGGCACCGCCATGCCCAGGAACCCGATCGCGAACATCGATACCCGCGCGGTCCACTGCGTGACCAACACGCTGTCGAAGCCGAGCTGCTCGTACCAGAGCCAGTCCGCATAGAGGGTCGAGAACGCGAAGAACGCCACCACGAGCGCTGCGATGACCGCGAGGGTGATCGTGATCGCGCGTCGTGAGGTGCTCGGCGTGGCCTGATTCGGCGCTGAGGTGGTGGTCACCCTGCAATCCTAGGCGTCCGGGTTCTGAGGAAACGCCGAGGAGATGCCGGGGACATGCTCAGCAGACTCAGGGCGTGCAGGTAGGCAGCGCCTCCAGGTCACCGTCGTCGCGGACCGTCTCGAGCACCTCGAGTGCGTCGTCGAGGGTCGCCACGGCGAACACGTCCAGCCCGTCGGGCACGTGCCCCACGACCTCGCCGCAGTTCGCTGTGGGCGCGAGGAAGATCTCCGCGCCGGCATCCTCCGCCCCCCACAGCTTCTGTCGGATGCCGCCGATGGGCCCGATCTCGCCGGCGCCGCTGATGGTGCCGGTGCCGGCGACCTGCGCGCCGCCGTTGAGTTCGCCGGGGGTGAGGGTGTCGATGATGCCCAGTGCGAACATCATGCCGGCGCTGGGTCCGCCGACGTTGTCGAGCTGGATCGTCACGTCGATCGGGAAGTCGTACGCGTTCATGAGGGTCACCCCCAGCAGCCACGCCGTCTCGCCGTCGATCTTCTGCTCGGCGGGCGTGACGGACACGTCGCGTTGCCGGCCGTCGCGCTCGATCGTGAGCGTCACCGGTTCGCCGGCGGCCTCGCCGACGATCTCGCGCACCTCCACGGCGTCGGCGACCTCGCGCCCCTCGACGGCAAGGATGACGTCGCCCTCTTCCAGCACGCCGTTCGCGGCCGAATCTTCGGTGAGGGAGTACACCGTCAGCTCGGCGCCGATGTCATAGCCCAGTTCGCCCAGCGCGGCGGCGGTGGCCTCCTGCTGGGAGTCGATCATCATCGCCGAACTCTGTTCGTTGCGCTGCTCGGTGGTCTGCCCGACGGGGAACACCTCCTCGATGGGGATCACCGCCCGGGTGCGGTCGAACCACGCCAGGACGAGCTCGAACCACGACGGGGGGTGTTCCCGGTTGCCGACCACCTGCACCGTCAGCAGATCCAGCGCGCCGTCGGTGGGGTAGGTCTCGGCCCCCTCCACCGAGATCAAGGGAACCTCCTCGCCGTCACCGGTCGTCGCCGTGCCGAGGGTGTCGTACACCGGGCCCGGCTGCTGGATGACGTACGCGGTGGGGAGGAACGTGAGGGTCAGCAGGATCACCAGGGCGACCACAAGGGACCAGATGCCGGCGATCATTCCGCGCGGCGGCTGTCGCCGGGGGGCCGGAACGATCGTGACGTTCTCATCGAAGAGGGCCAACGGGGGGCCTTTCTGTGCCGGGTCGTTCGCGACCGGCGAAAACGTGCCGGGTGGTGCGAGTCAAGGGTGCCACTAGCGTAGAGCGGGACACCCCCCACCTGCTGAAAGGCACCTGACATGGCCGACGGCGAAGACCGCTCCCCCGAGGACGAGTTCCAGGAGCTCATGCGCCAGCTGTTCGGCGGACAGCCCGGCGCGATCGATCCCGAGCAGCTCTCCCGGCTGTCGGGGCTGGGCATCGACCCCGCCATGATGCAGCAGGTGATGCGGCATCTGCAGGGCGCGTTCGCGAACGCCCCCGCGGAGGGCATCTCGTGGGACATGGCCAAACGGCAGGCGCTGCACATCGCCAACCAGGACGGGATGGGCATCACCACCGGTGAGCGCACCGACCTCGGCGAGGCGTTCTCGCTGGCGGCGCTGTGGCTGAGCGAGGCGACGACCGTGCCGGAGCTCACGCAGCCGCCCCGCACCCTCACCCGCGGCGGCTGGGTCGAGGCGACCCTGCCGGTGTGGCAGGAGCTGGCCGAGCCGGTGGCCCTCAGCATCGCCGACGCCTTGACGGCGGCGCTGGATGCCCAGGTGCCCGAGGAGATGCGTGCCATGGTGCAGGGCGCCGGGCGCCTCATGCGCACCGTGGGCGGGTCGCTGTTCGCCGCCCAGCTGGGAGCGGTGGTCGGGCGACTGTCCACCGAGGTGGTCAGCGGCGGCGACGTGGGCCTTCCGGTCATGCCCGCCGGCGACGCGGCCATCCTGCCGCAGAACTTCGCCGACTTCGGCCGCGACCTCGGCATTGCCGACGATCAACTGGCGCTGTACCTGGCAACGCGCGAACTCGCCCACGCCCGCCTGTTCCGTCACGCCCGGTGGCTGCGGCTGCACGTCATCTCGCAGGTGACCGACTTCGCCCGCGGCATCCACGTCGACACCGAAGCGCTGGAAGACCTCGCGTCGCGGTTCGACCCGTCCCAGCCCGAGGAGCTGCGCCAGGCGCTGGAGAGCGGCGCGCTGCTGCCGCAGCGTTCCGAAGCGCAGACGGCGGCACTGGCGCGTCTGGAGAATCTGCTGGCCCTCATCGAAGGCTGGGTCGACGTCGTCACGGAAGCCGCCACGACGCGGCTGCCGGAAGCGCACCGCATCACCGAGGTCGTCCGCCGCCGCCGTGCGGTGGGCGGCCCGGCCGAGCAGGCGCTGGGGTCGCTCGTGGGACTGGAAGTGCGCCCGCGGCGGCTGCGCGAGGCTGCCGCGATGTGGCGGGCCGTCACCGACGCGGTCGGCATCGCCGGCCGCGACGCGCTCTGGGATTACCCCGACCTCATGCCCAGCTCGGAGGACATCGACGACCCCGCCGCGCTCGTGGCGCGACTGCAGGCGCACGCCCGCGGCGACGAGCCGCAGCGCGACGCGATGGACGACGCACTCGACGCGCTGCTGAGCCAGGCGGCGGACGACGCGTCCGCCGACAGCGCGGATTCCGGCGACTCCGGCGGCTCCGGCAGCGCCGGCGAGGATTCGGGCGATCCTTCCGGCGACGACCCGGCCGGTCCCCGCCCGGTCTGATCGGGGTCTCCTCCCCAGCCATCCCTCGCGCCGTTCCGGCGTGAGGTCTGTGGACAGCGCCGCCCAGGCGGTCACCGGGCGGCGCACAATCGGGGCATGCTTCGCCTCAATCCCCTCCACCCGCCGCTGTGGCGCAGCGACACGAGCCTGCAGTTCGGTGCCGCCGGCCTCGCCGTCGTCGATCCTCTTGCCCCCTGGCAGACAAGGCTCATTGCGGCGCTGGGCGACGGCATCCCCTCGTCCGCATTCGACGCGTGCGCGCGAGCGTTCGGCGCGGATCCGAACGAGGCGGCGGCGTTCCGGCAGCTGCTGGAACCGGTGCTGTGCGAACGCGACGACCCGCCGGCGCCGGCAGTGCGCCTGGAGCTGCCCCACGATCTGCCGCCGCTGCTCGCCGACACCCTGATCGACGCGTTCGCGGAGACCGGGGCGGATGCCGAGGTGTCGCCGTGGTGGGATCTGGCGTCGCTGCCGGTGCCCGCCGGAACCCCGGTGGTCGCCGTGGCACCCCACGTCCTCGACCCGCGACGATCGGCACGGTTCATGCGCGACGACGTGCGGCACCTGCCGATCGTGCTCGCGCACGACCGCGTCGAGGTGGGCCCGCTCGTCGTGCCGGGGGTGACGCCGTGTCTGGCGTGCCTTGCCGCCCACCGCCGCGACGACGACCCGGCGTGGCCGGCCATCGCCGCCCAGCTGCTGATGCTGCCGGCGCCTGCGACGCCGCGCAGCATCCTCTACGACGCGGCGATCCTGGCCCGGCGCATCGTCAGCTCGGGCTCTCGCTCCGTGTCGCGCTCTGTGACGATCCGCGCCCGGCACGCGCGCCCGACGTGGCACGAGCATCGACCACACGAAGAGTGTCGGTGCCGATCTCTCGCAGGAAGCGGGACACCGACCTCTCGCGTTGTCCCATTCCCCGAGCCCATGACAGCGACAGTGTCCGCGCGGCGCGCGTGATGCCGACGTAGGCCAGGCGCCGCTCCTCGTCGATGGTCTCCGGGGTCGTCGCGTAGGAAATGGGCAGCAGGCCTTCGGCCAGCCCCACCAGGTGGACGTGGTCCCACTCCAGGCCCTTGGCCGCGTGCAGGGTCGCCAGCGTCACGGTGCGCAGCGACGGCTCGTGCTGGTCCTTCGCGCGGGCGAGCAGGTCGTCGGTGAAGCCGCGCAGCGTGGTGCCCTCCGGCGACTCTTCCGCCAGGCGCAGGATCGCCGCCCGCGCCTCCCAGGCGTCGCGCACCGCGCCGCCGGCGGGAGGCGGCTCGTCGCTCAGGCCCGACCGGCGCAGGATGTCGCGCACCGTCGGCAGGAACGCCGTCTCCAGCGGGGCGACGGTCGCCGCCCGCAGTTCCAGCAGCGCCTGACGCACCTCCGGCAGGTCGAAGAAGCGCTTGCCGCCCAGCACGGTCGCGGCGATGTGGCGTTCCGCGAGGGCTGCCAGCAGCGGTGCCGACTGCGAGTTGGTTCGATACAGCACCGCGATGTCGTGCGGGTCGGTGCCGGCGGCGATCTGCGCCGCGATGGCCCGGGCGACGCCGGCGGCTTCGGCCGCGTCGTGCGGGTAGGTGGTCGCCACCGGCGTCGGGCCGGGTTCGGCGCCGGAGGCGGCGACCAGCGTCAGCGCGCCGGGGCGATCGCGCATCAGGTCGTTCGCGACGGCGAGCACCGCGGCATCCGACCGGTAGTTGCGGTCCAGGCGCACGACTCTGGCATCCGGATGCCGGTCGGCGAAACCGAGCAGGAACTGCGGGTCTGCCCCCGCGAACGAGTAGACGGTCTGGCTCGCGTCGCCGACGACGCACAGGTCGCGTCGGTCGCCGAGCCACAGTTCCAGCAGCCGGTTCTGCACCGGCGAAACGTCCTGGAACTCGTCGACGGTGAAGTGGCGGTACTGCTCGCGCACGGCGGCCGCGACGTGGGGTTCGGCTTCGATCATGCCCGCGCAGGCCAGCAGCACGTCTTCGAAGTCGAGCTGATGCCGCTCGTCCTTGAGCTTCTCGTACGCGCGCTGCAGGTCCACCACCTGCTCCAGGTCGAGCCCGGCGACCCCGCGCGGGCGGGCGATGGCGTAGTCCTCGATGGAGCGCATCGTGACCTTGCGCCACTCGATCTCCGCCGCGACGTCGCGCAGCGCCGCCGGGCCCGGGTCGAATCCCAGACCGTCGGCGGCATGGGCGAGGGCGCGTACCTTGCCGTTGACGATCGACGGCGCACTGCCGCCGGCCAGCTGCGGCCAGAAGAAGTTCAGCTGCGCCAGCGCCGTGGCGTGGAAGGTGCGGGCGGCCACTCCCGGCACCCCGAGCGCGCGCAGCCGGCCGCGCAGTTCGCCGGCGGCCTTCGTCGTGAAGGTGACCGCCATGACGCGGCCAGGCGAATACGCGCCGGTGTCGACGCCGTGCGCGATGCGGTGCGTGATGACGCGGGTCTTGCCGGTGCCGGCACCGGCGAGCACGCACACCGGTCCCCGCAGCGCCGTGGCCGCCTTCAGCTGGTTGTCGTCGAGTCCTGCGAGCGGTTCGACGTTCACGCGAGTCCCTCGTGCCATTGCGTGATCAGGCGGTGGGCGATCGAGGCGGTGCCGGGCAGCAGCACGTCGCCGCCGCCGGCGAGGGCGGCGCCGATCTCGTCGCGGGTGAACCAGCGCACCGCCACGATCTCCTCGCCGTCGGCACGCGCCGCCTGCTCGTCATCGGTGACGGCGTGGAAGCCGAGCATGAGCGAACGCGGATACGGCCAGCCCTGGGAGCCGGCGTAGCGCAGCTGGGCGACCCGCACCCCGGATTCCTCCTGCACCTCCCGCACCACGGCGGCTTCGAGGGACTCGCCCGCCTCGACGAATCCGGCGAAGGTCGAGTACCGGTTCTGCTGCGCCCACAGCGCGTTGGAACCCAGCAGCAGCCGCTGCCGGTCGGCGCTGGTAACGGCGACGATGACGGCCGGGTCGGTTCGGGGGAAGTGCTCCCGGCCGCATCCCTGGCAGGTGCGCGCCCAGCCGGCCGCGTGCACGCGGGTGGCCGCGCCGCACGCCGGGCAGAACGGTGCGTCCAGCAGCCAGCGGCCGAGGCTCAGTCCCGCGACGAACACCGCAGCATCGTGGGAGACGAGGTCGCCGCCCACGGCGCGCAGCGCGCCCCACCGCCCGTCCGGCAGCGGCGCGTCCACCGGCAGCGCGGCCAGCAGGAGGGCGACGCCCTGCGCGTCACGGCCGAGGAACGCCCACTGCGCCTGGTCTGCCACCTCGTTCGGGCTCAGGAACCGCAGCGCGGTGTCGCCGGCCAGCGGCGCACGGTCGCCGTGGACGACGAGCACACGGGTGCCGGCATCGGCTCGCGCGGCGTCGAGCAGGCCTTCGGCGGTGCGCTCCTCGGCGGCACGGTCCCACTCGAGTGGGGCGGTCGCGGGAGCCTGCGAACTGTCGGGCACCGTCATCCAGGACCTCTCTTGCGGGCGTGGCGCGGGGGTGTCGGAGCGCACGCGACCTACCCTTGGGGGCATGGCACGCTCACCCCTCACTCTAGCCGCGTCCGTCACGTCGGCCCTTCCTCGGGTCGCCGTGGTGGGAGTCGGCGAGCTGACGGAAGGATCGACCGGTCGCTTCGATACCGCCGTCGCCGATCTCGACGACGGCCGCCGCGTCGTGGTGCGCGTGCCGAACTCGCCGGAGGCCGCCGAGGAGCTCGCCGCCCAGGTGCGGGTGCTGCGTGCGCTGTCGGCGGGCGTGCGCGGCGTGCTGCCCTTCCGCGCCCCCGAGGTGCTCGGCGAAGCCGGCCTCGGCTCCTCCCGCGTGCTGGTGTCCGACCTGCTTCCCGGCTACCGCGTCGAGGCCGGCCACGTGCCGCCGGGCCCCGGGGTGGCCACGTCGCTGGGCGCAGCGCTGGCGAACGTGCACGCCATTCCCGTCTCCGTCGTCCGCGATGCCGGGCTCCCCGCACGCTCCCCCGCGCAGGTGCGCGACGAGGCCGAGCGTCTGCTGGACCGGGCGGAGGCGACCGGGCTGCTGCCGTTCGCGCTGCTGCGCCGGTGGAGCACGGCGCTGGCTGCCGAGCAGCTGTGGCGCTTCGAAGCGGCCGTCACCCTCGGCGGTGTCGAGCCGACCGCGTTCCTCCTCGAGGACACCGATTTGGGCCCGACCGTCACCGGCCTGCTGGACTGGCATGGCCTGAGCGTGGGAGACCCCGCCACCGACCTGCGGTGGCTGGCGTCTGCTCCCACTGCGGCGGATGCCGTCTACGACGGGTACCTCTCCAGCGCCCACCGCGCGCCCGATGCGCGACTGCGCGACCGTGCCCGGCTGTACGCCGAGCTCGAGTTCGCCAAGTGGCTCGTCCACGGGCACGCCGCCGGCAGCGAGAAGGTCGTGGCCGACGCGGTCGCCCTGTTGGAATCCCTCGCGGAGGGCGTCGGCGAGACCGCGCTGGTCTCGGCGGATGCCGTGGACGTCGACGACGCGCTGGCCCGTGTAGGCCGCATGTCGGATGCCACCGGTGAGATCGTCGACACCTCGATGCAGACCGACACCTACGACCCGTCGCTGATGTCGATGTTCACGCAGGACACCTCCGAGGACGACTCCCACCCGGCCGACCAGGTGACCCAGCCCATCGAGCTGTCCCTGTTCTCGCCCGACGAAGCGGCGACCGAGCCCGCCGCCCGCCCGGCGGTGGACATCACCGAGCAGTCGGATTCGCACGAGCAGGACCGCGACGACAGCGCGCGCAATGCGCTGCGCCGCTGGACAGCGACCGACTGACGCGCCGCTACCCGCGCAGCACCACACCGGCGCCGACGTACACCAGCGCCACGTCGATCAGCCCCATCGGCACACCGTGCTTCTCGTGGTAGGCGCGGCGGTACAGCTCCAGCTGCACCATGCGCTGCTCCCGCTCCGCGGCGCTGCCGGGAGGGCGGCCGGTCTTCCAGTCGACGATCTCGATGCGCTCCCCGCGGCGGTAGACCGCGTCGAGCTTGCAGATGATGACATGGTCGCGGCCATCCGGCCCGGTCATGGTGAAGTCGATCTCGGTCTCCACCGCGATCGGGCGCAGCGGCGCCCATTCGGTGGCGGCGAACGCCTCCTTCAGCGCCGCCATCGCCGCGGCGTCGTCGCCCGACAGCGGCGCGGATCCGTCGGCCGATTCGTCGTCGGACTCCCACAGTGCGTCGTCTGCGGAGGAGCCGGCGCCGACCAGGCCGGAGCGGTGCTCCACCCAGGCGTGGAAGAGCGTACCCAGCCGCGTCTGCCGGAAGGGTCGCTCCGGCAGCGGACGCGCGATGGCGGCGACCGTGCCGGCGAAGTCGGCGACGAAGTCCTTGTACCGCGACGCCGGGATGCGGGTGGGCGCCGACCGCACCCGGTCGGCGGCCCTGGCGGCGCGCTCGGCCAGCAGCAGCTCCAGCTCCGGGTGCGCAGCAGGGCGGTCGGCCTCGCGGGCGGCGGCGACCGTGGCCGCCGCGGTGCGGACGACCTCGGCGCGTGAACCCAGCGGGTCGATCGGCCAGGTCAACAGCCGCCGCTCCCCGAGGTAGGGGTTCTCGTCGGTCACCGGTGCGGGCGGCTCGATGCCGAGCGCGTCGGCCATCTCCACGAGGAACACGCTGGGGTCGCGGGCACTGCGCGTGCCGGACCAGCTCGACCCTGTCAGCAGCAGGTGATCGCGGGCGCGGGTGACCGCGACGTACGCGAGCCGCCGGTCCTCCTCCAGCTGCCGGGCGCGCTGGGCAGCGATGAAGTCCTCCAGCGCCAGCTTCAGCGCCTGCTGGGTGGGGGCGTCCTCACGCCCCCACTGCAGCCGCGGCAGCCACGGCGCGTCACCGCGGAACTCGTACGGCAGCACACCGAACGCGAGCCACCCCTTGGTGTCCTTGGCCGCCGACGGCAGCTCGTCTTTGACCAGGCGCACCACCGCGACGGCATCCCACTCCAGCCCTTTGGAGCCGTGGATGGTCAGTAGCTGTACGACGTCGTCCTCGGGCGGCTCGGTGCGCGGGGCGAACTCGTCGAGCTTCTCGGCGTGGTCCAGCCATGCCAGCAGGCTCGTGAGCGACCCGGTCTCATCGGCGGCGAGGAACCCGTGCAGCTCGTCGACGAACGCCCGCAGCTGCTCCGAGGCGATGCGCGCCGGCCCGCGGGCTTCGTTGGCGGCCAGCTCCACATCCAGCCGCAGCTCCAGCTCGATCAGGCGCACCAGTTCCGGGATCGGCAGCCGCGCCGCCCGGCGGAGGCCCGCGAACACGGCACCGGCCTCGCGCAGCCGCTCCCGCGCGGCGGGGGTGAACTCTGCCAGCCAGCCGTGGTCGGCGGGGTGGCGCAGCACGAAGTCGAGGGCGTCGATGAGCGACCCCTGATCCTCGCCCGCGGAGCCGCGCATCCGCTCGGCGACCTCGGGCGCCAGGGGCTTGAGGGCATGATCGTGGCGCACGATGCGGCGCGCCAGCTGGGCGAGGGCCCGAAGGTCGGCCAGTCCGATCGCCCAGCGGGGCCCCGACAGCAGCCGGATCAGCGCCGAGCCGGCCGACGGGTCGGCGATGACACGCAGCGCCGAGACGACATCGACCACCTCGGGCGTGGAGAGCAATCCGCCCAGGCCCAGGATGCGATGCGGGATACCGCGTCTGGCCAGCGCATCGCCGTAGCGCACCATGTGCTTCTTGCTGCGGAACAGGATCGCGCCGGTGGTGGACTCCCCCGCCGCGGCACGAGCGGCTCGTACCTGTTCGAACCAGGCGGCCACCCGATCGGTCTCGGCATCCAGATCGTCATCGAACGCGATCTGCACGTCGCCGAGGGTCGCACCGGGTCGGGCGAGCAGTTCGTCCACCGGCACCGGTGCGCTCGAGGCGAGCGGGGCGAGCACGGCATTGGCCGCCGTGAGCACCCGGTGGCTGTTGCGCCAGCTGGTGCGCAGCGCGAACCGTCCACTGACGCCGTCGGGGGCGAACGCGCGGGCGAAGTCGCCGAGGTTGCCGGCGCTGGCGCCGCGCCAGCCGTAGATGGACTGGTGGGGGTCGCCGACGGCCATCACCCCGGTGCCACGGAAGAGCGTCGCGAGCAGGTCGGTCTGCACGACGGAGGTGTCCTGGTACTCGTCCAGCAGCACGACCCGGTACCGGTCCCGCAGCTCCGCGGCGACCGATTCATGGCTCTGCACGACCTCCAGCGCGCCGGCGACCTGGTCTGAGAAGTCGATGACCCCCAGGCGCAGCTTCTGCCGCGCGTACTCCCGCGCGAGATCGGTCAGCAGCGCCAGCGCGCCCACCTTCTCGGCGGCGCGGGCGATATCGGCGTAGACGACGGTGCGCTTGTTCTCCGACGGCCGCTCCAGCACGTCGGCGAAGCGCTCCGGGAAGGCGGCCAGCTCGTCCAGCGACACCAGGTTGTCGACGCTGTCGCGCGCGATGCGCAGGGCCGCGTCGATGAGGGTGCGCACCGACTCGCCCCGCTCCTCCAGTCGCGGGTCGTCCGAGGCCAGCACGACGCGACGCATCAGCAGCCACGCCGCGGAGTCGCTGAGCACCGCCGCCTCGCCGTCGCGGCCGATGCGCACCGCGTGCTCGCGCACGATGCTGTCGGCGAAGCTGTTGTAGGTCGCCACGGTGGGCCGGTGCAGCAGCGCCTCGTCGTCTCCGGCGGCGGGTTCCGCGCCGGTGTAGCCGACGAGATTCGCCAGCACCACCCGGCGTGCGGCATCCGTGTCCGCCGTGGCGAACGGGTCCAGCCGCCCCTCGGCGTGCAGCGCCGACAGGTGGGGCAGCAGGCCCCGCCGCTCGAACTCCGCCAGGCGCTGCAGGCGCTTGTGGATGCGTTCGGCCAGCTCCCCCGCTGCCTTGCGGGTGAAGGTGAGCCCCAGCACCTGGTCGCGGCGGACGAGGCCGTTGGCCACCAGCCACACCACGCGCCCCGCCATCGTCTCGGTCTTGCCGCTGCCGGCGCCGGCGACGACGAGTCCCGGCTGCAGCGGCGACTCGATGACGGCGGCCTGCTCGGCCGTCGGCGGGAATTGACCGAGGGCGGCGGCGATGGCGTGCGCGGAGATGAGCGTGGTCACGAGCTCACCGCCCCGATCGTGTGGATGCGGCACAAGCCATAGGAATGCTCATCGCGGCAGTGCTCCTCGTAGGGGGCGACGAACGCGCTGCCGCGCATCACGTCGACGGCCGCGACGACCCGGCCGACGAACGCGGTGCGCGTCTCGTCGTCGAAGGGCACCTGGCGCGGCGTGACGTACTCCTTGGATGCCGCGGTGGGCCGCAGCACCAGCAGCTTCGCGCCGCCGGGCCGCGCCCCCTCGGGCGCCTCGATCGCGCCGGTTTCGAAGGCGAGCTGGTACGCCGCCAGCTGCGGGTTGTCGGCGACGGCCTTGTCGGTCTGCGGCTCGGCCTTGCCGGTCTTCAGGTCAACGATGACGACCGACCCGTCGGGGCCGAGCTCCACCCGGTCGATGTAACCGCTGAGGACCGCGCCGTGCGCGCCTGCTTCGGGGATCTCGATGGGCACTTCGAAATGCGGTTCCGCGCCCAAGAGCGTCACCCCATCGCGTTCGGTGTCCCGCAGGTACCGGTGCAGCCGCCGCACCAGGTCGCGAGCGCGGGTGAGTTCGGCACGCCCCCGCCACTCGGCATCGAATTCCAGCTCGCCCCACCGTTGCTCCACAATGCGCCACAGGCCCGCTTCGTCCAGTTCGGAGCCGTGCTCGAGGGCAGCGTGGATGAGCGTCCCCAGCCCCGCCACCGACCCGCCGGGATCGCCGCCGAGGTCGCCGATCACCCAGTTGAGCTGGCACTCCTCGAGCGTGTGCAGCCTCGACGGAGACACCCGCACCGCTTCGCGGGCAAGGTCGCGCAGCGGCGTGGTGGAGGTGGGGCCTGCCACGCCGTACCACTGCGCAGGGTCCGCCCCGGCGACGCCCGCGTCGGCCAGCAGCGCGAGCTGCCCCGGGGCGGCCGCCCGCGCCGCGGCGGGGGCGCGCGGGTCCGTCAGCGCCCGTCGGTGCAGCGCCACGAGGCCTCGCAGCGTCAGCGGATGCTCCGCCTCGCGGGGCGCCGGCTCCGGGTCGGGCAGCAATTCGAACAGCACGCTCGGCCCGGTGTCATCGTCATCGACGGCGGTGACGATGAGCCGAGCCGTGGCACGGGAGACGGCGCGGGCGAACAGGCGCAGTTCGTCGTGCATCGCCTGGCGCCGGCGGTCGAGGACGTCGGTGGCATCCTCCCCCTCCACTGCGTCGGCGAGCCGCCAGGTCTCCAGCAGACTGCCGCGCAGCCGGGTGTTGGGCCACACCCCGTCCTGCACGCCGCTGACCACGACGGTGTCGAACTCCAGCCCGAGCGAACCGGCGGGGGTGAGCACCCGCACCGAGGCTTCCGGCGGCGGCGCGGTCAGGCGGTCCTCAGCGACATCGCTGTCGAGGATGCCGCGTACGAATGCCAGCGGCGGGGCGCCGTCCTCCCGCTCGACGGCCCGCTTGGCGGCCTGGAACAGCGCGACCACCGCGTCCAGGTCGCGGTTGGCCTGCTCCGCCAGCGGCCCGTGACCGTTGGCCGCTTCGGCCCAGGGAGCCTGCAGGCCCGATTTCTCCCACGCCGTCCACAGCAGTTCGTGCACGGTGGCCCCGGCGGCGTGGTCGGCCGCCAGCTGCGCCAGGGTGCGTGCCACCCGCCGCGCACGACGCGCCTCACGGGTGTCGATGAGGTCCAGCTCCAGCGGCCGCACCATGCCCGACACCAGCAGCGCCTGCCCGCCGCGCTCGCCCTCGTGGGCCAGTTCGGTCTGCCGCAGCGTGGTGCGCAGTCGCCGCAGCTCCACCGGGTCCATGCCCCCTGCCACGCCGAGCAGCACGTCGGAGACGTCGTCGATGGTCCACTGGTCGCCGGGACGGGCGGACAGCTCCACCAGGCGCAGCAGGTCGCGTACGGGTCGCAAGACGCCCAGCGCGCGGCCGGGTCCGCTGGCACGCGCCGGCACTTCGCGTGCCGCCAACTCCGCCTCCAACGCGGCCACCTGACGGGTGTCGTGCGCGATGACGGCGCAGCGGTCCCACGGCACACCGTCGCGCAGGTGGCGTTCGCGCAGCAGCCGCGCGATGGCGTCGTACTCCTCCGACGGCGATCGCAGCGTGAACGCGCGCACCGTGGCATCCGCCGGTGCGGACTCCTCCGGCGCCGTCGGACGCAGCCGGTGGCTCACGATGCCGACGGCGCCGATGCGCTCGGTGACCGACGCCAGCAGCGCCCGCTGCGCGCGGCTGCCCCGATGCGCGGCGGTGAGCACGAGCGGCGGCGCGGCGGCGGCCAGGCGGGCGAAGTTGCGGGGCGAGGCGCCGCGGAAGGTGCCCGACCCGACGTCGGGGTCGCCGAACGCCATGACCGCGATGCCGTGGGCGCGGCACGCCTCCAGCAACTCCACTCCGCCCAGGGTGAGCTCCTGCGCATCGTCGACGAGGATGACGCGCACCCCGGCGAACGCGCCGAGCACGGGCGCACCGGGGGCGCTGGAGCGGAGGATGCCGACCGCCTCGCGCACGAGACCCGCCGCGTCGCGGTGCGCACCGCGCATGTCGGCACGGACCCGTTCGTATTCGGTCGCGAACGAGGCCAGCGACGACCATGCCGGCAGGTCGAGCCGCTCCGCGAGCGCGCGCAGTCGGGCCGGCGTGAGACCCAGCGTCGTGCACTCCGCGAGGAAGGTGCGCACCTCGGCGCGGAAGCCGGCGGTACCGCGAATGGGAGCGGGGAGCCACTGTGGCCACCGGGAGGGGGCGGATGCCTCGTCCTCGGCGTCGCCGGCGAGCAGTTCCTGCACCAGCTGGTCCTCATCGGCCCCGGTGAGCAGCTGCGGCGGCTCGCCGCCGGCGTGCACCTCGCCCGCACGCACCAGCTGGAACGCCAGCGACGCCACCGATCTGGCCAGCGGACCCGCCGTCGCGCGGCCCACGGCCAGCGCGAGTCGATCGCGCAGCTCGGTGGCAGCGGTGCGACTGGAGGTGAGTACCACGATGGCGTCGGGGTCGACGCCGGCTTCCACGAGGGCATGCACACGTGCGATGAGCGTGGCCGTCTTGCCGGTCCCGGGCGCGCCGACCACCACCGCCGATGTCTGGGGTGCCAGATCCAGCACTCGCCGCTGTGCGGCATCCGGGACGAAGGCGGCGTCGGAGGCGGGCTCGGGTGCCCGTCGATCGCTGTGTCGCATCGAGCCCACGGTAGCCGCACCCGCCGACGTTCGCCGACAGCGAGCGCGGGCCCTCCGGCGGCCGGGCAGGCCCCGCCGTGTCGTAGAGTCGTGATGCGCCCGCGGCGACAGCCGGGGCCGGAAAGGCAGTCACCCGTGGAGATCCGCATCGGCATCGTCAACACCGGCCGCGAGCTCGGCTTCGAGACCAACGAGCCGGCAGAGGCCGTCAAGACCAGCGTCGCGCAGGCACTGGATTCCGGCGCCACACACGTGACGTTCATGGACATCAAGGGCAACTCCTACATCGTGCCCACTGCGGTCCTGGCGTACATCGAGGTCGGCACCGAAGAGTCCCGCCGCATCGGCTTCGTCGGCTGATCGCATGCAGATCCTGCTCGCCCTCATCTTCGGAGCAGGGCTGGGCGTCCTCGCCCACTTCCTGGTCGCCGGTCGCGCCACGCGCGGGGCGGCCATCGGTCCCCTGCTGGGTGCCGTTGTCGGCGGCGCGGTCTGGCTGGCGCTGACCTGGGCAGGCCTGGGCATCGACAACCCGTGGATCTGGGTCGCGTCGTTCGCGGCCCCTGCGGTCGTGGTGTTCCCCGTCCTGATCCTCCTCACCCGAGCACGCCGCACGCACGATGCGCACGAACGGGCACGACTGAAGATTCTCTGACCGCCGCGGTCGGGTCGGCGCTCAGGCGTCCAGGCCCATCGCGCCCATCCGGCGCGAGTGCGCGGCGAGCAGTCCGGTGAACACCGGCTCGACCTTCTTCTCGTCCGCCGCGTCCAGCGTCGTGGGGCGCAGCGCGGCGCGGGCGATGAGCAACGTGTCGCCCACGAGCCGGCGCCCCCACATCGCCAGCAGCGACCGCCACTCCTCGTCGGCGTCGACGGCCGCGACGATCATGTCCACGAGCGCCTGCCGGTCGTCGGCGGCGGCGAGGATCGCGGCGGCTCCCCGCCCGGTCTCCCCGTAGCTCGAGGACAGGGCCAGGTAGAAGTCGTCCAGCATGCCGGCGGTGATGTGCACCGACAGCACCGTCTCCAGGGGCCTCGCGCCGTGCGTGGCGCGGCGGAACGCGTCCAGCGGCTCCCGGAACGGCAGCATGATCTCCAGCGCGTCGTCCCCGCGCTCCCGGATGAGGGTGACGAACCGGCGGTGCTTGAGCAGCGCCGCGCCGGACGCGAGCGACAGCGACTCCTTCTGGGACAGCTCCGGGGTCGACGCGATCAGGTGGCTGAGCGTTTCGAAGTAGCCCAGCTGCAGATACGTCGCCTGCCCGAGGAACGTGTCCACGTCGGGTGCGAGCGCTTCGAAATCGACCCGGTGCGCGTCGCCCATGTCGCCGCGGGACCGCAGCGCCAGCGGGCGCGCGGCAGGCCGCTTGCGTGTGAAGAACGACCAGGCCACGAGAGACCACGATACGCCGACGGGCCGTTCAGGCATCTCCGGTAGGCTGAATGGGCCCCGGCAGTGGATCGGGGCCCCGCGCCTGCGGCTGAGTGAAGGGCGTGGAACGTTCTCCCCCGGCGGCATCTCACCGCCAGACAGGCTCGCATTGTGACGACTTTCGCCGAACTCGGCGTCGACCAGGACATCGTCGATGTCCTCGCCAGCAAGGGCATCGTGGACGCCTTCCCGATCCAGGAGCAGACGATTCCGCTGGGCCTTCCCGGCCAGGACATCATCGGCCAGGCCAAGACCGGAACGGGCAAGACCTTCGGCTTCGGCATCCCCGTCGTGCAGCGTCTGGGGCTCAACCCGGAGCCGGGCGTCAAAGCGCTCATCGTCGTTCCCACCCGTGAGCTGTGCGTGCAGGTCTACGAAGACATCGACATGCTGACGTCCGGCCGCGCCACCAGCGTCGTGGCGATCTACGGCGGCAAGGCCTACGAAGGCCAGATCGACCAGCTCAAGGCCGGCGCGCAGATCGTCGTGGGTACCCCCGGGCGCCTGATCGACCTGAACAACCAGCGTCTGCTGGATCTGTCGCACGCGACCGAGGTCGTCCTCGACGAGGCCGACAAGATGCTGGACCTGGGGTTCCTCCCCGACATCGAGAAGATCTTCTCGAAGGTGCCCGCCGTGCGGCACACGCAGCTGTTCTCGGCCACCATGCCGGGCCCGATCGTCGCGATGGCGCGCCGGTTCATGTCCAACCCGATCCACATCCGCGCGACCGACCCCGACGAGGGGCTCACACAGGCCAACATCAAGCACGTCGTCTACCGCGCGCACTCGCTGGACAAGGACGAGATCATCGCCCGCATCCTGCAGGCCGAGGGCCGCGGCAAGAGCGTCATCTTCACGCGCACCAAGCGCGCCGCGCAGAAGCTGGCCGATGAGCTGAGCGACCGCGGATTCAACACCGCGTCCGTGCACGGCGACATGAGCCAGGAGGCGCGCGAGCGCTCGATGGCCGCGTTCAAGGCGGGCAAGAAGGACGTCCTGATCGCCACCGACGTCGCCGCACGCGGTATCGACGTCGACGATGTCACCCACGTGATCAACCACACCATACCCGACGACGAGAAGACCTACCTGCACCGCGCCGGCCGCACCGGCCGCGCCGGCAAGACCGGCATCGCGGTGACCTTCGTCGACTGGGACGACCTGCACAAATGGGCGCTCATCAACCGTGCGCTCGAGTTCGGCCAGCCCGAGCCGACCGAGACGTACTCGTCGAGCCCCCACCTGTTCAGCGATATGGACATCCCCGCCGGCACCAAGGGTCGCATCGTGACCGCGCCTCGTACGCAGACGGTCAAGACGCAGGAGTCCGCGCCCGCCGCCGACGGCAGCGCCAGCCGCAACCGTCGTCGTCACCGCGCCGGCGAAGCTGCGACGGCTACGCCCGACACCGCCGAGACGGCCCACACCGCCGATGGCGGCGGGACGCACGACGGTGGCGGCAAAGAGCACCACGACGGCAAGACCGCGCCCCGCAGGCGTCGTCGTCGTCGCGGCTCGGGCACCGGCGCACCGACTGCTTCCTGACCCGCATCAGGGCGCTTCGGGCGTCCGCAGGCAGGGCCATTCCGGTGGGGGCAACGCGTCGCTAGGGTGAGCGCTGACGGCGCGGCGGGCGTCGCTCTTCGTGAGAAAGGCGCGTATCGTGCGATTCTTCGACGCGGTGGAATACCAGGGTTTCTGGGGTTCGTTCTGGGACCTGGTGTGGTGGTTCCTGTGGGCGTTCGTGTTCTTCGCCTACCTCATGGCGCTGTTCTCGATCATCGGAGACCTGTTCCGTGACCACAAGCTCAGCGGCTGGTGGAAAGCGGTGTGGATCTTCTTCCTCATCTTCTTCCCGATCATCACCGCGCTGATCTACCTGGTCGCCCGCGGTGGCGGCATGGCCGAGCGCAGCGCGCAGGCCGCGCAGAGCTACCGCGAGCAGCAGGATGCCTACATCAAGACCGTCGCCGGCAGCGGCTCCAGCCCGAGCGAGGAGATCGCCAAGGCCAAGCGGCTGCTGGACGACGGCACGATCACCCCGTCCGAGTACGAGGCGCTGAAATCCAAAGCGCTCGCGGGCGGCTGACCGCCCCGCTCATCCGGCCCCGAAGCGTCCGCGCTCCGGGGCCGGACTGCGTCACGGGGTCGCCAGTTCGTGCGCCCACGGCGGGTCGGCGCCGGGCCGGGACACCGTGATCGCCGCGGCGGCGGCGCTGCGGGCGAGCACCGCGGCGATGTCGGCGGCATCCCACCCGGCGATGCGCGCGCGCACGTCCGCGCCGGTGCGCGCATGCAGCTGCGCGATGAGGGCCGCCATGAAGGTGTCCCCCGCCCCGACGGTGTCGACCACGGCGACCGGGGCGGCCGCTGCCTCGACGACCCCCGCCGCGTGCAGTGCAAACGAACCAGCCGCGCCCTCGGTGACGACCACGAGCGCTGGGCCGGCGCGCAGCCACTCCCGCGCGATGTCGCGGTGATCGCGCCCGGGGTGCAGCCAGTCGAGGTCCTCGCCGCTGACCTTGACGACATCCGACAGCGCCACCAGCCGCGCGACCCGCGCGCGCACGTCCGCCGCGTCCGTGATGAGCGAGGGCCGCACGTTCGGGTCGAACGTCACCGCCGCCGTCCGCCGCGCATCGCGCAGCGCCTGTTCGACCGTGTCGGCGCCGGGGTGTAGCACCGCGGCGATGGAGCCGGTGTGCACCACCGGCGTCACCGGCGCGCGCCACGGCGCGAGGTCCCACGCGATGTCGAACTCGTACGTCGCGGCCCCTTCGTCGTCCAGGTGCGCGACGGCGGTCGAGGTGCGCGCCGGCGCACCCGGT
Organism: Microbacterium sp. zg-YB36; assembly: GCF_024623575.2. NCBI lineage: Bacteria > Bacillati > Actinomycetota > Actinomycetes > Micrococcales > Microbacteriaceae > Microbacterium > Microbacterium sp. zg-YB36. The sequence goes on from NZ_JANJFD020000001.1 coordinate 692,139, forward strand.
ACGTGGACCGTGACGGCCGACCGGTCCAGCCAGGCGCGCACCGCGCGGCCGTGGGCGTCGCCGGCGAGCTGGGTCACCAGCAGCGGCCGCAGCCCTCGACGGCCGAGGGCGAGGGCGACGTTGGCGGGACTGCCGCCGGGACTTTCCCGGGTGCCGTCCGGCGCGTGGACGATGTCCACGAGCGCTTCGCCGATCACGACGACGTCAGGGGCAGCGCTCATGCGGCATCCTCTCTCACGGATAGACCGGGGTGCTCCCGCTGGCACGGTCGATGATGCGGGCCACCATCTCGTCGGTGGTGGTGTGCTCGCCGGGGAGGTTGGGCTTTCCCAGGCCGTGGTAGTCGCTGGACCCGGTGACGATCAGGTCGTGGCGTGCCACGAGTTTGCGCAGCGCCGCGATGCCCGACGCGGTGTTCTCCCGGTGCCCGAGCTCGAACCCCGCCAGCCCCAGGCCGATGAGCTCCTCCAGCACCGGAACCGGCAGCATCCGTCCGCGCCCGGCAGGGTGCGCGATGATCGGCACGCCGCCGGCGGCGGCGATGAGGCGCACCGCGGTGGCGGCATCCGGGGCGTAGTGCGGCACGTAGTATCCGGCACTGGGGTGCAGGATGCCGGCGAACGCCTCGGCGCGGTCGGCCGCCAGCCCGCGTGCGACGAGGGCGTCGGCGATGTGGGGCCGCCCGACCGTCGCGCCGTCGCCGGTCTGGGCGACCACGTCATCCCAGGTGAGGTCGTAGTCTCCGCCGATGCTGGCGACGATCTGCTCGGCGCGTCCCATGCGCGCGGAGCGGATGCGGTCGGTCTCGGCGCGCAGCGCGGCGTTGTCGGGATCGAACAGGTACGCCAGCACGTGGACGCTGCGCCACTCCTGCGTCGCACTGAATTCCATCCCGGGCAGGAAGGTCATTCCCAGCGACGTCGCAGCCTCCGCCGCCTCCGCCCATCCGGATGTGGTGTCGTGGTCGGTCAGCGCGACAGTGCGCAGGCCGCGACGGTGGGCCGCCTGCACCACCTGGGCGGGCGGTTCGGTGCCGTCGGAGTGCACTGAGTGCAGGTGGAGGTCACTGGGTCCTTCGAACCGTTGCACACCTGAACGCATCCCTCGAGCGTAGCGGCGCCGTCGACGCATGACGGGTGTGGCATCCGTCGATCTCCCAGCCAGCGGGAATAGAGTCGCGACGTGCTGCGTCTGGTGGGGATCCTCGTCACGATCCTGTTCGCCATCGGCGCGGCGATCCTGACCTGGCCGGCGTTCTTCCGGGTGGAGCGCACGTTCCCGATCGTGCAGCTGACCTCGTTCCGCCCGCTCCTGGTGCTCGGGTTCCTCGCCGTGCTGGTGCTCGCACTGATGCTCGCGATCGCGCGGCCGATGCGCGGTTTCGCGCTGTCGATCGCCGGGGTGAGCGTCGTGGCCGCTGTCTGCGGCAGTGTCATCGTGCTGCAGCGGGGCACCGGCAACGCCGAACTGCCCGCCAAGGCGGACGACAGCGTGCGGGTCATGACCTGGAACACCGCCGGCGGCGACGCCACCTCGGCCGAGGCCATCGCGCAGACCGCCGTCACGATGGAAGCCGACGTGGTCGCGCTGCCAGAGACGACGATCGAGACCGGTGAAGCGGTGGCCATCGCGATGGGCCAGATGGGACACCCGATGTGGGCGCACCATACCGAGCAGGGCCAGTGGGATGCCGACTCCACGACGCTGCTGATCTCGCCGGATCTGGGCGCCTACTCCGTCATCGCCTCGTCGCGCGACGGCACCAGCGACACCTCCGAAGTGCCCAGCGCCGTCGCGATGCCGGTCGACGGGTCGGGGCCGATCATCGTCGCAGCGCATGCCGTCGCGCCCCGCCAGTCGGCGATGCAGGCGTGGCGGGATGACCTGCAGTGGCTGGCGGACCAGTGCGCCGCCGATAACGTCATCATGGCAGGCGATTTCAACGCCACGATCGACCACATGATGCGCCTGGGCATCGACGGCGCGCATCTGGGCCGCTGCCACGACGCCGCCGTCGCCGCCGGCAGCGGTGCCGTCGGCACCTGGCCCACCGATCTGCCCGCCCTGGCCGGCTCCCCTATCGACCATGTGCTGGCCACCGATCTGTGGACCGCGGTCGGCGCAGTGGTGCTGACGTCGATGGATGCCACCGGCAGCGATCACCGGCCTCTCGTGGTGCAGCTGGAGCCGACCGGCTGACTGTGTTCTCCCTGCCTCGGAGTGCGAGACTGGTGGTATGAACACGTCAGGCGACAGCGACACGACCACGACCACGGCCGAGCCGCAGCAGGCGGACTCCACGACGAACCGCCGGCAGAATTACGGCCAGGGTTTCCTCGACACGATCTCCACCGGGTGGGCCGTCCGTCCGGCCTCGATGCCCACGTTGCGTGAGCAGGCGCGGTACGCCGCCGCGCGCCGCGCAGCCGTGTCGGCCGCGTTCCCCGGCAAGCGACTGGTGATCCCGGCCGGCTCGCTCAAGCAGCGCAGCAACGACACCGACTACCCGTTCCGCGCGCACTCGGCGTTCTCCCACCTCACCGGCTGGGCCGCCGACAGTGAACCGGATTCCGTGCTGGTGTTCGACCCGACCGACGACGGCCACGACGTCACCCTCTACTTCCGCGAGCGAGCCGACCGCACGACGCCGGAGTTCTACTCCGACGCGTCGATCGGCGAGTTCTGGATCGGGCCGCGCCCCGCGCTGGACGGCGTCGCCGCCGACCTGGGACTGGCGACCGCCCACGTGGACGGCTTCGCCGCCGCCGAGGGCGACGTCGTGCTGGACGAGGACAGCGACCTGACCCGGTTCCTGTCCGAGCTGCGACTGATCAAGGACGAGTACGAGATCTCGCAGATGCGCCTCGCCGTGGATGTCACCGCGGCGGGCTTCGACGACATCGTCGCGAACCTCCCCCGCATCATCGAGCACTCCCGCGGCGAACGGATCGTCGAGGGCGTCTTCCACCAGCGCGCCCGCAGCGACGGGAACACCGTCGGTTACGACACCATCGCCGCGTCCGGACCGCACGCCTGCTACCTGCACTGGACCCGCAACGACGGCGCGGTGCTGCCGGGCGATCTGATCCTCGTCGACGCCGGCGCCGAGGTCGACAGCCTCTACACCGCCGACATCACCCGCACCCTGCCGGTGTCGGGGACCTTCACCGATATCCAGCGTCGCATCTACGAAACCGTGCGCGAGGCGGCGGATGCCGCGTTCGCCGCGGCGCGGCCCGGTGTCACGTTCCGGACGCTCCACGAGACCGCCCTGGGCGTGCTGGCGCGACGCACCGCGGAGTGGGGGCTGCTGCCGGTGACTGCCGAAGAAGCCCTCGACGCCGACAAGGGCGGGCACCACCGCCGCTACATGGTGCACGGCACGAGCCACCACCTCGGCATCGACGTGCACGACTGCGCACAGGCGCGGCGGGAGATGTACTACGACGGCATCCTGCAGCCGGGCATGGTCTTCACGATCGAGCCTGGACTGTACTTCCAGATCGACGACATCACCGTGCCCGAGGAGTACCGCGGCATCGGGGTGCGCATCGAGGACGACATCCTCATGACCGAGGACGGGCCGGTGAACCTGTCCGCCGGCATTCCTCGCACCGCCGACGAGGTCGAGGCCTGGATCGCGCGCGCGAGCGACGCTCGCTGAGAGTGAGCTTCACTCCCCCGGCGCCCTTCACGACGCGCCCGACGCTAGAGGGCACGTTCGGCATGGCCGCGTCCACCCACGCCACCGCGACGGCGGTCGCGCAGGCCGTGCTCGAGCGCGGCGGCAACGCGTTCGACGCCGTCGTGGCCGGTGGGTTCGTGCTGCATGTCGTCGAACCGCACCTCAACGGACCCGGCGGCGACCTGGTCGGCATCTTCCACGCCGCCAGCGCGGCCGAGCCTGAAGTGCTGATGGGCCAGGGCCCCGCCCCGGCGGCGGCCACCATCGCCCACTACCGCGGCGAGGGGCTCGACCTCGTGCCGGGCGCCGGGGGCCTGGCCGCCGCCGTGCCGGGCGCGGTGGACGCGTGGCTGCTGCTGCTGCGCGACCACGGCACATGGGAGCTGGGCGACGTGCTCGCCTATGCGATCGGCTACGCCCGCGATGGGCATCCGCTGCTCCCGCAGGCCGCGATGACCATCGCCCGCGTGGCGGAGCTGTTCACGGCGACCTGGCCGAGTTCGGCCGACCTGTGGATGCCGGACGGTCGCGTGCCCGCGGCGGGCTCCCTCATGCGCAACCCGCCATATGCCGCCGTGCTGGAGCGGCTCGTGGCCGCCGGTGACGGGGCCACGGGTGCCGCGGGTGCGGCGGGTGCCGCGGCTGCCAGGGCTGCCGATCGGGGTGCGCGCATCGACGCCGCCCGGCACGAGTGGAAGACCGGGCTCGTCGCGCAGGCGGCATCCGCCTTCCTCGCCCGGCCGCACCGGCACTCGTCGGGCACCGACCACGCCGCCGTCATCACATCCGATGACTTCGCCGGTTTCGACGCCGGGTACGAGCCGGCCGTCACTGCGACGTTCCGCGGCCACACGGTGGCCAAGGGCGGCGCGTGGTGCCAGGGGCCGGTGCTGCTGGAGGCGCTGCGGATCCTCGACGGGTTCGACGACGCGCGTCTCGATCCTGCGACCGGGATCGGTGCGCACACGATCGTCGAGACGCTGAAGCTCGCGCTGGCCGATCGCGATGCCTACTTCGGCGACGACCCCGACGGCTCGGCCTTGACCGATGCTTTGCTGTCGGACGCGTACATTGCCTCGCGGCGCAGCGACATCGGCGATCGTGCGTCACGCGAATGGCGCCCCGGCGACCTGCCCGGCCGGGTGCCGTTCCGCCCGCCCCTGACCGAGGCATCCGCTGCGCCCGCACCCGCCGGCGTCGGCGAGCCGACCGTGGGCAAGTCGGGCCAGACCCGCGGCGACACCTGCCATATCGATGTCGTGGATCGGTGGGGCAACATCGTGGCGGTCACCCCGTCCGGCGGGTGGCTGCAGTCCTCGCCCACCGTCCCCGAGCTCGGGTTCTGCCTCGGCACGCGGCTGCAGATGATGTGGCTGGACGAATCCGCGCCGTCGGCGCTGCGTCCGGGGGCACGCCCTCGTACGACCCTCACCCCGACCCTCGTGTTGCGAGGCCGGATGCCGGTGATGGCGCTGGGCACCCCCGGCGGCGACCAGCAGGACCAGTGGCAGCTGCCGATGCTGCTGCGGATGCTCGTCGGCGGGTACACCGCGCAGCAGGCGATCGACGCGCCGACGCTGCACACCACGGCACTGGTGGATTCCTTCTGGCCGCGCACCTGGACGCCCGCGGGAGTCATGGCCGAAGACCGGTTGGGCGACGACGTCATCGACGAGCTGATCGCGCGCGGGCACGATGTAACGCGCGCCGGGGACTGGACCCTGGGGCGGCTCAGCGCCGTCGGGATCGACCATTCCCGCGGCGTGTTGTGGGCCGCGGCGAATGCTCGCGGGATGCAGGGGTACGCCGCCGGGCGGTGATTTGCGCGGCGTTTTTGTGCGCCGTTTCCTCCACAGGATCATTTTGTGTGACTTTTCCACAATGCCCGTGGGACCTGGGTTTTAGACCTCTCGATGTCGGAGGGGGTCGGCAGGATTGGGGGTATGAACACCTCCCCGACCACCACCCCGACCGATGTGATGTCGGCGATCGCGGTGGTCGCGGAGATGGTGGAATCTGACCGGCAGCTCGCCGCGATCCAGGCCCGGCAACTGGTGCTTCTGGGGCGGGCCGGGGACATTGCGGCGGCGGAAACCGCCGCGATCCCGCTGTCCGCGCAGCGGGAGCGGGAACTGCCGTTGCGGTCGATGGCGGCGGAGCTTGCCGCCGCGACGCGCCGGTCGGATCGGGGGATGCAGAACCGCATCCACCAGGCCGGGGTGATGCGCGACCGGTTCCCCGCCACCGTCACCGCACTGGCGGAGGGCCGGATCGACATCGGGCACCTGCGGGTGATCGAAGAAGCCGGCGCCCGGCTCACCGACCCCGACGCGCGCGCCCTGTTCGAACAGGCCGCCCTCGCGGTCGCGGAGAAGGAGACCGCGGGCCGAGCCCGGCCGGCGATCCTCGCGCTCGCGCAACGCATCGACCCTGTTCCGTTCACGGAACGGTACGCGACGGCGGCGGAAGCCCGCCGGGTCTGGGTGCACGACCTGGCGGACGGTATGGCCGAGTTGGGTGCTCTGCTCCCCGCGCACCTCGTTCACGGGATCATGGACCGGATCACCCAGTGCGCCCGCATGCTGCTCGCCGAAGACGGCGGCACGGCGAGCAACGACAGCGCCCCGGATGCCGCGGGTGAGGCCCAGCCGGTCGACACCCGCACGATGGACCAACGCCGCGCCGACGTGCTCAGCGACCTGCTGCTCACCGGGCACGCCACTGCGGAAGCGTCCGACGGGACCGTCTGTGAGACGGATGCGATCGTCGCGCACATCCAGGTCACCGTCCCCGCCGCGACCCTCGCCGGTGCGGATGTGCCGGCGACGTTCGTGGGGCACGGGCCGATGGACCCGGGCACTGCCCGCCACTATGCCTCCCACGCCACCGCCTGGGACCGGATGTTCACCGACCCCCGCACCGGCGCGATCGACAGCACCGACACCTACCGGCCCTCCAGGGCGCAACGCCGGTTCCTGCGGGGCAGGGACGAGCACTGCCGGTTCCCCGGCTGCCGCGCCGCGGTGTGGCACTGCGACATCGACCACACCGTCGACTACACCCACGGCGGCCCCACCCGGATGTGCAACCTCGCCCACCTGTGCAAACGGCACCACATGCTCAAACACAACACCGCCTGGACCGTGGAACAACACCCCGGCGGGGTGCTGGCGTGGACCAGCCCCACCGGGAGGGTCTACGCCGACATCCCGCAGCGCCCGCTCGAATTCATCGCCGCCGCCAGCAGCGGCGCACCCCCACCGTTCTAGGTGCGGGGCACCCGCCTGCCTGTCCGGCACTGCCGGACGGCGGGCCGTGGCGCTCGTGCCTGCTGCACTGCGAGGGCTGTACCGCTTCACTCAGCCCCAGAGCCGAAATGAGGAGATCCTCCGGAATGCGGATGTTCAGTACTCGGGCATCCGCATTCCGGCAGATCTCCGCATCTCAGCGGCAGCGGAGCGTGCTCGCAACCATGCCACGACGACGTCCGCCAATCCCTCGCCGACCTCGTCGGCGGGGCGCTTGCGGCCCTTCACCTCGAACGAGTGGTTACCGCCGTCGACCCAGTGCACGGCGGCATCCCGGCAGGATGCCACGGCATCGTCCAGTTGAGCGTGCGGATCGACGAACGGGTCGTTGGTCCCCTCGACGAACAGCTGCGGCGGCGCAACATCGGGAAGGTGGGCGACGCGCAGCTTCTCGGGCTGCCCGGGTGGATGCAGCGGGTACCCCAGGTACACCAGCCCTGCAGGCGCGATCTCACCCTCCGCCGCCGCCATCGACGCCATGCGCCCGCCGTACGACTTGCCGGCCGCCCAGACCGGCACTCCGGGCGCCTGGGCGCGCAGCGCGGCATCGGCGGCACGCCAGGTGGCCACCGCGTGCGCGGCCGGTCCCGGCATCCGCCGCCCTGCTTCGACGTACGGGAAGTTGAACCGCAGCGTTGCCATGCCGGCGGCGCGCACGCCGCGGGCGAAACCGACGAGGAACGGGTGGGAGTATCCGGCTCCGGCGCCATGGGCGATTGCCATCGCCGCCCACGGATCGGCGGGCGTCTCGAATGCCGCCGAGACGGTCACCTCACCGGTCGGAAGTGCGACGGTGAAGCCCTCGGTCATGCGCGGCGGTCGTCCTCGCCTGCGTCGCCGGAATCCTCCGGCGCCGCGCCGTCCGCGGGTGTCGCCTGTGGCGGGACGATGCGCTCGCCATACCGCGGCGGCTCGTTCGGGTCATCAAGGGCGGGACGCGCTGCCGGCGCAGGCGCGGTTCCCGGCGCCGCGCCCGGAGCGACCGGGGTCGGGGCGACGGCGACGGCCGGTGCGTCCCCGCGCCCCAGCGCCTGACGCGCGCGGTGCACGCTGCTGGGCAGCACGGTGAGGTCGTAGCGGTCGGCGACCACCTGAGTGATCGAGGCGTAGTCCCGGCGGCGGCGCACGAACGAATACGTGATGATGCTCATCAGCATGCCCATCGCGATGCCGACGAACAGCACGCCGACGAACAACTGGATCGGGACATCCGGCGTGCCGAGCACGAAGATCGCCGCGAACAGCAATCCGAGCAGCACGCCGTTGATGGCGCCTTGGCGAGCGGCGGTGGCGTAGCCCAGCCGCCCGGTGACCTTCTCGATCGAGCGCAGGTCCTGCCCCACGATCGCGATGTCACGCGCCGGCACGTCGGCGGCGATGAGCGCCGACACCGCCTTCTGTGCAGCCTCGTAGGTGGTGAAGGTCGCGACGGTATCGCCGACAGTGTTCCGCCCCGAACCGAAGGCCCCCATCATGCTCATCTCCCCATCTTCGCATGGGCACTCACACGGCGCTTCGGGGCCGCGCGCACGGCCCGCGCACTACGCTTGTGACGTGAGCACGCAGAGGGTTTTCGTCGCGCGGCTGGCCGGCTGTACGGTCTTCGACCCCGCCGGTGACCGCCTCGGCAAGGTTCGGGACGTCGTCGTCATCTTCCGAAAAGACGACCCGCCCCGGGTGATCGGCCTCGTCGTGGAGATCCCCGGCCGGCGCAACGTCTTCCTCTCGATCGGACGCGTCACCTCCATCGTGACCGGGCAGGTGATCACCACCGGCCTGATCAACGTTCGGCGCTTCCAGCAGCGCGGGGGCGAAGTGCGCGTCATGGCGGAACTGCTCGGCCGCAAGGTCTACCTCCGCGACGGCAGCGGCACCGCGGTGATCGAAGACGTCGCTATCGACCGCAACCGCATCGGCGAATGGGACGTGTCGCAGCTGTTCCTGCGGCGCCCGAAGACCAGCGCCTCCCCCTTCGCCAAGGGGCCGACGACGTTCGCCTCCTGGGCTGAAGTGCGCGAGGACCAGACTCCGGGCGAAGCCCAGTCCGCTGAGCAGCTGGTCGCGACGTATTCCGAACTCAAGCCGGCCGACCTCGCCAACACCCTGCTTGACCTCCCCGAGGAGCGCCTGTTCGAAGTCGCCGAAGAGCTGCCGGATGACCGGCTGGCGGACGCGCTCGAAGAGATGCCCGAAGACGAGCAGATGCACATCCTCGAACGGCTCGGTGACGAACGCGCCGCCGACATCCTCGACCACATGGAACCCGACGACGCCGCCGACCTGCTCGGTCAGCTGCCCGCCGGGCGCATCGCTCAGTTGCTGGGCCTCATGGAGCCCGACGAGGCCGAAGACGTCCGCGCGCTCCTGGAGTACGGTCCCGACACCGCCGGCGGTCTGATGACCAACGAGCCCATCGTGCTGTCGGCCGAGAACACCGTGGCCGAGGCGCTGGCCCTCATCCGCCGCCACGAACTGCACCCCGCCCTCGCTGCGTCGGTCTACATCACGCTGCCGCCGTTCGAGACCCCCACCGGGCGCCTCTTGGGTGTCGTGCATTTCCAGCGGATGCTGCGCTACCCGCCGCACGAGCGGCTGGGGGCCATCATCGACGACACCCTCGAGCCGGTGCTGGCAACCGCATCGGCGACCGAAGTGGCGCGCCTGCTGGCGACGTACAACCTGGTTTCCCTTCCCGTCATCGATCAGGCCCACCGGCTGGTCGGCGCGGTCAGCGTCGACGACGTGCTCGATTACCTGCTGCCCGACGACTGGCGATCGCACGATGCGCCGCCGCACGAAATCGGCCACGCCGCTCCCCCGTCGCGAATGGGACGCCGCTGATGGCCCGCGCACCAAAGGCGACCCTCGAGGCGCCGCTCGGACGCCCGGGGATGCTCACCCCCCGCCCCGCGCAGCCGTCGCGCGACACATTCGGCCGCTTCACCGAGTGGATCGCGCGTGCCATGGGCACGCCGATGTTCCTGCTGCTGCTCACCCTGTTCTGCATCGCGTGGATCAGCTGGAACACGCTGGTGCCGGCACCTCTGCGCTTCGACTCGGCCGCGAACGGCTTCACGGCGCTGACCCTCATGCTGTCGCTGCAGGCGTCGTACGCCGCGCCGCTGATCCTGCTGGCGCAGAACCGTCAGGACGACCGCGACCGCGTGCAGATCGAACAGGATCGGCAGCGCTCCGAACGCAACCTCGCCGACACCGAATACCTCGCCCGCGAGATCGTCGCACTGCGCATGGCGCTGACTGAGGTCACCAGCGAAGTCGTCACCAAGGACGTGCTGCGCCAAGAGCTCAACCGCGCACTGGAACGCGTCGAAGGGCGCAACAGCGGCCAGGTCGGCCACGAAAACAGCGCCGTCGGCACCACCGACGAGGCGACGCCCGCGTGAGCACGATCGACGATGCCGTTCGCGCTGCGGTCGGGGCCGTCACCGACCCCGAGCTGCGCCGCCCGCTGGCCGAACTCGACATGGTGCAGGCCGTCGCCGTGCGCGAGGGCGTTGCCGACGTGTCCATCGCCCTCACGATCGTCGGCTGCCCCGCCGCCCAGCGCATCGAATCCGACGTGCGTGCCGCCGCGGCCGCCGTCCCCGGCATCACCGGCGTGGCACTGACTGTCGGGGTCATGACCCCGCAGCAGCGCGCCGCCCTCACCGAGCGGCTGCGCGGCGGCCGGCCCGCACGCCAGATGCCCTTCGGCCCCGACTCGCTCACCCGGGTCATCGCCGTCACCAGCGGCAAGGGCGGCGTCGGCAAGTCGACCCTCACCGCCAACCTCGCTGTGGCGCTTGCCGCGCGGGGCGCGGCGGTCGGGGTCATCGACGCCGACGTGCACGGGTTCTCCATCCCGGGTCTGCTGGGCCTGGTCGGCCCCGACGGCCTCCCGCCGCAGCCCACCCGCATCGACGACCTCATGCTGCCGCCGGTCGCCTACGGCGTGAAGGCCATCTCCATCGGCATGTTCCTCCCCCGCGACGGTGTCGCCGGGGGCGGCGCGGTCGCCTGGCGCGGGCCGATGCTGCACCGCACCGTGCAGCAGTTCCTCACCGAGGTGTACTTCGGTGACCTCGACGTGCTGCTGCTGGACATGCCGCCTGGTACCGGCGACGTCGCCATCTCGGTCGGGCAGTTGCTCCCCCACGCCGAAGTCCTCGTCGTCACCACGCCGCAGGCCGCCGCATCCGACGTCGCCGTGCGCAGTGGTCTCGTCGCCCGCCAGACCGGCCAGCGCGTGATCGGCGTCGTGGAGAACATGGCCGCGATGACCCTGCCCGACGGCACCGTGCTCGATCTGTTCGGCGCCGGCGGCGGGGCAGCGGTCGCCGCGGCGCTGTCGCTGGATGCCGCACCCGTGCCGCTCCTGGCGACCGTGCCGCTCAGCCCCGCGCTGCGGGTCAGCGGCGACACCGGGGTGCCGGTCGTCGCCGGCGCCCCCGCCGACCCGGCGGCGGCTGCGATCATCGGCCTCGCCGACGGCATCCTCGCGCAGGGCCGCAGCCTCGCCGGCCGTCCCCTGCCGTTCGCGCCGCGCTGACTCAGGTCGCTTCGGCGTCGAAGGGCGGCGGGCCCTCCGGGCGCACAGCTGCGGGCTGAGGCGCTGCGGACGCCGCGCTGATCGCCGCTCCCGCTGCCGCAGCGCGCACCGTGGGCGTCGGGGCGTCGTCCAGCAGCGCCTCCCGGATGATGCGCCGCGGGTCGTACTGACGGGGATCGAGCTTCCGCCAATCCACGTCGTCGAGTTCGCCGCCCATCTCGTCCTTGACGCGCGTCTTCGCGCCGGAAACCCACTCGCGGGCGCGCACGGTGAAGCGGGCAAGCCCTTCGGCGTACCGCGGCAGTCGCTCGGGACCGATGAGCATGCCGGCGATCACAGCGATCAGCAGCAGCTTCTCCCACGTGAGCCCGAACACCATGCGACCAGGTTACCCGTGCGCCTGCCTCGTTCGAGCGTTGCGCCCGCGTACGCTGACTGCTGGAGGTCCCCATGGGCGAGCACGACGCGAACCGCAGGTTCGCAGCCGAGGTCACGGTTGAACCTGACAAGATCGCGCGAGCACGCGCACACGCACTGGAACTGGGTGCCGATCCGATCAGCGCACCCGTCGGCGCGCAGTGCGCGGTCATCGCCGCCGCGTCGAAGGCCCTCAATATCGTCGAGATCGGCACCGGGGCCGGAGTGTCGGGACTGTGGCTCCTGCACGGCTCGCCGCGCGCGACGCTCACGACCATCGACATCGAGCGGGAGCACCTGGGCGCTGCCCGCCAGGCGTTCAGCGCCGCCGGCGTCGCCCCCGCCCGTGCCCGGTTCATCAGCGGCCGCGGATCCGACGTGCTGCCTCGCATGAACGAGGCCTCCTACGACATCGTGCTGATCGACGCCGACCCCGAGGGTGTCATCGAGTACGTCGAGCATGGCCTGCGCCTCGTGCGCGCCGGCGGCACCGTTCTGGTGCCCCGCGTGCTCGGCGGCGGAGCCGTCGCCGACCCGGTGCGCCGCGACCCGATCACCAGCGCCTACCGCTCACTCATCCAGGAGACGCAGTCCTCCGCCGCGGTGGTGGGTGCCCTGTCGATCACCGGCGAAGGCCTGCTGCAGCTGACCACGGTCTACACCCCGTGACCAACGAGGAAGCGGCCGGTCGCAATGACCGGCCGCTTCGGACGTGCGTTGTGCGTCAGGCTGCGCTGACCACGCCGCCGAGGACGTTGTAAAGTTCTTTCGCCTCGTCGTCATTGACCGAGACCACCAGGCGACCGCCGCCTTCGAGGGGAACACGCACAATGATCAGGCGTCCCTCCTTCACGGCCTCCATCGGTCCATCACCGGTTCGCGGCTTCATGGCTGCCATTGCGGGCTCCTTTTCGTCGTAGGTCTGGTCCTGAGTTTATCCTGTGCAACCGACAGGGGATAATCCGGGCCGCTGGAAACATATTCACGGGATACGCCAGAACGTGTTGCCGAGGGCGTACATGTTGTAGATCCACCACCATTGCCCCGCCAGGCACACCACGATCACGCCCACCCGCCACACCCGCGAGGGCGGCATCGCCACCGCTCCCCACAGCGGCGACAACGGCAGCAGCAGGCGAAGGATGCTCGACTGCGGGAAGAAGACGGCCAGCAGGTAGAGCAGGTAAGCGGCCGACCACAGCCGCAGATCCACCCCCAACCGGCGCACATGCTTCCCCCGCCACAGCAGCACGGCGACGAGCGCGACGGATGCCGCAAGGGCGATGTAACCGGCGACGGCACCCAAGCCCCACTGGCTGAACCAGAACGCGGCGGCCTGGACGAAACCCTCGAACGGCAGGAAGGTGCCACCCGCGTCCGGCACCCAGTTGCGCCGCCACGCCAGCTCGGTCGCGAGATAGGCATCCGCCTGTCCGGTGACCAGCGCCGCGATGACCATCCAAGACAACCCCACCGCGGCGCCCAGCAACCCGGAGGCGACGATGTGCACGATCTCGCGCGTCGTGAGCGGGTCGGTTCGGCGCTTGAGCCACCGCGCCACCCCGTGCAGTGCCAGGAAGAGGGAGAACGCGAGCACCCCGGGCCGGGTGAAGCCCATCAACGGGATCAGCACGTACAGCCACGCGTATCTGCGGCGCTGCACGGCCCACAGCGCCGAGAACAGCAGGAACAGGAAGAGCGACTCGGCGTAGCCGACGTGGAACAGCGCCGCCAGTGGAGCGCAGGCGAACATCAGTGCCGCCCACTGCGCCGCGCCGGCCCCGATGCGCTCGGTCAGCAGCCGGCACAGCACGTACGTCGCGCCGTAGCCCGCGACGAGGGACACCACCACCGCGCCCGCGACCCACGATGGGCCGAGCAGCGCGCCCACCCAGCCTGCCACGGTGGGATACACCGGCAGGAACGCCCACTGATTCTCGGCGACGAGGCCGGCGTCGGTCAGCGGAAGCGTCTGCGGGTAGCCGGCGAACGCCACCATCCAGTACCACTGCGCGTCCCAGCCGGCCAGCAGTGCGCCCACCGTCGCGTCGGCGCCGAAGCGGGATCCGGGCGGGGCGAGTGCGGCGGCCAGCAGCAGCAGACCGTGGGTGATCAGCCGTGAGGCCAGATACAGCAAGGCGATGCGCAGCGCGAGCGGCAGCGCTGCCACCCCCCGCGCCGGAGCGGTGATCAGGGCGCGGTCAACCACGCGCGAAGACCCCGCTCCACGGCATCGATCTGCGCGAGCGGCACCCGCTCCTGGTCGTGGTGGGCCAGGTGCGGGTCGCCCGGTCCGTAGTTGACGGCCGGTACCCCCAGCGCCGAGAAGCGCGCGACGTCGGTCCACCCGTACTTCGGCTTCGGCACCGCCCCGACGGCCGCGACGAACTCCTGAGCCAGCGGCGCGTCCAGCCCGGGACGGGCGCCATCGGCAAGATCGGTGATCTCCACGTCGAACCCGGCGAACACCTCACGAACGTGGCGTTCGGCCTCGGCGCCGTCGCGGCTCGGGGCGAACCGGTAGTTCACCTCCACCTCGCACAGGTCCGGGATGACGTTGCCCGCCACCCCGCCGTGGATCGCCACGGCATTGAGCCCCTCGCGATAGACCAGTCCTTCGACCGGGACCTCCTCGGGGCGATACTCGGCCAGGCGGGTGAGGATGGGCGCCACCGCGTGGATGGCGTTGGCACCCATCCACGACCGGGCGCTGTGGGCACGGGCGCCGCGGGTGCGGACGACGGCGCGGAGCGTGCCGTTGCAGCCGCCCTCCACCTCACCGTTGGAGGGCTCCCCCAGGATCGCGAAGTCGGCGGCGAACAGGTCGGGGCGGGTGCGGGCGAGCCGGGTCAGGCCGCTGCGGGAGGCTTCCACCTCTTCGTGGTCGTACCAGAGCCAGGTGATGTCGACGCGGGGATCGGTCAACTCGGCCGCGAGCTTGAGCTGCACCGCCACCCCGGCTTTCATGTCGACGGTGCCCCTGCCCCACAGGTAGGGCTCGCCGTCGACGTCGATCTCCCGCGTGGGCAGGTTGCCGTTGATCGGCACGGTGTCGATGTGGCCGGCGATCGCGACCCGCTGCGCCCGTCCGAGCCGGGTCCGCGCGACGATCGTGTCACCGTCGCGGTGCACCTCCAGGTGCGGCAGCGCCAGCACGGCTTCGTGGATCGCATCGGCGAGGGCGGTTTCGTCGTCGGACACACTCGGAATGTCGCAGATCGCCCGAGTGAGTTCGGCGGAGGACGCAGTCAGGTCGAGCCGTGGCATCCCCCGAGTCTAGCCAGCCCGACACGGCGGATACGCTGGAGGGATGAGCGATGCACGACGGATCTGGGCAACAGGACTGACCACGACGGCTGCGGACGGCACGGTGCTGGACGCGTGGTTCCCGCACCCGCAGACCGGTCCCCGCCCCGTCGACATCGACGCCGTCGCCGACTTCGAGGGGCTGACGGGCCCGGATGAGCGTCGCAACGTCACCGTCGACGCCGTCTCGATCGAGATCGACCTGGATGCCGCTCCCGCGTCCACACCCGACGCCTACCTGCGCCTGCAGGCGCTCTCGCACCGGCTGGTCGCCCCCAACGAGCTGAATCTCGACGGCATCTTCGGTCACCTGCCGATCGTCGCGTGGACCAACGCCGGCCCGATGCTCCCGGACGACGCCGCCACGTTGCGCCCGGCGCTGCAGCGTCACGGCATCCAGGTGCACAGCCTCGACAAGTTCCCCCGGCTCACCGACTACCTCGCTCCGTCCGGCGTGCGCATCGCCGACACCGCACGGGTGCGCCTTGGTGCCTACCTCGCACCGGGCACGACCGTCATGCACGAGGGCTTCGTCAACTTCAACGCCGGCACGCTCGGCGCCTCGATGGTCGAAGGGCGCATCTCGCAGGGCGTCGTCGTCGGCGACGGCAGCGACATCGGCGGCGGCGCGTCGATCATGGGAACCCTCTCCGGCGGCGGCAGCCACCGCGTGTCGATCGGCGCACGCACGCTGCTGGGCGCCAACGCCGGCATCGGCATCTCCCTCGGCGACGACTGCATCGTCGAGGCGGGGTTGTACGTCACGGCAGGAACGAAGGTCACCCTCGCCGCCGAGCCGGTCACGCACGACGGTTCCCGCCCGGTCGTCAAGGCCGCAGAACTGTCGGGACGCAACGGCCTGCTGTTCCGTCGCAATTCCCTCACCGGCGCGGTCGAAGCCGTCAGCCGCGACGGCGCCGGAGTCACGCTCAACGAGGCACTGCACGCCTGAGCGTCAGAACGCCACGTACAGCGTGAAGCTCCACAGGCAGATGACCACGAGCATCCCGAAGCTGTAGAGGATCGACGCGCGCAGGATCTCGCTCTCGCGGCCGGACAGCCCCACGGCCCCGGCCGCGATCGCGATCGACTGGGGCGAGATGACCTTCGCGGTGTTGCCGCCGGCGGTGTTGCCGGCCACCAGCAGCGCCGGGTCGGCGCCGATCCCCTCCGCCGTGGCGACCTGGAGCGGGGCGAACAGGGTGTTGTTGTTGACGACCGAGCCGGTGAGGAACACCCCGATCCAGCCGATGATCGGCGCCAGCAGCGGCACCAGCACACCCATCGCGGCCAGGGCCGATCCCATCGAGGTGGAACCCCCCGAGTAGTTGGCGATGTTCGCCAGGGCCAGGATCAGCGTGATGAGCGCCAGCGCCTGCCACAGCGCCCGGACCGTGGCGGCGAACTCGCCGAAGAACGCACGGCGATCCAGGTTCGGCGTCGTGAAGAACGACACGATCACCGCCAGCAGGATCGCGGTGCCGGTCGCGTTGAGCGGCGTGAAGTCCCACGTCGCGGTCACCACCGACCCCGCCGCGGACGTGACCTCGTTCGTCAGCCCCGGGATGGGGACCTTCACCACGGCCCACGCCAGCGCGCCGCCCTCGGCGAACAGCGCTTTGAACGCCGGCAGGCTCCACACCAGGATGAACGCGGTGAGGATGTAGAACGGGCTCCAGGCCACCGCGATCTTACGCAGCCCATGGTGCTCGATGGTCGGCGCCGCGCCGCCGTCCTCGCGGAACTGCCGCTTGGGCTGCCAGACCCGCCCGAGCAGGAACAGGGCCACCATCGCTCCCAGGCCCGCCCCGATGTCGGCCAGCTCCGGCCCCAGGAACCACAGCACACCTGCCTGGATGCCGCTGAACACGATCGTGACCACGAGGGTCGCCGGCAACGTCTCCTTCAGCCCGCGCCATCCGTCGAGGATCATCACCAGCAGGAACGGGATCAGCAGCGTCAGCGGCTGCAGGATGACCACCATCGACTTCGACAGGATCATCACGTCGATGCCGGTGACCTGCGCCGCCACGATCACGGGGATGCCGATCGCACCGTACGCACCGGCGGCGGCATTGGCCACGAGCGAGATCATGGCCGCCTTGACGGGCCGGAACCCCAGCTGCACCAGCAGCGCGGCACAGATCGCGATCGGCACGCCGAACCCCGCCGCACCCTCCAAGAACGCACCGAACGCGAAGCTGATGAGCAGCACCTGGATGCGCTGATCCGGCGAGATGCCGCCGATGGACGCGCGGATGACGTCGAACCGGCCGCTGATCACCGCCAGCCGGTACAGCCACACCGCCATCACGATGATGTAAGCGATCGGCCAGATGGCGTTGAGGATCCCGATCAGGCCTGCGCCGGCGACGACATCCACCGGCATCCCGAACGCCCACATCGCGACGATGATCTCGACAACCAGAGCGATCGCAGCGGCATACAGCCCGCTGAGCTTGACCCCTACCAGCAGCACCAGGAAGACCACGATCGGAATCGCGGCGACAAGGGCAGAGAGCCAGAGGCTCCCGAAAGGGTCAGTCGATTGCTGCCACATATGGAACGCCTCCGGTAGGACGGGGTCCGTGCCGTGCTCACGTTACGCGACGCGAGCGCTGTGGTCACCCCATCCCGTTGCGGGCGGTCCGGGGCGGCTCAGACGCCCGGGTAGTCGCGACGCGGGGCGCCGGTGTACAGCTGCTGCGGGCGGCCGATCTTCGTCTGCGGGTCGTTCTGCATCTCCTGCCAGTGCGCCAGCCAGCCGGGCAGCCGGCCGATCGCGAACAGCACGGTGAACATGCGCGTGGGGAACCCCATCGCCTTGTAGATCACGCCGGTGTAGAAGTCGACGTTGGGGTACAGGCGCCGCTCCTTGAAGTAGTCGTCGTTGAGCGCGATGTCCTCGAGCTCCTTCGCGAGATCCAGCAGCGGGTCGTGCACGCCCAGCTCGGTGAGCACCTCGTCAGCGGATTCCTTCACGAGCTTGGCGCGCGGGTCGTAGTTCTTGTAGACCCGGTGCCCGAAGCCCATCAGCTTCACGCCGTCTTCCTTGTTCTTCACGCGTTCCACGAAACGCTGCACGCTCTCGCCGGAGTCGCGGATGCGAGCGAGCATGTCCAGGACCGCCTCGTTGGCACCGCCGTGCAGCGGCCCGTACAGCGCGTTGATGCCCGCCGAGATCGACGAGAACTGGTTGGCCCCCGTCGATCCGACGAGGCGAACGGTCGACGTGGACGCGTTCTGCTCGTGGTCCTCGTGCAGGATCAGCAGGCGCTCCAGCGCCCGCGACATCACGGGGTTGATCTCGTACGGCTCGCTGAGCACACCGAAGTTCAGGCGCAGGAAGTTGTCCACGAAGCTCATCGAGTTGTCCGGGTACAAGAACGCTTGCCCGACGCTCTTCTTGTGCGCGTACGTCGCGATGACGGGGAGCTTGGCCAGCAGTCGGATCGTGTTCAACTCGACGTGCTCGGGGTTGTTCGGGTCGGACTGGTGCTCGTAGTAGGTCGACAGCGCCGCCGTGGCCGACGAGAGCACCGACATGGGGTGCGCGGTGTGCGGCAGCGACGAGAAGAAGCGCTTGAGGTCCTCGTGCAGCAGGGTGTGACGGCGGATGCGCTCGTCGAAGGCCCCGAGCTGGTCGGCGGTGGGAAGCTCGCCGTACAGCAGCAGCCACGCGACCTCGAGGTACGTGCTGTTCTTCGCGAGCTGCTCGATCGGGTACCCGCGGTAGCGGAGGATGCCCTCGTCGCCGTCGATGTAGGTGATCGCGGACTTGGTGGCCGCGGTGTTGACGAACCCGTAGTCGAGCGTCGTGTGACCGGTTTGCTTGGTGAAGGTCGACAGATCGACACTGGACGTGCCGTCGGTGCCCCGCAGCACGGGAAGCTCGGCGGTGCGATCCCCGATCGTGACCGTCGCAACGGGCCGGGGGGCGGTGGGCTGCTGGGTGCTGGCGTCGCTCACGAAGCCTCCTTGCGCTCGGGTTGTCAGTGAATACAGCCTAACGGGCGGTGCAGCCTACTCAGATCTACCCCAACGGATTTCGGGATCCGGTGGAGGAAACCTACGAGGATGTCAGCCGGCGTGCCGCCTCGTCGATGCGCTCATCGGTCGCGGTGAGCGAGAACCGCACGTGCTGCGGGAAGTGCGGTCCGTAGAAGTGACCGGGGCCGGCGAGGATGCCGCGCTCGGCGAGGGCGGCCATGCTCTCCCAGGCGTCGCGGCCCTCGGTGGCCCACAGATACAGACCGCCCTCGCTGCGGTCGATGCGGAAACCGGCCGCCTCGACGGCAGGACGCAGCGTCTCGCGGCGGTGCCGGTAGCGCTCCTTCTGCGCCGCGACGTGCGCGTCGTCGGCGAGAGCGGCAGCCGCGGCGGCCTGCACCGGCGCGGGTGGCATGAGCCCGAGGTGCTTGCGCGCGGTCAGCAGGCGCGCCACCAGGCTCGGGTCCCCCGCGAGGAACGCGGCGCGGTACCCGGCGAGGTTGGACTGCTTGCTCAGCGAGTACACCGCGAGCAGGCCGGTGAGGTCAGATCCTGCCACCTGCGGATCCAGCACGCTCGGCACGGGCTCGTCGGCCCAGCGGCCGTCCCAGCCCAGCTCGGCGTAGCACTCGTCGCTGGCGATCACCGCGCCCAGCTCGCGGGCACGGGCGACCGCTGCGCGCAGCTCGTCGTGGTCGAGCACGCGGCCGTCGGGGTTCCCCGGTGAGTTGAGCCACACCAGCCGCGTCGCGGCCGGCCATTGGGCGGGATCGTCGGCGGCGACGGGGGTCGCGCCCACCAGGCGCGCACCCACCTCGTAGGTGGGATACGCGGCACGGGGATGCACGACGACATCGCCGGGGCCGATTCCCAGCAGCAGCGGCAGCAGCGCCACCAGCTCTTTGGAGCCGATGGTGGGCAGCACATGGTCGGGGGTCAGCGCCGACACACCGCGCCGACGGGCGAACCAACGGACGATCTCTTCCCGCAGCAGCGGCGTTCCGGCCGTCTGCGGGTAGGCGTGCGCGTCGGTCGCGTCAGCGAGGGCCGCCGCGACCACCGGCGGAGTGGGATCGACGGGCGAACCGATCGACAGGTCGACGATCCCACGCGGGTGCGATCGCGCCGTGGCGGCATAGGGCGCGACGGCATCCCACGGGTAATCCGCGAGGTCTGCGACTGCCATGTCAGGCCTGCGGCGGCAGCGCGGCGATGATCGGGTGGTCGTGCTTGATGACGCCGGTCTTGGCTGCACCGCCGGGAGAACCGATGTCCTGGAAGAACTCCACGTTCGCGGTGTAGTAGTCGTGCCACTCCGCGGGAAGGTCGTCCTCGTAGTAGATCGCCTCGACGGGGCACACCGGTTCGCAGGCGCCGCAGTCGACGCATTCGTCCGGGTGGATGTACAACGACCTCTCGCCCTCGTAGATGCAGTCCACAGGGCACTCGTCGATGCAGGCTCGATCCTTGACATCGACGCACGGGAGGGCGATCACATACGTCACTCCCCCAGTCTAGGCGACCTCTCGGCAACGGGACGGCGTGACAGATCCGGCCACGCCGCGACGATGGCCACCAGCAGCGGCACCGCGATCGTCCAGACGATGCCCACCGAGAACTCCCCCGGAGCGGGGGCGGGCACGATGATCGACCCGCCGGGGCCGGCGCCGGAAAAGACGAGGGTCGCGATCATCGCGCCGAAGCCGGCTGCCAGCGCGGCCCAGCGATCGGCGGTCAGCAGGCGCACGGCCAACAGCAGCGCAGCCACACCGATGATCGCCAGGATGAGCCCGAGCGGGAACCAGCCGAGCATGAACGCATGAGCGACCGTCCCGGCGGCGCCGTAGACGAGCCCCACAAAGAGGGCGATGATCCACGTCAGCGCGCGAGTCCAGGAAAATCCCACCGTTTCAGTCTAGGCGGCGCCCTACGCCGCCCACCCCCACAGTCGCAGCAGCGCGGCGGTGAGCGCGGCCGCCGCCACGACGATGAGGAACGGGGCGCGCGCCAGCAGCAGGCCGGCCGCCACCAGGACTGCCGGCACTCGGGCGTCGATGACGATCGCCTGCCCCACGCCCAGGGTCTGCACCGCGACCAGCGCGGCCAGCAGCGCGACGGTCAGTAGATCGGCCACCCGTGCCGGGCGCGGCGCCTCCAGCACCTTCGGCGGAATGAGGTAGCCGAGCGCTTTCAGCGCGACGCAGATGATGGATGCCACCAGCACCGCGTGCCACAGGGTCACGGCCGGCCCTCCCGCTCGGGCGCGAACCAGTTGAACACCCCGACGAGGATCGCCACGACCGCGGCGACCAGCACCGGCATCCCGGGCATGAGCACCGGCGTCAGCACGGTCGCCACGACCGCCGCGGCCACACCGACCACGATCGCCTGACGCTGCCGCAGTCGCGGCCACAGCAGCGCGAGAAAGGCCGCCGCGGCGGCGGCATCCAACCCGTACGCCCTCGGGTCTCCCAGCAGGTCGCCCAGGAGCGCGCCGAGCAGTGTCGAGAGGTTCCACCCGACGTAGATGCCGATGCCGGTCACCCAGAACCCGAGGGTGCGGGCGCGGGGCGCCGTCTGGGCCAGCGAGACCGCCGTGGATTCGTCGATCGTGAACTGCGCCGCGGCGACGCGCCGCCAGATCGTCCCGCCGATCACGGGGGCCATGCGCATCGCGTAGGCGACGTTTCGCACGCCCAGCAGCGCCGCCGAAGCGATCGCGGCCGGCGCTGCGGCCACACCGCCGGCGGCGATGACGCCGACGAAGGCGAACTGCGAGCCGCCGGTGAACATCACGAGGCTCAGTACGCAGGTCTGCCAGATGTCCAGGCCTGCCGCCACCGCCAGCGCGCCGAACGACACCCCGTAAGCACTGGTGGCCACAGCCACCCCGAGCCCTTCGCGTGTCGCCCGCCGCGCCTGGCGGTCGGCATCGGCCTCAGCCGGCGACGGGTCGAAACTCACCCGTCGATGCTAGCGAGGCACAGTGTCAGGCGCTGGCGTCCTGGCGCTTGAGGCGCGAGGTCGCACGTGCGCGCTCGTTGGCGTCGAGGTTCACCTTGCGGATACGCACGATCTCGGGCGTGACCTCTACGCATTCGTCGTCGCGGGCGAACTCGAGGCTCTCCTCCAGCGACAGCTGGCGCGGCGGGGTCATCGACTCGAACGTGTCCGAGGTCGAGGAGCGCATGTTGGTGAGCTTCTTCTCCTTGGTGATGTTCACGTCCATGTCGTCGGCGCGCGAGTTCTCGCCGATGACCATGCCTTCGTAGACCTCCTGCGTCGGCTGCACGAAGAACGACATGCGTTCCTGCAGCGCGATGATCGCGAACGGCGTGACGACACCCGAGCGGTCGGCGACGATCGAACCGTTCTGACGGGTCACGATGTGACCGGCCCACGGCTCGTAGCCGTGCGAGATCGCGTTCGCGATGCCGGTGCCGCGGGTCGTGGTCAGGAACTCGGTGCGGAAGCCGATGAGACCGCGCGAGGGAACGACGAACTCCATGCGCACCCAGCCGGTGCCGTGGTTGACCATGTTCTCCATGCGGCCCTTGCGCGAGGCCAGCAGCTGCGTGATCGCGCCGAGGTACTCCTCGGGAGCATCGACGGTCAGGTGCTCGAACGGCTCGTACGTCTTGCCGTCGATCTTCTTGGTGACCACCTGCGGCTTGCCGACGGTCAGCTCGAAGCCTTCGCGGCGCATGTTCTCCACCAGGATGGCCAGCGCCAGCTCGCCGCGGCCCTGCACCTCCCACGCGTCGGGACGGCCGATGTCGACGACCTTCAGCGAGACGTTACCGATGAGCTCGCGATCAAGGCGGTCCTTGACCATGCGCGCGGTGAGCTTGTGACCCTTGACCTTGCCGACCAGGGGCGACGTGTTCGTGCCGATCGTCATCGAGATCGCCGGCTCGTCGACGTGGATCTGCGGCAGCGGGCGCACGTCGTCGGGGTCGGCGATGGTCTCGCCGATCGTGATGTCCGGGAAACCGGCGATGGCGACGATGTCGCCGGGGCCGGCGGATTCGGCCGGGTAGCGCTCGAGGGCGCGGGTCTTGAGCAACTCGGTGATGCGGGCGTTGCTGGTGGTGCCGTCGGCACGCACCCACGCGACCGTCTGGCCCTTCTTCAGCGTGCCGTTGAAGACGCGCAGCAGCGCGAGGCGGCCGAGGAACGGCGAGGAGTCGAGGTTGGTCACCCACGCCTGCAGCGGTGCCTCGTCGTCGTAGGCGGGCGCCGGCACGTGCTGCAGGATCGCCTCGAACAGCGGCTCGAGGTCGTCGTTGTCGGGGAGGCTGCCGTTCTCGGGCCGGTTGAGGGATGCCGCGCCGGCGCGACCGCTCGCGTAGACGACGGGGACGTCCAGGAGCGCGTCGACGTCGAGATCGGGCACGTCGTCGACGAGGTCGCTCGCCAGCCCCAGGAGCAGGTCGTGCGCCTCTTCCTCGACCTCCGCGATGCGGGCGTCGGGGCGGTCGGTCTTGTTGACCAGCAGGATGACCGGCAGCTTCGCCTCGAGCGCCTTGCGCAGCACGAAGCGGGTCTGCGGCAGCGGACCCTCACTGGCATCCACCAGCAGCACGACACCGTCGACCATCGACAGGCCGCGTTCGACCTCGCCACCGAAGTCGGCGTGGCCGGGGGTGTCGATGACGTTGATCGTCACCGGCACTTCGGTGTGAAGGCCGTTGTAGGTGATCGCCGTGTTCTTGGCGAGGATCGTGATGCCCTTTTCGCGCTCGAGGTCGTTCGAGTCCATGGCACGTTCTTCCATGTGCTCATGCGAGCCGAACGAGCCGGTCTGGCGGAGCATCGCATCCACGAGCGTCGTCTTGCCGTGGTCGACGTGCGCGACGATAGCGACATTACGGAGGTCCGGACGGAGGGCGTGCGCCATCAGTGTTCCTTGCGGGGAGAGGGAAAGAAGAGGTGCGACCCGCACCGAAACTCGAGGGGCCGACACTCCAGGATACCGGAAGCGGGCTGGGAGTCCCCGCGTGGTCGGCTCAAGCGTCGACGGTGGCCAGCAGAGCTCGCCTCGCCAGACGCCGCTCACGCTGCTCGACCGGGTCAGGCACGGGTGAGGCGGCCAGCAATCGTTTGGTGTACTCGTGCTGCGGGTCGTGCAGGACCGTCTTGGTCTCACCCTGCTCGACCGCGCGACCGTTCTGCATCACCAGCACGTGGTCGGCGAGCATGTCCACGACCGCCAGGTCGTGGCTCACGAGCATGCAGGCGAAGTCGAACTCGCGCTGCAGTTCGCGCAGCATCTCCAGCACGGCCGCCTGCACGGACACGTCCAGAGCCGAGGTCGGCTCGTCCGCGATGAGCAGCTCCGGCTTCAGCGAGAGCGCCCGGGCGATGGACACCCGTTGACGCTGACCACCGGAGAGCTCGTGCGGGTAGCGGTTGATGACATCGGTGGGAAGGTGCACGGCATCAAGGAGTTCCCGGGCGCGCGCCAGGCGCGAACGCTTGTCGCCGACGCGGTGCACGACCATCGGCTCGATGATGCAGTCGCCGATCGGGAAGCGGGGGTTCAGCGACGCCGCCGGGTCCTGGAAGACGGCGCCGATCTGGCGACGCGCGTCCTTGGCCGCCCGCCCCCGCAGCTTGGCCAGGTCCGCGCCGCGCACCTGAAGCGAGCCGGATGCCACCGGGAGCAGTCCGAGCACGGCCTTCGCGATCGTGGATTTGCCCGACCCGGATTCCCCCACCACGCCCAGCACCTCGCGTTTGGCCAGCTCGAAGGAAACGCCCTCGACAGCGCGGAACGTCTTTCCGCGCATGGTGTAGTCCAGCGCGAGGTCCTTCGCGACGAGCACGGGCTCCCGGTCCGCCGGGGGCGTGCGTTCCCGGATCTCGCGGATGGGGCCGGTCAGGGTCCCACCCGGTCCGGACAGGCGCGGCACGGCGTCGAGAAGCTTGCGGGTGTACGCGTGCTGCGGCGTCGTGAGGACGTCCTCGACGGTGCCCTGTTCCACGATCTCGCCCTGATACATCACGACGACGCGATCGGCGAGGTCCGCGACGACCCCCATGTTGTGGGTGATCAGCAGGATGCCGGCGGCCAGGTCGTCCTTCAGCGATCGCAGCAGGTCGAGGATCTCAGCCTGGACCGTCACGTCGAGCGCCGTCGTGGGCTCGTCGGCGATGATGACGCGCGGGTTCAGCGCGATCGCCATCGCGATGACGATGCGCTGCCGCTGGCCGCCGGAGAACTGGTGCGGGTACTGTCCGATGCGGGTCTCCGGGTCGGGAATCCCGACCCGCCGGAGCAACTCGACGGATCGCTGGCGCGCCTCGTCACCGTAGGCGACGTCGTGCAGCTCGAACACCTCGGTCATCTGCCGCTCCACCGTCAGCACGGGGTTCAGCGCGGACATCGGCTCCTGGAAGATCATCGCCACCTCGGTGGCACGCATCGCGCGCATCTTCTCGGGCGCGATCCCGACCACTTCGGTGCCGCCGACCTGGGCGGAGCCGGAGATCAGGGCGTTGTCCGGGAGCAGCCCCATGGCCGCTGCCGAGCTCACCGACTTGCCCGAGCCGGATTCCCCCACGATGGCGACGACTTCGCCCGGCTGCAGATCAAGGGTCACGCCCTTGACGGCGCGGACGAGTCCCGCCTCGACGGCGAAGTCCACCCGCAGATCCGTGAGCCGCAGGGCAGCGCCCGTGCCCGCCGTGTCCATGTCCATGTGTGTCACGACAGTCCTTTCTCCTCGCGCAGCCGTTGCAGACTGCGTCGGCTCCACTTGCGGGTCTGCCGCGGGTCGAACGCGTCGCGCAGACCGTCCCCGAGGAAGTTGACGGCGAGCACGATGACCAGGATGATCATGCCCGGCCACCAGAACAGCCACGGCCGGTTCGTGAACGCGCCTTGATACTGCGAGATCAGCAGCCCCAGCGACGTCTCGGGAGGCTGCACGCCGAATCCGAGGAAGCTCAGCGAGCTCTCCAGCAGGATCGCGCCGCCGATCGCGAACGTCGCGTTCACGAGGATGATGCCGATCGTGTTCGGCATCACGTGCTTGAAGATGATGCGGAAAGAGCTGGCGCCGGTCGAGCGTGCGGCAGCGACGTAGTCGCGTTCCCGCAGCGAGAGCACCTCGCCGCGCACCAGTCGGGCAAGCCCCGTCCAGGAGACCAGACCGATCATCAGCGCCAGCGCGAAGATTCCTCCGCCGGCGTTGCCGGCGATCGCCCCGAGGACAGCAGCGAGCACGAGGAGCGGGATGACGATGAAGATGTCCGTGATGCGCATGAGCACGTTGTCGACCCAGCCGCGGTAATACCCCGCGACGGCGCCCATGACGGCGCCGATCGTGGTGGCGACGACGCCGACGACGAGCGCGATGATGAGGGAGCGCTGAGTGCCCACCATGACCAGGGCGAAGTAGTCCTTGCCGGTGCCGTCCTGACCGAAGGGGTGCTCCCCCCAGCGGATGCCCTCCCCTCCGAGCCACGTCGGGATGAGACTCAGCGTCGGGCGACCGCCGTCGATGACGTCGCCGGCGGCGAGATAGCTCTTGCCCCACCACCCGGGTATCCCGGCGAAGCCGATCGAGGTGAACGCGAGCAGGACGACGAGGATGAGAACGCCGACCGAGATGAGTGCCGCGCGGTGGCGGAGGAACCTCCGCCGGACCAGGCGTCCCTGCGAGAGCGGCTTGGTGTGTTTCGCGGCGAGGGCAGCGTCCTCGGCTTCGGCGAGGTCATAGATCGCGTCGGTGTCGGGTGCGGAGTTGGTGCTCATACTCGTATCCTCGGGTCGAGGTAGGCATAGGAAATATCGGCGATCAGGTTGAACAGCACGGCCACGCCGCCCGTGATGAGGAAGAACGCCATGACGGGTGCGGGATCGACGTGGTCCAGGCCGTCGGCGAACAGGTCTCCCATGCCCTTCCAGCCGAAGACGCGCTCGGTGATGACCGCGCCGCCGATGAGGGCCGCGAAATCGAAGGCCGCGATCGTCGCGATGGGGATGAGGGCGTTGCGCAGCGCATGCCGGAAGATGACGGTGCGCTCGGGTGCGCCCTTCGCCCGCGCGGTTCGGATGTAATCCTGCCGGTTGACTTCGAGCATCGAGGTGCGCGTGTATCTGCTGTAGCTGGCCAGGGAGATCACCGTCAGCAGCAGCGTGGGAAGCAGCATCTGCGTCCCGTAGTCCAGGAACGTCTCCCAGAAGCCCCCGCCGAAGTTCGGCGTCTGCGATCCGATGGTGGAGACCGGGCGAGGCTTGAGGTCGAGGAAGCCCGGCCACACGCGGAAGAGGTGGTCGAGAACCGTCAGGCCCGCGCCGACGACGCCCGTCACCGTGGCGGCGAGGATGGCCTGGGTGCGATAGCGCTTGCCCATGAACCGCCCGAGCAGCCACGGAAGGGCGACCGCGAGCACGGCGCCGAGAACGAGCACGCCCCAGTTCATGTAGTAGACGAAGACGTTGTACAGCACCACCTGCATGATGCTGACCACCGCCGCCGTGATGAGCGCGGGAGTGAGCACCTGCCGGTTGCGCAGACCCACGGTCATTGCGGTGACGCTCAGCGCGACACCGAATGTGAGGACGGCGACGCCCACCATGCCCAGCTGCGGGTTGCGGAACAGGTCGAGCGCGGCCAGTACGGGCAGCGCGACGGCGAAGAACACCGCCGTGGCGGCGAAAGTGAGCGCCCGCCTCTTGCCGGATCCCGCGAGGAGCACCTGCATCAGGAACCCGAGGACCACCGCTATCAGGCCGATCTGCAGCGGCGTGAATGCGGGTTCCTCCAACCAGTTGTTGAAGCCGATGGCCAGATACTCCTTCAGGAGCACCGCGGCCCAGAACACCGGAAGCGAGAAGAAGAGGAAGGTGCCGAACGTCACGGCGTAGTCGAGGCCGGAGTACTGGCGGATGGCGGTGAGGATGCCGATCGCGATGCCGATGATGAGGGCGAGCACTGTCGCCAGCAGCACCAGCCGCAGGGTCGAGGCGGCGGCCAGGCCGAGCAGCGTGCCGACATCGACGCCCGCCCGAGTGGTGCCGAAATCGCACTGCCCGATGAGGCAGCGACTGACTCCGCCCAGCCAGGACAGATAGCGCTGCCACCACGGCAGATCGAGTTCCATGAACTCGGTGCGCTGCTGGATCAGGTAATCGCGGTTTTTCGCGTTGCTCTCGCGCAGGTCTTCGAGCGGGTCCCCGGCGTTGATGACGAGCACATACACCAGGACCGAGGCGCCCAGCAGGACGCCGAACGCCTGGACGAGGCGCCGCAGAATGAACTTCAGCACAAAGGTGCTTCCCTTCGGGTAATCGCAGACGGTCGCGAACACAGATGTGCGGGCCGGCCGCAGGCCGACCCGCACATCTGATTCATTGCTGACTACTCAGCGCTGGCCCACGCGTAGGCGTTCCAGGAGATACCGCTCTGGGTCGTGGTCCGCTCGACACCGTCGACGCTCGAGCTCGCCGCGTCCACGCCGGGGTGAGCGAAGATCGGGAGACCGAACAGGTCGTTCCACAGGAGCTCTTCGATCACCTTGGTCTGCTCCAGGTGCACTGCGGGGTCCAGGCTGTCCTTGAGCGTCGCCCAGGCTGCGTCGACCTCTGCGTTGGAGTACCCGCCGTAGTTCTGCGGCTTGTCGGTGGCGTAGATGTTCTCGCCCGAGGCGATCTGACCGGAGCCTGCCCAAGCGAACAGTGCGACTTCGTAGTCACCGCGCTCCTGCGTGCCGCCCGGGGCGAAGAAGTCCTCGCTGCCCGCGTCGACGATGTTGAAGCCGGCCTGGTCGCACGACGACTTGATCAGTGCGACCTCGTCGGCACGGCGCGGGTTGGGTGCGGAGTATCCGATGCGGACCTCAGCGCCCGTGGCGCCCTGCGCGGCGACGATGCTCGCGGCCTCTTCGATGTTCGGCTCGTCGTATTCACCGGTGTAGGACGCGTCCAGGACCTCCTGGTAGGTGTCCTGGAAGGGGAAGACCTCGCGGGCGTTCATCACGACCGCCTCGGAGTTGATCGGCCGGATGAGGTTCTCGACGATCTGCTCACGCGGGACGCACATGGCGAACGCGCGGCGCAGCTCCAGGTTGTCGGCGAAGAGGGACCCCTCGATGAAGTTGAAGTCGAGGTGCTCCCACGTCAGCGTCGAGCCCGTGAGGATGTTGGCGGCATCGCCGAGCTGCTCCAGCTGCGCGAGCGTGTCAACGGTCGGCTGCGGGGCGATGACGTCGAGGTCACCGTTGTCCAGCGCCTGAACCATGGCGTCCTGGCCGACGAAGCGGAAGACGAGCTCGGCGTTCTGCGGCGCGAGCTGCTCGCCGTAGTACTCCTCGTTCGCCACGAGGGTGACGGACTGACCGGCATCCCACGACGAGAGCTTGTAGGGGCCGGAGGAGGGCATCAGAGCCTCGTCGGGGAGCTCGCCGGGGTTGGTGAACCAGCCGGTGTTCCAGAACTCGGCCACGGGGGCGAGCGCCTCGCTGTCGCCGCCGAGGATCGCCTCGACGAGCTCTTCGGTCGACAGACCGGACTGCTCTGCCACCACGTGCGCGGGGTCGAGCATCCACGTCTGGATCTGCCAGTCCGGGTTCTTCACGGCGAACTCGACGGTGAACTGCTTGCCGTCCGCATCGCCCTGGGGGCCCTCGGGCACCTCGTCGCCCAGATCGGCCGAGACCGAGTTGAACAGCGGGCCGTCGGCACCGGCGAGGTTGGTGTTCTGCACGCCCCACGCCAGCACGGCGTCGGCGACAGTGATCGGGGTGCCATCGGACCAGGCGGCATCCTCGGCGATGGTGTACTCCACCGTCAGCGGGTCCTCGGAGATCAGCTCGTAGGAGCCGAGGTCGGTGTTGGCCTCGACCGTGCCGTCCGGACCGAAGAACGTGAAGCCGGTCTTCAGCTGGTCGACGATCGACGAGTTGTACGTGCTGTACGTCTCGGGCGTGAACCCGTTGTAGCTGATGAAGTCGTTCGGCCCGACCGACACCGAGATCGACGCCGACCCAGTGGGCTCGGTCTCCGCGCCGTTGCCGTCATCGGCTGGCGGCGCACAGGCTGTGAGCGCCAGGGCGGTGACGCCGATGGCGGCCCCGGCGATAAGGGTTCGACGTGAACGCATTTTTTCTCCTACTTCGTTGTGTGCAAGGGGGGCGATGCGGCCGGCTTCGACCAACGTTCATCCCAGACGTTGATAGCGAACCTATTGGCACCTCAGAGGTGACGCATAACTGACACGTAAATAGTTACAAACCGTTAACTCGCCTGTGACCCCCGAAAACGGTAGCGGCGCTCAGGCACCGGCGCCTGCGATCATTGCCGAGGCCCCCGCACTCGCCACGAGCACCACCAGCGACACCACGACCCCGCCGTTCCACCGTCGCTGCACCGGACCCGCCGGTACGCCCGCGTCGCGCGCTGCGTCCCACTCACCACGGATGAGTGCCATGTCGGAGAACGGCGTCTCGCTCTGCTGCGCCGAACGCGATCTCGAGCGACGCAGGCTCGGCCCACCGAAGGCCCCCACCCGGGAACCGTCGTCGAGGTGCACGACCAGCTGCCACCGCGTGTCCATGTCGGTCACCCGCGGCCACGGCACCCGCGTGGTGCGCAGGACGTTGACGACGGTGATGCCTTCGGCATCCATTTCCACCCTCGGCACATAAACCACCGCATAGACGACCCACACGATCAGCAGCACCCAGGGGGCCAGCAGCAGGGTCTGTCCGAGGCCGCCGCGGACAAGGGCGTCGCCGAGCACCAACGCCCCCGCGACGCCGGCGACGATCAAGCTGATCGTCGCCGACGTCGCACGGAAGATCCGGCGCTCAGGCAAGTCGTTGCGACTCATGCACCCGTTTCGCCGACTCCGAGCGGGATTGACGCACCCGGGATGGCCTCGAGCAGTCGCCGGGTGTACTCCTCAGCGGGGTTCGCGAAGATCTCGTCGACGGTGCCCTGTTCGACGATCTTGCCGCGCTCCATCACCGACACGAAGTCAGCGACGACGCGCACCACCGCGAGGTCGTGCGTGATGAACAGGTAGGTCAGGCCCAGCTCGGACTGCAGGTCCGCCAGCAGCTGCAGGATCTGATCCTGCACCAGGACGTCCAGCGCCGAGACCGCCTCGTCGAGCACGACGATGTCGGGCTTCAGCGCGAGCGCACGCGCGATGGCGACACGCTGGCGCTGGCCCCCGGACAGCTCGTTCGGGTAGCGCGACGCCAGTTCCTGCGGCAGCGACACCTGGTCGAGCAGTTCCGCCACCCGCGCACGTCGCGACTTCGCGTCGCCGACGCGGTGCACGTCCAGCGGCTCCGCGATGGTGCCGCCGATGCTGCGCATCGGATCCAGCGAGCCATAGGGGTCCTGGAAGACCGGCTGCATCCGGCGCCGAAGCGCGAACGCTTCACGACCGGTGAGCCGGCCCACGTTGAGACCGTCGATCAGGATCGAGCCGGAGGTGCACTCTTCCAGGCCGAGCACCATTTTCGCGATCGTGGACTTGCCCGACCCCGACTCCCCCACCAGAGCCATCGTGCGGCCCCGCGGGATCTCGAAGGAGACGCCGTCCACGGCACGGAACCGCTCGCTGCGGAACGAGCCCTGCCGGATCTTGTACTCCTTGACCAGGTCCGCCACGACGATCGCGGGCTCGGCCGTGGCGAAGTCCGACTCGTGCTGGATGCCACGGTCCTCCGCCCGGGCCTGGATCCGCTGCGAAGCCAGGCTGGGAGCGGCGGCCACGAGCCGCTGGGTGTACGGATGCTGCGGGTTTTCGAGGATCTCCCGGCTCGGGCCGGATTCCACGATCTCGCCCTGATGCATCACCACGATGGTGTCGGCACGTTCTGCGGCCAGACCCAGGTCGTGGGTGATCAGCAGGACCGAGGTCCCCTTCTCGGCCGTGAGCGACGCCATGTGATCGAGAATGACCCGCTGCACCGTGACGTCCAGTGCCGAGGTCGGCTCGTCGGCGATCAGCAGCTTCGGGTCGGCCGCGAGGCCGATGCTGATGAGCGCGCGCTGACGCATGCCGCCGGAGAACTGGTGCGGGAACTGGTGCAGACGCCGTTCGGCGTCTGCCAGCCCCGCCTGCTGCAGCACCTCGATGGCGCGGCGCTCGACCTCCTTGCGACCGGTGGCGATCCCGTTCGCGCGGATCGCCTCCTTCACCTGGAAGCCGATGCTCCACACCGGGTTGAGGTTGGACATCGGGTCCTGCGGCACGAAGCCGATGTCCCGACCGCGAATGCGCTCCATCTGGGCCCGCGTGGCGGAGGTGAGGTCGTTACCTTCCAGCACAATCGACCCGCCCGTGACGTGTCCGGTTCCGGGGAGCAGATTGACGATGGCCGATGCCGTCGTTGACTTGCCCGATCCGGACTCACCGACGATCGCGACGGTCTCGCCGCGGTGGATGTCAAGGTCGATGCCGTGCAGCACCTCGCGTGAGGTCTTGCCGGAGTCGAACGCGACCTTCAGACCGCGGATCGACAGCAGTGGTGTGCGGTTTGCCGAGCTCATCGCCGTGCCCTCGCCTTCGGATCGAGAGCGTCTCGCAGGAGTTCGCCCATGATGATGAACGCGAGCACCGTGATGGTCAGCGCGATCGAGGGGTAGATGAGTGCCATCGGCGCGACGCGCAGTGACGACTGCGCCTGGCTGATGTCCAGGCCCCAGGACATGGTGGAGCTGCCGAGCCCGACACCGAGGAACGACAGCGTCGCTTCGGCGGAGATCGCAGCGCCCAGGGTCAGCGTCGCCACGACGATGACCGGTGCCATGGCGTTGGGCATGACGTGTGTGAGGAGGATGCGGAACCGGGAGAGCCCGATGGCGCGGGAGGCGGTGACGAAGTCGGCTTGCCGAACCCGCAGCACCTCGGCGCGGATGACGCGCGCGGTGGACGCCCACGCGAAGCCACCGATGGCGAAAGCGAGCACGAGTGGCGTGCGGTTCTGCGAGAACACGCTCATGACGACGATGGCCGCCAGGATGTACGGGATCGCGAAGAAGATGTCGCCGAGACGCGAGAGCACCGAGTCGAGCCAGCCGCCGTAGAAGCCGGCCAGCGCGCCCATGACGGTGCCGATGACGGTGCCGATGAGGGTGGCGAGGAACCCGACCATGAGCGAGGTGCGCGCACCCCACACCAGGCGGGACCAGATGTCGCAGCCCTGGAAGGTGAAGCCGAGAGGGTGGCCGGCGGTGGGCCCGGCGTTGCTGTTGGCCAGCAGGCAGTTGTTGTTCGGCGGCACCTGCGTGAACAGGGTCGGCCACACCGCCATCAGCCCGATGATGACCACGACGACAGCCGTGACCCAGAACGTCGGCCGACGGCGGATGTCCTGCCAGGCGTCGCGCCAGAGGTTGCTGGGCTTGGCGTCGACGCGCACGGCATCGACGGTGATCTCGGTGTTCTTGACGGGGGCGACGAAGTGCGTCGCGGAAATCTGATCACTTGGCATAGCGGATCCTCGGGTCGAGCAGGCCGTAGAGCAGGTCCACGAACAGGTTGACCAAGACGTAGACGATGACGAACACGGTCACGAACGAGACGACAGTGGGCCCCTCCTGCCGGATGACCGCCTGGTAGAGGGTGTTGCCGACGCCGGGCACGTTGAAGATGCCCTCGGTGACCGTGGCACCCACCATCAGCACGCCGAAGTTCGTCGCGGTGTTGGTGATGACGGGGATGAGGGAGTTGCGCATCACGTGCACAGGGATCACACGGCGTCGCGGGAGGCCCTTGCTGTAGGCCGTGCGCACCCAGTCCTGGTTGAGCGTGTCGATCACCGAGGCGCGGGTGAGGCGCATGCTGGTCGCGTAGAGGCTGAGACCCAGCACGATCGCCGGCAGCCACAGGTCCATCCAGCCGTTCTGCGCTCCGACGGTCGGGCGGAACAAGCCCGCCTGTACGGCCAGGAAGTACTGCGCGAGGAAGGCGAGCACGAACACCGGGACGGCGATGAAGACGAGAGCCACGACGAGCGAGGCATTGTCGAAGAACTTGCCCTTGCGCAGGCCCGAGACGGTGCCGATCACGATGGCCAGCACGAGTTCGATCGCGATGGCCATCGCCGCGAGACGCAGCGTCACCGGGAAGGTGCGGGCGAGTACCTCGTTGACGGGCTGCCCGGAGAAGCTGACGCCGAAGTCGCCTTGAAAGACGCCGGTGATGTAGTAGAAGTACTGCACGATGAACGGATCGTTCAGGTGGTACTGGTCGCGGATCTGCTCCAGCAGTGCCGGGTTGGGCGTGCGGTCGCCGAACAGCGCGAGGATGGGGTCGCCGGGCATGGCGAAGACCATGAAGTAGATGAGCAGGGTGGCGCCGAAGAACACCGGGATGACCTGCAACACACGTCTGAGGATGTAACCGAGCACGAACGCTCTCCCTCTGGGGTTTGGGGAGCCGCGTCGCCGCTAGTGGCGGCGAGGGGCTGCCGCGTGGGGCCGCCGCGATCTCGGGTGTAGCGCGGCCGGTGGGAACAGCCCGCGAGGCGGTGACGTGGTCGTCACCGCCTCGCGAGTGAGATCACTCGAGGTTACTCGGCCTTGGTGATCAGGTGGTAAAGCGGCACCGAGTTCCAACCGAACTCGACGTTGTCGACGTTCTCGGAGAAGCCTCCGGTGACGTTCGAGTACCACAGCGGAATGGCCGGCAGGTCCTGCAGCAGCACCGACTGGGCCTCGGAGAACAGCGCGTTGGCTTCCTCGGGGTCCGTCGCGGAAATGCCATCGGACAGCAGCTGGTCGAACTCTGCGCTGGAGTAGTCGCCATCGTTCGAGCCGGCGTTCGTGGCGTACAGCGGGCCCAGGAAGTTGTACAGACCCGGGTAGTCCGCCTGCCAGCCGGAGCGGAACGCGGTGGTGATCGTGCGGTTGTTCACGAGTTCACGCAGCTCGGCGAAGGTCGGGTACGGAGCACCCGACGCCTCGATACCGAGGGTGTTCTTGAGCGAGTTCGACACTGCGTCGACCCACTGGTCGTGGCCACCGTCGGAGTTGTAACCGATCTGGAAGGTACCCTCCCACGGCGAGATCTCGTCGGCCTCGGCCCACAGTTCGACTGCGCGCTCGGGGTTGAACTCCAGCACCTCAGCGCCCTCGAGCGAGTCCGACCAGCCGTCGATGACCGGCGAAGTGAAGTCGCTTGCGGGGGTACGGCTGCCCTGGAAGATCGTCTCGGTGATCTCCTCGCGGTTGATCGCCATCGAGATGGCCTGACGGCGCAGCGCGCCCTCTTCGCCCTCGAAGTGCGGGAGGGTCTGCGGGATCGTGAAGGACTGGAAGATGGCTGCCGCCTGGTTCACGGCACGATCCCCCAGGTCCGACTCGAAGCTGGCCATGGACGACGGCGGGATCACGTCGATCACGTCGACCTCGTTACCCTGCAGATCGGCGTACGCCGCGTCTGCCGAGGCGTAGACCTTGATCGTGAGGCCACCGTTCTGCGCCTGACGCACACCCTGGTAGTCCTCGTTCTTGACGAGGTCGATCTGCACGTCGTGCTGCCACGCGTCCTCACCGGCGAACATGTACGGACCGTTGCCGATCGGGTTCTGGCCATAGGCCTCCATGTCCTCGAAGGCCACGTCGGGCAGCGGGTAGAACGCGGAGTAGCCCAGGCGCTGTGCGAAGTCCGACGCCGGCTTGTTGAGCGCGATGGTGAAGGTGTAGTCATCGACCTGCTCGAGACCGGTCAGCTCCGAGTCGGCATCCCAGCTGAAGCCCTCGATGTCCTCGAAGAAGTAGCTGTTGGCGTGGGCGTTGGACAGCTGTGCGCCGTAGTTCCAGGCTTCGATGAAGTTGTCAGCCGTGACTTCTTCGCCGTTGGTGAAGGTCTGACCCTCCTTGAGCTTGACCGTCAGGTGCTGCGGGTCCTCGACCGTGATCTCTTCGGCCATGTCATTGACGGCGGTGCCGTCGCCCTCGTACGAGACGAGCCCGGCGAAGATCGCGTCGAGGATCTGGCCGCCGCCGACCTCGTTCGTCATGGTCGGGATGAGCGGGTTCTCCGGCTCGGTACCGTTGGTCGTGATGATGGCGTCCGAGGCGCCGGCGTCGCCGGTCTCCTCGGCGTCGCCGCTGTCGCCGCTGGCGCAGCCGGCGAGGGCGAGCGCGCCCACGGTCAGCAGCGCCAGGCCGGCGAAGGCAGTTTTGTTGCGCTTCACTTTTCCTCCTGTGCAGGGATGATGTGACCGCTTCTACGCAGGGCGTGCCGGCCACACGGGATGAGGCAACGATAAGCAACCCTGCCGCCATGATCAAAACTGAGGGCGAAAGCGTTACATGCTCTTTACTCAACGCGCCTCGGATGTGGCAATCTGACAACGTGACCGCTCCCAGTCCCCCGCTCGACAACGCATACTGCACAAGCAGTCCGCGACTGCGCTGGGAAATCGCTATCGTGCTCGCGATCTCGCTCGGCCAATCGGCCCTGTACTCGGTGCTCGCGCTCATCCGCCGGGAGCTCTCCCCCACCCCTCTCGGGCAGCAGCAGACCCAGCTGAATCCATCCCTGGACGCCGCCGCGGCGTGGGATGCGCTCTACCAGACGCTCGACATCGTGTTCGACCTCGCGCTTGTGGCGCTGGTGGTCTATCTCCTGTGGGAACCGGGTGCCAACGCGCTCCGGCGCATCGGTTTGGACTTCACTCGCTTCGGCGGGGACCTCGGCCGCGGCATCCTGGTCACCGCCGTGATCGGCATCCCCGGGCTTGCGCTGTACGCCGTCGGGCGGATGCTGGGGTTCACGGTGGCCGTCGTGGCCTCGCCGCTGGATGCTGCGTGGTGGACCGTGCCGATCCTGCTGTTCGCGGCGCTGCGCGCGGCGCTGCTGGAGGAGGTCGTCATGATCGGGTGGCTCTTCGATCGACTCCGCCGTCTCGGGTGGGGGTGGTGGCCGATCATCCTTTCCTCCGCCGCGCTGCGCGGGGCCTATCACGCGTACCAGGGCTACGGCGGAATGGTCGGCAACTTCGTCATGGGGATCGTGTTCGGCTGGTGCTACCGCCGCTGGGGCCGGGTGATGCCGCTGGTGGTGGCCCACACGATCCTCGACGTGGTGTCGTTCGTCGGCTATCCCCTGGCCGCCGCCCTCTGGCCCACGATCTTCGCCCCCCTCCCCTCCCCGTCCCCGTCCCCGTAGCCCTGAAATCGCTGAGACCACAGCTGGTCGCCGAGACCGTGGGAACTTCCCATCGTCTCGGCGACCAGGTGTCGTTTCAGCGACGGGGAGCGCCGGGGAGCGCCGGGGAGCGACGGAGGGGACGGGAGGGGACGGGGGCTTCTCCACAGGGACGGGATCCGGCGATCTGGCACGGATCGAGGGTGGCGGGGCCACGGCGGGTGCGCGCGGGCGGCAGGGTGGGCGGATGCCGCTCCTCACTCTCGGGGTCCTGCCGACCCCCGTCCCCTTGATCCGGCACGCGGACGTGCCCCATCCCGAGCGCGCCGTCGAGCGCGGGACGCTGGTCAAGGTGCGCCACGGTGTGTACACCCCCGGTGCGATGTGGCGCGACCTCGCGCCCTGGGACAGGTACCTCGCGCGCGTCCACGCGGTGGCGCTCGTGCACCCGGATGCCGTGTTCAGCCACGAATCCGCCGCCGTGCTGATGGGCCTACCGGTGTTCGGCGATCCCGGGGTGGTGCACATTCTGGAGCACCCGCGCAGCGCGTCCCGGCTCGTCGGCGGCATCCGGACCCACGCCTACTCCGGCGACCGCACGATCATCGAGCTCGGCGGCCTGCTGATGACGAGCATCGCCGACACCGCCGTGGACCTCGCCCGGCACCGGCACCGCGCCGTCGGGTTGGCAGTGGCGGATGCCGCGCTGCGCACTGACCCCACCGCGAGCGTCGAACTGCTCGTCGCGCTCAACGAGGCCCGTACGAGCAAGCGGGGCCGCGCGATCGCGCGGTGGGCGCTGTCGCGCGCGAGCGCGCTGGCCGAGTCGGCTCTCGAGTCCATGAGCCGCGCTGTCGTCGAGTGGCTCGGGTTTCCCGCGCCGGTGCTGCAGGTGCCGTTCCGTCGGGGGTCCGGCGGCGAGGATCGCAGCGATCTGGTGTGGGAGAGCATCGGCCTCGCGGGTGAGTGCGACGGCGACCTCAAGTACGACGGCCGTTACGGACCGCCCACGGTCGTGCTGGTGCGGCAGAGCGAGCGGGACACGCGGCTGCGTCGGCACCTGCGAGAGGTGACGCACTGGGGATGGCGTGAGGCCTCGACGGTCACGCCGCTGCGCGGCATCCTCACCGGCGCCGGTCTCCGCCCCGAGTCCCCCGAGGATTCGGCGGCGCTGTTCTCGCCGCGCCGCGCCGTCTCCCCGCATCCCCCGCACCGCACCGGCGAGCCCCCGTCCGCCCGCTGAAACGACAGCTGGTCGCCGAGACGATGGGAGGTTCCCGCCGTCTCGGCGACCAGCTGTGGTCTCACGGTGTGGGGGGCGGGCCGGAGGGCCGCCACCCCGCTACCCGCTACGCGAAGGCCTCGGGGGGCGGGCAGGCGCACACCAGGTTGCGGTCGCCGTAGGCATTGTCGATGCGCCGCACCGGTGGCCAGTACTTCGTGCGCACCTGGGACGGCACCGGATACACCGCGGTCTCGCGCGAGTACGGGTGCGACCACGACCCCGACACCACGGACTGCGTGGTGTGCGGCGCGTTCACGAGCGGATTGTCGGATGCCGGCCACTGACCGGCCGCGACGGCGTGCGCCTCCGCGTGGATCGCGACCATCGCCTCGATGAACCGCTCGATCTCGGCGAGGTCCTCCGATTCGGTCGGCTCCACCATCAGCGTCCCGGCCACCGGGAACGACATCGTCGGCGCGTGGAAGCCGTAGTCGATGAGGCGCTTGGCGACATCGTCGACGGTGACCCCAGTGGCCTCGCGCAGCGGCCGCAAGTCCAGGATGCACTCGTGCGCGACGAGCCCGCCCTCCCCCGCGTACAGCACCGGGTAGTGCTCGCGCAGCCGCGCGGCGATGTAGTTCGCCGCGAGCACGGCGGCCCCGGTCGCCTCGCGCAGCCCTGCGGCGCCCATCATCCGCACATAGGCCCACGAGATCGGCAGGATCGAGGCCGACCCGTAGGGGGATGCCGAGACCGGTCCGCCGTCGAACACGAACCCGCCGGCGTGGTCGGCGCGCTGCGCGAGCGGGTGCGAGGGCAGATACGGCGCGAGGTGCGCCTTGGCCGCCACCGGCCCGACGCCAGGGCCACCCCCGCCGTGCGGGATCGCGAACGTCTTGTGCAGGTTCAGGTGCGATACGTCGCCGCCCAGATCCCCGAACCGGGCGAAGCCCAGCAGCGCGTTGAGGTTCGCACCGTCGACGTACACCTGACCGCCGGCATCGTGCACGGCCTGCGTGATCTCCAGCACGTCGTGCTCGTACACACCGTGGGTCGACGGGTAGGTGATCATCAGCGCCGCGAGCCGCTCGGCGTTCGCCGCGATCTTCGCGCGCAGGTCGGCAAGCTCCACGTTGCCCGCCTCATCGCACGCGACGACGACGACGCTCATCCCGGCCAGCACCGCGGATGCCGCGTTGGTGCCGTGTGCCGACGACGGGATGAGGCAGACCGTGCGATCGAGATCGCCGTTGGCGCGGTGGTACCCGCGGATCGCCAGCAGCCCCGCCAGCTCCCCCTGCGAACCGGCGTTGGGCTGCAGCGACACCGCGTCGTAGCCGGTGACCTCCGCCAGCCACGTCTCCAGCTGCTCGATCATCGCGAGGTAGCCAGCGACGTCGTCGGCCGGGGCGAACGGATGCACACGGGAGAACTCCGGCCACGACACCGCCGCCATCTCGCTGGCCGCATTGAGCTTCATGGTGCATGACCCGAGCGGGATCATGCCGCGGTCCAGGGCGTAGTCCCGGTCCGCGAGCTGCTTGAGGTACCGCATCATCGCCGTCTCGGACCGGTGGGTGTTGAACACCGCGTGCTCGAGGTAGGTCTCAGTGCGGTGCAGCGCGGATGCCACCGAAGCCAGCGGCTCCGCGTCGGCGAACGCGAGCTCGGCGCCCGGCTCCTCCAGCGCCCCGAATGCCCAGGCGACCGCGGCGAGGTCGGCGGCCGTCGTGGTCTCGTCGACGGATACCCCGACGCTCGCGTCATCGGCCCAGAACAGCTGGTAGCCGCGCGAGCGCGCCCGCTCCACGATGCGGCCGGCGTCACCCGGCACGAACACCCGGATGGTGTCGAAGACGGCATCGGATGCCAGCGTCAGCCCGTACCCGCGCAGCTCGGCAGCCAGCGCCTCGGTCTTCTGCGCGACCTCGGTCGCGATGCGGCGCAGCCCCTCGGGCCCGTGATAGACGGCGTACATCGACGCCATGACGGCCAGCAGCACCTGCGCGGTGCAGATGTTCGACGTGGCCTTCTCACGGCGGATGTGCTGTTCGCGGGTCTGCAGCGCGAGGCGGTACGCCGGGTGCCCGGCCGCATCCTGCGACACCCCGACCAGACGCCCGGGCAGCTGCCGCTCCAAGCCCGCCCGCACCGCCATGTAACCGGCGTGCGGTCCGCCGAAGCCGAGCGGCACCCCGAAGCGCTGCGTCGTGCCGACGGCGATGTCGGCGCCGAGCGATCCGGGCGAGCGCAGCAGCGTGAGCGCCAGCAGGTCGGCGGCCACGACGACCAGTCCGCCCTGCGCGTGGACCGCGGTGATCACATCGCTGGGGTCCCACACGCGCCCGGTGGCTCCCGGGTACTGCACGAACGCGCCGAACGCGGCGGCGGCCGCGTCAGCGGCATCCGGAACCCCCGACGCGTAGTCGGTCTCGACGATCGTGATCCCCAGCGCCTCGGCGCGGTGAGCCAGCAACGCCTTGGTCTGCGGGAACGCATCGGCATCGACGAGGAACACGTTCGACGCGCCTTTCGACGCCCGCCGCGCCACCAGCATCCCCTCGACGACCGCGGTCGCCTCGTCGAGCATCGACGCGTTGGCCGTAGCCAGGCCGGTGAGGTCGGTGACCATCGTCTGGAAGTTGATGAGCGCCTCCAGGCGCCCCTGCGAGATCTCCGGCTGGTACGGGGTGTACGCGGTGTACCAGGACGGGTTCTCGAAGACATTGCGCTGAATGACCGCGGGGGTGTGGGTGTCGTAGTACCCCAGCCCGATCATCGCCTTCGCCGGCCGGTTGGATGCCGCGAGCTCCCGCAGCTCCGCCAGCGCCTCGTCTTCGGTCGCAGCGTCCGGGATGGCGCTCGTGGTGCGCGGCTGCACGTGGATCGAGGCGGGCACGGCGCGCTGGACCAGCGCGGTCAGGCTGTCGTAGCCGAGCGCGTCGAGCATCTGCCGCTGGGCGGCCGCGTCGGTGCCGATGTGCCGGTCGGCGAAGGCCGCGCTCACGCCTCGCCGCCGGTGAGGGCGAGGTACGCGGCGCGGTCGAGCGTGCCGTCAAGGGATGCCGCGTCGACGCGCAGCTTGATGAGCCAGCCATCTCCGAACGCATCGGCATTGACCGCCGACGGGTCCGCCACGACGGCGTCGTTGATCTCGATCACTTCGCCCGCGAGCGGCGCGTAGAGCTCGCCGACGGACTTGGTCGACTCGATCTCGCCGCACACCTGCCCGGCGGTGACGGTGGCGCCGACGGCGGGCAGGTCGACGAAGACCACGTCGCCGAGCTGATCGGCGGCGTAGTCGGTGATGCCGATCGTCGCGGTGTCGCCGTCGACGGCGATCCACTCGTGCTCGGCGGTGTAGTGCAGGCTGGCGAGGTCGGCCATGGTGTGCTCCCGAGGGTTCGGTGTTACTGGGCGCGCCGGTAGAACGGCAGGGCGGTCACGGTGGCGGGGAGGCGCGTGCCTCGCACGTCGATGGTCAGGTCGGTGCCGGAGGCGCTCACGGCGGGTGAGACGAACGCCATCGCGATCGGGTGCCCGAGTGTGGGGCTGAGCGCGCCGCTGGTGATCTCTCCGACCGCGCGGTCGCCGTCGTACACGGCGTAGCCGGCGCGCCCCGCGCGTTTGCCGTCGCCGGTGAGGCCGACCAGCACCGGCGCGTCGGCGGAGACCACGGCGGCAAGGCCCGCTTTTCCGACGAACGCGGGCTTGTCGGCCGCGACGACGCGACCGAGCCCTGCCTGGGCGGGCACGATGTCGAGCGAGAGTTCGTGGCCGTACAGCGGCATGCCCGCTTCCAGCCGCAGCGTGTCGCGGGCGGCAAGGCCCGCCGGAACCAGGCCGTGCGGCGCGCCGGCCGCCAGCAGCGCATCCCACAGGTCGCCGGCGACGGCGTTCGGCACCAGCAGCTCGAAGCCGTCCTCCCCGGTGTAGCCGGTGCGGGCGACCAGCAGCGGCTCACCGGTGAACTCCCCGCGGGCGGCGGCGTAGTACGGCAGTTCCGACAGCGGCCGGTCCAGCCCCGAGATGCCCGCGGTGGCTTCGAGGATGCCGCGGGCGGCCGGGCCCTGCACCGCGATGAGGCTGAAACTGTCGGTGGCATCCTCCACCGCCACGGTGAAGCCCTCGGCGCGCTCGGCGAACGCCTGCGCGACGGCGACGCGGTTGCCCGCGTTCGCGATCACGAGATACCAGCCATCGTCGAGGCGGTAGACGATGACGTCGTCGACGATGCCGCCCGATTCGGTGAGCACGAGCGAGTACTTCGCCTTGCCCAGCGGCAGCGTCGATACGCGTCCGGCGAGCGCGTAGTCCAGGAACGCCCCTGCATCATCGCCCTCGACGATGAACTCGGCCATATGGGAGATGTCGAACAGTCCCGCAGCGTGCCGCACCGCGTGGTGCTCGGCGAGGTCGGACGAGTAGCGCACCGGCATCATCCACCCGCCGAAGTCGGTGAACGCCGCCCCCAGCGCATCGTGCCGGTCACGGAGTGTCGTATAGCGGGGTCCGGTCATGAGTTCTCCCGAGATGGAACGGGCAGACGCCGGGACCGACGCCTGAGAACTCCCCCTCTGTCATCGGCCTGAGAGTTTCACGTCGCCATCCACGAGCGGGATGTCGGCGCTTTCACCGTCGGCGGACCCGCGCCAGCATGCGCGCGCGGATCGCTTTCCAGAGTGGCCCAGACCTGCGCGGTACGCGTACCTGAGAGATTGGCGGGGAGGCTTGCTCCTTCGGTGCCCGGCACACGTGGTGCCGGAGCTCTCCCGCGGGGGTCGTCGGGCCGATATCGACTTGTCCGGACAGCATAGCGGCGCGTCAGTCGGCGCAGGAACCCGACGACACCGCCGCCGTCAGCGCCGGGGCCTGCGCGACGACGGGCGCGAGCTCAGCGGGGGTCATCGCGTACCCGATGTCCTCCCCCGAATCAGCGCGGGCGAAGACCACCCCGGTGACGTCTCCCGTCGCCGTCAGCAGCGGCCCGCCGGAGTTTCCCGGCCGCACGGCGGCGGCGAGCGCGTAGATCTCCCGCGGCGCCCTGGTGGCGTCGTGGATGTCGGGCACCTCGACGACCCCGACCGAGAGCACCCGGGCGCCGGTCATCGTGAAGGGGCCGCCGTACGGATACCCCTGCACCACACCCTCGTCGCCGGTCGCGAGGGTCGGCGCGACCGCGAGCGGGGCGACGTCCAGATCGTCCACGGCGATGACGGCGAGGTCGTCGACGGCGTCGAAGTACACGATGCGGCCCTGGCGGGCGGCTCCCCCCGGCAGTTCCACGACGGGATCGGTCACCCCGGCCACGACGTGCGCGTTGGTGACGATGCGGTCGGCTGCGGCGACGAACCCGGTGCCGGTGGAACTCGTGCCGCACGCATACGCCACTCCCGATATCCGGGCGACCGACTGCGCCGCCTCGTTCAGTGCGGGGTCGTCCAGCGCGACGTCGGGCGCCGGCTGCCCGGGGTCGACGATGACTCCGGGTCCGAACAGGTCGCCCAGGCTCGGCAGGCCCTCCTCCAGGAACGCGCCGCGCACCTGCGCGAGCGCGGCGTCGACGGGTGCGGGGGTCAGCGAGTCGATGGCGCGCACGACCCGTGAGGAGGACACCGCGGCGGACAGATGAGGGATGCCGGCGACCACCAGCGTCTGGGCGATGAGCGACACCGCGAGGGCCGCGACGACCACGCTCAGCGCGCCCCCGAGGATGCGCTCGAGCCACCCCAGGCGGATGCGCTCGACGCCGCGGCGGCCGGCGGCACCGACGGCGGAGCCGGCCAGGGCGGCACCGGCCACCAGCGCGATCGATCCGACGACGATCGCGACGCTGCGCCACCCCGCCGAGGGCAGCACGTCGCTGAGCACCGGAAGCACCATCGGCACCACCCAGTACGCCAGGAGGGCGCCCAGCGTCAGGCCGATGAGTGCGCCCAGCGCCGCCAGCAGGCCGCTGCGCAGCCCCAGTGCCAGCGCTACGACCAGTACCGCGACCACCACGATGTCGATGACCATCGGCACGACCTCCCTCGTCGCGCCAGCGTAGGCGACGCAACTGTGATCGCGACGCAGGCGGAGGGGTTGCACTTCAGGTCAAAGTGACATTAAGATCCGTTAGAGGCTTAGGGTCAACATGACACAAACATCGGACATCCGCGTTGCCGTCTCCACGGTGATCTTCAGCCTGCGCCGCCTCCCCGGCGCGGACGCCGCGAGCGTCGTGCTGCCTCTGGTGCGGCGCACCCGCGACCCCTACGAGG
Organism: Microbacterium sp. zg-YB36; assembly: GCF_024623575.2. Taxonomy (NCBI): domain Bacteria; kingdom Bacillati; phylum Actinomycetota; class Actinomycetes; order Micrococcales; family Microbacteriaceae; genus Microbacterium; species Microbacterium sp. zg-YB36. The sequence goes on from NZ_JANJFD020000001.1 coordinate 737,007, forward strand.
GCCGGTGGGCCCTGCCGGGCGGGTGGCTCGACGTCAACGAGAATCTGGATGCCGCGGCCGCCCGCACCCTCGCCGAGACCACCGGTCTTGCCCCCAGCTATCTGGAGCAGCTCTACGCGTTCGGCGCGGTGGATCGATCCCCGAGCCGCGTCGTGTCGATCGTGTACTGGGCCCTGGTGCGCCCCGACGAGGCCGAGGCGGCCCAGGCACAGCACAACGTCGCCTGGTTCGACGCGGCATCCCTCCCGCCGCTGGCGTTCGACCACAGCCAGATCGTCGAGTACGCACTGTGGCGCCTGCGCAACAAGGTGGGCTACAGCCGCATCGCCCACGGTCTGCTGCCGGAGGAGTTCACCCTCGCCGAGCTGCGCGAGGTGTACGAGGCGATCCTGGAGCGCCGGCTGGACCCGGCCAACTTCCGCCGCCAAGTGGAGAACTCCGCCACCCTCATCCCCACCGAGCAGTTCCGCACCGGCAGCCACCGGCCGGCACGGCTGTACCGCTCCAACCACGACCTGGAGCTGGCCGACCGCGGCCCGCTCCCCCGCTGAAGGAACCGTCATGACCGCCACCATCCTGACGCTGCAGCCCCGACCGCCGGCCGACCCGAGCGTCGACCATGAGATCCAGTCGATCGTCGCCGGCACGGGTGCCGGCTCGACCTGCAACACCGACCTGGCCGCCGGCCCGTGGACTTTCGACACCCGCCCGGGCTACGGGCCCGGCGCGTCCATGGGCGACGTCATCCCCACCGGCGCACCCCGCCAGGGCGAACTGCCGCAGCTGTATCGCGACGCACCCGACATCGAACTTCACGAGCGCATCCGCGCCGCCAAGGACGCTTTGGGCGACCGCGTGGTGGTGCTCGGCCACTTCTATCAGCGCGAAGAGGTCGTCCGTCACGCCGACTATGTGGGCGACTCGTTCCAGCTGGCCGGTGCTGCCAAGGCCCGCACCGAGGCGGAGGCGATCGTCTTCTGCGGCGTGCACTTCATGGCCGAGACGGCCGACCTCCTCTCCGGCCCCGACCAGGCGGTGATCCTGCCGAACCTCGCCGCCGGGTGCTCGATGGCCGACATGGCCGACATCGACCAGGTCGAGGAGTGCTGGGAGCAGCTCGAGGAGCTGTTCGGCGACATGGACACCCCCGGCACCGACGGGCTGGTACCGGTGATCCCGGTGACGTACATGAACTCCTCCGCGGCCATCAAGGGATTCGTCGGGCGCCATGGCGGCATCGTGTGCACGTCGTCGAATGCGCGCACCGTGCTGGAGTGGGCGTTCGCGCGGGGCCGCCGGGTGCTGTTCTTCCCCGACCAGCACCTCGGCCGCAACACCGCCAAGGCGATGGGCGTGCCGCTGGAGCAGATGCCGATGTGGAACCCGACCAAGCCGTGGGGCGGGACGGATGCCGCGACGCTCACCGGCAGCCGGGTGATCCTCTGGCACGGGTTCTGCTCGGTGCATCGCCGGTTCACCGTCGACCAGATCGACAAGGCCCGCGCCGAGCACCCCGGCGTGCGCGTGATCGTGCACCCGGAGTGCCCCATGCCGGTGGTGGATGCCGCCGACGAATCGGGATCCACCGACTACATCCGCCAGGCGATCGAAGCCGCCACGCAACCGTCCACCTTCGCCATCGGCACCGAGATCAACCTCGTGCAGCGGCTGGCGGCCGAGCATCCGCAGCACGAGATCTTCTGCCTCGACCCGGTCGTGTGCCCCTGCTCGACGATGTACCGCATCCACCCCGGCTACCTCGCCTGGGTGCTGGAATCGCTCGTTGCCGGGCAGATCGTCAACCGCATCACGGTGCCGCCGGAGGTCGCCGACCCCGCCCGCGTGGCGCTGGAGCGCATGCTGGCCGCCAGACCCGGGGCGGGGTCGTGACCAGCGTCGTCGTGGTCGGCTCCGGCATCGCCGGGCTGGCTGCCGCGCTGCACGCGACGGCGGCGGGATGCAGGGTGACTCTCGTCACGAAGGACACCCTCGGGCACGCCAACACGCGGTTCGCGCAGGGTGGCATCGCCGGGGTGCTGTTCGACGACGACAGCGTCGACGCGCATGTGCAGGACACCCTCGCCGCCGGGGCCGGGCTGGCCGACCCCGCGGCGGTGCTGCTGCTCGCCACGGAAGGCCCACAGCGCATCCGCGAGCTCGCGGAGCTCGGCGTCGCCTTCGACCGCGCCGCCGACGGGACCTACCTCAAGGGCTTGGAAGCGGCCCACTCGTACCCGCGCATCGTGCATGCCGGCGGCGACGCCACCGGGCTGGAGATCGAACAAGCCCTGGTCGCGGCGGTGCGCGCCGCCGACATCCGGGTGATCGAGCACGCGTTCCTGGAGGACCTCGTGGTGACCTCCCGCCGCGTCACCGGCGTCGACGTGCTGAAGGGTGACGGCGGACAGGTGCGCATCCACGCCGGAGCAGTGGTGATCGCCACCGGCGGGGTGGGTCAGCTGTATGCGCACACGACCAATCCCCTCGTGGCCACCGGCGACGGCATCGCTGCGGCGCTGCGGATCGGCGCCGCCGTCAGCGACCTCGAGTTCGTGCAGTTCCACCCCACCGTCCTGGCCGGAGGTGAGGCGTTCCTCGTCTCCGAAGCGGTGCGGGGTGAGGGCGCCGTGCTCATCGACGACACCGGCCGCCGGTTCACCTTCGACGCCCACCCCGACGGCGAGCTCGCGCCGCGGGACGTCGTCGCCCGCGCGATCGTGCGGCAGATGGCGGCGCAGGGTGGGCGTCCGGTGAGGCTGGATGCCACCGGCATCCGCGCCACCCCCGTTGCCACCGCCGCATTCCTCGCGGAGCGCTTCCCCACGATCGACGCCGCCGTGCGTGCCCGCGGCTGGGACTGGGCGCGCGAACCCATCCCGGTGACCCCGGCGGCGCACTACCTCATGGGCGGCATCGACACCGACCTGTGCGGGCGCACCGGCGTGCCCGGGCTGTATGCCGTCGGCGAGGCCGCGCGCACCGGCGTGCACGGCGCGAACCGGCTCGCCTCGAACTCGCTGCTGGAGGGCGCGGTGTTCGGCGCGCGTGCCGGTGACGTGATGGCCGCCGATGCCCTCCTCGCCTGGCCCGCGACGGCGCCCGCCGCCCCCGCGCCCGAACCGCTCCCGGAGCCGCAGGAGCCGCAGCCCGGGGGCGAGCCGTTCGCACGGGCGGCGCTGCAGCGGGTGATGTGGACGGATGCCGGGGTCGAGCGTGACGAGGCCGGGCTGGCCCGCGCCGCCGCGGTCATCGCCGCGTGGCGCGACGCGGCATCCGCACCCCGCACCGTCTCAGAGCACGAGGACGCGAACCTGCTGCTCGTGGCCGAACTCGTCGTCGCCGCCGCCCGCGCCCGCGCCGCATCGGTGGGAGCGCACTTCCGCCGGGACGGCGTGACCGCACCCGACCCCATCCCCGCCCTGGAAGGAAGCGCCTGATGCTCACTCGCACCGTCATCGACCGAACCGTCCGTGCCGCCCTCGATGAGGACGCCCCGTGGGGCGACATCACCAGTGACACCCTCATCGTCGAGACCGCGAAAGCCCGGGGCGCCCTGGTCGCCCGGGAAGACGGCCTTTTCTCCGGCGGCGACGTGTTCGAGGCGGCGTTCCGCCTCACCGACCCGCGCTGCGACGTCGTGCTGCTGGTGGAGGACGGCGAGGCGTTCCGGGCCGGCGACCCCCTGGCACTGGTGACCGGACCGGCGCGTGCCGTGCTCACCGCCGAGCGGGTGGGGCTCAACTTCGCGCAGCGCATGAGCGGGATCGCCACCCTCACGGCGCTGTACGTCGCCGAAGTGGCCCACACCGGGGCTCGTATCGCAGACACCCGCAAGACCACGCCGGGGCTGCGGGCGTTCGAGCGTTACGCCGTGCGTAACGGCGGCGGCCACAACCACCGTTTCTCGCTGTCGGATGCCGTCATGGTCAAGGACAACCACCTCGCCGTGCTCACCCGCAACGGCATGTCGGTGACGGCGGCGCTGCAGGGCGCGATCGCGCGACTGCCGCACACCACCCATGTCGAGGTCGAAGTGGACCGTCTCGACCAGATCGAAGCCGTACTGGCGGCGGGGGTCGGCACGATCATGCTCGACAACTTCACGCTCGAGCAGTTGCGGCAAGGGGTCACCGCCGTCGCCGGCCGCGCCACGATCGAAGCCTCCGGCGGGGTGAACCTCCACACGGTGCGGGCGATCGCCGAGACCGGCGTCGATGTCATCTCGGTCGGCGCGCTCACCCACTCCGCCCGTGCGCTGGACCTGGGCCTGGATGTGAGCCTGGAGGACTGACATGCCGCTGCTGTACCTCGATCACGCCGCCACGACGCCGGTGCGTGCCGATGTGCTCGAGGCGATGATGCCGTACCTCACCGAGTCCTACGGCAACCCGTCGAGCCACCACACCGTGGGTGAGGACGCCGCCGCCGCTCTGACCGATGCGCGCGCCCGGGTGGCGCGAGCGCTGGGCATGCGCGCCGGCGACGTCGTCTTCACCGCCGGCGGCACCGAGGCCAACAACCTCGCCATCAAGGGCATCGCTCTGGCCGCCCGGGCAGCGCACCCCGGCAGGACGCAGCTCATCACGACCCCGATCGAGCACGAATCGGTGCTGGCCTCGTGCGACTACCTCCGGCGCCTGCACGGGTTCGACCTCACCCTGCTCCCCGTTGACGCGACCGGCCGCGTCGACCCGGGCCGGCTCGCCGCCGAGTTGGGGCCGCAGACCGCGCTGGTGTCGATCGGCTACGCCAACAACGAGGTCGGGACGGTGCAGGATGCCGCCGCCCTCGCCGCCGCCTGCGCCACCCACCGGGTGCCGCTGCACCTCGATGCGGTGCAGGCCGCCGGCTGGCTGCCGCTTGCGGGCACCGGCGCGGATGCGCTGTCGCTGGCCGGCCACAAGGTCGGCGCCCCCAAGGGCATCGGCGTGCTCGCGGTGCGCGGCCGCATCCCGCTGGAGCCCCTCGTACACGGCGGCGGGCAGGAGCGGGGTCGGCGCAGCGGCACCGAGAACGTCGCCGGCGCCGTGGGGATCGCCCACGCGTTGGAGTCGGCAGAGGCCGAGCGGGCGGATGCCGCGGCGCGCGTCACCGCGGTGCGTGACGCGTTCATCGCCGCGGTGCTCGCCGCCGTCCCCGCCGCCCGGCTCACCGGCCACGCCACGCACCGTCTTGCCGGCACGGCGAGCTTCACCTTCGCCGGGACCAGTGGCGAGGCGGTGCTGCTGCAACTGGAGCGGCGCGGCGTGGTGACCTCCAGCGGGTCGGCGTGCGCTGCCGGCAGCGACGAGCCCTCCCACGTGCTGCAGGCATTGGGCGTCCCCGCGGACCTCGCCCGCACCGCGGTGCGCTTCACCTTCGGCCACGGCCCGCTCCCCGACCCCGCGACGCTCGGCGCCGCGGTGGCCGCCGCCGTCGCGGCGGTACGATCGGGCTCGTGAACGCAGCGATCACGGTCATCGTGCCCGGTTTCGACGTGGCCGAGTACGCCATCGAGGCCCTTGATTCGCTGCGCGCGCAGACCCTGCCGGATTGGGTGGCGATCCTCGTCGACGACGCGTCGACGGATGCCACCGGCGACGTGTTCGCCGCCGCCGCGGCATCCGACCCGCGCTTCCGGCTCGTGCGTCACGACGAGCGCCGCGGCCTCGCTGCCGCCCGCAACACCGGGCTCGCCCACGTCGACACGCCCTACCTGGGGTTCCTCGACGCCGACGACGTGCTTGCCCCCACCGCGCTGGAGCGGCTGGTGGGCGTTCTCGAGCAGACCGGCAGCGACTTCGCCGTGGGAGCGTATGTGCGCCTGAGCCCGGATGCCACCGGCGGCTACGCCCCCGGCCCGGTGCAGCCGTGGGTGAGCGCTGCCACCGATCCGGCCCGCCACGGCACCACCATCGACGAGCATCCGGAGGCCTCCGGCAACATCGTGGCGTGGTCCAAGGTGAGCCGCACCGACTTCTGGCGCCGCGCGGGACTTCGTTTCCCGGACGGGCGCCTGTACGAGGACCAGATCGTCGCGCAGCAGATGTACAGCCGCGCCCGCCGATTCGACACCGTACCCGAAGTGGTGGTGCAGTGGCGCGAACGCGCCGACGGCTCCTCGATCACGCAGGGCAAGAGCGCGCTGCCGGTGCTGCGGGACTACCTGGCCGCGATGGTCGAGGGTCTGGATGTGCTCGATGCCGCCGGTCACGCCGCCGCGGTGCGCTCGCGAGTGCGACTGATCCTCGCGATGGACCTGCCGCCGCTGGTGGAGATCGCCCGCATCCACCCCGACGACGCGTACCGCCGCGCGCTGGGTGCGTTCACCCGCGAAGTGTGGTCGCGCGGCGGCGCGCACACCGACCTGGACGAGCGGTCATCGCACCTGGCGGGGGCCGCGCTGCTGCTCTGAGCCCGCTTCCCGGCTCAGCGCCTGCTCGCTCTGCAGCACGCGGGACGCGGCGACCTGCTCTTCGGCGAGCTTGGCGTACAGCCCGTCGGCCTCCAGCAGCTGTGCATGCGTGCCCGACTCCACGATCCGGCCCGCCTCGACGACGTGGATGACGTCGGCGCCGATCACGGTGGAGAGGCGATGGGCCACCGACAGGGTCGTGCGCCCGCGCGCCGCGGCATCCAGCGCGTCCTGCACGACGCGCTCGGACACGGTGTCCAGGGCGGAGGTCGCCTCGTCCAGCAGCAGCACCGGCGGGTCCTTCAGCAGCACCCGCGCGATCGCGATGCGCTGCTTCTCGCCGCCGGAGAGGCGGTAGCCCCGCTCCCCCACGATCGTGTCGTAGCCGTCGGCGAACCCGGAGATGATGTGGTGGATGTTCGCCGCGGTGCACGCGGCGGTCAGTTCCTCATCCGTGGCGTCGGGCTTGGCGTAGCGCAGGTTCTCGCGGATCGTCGCGTGGAACAGGTAGGTCTCCTGCGAGACGATGCCCACCTGGTCGATGAGGGACTCCTGCCGCAGCCGCCGCACGTCGGCCCCGGCGAACAGCACCGCGCCGGCGGATGCCTCGTACAGCCGCGGCGCCAGGTACAGCACCGTGGTCTTGCCCGCCCCCGACGGCCCGACGAACGCGACGTGCTGGCCCGGCTCGGCAACGAACGACACCCCGTCCAACGTCGGGCGGCTATCGCCGGCGGCATCCGGGTAGCGGAACACCACGTCGCGGAACTCCACCCGCCCGGCCGGTCCCGGCGCCGCGGCGACGTCGATCGCGTCGGGGGCGTCGCGGATGGCGGGCTTGAGGTCGAGGTACTCGAAGATGCGCGCGAACAGCGCCGCGGAGGTCTGCAGGTCCAGCGCGACGCGCATGAGCCCGATCAGCGGCTGCAGCAGCCGAGCCTGCACCGTGGTGAACGCCACGATCGTGCCCGCCGTGATGTCGGGGCTGCCGCCGACGATGAGGTAACCGGCGACGAGATAGATCACCGCCGGCACGCTTGACATGAGCACCTGCACGACGGCGAAGAACCCCTGGCCGCTCATCGCGCGCCGCACCTGCAGTCCCACCTGATTGAGGTTCTCGGTGCGGTAGCGGGCCGACTCGGTGCGCTGGCGGTTGAACGACTTCGACAGCAGGATGCCGGAAACGCTGAGGGTCTCCTGCGTGATCGAGGTGAGCTCCGACAAGGACTCCTGCGTTTCACCGGCGATCCGCGCCCGCACCTGCCCGATCTTGCGCTGCACGAGCACCAGCACCGGCATGATCACGACGGCGATGATCGTCAGGCGCCAGTCGATGAGGATCATCGCCACCAGCGATGCGACGACGGTGACGGCGTTGCCCAGGATGCTGGTGACGGTGTTGGTGAGTACCCCGGAGACCCCGCCGACATCGTTCTGCAGGCGGGATTGGATGACCCCGGTCTTGGTGCGGGTGAAGAACGCCAGCTCCATCGCCTGCAGGTGGTCGAAAAGCCGCACCCGCAGGTCGCCGGTGACCTTGTTGCCGACGGTGGCGGTCAGCCACGTCTGCACCACTCCGAGTCCCGCCGAGGCGAGGAACAGCGCGATCATGAGGGCAACGAGCCGCAGCAGCAGCGACAGATCCGGCCCGCTGCCGTCCACCGGGAACAGCGCGTCGTCGAAGACCCGTTGCACCAGCAGCGGGGGCACCACGGCCAACCCGGCTCCGAGGACCACGAGCACTCCGGTGACCGCGATGCGGCCGCGATAGGGATGGAACAGCGCCAGCACGCGATTACCCAACCCGGGGATGCGGGGTGCCTGGGCGTTGAGCCTGCGCTGGGCCGATTCGTCGACTCCGCGGAATCCGCCGCCTGGGCCGCCTGGTCTGCCTCCGCCGCCGCCCATACTCATCCGTCCAGCCTACGACGCACGCTGCAGGACTAGGGTGTCGGCATGACCTCCACCCCCGATGAAGCGGACCGGTCGGCCCTCGAGGAACTCCGCGCGGAGATCGACGCGTTGAAGCAGATCCCGGAAGAGGAACTCGTCAGTCCCTCGCCGGCCAAGCTCAACGAGGATGCCCCCGAGCCGACACCCACGGACGCGCCCGGCTCCCAGGACTTGGATACCACCGAGTAGCCATATGACCGCGGCCATTGCGGCAACTTCCGCTCGGGCGCAGGCAGGCGCGGAGCGAGTGATCTGGCTGCTGCTGGCAGCGGCATTCGTCGCGATCCTCAACGAGACCACGATGGGCGTGGCCATCCCGCACCTGATCGCGGATCTGGGCATCACCGCGGTCGCGGCGCAGTGGCTGACCACGGCGTTCATGTTGACGATGGCGATCATCATTCCCACGACCGGGTTCCTGCTGCAGCGACTGACGACTCGCGCCGTGTTCGTCACGGCGATGAGCCTCTTCTCCGCGGGCACCGCGGTCGCCCTGATCGCACCCGGGTTCCCGGTGCTGCTGCTCGGGCGCGTCATCCAGGCATCCGGTACGGCCATCATGCTGCCGCTGCTGATGACCACGATCATGACGGTCGTCCCGGCGAACCAGCGCGGCCGCATGATGGGGCGGGTGACCGTCGTGACGGCGCTGGCCCCCGCGATCGGTCCCGCGCTGTCCGGCTTCCTGCTGGACGCGCTGTCCTGGCGATGGAACTTCGGCGTCGTGTTGCCCATCGCCCTGATCACGCTCGCGGTCGGGGCGCGCTGGATCCACAACCTCGGCGAGCCGACCGCGGCTCCCCTGGATGTGCTGTCGGTGATCCTGTCGGCGTTCGGCTTCGGCGGACTCGTCTACGGCCTGAGCCGGATCGGCGGCGGCGGGCACGGTGCGGATGCCGCGGCCGCCGCAGCGGCATCGACGGTGACCCTCGTGGTCTCGTTGGTGATCGGTGTGAGCGCGCTGGGCTTGTTCGTCTGGCGCCAGCTGCGGCTGCAGCGCGTGGACGACGCCCTGCTGGATTTGCGGGTCTTCCGTTCGGCGAATTTCTCGCTGTCGATCGCGCAGTTGGCGATCATGGCGATGGCGTTCTTCGGCGTGATCACGGTGCTGCCGCTGTACGCGCAGGGCGTGCTGGGGCTGTCGGCACTGGAATCGGGGCTCGTCGTGCTTCCCGGCGCGCTCGCGATGGGCCTGGCGGGACCGGTGATCGGCCGCATCTACGACCGCTGGGGAACCCGGGTGCTCTTGATCCCGGGGGCGGTGATCGTCGTCTCTGTCCTGTGGCTGTTCACACTGCTGTCGCAGACCACGCCGGTGTGGCTGCTGACGATCGGTCAGACCGCGCTGTCGCTGGGACTGGCGCTGTCGTTCACGCCGCTGTTCACCGCGTCGCTGGGTTCGCTCCCGCCGCGCCTCTTTTCGCACGGCAGTGCGGTGGGGGCCACCGTGCAGCAAGTGGCCGGAGCGGCTGGGATCGCCGTGCTCATCACCACGATGTCCGCCGCATCGACCGCCGCCGCTCAGGCAGGCGCGACCGATGCCGCAGCGGGCGCGGCCGGATCACGGGCGGCGTTCCTCGTCGCGGCGATCATCGCCCTGCCCCTGCTCGTGGGGGCGGTGCTGATCCGCAAGCCCGCCGACACGCTCGAGGAGGTGCCGGTCGGGCATTGACCTGTCGGGTCAGTTGCCGCCGCAGCCGCCACCGTTTCCACCGCAGGCGCACGTGCTCTCCTGTGCGGGGGCAAGCAGGTTCTTGTCGTCGCTGACGGGCTGGAGGGGCTGCGTGGTGGAAGGGTTCGTGGTGGTCATGTCCTCATGCTAGTCCCGGCGTAGGCCACCGGCTCGCCGCACGCAACCCCTCGGCATCCGAGGCGTCCCGTGTCTACCGTGGCGGTGCCGGGAAACGCCCGGCCATCCGACGAGAGGACGACGAGATGACTGACATCACCGGCAAGCGCGTGGCGTTCCTGCTGACCGACGGATTCGAGGACAGCGAGCTGACCGCCCCCTGGCAGGCGGTGACCGATGCCGGAGCAACCGCGGTGCTGGTCTCCCCCGCAACCGGGAGCATCGCGGGCAAGAACGGCCATGAGCAGGACGTCGACCTGCCTGTCGCAGACGCGAGCGCCGCGGAGTTCGATGCGCTGGTGCTCCCGGGCGGTGTGGTGAACGCCGACCACCTGCGCATGGACGAAAAGGCTGTCGCGTTCGCCCGTGACTTCTTCGTGCAGCACAAGCCCGTCGGAGTCATCTGCCACGGCGCCTGGATCCTCGCCGACGCCGCCGTGCTCGACGGACGCATCATCACCAGCTACCCCAGCCTGAAGACCGACCTGCGCAACGCCGGCGCGACGTGGCTCGACGAGGAGGTCGTGGTGGATGCCGGACTGGTCTCCAGCCGCACGCCCGACGACCTCCCCGCCTTCACCGCGAAGGTCGTCGAAGAGATCGCAGAGGGCGCGCACTCGGGTCAGACCGCCTGACCCGACGCGTACCTCGGAAAGCGGCGGCCACGGGTGGGCCGCCGCTTTCGCGTCCCGGCACCGAGTCCACTGTCTCGTGGGCATCCATTGCTGTGGTCTGACCACGCGAGTATACTGAGGGGTCGAGGGACGGCGACCGTCCGTCCGAAGGAAGTGACTTGTCATGAACCCGATGACGAACGCGGCCGGGACCACCGACCGCGGCTCTGTCCCCGGCGGCATGATGCGTGCCGCCGTCGTTACCGCCCCCGACCAGCCGCTGACGGTGACCGAGGTCCCCACCCCCACTCCGGGACCCGGCCAGGCGCTCGTGCGTGTGATCACCAGTGGTGTCTGCCACACCGACCTGCACGCCGCCCGCGGTGACTGGCCGGTGCCCCCGAAGGCTGACCTCATCCCCGGCCACGAGGGGTACGGCGAAGTGGTCGCACTCGGCGAAGGTGTCACGACCCTCGCGGTGGGCGACAAGGTCGGAAACGCGTGGCTGTGGAGCGCCTGCGGCGTGTGCGAGTTCTGCCGCACCGGGTGGGAGACCCTGTGCCCCGAGCAGCGGAACGGCGGTTACTCCGTCGACGGCAGCTTCGGTGAGTACATGCTCGTCGACGAGCGTTTCGCCGCCCGCATCCCCGAGGGCGTGGACCCCGACGAGGTCGCCCCCATCCTGTGCGCGGGCGTCACCGTGTACAAGGGGCTGAAGATGACGGAGGCGAAGCCCGGCGAGTGGGTCGTGATCTCCGGCATCGGCGGTCTCGGGCACATCGCGGTGCAGTACGCGCGGGCGATGGGCATGCGCGTCGCCGCCGTCGACATCGACGACGACAAGCTCGCCCTCGCCCGGCACCACGGTGCCGAGGTGACCGTCAACGCCGCCACCGCCGACCCCGCCGAGGAGATCCAGCGGCAGGTGGGCGGCGCCCACGGCGTGCTGGTGACCGCGGTGCACCCGAAGGCATTCGCACAGGGCACTGGCATGGCCCGCCGCGGCGGCACCGTCGTGTTCGTGGGTCTGCCCCCGGGGCAGTTCCCCGCCGACATCTTCGACACCGTGCTGCGCGCGCTCACCATCCGCGGCTCGATCGTGGGCACCCGTCAGGACATGGTGGAGGCGCTGGACTTCTTCGCCCGCGGCGAGATCCACCCCACCATCAAGGTGGAGAGCCTCGACGACATCAACGACATCTTCCACCGCATGGAGGAGGGCAAGATCGAGGGCCGCATCGTCATGCGGTACGCCTCGGCGTGAGCCCGGTGCGGGGCGGCCGCGATATGGCCGCTCCCGCACAGGGTCACACCTCCAGCGGCTGACGCTGCGTCACGGGGGACGGTGCGACGGCGCCGTGCAGTGCGGCATCCAGGTCGCCTCGGAGATCCTGCACGTCCTCCAGTCCGATCGACAGGCGCAGCAGCGCCGCTGACGGCCGCGCCGTCGCCGCGACCGGACGGTGAGTGAGGGCCGCCGGATGCTGGATGAGGGAATCCACCCCGCCCAGCGACACGGCGTGGGTGAACAAGCGCACCTCCCCGGCGACCGCCGCGGCCGCCGGGGAGCCGCCCTCCAGCTCGATGGCGATCATGGCGCCGCCGCCGTGCATCTGGCTGCGCAGCAGGCCGCGGGGGTCGCCGTGCAGGCCCGGGTAGTGCACGCGCGCGACCGCGGGGTGCGCGTCGAGCCAGGTGGCGAGCTGACGCGCGCTCTCCTGCTGGGCGCGCAGCCGTACCGGGAGCGTCGCGAGGCCGCGGTGCACCAGATAGGCGCCGAGCGGATGCAGCAGCGCACCGGTGATCGCGCGCACGCGGCGCAACCCCTCTGCCGTCGCTTCCGAGCACGCGATGACACCGGCCATGGCATCGCCGTGACCACCCAGGTACTTCGTGCCGCTGTGCAGCGACATCGCTGCGCCCAGGGCGAGCGGCTGCTGCAGCACCGGGGTGGCGAACGTGTTGTCCACGAGCACCGGCACGTCCTGTGCCTGAGCGACGACGCCCGCGATGTCGACGAGGTCGAGCGTCGGGTTCGCGGGGGTTTCCAGTACCACCAGCCCCGTGTCGGTTCGTATCGCCGCCGCAACGCCCGCCTCGGTGCAGTAGGTCACCTCGGTGCCCAGCAGACCGCTGGCCAGCAGGTGATCGGTTCCGCCGTAGAGCGGGCGCACCGCGACGATGTGCGGCCGCCCGACGGCTCGCGTGTGCGCCAGGATCGCCGCTGTCACCGCGGCCATGCCCGAGGCGAACGCGACGGCGGCCTCGGCGCCCTCCAGGCGAGCGAGGGCGTCCTCGAAGCGGGCGACGGTGGGGTTCCACAGTCTTGCGTAGACCATGCTGCCGTCCTCGGGCGGGCGGCCACCGGTGGCGAGGGTCTCATAGGAGTCGCCGCCCCGCTCGATGCCCGGCAGCGGGTTGGTGGTGGACAGGTCGATGGGCGGGGCGTGCACGCCCAGCGCGGCGAGGTCGTCACGTCCGGCGTGTACGGCAACGGTGTCGGGATGCCAGTGCGGGTGCATGCCACCATGATGCTCGGAACGCGGCAGGTCGGCGCGAAGTCCGCACACTACGCTGTTGCCACCCCCGGATGCCGCGATTCGTGCGGCGTCCGTTGCTCGAGGAGGCGCGCCGTTGCCCAGATCACAAGCCGATGCCCACGACATCGACGACATCGATCTCGCGATCCTCGCCCTTCTCAGCGACCGCGCCGACATCACGAACAAGGCCCTCGCCCGCCGTCTGCACCTGGCCGAGTCGACGTGCGCGCATCGCGTGCGCACCCTGCGGCGGCGGGGACTCATCGTCGACACACGAGCGCGTGTGGACACCGCGGCCCTGGGATTCCCCCTGCGCGCCGTCATCAACGTCCGCCTGGGAAGCCACACCAAGGCGGGTGTCACCCAGCTGTTCCAGGCGCTCACCGAGATCCCCGGGGTGATCGAGGTCTTCCACGTCGCCGGTGAGGACGACTTCGTACTGCACGTGGCGGCCGCCGACGCGCATGCCCTTCGCGACCTCGTGCTCGAGCACATCACTGTGCATCCGAGCGTGCGATCCACCGAGACGCATCTCGTCTTCGAGCGGCGCGACGGCGTCGGCGTGCTCGCGGCACGCTGAGAAGTCAGGACCGCACGAGCCGGGCGATCGCCGCCGTGGCCTCGGCCACCTTGGCATCCGCCTCGTCTCCTCCCAGACGCGCCGCGTCGACCACGCAGTGCTTCAGGTGGTCATCGAGCAGACCGACCGCGACGGAGTTCAAGGCGCTGGTGAGCGCACTGATCTGCGTGAGGATGTCGATGCAGTACTTCTCCTCCGCAATCATCTTGTGCACCCCCCGGGCCTGCCCCTCGATGCGCTTGAGACGGTTGAGGTACTTGTCCTTGTCGGTGATGTAACCGTGCGTGTGTGAGTCGTGTGCGGTGGTGGACATGGCATCCATCCCTTCAATGCGGGGTGCTCGCCGGCGCGGCCACGAGCGATCGGAAGCGACGCAGCCGCAGGCTGTTGCCCACGACGAAGACGCTGGAAAAGGCCATGGCGGCGCCGGCGATCATGGGATTGAGCAAACCAAGCGCAGCCAGCGGGATCGCGGCGACGTTGTACGCGAACGCCCAGAAAAGGTTCGCCTTGATCGTGCGGAGAGTCTGTCGCGACAACCGCACGGCATCGGCGGCGGCACGCAGGTCGCCGCGGACGAGGGTGATGTCTGCCGCCTCGATCGCGGCGTCGGTGCCGGTGCCCATCGCCATGCCCAGGTCGGCCTGCGCGAGCGCCGCAGCGTCGTTGACGCCGTCACCGACCATCGCGACGACCTTCCCCTCGGCCTGCAGCCGGGCGATCACCGCCACCTTGTCGGCGGGCAGCACGTCACCGATCGCCTGGTCGATGCCGACCTGGGCGGCGATGTGCGTGGCGACGGCCTGGTTGTCGCCGGTGAGCAGGATCGGTGTGAGGCCGAGCCGGCGCAGCTGCGCGACGGCGGCGGCGCTCGTGGGCTTGGGCTTGTCGGCGACGACGATCGCCCCACGCAGCTGCCCGTCCCAGGCCACGAGGACCGCGGTCTGACCTCGTTCGCCCGCCGCAGCCACGACCGCGTACATCCGGTCATCTGGCTGCAGCCGCTCCGCCGGCAGCGACGCACGCCCGACCAGCACGGCGTGCCCGTCGACGATGCCGGTGACGCCCTCGCCCGCAGTGCTGCGGAAGTCGGTGACCCCTGCCGGCTCCCCGAGTCGGTCCGCCGCGGCCTGCGCGATCGCCCTGCCGATGGGGTGCTCGCTGGCGTGCTCGACGGCACCTGCCAACCGCAGCACGGTGTCGGCATCCTCCCCGTCCGCCGGCACCACGTCGATCACGCTCATGCGTCCCGTCGTGACGGTGCCCGTCTTGTCGAGCACGATCGTGTCGACGCGGCGGGTGGACTCGAGAACCTCGGGTCCCTTGATCAGCACACCCAGCTGCGCGCCGCGGCCGGTGCCGACCAGCAGCGCCGTGGGGGTGGCCAGCCCCAGCGCACAGGGGCAGGCGATGATGAGCACCGCGACGGCGGCGGTGAAGGCATTGCCCAGCGGAGCGCCCGCGATGATCCAGCCCGCCAGGGCGAGCAGCGCCAGGACGATGACGATCGGCACGAACACCGCCGAAATGCGGTCGGCCAAGCGCTGCACCTCGGCCTTGCCGGACTGCGCCTGTTGCACCAGCTGCGCCATCTGCGCGAGCTGCGTGTCAGCACCCACGCGGGTGGCGCGCACGATCAGGCGGCCGCCGGCGTTCACGGTGGCTCCGGTGACCGCATCACCCTCGGTCACCTCGACGGGCAACGACTCGCCGGTGAGCATCGATTCATCCACCGCGGAGGACCCGGACACCACCACGCCGTCGGTGGCGATCTTCTCGCCTGGTCGCACCACGAACTCGTCAGCCACGCGCAGATCGGTCACCGGGATGCGCACCTCGACGCCGCCGCGGCGCACCACGACATCCTTCGCGCCGAGCTCGAGCAGTGCCCGCAGTGCCGCACCGGCGCTGCGCTTCGCGCGCTTTTCGACGTAGCGCCCGGCGAGGACGAACATCGTCACCCCGGCGGCCACCTCCAGGTAGATGTCGCCGGCGGCATCCGCCGTACCTACGGTGAAGGAGAACGGGTGGGTCATCCCGGTCATGCCTGCGGTGCCGAAGAACAGCGCGTACAGCGACCACAGCAGCGCCGCGGATGTGCCGAGGCTGATGAGCGTGTCCATCGTGGCCGCACCGTGGCGCAGGTTGATCCCCGCGGCGCGGTGGAACGGCCACGCACCCCACACCACCACGGGAGCGGCGAGCACCAGCGAGAGCCATTGCCAGTTCGGGAACTGCAGGGCAGGGATCATCGCCATGAGGATCACCGGCACGGACAGCACGATCGAGCCGACCAGCCGGTGGCGCAGTGAGCGCAGGTCGGGGTCCTCGTCGGCGGCCTCGGCGTCGCTCTCAGGCGCCGCGGGCAGCGTCGCGGTATAACCGGTGCGCTCCACCTCGGCGATCACGGTTGCGGCATCCAGCGCGCGAGGACCGGTGATCTGCGCCGTCTCGGTGGCGTAATTGACCGTCGCCGACACTCCGTCGAGGCGGTTGAGCTTCTTCTCGATACGGGCGGCGCACGACCCGCAGGTCATCCCGCCGATCTCGAGCTCGAACCGCTGCAGGTCACCGCCCAAGGTCGTCATGCGGCCCCGATCAGACGCGGGTGGCGACGTAGCCGGCCTCGTCGACCGCGGCGATGATGTCGGCGTCATCCAGCGCTGCCGAAGATGAGACGAGGAGTCTGCCGCTCTGCGCGCTCACCTCAACAACGTCCACGCCCGCGATCTTCGCGACCTCGCCGCGCACGGCGGCCTCGCAGTGGCCGCACGACATGCCCGTCACCTGGAATTCGCTCGTCATCATCCGTCCTCGCTGTCGACGTGATTGATACCCCAGAGGGGTACCAACACAGTCTACTGCCGACATACCTCCCCAGGGTATATATTCGGCCTAGCAGAGCGTGGCCGTCAGGTCAATCCAGTACCCCGCACACTGCGCCCCGTCTAATCTGGGAACACCCGCTAAAGACCCCGGTTGAGGCGGCGACGTTCGGGTCGTCGCCGCCTCCCGGCCTTCCGGTGCTACGGCGAGACGATCCGCTCGCGCACCTCGCGTCGCAGCACCTTTCCGATGAGCGAACGGGGCATGTCGGTCATCTGCACGATGCGCTTGGGAACCTTGTACGCGGCGAGCCGGGTGCGACAGTAGTCCCGCAGGGCTTCGGGATCGAGCTTGGCCCCGTCGCGCAGGACGACGGCAGCGGCGACGTCTTCGCCACCGTGTGAACGCGGGAGCGCGACCACGGCGGCCTCCTCGACGTCCGGGTGGGACTGGAGCGTGTCTTCCACCTCACTGGGAGACACATTGAAGCCGCCGGTGATGATGAGTTCCTTGATGCGGTCGACGATGGTCACGAACCCGTCGGGTGACACCGAG
The DNA here is from genome assembly GCF_024623575.2 of Microbacterium sp. zg-YB36. Lineage (NCBI taxonomy): Bacteria > Bacillati > Actinomycetota > Actinomycetes > Micrococcales > Microbacteriaceae > Microbacterium > Microbacterium sp. zg-YB36. Next base: position 754,321 of record NZ_JANJFD020000001.1, read on the forward strand.
GCGATGTCCCCGGTGCGCAGCCAGCCGTCGGGGAGAAGCGTCGCCGCAGTCTCCTCCGCACGACCCCAGTATCCCTGGAAGACCTGCGGGCCGCGCACGAGCAGTTCGCCGGTCTCGCCCAGGGGCCGGTCGGTGTCGGGATTGTCCGGGTCGACGATCCGCATCTCGGTACTCGGGAAGGGAACCCCGACCGTGCCCGGTCGGCGCGTGGGGCCCATGGGGTTGCCCAGCGCCACCGGCGATGATTCGGTCATGCCGTAGCCCTCGACGAGCAGCCCTCCGGTGGCCTCTTCCCAACGCCGCACCGTGGCCACCGGCAGGCTCATGGCGCCGGAGATCGCGAACCGCACCTTGGAGAGGTCCACGGTGCCCCGCGACGCCGCGCGTGACAGCTGATCGTAGATGGGCGGCACAGCAGGCAGGAACGTGGGCGGACTCTTGCGCGCGGCATCCGCCACCAGGCCGACGTCGAACTTGGGGAAGAGCACCAGCTTCGCGCCCATGCTCATAGCGAAGGTCAGACACAGCGTCATGCCGTACGCGTGGAACAGCGGGAGCACCGCGTAGAAGGTCTCCTGGCCATCGACGAGGCCCGGCACCCACGCCCGGCCCTGCATCGCGTTGGCGCGCAGATTCGCGTGCGTGAGGATCGCCCCCTTGGGGGTGCCTGTCGTGCCGCTGGTGTACTGCAGCACCGCGATGTCCTCCAGCGCCGGGCCGGCGACGCGGTGCGACAGTCGGGGATGATCCAGGAGCCGCTTCCAGGTGATCGGATGCCGCAGCTTCGGTGGGCTGCTCAGCTGCGCGCGGGACTCCCGCGCCTTCGGGATCGGCAGGCGCAGGGCGAGGCGCTTGACCAGCGGCAGCGCGGCGGTCATGTCTACGCTGATGATGCGGGCCGGCCGCACGTCGGACGGGAATTCGGCGACCGTGTCGACGACCTTGTCCCAGACGATCGCGACGGACGCGCCGTGGTCTTCGAACTGATGGCGCAGTTCCCGGGCCGTGTACAGCGGGTTGTGCTCCACGACGATCCCGCCCAGCCGCAGCACGGCATAGAACGCCACAACATGCTGCGGGCAGTTGGGCAGCACGATCGCGACGCGATCCCCCTTGCCCACGCCCAGTCGCCGCAGACCTTCGGCAGCACGCTGGATCTGCTCACCCAGCTGGGAGTAGGTCGTCACCTCGCCGAAGAACTCCAGCGCGGGGCGGCGACCGTGCGCTTTCACGGCAACCTCGATCATCTCCGTAAGCGTCTGCGTCGGCTCGTCGATCTCAGCGGGGACACCCTCTGCATAAGCGGCTAGCCAGGGTCGCGACTGGAAGAGGTTGCTCGACATGTCTCTATCTTGCCCCCACGGCGACCGTGCTATTTACGCGCCCGCGTCTGTTGACAGCGCGCCGGTGTGCATGCTTCGCCCGATCTGGCAAGAGGGCTGTCTCCTTGCGTCGAACGACGTAGGAAGGGCACAAGCCGGGAGATCCGCCGGCTCGAGAGGGGCAACCATGTCGGAGATGTATGGGTCGGGTTCGCCGACCGGAACGAACGCCGCCCGCGGCGACGCGTCGAGCAAGCTCGACACCGCGAAGGGGGAAGCGAGCGACCTGAAGGACACCGCCGCCACCAAGGCGTCGGACGTCGCTCACACCGTCAAGGACGAAGCGTCCACCGTGATCGGCGAAGCGGGGACACAGGCCAAGCAGCTCTACGCACAGACGCAGCGCGAGGTGCAGGATCAGGCCAACGCGCAGCGACAGCGCGTGGCATCCGGCCTGCAGTCAGTGAGTTCGGAGTTGGAGTCGATGTCGGCGAACGCCGAGAACCCGGGCGTCGGTGCCGACCTCGTCCGCCAGGTCGCGGGACGACTTTCCGGCGCCGCATCGTGGCTGGGCGACCGAGACGCCGCCGCCGTGGTCACCGAGGTCAAGCGGTACGCGCGACGCAAGCCGGGCACCTTCATCATCGGCGCGGCCATCGCCGGCGTCGTGGTGGGCCGCCTCACGCGCGCCCTCGCCGCCAACGCGTCCGACGCGGCCGACGCTCGCCAGAGCGCGCCCGCGGCGCCCGCCGCGGCCCGCACCGCCGCACCGGTGGTCCCGTCGACGCCCGCACCGGTCGTCGCAGCGGCGGAGACCCCGCTGTTCGATCAGTCGACCACGCGTGGCGGCGCACTGTCCGGGGAGGGTGTGCGGGATGTCCGATCCGACACCGTCTGAGCAGAAGGCGGCGACCACGTCGCTGGGAGACCTGCTCGGCGAGGTCAGCCGGGACATCTCCACGCTGATGCGTCAGGAAGTGGAGCTGGCCAAGGCGGAGATCAAACAGTCGGCCAGCCGGGCCGGCAAGGGCGCAGGGTTGCTCGGCGGTGCCGGCTACGCGGCGCTGATGGCGATCTTCTTCCTGTCCGTGGCGCTGTGGTGGGCGCTGGGAACACTCGTCGGCGGCGGCTGGTCCGCCGTGATCGTCGCCGTGCTGTGGGCGATCATCGCGGGGATCCTGTACGTGATCGGCCGCCGCAAGCTCAAGGAAGTCGAGGGGGCGCCGCAGACCGTGGAGACCCTCAAAGAGATACCCGAAACGTTGAAGAGGAATGAGGAGAACCGATGAGCGACTCACCGGAGCAGATCCGCGCAGACATCGAACAGACCAGAGCAGAACTCGGCGGCGACGTCGATGCCCTGGCAGACAAGGTGTCCCCGTCCAAGATTGTGCACCGCCAGACCGACAAGGTCAGAACCGCGGTCGGATCAGTGCGTGAGCGCGTCATGGGCGCCGCCGACGACGCCGGATCATCGATCTCCGGCGCAGGTTCCTCGGCAATCGGCCAGGTCGGCGATGCCAAGGATCGCGTCGTCGCCAAGGCCGAGGGCAATCCTCTCGCCGTGGGGCTGATCGCCTTCGGGGCGGGCCTGCTGGTGGCTTCCCTCATTCCGGCATCCGAGAAGGAGAAGCAGGTCGCAGCAGACGTCAAGGAGAAGGCGCAGCCGCTCGTCGATGAGGCGACGCAGGTCGCTCAGGACATGGGCGAGCACCTGAAGGGTCCTGCGCAGGATGCCGCGACGGCGGTGAAGGATGCCGCTACGGACTCCGCGGAAACGGTAAAGGCCGAGACGCAGACCGCCACGGCCGACGTGAAGGACCAGGCGCAGCAGGGCCGGGAGCACCTCTCCGGCAGCTGAGCGGTTCATCCGAGGGGCGGAGACCGCGCGTCGCGGGCTCCGCCCCTCGTGGTGTGGCTACGCTCTGAGCGTGGGGCGCCGGGGCATCTATGTCGAGATCACCATCGGCGCGCCCATCGCGGACGTCTGGACACTGACGCAGGATGCCGCCCAGCACGGCCGCTGGGACGTGCGTTTCTCGGAGATCCGGCCCACCGGACACACACCCGCGGGGGCGACCCGTTTCGCCTATACCCGGCGGGTCCCGCTGCACACCGTGGCGGGCACGGGTGTCAGTCTCGGCGAGACCTCGCGACCAGATGGGTCGCGCACATCAGCGCTGCGGTTCGCCACCGAGGACCGGCTCTCCCCCATCCGCACCGGCCGCGGATACTGGCGGTACACGCCGGTGGCAGGTGGTACGCGATTCATCACCGGGTACGACTACGCGCCCGGCTGGGGGCATCTCCCGGACCTGCTCGTGCGCCCGGTGCTGGGCTGGGCCACTGCGTGGAGCTTCGACCGGCTTCGCATCTGGCTCGAGCACGGCGAAGCCCCAGAGCGCTGGCCGCTGCGCAGCGTGCTGTGGTTCTGGCGCTCCGACCGACCTCGCGCGGCGCGGTGCCGCCGCGCCCCGCTCGGCGGTTCCCGCCGTGACGATCATCTGCGCACAGCGCCGGCCACGCTCGCCGCGCTCCCCGACCCGGAGCCCGCTCGATGACCTCGATCTTCGAGCGCGCACTGGGGGCGGAGTTCGCGCGGCTGCATCCGATGATGCAACGACGCTTCGGCGTGGGACTGTCCTCCGGCGAGGCGTGCATCGGCACCGGCGAGATGGCGATCATCCGCCGTGGCCCGTGGTGGACCGTGCCGTTCCTGCAGATCGGGCGGCTGCGCAACATCCTCATCCCCGATGTGGGTACCCAGGTGCCCTTCCGCATCGAGAACTTCCCGTACCGGGATCCCTTCGGCCGTGAGACGGTCACCTTCGTGCGCGGCTACGACATCCACGGCAGGCAGCGCCGATTCGACGCGACCATGATCCTCGTCGGCGACCGCATCGTGGACTACCTGGGGACCCATCAGCACCTCGCTGTCGACCTCGACCTGACCGTCGACGACGAGGGCGGGCTGGTTCTCACCTCGGACGCGCAACGCTTCTACGAGGGTCCGATCGCGTTCCGATTCCCGATGCTCTTCAGCGGCAGGGCCCGCCTGCGCGAGCGGTTCGATGAACGGGACGGCCGTTTCCACATCGATCTGGAAGTGCACAACGATCGCTTCGGCTTCCTTTTCGGCTACCGAGGCTCGTTCACGTGCGATTGGATTCCCGCAAGCGACGCTCCCCCGCGCCTGAAGCCGCGGCGCCACGAACGTCGCCACTGAACGTCGGCGTCGGTTCGCTCCCCCGGTGGCACCGCACGCACTCGTATGCGACCATCGCGTCATGCACGCGCACGAGGGTCACGCGCGGCTCGGCTGGCTGGATGTCGAACCGGAGTCTCTGCGTGCCTCGGGCAGTGGGATCGAGGCCGTCCTCGCCGAGTTCGGCGCGCGCCTGGATGCCGGGTCGGCCACCGCGGCTCCCACCGACGGGTGGCGCGTGCTGCGGCGGGATCCCGACGGCAGCGCCGTCATCGGCGCGCCCGTAGATGCCACAGCCACGACGTGGCGCATCGTGCAGGTGCCCGCCCGACGCGACAACTCTGTCTCCCGGAACGTGCGCGTGCAGGTGTATGTGCATCCGGAGCCCTGCCACGTGCGCCCGAGCACGGCCGGGTGACACCAGCGCGCTGCTTATACTCCGCCACCGGCATCCGTGCAATCGGGTGCCGTAAGCGGGTGGCGAGTGCGTACGGTGCCAGCAACGTTCGACTGCCATCGGTGAGGAGGCGCCACGGTGTCGCAATCCACGTCCCAATCAGTCGCACCCGCGCGCGGGGTCGACACGCTGCCGCCGCGCCAGGCCGCGCTGCTGAGCGCGACGCGCATCGAGCAGAAGGGCAACATCCTGGTGCGGTGGTTGACCTCCACCGACCACAAGACGATCGGCTACATGTACATCATCGCCTCGATGGTGTTCTTCCTGCTGGGCGGGCTCATGGCGCTCATGATCCGCGCCGAGCTGTTCGAACCGGGCATGCAGGTCGTGCCCACCAGAGAGCAGTACAACCAGCTGTTCACGATGCACGGCACCATCATGCTGCTGATGTTCGCGACGCCGCTGTTCGCCGGGTTCGCCAACGCGGTCATGCCGTTGCAGATCGGTGCGCCCGATGTCGCGTTCCCCCGTTTGAACGCCCTGTCGTTCTGGCTGTTCTTCTTCGGGTCCGTCATCGCCCTGTCCGGGTTCCTCACACCGCAGGGCGCAGCCGCATTCGGGTGGACCGCGTATCAGCCGCTGGCCAATGCCACATTCTCGCCCGGGGTCGGGGGAAACCTGTGGATGCTGGGGCTCGGCATGAGCGGCTTCGGCACGATCCTCGGGTCGGTGAACTTCATCACAACGATCATCACGATGCGCGCCCCCGGGATGACGATGTGGCGCATGCCGATCTTCACCTGGAACACCCTGGTCACCAGCATCCTCGTGATCATGGCGTTCCCGGTGCTCGCCGCGGCCCTGTTCGCCGCGGCATCCGACCGCGTCTTGGGCTCACATATCTTCGATCCGCAGAACGGCGGTGTGCTGCTGTGGCAGCACTTGTTCTGGTTCTTCGGTCACCCCGAGGTGTACATCATCGCGTTGCCGTTCTTCGGGATCATCTCCGAGGTGATCCCCGTCTTCAGTCGCAAGCCGATCTTCGGGTACAAGACCCTGGTGTACGCCACGATCGCGATCGCCGCACTCTCGGTGGCCGTGTGGGCGCACCACATGTACGTCACCGGAGCGGTGCTGCTGCCGTTCTTCGCGCTCATGACGATGCTCATCGCGGTGCCCACCGGGGTGAAGATCTTCAACTGGATCGGCACGATGTGGCGCGGGTCGGTCACGTTTGAAACGCCGATGGCCTTCGCCCTGGGGTTCTTGGTCACCTTCGTGTTCGGCGGTTTGACCGGCGTGATCCTGGCGTCGCCGCCGCTGGACTTCCAGATCTCGGACACCTACTTCGTGGTCGCGCACTTCCACTACGTGGTGTTCGGCACGGTCGTGTTCGCGATGTTCGCCGGGTTCTACTTCTGGTGGCCGAAGTGGACGGGTCGGATGCTCAACGAGCGTCTCGGCTACGTGCACTTCTGGATGGTGTTCATCGGGTTCCACATGACGTTCCTCATCCAGCACTGGCTGGGCGTGCAGGGCATGCCCCGCCGCTACGCCGACTACTCGGCGCTCGATGCGTTCACGTGGCAGAACCAGCTCTCCACCGTGGGGGCGATGATCCTGGGCGCTTCCATGCTGCCGTTCCTGCTCAACGTCTGGATCACCGCGCGCAAGGCGCCGAAGATCACCGTGAACGATCCGTGGGGCTATGGCGGTTCGCTCGAGTGGGCCACCAGTTGCCCGCCGCCGCGCCACAATTTCACGTCGATCCCGCGCATCCGCAGCGAGCGCCCCGCGTTCGACGTCAACCATCCGGAGGCGGGCGTGCCCGTCGGCGTCGGTCCCGCCATGGACGCGCCACAGGCGCCCGTCGCCGACGCCGAAGACGGCGAGGTCAAGCGGGGCTGACCGGCGCGGCTATACCGGATGCGACAGGCCGCAGTCAACCCCGCGCCGACGGCCGCCACTCCCGGGCAATCTGAACCGAAGCAGAGCGAGGGAGAGCACCGTGACCGTCGAAGCCGCACCCGTCTCCCCGCGCCGTGCCTCTCCGCGCGCCTCCGCTGTCGCTGCGGCACTGCGCGAACTGCCGACCCGGCTGCCCGTGGCCGCGGCTCCTCACACGTCTCGGCTGCAGTGGCGTCAGCTCGCACCCGAGCGTTACGAGGTCACCGCGCACGACGTGACCATCGGGTTCATCGACGTCGTCGGTGCCGTCTACGTCGCCCTCGCCGGGTCCCGCTACAGCCGCGCAGTGGAGGTCAGCCAGACGCTCGTCTGGACGGAGGCCCTGTCGGCTCTGGATGCCGCGCGCACCACGCCCCGCACGCGAGCGCCCCGGCCGGCCTGATCACCGCCGCCCCGGCATCCGTGTCGTCGGCCGCGCGTAGTCTCGCGCCGTGGTGACAAGCGGTGCCCTGCCCGGGCCATGCATGCTGTGCGGCGGCGACCGAGGATCCCGGGTCGGCGGCGGGTGGGAGTGCGCAGCGTGCGGCTGGCGATACGGCGATGTGCCCGACGCGGACCTTCCCCTCCCCCGCATCCAGGTCGTCTACTACCTGCGGTTCGACCGCAGGGTGAAGATCGGCACGAGCGCACGTCCGCGGCAGCGGCTCGCCGCGATCTGGCACGAGGAGCTGCTCGCGTTCGAGCAGGGTGGCAGGCCTCTCGAGCAGCAGCGGCACCGCGAGTTCGCCGGCATCCGTGAAGGCGGCGAATGGTTCACGCTCACCGACGAGCTCGCCACTCATATCGCGGCCCTGCGGGCGGTCGGCGACCCCTGGCAGCTGTACGCGCGCTGGTTGAGCGAGGCGTTGCGCGCGTGACCCACGCGCGTTGCGCTACTGCAGCGCGGAGGTGAGCCGGGCGATGCCGTCGACGAACGTGGCCGACGCGGGCTCCTTGCGTGTGAGGTTCTTCTCCGAGCGGTAGGTGCGATCGATCAGGTTCTGCGACCCGGTGAATCCGCTGCGGCCGTCCCCCACGACGAGCTTGCGGTGATTGCGCAGGTCGGGTCGCTGGTACTGCCGTGATCCCCCGATCCCTTAAGGCTTCAGGCGAACCTAAGAGAGCCCCGCGTGCGCGGCATCACTCCGATCGGGTCAGGCTGCCTCTAGCCGTGCTCGACGTAATGGCGCACACGCTCGTCCCGCTCCACCAGGTACCGGTCGTCCTCGGGGTAGAACACCGCTCGCTCGATGTCGGAGCCGGCGAACGCGGCGATGGCTTCGAGGGAGTCCCAGCGGGAGACCGTGGTGACCTCGGTGCGTCCGTCGCCTCGGTCTCGGGTGAGGAGCCAGGCATCGAGGTTGCCGGGCGTCGCACGATAGGCATCCATTCCGGTGCCCTTGATGTAGTCGACGTACGCATCCCGGTCCTCGGTGCGCACCGCACCCGTCCACATGCGTACGACTGGTCGGGGTTCAGTCATGAGCCAAGGATGCCGCGCCCGCGGTCTTTCGGCTACCGGCCCCGCTCACGTAGGTCACGACACCCACGAGCAGCATCGCAAGCCCGAAGGGGACGATGAGCAGGACTGCGGCGTTCTGGTCGTTGAACAGCACGCCTGGAACGACGCTGACCACCACGACGATGCCGAGCCATCGGGGCAGCACGCCGGCTCGCACCACGGTCCACAGCAGCGTCGCCAACCCCGCCACGATGCACAGCAGTCCCACACCGACCACCACCGGCATCCAGGGAAGGTCGCCGGAGAAGTACCAGTCCTGAATCGCAACGAAGACCACAATGAGCGCAGGACCGCCGGCCGCGAGCGCGAAGCCGGTAATGAGCGAACGTGTACGCGCGCCGGCACGACGCGCGATCAGCACGATCCCTCCCCATCCGGCCAGGATCAGGCCGGCCGCGGCCATCCCGAGCGCGGTGATCAGCGGGGGCGCCGTCCGCATCGATCGCGTATTGCACTCCGCGAGGACGCATCCCGGCGGCTCGAGGGCAAGCAGACAGGCGGCCAAGACCGCCAGGGTTCCACCGATCGCGGCTGCGGCCCCGGAGACCAGCCAAAGCGAGCGTTCCTGATTCGGGGACGTTGAGGTGGTCATGTCCTTCTCTCCCTTGCGACTCGGCATTGATTTTCAACCGCGACGATCCCGCATTCCCGGCACCCTGCGCATCGCCGTCGGGGCGTATTCCCGCAGTCCGCCCACGGGCGGGCGCACACGAGCCACTGCACCCTGGGATGTACGCGGAACTGACCCCCGCAGGGTGATGTGTCGGCGTGGAACGCGGCGCACACTGGCGACGAGATCTCGTTCTGGGAGTGTCATGGAACCTGTCACGGGATCACGGCGCCTCATCGGGGCCGCGATCACACTGGTCATCGCGTCGCAGATCTCGCCCGCCCACGCGACGGTCCCCCGTGCCGGCACCGGCGACGAGGTCGCCGGTGTGACCTGCGGGCTCACGATGGGGCGCGGCGTTCACACCATCCGCTGTGTGCGCGGGACCGCAGAGTTCACTGCGGTGCTGCACCCCGCTCGACGGGACCTGCCCGGACGATCCCTGTCCGGAACGCGAACGCCACCGCCTGCGCCCGGTCGTTGAGGCCGAGCTTGATGAAGATCCGGTGCACATGCGTTTTGACGGTCGCCTCGCTGAGGAACAGGTCCGCCGCGATCTGCGGGTTGGTCCGTCCAGTGGCGATCGCCGCGAGGACCTCTCGCTCACGGGGGGTCAATTGGTGCAGCGCTGCCGCAGCGGGCAGCGACAGTTCCGGCGACGAGGCGTACTCGTTGAGCAGGGCGCGCGTGATCGCGGGGTCGAGCCAGCCCTCACCGGAGGCCAGCGCGCGAATGGCGGCGGGCAGCACCGCGGGAGCAGAGCTTTTCAGGATGAAGCCGGCGGCACCGGCGCGGATCGCGTCACGCACGGCGTCGTCGTCGCTGAACGTCGTGAGGATCAGCACCTCCGCTCGCGCACCGGTGGCTCGGGAGAACTCCTCGGATGCCAGGGTTCGCGTTGCCGCGACCCCGTCGATCCCGGCCATACGGACATCCATGACCACGACAGCCGGTTTGGCGCGCGCCACGAGGTCGATCGCGGCCTGACCGTCCGATGCCTCGCCCACGACCTCGATGCCGGGCTCGGCGTCGAGCAGCATGCGCAGCCCGGCACGGATCAGGGCCTCGTCGTCGACCAGCACGACCCGCACGGAGTCGACGCTGCCGGTGGACGCTGCACCTGCCATCACCGCCCCAGTGTGACGCCGGATGCCGGTGACACGCCAGTACGCCGGCGGGTGGAGGACAAAGGTGAACCCGCCGCTGGATGCCGCGGGCGGACCGAGAGGGAAGGATGTCCGTCATGAGCGGACAAACGACCCTGTCACGCACGACGACGACACCCCCGCGCGTGATGCCTCCGCGCGATGTGCTCGGCGAGGCGACCGTGGCCGGCGTCGCACTGCTCATGTTCGCGGCAACGATCCTCGACTCCCCGGTGTTGCCGCGCCGCTGGGTCGAGCTTCTGCTGCTGATCGTCAGCACGGTGCCGGTGCTGTGGCGCACGCGGGCACCGGTGCCGGCGCTCGCGCTGGTTCTCGGCATGCAGACCGTGCTGTTCGTGTTCCTTGAGCCGCCGATTGCGGACGCTTCGGAGGCGGCCCTGATCGCGACGTCCGTCGCGTTGGGCACCGTCGCATCCCGCTGTTCTTTCTGGGTCTCGGTCGCTGCACTGGTCTTCACCAGCTCGTGCATCGCGTTCTTCCTGTTGGACGGCTACCCTCCGAGCAGCGCGCCGTGGGCGTTCTTCTCCTCGGGAGCGGTCTGCTGCCTGTCGTGGGGACTCGGCAGCCTCGCGCGCGTGCACAACGCACGGATCGCGCACCTGCAGGCGGAGCAGAAGCGGGTCACCGAGATGGTGCAGGCCCAACGCGGTCAGATCGCATCGGAGCTCAACCGCATCATCGCGAGCGCCGTCACGGGGATGCTCGGCAATGCCGGGATGGCGACCCAGACCATCGAGCAGGACCCACAGCGCGCCGCTCGCGCCCTTGCGGCGATCGAGTCGACGGGGGTCGAAGCACTGAGCGACGTCCGGCGGCTCATGGGAGTGCTCCGGGACAGCCCTGCGTTCTCGTTCCACGCCGAACCGGCCACAGCCGAATCGATCGGGCGCGGGCCGATCCGTCACCGGCTCCTGCACCTGGACCGCTCCGACGTCATCATCGGAGCGGGGGCCGCCCTGCTCAGCGCCGCCGTCGCCGCGCTCTCGCTGTGGGGCGACGCCCGGTGGAGCGCGAGCGCGTTCCTCGCCGTCACCCTTTGCGTGCTCATGTGGCGCAACAGGTTCCCGGTCACGGTGTTCGCGCTCGTCCTCGTCAGCCTGGCGAGCGCCGTCCTGCTGTTCAACGCGGGCGACTTCGTGTGGGAGACATCGATCTCGCTCCTGCCCGTCCTGCTCTCATTGTTCGCCGTGTCCAGCGGTGCGCCGGTGTGGGCCTCGGTCCCCGCCCTGCTCATCGCGTGGATCTACCTCGCTGTGCCCGCGCTGGCATACCCGAGGGTGTTGACCCAGAACCTCGTCGTCATCGGCGTGATCTCTGTCACGGTGTGGGTCGGCGGCCTGCTCGCAGGTCGACGACGGCGGCGCATCGCGCGACTGGAGTCGGTGAGACAGGCCGCGGAGGCCGCCGCGGATCGGGACCGCGCGCGGCTCGCTCGCGATCTGCACGACGTGATCGGACACTCGATCACCGGGATGATTCTCCAGGCCGCCGGTGCCCGCCGCATCCTCGCCCAGGATCCGCAGCGTGCCGCCGCGGCGCTGCCCGAAATCGAGTCCGCCGGAGCTGCCGCAATGCGGGAGTTGGAACAGTTCGTGGGACTGCTCCAGGGCGCTTCGGCGCGGCATACGTCCGATCCGCCGCACCCGTCTGCCGGACTGGCCGATATCGACGCGTTGATCGCGCAGAACGGGTCGTCGCTCGGGCGGATCGAGCGCACGAGCGTCGGCGATCCGCAGCGACTGGAGCCGAGCGTGGACCTCGCCGCGTACTACGTCATCCGAGAGGCGCTGACGAACGCAGCGAAGCATGCCGGTCCCGACGCTCGGGTGGAGATCGCGGTTCGCTGGGGCGACGATCGTGTCCGACTCCAGGTCACGAGCACCCCATCAGCGAAGGTCGCAGCGCCGCTTTCCTTCGCGCTCGGGGGTGGCTATGGCCTGATCGGCGCTCGGGAACGGGCACGGGTCGCGGGTGGGGATCTGACATGGACGGCGCAGGACGGTGCATTCACCGTCGCGGCCGCCCTGCCCACGTCCCCCGTCCGGTGAGCGCGGCGCGGGTGGTCGAGTGAGCGTAGTGGGCCGCAGCGGATCGGCGACAACCGCAATGCCTGCAGAGGCCTGAGACAATGGACTCGGCCGCGATTCGTGCGGCCGACGAAAGGCTCCCAGTGAACGTCACCCACCTTGAACGGTTTGTCGCGGTGGCCGAAGAGCTGCACTTCCCGCGTGCCGCGAACGCCCTCGGCATCCCGCTCGCATCCTTGTACACCTCGATCGAGAAACTCGAAGCCGAAGTGGGACACCCGCTTTTCACCCGGGACAACGACGGAACCCGGCTGACCAAGGTCGGCGCCCTGTTCCTCGACGAAGCGAAGGAGCAGATCGCTACGGCGCCCGCGCCTGCGCCGAAGCCGGTCGTGCCCGCAGGCGGCAAGGCCAAGGCGTCCAAGGGCAAGGGCCGCACCCCGGTGGTGAAGGGGCAGCCGAAGCCCTACAAGAAGCGTCAGGGTCGCTAGCGCCCGCTACAGCTCCGTGACCTGGCCCGCTTCGACCCGCCAATGGCGGTCGGTGTGCACGGTGGCGAGCATCCGCCGGTCGTGGGTCACCAGCAGCAGCGTCCCCTCGTAGGTCTCCAGGGCTTCTTCGAGCTGCTCGATCGCCGTCAGGTCGAGATGGTTGGTGGGCTCGTCGAGCACGAGCAGGTTCACACCGCGGGCCTGAAGGAGCGCGAGACCTGCCCGCGTGCGTTCCCCCGGCGAGAGCTCATCAACGGGCCGGTTCACGTGATCGGCCTTGAGCCCGAACTTGGCCAGCAGCGTGCGCACCTCACCGGATGCCAGTTCGGGCACGAGGGCTTCGAAGGCATCCGCCAGCGGCTCGGTCCCGGTGAACAGCGAGCGTGCCTGGTCGACTTCGCCGATCTGCACGCTCGCGCCGAGGCTCGCGACGCCCTCGTCCGGCGCCTGCTGACCCAGCAGCGCGCGCAGCAACGTGGATTTGCCCGCTCCGTTGGGGCCGGTGATTCCGATGCGCTCCCCCGCGTTCACCTGCAGCGAGACCGGACCGAGCGTGAACGAGCCCTGCCGGAACACGGCACCACTGAGCGTCGAGACCACGGAGCTCGAGCGCGGCGCCGACCCGATCGTGAACTGCAGCTGCCACTCCTTGCGGGGCTCCTCCACCTCGTCGAGCCGCGCGATGCGGCTTTCCATCTGCCGCACCTTCTGCGCCTGCTTCTCGCTGGACTCCGTCGCCGCCTTGCGCCGGATCTTGTCGTTGTCGGGCGCCTTCTTCATCGCGTTGCGCACGCCCTGACTCGACCACTCCCGCTGGGTGCGCGCGCGCGAGACGAGGTCGGCCTTCTTGTCGGCGAACTCGTCGTACTTCTCCCGCTGGTGCCGGCGCAGCGTCGCGCGCTCCTCCAGGTAGGCGTCGTAGCCGCCGCCGAACACCTGGTTGGATCCCTGGGCCAGGTCGAGTTCCAGCACCCGGGTCACGCAGCGTGCCAGGAACTCGCGGTCGTGGCTGACCAGCACCACCCCGCCGCGCAATCCCCGCACGAACGCTTCGAGACGCTCGAGACCGTCCAGGTCGAGGTCGTTGGTCGGTTCGTCCAGCAGCACGATGTCAAAGCGCGAGAGCAGCAGCGCGGCGAGTCCCACGCGGGCCGCCTGACCGCCCGAAAGCGACGTCATCAGGGTCTCCTCCGGCGCGTCGCCGAGGTCCAGGCCCAGGTCGGCCAGCACGATCGGGAGGCGTTCGTCCAGATCGGCCGCACCGCTGGCGAGCCAGCGGTCCAGTGCGGTGGAGTACGCGTCGGCGGGGTCGATACCGGTGCCCTCGGCGAGCGCCGGGTCGCCGAGCGCAGCCGCTGCGGCATCCATGTCTCTGGTGGCCTCGGCGCACCCGGTGCGACGCGCGATGTACTCGGCGACGGTCTCGCCGACGATGCGCTCGTGCTCCTGCGGCAGCCAGCCGACGAAGGCATCCGCCGGTGCCAGCGTGATCGTTCCGGCCTGCGGCTCGTCGATGCCGGCGAGCAATCGGAGCAGCGTGGACTTGCCGGCGCCGTTGGCACCGACGACACCGACCACGTCGCCCGGGGCGACGGTGAGGTCAAGCGAGTCGAAAAGCGTGCGGTGGCCGTACCCGCCGGCCAGGTTGCGGGCGACGAGTGTGGCGGTCATCCTTCAATCCTGTCATCGCGACGAGGAGTCCAGTGCCGCCAGCAGCTGGTCGTTGGGCTGGCGTGACCGGCGCGGATGCCGCGTCGGTTCACCTCAGCCACAGCGGCGCGCTACCGTCAAGAAATGCCCGAATCGCTACATGGTGCTGCCGGCGCCGCAGACGCGCCCACGGTGCATGCCTCACCGGCCGCACCGATCGACGCGTCCCGCCGCGTTGAACTGACCCTCCGCAAGCCGTGGTTCGCGCTGTACGCACGTATCCGGCCGACGCTGGTCATCGCCGGGCGCGGTCAGCCGACGCAGTGGGGCGTCGGCACCTGGCAGGTTCCCGCCGACGAGACCGTCGTGCTCGGCGTGTTCCTGTTCAACCGGATTTGGCGCTTCGGGCAGGCCGAGTTCGCGATCGAGCCGGGTGATGCGCCGTCGCTGGAGTACCGGGCCCCCGCGCTGCAGTTCGGGCGCGGGCGTATTCGGCTGGGTGCCACACCGGAGATGCCGCACCGCTGACGCGCACCCCGGTGCACCGGCGGCCGGGCGCTCCTATGATGTGGGCGTGGAGACACCCAGGGCGGATGTCGTGCAAGACATCCGCTTCGCCCGTTCGGCCGACGGGGTCGGGATCGCGTACGCCGTACACGGATCCGGGCCACCGCTGCTGATCGACGCCTGCTGGCTGAGCCACCTGCAGTTCGACTGGGAGAGCCCGGTCTGGAGGCACTACCTCGTCGAGCTCGGCAAGATCGCCACCGTCATCCGCTACGACGAGCGCGGGCACGGCCTCTCCGACCGCGGCGTCACTGACCACAGCCTCCGGGCGCGGGTCGGCGATCTCGAAGCGGTGGTGGCGGATGCCGGTCTCGACCGCTTCGCCCTCATGGCGATGGCGCAGGGCGGCCCCGTCGCGATCGAGTACGCCGCCCGGCATCCGGAGCACCTCACGCGCCTGATGTTCTACGGCAGTTACTCCGGCGCCGAGGCCGCCGCGACCCCCGAGGAGCTGCAGCTGCTCGCGGCATTCGAGGCCCTCATCAAGGTGGGGTGGGCCCGCCCCACGTCGGAATTCCGCCGCGTCTTCAGCAGCATGATGATCCCCGGTGGGACCGAAGAGCAGATGCGGTGGATCGACGATCTACAGCTGCGCGCCTGCGACACAGAGACCGCCGTCATCTCCCGCGCGCAGCGGCAGGTGTCCGACTCGACGTGGCGCCTGCCCGAACTGGATCTTCCGACCCTCGTCATCCACAGCCGCGGCGACCAGATGAACGAGTTCCATCACGCCCGGCACCTGGCGGCGAACATCCGCGGCGCGCACCTGGTCGCCCTCGACAGCAACAACCATGTGGTCCTCGCCGATGAGCCGGCGTGGCCGGTGTTCCTCCACGAGGTCGCGAGCTTCATGGCACCCGACAGGCACCTCTCCCCCGACACCGTCGCGGACGACGTCGCCGGGCAGATCTCGCCCCGCGAACTCGACATCCTGCGACTCGCGGCCGGCGGCTATGACAATGACGCCATCGCCGCCGAGCTGTTCCTCTCGGTGCGCACCGTCGAGCGGCACCTGCAGAATGCCTACGCCAAGCTCGGCTTGAGCGGCCGCACCGCCCGCACCGCCGCCGTCGCGCGGCTGCTTTCCCGCACGTGACCATGTACGCGTCAGCCGCCAGCAGCCTTCCGACCGAGCGCGCTCGTTACGCGCCGGCGCCGATGTGACGCGGGCGCGTGATTCCTACCGTGGGGGTACCAACCACAACCGGAGGAACCAGATGTCATCCTTTACCAGCACCACCCGCACCGTGACCGGCACGGACGCAGACCGCGCGCTCAAGGCGAAGCAGGCCGCGATGTGGGCCAGCGGGAACTACCCCGCCGTCGTCGACGACGTGGTCCACTCCCTCGGCGGCATCCTCGTCGACGCGGTCGATGTCCGACCCGGGCAGCGCGTCCTCGACGTCGCTGCCGGCACCGGAACCTCAGCGATCCCGTCGGCGCGACGCGGTGCCGACGTCGTCGCCACTGATCTCACCCCGGAACTGCTTGCCGTCGGGCGCACCGCCGCCGACGCGGAGGGGATCGCACTGACCTGGCAGACAGCGGATGCCGAGGACCTGCCGTTCCCTGACGCGGACTTCGACGTGGTCATCTCGAGCATCGGCGTGATGTTCGCCCCGCACCACCAGTTGGCGGCGGACGAGCTCCTTCGGGTGTGCCGTCCCGGCGGCACCATCGGCGTGCTCAGTTGGACCCCGAACGGGTTCATCGGGCAGCTGTTCGCGACGATGAAGCCGTACGCGCCACCGCCCCCGGCCGGTGCGTCACCCGCACCCCTTTGGGGCAGTGTCGAGCACGTCCGGGAACTGTTCGGCGACCGCGTCGAGGCCTTCGTCGCCCACCAGCAGACGCTGGCGGTCGACCGGTTCGCGGCCGGCGCGGAGTTCCGCGACTTCTTCAAGACCAACTACGGCCCGGCGATCGCGGTCTACCGCTTCATCGCCGACGACCCGGAGAAGGTGGCTGCCCTCGACGCCGACCTGGCGGCGTTGGGCGACCGGTTCCTCGCCGACGGCGTCATGCCGTGGGAGTACCTCCTCGTCACTGGAACACGCGGTTAGCAGCATGCCGCCATGATTCTCGTATTCGCAATCGTGATCCTCTGCGTGGCCGGCGTGATCGGTACGGCCCTGGCAGCCGCCCACGACTCGTTCCCGCCGATGCGGACGCTCTGGTCCTACGACACCCGTCGCCCCAGGCCGTGACGCCCGCCGGCTGAGCTGCCCGTGCCATCCGGAGCACTCAGCCGTTCGGCGTGGTCCCGAAGACGTGGAGGCCGAGTTCTGCGCTCATCCATTCGCTGGCCACAGCGCCGCGCACACTGGTGCCCCGGTCGTCGAGGGGCGGGCTGATCACGGCGGCCCCGAGCATGCCGGGCGCCGACAGCACGATCGCTCCCGACACGCTCGACTTCGCCGGCACGCCCACCCGGCGCATCCACCTGCCGGAACCGTCGTACACGCCGCAGGTCGCCATGACCGACACGACATCTCGTGCCACATCCGCCGGCACGACCCGTTCGCCGGTGAGGGGGTTCACGCCCCCGCACGCGAGGGTGGCACCCATCACCGCGAGCGCCTCGGCATCGACGAGCACCGCGCAGGCGCGGGCGTAGACCGCTACCGCGTCGTCCGCACTGACCTGCATCGTTCCCTCGGCGCGCATGAGGTGCGCCAGCGCGTGGTTACGGTCGCCCAGCAGATGCTCGTTGTGAGCAACACCCTCGTCGGCCTCGAGCGGTCGTCCGGCGAAGGCGGAGAGGCCGTGGATGATGCGCTCGTTCCGCTCGTCGACGCTCTCCCCGTCCACCAGCGACGCGGTCAGCAGCGCACCGGCGTTGACCATGGGGTTCGGGGGCCGACCGGTGTCGCTTTCGAGCTTGATGGCGTCGAATGCCTCGCCCGTCGGTTCGATCCCGATGCGCTCCAGCGCTTCGCCGTCGGTGTCGAGCAGGGCGAGGGCGAAGAGGAACGGCTTCACCGCTGACTGCACGCTGAACGGCACGTCGGCCTGCGCACTCGTGCGCACCGTCCCATCGGGCAGGACGAGGGCCACGGCGCACAGGTCGGGGTCCGCTGCGGCGAGCTCCGGGATGCTGTCGTTCACGGTGCCGCCCTCGTGGGCAAGCATTCGCGCGCGCAACTCGTCGAGGTCGTAGGTGTGGGGATCGCGGGAACCGCTCATCCCCCCAGCCTGTCATGCCGAACGCGCCCGGGCCGGGGCGCGTCGACGACAGCATAAGTCATGTGGCGTGGGGTGCGACAGGGTTTGCGTCACGAGCGGTGGTGCACTGGAGTGGTGCGATGGGCAAAGAGATCGCGGCGGTGGCGCCGACAGCACCGATCGGACTGAAGCGGGCGGTGGGCACGCCGTTGCTCTTCGCCTTCATCGTGGGAGATACCCTCGGGGCGGGCATCTACACGCTCGTCGGCACGATGGCCAACGACGTCGGCGGCGTCATCTGGCTGCCGTTGCTGATCGCGCTCGTCGTGGCGCTGCTGACGGCGGGCACCTACGCGGAACTGATCACCAAATATCCGCACGCCGGTGGTGCCGCGCGCTACGTCGACCGTGCCTTCGGCATCCCGTACGTGTCGTTCCTCGTCGGGTTCCTGATGATGGCATCCGGCATCACCACCGCCGCCGCCCTGGCCAATGCGTTCGCCGGTGACTACCTGACCGCCCTCATCGACGTGCCACCGATCCCGGCGGCGATCGTGTTCATCGCCCTGCTCACCCTGATCAACCTGCGCGGTGTGCGCGAGTCGCTCGGCGCGAACCTCGTCGCCTCGGTCATCGAAGTGACCGGTCTGGTGATCGTCATCGTCGTGTGCGCGATCGTCTTCGGCAGCGGCGGCGGGGAGCCGGCCCGCATCTTCGAGTTCGCACCCGACGTTCCCCCGATCGAAGGGGCGTTCGCGGCATCCATCATCGCGTTCTTCTCCTTCCTCGGCTTCGAGGCCGCCGCGAACATGGCCGAGGAAGTGCGCAACCCCTCCAAGGCCTACCCGCGGGCGTTGTTCGGCGCGATCTTCACGGCGGCCGTGGTGTACCTGCTCATCGCGGTCGGCGCCGTCATCGTGCTGCCTCCGGAGGAACTCGCGGAGTCGACCGGACCACTGCTCGCGGTGGTCGCCGCCAGCGGCGTCGGCATCCCGTCGTGGCTGTTCAGCCTCATCGCGCTGGTCGCCATCGCAAACGGTGCGCTGCTTTTCATGGTCATGGCCAGCCGCGTCGGCTACGGGCTGGCCGAGGCGGGGCTGCTGCCCGACACCTTCGGCCGCGTGCTGCCCAAGCGCCGGACGCCCTGGGTGTCGATTCTGGTGATCGCCGGCATCACGATGGTGCTCACGGTGGTCGGAGACATTTCCACGCTCGCCGAGACGACGGTGCTGTTGCTGCTGCTGGTGTTCCTCTCCGCCAACGTCAGCGTGCTGGTGCTGAAGAAGGACAAGGTCGATCACGCCCACTTCAGGGTGCCGCGGGTTGTGCCGGTGATCGGCATCCTCGCCTGCATCGTGCTGCTTGCCCAGCAGTCCTGGACCGTCTGGATCGCCGCGGCCGCGTACGTCGCGGTCGGGTCGGTGCTGTTCCTGATCGCCCGGTACACCCGCAAGCGCAGCGACCGCAAGCGCGCCGGGGCCTAGTTCGGGGGTTTGGGGCGCGTATCGTTCCCCGAACCCGTGAAATCGGGGGTTTGGGGCGCGTATCGTTCCCCGAACCCGTGACATCGGGGGTATGGGGCGCGAATCCGGCATCGGACTCGCGCCCCGTCACGGGCGTTTAGTCTTGCGGATGCCAGATCTCCCAGACCCGCTCCGCGATCGGCCGATACGTCTCGCGGGGGCCGGCGGTGTCGGTGCCGAACCAGTGGCAGCACTCCTCGTGCACGATCGTCAGCACGTCTTCCACCGATCGCGCTTCACCTCGTCGCGCCGTGATGGTCCGCGCCTCGGAGCGGTACTCGTCGGTGTTGAATCCGAGGTTGATCCCGACGGGGTCCTCCTCGAAGAGAAGGCGCTCGAGCCGGGCGAGGTCGCTGGGGTCGGTTTCGGGCATGGTGATGCTCCTCGGGCGCGGGAGGGCAGCTCGCGCTGCAGGTAATCGACGATCGGAGGGACGGATGCCACGTCGGCCTCGCTCACCGACTGGCTTGGACCAGCGCGTTGTAGCGGTGTTCGTCGGGAGTCATCCGTCGACGCTATCTGTCGGGACGGAGTCGGCCGGCGGATTGTGCATGAGCTCGATCCGGATCCCGTTGTCGTCCTCGAGGAACGAGGCGTAGTACCGGTCGGTGAACCGCGGGTACTCCTTCGGCTCGCGAACGACGGCCCACCCGGCATCCGTCGCGATGCGATGCAGGCGATCGACGTCTTCGCGGGACTCGACGGCGAACGCCAGGTGCTGCCAACCGACCCGTCCATGACGATGCGGACCGGTGCCGGGCTCGCGCGCCGGCATGAGGATGAACTCCGGCTCCCCTTCGGTCCACCACGAGACCGATCCGTCGCCGTCCTGCCGGGTGAAACCGAGCGCCGACATCACCGGATCGAACTGCGTGACAGCACGGGGAACGTCGTCGACGGTGACGCCCAGGTGATCGAAAACAGGCATCCGATCACGCTAGCGGATGCCGTCGATGCACCGATCGGTCCGATCTGCGCGTCTCAGCGCTGGTGACGGATGCCGAAGAGGAAGTATGCCGCGGGGCCGATCCAGTTGACCAGGATCGCCGGGATCCATGCGGGCTTCGGGCCGCGCACGTCGTCCTTGTCACGCCAGGCGAGATCCCAGAACGCGAGGAAGGCAAACGCCACCTGCACCACGCTCAGCAGTCCCAGCGCGATCTTGGCACCGACAGCGAGCTCAACCTTGGACTTGGCCATTCCGATCATCTTCGATGCTTCTGGTCTCATGGGTCCCACGCTAGTCCGCGAGTCGTGCTCGCGCGCCCTCTCCTCGCTCACAGCCACACCGCCCGGCCCTGGGATGCGTCATCGACCCGTTGTACGAGCGCGTCGGTGCGGTCCTCCGGCACCTGCAGGTTCATCTCCACGTTCACGCCGTGGTGCACGTCATCGAGCACCGCGCCATGCGCGTCGAGCTCGCGGCGGACGGCCCCCTCGAACGCGTACGGCACCGTGAATCGCATCGCCTGCATCCGGATCAGCGGCACGCGCTCGGCACCCAGGAGCGCCTGAGCCACGGCATCCGTGTAGGCGCGGACGAGTCCCCCCGCGCCGAGCTTCACCCCGCCGAAGTAGCGCACGACCGTCGCCAAGACGCCTTCGAGCTCTTGGTGACGGAGCACCTCGAGCATGGGGCGCCCTGCGGTGCCGCTCGGCTCGCCGTCGTCGTTGGCGGCGGAGTGTCCGCCGGCCATCAGCGCCCAGCAGACGTGCCGCGCGTCAGGATGCTCGGCGTGCAGCTCATCGACGCGGGCGACGGCCTGCTCCCGGCCGGAGACGGGCTCGACGCACCCGAGGAACCGGCTCTTCTTGATGACCAGCTCGCTGTGGACGGGCGCGGCAAGGGTGAATGGCATGGCTCAGGGATGCTCGGGGCGATTGCGCTGCTGCTGGTGCGCTCGGTCGCAGGTCGCCTGGTCTGTCATCTGCTGCGCCCACCGTGCCAGGTGCGCATGAACGAGGTCGGGTTGGTCGATCTCTATGTTGTGGCCCGCCGCATCGAGCACGGCATACGTCGCGCGGGGAAGCCGCTGCGCGAGCGCCCATTGGTCTTGGTAGCCGACCACGGCGTCCTGCCGACCGGCCACGATCAGCACCGGGCGGTCGAAGCCGGACAGGCGGTCGTCGGGCAGCGCCGGCAGCGCGTAGTTCTTCGCCAACCGCGCCATGGCGCGCACATCCGCCGCCCGAAGCCCCGGCATCACGAACTGTCGAAAACGTTCCCAGTTGTCCCGTGACTGCACGACGGTCAGCTCCGTGTATGCCTCGGCATCGGCATCACTCAAACCGGCGACGAGCGTGGCATCCTCGACCAGCACGACATGCTGCGGCGTCAGCCGGTGCTCACGCACCGAGTCCACGACCGGAGCCAGCAGCGCCATGCCGAGGCACTGCTGCGGCCTGCGTGCGACGAGGTCCCGGGCGAGCAGCCCGCCGAGCGAAGTGCCCACCACCGCGAACGGTGTCGAGCCGAGCATGTCTGCGACCGCCGCGTCGAGCCAGTCCGCGACCTCCGGCAGACCGCCCGGGGCATCCAGCGCAGGGGTGGCACCGAATCCAGGCAGATCGACGTAGAGGCGTTCCCACGGCCCGGACGCGTCGAAGGCGGCATCCAGCGCGAGCATCATCCGGTGGTCCACGCCGTTGCCATGGACGAACAGCACCGGCGTGCCGGCGCCGCGACGGACGACATGCGGGATCGGGCTCACGGTGTTTCCCGCTGCTGACATGAATACATCATGGCCGCCCGCGAGGCTCGACCACGCTCGCAGTGAATCGCGGTTCAGCGAATACGGTGTCCCGACCCCGGCGCGGAGGTGGACGCCCAGCCCTGCTCGTGGAGCCGTGCGAATCCGTCGATCAACAGGTCGAGCGCGAACGCGAACTCGGCGTCGTCGTCGCACGCTGCGCCCGCGTGCGGCGCCGTCGAGGCCATACGCACGATCGCCGGGTACGCCCCGGCGAATGCCGCCATCGCCTGGGCACGCGCGATCGGATCTTCCGGAACCGCCGGTGTAGGAAGCACGTCCCGAGTGATGCCCCACATCCTCGTACTCAGAGCGTGCATGGCGTGGTGCACGAGGTCCGCGGATAACCCGCCCTCGAACATGATCGCCATCAGCGAATCCATGTATGCCAGCACCGTAGGACTCGCCGTTGCCCGCGTCTCGATCGCGGTCTGCGCCCACGGGTGCGCGTTCATGACGGCACGGGCGGAGCGTATGCGGGCGCGCAACGCCTCCTGCCACGGCAGGCCTGTCGCTGGAGCATCGATGCTTGCGACGAGCCGGTCAAGCATCCCGTCGATCAGCTGATCACGGTTCGCGACATGCTTGTAGAGCGCCATCGGGGTCACCCCGAGCACGTCCGCGACGCGGCGCATGCTGGCACCCTCGAGCCCGAATTGGTCGGCAAAGGTGATCGCGGCATCCAGCACCCGCTCGCGATCGAGTGGGCGGCGCGGAACGGCGGTTGACACGTGTACAGCGTATACCTAAAGTGATACCGCGTCGGTGTACGGCGTATACCCTTATCGATGGGAACGCCATGACTCGACGCCCGCACTCCTACGCCCGCACGGCCGGCATCCTTTACCTCGTCACACACGTGACCTCTGTCACAGCGGTTGCCGCCTACGCCGGCGGCACGATCGCACTCGGCGTCGTACTCGAGCTGACGCTCGCCGCCGGATGTCTCGGCACGGGCATCCTGCTGGCGCTGCTGCTGCGGTCGATGGGTCCGGCGCGTGCTGCGACGTTCGCAGGGCTGCGCGCGCTCGAAGCAGCGGTGATCGCGGCGGGCACCCTCCCGATGCTCGCGCTGACGTCGGGAGTGACTGCCCCCGCGACCGAAGTGCTTCTCGCGCTGCACACCGCCGCCTTCCTCGTCGGGCAGGGACTTGTGATCAGCGTGAACACGATCGTGTTGGGCTGGCTGCTTCTGGACGCGCGCGCCGTTCCGCGCGCGCTGGCGGCGCTCGGCGTGGTCGGCGGCGCGCTGGTGCTGGCCAGCAACACGGCGCAGCTCTTCGGGCTGATCCCGCAGGGCGGAACGATCGCGGGGCTGTGCGCCGTGCCCATCTTCGCCTTCGAGATCTGGTTCGCGATCACCCTCATCACTGTGGGACTGAGGCCGCAAAGCGCGTCACCGGCGCCGGCGCTGCCGCAGCGAATCACCGCGGGGTGATGTCGATGCCGGGCGGCGCGGCCAAGAACACCTCGTGTCCCCTTCGGCGGGTTGCACGCCGAGATACCGTGGCTGCATGGCTGAGATCGAAGGACTCGACGCACTTCTTCAGGCCCTGAATTCGGGACAGACGATCCCCGGAGGTTCGCCGCACCACGCCGCGATGCACGCCGCGAGCCAGGAGGCACTACGCATCACCGCCGAGCTCAACGGGCGCTATCACTCCCCCGAGGAAGTACGTGCCCTGATGAGCGAGTTGACCGGGATGAAGGTCCCGGCATCCTTCACCCTCTTCCCGCCGTTCAGCGCGGACTTCGGCAAGAACATCCGCTTCGGCGAGAATGTGTTCGTCAACAGCGGCTGCCGGTTCCAGGACCAGGGTGGGATCGACATCGGCGATGGATCCCTCATCGGCCACAACGCCGTCATCACGACGTTGAACCACGACCTCTCGCCCAAGCGGCGGGCCGACATGCACCCGGCTCCCGTGATCGTCGGGCGCGGCGCGTGGTTCGGGGCCAACGTGACGGTGCTGCCTGGCGTGACGATCGGCGACGAGGCGGTCGTGGGTGCGGGGGCCGTGGTCACCAAGGACGTGCCGCCGCGCGCGGTGGTCGTCGGGGTGCCGGCGAAGCAGGTGAGCACGGTGCCAGAGGGGTGACTCTGTGCGAGTCGCTCCTGAGCCTCAGAAGCCTGGACGGATCGTCAGATCGGGGATCTGCGCGTCCCTCGGCAGATCGAGCACGGTGAGGATGCTCGTCACCACCGACGCAGGGTCGATGAAGGCGGTCGGGTCGTAATCCCGCCCTTCCTGCGCATGCACGCGCTCCTGCATCGCCGTCGCGGTGCGCCCGGGGTACACCGTCGACACCCGCACGCCGTGCGCGGCCTCCTCGGCGCGCAGGCTGTCGGCGAGCGCCTTCAGCCCGTGCTTGGATGCCGCGTAGGCCGCCCACTCGGGTGCCGCACGCAGGCCCGCGCCGGAGTTGACGAACAGCACCTGTCCCTTCGCCGCGCGCAGCGCGGGCAGCAGCAGCCGCGTCAGTTCGGCCGGCGCGACGAGATTCACGTCAAGCTGCGACGACCATGCGTCGACGGTGAGTTCGGCGACCGGGCCGAGGTCGACCACACCCGCGACGTGGAGCAGCGAGTCCAGGCGGGCGGGAAGATCGTGTCGTGCGAGCGCGGCGGCCAGATCGCGCGGAGCCGCCAGGTCTGCCACGACGGTGTACGCGCCCGGGAACCGCTCCCGCAGCTGAGTCGCACGGGCGTCGCTGCGTGCGAACAGGATGAGGTCGTCGCCGCGCGCATGCAGGCGCGCGGCGAGGGCGGCGCCGATGCCGGAGCCGGCCCCGGTGAGAACGTGCAGAGTCATACCCCCATCGTCACACGGCGGGCGAGCGTGGCAGGCGAAGGTCGGTGGGCCCGGCTGCCGCGAGCGCTCACGCCGTGTCAGACGTTGAAGCGGAACTCCACCACGTTCCGAAACAGAGCAACGTCTGAGCGATGCGAGGAAGCGCAGAAGCACACTCTCCTGAAACCTCTACTTGCAAATACTGCAAGTAGTCGCAAGCGTTAACGGATGAAGGCTCATTTCCCCACTGATCCTCAAGACCAAGAAATCACTACACCCGATCAGGCTCGGCGGCTCCTCGCTGCCGTGCCGAAAAGACCGCGGCGACAGTTCTCGATCAGTGACCATTTAAGCACCGCAGCAACAGTAGCTTGTTCGTTTCTTGCAGGGCTGATTGCGCTGAGCGGACATCCTTGGTGGGCAATCGTTCCCACCCTTTGCGCACTAATCACTTCACATCACTGGATCGCAAGCCGCCTGTCACGAGCGAACGAGCCTCGCCTCAAACTGGCCATCGTCATCGCGGCCTTCACCGCATGGTTACTCATCCCCGTCTGGAGAGGCATCACTCATGGGGAGACGATCCCCTTCCCTGAAGCCTTCCTCTTCGCCGGTCTCGCGCCGGCATTCTGGTTGGCGTTCTATATCATCCTGCTGATCCGACGCTGAGGCACGCATGGTCCACACCGAACTCGACGCGCACCTGGTCGCCCCAAAGGGCTTCGTCACGATGGCGCATCTAAACCAAGTAGAGCAGGCCGACTACTCTTCGCTGCAAGAAACAACCGGCCTGTCGACGCACGACCTCTCGAAAATCATCCGTGACCTCGAGGAGCGGGGACTGGTCGAGGTGACCAAGAAACGCCGCTCCCGCTACGGCACTACCTTGGTCAGGCTCACACCGGAGGGAAAGAAGACGTTCAAAGCTCTTCTCGCCACGATCAATCGAATCGCAGGTCAGCGAGTGACCCTCACGAGACTCGGAGACACAGCCACAGAAAATACCGCCCGGAAATCCCACAGCGGTTAGGTACAAAGAAAGGGCTGGTTCAGCAGTTACGCACTGCCAAACCAGCCCTTTCCCGGTCAAGATCTAGACGTTGAAGCGGAACTCCACCACGTCGCCGTCCTGCATGACGTAGTCCTTGCCCTCGAGCCGCGCCTTACCCTTGGCGCGGGCCTCGGCGACGGAGCCGGTGGCGACGAGGTCGTCGAAAGAGATCACCTCGGCCTTGATGAAGCCCTTTTCGAAGTCGGTGTGGATGACGCCCGCGGCCTGCGGCGCCTTCCAGCCCTTGCCGATCGTCCAGGCGCGCGCTTCCTTGGGACCTGCGGTCAGGTAGGTCTGCAGACCGAGCGTGTCGAAACCGATGCGGGCGAGCTGGTCCAGGCCCGACTCTTCCTGACCGGTGGATGCCAGCAGCTCGGCGGCATCCTCGGGGTCGAGGTCGATCAGCTCGGACTCGATCTTCGCGTCGAGGAACACGGCCTTCGCCGGGGCGACGAGCGCTTCGAGCTCCGCCTTGCGCGCGGCATCCGTCAGCACGGCCTCGTCGACGTTGAAGACGTAGATGAAGGGCTTGGCAGTGAGCAGCCCCAGCTCGCGGATGGGTTCCACGTCGATGTCGGCACCCGAAAGCAGCTTGCCGCGTTCGAGGGCATCCTTCGCGGCGAGTGCGGACTCGAGCACGCTGGGGTCGATCTTCTTTCCGCGCACTTCCTTCTCGTAGCGGTGGATCGCCTTCTCGAGGGTCTGCAGGTCGGCCAGGGCCAGCTCGGCGTTGATGGTCTCGAGGTCGTTCTTCGGGTCGACCTTGCCCTCGACGTGGATGACGTCGTCGTCGGCGAACCCGCGCACGACCTGCGCGATGGCGTCGGCCTCGCGGATGTTGGCGAGGAACTGGTTGCCCAGCCCCTCCCCCTCGCTCGCGCCGCGGACGATGCCGGCGATGTCGACGAACGACACCGCGGCGGGGAGGATCCGCTCGCTGTGGAAGATCTCCGCAAGCACCTCGAGGCGCTTGTCAGGAAGGTTCACCACCCCGATGTTGGGCTCGATCGTCGCGAACGGGTAGTTCGCTGCGAGCACCTGGTTCTTGGTCAGGGCGTTGAACAGGGTGGACTTGCCCACATTGGGCAGTCCGACGATTCCGATGGTAAGAGCCACGGGACTCGAGTCTACGTGGGGGTGGCACACCCCAAGGACGGTCGGAATTCAGGCTGAGGGGACGTGACGGGGCTCCGGCGGTGGGTTTGTGCCTGTGAGCCTGAATTCCGACATGCCCCGGACGCGCCCGCGTCAGGCCCTGACCTCGCAAGCAGTCAGATCGACGCGCGGAAGGCCCACGTGACGTACGGCAGCGACACCACCGCGTCCCCCACGGCGCCGATCTCGTCGAACAGTTCCGCCAGGTCGCGGTCGATGCGCGCCCGCTCGGACTCGGAAGCGGTGATGATGTAACTGCGCGAGAACGCCATCGCCCGTAGCCCGTCGCGGGTCATCGGCCGCGTCCACCGCCAGCTCGCGCGCTCGAGCGCGCCGAACGGCGCCGACACCGGCGGCTCCCCCGCGGCGAGCATCTCCTCCGCGTTGCTGCCCCGCATGATCTCGGTCAGCCGCCGCACCCAGTCGACGCTCTCGTCGCGGATGTTCCACACCAGTCCCAGCACCCCGCCGGGCCGGAGCACGCGGGCGACCTCGGCCGAGGCAGCATCCGGCTCAACCCAGTGCCACGCCTGCCCGAACACGACGGCATCGACGCTCGCGTCGGGCAGCGGTAGCCGTTCCGAGCTGCCGACGAAGGTGGGAATGCCGCCGCTGGCCGCGCGGAGCGCCTCGAGCATCGCCGGATCAGGGTCGATCGCCACGACATCGGCGCCCAGGTCCCGCAGGCCCCGCGTGAGCTTGCCGGTCCCGGCGCCCACATCGGCCACGCGCACGGCTCGCCCGACGATCGACGGCAGCAGCCACTGCACCGCCTCCAGCGGGTAGTCCGGGCGGCCGGCCTCGTACGTGCCCGCCGCCGATCCGAACGAGGTCGCCTGGTCGCGGTTCATGCCTCCACACTAGGCACGCGCCGCTTCTGATTCCCCCGCCCGCGGCGCGCCCTCCCCCGCCCCGCCGGGACCACAGGTGAAGGTGGAGCCGTGCCCTTGGACTTCACCGCGATCGACTTCGAGACGGCGAACTCCTCCAGCGCCTCGGCATGTGCGGTCGGACTCACCCGGGTGCGCGGTGGCCAGGTCGTCGCCTCGGCCGGCTGGCTCATCCAGCCGCCCGCCGGTCACGACCGGTTCTTCAGCCTCAACACCGGCATCCACGGCATCTGCGCCGACGACGTCATCGGTGCCAAGAGCTGGTCGGCCCAGCTCGCCGACATCGCCGCGTTCGCCGGCACCGACGTGATGGTCGCCCACAACGCCGGATTCGACATGACCGTCATGCGCCGCGCGTGCGAGGTCACCGGCGACTCGTGCCCGCCCTACCGGTACGTCTGCAGCCTGCAGGTCGCCCGCAAGACCTACGAACTGGACTCGTACCGGCTGCCGTCGGTGGCCGCCGCAGTGGGCTTCCTCGACTTCCCGCACCACGATGCGACCGCCGACGCCCTCGCCTGCGCCCACATCATGATCGACGCCGCCGCACGTGCGGGCGTCACCGAGATCACCGAGCTCGCCGCGGCCCTCGGCCTGCGGGTGGGCCAGATCCCGGCTCCCGCCCCGGTGCCGGTTGCCGTCCCCGTCGCAGCCGTGGCTGCCGTCGCCTGAGCGTCGCGCCGCCGATGTCGGCGGCCGGTGACATCCTCGGAACATGGATGCCGCAACCCTCCCCCTTTTCCTCCTCGCCGCCGTCATGGTCGGCGTGCTGGCGGGTTGGTTCGCCGGTTCCGCCCGCGCGAGCGAGCGAGCCGGCCGCGAGCGGTCGGAGCTCGCTGCGCGCGTGGCCGCCGCAGAGACGGCACGCGACACCCTCTCCGGCCAGCTCGAGCAGCAGCGTGCGCTGCAGCGCGAACTGAGCCTGCAGGCGCGCACCGAGCAGGCCGCGCGCGACGAGCGCGAGCGGCGGGAGCAGTCGGTGCTGCGCGCCCTCGCCCCGGTGCAGGAGTCGCTGTCGTCGATGCAGCAGAAGGTGGAAGAGCTCGAACGCGAACGGCAGCACCAGTACGGCTCGCTCGCCGAGCAGCTGCGCCGCGCGCAGGAATCCGACGAGGCGCTGCGCTCCACCACCGAGTCCCTCGCCGGGGCCCTCCGGTCCAACTCCACCCGCGGGGTGTGGGGCGAGACCCAGCTGCGGCGCATCGTGGAGTCCGCGGGGCTGACCCGGTACGTCGACTTCGACCTGCAGGCCTCGATCACCTCGGATGCCGGGGCGGGCCGGCCCGACATGATCATCCGGCTCCCGGGCGGCAAGGCCCTCGCCCTGGACGCCAAGGTGCCGCTGGATGCCTACCTCGAAGCCAGCGCCATCCCCGAGACCGCGCAGGGCGAAGAGGGAGCACGCCGCCAGTCGCTGCTGGACCGGCACGTCAAGGCGGTCCGCGCGCATGTGGACGCGCTGTCGAAGAAGGCGTACTGGGCGGGGTTGGATGCCAGCCCCGAGTTCGTCATCTGCTTCGTCCCGAGCGAGTCACTACTCTCGGCGGCGCTCGCGCAGGATCCCGCACTGCTGGACTACTCGTTCGGCAAGCGGGTCGCGCTGGCCTCCCCGGTGAACCTCTGGGCGGTGCTCAAGACCGTGGCGTACACCTGGACGCAGCAGGACGTCTCGCAGGAGGCGCGGGAGCTGCTGGCGCTGGGTACGCAGCTGTATGAGCGGCTCGGCTCCCTCACCGGACACGCCGACGACCTGCGCCGGGCGATCGAGCGCACCGTCGACACCTACAACAAGCTCGTCGGCTCGCTGGAGAGCCGGGTGCTGGTGACTGCCCGCCGGTTCCCGGGGATCGACGAGACCAAGCTGGATGCCGTCGCCGGCCCCGCCGCGATCACGAGCACTCCGCGGCGTCTCACCGCACCGGAGTTCGTCGCGGACGACGCAGCCATCACCGCGGAAGCCCACCTCACCGCCGACCTCGGCGACGTGCGGGAGCGCGTGGCCCCCGACGCTTCGCTGTAGCGAGGCCTGTTGACAGCCGTAGTGACAGCCGGTTCGGGTCAGAACCCGCCGGGGAACAGCGTCATGAGGCCGATGATTCCGAAGGAGACACCGAGGAAAGCACCGATCATCCACCATGCGCTCACCTGGTGACCGTCCGGCGTGCGGCGCCGGAACAGCACGTCGGGGCGACGAGACGGGTCGGTGGTGACCACGACATGGGGCTGGGTGGCCGGACGGCCGTGTGCCTGAGTGCTCATGCGGGGATCCCCTCGGGACTCGGAACGATGATCTGCATCATCGTCGACACCGCTTCTCATTCTGCCAGAGACGTTGCTGAAAGAACGGTCACAGAGAGGTCACAGCTGCGGCGCGGCGCCGACCGACGTCAGAGCCACTTCGAGGTGAGGTGCTCCGAGTTGATGCGGCGGAGCGTCCCCGATGCGCCGCGGATCACGACCGATTCGCTGTAGATGAATCCGCCCTCGCGGCGGACGCCTGCGACCAGTTCACCGTTGGTCACGCCGGTGGCGACGAAGATGGTGTTCTTGCCGCGCACCAGATCGTCGGCCTCGTACACCTCGCCGTTCACCTTCAGGCCGGCATCCGCGCCCTTCTGCTTCTCGTCGTCGTCCCGCGGCCACAGCCGTCCCTGGATGTGACCGCCGAGCGCCTTGATGGCACACGCGGTGACGATGCCCTCCGGGCTGCCGCCGATCCCGACGCACATGTCGGTGCTCGCGTTGTGCCGGGCAGCGTTGATGCCGCCGGCGACGTCGCCGTCACTCATCAGGCGGGTGCCGGCGCCGGCCTCGCGGATCTGCTCGATCAGGTCGTCGTGACGGGGGCGGTGCAGCACCGACACCACCATCTCGTCGACCGGCTTGCCCAGCGCCTTGGACAGCAGCCGGATGTTCTCGCCGATGGGGAGACGGATGTCGACGACGCCGACACCGGCAGGCCCGGTGACCAGCTTGTCCATGTAGAACACGCTGGACGCGTCAAGCATGGTGCCGTGGTCGGAGACGGCCAGGACCGACAGCGCGTTGTTGCGGCCGGCGGCCGTCAGGGTCGTGCCGTCGATGGGGTCCACGGCGACGTCGCACTGCGGGCCACGCCCGGTGCCGACGTGCTCGCCGTTGAACAGCATGGGCGCGTTGTCCTTCTCACCCTCGCCGATGACGATCACGCCGTCGAAGTTCACGGTGGTGAGGAACGCGCGCATCGCATCGACGGCGGCACCGTCGGCGAGTTCCTTCTTGCCGCGGCCGATGAAGGGCACGGACCGGATCGCGGCAGCCTCCGTGGCACGCACCAACTCCAGCGCCAGGTTGCGGTCGGGGTGCAAAGGACTCATATCCGCGGTAAGACTCACCATGTAGGCCAGCCTATTGCCGCAGGTCCTCGCGCACAGGCCCCTCCGGTGGGGTGGCGCACGAAGGAAGTGGGGTTCTTTCGCCCCCGGCAATTGCGCCCGCCGGCCCTATTCGCACGGCGCTCCCCAGGACCGCGAGGACCCCCTTCGCTAGAGTGGACGTGAACACCCGCCGACTTTTAGGAGCAGACATGCCCGTCGCAACCCCCGACCAGTACGCCGAAATGCTGGACCGCGCGAAGTCCGGCGGCTTCGCGTACCCGGCGATCAACGCCGCCAGCTCGCAGTCGATCAACGCCGTGCTGCAGGGGCTCACCGAGGCCGGATCCGACGGCATCATCCAGGTGACCACCGGTGGCGCCGACTACTTCGCCGGCCACACCGTCAAGGGCCGCGCCACCGGCGCGATCGCCATGGCGAAGTTCGTGACCGAGGTCGCCAAGAACTACCCGATCACGGTCGCGCTGCACACCGACCACTGCCCCAAGCCCGCGCTGGACGACTTCCTGCTGCCGCTGATCGCCGCCTCCGAAGAAGAGGTCAAGGCCGGCCGCAACCCGATCTTCCAGTCCCACATGTGGGACGGGTCGGCTGTGCCGCTCGCGGAGAACATCGAGATCGCCAAGTCCCTGCTCCCCCGCATGAAGAACATCAACGCCATCCTCGAGGTCGAGATCGGCGTCGTCGGCGGCGAAGAGGACGGTGTCGCCCACGAGGGCACCAACGACGCGCTGTACACCACCACCGGCGACGTCGCGCAGGTCGTCGAGGCCCTCGGTCTCGGTGACGCCGGCCGCTGGATCGCCGCGCTCACCTTCGGCAACGTGCACGGGGTCTACAAGCCCGGCAACGTCAAGCTCAAGCCCGAACTGCTCGGTGAGATCCAGGAGGGCATCGCCGCCCGCTTCGGCACCGGCCCCAAGCCCCTGGACCTCGTCTTCCACGGCGGCAGCGGCTCGACGTCCGAGGAGATCGCCCTGGCCGTGGCCAATGGTGTGGTCAAGATGAACATCGACACCGACACGCAGTACGCGTTCACGCGTTCGGTTGCCGGGTACATGTTCCAGAACTACGACGGCGTGCTGAAGATCGACGGCGAGGTCGGCAACAAGAAGGCCTACGACCCGCGTGCGTGGGGCAAGGTCGCCGAGTCGGCGATGGCCGTGCGCGTCGTCGAGGCCACGCGTCAGCTCGGCTCCGCCGGCAAGTCGCTCGGCGCGTAACACCGCTGCTTCTTCACCACCACGGATGCCTCGACCCTGCCGGGTCGGGGCATCCGTGTTTTCAGCGGATGCCGCGGATCACGTCCACAATCGTCGGTGCCCCAGCCGGCACGCTCACCACGGTGATCTCATCGCCGGCCTGCACCCGCC
Organism: Microbacterium sp. zg-YB36; assembly: GCF_024623575.2. Lineage (NCBI taxonomy): Bacteria > Bacillati > Actinomycetota > Actinomycetes > Micrococcales > Microbacteriaceae > Microbacterium > Microbacterium sp. zg-YB36. Next base: position 787,298 of record NZ_JANJFD020000001.1, read on the forward strand.
CGGTCTTGACGACCTTGAAGTACGGACCCGGCCGCTCGGCCTGTGCGAAGCGCTTCACCCACCCGGATTCCTCCTCGCCGCCCACCCAGCGGGCGAACGTCTGGCAGGGGGTGCGGGGCATGGTCACCTCGAGCACGACGTCCTGGCCGATCTGCCACCGTTCGCCGACGCGTGCGGCGTTGACGTCGATGCCCTCGGTGCGCAGGTTCTCACCGAAGAAGCCCGGGGCGAGCGGCCGATTCAGTTCGCCTTCCCAATAGGAGGCATCCTCCTGCGCGTACGCGTAGACGGCCTTGTCCAGCCCGCCGTGATGCTTGCGACTGGCCTGCACATCGGCGTAGACGCCGTACAGGCCGATGCGCACCGCGCCGGCCGCCGGACGCTTGTCGATCGCGGTGACCCCCACCGGTCCGGCGTCGGGGCGCAGGGCGTGAACGGAGCAGACGGCGACAAGGCTCGGCATCGGCTCAGCCTAGAGCCTCGGCGTCAGCCCGAGACGGTGCGTTGCAGTGCCTCCCACGCGGCGGAGTCGTTCATGATCGGGATCACCATGAGCATGCCCGAGACGAGGTTGCAGACGATGCCGCCGACCAGCGGAATCCACCAGGTGAGGCGGCCTGCCCGCAGGCTCCGCCATGACACCCACGCCGTCAGCAGCCACCCGATGACCAGCACCGACGCACCGGCGATCCCCCAGGCGCGCACGCCCTCCGGTTCGGCCAGCTGAGCGTCGACGCCGAGGGTCTGGAACAGCGTCTGCGCGAACGTGCCGACATCGATCATCTGCGGTGCAGAGACCAGTACCGTCAGCAGTCCGTAGCCGAGCAGGATGACCGTGATGATGCGGTCGGCGGTGCGCGTCGGGCGCGCGGCCGAGGTGGCCGCCGGTGCCGCGGGCACGGCGTGGTCCGACGCGACGGCCTCCGGCGACACGCCGGCTTCCAGAGCGTCGGTGGCATCCGGCCGCGCGATGCGCGCGCGCTGCTCTTCGGGGGTCGCGTACTCGCCGTACTGCGGGCGCGGACGCGGATCGACGTCACTCACGGTCGGTTCCGTCCACCCAGAGCGCGCTCGTCGCGCTTGCCCGAGGCATCCTGACGCAGTTCCTTCGGCAGCGAGAAGATGAGGTCCTCCTCGGCGGTGCGCACTTCCTCCACGTCGCGGTAGCCCGCACCGGCGAGGTCCTCGAGCACTTCCTGCACCAGCACGTCCGGCACCGATGCGCCGCTGGTCACGCCGACGGTCTCGACGCCGTCGAGCCATTCCTGCTTCACTTCGTGCGCGTAGTCGACGCGGTAGGCCGCCTTGGCGCCGTACTCCAGCGCCACTTCGACCAGGCGCACGCTGTTGGAGGAGTTCGCCGAACCCACCACGATCACCAGATCCGCACCGACGGCGACCTTCTTGATCGCCACCTGGCGGTTCTGCGTCGCGTAGCAGATGTCGTCCGAGGGCGGATCCTGCAGCTCGGGGAACCGTTCGCGCAGGCGTCGCACCGTCTCCATCGTCTCGTCGACCGAGAGCGTCGTCTGCGACAGCCACACGACCTTCGACGGGTCGCGCACCTGGACGCGGTCAGCGTCGTCGGGCGAGTTGACGATCGTGACGTGCTCGGGCGCCTCACCGGCGGTCCCCTCGACCTCTTCGTGGCCGGCGTGACCGATCAGCAGGATCTCGAAGTCGTCGCGGGCGAAGCGCACCGCCTCGCGGTGCACCTTCGTCACGAGCGGACAGGTCGCATCGATCGCCTGCAGACCGCGATCGGATGCCGCAGACACCACCGCCGGCGACACACCGTGGGCGCTGAAGACGACGTGAGACCCGGGCGGCACCTCGTCGACCTCCTCGACGAAGATCGCGCCCTTGGACTCGAGTTCGGTGACGACGTGGATGTTGTGCACGATCTGCTTGCGCACGTACACCGGCGCGCCGAAGCGCTCCAGCGCCTTCTCCACAGCGATGACGGCGCGGTCCACTCCCGCGCAATAGCCGCGGGGCGATGCCAGCAGCACCCGCTTGCGTCCGGCCACCGGCCTATCCTGGAGAAGGCCACGCCGCCCCGGCACACGGGGTATGGGCAGTCGAACTGCTGAGGTGCTCACCCCTTGATTCTAGGAGTCAGCGCCTGAGCATCGGCCGGTCACCGCGACGGAAGAGGCACATGACGACGTTCGAACCCGCACCGGGGCAGACACCACCGGCCGATGCCGTGCATCCCGGCTCGTCCTCACCCGAGGCGCCCACGTCGGTGTCGCGGCTGAACGAGACCATCCGCGACTTCGTGCAGAAGTGGGGCGCGGTGTGGGTCGAGGGCGAGATCACCTCGTGGAACGTCCGCGGCGGCAACGTGTTCGGTCGCCTCAAGGACGTCTCCTCCGACGCCTCGCTGTCGTTCCGGCTGTGGTCCACGACCCGGCAGCGCATCCCGTCCGACATCAAGTCGGGCGACCACGTGGTGGCGTGCGTCAAGAGCGAGTTCTACGTCAAGACGGGCGATTTCAGCTTCATCGTCTCGGCGATGAAGCACGTGGGCCTGGGCGATCAGCTCGAGAAGCTCGAGCGCCTGCGCACCAAGCTGCGCGCCGAGGGTCTGTTCGACGCGTCCCGCAAGCGGCCGCTGCCGTTCCTGCCGCACCGCATCGGCCTCATCACCGGGGAGCGCAGCGACGCCGAGAAGGACGTGCACCGCAACGCCGAGCTGCGCTGGCCGGCGGTGAGCTTCCGCACCATCCACGTCGCCGTGCAGGGTGAGCGGTGCGTCCCGGAGACGGTCGCCGCCCTCCAGCAGCTCGACGCCGACCCCGACGTCGACGTCATCGTCATCGCCCGCGGCGGCGGCGACCCGCAGACGCTGCTCGGCTTCAGCGACGAGGCGCTGCTGCGGGCGGTCGCTGCGGCATCCACCCCCGTCGTCAGCGCGATCGGGCACGAGAACGACCACCCGCTGCTGGACGACGTGGCCGACCTGCGCGCGTCGACGCCCACCGATGCCGCCAAGCGCATCGTGCCGGACGTCGCCGAACAGCGCGCCGTCGTGCGCCAGCTGCGCTCGCGCGCCGGCAGCCGGCTGACCCAGCGCATCGGCCACGACATCGCGCAGCTGCAGCAGCTGCGGTCGCGCCCGGTGCTGCGGGAGCCGGAGACCATGCTCACCAGCCGCGCGCAGGAGCTGTGGTTCCACACGTCTCGTGGCCGCGAGATCGTCGAGCGTCGGGTGGATGCCGCGATGCGCGCCACCTCGGAGCTGCGGGCGTCGCTGCGCGCGCTGTCCCCCGCCGCGACGCTGTCCCGCGGCTACGCCATCGCGCACCTGCCGGCCGGCGTGATCGTGCGGGATGCGGCGCAGGCACCGGCGGGCACCGAGGTCACCGTGACCGTCGGCCGGGGTTCGTTCACCGCCGACTCGCAGGGCGAGGTGCTCGAGTCGGCCACGGCAGGCCTGCCGGAAGGGGCGAACTAAGATGGAACGCATGACAGCCAGCGACGACGCAACCGACGTCGCCGCCCTCTCGTTCGAGCAGGCGCGTGACGAACTCGTCCGCGTCGTCGCCGAACTGGAGCAGGGCGCGCCGACCCTCGAACAGTCGCTTGCCCTCTGGGTGCGCGGCGAAGCCCTCGCCGCCCACTGCGAGCAGTGGCTGCTCGGCGCGAAGCGCCGTCTGGACGCGGCACGCGCCGAGGTTCAGGCACCCGAGGCGTCCTGATGGCCGCCTCCCCCCGCATCGTCGCCGAACTCGGGCGACCCGAAACGCCGGAAGAGACCGCCGCCCGCAAGGCGGAGTCCTCACGCCTCCACCGCAACAGCCGCACGATCCGCAACGGCGTCGCCGCGCTCCTGGTCACCCTCGGGGTGGTGCTGGTGGTCGTCATCGGCGTGCCGCGAGGCACGGCGCCGCCGGCCGAACCGATCGATGTCGCCGCCGAGGCCGCCGAAGCGCAGACCGCGCTGGATCGACCGGTCATCGCCCCGGACACCCCCGACGACTGGTCGGTCAACCGGGCGACCGTCGACGGCGAAGACGGCGTGCAGGCGTGGACCGTCGTGTACGCCCCGCCGCAGGGCTTCGTCAACGTGGCTCAGGGGTTCGACGCCGACGAATCCTGGCCGACCCGCGTGCTCGCCGGCAGTTCCGCGACCGGGAAAGCCACGATCGACGGCGTCGAGTGGACCGTCTACGACATCTCCGACCCGGACGAAACGGCGAACATCTCCTATGCGCTGAGCACGCCTGCCGGAACGGACACGGTCATGGTCTACGGCGCGACCGACGCCGGCACCGCCGCCGAGGTCGCCGAGAGCCTCACCGACGACGTGCGCCGACTCCGTGAGGACGCACCGTGACCGCCGAATCCGCCCGGCCGGCTCCGCAGGAGGCCTGGGAGGAGATGCAGCGGGGCAATGCGCGCTTCGTGGCCGGTGAGCCGCGGCATCCGCGTCAGGACGTCGAGCGCCGGCACGAGACGGCAGGCTCGCAATTCCCCCGCGCCGCGCTGTTCGGCTGCTCCGATTCGCGGCTCGCAGCCGAGATCATCTTCGACGAGGGCCTGGGCGACCTGTTCGTCATCCGCAACGCCGGTCAGGTCATCTCCGAGTCCGTCGTCGGGAGCCTGGAATACGCCGTCGCCGTGCTCGAGGTGCCGCTGATCGTCGTGCTCGGCCATGACGCGTGCGGCGCGGTGCGCGCCGCGATCGACTCCACAGCCTTGGACGCGCCCCTGCTCCCGGTGCATGTGTGGCGACACATCGCCCCGATCGTGCCCATCGCGCGTCGGGTGCTGCTGCAGGGTGCCGACGCGGGCGTCACGCCCGCCACCGTCGACGCCGAACAGGTGGGACGCGAGCACCTGCGGGAAACGATCGCGGCGCTGCTGAAGTCGTCCGAGCTGATCAGCGAGGCCGTGGCCGAGGGCCGCGTCGCCGTCGTCGGCGCGAACTACCGACTGGCCGAAGGCACCGCCATCCCCGACGTGATCGTCGGCGCGGTCGTCGCCGACGCCTGACCAGAACTCTCAAAGCAAGGAAACGAGGACGTGACCGCCATGGCAGACATCGAATACCGGATCGAACACGACACGATGGGTGAGGTGCGCGTGCCCAAGCACGCGCTGTACGCCGCGCAGACCCAGCGAGCTGTCGAGAACTTCCCGATCTCCGGCAGCGGTCTGGAGTCGACGCAGATCGCCGCGCTGGCGCGCATCAAGAAGGCCGCAGCGCTGGCCAACAAGCAGCTGGGCACGCTCGACGGTGCCATCGCCGACGCGATCGCGGCTGCCGCGGATGACGTCATCACCGGCCAGTACGACGAGCACTTCCCGGTGGACACCTACCAGACCGGCAGTGGCACGTCGTCGAACATGAACATGAACGAGGTGCTCGCGACGCTGGCGACGGCAAAGCTCGGTGCACCGGTGCACCCGAACGACCACGTCAACGCGTCACAGTCATCCAACGACGTCTTCCCCACCTCGGTGCACATCGCTGTCACCCAGGCGCTCATCGACGACCTCATCCCGGCGCTGGACCACCTCGCCGTGGCACTCGAGGCCAAGGCCGAGCTGTGGAAGGACGTCGTCAAGGCCGGCCGCACCCACCTGATGGATGCCACGCCCGTCACCCTCGGACAGGAGTTCGGCGGCTACGCCCGCCAGATCCGCCTCGGCATCGAGCGCGTGCAGTCGGTGCTCCCCCGCGTCGGCGAGGTGCCGCTGGGCGGCACCGCGGTCGGCACCGGCATCAACACCCCGCTGGGGTTCCCGCAGCAGGTCATCGCGCTGCTGGCATCCGAAACCGAGCTTCCCATCACCGAGGCCAAAGACCACTTCGAGGCCCAGGCCAACCGGGACGCCCTCGTCGAGGCATCCGGTGCTCTGCGCACCATCGCGGTGTCGCTGACGAAGATCAACAACGACCTGCGCTGGATGGGCTCGGGCCCCAACACCGGGCTCGGCGAACTGAACATCCCCGACCTGCAGCCCGGCTCGTCGATCATGCCCGGCAAGGTCAACCCCGTCGTGCCCGAGGCGACGCTGATGGTGTGCGCCCGGGTGATCGGCAACGACGCGACCGTGGCGTGGGCGGGCGCATCCGGCTCGTTCGAGCTGAACGTCGCGATCCCGGTCATGGGAACGGCGCTGCTGGAGTCGATCCGGCTGCTGTCCAACGCGATGCGCGTGCTCGCCGACAAGACCATCGACGGCCTTCAGGCCAACGTCGAGCGTGCCGCGGCGTTCGCGGGCATGTCACCGTCGATCGTCACCCCGCTGAACAAGCTCATCGGGTACGAAGCAGCCGCCAAGATCGCCAAGCACGCGGTGGCGCAGGGCATCACCGTCCGCGAGGCGGTCATCGAACTCGGATACGTCGAGCGTGGTGAGATCACCGAAGCGCAGCTCGACGAAAAACTCGACCTGCTCTCGATGACCCGCCCGGGTTGATAATCGGAGGGTGAACCGCACGCCACGGCACGGCCGCGCGCAGCGTCGCATCCTGGGGATCGTCCTCGGGGTCGGCGGTGCCGGTTTCGTGATGGCCGGCGCCGTGGGGGCCGTCATCCTCGCGGCCGACGGCGCGACCGAGCCCACCCGGCTGCTGATCGCCGGCGGCGTCTACCTGCTGGCCGCACTCCTCGCCCTCGCCGCCATCGGCACCGCGTACTGGCTGGCGGTGCAGCCCGATGCCGATGCGCCGCCGGCCGAAGGCGACGCGGCCGAGCAGTCGGAGGCATCCTTCGACGCGCAGCGGCGCCTGCTGGACGATGTGCGCCACGAATTGAAGACGCCGATCACGATCGTGCGAGGACATCTGGAGACGATGAACCCCGCCGATCCCGCCGATGTCGTCGCTGTCCGCGACATCGGCATCGCCGAGCTTGACCGCATGACCCGGCTCGTCAACGACATCGACCTGCTGGCGGCGGTGGATGGGGATTCCTACTCGTTCTCCTTCATCGACCTCGCCGCCCTCACACAGCGCGTCGGCGAGCTCGTCTCGGTGATCCCGAACCACTCCTGGACCATCGAGCATCGCGGCACCGGCCGCATCCGCGCCGATCACGACCGGCTGCTGCAGGCCTGGCTGCAGCTGGCGGACAACGCCGCCAAGTACACCCCCGACGGCACCCCCGTCGAGATCGGCAGCGCGATGCACTCCAGCGGCGCGCAGCTGTGGGTGCGCGATCACGGCCCCGGCATCCCCCCGGCCTCCCGCCACCGGATCTTCCGCCGCTTCGACCGCGCCGCCGGCAGACGCAGCGTCGGCGGGTCGGGGCTGGGGCTGGCGATCGTCGACACGATCGCCCGCGCGCACGGCGGGCACTGTACGGTGGCGGACACACCCGGTGGCGGCGCGACGTTCACCATCGCCGTGCCGTTGGGCACCGGCGCCGCCCCACCCGCACCCGTACGCGCCGGCGACGTCGTGCTCCAGAGAGAGGCAAGCGCATGACCCGCATCCTGGTCGTCGACGACGAGCCTCACATAGCCGCGCTCGTCGGGCGCGCCCTGACCGCGGAGGGGCACGACGTCGAGGTCGCCGACAACGGGCCTGACGCGCTGGTGCGCGCCGTCGACCCCGACGTCGATCTCGTCGTGCTCGACGTGGGCCTGCCCGGCATGGACGGGATTGAGGTGCTGCGGCGACTGCGTGCGTCCGGGTCGACGGTCCCGGTCATCATCCTCACCGCGCGGTCGGGCACCCGCGACACCGTGGACGGCTTGGATGCCGGGGCGAACGACTACGTCTCCAAGCCGTTCGTCGTGGCCGAGCTACTGGCGCGGGTGCGCTCACGGCTGCGCGAGAGCGCCGCAGCGGCCGGGGTCATCGTCCGCGGCGAGGTCACCCTCGACGTGCTGGCCCGGCGGGCCACGATCGACGGCCGCGAAGTGGACCTGTCGGCACGCGAATTCGCCCTCGCCGAGCAGTTCCTGCGTCACGCCGGCGATGTCCTCAGCCGCGAGACCCTCCTCAGCCGGGTGTGGGGGTTGGACTTCGATCCCGGTTCCAACGTCGTCGACGTGTACGTGCGGTACCTGCGGGCGAAGTTCGGCGCCCATCGCATCAGTACCGTGCGCGGCGCCGGCTACCGCTGGGAGTGAACCGCGGCCCGGGCAGCCGAGAACCCTCGGGCGTTGAGCGCCGAGGGTTCTCGTGAGGCGAAGCTGGGGGTCTTCGCGCTTGCCGCTTAAGCGGTAACCCTATGTTCACGCATGCGGGCGCTCGATGGGAGTCCTCAGCGATGAGATTATTCTCATGCGGTGCCCTCGATTCAGCCCATTTCCGCCGCTTCCAGCAGGTCTGTCACGAGGGCCGCGATCGCGGAGCGCTCCGAGCGGGTGAGGGTGACGTGACCGAACAGGTCGTGCCCCTTCAGCGTCTCGATCACCGACGCGATGCCGTCGTGGCGGCCCACGCGCAGGTTGTCGCGTTGCGCCACATCGTGGGTGAGCACGACGCGGGAGTTCTGTCCCACCCGGCTGAGCACCGTCAGCAGCACGTTGCGCTCCAGTGACTGCGCCTCGTCGACGATCACGAAGGCGTCATGCAACGAGCGGCCGCGGATGTGGGTCAGCGGCAGCACCTCGAGGATGCCGCGGGCGATGACCTCTTCGACGACGTTGCCCGAGACGATCGAGCCGAGGGTGTCGAACACCGCCTGCCCCCACGGGTTCATCTTCTCCTGCTGGTCCCCCGGCAGGTAGCCGAGCTCTTGTCCGCCCACAGCGAACAACGGGCGGAACACGATGATGCGCTTCTGCTGCTGTCGCTCGAGCACCGCCTCCAGCCCCGCGCACAGCGCGAGCGCCGACTTGCCCGTGCCTGCCCGGCCGCCCAGGGACACGATCCCGACCTCCGGGTCCAGCAGCAGGTCGATCGCAATGCGCTGCTCGGCGGAGCGGCCGTGCAGGCCGAACACCTCCCGGTCACCGCGCACCAGCCGGTATCCGCCGTCGCCGGTGACGCGGCCGAGCGCCGAGCCCCGCTCGGAATGGATGATCAGGCCGGTGTTCACCGGCAGCCCCGCCACCTCGTCGCTCGTGGCGATCTCCGTCTCGTACAGGTCGCTGATATCGTCACCCGAGACATCGAGTGTGGAGATGCCCGTCCAGCCGGAGTCGACGGCCTGCTCGGCGAGGTATTCCTCGGCGGGAATGCCGAGGGACGCGGCCTTCACGCGCATCGGCAGGTCCTTGGACACCACCGTCACTTCCTGCCCCGCATGTGCGAGATGCAGTGCGACGGCGAGGATGCGGGTGTCGTTGTCGCCGAGGCGAATGCCCACCGGCAGGATCGACGGGTCGGTGTTGGTCAGTTCGACCCGCAACGTGCCGCCGGTGCCGACCGGCACGGGGAAGTCGAGCCGGCCGTGCTCGACACGCAGCTCATCGAGGTGGCGCAGCGCCTGCCGGGCGAAATAGCCGATCTCCGGATCATGGCGTTTGCCCTCGAGCTCGGTGATCACGACGACAGGGATGACGACCGAATGCTCCGCAAAACGGAAGAAGGCTCGCGGATCGCTCAGGAGCACCGACGTGTCGAGCACGTAGGTACGAAGATCCTGATCATCCGCGATGGCGGTGTGTGCGATCCGGCCCTGCTGCTTGTGTGGTGCTCGTGTGGTCACAACCCACTCCCGACCCGGGTGCTTTCCCGGCAGTCGCGAGTCGACCAGGGGTCACGAGTCGCGATCCTGGAGGCCGACCCGAACGGGCGCCTTGCCCGATGGCATCAAGGTACGTCGCGTGTGTCACCAGGACGTTTCCGACACGCCCGCACACTGTGACGTTGAGGTGATGTTCACCCGTGTCTGCGGGAGCCGGCGAACTCCGCCAGCGCGTCCGTGAGCAGGCGCACCGACTCGGCACCGGTTCCGGCGTGCGCGCCGATGCGCACGAGCCCGGAGCGAAGCGACGCCGCGATGCCGTGGTTGGCCAGCGCTGCGGCCAGCGGCGCGGTGTCATCGGGCGACGGCGCCAGCGACACGATGCCGGCGTGACGCTGGCGGTTGCGCGGCGTGACGATCGGCAGACCGAACTGCTCGGCGACCGTCGCGATGTCATCCGCCCGCTGGCGGACGACCTCGGCGATCTGCGCGACCCCGACGTCGCGCACATCGCGCACGGCCGTCGCCAGCCGCGCGGTCGCGAGGTGGTCGGGGAAGGTCACCGAGAACGCCTGCGCGCCCTCCACAGGGGACGAGACCGGGAAGGTCCCGAGCACACCGCCGGCCGCGGCGAACCCCGACAGCACCGGCGTGATCCGCTCCAGGGCGCGATCGGAGAATGCGGCGAAGCCGGTGCCCCGCCCGGCCCGCAGCCACTTGTAGCCGTTGGCGACCACGACGTCCGCGGCACCCCAGTCGGCGTCGACGACGCCGAAGCCCTGCATGGCATCCACGATCAGCAGCCGGTCCCCGATCACATCGCGCAGCGCGGTCAGATCGGCGAGATAGCCGGTGCGGTAATCCACCACGCTGACGGCGACCGCGGTGGTGTCGTCGGTGAGCCCGTCGCGGATGGCCTCGGGCGTGACGAATCCGTCCGGGATGTCGAGCCATTGGGGTTGTGCACCGCCGAGCGCGCTCGCGCGCTGCGCCGTAACCGTGAGACTCGGGAACTCGCGGGACGACATCAGCACCGCACCGGACAGCCCGTACATGGCCTGCTGCAGACCGTGGGTGGTCGACGGCTGCAGCGTCACGCGCTCAGCGGTCGTGCCCAGCAGATCCGCCAGCAGCGCGCGGGCCTCGTCGGCGCGCGAGAAAACCAGATCGATGCCGCTGGGGCGCCCCGCGCTCAGCAGCTCGGCATCGGCGTGCGCCTCTGCGCGCACCGACGGGGACAGCGGCCCGAACGCGGCCCAGTCGAGATACCCCGGCTCCGCGTCGAACGAATCCAGAAACGACTCCAGCCCGGTCATCCCGACATCCTCTCACGCCGCCCGGTGTGAGAACGGGCACCCGCTCACCCGCCGTAGCGGCGGTCGCGCGTGGCGTAGTCCCGGATGGCTCGCAGGAAGTCCACTTCGCGCAGATCCGGGCCGAGCGCCTCGACGAAGTAGAACTCGCTGTGGGCGGACTGCCACAGCAGAAAATCGCTCAGCCGCTGCTCGCCCGACGTGCGGATCACCAGGTCGGGGTCCGGCTGTCCCCCGGTGTAGAGGTGCTCGCCGATCTGCTCCGGCGTGAGGCTGGCCGCCAACTCCTCCAGCGACCCGCCGTTGTCGTCGTGCTGGGCGATGATGCTGCGCACCGCGTCGACGATCTCGCTGCGACCGCCGTACCCGACCGCGAGGTTCACGTGCAGTCCGGTGTTGTCGCGCGTTCGTGCGTCCACGTCAGCGAGCACTCGGGCCAGTTCCGGCGGCAGCAGGTCGGTGCGTCCCACCGGTCGCACCCGCCACCCGGGTTCGTGGGAGAGTTCCTCGGCGAGTTCGGCGATGATCTCGATGAGGTCGGAAAGTTCTTGCGAATCGCGCTTTTTCAGGTTGTCGGTGGACAGCAGGTACAGCGACACCACCGGGATCTTCAGCTCGTCGCACCAGCGCAGGAACTCGTGCATCTTCGCCGCTCCGGCACGGTGGCCCTGCGCCGCGCTGGGATATCCCAGCTGGCGCGCCCAGCGACGGTTGCCGTCGATCATCATCGCCACATGGTGAGGCACGGTCGCACCGGCCAACTGACGACGCAAGCGGGAACTGTACAACCGGTAGAGAAGGCCACGCCCCTCGTTCGCCCCGCGCATCGTCACGCTCTTACGCTAGCGCTCTTGCCCGAGGGGAACATGTGCGAAGCCGCATGTGAGCGCGCGTACGCTTGAACACGTGGCCCGACGCATCAGAACCGAGGGCGCCGAGATGCCCGAACTCCCGCTCATCGACGCTGCCGCTGCCAGCGCGCACGCGGAACTCAAGCCGACATGGCGCGGCTGGATCCATGCCGCCACGTTCCCTGTCGCCATCGTCGCCGGGATCGTGCTGATCGCACTGGCACAGGGCGCGCCGGCCAAGTGGGCATCGGCGGTGTTCATGCTCACGTCGCTGCTGCTGTTCGGCAATTCGGCGCTGTACCACCGCTTCCACTGGGAACCGCGGACCATGGCGATGCTCAAGCGCATCGACCACGCCAATATCCTGCTGCTCATCGCCGGGACCTACACCCCGATCGCCGTGCTGGCACTGCCGACGCCCAAGACAGTGCTGTTGCTGTCGGTGGTGTGGGGCGGCGCCGTGCTCGGCATCCTGTTCCGCGTCTTCTGGATCGACGCACCCCGGTGGCTGTACGTCGCGCTGTACCTGGTGCTGGGGTGGGCAGCGGTGATGTACCTCGGCGACCTGCTGCATGCCAACGTCGCCATGATGGTGCTCGTCATCATCGGCGGGCTGCTCTACACCGGCGGGGCGATCGTCTACGCGATCAAGAAACCCAACCCGTGGCCGGGGCACTTCGGGTTCCACGAGATCTTCCACGTGTGCACCGTGCTGGCATTCCTGTGCCACTGGACCGCCTGCCTGCTCATCGCACTGCAGCCGGCGTTCCGCCAGGGCTGATCAGGACGAGCGGGACGTTCCGGTGTCATCGGGACGCTCCGCGTCCGCGGCATCCTGCTGCTGCTGGTGCTGCTCCGCGTCGAGCTCCTCGCGGACCTCGGCACGGTACCGGCCACGGCGCACTCGGCGCAGCATGTCCCACACCAGCAGCGTCACGGCCAACGCGATGAACAGGATCGCGGCGAAGCCCCAGGGCCCCGGGGTGACCAGATCGGGGTCGACCGTCGAGACCGGAGTGGGCACGAATGCCACGATCACAGCGAAAGCGTCGACGGCAGCATGCATGGAGAACCTCGTTCCGCGCCGCAGCGCCTAACCTTGAATCAAGCCTAATCTCACGGAGCCCGACATGACGACGCAGCAACTGCTGGACGAGCGATACGGACGTCGCACCTCCCGCCGCGCCACGCGGGCCTGGTGGATCACGGTCGCCGTCGTCGCCGTGGCCGCCACCACGGCGCTGGGCTGGTCCACGGTCGCCACGAGCATGGCATCGGTTGACGCGGATGCCACCGGGTACGAAGTCGTCGACGAGCGCACCGTCACCGTCACCTACCAGGTGGTCGCACCCACCGACGCGACCGTCGCGTGTGCGCTGGAGGCGCAGGACGTCGAACACGGCGTAGTGGGCTGGCGGGTCGTGGAGCACGCGGTGCAGGCCGGTCAGGCGCAGGCGTTCACCGACACCATCCCCACCGTCGCGGGCGCGACGACTGGTTTGCTCAACTCCTGCTGGTTCGCGTAGCATTTCCCACACGCATCGCGCCCCGGCTGTCGCCGGGGCGTTTTGGCTTAGGCCCATGCGCCATCACCGCCCCATGAAGGAGCCGCTGTGTCCACCGACGCCCCCGAGACCTTCCTCACCCAGGACGCCTACGACCGCCTCGTCGCCGAGCTGGAGCACCTGTCGACCACGGGCCGCGAAGAGATCGCCAAGCGCATCGAGTCGGCGCGCGAAGAGGGCGATCTGAAGGAGAACGGCGGCTACCACGCCGCCAAGGACGAGCAGGGCAAGCAGGAGGCGCGCATCCGCACACTCCAGCACCTGCTGAAGACCGCGACGGTCAGCGAAGCCCCGCAGAGCACCGGTGTCGTGCAACCCGGTACGGTCATCACCGCGATCGTCGCCGGCGGCGAAGAGGTCTTTCTCCTGGGCAACCGCGAGATCGCCGCGAACTCCGAACTGGACGTGTACAGCGAGGCATCGCCGCTCGGACTTGCCATCCTCGGTCTGAAGGAGGGCGACTCGACCAAGTACACCGCCCCCAACGGGCGCGAGATCCCCGTCGAGATCGTCTCAGTCCAGACCTACACCGGCCAGTGACAGCTCCTGCCCGACTCAGTCGGGCAGGATCGTGGGGGTGTAGCCGGCATCCGCCAGCGTCTGGATCACCACTGCCCGGTGCTCGGCACCCCGCGTCTCGACGCTCAGCTGCAGGCTCACCTCGCTGATCTGCAGGCCCTGCCCGTGGCGGGTGTGCAGCACCTCGGTCACGTTCGCGCCCGCGATCGCCAGCAGCTCGGACACCCTGGCGAGCTGGCCGGGGCGGTCGGGCAGCGGAATCTGCAGCGTCATGTAACGCCCGGATGCCGCCAGGCCGTGGGAGACGACGCGCTGCAGCAGCAGCGGGTCGATGTTGCCGCCGGAGAGGACCACCGCCGTCGTGCCGGTGGCGTGCACCTTGCCGGCGAGGATCGCCGCGACGCCGGCGGCGCCCGCGGGCTCCACCACCTGCTTCGCCCGCTCGAGCAGCAGCAGCAGCGCCCGGGCGATGTCGTCGTCGGTGACGGTCACGACGTCGTCGACGAGGTCGCGGATGATCGCGAACGGCACGTCTCCGGGGCGGGCGACGGCGATGCCGTCCGCGATCGTGGGCACGGTCTCGACAGCGAGCGGGTGGCCCGCCGCGAGCGACGACGGATACGCGGCGGAGTTGGCCGCCTGGACGCCGATCACCCGCACTGTGCGACCTTCGGCGGCCGCGCGCCCCTTGACGGCGGCGGCGACGCCGGCTGCCAGTCCCCCGCCACCGATCCCGACGATGACGGTGTCGAGGTCGGGCACGTCGTCCCACAGTTCCAGGCCGATCGTGCCCTGGCCGACGATGACGTCACGGTGGTCGAACGGGTGGATCAGCACCGCGCCGGTGCGCTCGGCGAACTCCGCTGCCAGCCGCAGCGGCGTCTCGACGGTGTCGCCCTCGAGGATCACGTCCGCGCCGTAGCCGCGGGTGGCCAGGAGCTTGGGCACCGGCACCCCGAGCGGCATGAAGATCGTCGCTGCGATGCCGAGCTTCTGCGCGGCCAGCGCGACACCCTGCGCGTGGTTGCCCGCCGATGCCGCCACCACACCCCGCGCGCGCTCCTCGGCCGTCAGCCGCGACAGCCGGTAGGTCGCACCGCGGATCTTGAACGATCCGGTGCGCTGCAGGTTCTCGAGCTTGAGCTGCACGGGGGCGCCGAGCAGATCGCTGAGGTGATCGGATTCTTCGAGGGGGGTTCGCACGATCACGCCGCGCAGCGCCTCGGCGGCATCCTCGATCTCCGCCAGGGTGGGGGTGGTCACGCGGGGGTCCTCCAGTCGCGGGGCACAGTGCTCCAGATGAGATCGTCGGGGCGCGGAGGCGCCCCGGTTTCCCAGCCACGCCGGGACAGATAGATCCAGGAAACGTTCACGAACGCCGCCAGCGGCACGGCGAACAACGCGCCCGGGATGCCACCGACCATCGCTCCGCCGGCGACGACGAGCACGACGGCGAGCGGGTGCACCTTGACGGCGGACCCCATCAGCAGCGGCTGCAGCACGTGGCTTTCCAGCTGCTGCACGCCGAGGACGACCACGAGCATCCACAGGGCGATCCACGGCCCGTTGTAGACGAGGGCCAGGAACACCGCCAGCGCGCCGGTCACGACGGCGCCGACGAACGGTACGAACGCGCCGAGGAACACCAGCACGGCGATCGGGATGGCCAACGGGACACCCAGCAGGAACGCGCCCAGGCCGATGCCCACCGCATCGATCGTGGCCACCAGCAGCTGGGTGCGCGCGTAGTTGACGACCGTCACCCAGCCGGCCCGACCGGCCCCGTCGACGGCCGCACGCGCGCGCTCCGGGAACAGCCGCACCGTCCAGCGCCAGATTCCGGCACCGTCGGCGAGGAAGCACAGCAGGATGAACACCGCCAGCAGCGTGCCGGTGGCGACATGCCCGACCGTGCTGCCGATGGCCAGGGCGCCGGTCCACAGCAGCTGCACCTGCTGCTCGAGCAGGTCCACCCCCTGCTCGAGGAAGCCGTCGATCTGCTCACCGGTGAGGTTCAGCGGCCCCGCGATCAGGTAGCCCCGCAGCCGGTCGGCCGCCGCCACCGTGCTGGCCTGGACCGAAGACCACTGGCGGGTGATCTGCCAGATCGCCAGCCACAGCAGACCACCGACGACGGCGATTGTGCCGATGAGGGAGATCACGATGGCCAGCCAGCGGGGGAAGCGATGGCGCAGCATGAAGCCGAAGACGGGCCACAGCAGCGCCGAGACGAGGATCGCGATCAGCAGCGGGATCACCAGCAGCTTCAGCTGGATGACGAGCCAGATCGCCACGCCGATCGCCGCCGCGATCACCAGGAACCGCCATGAGTATGCCGTGGCGACCCGCAGCCCGCGAGGAAGAGCGGTCGTGACGTCGTCAGTCACGCTCTTGCGGCGCACTGCGTCGAAGAAGACGTTGCGCGGCCTTTCTTCGGAGCCGGTCACCAGGTCATTCTAGAGTCGCCAGCCGGCGACCACGACGCCCACCCCGCCGGTGTCGGGCCACGTCGCTAGGCTTTCGGCCGTGTCCACGATCCGCCCCGCTCCCCGCTCCGCCACCCTCCGCCGGGACGAGGCACGGCGGATGGCCCTGGCTGCGCAGGGATTCGCCAGGCCGCGGCCCGCCGTCGTGGGCACCCGTCAGCTTAACCTCGCCCTCGCCCGAATGGCGACGTTGCAGATCGACTCCGTCAACGTCTTCGCGCGGTCGCACTACCTGCCGCTGTTCTCCCGCCTGGGGCCGTACGACCCGGCGCTGCTGGAGCGCCTGCTGTTCGCGCGCCGCGGGCCGTACACCGAGTACTGGGCGCATGTGGCGTCCTTCATCCCGACGGCCGACTGGGGACTGTTCGCGTTCCGGCACGAGGATCTGCAGGTCCGCTACGGGCAGCGCGCCGACCGCTGGTTCCACGCCCATCGCGGGGTGGTCGACGATGTGCGGGCGCAGCTGGCCGCACGCGGCCCGCTGCGGCCCGCGCAGATCGAGCATGCCGCCAAGACCGCACCGACGGGCGCCTGGTGGGACTGGGACGTCGTGAAGCGCTCCCTGGAGTACCTGTGGCTGTTCGGCGAGGTCGCCGTTGCCGGGCGACGCGGGTTCGAGCGGCGGTATGGGCTGGTGGCGGATGTGATCCCGGATGCCGCTCGGGTCCCGGTCCCCCGCGCCGATGCCATCCGCGAACTCGTCGCCCGCGCCGCCGCGGCCTACGGCGTCGCAACGGCGACCGATCTGGCCGACTACTGGCGCATCGCCGACCGCGCGGCGGTGCTGCAGGCGGTGAGCGACCTGGTCGACGCCGGCACGCTGGAGCCGGTCGCCGTCGAGGGCTGGGAACGCGCCGGCCGGGCGCTCCCGGCATGGCGCCACCGCGACGCGACGCTCCCCCGCCGAGTGGAGGCGGCCACCGTGCTCACTCCGTTCGATCCGCTGGTGTGGTTCCGCGATCGCGCCGAGCGTCTGTTCGACTTCGAGTACCGCATCGAGATCTACACCCCCGCGAACAAGCGCCGCTACGGCTACTACTCGCTGCCCGTGCTCGTGGGCGACGACGTGGTGGGTCGGGTGGATCTGAAGGCCGACCGCGCCGGCTCCACCCTTCTCGTGCAGTCGGCGTGGTGGGAGCACGGCCGCCCCGGCCATGCCGCCGACCGGCTCGCCGAGGTGTTGAGGTCTGCGGCGCGGTGGCAGGGGCTGGAGCGGGTGTCGATCGGCCGGTGGGGCGACGCGGCGGACGACGTCGCCGCGGCGCTGGGCGCGGCATTCCGGCACGATCGGCCCGCAGTGGCCGAACCGGTCGCGGCTACGGTGGAGGTGTGAAGCGCGGCGCCGTCATCGCAGTCGCCGCGGCAGGCGCCGCGGTGCTCATCGGCGCGGGTGCCGCCTGGTGGGCGTTCAGCCGCCCGGCCTCGGCCCAGGACGCCGCGGAGAGTTATCTGCAGGCCCTGGAATCCGGCGACGCCGGTGCACTGGCGCCGCTGCTGCCCGACGGGCAGCAGACCCAGGCGCTGCTGGCATCCTTCGTCGGCGCGGATGCATACGTCGAGGATGCCGCATTGACCGGCACCACCGTCGACGGTGACCGCACGGTCGCCGAGGCGAGCGTGCAGCTCGACGGCACCGCGAGCACCATCCAGTTCGCCCTCAGCACCGAGGCGGGCCGGTGGCAGCTCGCGGGAGACGACCACGTCGTCACGATCGATGTCGCCACGACCCTCGGTGACGCGGTGCAGATCGGCGACGCCCTGGTGCCGCTCGCCCCCGACGGCGTCGTGCACGTGCTGCCCGCGCTGTACACGCTGCACGCCGCGCCGGTGGACTTCCTCGACGGCGCCGCCACGGTCGCCGCAACCCACGGACAGCCGTCGGCGGCCATCGAGGCTGCGCTCGTCCCCGACGCCGCTGCCCGGGCGCAACCGCAATTGGACGCCTACGCCGACGCGTGCGCCGCGCCCGCGACCGCGGTGCCGCAGCGGTGCGCTCTGGAGGTGCCGTGGCCGGCCGACCTCGCCGAACTGGCGTCGCTGCGGCTGCGGATCGAGGCGTACCCGCGGCTGTCGATCGACCCGGCGACGCTCACCTTCACGGCCGTTGACGGCACCATCGTCGCCACCGCGACCGGGACGACCCGCGCCAGCACCGAGGAGTCCTTCACCTATCGCACCGACGCCTGGACGCTGCGCGGTGCGGTGGCGTTCCACGGCGACGAGATGGTGCTCACCGTCTTCTGAGCCGCCTCACGCCAGGCCCTGCACGTCCAGCCCCAGCCACGCCGCCAGGTCGCCGATCTGCTGTTCCACCGCCTCGCGCACCCCGTCGTCGAAGCCGGCATCCTCGTGCACCGCATCGACCCGCAGCACCCCGGACTTGCGGTCGGCCTTCGCGTCGAGTTTGCCCACGAACCGGTCGCCGTGCAGGATCGGCAGCGCGAAGTACCCCCAACGGCGAGCGGATGCCGGCTTGTACATCTCCAGCAGGTACTCGAACCCGAAAAGGTCCTGCAGGCGCGCGCGGTCGAACACCACCTGATCGAACGGCGAGACCAGCACGGTTCGGCCGTTGAACGGTGCCGGGTCCGCCAGCGCGGTGGCATCCACCTGCCACTGTCCTGCGACGCCCTCGACGACCGCCACGACGCCTGCGACGTCGTCCATGCTCTTGAGCCTGGCGATGCCCTGGGCCGCCAGCCGCCGCTCGACCAGTTCGTGATGCGCGTCGTCGTCGGCGACCTCGGGCAGATCGGACGGATACACGCGCTCGGCGAGGTCGAACAGCCGGCCCTTCGCATCACGACCCCACACCGCCACTTCGCCCTTGGCCAGCAGGATCTCCAGCATCTGCATCGAGTTGCGGCTGTGAGTCCAGCCCGTCGACTGCCACGACACCGCGGCGGTGTCGGGGATGTCGGCGGCGTGCAGCGGGCCCTCCGCGCGGAGCCGCCCCAGCACGTCGCGGTGGAAGGCGGCGTTGGCCTGCAGCCATTCGCGCGCCCGGACGTATTCCGGTCGCCGGGCCATCCGGGCGCGGAACAGGGGCAGATCCGACATCAGCCGGTAGGCGCCGTCCCACTCGAACAGATCGCGGTCCACCTCCACCGCGCGGCGCAGATCGGCCGGCTGGTAGGGCCAGCCCAGGCGGCTCCACAGCAGATGATCGGCGCTGGGCATGATCGCCGCGGTGGGTTCGATGTTCACCGAGGTGAGCGCATAGACCGTCTCGATGATGCCCGCGGGGCGGGGCGCGGACAGGAGCTGAGCACGCACCGCCAGCCGCCGCGCGTCGCGCTGCGAGAGCCGGAGCGGTGCGGCCATGTCAGAACTGCCCGCCCATGGCCTGCAGGCGCTGGATGCGGTCCGGGATCGGCGGGTGAGTCGCGAACAGGCGGTCGACCTTGCCCTTGCGCAGCGGATCGGCGATCCACAGGTGCGCCATGGACGTGTTGCCCCGGCGCAGCGGCTGGGCGTACTCGTCCAGCTTGCTCAGCGCCGACGCGAGGGCGTCGGGGTCGCGCGTCGTGAGCGCGCTCGTCGCGTCGGCGAGATACTCCCGCTGCCGTGAGATGGCCGACTGCACCACGGCGGCGAGTACCGGCGCGAGGATGGCGGCGATGAGCCCGAACAGCATGAGCACCGCCTGTGCCCGGTTGTTGCCACCGCGCCCGCCGCGGCTGAAGAACGCCACGCGCAGGCCGATGTCCGCCAGCAGCCCGACGGCCACGACGAGCCCGAAGACGACGAGCGAGACGCGGATGTCGTAGTTGCGGATGTGCGCGAGCTCGTGGCCCAGCACGCCCTCCAGCTCGCGGTCGGTCAATCGGTCGATCAGACCCGTCGTCACGGTGATCGACGCCCGCTCCGGGGTGCGACCGGTGGCGAACGCGTTCGGCGCGGGATCGTCGACGACGTACAGCTTCGGCATCGGGGTGCCGGTGGCGATGCAGAGGTTCTCGACGATCCGGTACACACGCGGCGCGTCCTGCTGCGACACCGCTACGGCCCCGGACAGCGCAAGCGCCTCACGGTCGGCGACGAAGTACTGCACCGTCGCGTAGCCGCCGGCGAAGACGAGCACGAACGCGGTGATCCACCAGTTGTTCCCCGCAAGCCACCCGGCCAGCAGTCCGAGCCCGCCCAGCAGCAGCACGAAGCCGATGAGGATGAACCACGTGTTGCGCTTGTTGCGCGCGATCGCGGAGTACACAGTGCCTCCGCTCAGTGGTGCCTTGCGGCCCTACTCAGAACTGGACGCGGGGAGGTTCCGAGATCGCGGCGCCGTCGACGACCTCGAAGAACTCGCGCTCGTGGAAACCGAGGTTGCGAGCGAAGAGGTTGTTCGGGAAGACGCGGATCTTGGTGTTCAGTTCCCGCACACCGCCGTTGTAGAACCGGCGCGAAGCCTGGATCTTGTCTTCGGTGTCGACGATCGACTGCTGCAGGTGCAGGAAGTTCTGACTCGCCTGCAGCTGCGGATAGGCCTCGGCGACGGCGAACAGCGATTTGAGCGCCTGCTGCATGTGCCCTTCGGCCACGCCCGCGTCGGCCGGGCCGGCAGCGGCGAGGGTCTCCGCGCGGGCGCGGGTGACGTTCTCGAACACCGCCTTCTCGTGCGCGGCATAGCCCTTGACCGCCTCGATGAGATTCGGCAGCAGATCGGCGCGGCGCTTGAGTTGCACCGTGATGTCGCTCCACGCCTCATCCACGCGTACATTCAGCGCGACGAGCGAGTTATAGGTCGCCCACAGGTAGACGCCGACGGCGACCACCAGCGCGACGACGATTAGTACCGGGATCAACCATTCCCACATGTGTCCGTGGCTCCCCTCAGAGTGTTTCCCCATCCTAGTGGGGTGCGCACCGCCCGACGTCGCCGGTTCGGGCACTCCCAGTCGTTACCCACCGAGCACGCGGTCCAGATACGCGTTGCGGAACATCCCGGTCGGGTCCAGGCGGTCGCGCAAAGCGGTGAAATCGTCGAACCGGGGATAACGGTGCCGCAGCCGCCCGGCATCCAGCGTATGCATCTTTCCCCAGTGCGGCCGCCCCTCGTGGCGCAGCATGATCTCCTCGACCGCGTCGAAATACTCCGCCGGGTCCTCGCGCCAATAGCGGTGCACGGCGATGTACCCGGTCGCCCGTCCGTGCGCCGTGGACAGCCACAGGTCATCCTCCGCCGCCACCCGCACCTCGACCGGGAACGACAGCCGCCAGCGCCGCTCAGCCACCAGCGCCTGCAGCTCGCCGAACGCTGCGGCCAGGCGCCCCACCGGCACCGCGTACTCCATCTCGCGGAACCGCACCCCGCGGTGCTGCGTGAACACCACCGGGCATAGATCCTTGTACTCGCGGTCACCGGTGAGCCGCGTCGCGAGGCGATTGACGGCGGGGACGATGCCGGGCGCGACCGTGCCGGCGGCGCACGTGACGCGGTACACGCCGTTGGCCAGCAGCGTCTCGTCGATCCAGCGCCCCACGACCGGAAGCCGATGCCGGGGCGTGCTCTCCGGCATCCGCGTGTTCGTCTTGGTGAGCGCGACGTCGGTGTGGGGGAACCAGTAGAACTCGAAGTGATCCGCCGCATCGGCCCGCCCGCTCAGCTCGGCGACCACCTCGCCCAGCGGTTCGGGGCGCTCCACCGCGTGCAGCACGAACATCGGCACGCACTGCAGCGTCACGTCCACCAGCACCCCGAGGGCGCCGAGCCCCAGTGCGACCGCCGGCAGCAGTTCGGGGTTGTCGGTCTCGTCCACGTGCAGCAGTTCGCCGTCCGCGGTGACCAGCGTCGCCCCGACCACCTGGGTGGCGATGCCGCCGAAGCGGGCGCCGGTGCCGTGGGTGCCCGTCGAGATGGCGCCGGCGATCGACTGCCGGTCGATATCGCCGAGATTCTGCATCGCGAGGCCGTAGGGCGCGAGCAGCTGCGGGATGTGGTGCAGCTTGGTCCCGGCCAGCAGGCGCACCTGCGCGCGGTCGCGGTCGACGGAAACGAGGCCGCTGAGGTCGGTCAGATCCATCAGCACTCCGGGCGCGACCGCAATGCCGGAGAAGCTGTGCCCCGATCCCACCGCTTTCAGCTGCAGCCCCCGCGCCGCCGCGGCCTGCACGCCGCGGCGCACCGCCGCAACCGTCGCGGGATATTCCACCCGTTGCGGGCGCACCTTCTCGCTGCGCCCCCAGTTCTGCCAGGTGCCGCCGGGACGTGTCACAGGAAGCTCCTCCCCTCGCCGCGGTAGGTCGGGGTCTCCCCCACGACCTCGGCGCCGTCGACCAGGTGATAGCGGTCCACGCGCTCGGCGAGCTCACCGCTCTTGGCGTGGCGGAACCAGACGCGGTCGCCCACCCGCAGCCCACGCGCCGCCTCGCCGCGCAGCGGGGTCTGCACCTCGCCGGCGCCCTCCCTCGTCATCGTGACCAGGCCCCGCGGCCACACCGGCGCGGGCTGGCGGGACGGCAGCGCCGGACCGGACGCGATCCACCCGCCGCCGAGCACCGTGACGATGTCGGGTTCGGGCTTGCGCACCACCTCGAGCGCGAATGCCGCGGCCGGTGCCGGCGCGAAGGTGCGGTAGCCGTCGAACAGGTGACCGGCCAGCAGACCGCTTCCCGCCGTCAGCTCGGTGACCGACTGGTCGGCGGCGGTGTACTCCAGCGACCCGGTGCCGCCGCCGTTGACGAACTCCAGCGGGGCGATCTCGCGCACCGCCGACACGATCGCGGCGCGGCGCTCACGCAGCTCCTCGCCGGAGCGTCGCTGCATCCACCGGATCACACGGTCCCCCGACCCGACGGCATCCGGCTGTCCGGCGATCTGCGCCTCGTACATCATCACGCCCACGAGGTGGAAACCGTCGCGGTCGGCCACCGCGCGCGCGAGCCGGGTGGCGTCGCCGGCGTCGCGCAGGGGCGACCGCCGCACCCCGATGTGTCCGAGACCGAGGGCGCGCCACGACGCGTCCACGTCCATCGCCACGCGCAGGGTCGGCCTGGTGGGGGGCGGGGCGACCGCGTCGATCAGGTCCAGTTGCGCGAGGTCGTCGATCATCAACGTCACGCGCGCCGCGGCCCGCTCGTCGCCGGCGAGCCGGGCGATCGCGTCCCGGTCGACGCTCGGGTAGCCCAGCACGACATCGTGATGGGATTCGGCCAGCCACAGCGCCTCGGGAAGCGTATAGGCGAGGATGCCGCCGTATCCCGGGACCGCAAGGGCGGCCTCCAGCACCTCGCGGACCCGGATGGACTTGCTGGCCACGCGGATCGGGACGCCCCCGGCGCGCACCACGAGGTCGAGCGCGTTGAAGCGGAGGGCAGGCACGCTGATCGCGGCGATGGGCCCGGACAGGTGCGCGACGGCGGACGTCATCGCCTCCCAGTGGGTCGCAGGGACGGGGCGCGCGGCGGCATCATCGCCGAGAAGGTCGAGCACGACGCCAGCCTACGGCCCGCGGGCGCGCCCGGCCGGTCAGCTCGCGCCGGCGGGACTCGCGTCGGTGCGGGTGTCGTCGTCCAGCGCGACGAGGTCACCGGTGTCGGGATCGATCCGGTGCCGCAGGCATACCGTCCGCAGGTCGAACCGCCCCTCGGTGGTGACGTCGAGGATCGCCACGCGCTGCCCTTGTGCCGCCACCGGCACCGGGCCGTCGTCCTCCTCGATGACCGCGCCGGCGAGGATCGTGCCGGCGGCATCGTGCACGACGATGACCCTCATCGCCCCGCCACCCAGATCGCACTGAACCGGTAGAGGTTGCCGTGTTCGACGCGGGTGACGAAGTGCTCGGTGTGGTGCAGATCGTTGTCGGACGACGTCCACTGCTCGAGGATCTGCGCGCGCGGCTCGTTTGCCTGCCACGGCCGGAACGAGAAGCCCCAGTAGTGCTCCCGCTCGCCCATCTCCCACGTCCAGTGCACCGTCGCTCCCCCGCGCTGGAAGACCGGTTCTGCCCACACATGGCGGAGGCTCGGCATACCGGGGAAGCTACCCCCGCGGCATCCGATGGTCAACGGGGTGCGCGCTGTCTCCGGGAGACGGATGCCGCAGCGGCGCGGCCGGTCAGCCGGCGAGGGCCGTCGCCAGCCGGGCGATGCCGAAGGCATAGGCGCGGTCGACGTCCCCGCCGAGCCGGAAGGCGCCGGCCAACTCCATGCCGATGAACCCCGTCGCCCAGGCCGTGACGGTGCGGGCCGCCTCGAGCGCGTCGTCCGCACCGGCAAGCTCGGTGGTGATGTGCAGCAGCGGGGCGACCGCGTGAGTGAGCGCCTCCGGGTCGGGCCGGGTCGCTTCGGAGGTCGGGGCGAAGACCAGCCGGTATTCCTCGGGGCGCGCGTGCGCGAACGAGCGCACCTCGTGGGCCAGCTCGGTGAGCTGCGCGCGCGCGTCCGGGCCGCCGGTGCGGCGGGCCACGATGGCGTCGAGACGGTCGCCGAGCTCGTGGGCGGCGGCGGTGGCGATGAGGCGGAGCAGCTGGTCGCGACTACGGACCCGTTTGTACAGCGACGGGGCGCGCACGCCCACCCGGTCGGCGACGGCCTGCATCGTCAACGCGGCCAGACCATCGGATGCCAGGATGGCGCGGCCGGCGGCGACGATGCCGTCCAGCGAGGTGCGGGCGGGGGTGGGCATGGGTGCTCCTTTCCGGATTCCACCCTATCGCTATGACACATAGCCATGTAGGCTATGCACCGTAGCCATCAACCCACACCTCCCTGCGAAGGAAGCGAACCATGAAGCTCAGGCCCGGACTGCACCGGATCGGCAACGACATCATCGCCGTGCATCTGATCGCCACGGATGCCGGCGTCACCGTCATCGACGCCGGGCTGGCCGGTCATTGGCGCGACCTGCTGGCAGAACTCGACGCCATGGACCGGTCGCCGGCGGACATCCGCGGCCTGATCCTCACACACGGCGACAGCGACCACGTCGGGTTCGCCGAGCGACTGCGCCGCGACCACCGCGTGCCGGTCTACATCCACGCCGCCGATGCCGCCCGGGCTCGCGGCGAGAAGCCCCCGAAGACACCGTGGCCGGGGATGCGCCTCGGTCCGACGCTCGGCTTCATCGGGTACAGCCTCCGCAAGGGCGGCCTCCGCACGACCCCCCTCAGCGAGGTCATCGAGCTGCAGGGTGGCGAGGTGCTCGACCTTCCGGGCGACCCGCGCATCATCGCGCTGCCCGGTCACTCCCCCGGCAGCATCGCCGTGCACTCACCCGCCGTCGACGCGCTGTTCGTCGGCGACGCCCTGACCACCCGGCATGTGCTCACCGGGTGCCGGGGTGCCCAGCCGGCGCCGTTCACCGACGATCCGCAGCAGGCGCTGGATTCGCTCGCGGTGCTCGACTGCCTGCAGGCGAGCTGGGTGCTACCGGGCCACGGCACGCCGTGGACGGCCGGGGTGGACCAACTGCTGCCGGAACTCCAGTCGCACTGACGAAGCGACCCGCCGGGCGGGTTCTCCCGGAGACAGGGAGACGGGATGCCGCGACGAGCGCGTCCGCTGGTACCCCCGGTGGGACTCGAACCCACACTTGAGCGATTTTAAGTCGCCTGCCTCTGCCATTGGGCTACGGGGGCGCGGCGCGAGCGCCGCCGCCCACCCTAGCGCCGTGTGGACCGGCCGGTGCTCAGCGCGACGCGGCGGACTGCGCCGGTGCCTTGCCGGCGTCTTCCGCGGCGACCGTCTTCGGGTCGATCGCGGGGGCGGGCGCCGGGGCGTTCGCTGCCGGACGAGGCCGCGCCGCGAACTCTTCGAACACGTAGCGGGGGTTCTGCACCGTCTGCAGCGACACGTTGTCGCGGCTCAGCCACAGGTTGTGCCACCAGTCGCCGATGACGCGCCACTTGCGCTCCCACGAGGGCATCGCCATGCCGTGGTAGCCGCGGTGGGCGAGCCAGGCGATGAAGCCCTTGAGGGCGATGTTGCCGGACTGGAACACGCCGTTGTACAGACCCAGGCCCGCAACGGCACCCAGGTTGTGGTGGACGTACTCGGTCGGCAGCTCGCCGCGGATCACCGCGGTGAGGTTCTTCGCGAGCAGCTTGGCCTGACGCACCGCGTGCTGGGCGTTGGGAACGCAGTAGCCGCCGACGCCCTTTCCGGTGAGGTCGGGAACGGCCGAGACGTCACCGGCGGCCCACGCCCCCTCGACGACCTCGGCCTCGGTGCCGACGCGCAGGTCGGCGCGGGTGCGGATGCGACCGCGCTCCTCCACCGGCAGGTCGCTGCCGCGCACGACGGTGGGGTTGGCCATGACGCCGGCGGTCCAGACGATGAGGTCGGTGGGGATGACCTCGCCCGTGGAGAGCTCGACGTTGCCGTCGACGGCGCCCTTGACCTGGGTGTCCAGGTGCACGTTCGCGCCGCGCTTGGCGAGATCCTTCAGCACCCATTCGCTCGTCTTCAGCGACACCTCGGGCATGATCCGGCTCATCGCCTCGATGAGGTGGAAGTGGGTGTCTTCGAACGTCAGCTGCGGGTAGTCCTTCAGCAGCGAGGATGCCAGCGCCCGCATCTCTGCGAACACCTCGATGCCGGCGAAACCGCCGCCGACGACGACGACCGTCAGCAGGCGGTCGCGCTCGGGACCGGCGGGGAGGTTGGCGGCGCGGTCGAAGTTGGTGAAGATGCGGTCGCGGATCGCGACGGCCTCTTCGATCGTCTTCAGACCGATCGCGTTCTCGGCGATGCCGGGGATCGGGAAGGTGCGCGAGACCGCACCGGCGGTCACGACGATCTGGTCGTACTGCTCCTGCCACGGGTCGCCGACGGCGGGAGTGATGGTGGCGACCTTGTTGGCGTGGTCGATCCCGGTGACCTTCGCGGTGATGACGCGGGTCTTCTTCAGGTGACGACGCAGGCCCACGATCACGTGGCGCGCCTCGATCTCACCGGCGGCAACCTCGGGGAGGAAGGGCTGGTAGGTCATGTAGGGCAGCGGGTCGACGATCGTGACCTCTGCTTCGCCTTTACGGAGGTGCTTCTCGAGCTTCCACGCGGTGTAGAAGCCCGCATACCCGCCGCCGACGACGAGAATTCTGGGCACGGTGACAGTCACGGGGAAGAACTCCTAGATTGGGCGGGTCGGCTGGCGAGGGGTCCGAGCCGATCGGATGCGCCGGGTAGCAGCGGTGACACCGAGCGCCACCAGTATACCGGCCGCTGTCGCCGCCGTCAGCGGAAGGCTGCCGTACAGCAGGGTGTTCTCGGTCGGCAGGAGGGGTGACTGGGTGCGGGTGACGGCCTCCGGAGCCGGCAGCGGCGGGACCTCCACCGGCTGCGCCGAGGGCTCCGGGGTAGGCGTGGCATCCGCCCGCCGATACAGCCGGATCCACTCGCTGAGGCTTCCCATCGGGTTCTCGGTCACCGCCGCCACCGGCGCGGTGACCGCCGCGGCCGCGTTGACCAGGCCATAGCCGTAGAGCGCGTCCCGCTCCCGGGTCGTACCGGGTGCGGGGCGGGCGGTGCTGATGATGCGGTTGATGACGTTGGCGGCGTCGAGGTCGGGGTGAGCCGCCCGGACGAGCGCGGCGATGCCGGCGACGATCGGTGCCGCGCCGCTGGTGCCGTCCCACATGACGGGCGAGCCGTCGGGTGAGACGCCCAAGAGGTCCTCACTGGGCGCCGAGACGGCGATCGTGATCCCCTGCGTCGATGCATCCACACTCGCCGCCCCCGACCGATCGACGCCGCCGACGGTCAGCACGCCGGGGATCGTCGCGGGCGCACCGACGCGGTCGGTTCCGCTGCCGCGGTTCCCCGCAGCCACGATGACCACCACGTCGCGCTCGAATGCGTAGAGGAACGCGTCATCCCAGCTTTCCGGCCAGTCGAGGGTATTGGTGGTGAAGGAGAGGTTGATGACGTCGGCGCCGTGGTCGACGGCCCACCGGATGGCGGACGCGACCTGATCGGCGAA
Source organism: Microbacterium sp. zg-YB36 (assembly GCF_024623575.2). Lineage (NCBI taxonomy): Bacteria > Bacillati > Actinomycetota > Actinomycetes > Micrococcales > Microbacteriaceae > Microbacterium > Microbacterium sp. zg-YB36. The sequence goes on from NZ_JANJFD020000001.1 coordinate 815,551, forward strand.
CGGTGTCGCAGCGGCCGCGCCGAAGCCCAGCGACACCGACAGCAGCTCGGCACCGGGCGCGACGCCGATGATCCCGGTGTCCGCTCCGGTGCCACGTCCGGCGGCCAGCGATGCCACGTAGCTGCCGTGGGCGGCGTCGACGGCACCCACCGGGGTGCGTCCGTCGGCGGCGCCGAGCCCCGAGAAGTCGGCGCCGTCGACGACGCCGCTGAACTCCACCGGGCCCCGGGCGACACCGGTGTCGATGACGGCGATCCGGGTCCCCTCGCCGCGGGTCGTCTGCCAGGCTTCACGGATGCCGTAGTCGTCGAGCCAGTACTCCAGCGCCCGCAGGTCGGGAACGGTAGCCGGTTCCGGTTCGGGTGCCGGCGCCGGTGCCGGTGCCGCGCCGAGCATCGCGATGGATGCCAGCACGAGAGCGGCGGCGGCCACCTTGCGCCTCATTGCGTGCGTCCGCCGGGGTGCGCGCAGGTGCATCGCTGCGGCGACCATTCCGAGCGCTCCAGCGCACGGTCGCCGATCGGGTTGACGCCGGGCCCTGCGGCGAGGGCGTGACCTGCCAGCGCATGCAGGCACTTCACGCGCGTCGGCATCCCACCCGCGGAGATGCCCTCGATCTCCGGCACGTCCCCGTGGGGGGCGCGATCGGCGAGGTATGCCTCGTGGGCCCGGGCGTACTGCGCGGCGAGGTCATCGTCGGCGGCGAGCTCATCGGAGAGCTCCCGCATCACCTGCTCCGCCTCCAGTGTCGACATCGCAGCCGTGGCGCCGGGGTGGGTGAGGTAGTAGAACGTCGGGAACGGCGTACCGTCGGGCAGGCGCGGCGCGGTGGCGACCACCGTGGGGTTACCGCAGACGCAGCGCGCGGCGATGCCCAGCACCCCGCGGGCGGGGCGGCCCAACTGCTCGCGGAGCACCGCGAGGTCGACGTCGTCGGCGGGGTCGAACGGCGGGGTGCTCACCCGAACAGGCTACCGTGAGGCTGCTGAGCGGATGCCGATCACGGTGTGGGTGCCTCGGTGGGCGCGTCGGGCACGCCGATCTCATACGTGACGGTCTGCGCCACTCCCGCTGCCGCCACCGAGCGGACCAGGCGTGTCATCCAGTCGCTCTGGGTCTCTTCGACGTCGGCGCTGACCCGGGCCTGCTCCCGCGGCACCTCGACGGCCGGCAGATCGTTGTCCACGAGGAAGACGACCTCGCCGACGTGGTGGTAGTACAGCCGCTCGCGCGCCTGGGTGGTGATGTAGGCCGGGTCTTCCCACCGGTCGCGCGCCGCCTCGAGCTCGGCGACCTCGTCCTCGCCCAACTGCACCGACCGCTCCAGCGCCGCGATCTGCTGACGCTGGTCGAGGTAGGTGCCCACCGTCGGCACCAGCACGAGCGCACCCAGCACCACGAGGCCCAGCATGATGACCATGAAGCCGGACAGGCGGATGCCGCCCAGCCAGGCGCGCACATCGACGCTCTGGGTACGAGAAGGGGGAGCCGTCGTCTTCGCCACGGCTCCCCCTCTCGTCAGTGTCTGATCAGCGCTCAGCCCTTGAACCGGGGGAACGCGGCACGACCGATGAAGGTCGCGGCATCGCCCAGCTCCTCCTCGATACGCAGGAGTTGATTGTATTTCGCCACGCGCTCGCTGCGGGCGGGCGCGCCGCTCTTGATCTGACCCGAGTTCACCGCGACGACGAGGTCGGCGATGGTGGTGTCCTCGGTCTCGCCGGAACGGTGCGAGAACATCGTCGTGTAACCGGCGCGGTGCGCCATGTCGACAGCATCCAACGTCTCAGACAGCGTGCCGATCTGGTTGACCTTCACCAGCAGCGAGTTGGCGACACCGCGGGCGATGCCGTCGGCCAGACGCGTCGGGTTGGTCACGAACAGGTCGTCGCCGACGAGCTGCGTCTTCGTGCCGAGCTTCTCGGTGAGGTGCTTCCACGCGTCCCAGTCGTCCTCGGCGAGGGCGTCTTCGATCGTGACGATCGGGAACGAGTCGACGAGGTCGATGTAGTAATCCGTCAGCTCCTCGGCCGACCAGTCCTTGTTCTCGAAGCGGTAGACGCCGTCCTTGAAGAACTCCGTCGCCGCGACGTCGAGACCGAGCGCGATGTCGGTGCCGGGGGTGAAACCGGCCTTCTCGATCGCCTTCACCAGGAAGTCCAGGCCCTCGCGGTTGCTGGGCAGGTCGGGGGCGAAGCCGCCCTCGTCGCCCAGGCCCGTGGCGTAGCCGGCGGCCTTCAGCTCGCTGCGCAGCACGTGGTACGTCTCCGCACCCCAGCGCAGCGCCTCGGCGAAGCTCGACGCGCCGATGGGCGCGAGGAAGAACTCCTGGCAGTCGATGCCGTTGTCGGCGTGCGAGCCGCCGTTGATGACGTTGAACAGCGGAACGGGCAGCACGTGCGCGTTCGGTCCGCCCAGGTAGCGGAACAGCGGCAGGTCGGCGCTGTCGGCGGCGGCCTTGGCCACGGCCAGGCTCACGCCCAGGATCGCGTTGGCGCCGGAGCGCGACTTGTTCTCGGTGCCGTCGACCTCGATGAGGATCTCGTCGATGATGCGCTGCTCGCTCGCCTCGACACCTTCCACAGCCGGGCCGAGCTCGTCGATGACGGCGGCGACGGCCTTGAGAACGCCCTTGCCTCCGTACCGGCTCTTGTCACCGTCGCGCAGCTCGGTCGCTTCGAATGCGCCGGTGGATGCGCCGGAGGGGACGGCAGCGCGCTGGACGATTCCATCGTCGAGCAACACCTCCACCTCGACGGTCGGGTTGCCGCGCGAATCCAGAATTTCTCGCGCGCCTACAGCCTCGATAAGTGCCACGGATGACTCCTTGCTTGTTGAGGGTGGATCTGGGGAGCGTCATTGGTCCGCTGTGTCCACTCTAGTGAGGCCGGTATCGACACCACAGGCCCCGCGCCGTGCAAGAGGGGCGGTCAGAGCACGATCGCGATCGCGACGCCGTCCCAGCCCTTCGCATCGAGCGTCTGCAGCGCGGTCGCGTCGAAGCGCGGATCGCGGGCCAGCATCTCGAGGCCCCGTTGCACGCCGATGACCTGCGGGTCGGTGGTTGCGGGGTCGGCGACGCGGCCGGCACGCGCGATGTTGTCGACGACCACGACCGTGCCGGGGCGGCCGAGCCGGGCGGCCCAGTCGAGGTAGAGCGTGTTGGACTCCTTGTCGGCGTCGATGAACACCAGGTCGAACGGATCCTCGCCCGCAAGCGTCGGCAGCACGTGCTCACCGCGGCCGATGCGCACGTCGACCCTGTCGGCCACGCCGGCCCGCTCGAGGTTTTCGCGGGCGACAGCGGCGATCTGCGGTTCCGCCTCGATCGTGACGACCCGACCGCCTGAGGGCAGGGCGCGCGCGAGCCAGATCGTGGAGTACGCACCGAGAGTGCCGATCTCCAGCACCCGCCGCGCGCCGGTCATGCGGGCGAGCAGGTGCAGCAGCTTGCCGTTGACCGGTGCCACTTCGATCGACGGCATGCCGGCGGCATCCTGGGCCGCGACGGCTGCTTCCAGCGCGGGATCGTGCCCGACGAGGGTGTCGGTGAGGTAGCGGTCGACGCGCTGCCAGGACTCTTCGGTGGGCTCGTTCACCCACCCAGGGTCGCGGCGCCCCCGGGCGGCGTCAAGTGACGCGTACCGGCAGGGCGCGTGAGTGTCAGCATCCGGCATCTGAGTCCGCCCGCCCACCCGCCGCGATTTCGGAGAACGGCGCCATTCCGGATGCCTGCGGGCGAGAGGATCCGAGGTTGAGGTGTTCTCCGAAGAACCGGCACGCCCGCGCGTGGAAGCACGGGCACGAATACTCACTCACGGGCACGAATACTCACTCGGCGGCGATCCGCCAGAATGTGTCCATGCGTGTCACCCCCCAGCGCCTCGCCCTCGGCATGAGCCTGTGGGCTCCCAACCTGTTCAGCGGCATCCGCGTGCGCCGGTTCTCCGACGACTGGACCAGTGCCACGGTCGAGTTGCACGTCAACCTGATCACCCGCAACTACGTCAAGACCGCGTTCGGCGGCTCGATGTCGGCGATGACCGACCCGTACTTCTTCATGCTGGTGATGCACCAGCTCGGGCGGGACTACGTCGTCTGGGACACGCGCGGCGAGATCGAGTTCCTCAAGCCCGGCAAGGGCGTGCTGACGGCCCAATTCGAGGTGCCGCGCGAGAAGGCCGAGGAGCTGCGTGAGCGCGCCCGCGGCGGCGCGAAAGTGCTGGAGTGGTTCGAGACCGACGTCACGGATGCCGCCGGCGACGTCGTCGCCCGCGTGCGCCGCGAGGTCTACGTGCGCGAGAAGCGGCGCACCACCGCGGCAGCATCCGGCTGACTCACACCTCCGGGGGAATGCCGCGGTCGCGCACGAGGTAGATCCACGGGAACGCCCGGCACGCGACCTGCCAGCCCTCGCGGATGTCCGCCGGTGGCGTCCGCCAGAGGACACGGCGATGCTCCCACTGGGTGTCGGTGCGCTGCATCCGGTGCGCGAGCATTCCCGCCTCCACCGTGCGCCAGCCGGCGCGGCCGGCGGCGTCCAGCTCGGCCATCTCGTCGAAGGCCGTCACCGGCCCGAGCCAGCGCTCGTCGGCGTCGGACTGGTCGGCGATTTCGGAGGCGGTATCCGACGAGCCCCCGAATCGCTGCTGCGCGGCCTGGCGCGACATGCCGAGCTCCGCGCCGATGAGGGCCCAGCTCGCTCCCCCGCCGCGGGCGGCGGCGACCGATCGCTGCAGGATCCCGCGGGCCTCCGCCTCGGCGCGCGCGGCCCCGTTGATGAGGGCAAGGTGGTCGTCCACGCCGAGGGCGGCGCCGTCGTCGACCTGCGCGGCCGCGAGGACGGCCCGGCCGACGGCGTCGGCCAGATCGCTCACGTCCGGTCATCCCTGCTGGGGAGCCACGCGGCCACAGGCTCCGCGCGCCCGAGTCCGTTGCCGTACCCCCAGAAGTACGCGCCCACAGCGATCATGCCGATGCCGGTGCCCTGTACGGCTCCGCCCCAGAAGCCGCGCCACTCCAGCGCGATCGCGAGGATGAGAAGCACCGCTCCGAGGAGCATGCCCACAATCGCGACCCACTTGACCCGTCCGATCGCGGCGGACGCCCGATTGCTCAAATTCTCCATGCCGTCAAGATATCGTTGACACCGCCAAGGCGTCAAGGAACTGTTGACGGATGGCGGTTGCGGCCGCCTCAGGCACCGAACGATGCGCACTATTCGGCCATGTAAAGCGTTTTACATCAAACTGTTTACACCTTCGTTCGCGCTGTGCTTCACTGCGGAAGGCGTCTCACCGAGACCGCCGATCGCGGCAAGAGCCGCAGTTTCTGGACAAGGAGGTCCGATGAGCGAGAGAACCCGACGCATACGCAGCGTCACCGTACTGACGAGTGTGGCGGTGCTCGCGCTCAGTGGGTGCGCGGCGTCACAGCAGAACGCGCCCGCAGATGAAGACGCCGCCCGCGGGACCTTACGGGTCGCCCTGGAGGCGGCGCCGTCGAGCCTTGACCCGGCCAACATGGAGCAGTCCACGAGCCCCTTCGCGCAGCCCGCCTACGACGCCCTCATCAACGTCGCCACGGACGGAACCCTCGAACCGGGCCTCGCGACCGAGTGGGGTTTCATCGACGACGAGAACAAGGTGTTCGAGATCACCCTGCGGGACGGCGTGACTTTCTCCGACGGCGCCGAGCTCGACGCCGAGGGACTGGTGACCCACCTGGAATACCTCGACACCGGCAAGAGCAACGTCGTGACCCTCGTCAACAACGGCACCTACGAAGCGCGGGATGAAGACACGGTCCGCATCACCTGGGAGACACCGCATCCGCTGGCACCACAGGCGTTCACCCAGCGCTGGGTTGCCGGCATGGTCATCTCCCCGGATGCCATCGCCGCCGATGCCGCGGGACTGGCCACGCAGACGGCCGGCGCGGGGGCATACACGCTGGACGCATCCGCGACGGTCGCCGGCTCGCGCTACGTGTACACCGCACGCGACGATTACTGGAATCCCGACGCGCAGCACTGGGACGAGATCGTCATCACCGTGATGGACAACACCGAGCAGCGACTCAACGCCCTCAAGACTGGTGAGGTCGACTACGCCGCGGGAGATCTGGGCACCGCGGACGCCGCCGCCGACGCTGGCCTGCAGGTGCTCTCGGCGCCCACGGTCTTCTACGGTTTGAGCCTGCTCGACCGCGACGGCACACTCGGTTCGCCGCTCGCCGACGTTCGGGTACGCCAGGCCATCAACTACGCGCTCGACCGTGAGACGATCGCCACCGCGCTCCTGGGCGACTACGGCTTCGCTACCGAGCAGACGGTGGTGCCGAGCGAGCCCGGTTTCGTCGACGAATTGGCGGGGCACTACGCCTACGACCCCGACAAGGCCAAGACGTTGCTCGCCGACGCGGGATACGCCGACGGCTTTTCCATCCCCGTCATCGCCAGCACGTCCGCGACGGCGGCGACCCTGTCGCAGGTGCTCGTCGACCAGCTGTCGAAGGTCGGGATCACCGTGGAACTGGACGCACGGCCGAGCGCCGATTACTTCGAGGCGATGACGAGCGGCACCTTCGCCGCAGCCGTCGTGGGGTACGGATCGCAGCCGATCCCGATGGAGTACGACGGGCTCTTCGGTCCGGCGGCGATATTCAACCCGCTCGCGTCCACCAGCGCGGCGATCGAGGACGACTACCAGAAGGCAGTCGTCGCGCCGGAGGCCGAGGCGACGGCCCTGTACGAGGCAATCCAGCGTGAACTGGTCGAGCAGGCGTGGTTCGCGCCGGCCGTCTTCGCTCCGGTCTTCTACTACGCCTCAGCGGAGCTCGCCCCGGTCGAGGCCACCGAGGCGCGCCCGCAGGCACCGCTGACCGAGTTGGCCCCGGCCGAGTGATCGGGGTGGGGAGGGGCCGGCCCGGCTCCTTCCCCACCCGGGCCGTCCCACCTACCGGAGGAATCCCCGTGCTCAGACGCCGACTCGTCGGATGGCTCGTGATGAGCGTCATCCTGTTCTTCGTCATCTCTGCGCTCCTGTTCGTTCTCGTTTCGCTGACGCCGGGCGATGCCGCCCGCGCAATCGTCGGGCCGACAGCGAGTGAGGAGCGCTACCAGCAGGTGCGCGTCGAGCTCGGGATTGACCTGCCCCTCTGGCAGCAGTACCTGCGCTGGCTGACATCGCTCCTGCAGGGCGACCTCGGCCGGTCGCTCGTTTCGGGGGTGCCGGTGACCCAGGTGCTCGCCGACCGCGTCGAACCCACCCTCGCCCTCATGCTCTGCACGTTCGTCTGCGCCTCCATCCTGGGGATCGTGCTCGGCGTCATCGGCGCGTCTCGTCCCGGGGCGGCAGGAAAGGCCGCCGACCTCGCGAGCGTCGTCGGATCCGCCGTGCCGACCTTCTGGATCGGGCTCGTGCTGTCGGCCGTCTTCGCCGTACAGCTGCGACTCGTACCCACGAGCGGGTACACACCGCTCGTCGACGGCCTGGGGCCATGGTTGTCGCACATGATCCTGCCGATAGCGACCCTCACCATCGGAGGAACGGCGCTCCTGGCCAAACAGACCCGTGACGCCGTGGCTGAGCAGCTCGCCCAGCCGTACATCGTGCTGCTGCGCTCGCATGGCGTGAGCGAGCGACGCATTCTCTGGCGGCACGCGCTCCGCGGCGCCGCGGTGCCCATCGTCACGATCCTGGGGATGAAGATCATCGGGCTCACGAGCGGCACAGTGCTCGTCGAGAGCGTCTTCGTGATCCCCGGGTTCGCCGGCTACGCCGTGAACGCGACGCTGCTGCACGACCTGCCTGTCGTGCAGGCGATCACGCTCCTGTTCACCGTCGTCATCATCGCCACCAACCTCGTCGTGGAGATGCTCTACGCCAGGCTCAACGTCAAGGAGGCAGCCCAGTGACCGCGACCCCCGCCGAGGTCGTCGCCCCCGCCGATGCACCCCCAGCCCGCGACACCCGCACGGTCGTGCCGCTCTGGCGGCAGTTACTGGCCCGGCCCGTGTTCGCGACGTGCACCGCGATCATCCTGATCCTCGTCGCGCTGGTCGCCCTCGCCCCGATCATCGCGCCGTACCCACCACTTGAGCAGGATCTCACCGCGACGCTTCAGGGACCGTCCGCCGCCCATCTCCTGGGCACCGACGATCTCGGCCGCGATGTCCTATCCCGCCTGCTCCACGGCGGCCGCGTGACGATGCTTGGCGTACTGCAGGCGCTGGTGGTCTTTCTTCTGGTCGGCACCGGGCTGGGCCTGGTGGCGGGCATGGGTCGCGGCTGGGTCGACACCGCGATCGTCCGGGCCGCCGAGATCCTCATGAGCCTGCCCGCGTTCATCATCCTCCTCGTGACCCTGTCGATCGCCCCGGGCAACATGACGCTTGCGATGGTCACGATCGGCGTGCTCACCAGTCCCCTGCTGATGCGCGTGGTCCGGGGAACGACGAAGTCCGTCCGCGGAGAGCTGTTCGTCCGCGCGGCGCGCATCATGGGTCTGAGCGAGACCCAGATCACGCTGCGTCACGTGCTCCCCCGCCTCGCAGGCCCCATCATTGTTCAGCTCACGATCTTCTCCGGTGCCGTAATCCTCACCGAGACGGGACTCGGATACCTCGGCTTCGGCGTGCGCCTGCCCCACCCCAGCTGGGGAAACATGGTCCAGACGGCGAGCGAGAACATCACGCGCGCCCCGTGGCTCCTGATCCCCACCGGCGGCGTCATCATCGTGACGATCCTCTCGCTCATGCTCATCGGCGACGGCATCCGCGACGCCGTGGCCGACCGCTGGACCGGGGCCGCGGTGCGCCGGCGCCGCCCCCGTCCGGCGGCGCCAGCGGCGATGACGGTGGGTGCCGCGCAGGACGATGCCGTGATCGTCGTCGACGGGCTCACGATCGTCGCCGACCACGCGACAGGCGAGGTGCCGATCGTGGAGGGCGTCTCGTTCCGCATCCTTCCCGGTGAAACTGTCGCGCTGGTGGGCGAGTCGGGGTCCGGCAAGTCGGTCACCGCGCTCGCGGTGCTCGGCCTCACCCGAGGGCTCCGCAAGACCAGCGGGCGAGTCCTCGTCAACGGCGCCGACATCGGAGCGCTCTCCCCCGAGGCCTTGCGACAGCTACGGTCGAACACGTTCGGCTACATCACGCAGGACCCGCAGCCTTCCCTAGACCCGTCGATGCGCGTCGGCGACCTGCTCGCCCAGCTCGTGCGGCTGCATCAGGGGGTCGACGTCGCGCAGTCCCGGCGCATTTCCCTCGAGTTGCTCGAACGTGTGCGCATCCCCGACGCCGCGATGGTCGCGCGGCGCTACCCCCACCAGCTGTCCGGCGGCATGGCGCAGCGTGTCGTGATCGCGGCGGCGCTCAGCGCGCGGCCACGCATCCTCATCGCCGATGAGCCGACGACCGCCCTCGACGTCACCGTGCAGGCCGAGATCCTCGCACTCCTGCACGACCTGTGCGATGCGGATGACTCCATGGCGCTGCTGCTCATCACGCACGACTGGGGCGTCGTCGCAGACATCGCCGACCGCATCGTCGTCCTGCACGACGGCCAGCTCATCGAATCAGGTGACGCCGCGCGCGTGTTCACCGAACCGGAGCACCCCCACACCCGCGCGATGCTCGCCGCTGACCCCGCCCATCTCGAGGTGCGCGGCCCCCGGCCGCCTGCCCCCGCGCTCCTGAGGATCGAAGGCCTTGAGATCGCGTACAACTCGAAGGATGCCGCCGGCCGCCCCGTCCGTACCACGGCGGTGAATGGCCTCGACCTCACGGTGCGCGCCGGCCGCACACTCGGGCTGATCGGCGAGTCGGGGTCGGGCAAGACGAGCGTCGGCAATGCGGTCGTCTCGCTCGTGACGCCCTCGGCAGGCAGCATTCGGCTCCGTGACGAGGAGTTGGTGGGCACCGGCCGTGCCCGCCGTCGGGAGCTGGCCACGAAGGTCCAGATGATCTTTCAGGACCCGTACGGATCGCTCAACCCGGTCCGCACGGTCGGCTCGACCCTCGCCGAACCGCTCATCCTGGCACACGGGATGTCGCGGGTCACCGCCGAGCGGGCGGTGCGCGAGGCGCTCGAGCGCGTCGGCCTGCCCGCTGCTGCGGCGAGCCGGTACCCGGCGCAGTTCTCAGGCGGTCAGCGCCAGCGCATAGCCATCGCCCGGGCCGTCGTGCTCCGGCCGGACCTCATCGTGTGCGACGAGCCGGTGAGCGCGCTCGACCTGTCCATCCAGGCGCAGGTGCTGGAGTTGTTGCAGGAGCTTCAGGACGACCTGGGTATGGCCTACCTCTTCATCTCGCACGACCTGTCCGTCGTACGTAGCTTCTGTGACGAGGTCGCGGTGATGTACCGGGGTGAAGTCGTCGAGCGCGGGGCGACCGCGGAGGTCGTGGCGCGCCCTGCACACCCGTACACCCGATCTCTGCTGGATGCGGCGCCGGTGCCCGACCCGTCGGTGCAGCGCGGCCGCTCCGTCAGCGTGCAACGGTGGGTACCGTGAGCGCTATCGTGACGATCCACGACGTCGCCCGGGAGGCGGCAGTATCACCGGCCACGGTGTCCAACGCGATGAACCGGCCCGGCCGGGTTGCCGCCGACACCCGCGCCCGCGTCCTGGCCGTGGCCGATCGCCTGGGCTACATACCCCATGCCGTCGCGGCGCATCGCGCGCGCACGGCGACTTCTCGCGTCGGCATCATCGCACCGTTCACGACCTACGCCTCGTTTGCGACACGCATCCAGGGTGCACTCACCGTCCTCAGCGCCGACAATCTCGAAGCCATCGTCTATGACCACCCCTCCGCGAGCCGCTCCCCCTCGCCCCGTCTCGCGAGCCTGCCGTTCTCCGGCAACCTCGACGGCCTGGTCATCATGGGCGTGCCTATCGACACGGGAATCGCGGACCGTCTGCTCGCGCGCGGCCTGGCGACGGTGCTGGTCGACTCCCGGCATCCGCAATTCACATCCGTCGTGCTCGACGAGGAGCGCGGTGCGACCCTGGCCGCCGAGCACCTCATTGGACGCGGGTTCGAGCAGTTCGTCTACGTCACGGAAGGGCAGCGTTCCAAGGACTACGTCTCGCAGGGCAAGCGCCGCCTGACCGGGTTCGTGAACGCGCTGCGGGAGCGGGGCGTGGCAGAGAGCGCCATCCACTGCATAACGGCGCCATCCGGCAACGCGAAGGCGGGCCAGGCCGCCGCCGAGCACGTCGCTCTCCTGTCGAGGGAGGGCCGCGTGGGGGTGCTCTGCGGGCACGACACTCTCGCTGCCGGTGTTCTATCCGGGCTGCGCGGCCGCGGTGTTGCCGTCCCCGACCGGGTCGGGGTGATCGGGTGGGACGGCGGCGAGGTCGTCGAGGCGCTAGGGCTCACCACGGTGCGTCAGCCACTCGTCGAATCGGGCCGGGCGGGCGCCGAGCGCCTCGTCGCACTGCTGCACAACCCCACCGCCCCAGTCGAACGCGTGGTCTTGGCGCCGGTGCTCGCCGAAGGGATCACCTCGTGAGCGCGCTGACTCCAGGCCAGGAGATCACATCCCTGCCCGGGCAACTGCCGCCCCGCCTCGCCGAGATGATCCGCCGCGCGCGCGAGCGCATCCCGGTCGGCGACGCCCCCGTCGACCGGCCGTTCGCGCCGGCAGCGACGGAGGCCGCGGCTGACTGGCTCGCACGCCTCCGCACGGCGCGGGCAGCGCACGACGCGCACGCGCTCGCGTGGCGCGCCGCCCTGGACGCCGCCGCTGCAGAGATCACCGGCGCCACGCTGGCCGACCTCCTCGCACCGGCGGCGCCGGTGACGCGGCAGGTGCTCGACCTCCCGACACCGGGCCGCGCCTCGCTCACGGGCCGCCTTGCGGCGCTGCTTCCGAGCGGGTCCCCCGGCGGGGAGGGGCCGTCCCGACCGGAGGACGCCGTCCCCGTGTGCGTCACAGCTCCGCAGACCCCCCGTCAGCCTGCGCCCGTCATCGTCGTCCTGCACGGTGGCGCGTACTGGATGGGAGGCGGGACCGTCTCGTCGGTCACCAGCCGTCCCCTGCATGACTTCCTCGCCTCGCAGCTGGGCGCCTTCGTGCTGGACGTCGACTATCGGCTGGCTCCCGAGCATCCCTTCCCCGCGTCGATAGTGGACGCCCTCGAGGTGGTGGACGCGATTCGGCGCGGCATCTCGGGCCTGCCCCTCGATCCGACGCGCATCGCCGTCGTCGGCACGAGCTCAGGCGGCAACGCTGCCGCGGCATGCGCCCTCGCAGACGCCGCGCGCGCCCCCGCGCGTCCGCTCGCAGCGCTTGGCCTGCTCGTTCCCTCCGTCGACCTCACCGGCCCGCTCACCGGCGACCGGGAGCAGCTGCTGCGCGCTTACGCCGGCGACGTCGCGCGGCACGACCCGTGGCTTTCCCCCGCGCACCACGATGCGCTGGGGACGCTTCCGCCGACGTTCGTCGCGGAGGCGGAGTATGACGAGGTCGCTCGCGGCGGGTCCTTGCTCGCAGAGCGCATGAATGCGCAGGGCGGACGGGCCGACCTTCGCCTCTACCCGATGACGCACACGGCGGCAGAGCCCGCCGTGGAGGCGCGGATGGCCGAGGACCTGCGCGAGTTCCTCGCATCGGTCTTCCGGCCAGCATGAAGGCGGCGTGACCCTCAGCCACCCGGCTCGGCGGGGCTCGTCGCGATCCGGCGAGGTCAGTTCAGCGGCTTGAGTTCCAGCTCGGCCGCCGTCGTTGCGGCGGACACCGTCGCGAACGAGGTGTAGCCGTCCGCAGCGGCGCGCTCCAGCAGCGCCTTGAGGTTCTTGGTGCGCTGTTCCAGCCGCACCCGGGAGCCGCCGGCGACCAGCCGGGCCTTCAGCGCCAGCAGCTGCGTCATCGGCACGTCCCGGTCGTGCACCAGCACGACGGCGGAGCCGTCCGCTTCGTCGGCATCCGAGACGAGGTCGACGATCCGCTCGAAGCCGATCGAGAACCCGACGGCCGGCACGTCCTGGCCGAGGAACCGGCCGATCATGCCGTCGTAGCGACCGCCGCCACCCAGCGAGTAGCCGACGCTGGGGTGGGCGAGTTCGAAGATCGTGCCGGTGTAGTAGCCCATCCCGCGCACCAGGAACGGGTCGAACACCAGCGGGATGTCTGCGGCGTCGCCACGCGCCGCCGCGACGGTCTCACCGAGAGTCACCAGGTGCGCCACGACCTCGTCGGCGATGCCGGCCGGCAGTGCCTTGCGGATCTGACGCTCGCCGTACGGGTGGTATTCGAGGGTCTGCGGCCGACCCAGGAACTCCGCGAACGCGTCGACCGCGGCAGGCGTCACGCCGCGGTCGCGCAACTCCGCGGCCACCCCCTCGGGGCCGATCTTGTCGAGCTTGTCGATCGTGATGAGCACGCCGGGGCGCTCGTCGGGGGCAAAGCCGAAGACGTCGAGCATCGCGTCCAGCGCGCGGCGGTCGTTGATGCGGATCGTGCCGCCCTCGAGCCCGAGCGCGTCGAGGGTGTCCAGGCTCGCGACGATGAGTTCGGCCTCGGCGCGCGGCGTGGCGTCGCCGATGACGTCGATGTCGCACTGCATGAACTGCCGGTAGCGCCCCTTCTGCGGGCGCTCCGCGCGCCATACCGGGGCGATCTGGATCGACCGGAACACGGTGGGAAGCTCCGCGCGGTGGCTGGCGTAGAAGCGGGCCAGGGGCACGGTGAGGTCGTAGCGCAGCCCCAGATCCGCCAGCGCGGCGACATCGAGGGTCGACTGGTCTGCGGCGGCGGCGAGCGCAGCGGCATCCAGTCCCCGTTTGAGCACATTGAAGGCGAGCTTCTCGTTGTCGCCGCCGATGCCGGCGTGCAGCCGGCCGTACTCCTCCATGACGGGGGTCTCGATCTCGTCGAACCCATGCGCGCGGTAGCGCTCACGGATCACGGCGAGCACACGCTCGCGACGGGACTTGTCTGCGGGGAGGAAGTCGCGCATGCCGCGCGGCGGATTGACGGATGCCACGGAACGATTCTCTCAGGAAGCCGGCGGCTGCTCGGCCGCGCGGACATCGGCCTCCAGCGTGCGCAGTCGTTCCCGCAGGGCACGCTCGGCGTCCCAGCCCTGCGCGCGGGCGGTGGCCACCAGCGCCAGGAGGGCGTCGCCGAGCTCTGCCTCGTCGGTCGGGGCGGTCGTCGCGGGGGTGGGCGTGACGCCGACGGACGCGGCCTTTCCCAGCAGCTTCTGCGCGAGAGCGAGCGAGGGCATGTGGGGGGACACTCCGTCGAGCACGCTGGTGCGGGCGTGTTTCTCGGCCGCCTTGGCGGCGTTCCAGTGCACGAGCACCTCTTCGGGCGTGGTCGCGACCGCCCCGGCGAAGACGTGCGGATGCCGCCGGACCATCTTCGCCGTCAGCTCCCGTGCCACGTCGTCGATGTCGAAGGGGTCCGAGTCATCCCGCGAGGCGATCTCGGCGTGGAACAGCACCTGCCACAGCAGATCACCGAGTTCCTCGCGGAGGTCCGCGCGGGACCCCGCCTCGACGGCATCCACCAGCTCGGCGGCTTCTTCCACCAGATACGGCACGAGCGCGCGGTGGTCGATCTGCTGCGTCCACACGCACCGATCGCGCACTGCCCGCATCGTCTGTGCCGCCTCGCGCAGCGCGTCCGTCCCGGTCACGCCGTCACCGTCTGCCGCCTGTAGTGCCATGCCCGCCAGGATACGAGCCCGGCGGCGAGCGCGAGCGAGACCACCGAACCGGCGAGCACCCCCAGCGTCGCCTGGTCGCGGGTGACGGCATCCCCGGCGAAGGCCAGTTCGCTCAGCAGCAGCGACACCGTGAAGCCGATCCCGCCCAGCGCGCCCGCCGCAAGCAGGTCGGCCAGCGGCAGCCGCGGCGCACCCGGCTGAGCGATCATCCGTTGCGCGAGGGCACCGGCGGCCACGATGCCGACGATCTTGCCCACCGGCAACGCCACGGCCACCCCCCAGAACGCGGGCGACAGCGGCCCGGCGGAGACGGCGGGGATCGCCACGAGGGCGGCGGACAGCGCGAACAGGGGCAGCACGACGGCGTTGACCCAGGGTTCCAAGGCGTGCCGCACCCGTAGCGCGGGGCGCTGGGCCATAGCCAAGCCCAGCGCGACGCCGGCGATCGTGGCGTGCACGCCGGATTCGTGGACGAAAACCCACGTGGCCACCGCGAGGAGCACCAGCGCGATGGCGATCGGCACCCGCGCCCGCGTGTCGAGCTGGCGGCTGAGCACCGCGAACAGCACGACCGACACCAGGGCAGCTGCGAGCATGCCCCAGTCCACGTCGGCGGTGAACAGCACCGCGATGAAGACGATCCCCACGATGTCGTCCAGGATCGCCAGAGCGAGGAGGAAGACCCGGATGCCGGCGGGCAGCCCGGTGCCGAAGACCGCCAGCACCCCGAGGGCGAAGGCGATGTCGGTGGCGGTGGGGATGGGCCAGCCATCCCGCGTCACCGCGCCTCCGGCGATCAGCAGGTACAACGCGATGGGCACCAGCACTCCCCCGGCGGCGGCGATCGCCGGCTGCAGGGCGCGGCGCGCCGAGTTCAGCTCGCCCTGGGTGAGTTCGAACTGCAGCTCCACGGCGACGACGAAGAAGAACACCGCCAGCAGGCCGTCCTGGATCCAGTGACCCACCGACAGCTCCCACACGCCCGGGATGCCCAGCGGAGCGTTCTTCACCGCTGTCGCGGCATCCGCCCATGCGGAATTCGCGATGACCACGCCGGCGACGGCGGCCAGCAGCAGCACGATCGCCGGGAATCGTGCGGAGCGCAGCAGAGACATGGGACCTCCCGGGGTCGGGTAGGGGCGTCCGTCCCCACATCCGGGGACGTGCCGACCAGACTTCCCGGCGCACCGAGACCCATCGTACCGACCCGGGTGCCGGACGTGGCCTGCTCCCTCGCCGCGTAGCGTTGAGGGCATGCGTGATGTCACCCCCACCGAGGCCATCGATCTCGTCGGCCGTTTCGAAGCCGGTCAAGAACTGCCCGAGCAGATGCGCGCCGACGTGCGTCTGCTGGGCGGACTGCTGGGCGACGTGCTGCGCGAGAGCGGCACGCCGGGACTCTACGACGACGTCGAGCGACTGCGCACCGCGACGATCCAGGCCTACACCGACGAGACCGACCAGGCCCACGAGCGCGCCGCGGCGATCGCCGAGGAGCTGCCGCTGGCCCGCGCCGAAGAGGTCGCACGGGCCTTCACGGTGTACTTCCACCTCGTGAATCTCGCCGAGGAGCACCAGCGGGTGCGGATCCTGCGCGAACGTGACGCGAGCCCGCAGCGCGAGAGCGCGGTCGATTCCGTCGCGGCGGCCTTCGGGCGACTGGCCGAAGAGATCGGCGACGACGCGGCGCTGTCCCGGCTGCAGGCGCTGCGGTTCCACCCGGTCTTCACCGCCCACCCCACCGAGGCGCGTCGTCGCGCGGTGTCCACCGGCATCCGTCGCCTGGCCGACCTGCTGGGCGAGCACGACACGACCCTGCCCGAGGGCACCGACCGCCGCCGCGTCGAGCGCCGCATGCTGGAGGAGATCGATACGCTCTGGCGCACCGCCCCGCTGCGCGCCGAGAAACCCGCCCCCACCGACGAGGTGCGTGCCGTGATGGCCGTCTTCGACGACACCCTGTTCACCGCCGTCCCGCAGGTGTACCGCCGCATCGACGACGCACTGCAGGGCCCGCTCGCGGGCGGGCGTCCTCCGGTGGTCGCGCCGTTCGTGCGCCTGGGCACGTGGGTCGGCGGCGACCGGGACGGCAACCCGTTCGTCACGGCGTCCGTCACCCGCAAGGCCGCCGCGATCGCGAGCGAGCACGTGCTGCTGGGGCTGGAACGCGCCGCGAACCGCATCGGCCGCAGCCTGACGCTGGATGCCGCGACCACCCCGCCCAGCGACGACCTCATCGCCCTGTGGCATCGCCTGCGGGCAGCCGACGAGGACGCCGCGGCCGAGATCGCCAAGCGCTCCCCCGCCGAGCCGCACCGCCGCGTACTGCTGCTGATCGCCCGCCGCATCGCCGCGACCGGCGCCCGCAACGCCGACCTCGCCTACGGCGACCCGGAGCAGCTGCTGGCCGACCTGCGCATCCTGCAGGACTCCCTCGTGCAGGGCCGGGCTGCCCGCCAGGCATACGGGTCGCTGCAGCAGCTGATCTGGCAGGTCGAGACCTACGGCTTCCACCTGGCCGAGCTCGAGGTGCGCCAGCACTCCGACATCCACGCCCGCGTACTCGCCGAGCTCGAGGCGGGCGACGCACGCAGCGAAGAGGCCGAAGAGGTGCTCGACACCTTCCGCGCCGTCGCGTTCGTGCAGGAGCGCTACGGCGTGCGTGCCGCAGGCCGCTACATCGTGTCCTTCACGCGCACCGCCGAGGACCTCGCCAACGTGCACCGGCTGGCCCGGCACGCCGTCGGACCTGCGGGCACTCCCCCGGTGCTGGACGTCATCCCGCTGTTCGAGACCTTCGCCGACCTTCAGGCAGCGCCCGCGGTGCTGGCCGAGATCGTCGAACACCCCGAGTTCCGGGCACGGCTGGATGCCACCGGAAGGCGCCTGGAGGTCATGCTCGGCTACTCCGACTCGTCGAAGGACGTCGGACCGGTCGCGGCGAACCTGGCCCTCTACGAGGCGCAGGCGAAGATCGCCGCGTGGGCGCGGGAGAGCCGCATCGAGCTGACCCTGTTCCACGGCCGCGGCGGTGCGCTCGGTCGTGGCGGCGGCCCCGCGAACTCGGCGATCCTCGCCCAGCCGCCGCATTCGGTGGACGGCCGGTTCAAGCTCACCGAGCAGGGTGAGGTGATCTTCGCCCGCTACGGCGACCCCGCCATCGCGATGCGTCACATCGACCAGGTCGCCGCGGCGGTGCTGCTGGCATCCGCCCCCTCCATCGAGCAGCGCAACAGCGCCGCCGCCGCCCAGTACGCCGATGTCGCGGCGACGATGGATGCCGCCTCACGCGAGCGGTTCTTCTCGCTCGTGAAAGCCGACGGTTTCGCATCGTGGTTCGCCACCGTCACGCCGATGGAAGAGGTGGGGCTGCTCGCCCTCGGGTCACGCCCGGCCCGCCGTGGACTGTCGGTGGAGTCCCTCGAGGATCTCCGGGCGATCCCCTGGGTGTTCGCGTGGACGCAGGCGCGCATCAACCTGGCCGGCTGGTTCGGGCTCGGCTCGGCGCTGGAGGCCGTGGGCGACGAGGAGCTGCTGCGCGGCGCCTACACGCGCTGGCCGCTGCTGCGCACTCTCGTGGACAATGTCGCGATGAGCCTCGCCAAGGCCGACACCCGCATCGCGCGGGAGTACCTGCAGCTGGGTGACCGGCCGGACCTCGCCGAACTCGTGCTGGCGGAGATGACGCTCACGCGGGACTGGGTCCAGCGCCTGACCGGCGGCGGCCTGCTGGGCAACAAGCCGGTGCTGCAGCGTGCGGTGAAGATGCGCAGCCCGTACGTCGACGCGCTGTCGCTGCTGCAGCTGCGGGCGCTGCGGGCACTGCGCGACGACCGGCTGTCCGAGGCGGACGGTGCCGACAACCGTCACCTGCTGCTGCTGTCGGTGTCCGGCGTGGCGGCTGGCCTGCAGAACACCGGGTGAGCCGGCTCAGACCACGCGGCGGTCGTGCTCGTGGCGGGCGAGCGAGCGGGCATACCGCTCGGTGAGCTGCGCCATGAGGTCGGGGGTGTCACGGTCGAGCCCGAAGACGTAGCCGGGGAAGTCCAGCTCCTGCTGCAGCGCCCAGATCTCCTCGTGCCGGTCGGGCGAGAGGATGCGCGCCGGGTCGCCCACCGCGACCCAGCCGATCGGGACGACCGAGCGCTCCGGCAGCACGGTGCGCAGGTGCACGACGGCGTTGATGCGCACTTCGCTACGGGAGCCGACGCGTGCGCCGTTGAAGACCCGGGTGCCGGTGGCCAGGAAGACCTCCTCCCCGATCGTCGCGCCCGAAATGCTCGCCATCGGGCCGACGAGGGTGTGATCGCCGATGTGCACGGCGTTGGTCGACGTCGCCCGCACCAGTGCGTTCTCCATCACGATCACATGCGCACCGAGGGTGAGCGGACCGCCCTCGGAGGTGAGGACGGCACCGTGCAGGATCTGGCAATCAGACCCGATGTGCACGTCGCCGCTGATGACCGCCGTGGGCGCGACCTGCGCGTCGGGGTGGATGCGGGGCTGGGCCCCGAGGTGCTCGAACCGCACGTCGCCTCCTGGTGAGCGCGACGGGGCGCGCTCTCCCCGCCAGCGTAGGGGGCCGCCGCGGTACGCGTCGAGCGTCCAGATTCCGCCGCTAAAGTGGAGCGGGCCGACACACGCGGCCCTGCCTCACCCGTCGGCCAGAAAGCTCCACCGTGCCCGAAACCCTCGTCGCCCTTCCCGCCCCCGTCAGCGACGTGTACGACACCGTCGTATCGCGCAACCCGCACGAACCCGAGTTCCTGCAGGCGGTGCACGAGGTACTCTCGTCCATCGTTCCCGTGCTCGAGCGGCATCCGCAGTTCGTCGACGGCGGCATCCTGGAGCGCATCGTCGAACCGGAGCGGCAGATCCTGTTCCGCGTGCCGTGGGTCGACGACGCCGGCCGGCTGCAGGTGAACCGCGGGTTCCGAGTGCAGTTCTCCTCGGTGCTGGGGCCGTACAAGGGCGGCCTGCGGTTCCACCCGTCGGTGAACCTGTCGATCATCAAGTTCCTCGGCTTCGAGCAGATTTTCAAGAACGCCCTGACCGGTCAGGGCATCGGCGGCGCCAAGGGCGGCAGCGACTTCAACCCGCACGGGCGGTCGGATGCCGAGATCATGCGGTTCTGCCAGGCCTTCATGAGCGAGTTGTACCGGCACCTGGGTGAGCACACCGACGTGCCCGCCGGCGACATCGGCGTGGGCGCCCGGGAGATCGGCTACCTCTTCGGCCAGTACCGCAAGATCACCAACCGCCACGAGTCGGGCATGTTCACCGGCAAGGGCGTGCAGTGGGGCGGCGCCGAAGTGCGCACCGAGGCCACCGGGTACGGCGCGGTGTTCTTCACGCAGGAGATGCTGGCGGTGAAGGGCGACTCCCTCGACGGCAAGCGCGTCGCCGTCTCCGGCTCCGGCAACGTCGCGCTCTACGCGATCGACAAGGCCCACCAGCTGGGCGCGATCCCGGTGACGGCGTCGGACTCGTCGGGGTACGTCGTCGACGACGCCGGCATCGATCTGGCGCTGCTGCGCCAGGTGAAGGAGATCGACCGCGAGCGCATCTTCGCCTACGCCGCGCAGCGCCCCGGCGCACGGTTCGTGCCGGATCGGCGCCCGTGGGAGGTGCCAGTGGACATCGCCATCCCCTCGGCGACGCAGAACGAGCTCGACGAGGACGACGCCCGCGCGCTCATCGCGAACGGCGTGCGCGCCGTGGCCGAGGGCGCCAACATGCCCTCGACGCCGGGCGCGGTGGCCGCGTTCCAGCAGGCCGGCGTGCTGTTCGGCCCCGGCAAAGCCGCCAACGCCGGCGGTGTGGCCACGTCGGCGCTGGAGATGAGCCAGAATGCCGCGCGGCAGCGCTGGAGCTTCGCCGACAGCGAGCGCAAGCTCCACGCCATCATGAAGGGCGTGCACGACGCGGCGTTCCAGGCGGCGGAGCAGTACGGCAGACCCGGCGACTACGTGGTCGGGGCGAACTCCGCCGGCTTCGAGCGGGTGGCCCACGCGATGCTGGCCCAGGGCGTCATCTAAGCCGGCGTCTCCCCGACACAGGAGAACTCCCCGCTACAGGACGTTTCGGCCGGAATCGTCCTGTTGCCGGGAGTCTTCCTGTTCTGGGGAGGGGTGCCGGGGCCTCAGTCCGCGTGCGTGATCTCGCAGTCCGCCCCCGGCGCGAGGATCGTCTCGTGACCGTCGTCGAACATGACGGTCAACAGCGGCGATGCGTCGGTTCCGTGGACCTCCTTCACGACGCCCTGACGCTCGGGAGCCCCCACCGTGCGGCCATGGATGCGGATGCGATCCCCCACTGCGGTCTTCATCGTCGACCACCTCCTGCCGCCACGGTACGACGCCACGGCGGCGGAAGCGAGGGGGTGCGCGATCAGGCCGGCGGTGCGGCCTTGTCATCGGGTGCCGGCAGCGGGAAGAACTGGTTCAGCACGTCCGCCGCCCACGCGATGAGGTCGCGATCGGCGACCTGTTCGCCGCCGGCCGTCGGCAGCGGCACCACCATCGCCTCGCCGCCGGCGAGGATCTTGCCCTTCGGGTACAGCCGCTGCAGGCGCACCCGGAGCGAATCCGGCAGGTGCGCCGGGGCGATCCGCAGGTTCGGACCCATCGCGACGACGTCGGTGAGCCCGGACTGCGCGGCCCGGCGACGCAGCCGCGCCACCGCGAACAGACCTTCCGTCTCCGGCGGGAGCTCGCCGTACCGGTCGGTCAGCTCCTCGATGACGAGGTCGATCGCGTCGTCCTTGGCCGAGGCGGACGCCGCGGCGGACAGCTTCTGGTAGGCCTCCAGGCGCAGTCGCTCGCTGTCGATGTAGGACTCCGGGATGCGCGCCTGCACCGGCAGCTCGAGGCGCAGCTCGGTGCCGCCCTCGACGTCCTCGCCGCGGAAGGACGCGACGGCCTCGCCGATCATGCGCAGGTACAGGTCGAACCCGACCCCGGCGATGTGCCCGGCCTGCTCGGCACCCAGCAGGTTGCCCGCGCCGCGCAGCTCGAGGTCCTTCAGCGCCACCTGCATGCCCGAGCCGAGGTCGTTGTTGACCGCGATGGTCTCAAGCCGGTCGGCGGCCGTCTCGCTCAGCGGCTTCTGCTCGTCGTAGAGGAAGTAGGCGTAGGCGCGCTCGCGCGCTCGCCCGACGCGGCCGCGCAGCTGGTGCAGCTGGCTGAGGCCATACTTGTCGGCGCGGTCGATGATGATCGTGTTGGCGTTGGCGATGTCCAGCCCGGTCTCGATGATCGTCGTGGACACCAGCACATCGGCGCGACGCTCCCAGAAGTCGTCCACGACCTTCTCGAGGGCGTGCTCCCCCATCTGGCCGTGCGCGACGGCGATGCGTGCCTCCGGGACGAGCTCGGCCAGGTGTGCCGCGACCCGCTGGATCGACGACACCCGGTTGTGCACGTAGAAGATCTGCCCTTCGCGCAGCAGCTCGCGGCGGATCGCGGCGGCGATCTGCTTGTCGCTGCGCGCTCCGACGTACGTGAGGATCGGATGCCGGTCCTCCGGCGGGGTCTGCAGCGTCGACATCTCCCGGATGCCGGCGACAGCCATCTCGAGCGTACGAGGGATGGGCGTCGCGCTCATCGCCAGGATGTCGACGTTGGTCTTGAGTTTCTTCAGCTGGTCCTTGTGCTCGACGCCGAACCGCTGCTCCTCGTCGATGATCAGCAGCCCGAGGTCCTTGAAGATCACACCTTCGGTGAGGATGCGGTGGGTGCCGATGACGAGGTCGACGGTGCCGTCCAGCAGACCCGCGACGGTCTCGCGTGCTTCCTTGTCGGTCTGGAACCGCGACAGCGGGCGCACCTTCACCGGGAATCCGGCGAACCGCTCCGTGAACGTCTCGATGTGCTGCTTGACCAGCAGCGTCGTCGGCACCAGCATCGCGACCTGCTTGCCGTCCTGGATGGCCTTGAACGCGGCACGGACGGCCACCTCGGTCTTGCCGAAGCCGACGTCGCCGGACAGCAGCCGGTCCATCGGGACCGGCTTTTCCATGTCGGCCTTGATCTCATCGATCGTCTGCAGCTGGTCGGGGGTCTCCGCGAACGGGAACGCCTCCTCCAGCTCACGCTGCCACGGGGTATCGGGCCCGAACGCGTGGCCCTTGGCCGCCATCCGAGCCGAGTAGAGCTTCACCAGCTCCACCGCGATGTCACGCACCGCCCGGCGGGCCTTGCCCTTGGCTTGGGCCCAGTCGCTGCCGCCCATCTTCGACAGGGTCGGCGCCTCACCGCCGACGTAGCGCGACAGCATGTCGAGCTGGTCGGTGGGTACGTACAGCTTGTCGCCCGGGAAGCCGCGCTTGGAGGGGGCGTACTCCAGCACCAGGTACTCGCGCTGGGTCTTGACCGCCTTGCGCCCGCCGCTGGAGACCTCCCGCTGCACCAGCTCGACGAACTTGCCGATGCCGTGCGTGGTGTGCACGACGTAATCGCCGGCCTTCAGCTGCAGCGGGTCCACGACGTTGCGCCGACGCGAGGCGAGCTTCTTGACCACCCGGCCGTCACTGCCGATCGTGCGGCCGTAGAACTCCGACTCCGTCAGCACCGCCAGCTTGGCATCGGGCACTTCGAACCCGCGCTCCAGCCGCGACACGACAGTCAGCGCGATCCCGGGTTCCGGGACCGCGTGGACGTCGACGACCTCTCGAGCGGCGATCCCCCGCTCGGCCATGACGTCGCGGGCGCGCTCGACGAGCCCGGTGCCGGAGGCGGCGACCACGACGCGCCAGCCGTCGGCCAGCAGGGTGCCGATGTGGGTCGTCGCCCCGTCCACGTTGCCGTGGAACGAGGGCACCGACCGCGCGTCGACCCGCTTGACCGCGGCATCCTGCAGCGCGACATCGACGTCGACGAGCCCTTCGGCCGCGGCATCCACCGCACCGGAGTCGAAGGCGCTGAGCGTCCACCACACCCCGCCGCGGTCGCGGGTGACCTGCTCCAGCTGCGGCAGCGTGAGGAAGTCCCCCGCGCCGAGGTCGACGGGGCTGTCGGCGCCGGCGGTCGCGGCGCTCCACGCCGCCTCGAGGAATTCGCGGTTGGTGTCGCCGAGGGTCATCGCCCGGGTGACGGAGCGTTCCGGATCCACCAGGGCGGCGGCGGTGCCGGCGGGCAGATAGTCCACCAGCGTGACGATCTCGTCGACGAGCACCGGCAGCAGCGACTCCATGCCCTCGGCGGGGATGCCCTGCGCCATCTTCTCGAGCATGCCGGCCAGACCGGGGTACTGTCCGGCGAGGCCGCGGGCGCGTTCGCGCACCGCGTCGGTCAGCAGCAGTTCGCGGCTCGGGATCAGCGACACCTCGCGCACCTCGCCGGGCAGCGAACGCTGGTCGGCCACCGAGAACGCGCGGATCTGGTCGACTTCGTCACCGAAGAACTCGACGCGGTAGGGGTGGTCGGCCACCGGCGGGAACACATCGAGGATGCCACCGCGGACGGCGAACTCGCCGCGGCGCGACACCATGTCCACGCGGTGGTAGGCCAGCTCCACGAGTCGTCGGGAGACATCGGTGAGATCGTGACCGCGACCACCGGCGATCAGGTGCACCGGCTCGACATCGGCCAGACCTGCCGCAATGGGCTGCACGGCGCTGCGCACCGACGCGGTGATGACCAGCGGCACGGCGCCGTCCCACGCGGCGATGTCGCGCAGCACGGCCAGGCGCTGACCGACGGTCTCGGCGCTGGGGCTGAGACGCTCGTGCGGCAGCGTCTCCCACGCCGGGAAGTGGTGCACCACGGCGCCGGGGAGGAGCTCACCCAGGGCGGTGCCGAGGGATTCCGCGCGGCGGCCGGTCGGGGCGATGGCCAGCAACGCGGCGGGCTTTCCCGCCTCACGGCGGCGCTCGATGAGCCCTGCCAGCAGCGGGGCGCCGAGACCCTCCACGATCGAGAAGTCGGTGTCGACGGATGCCGATTCCACCGCCTCCCGGAAGGACTCGGCCTGCATGAGGGCGCGCACGATCCCGGGAACTGTCACCCTACGAGTCTACGTGCGGCCGCTGACACGGGCGCTCGTAGGATGGGGCCGTGAGCGACCAACCCGCCCCCGCGACGCCTCCCGGATTTCCGACGCCGCCCGTCGTCCCCCCGCCCTACACCGGACCGTACGCCTCGCCGGGTGCGGTGTACCCGGCATCCGCCCCCGGCCCGGCACCGCAGCGCCCGGCGACCCTGGGAATCGTGGCTCTCGTGCTGGCGCTGCTGGCGACCGTGGGCGCGTCGATCGTCGCCGCGGTCGCGGGACTGCGGATCGCGGAGGTCCTCGCCGCGGCGATGCTCGCCAGTCCGTCCGGCGCGTTCGACTGGTCGGCCCTCGCCCCCGCGCGCGGGGCGGTGATGGTCGGCGAGCTGAGCTTCTGGATCGGCACGGCGCTCGGGGTGTGGGCGCTGGTGCAGGGGATCATCGCGATGGTCCAGCAGCGGGGTCGCGGTGTGAGCATCGCCGCCGTGGTCATCGCCGCGGCGGGCCCGGTCGTGTTCTGCGTCGCCGTCGTGGCCGCGCTCAGCGTCGGCGGAGCCGGCCCCTTCGCCTGACTCCCGAGTGAGTATTCACGCCGCCGAGTGAGTATTCACGTCGCCGAGTGAGTATTCACGCGAATACTCACTCGAGGGCACGAATACTCACTCGAGGGCACGAATACTCACTCGCGGGGGGCGTGGTGGCGCTGCTGGGCGGCGAGGAGGCCCTCGGCCACCAGCTGCTCGACGGCGTCGGCGGCATCCGACACCAGGATCGGCAGCGTCTTGCGCTCGGTCGGGCCGAACGGGTCGAGCACCCAGTCCGCGGCATCCTGGCGACCGGTCGGCCGGCCGATCCCGACCCGCACCCGCGGGAAGTCGGGGGTGTCGAGTGCCTTCGCCACATCGCGGACGCCGTTGTGACCGCCGTTGCCGCCACCGATCTTCAGCTTGATCGTGTCGAAGGGGATGTCCAGTTCGTCGTGGACGACCACGACCCGCTCCGGCGGCACGTCGTAGTACGACGCGAGTCCGGCGACGGGTCCGCCGGAGACGTTCATGAAGCTGTTCGGCTTGGCCAGTACGAGCTTGTCCGCCCCCGGCCGCAGCCACGTCTCGACCGCTCGGGCACCCGCCTTGTGCGCACGGAAGGTCTCCGAACGCCGGGCGGCGAGTTCGTCGACGACGAGCTGCCCGATGTTGTGTCGGGTCATCTCGTAGCGGGGTCCGGGGTTACCGAGCCCCACCACCAGCCAGGTCTGTGCCATGTCTTCCATCCTGCCCGAGCGTCCCGGTGATACAGCGAGGGGGCGCGGAATCCGCGCCCCCTCGCCATGAAGAGTGTCTTACTCGGACTCGGACTCGGCCTCGGCCTCGGCCTCGTCCGACTGCTCCTCGGCGACGGCCTCGTCGGCAGCCTCGATCTCGTCGACGGCGGCAAGGGTGGATGCCGGGACCGAGATCGCCACGATGAGCGTCTCGGGGTCGGCAACCAGCGTCGCGCCCTTGGGCAGCTTCAGGTCGGCCGCGGTGATGTGCGTGCCTTCCTCGAGGCCCTCGACGTCGACCTCGATGTGCTGCGGGATGTGGGTGGCCTCGACCTGGAGCAGGATGCTCACGGCGTCGAGGTTCGCGATGGTGCCGGGGAAGGGCTCGCCGAGCAGGGTGACGGGCACGTCGACCTCGATCTTCTCGCCCTTCTTCACCACGAGCAGGTCGATGTGCTCGATGATCTGGGTCACCGGGTCCTTCTGCACGTCCTTGACCAGCGTGAGCTGCTGCTTGCCGTCGACGTCGAGCTCGAGCACCGCGTTCGCGCGGCGGATGAGCAGCAGCATCTGGTGGCCGGGCAGTGCGACGTGCACCGGGTCGGTGCCGTGCCCGTAGATGACGGCGGGGATCTGGCCGGATGCGCGCAGACGGCGGGCGAAGCCCTTACCGAAATTCTCGCGCTTGGATGCGGTGACCTTGGTGTCGGTCTCAGTCGACATGGTGATTCTCCTTGCGGGCTGTTCAGCCCAGATCTGGGTCTGTGGTTCGACTCGAACGCATGGGCGTGAGGAAAGCCGCAAGGCCTGCATCACCGCGTCGATCACGGATGCTTGTGCGCAGTGCGCGCTGCATCCCTCGCCGAAGTTCGGTGTCGAGTCTACCAGCGACCCAGGTACCATGAAAACGCTCGCCCACGCCGACGGAGGACCCCATGGAATACGGCTTTATCTCGCAGGCACTGCTGTGGCTCGTCGGCGCCATGACTGTCGCGACCACCATCGGCGCCGTCGGCGCACTGTGGTCGATGGGCCGCCAGGGCTACGGCAAGCGCTGAGCCGAGCGCGGTTCAGCGGGCGAAAGCCCGGACGATCCGCGCCACGACCTCCTCGGGATCCCCGGTGTTGTCGACGATCACACCCGCCTCGTCGGGCTCGAGCGGTTCGAGTGCGTCCAGCTGGCTGTCCAGCAGCGTCGCCGGCATGAAGTGGTCGCCGCGGCCGCGCACCCGCCCGTCCAGGACGTCCCGCGAACTGGTCAGCAGCGCGAACCGCAGTTCCGGCACTGCCGCGCGCAACGCGTCGCGGTAACGGCGCTTGAGCGCGGAGCACGCGACGATCGTGGGCGACCCCACCTCGACGCCGTCGGCGATGGCGTGACCGATCGCCTGCAGCCACGGCCACCGGTCGTCGTCATCCAGCGGCTCCCCCGCGGCCATCTTGGCGACGTTGGATGCCGGATGCAGCGCGTCCCCGTCGATGAACGGCACTCCGGTGCGCTGCCCCAACAGGGAGCCGATCGTGGACTTGCCGCTTCCGGAGACGCCCATGACCACCAGTGGCGGCAGCGGCACGGCGGGTTCGGTCACGATGAGCACAGTAGCAACGCCAGACTCTAGGCTGGAACACACCGACGACAGGAGTGCGTGTGACCGAGGCAGTGGCGAACATCGGTGTGGTGGGACTTGCGGTGATGGGATCGAACCTCGCCCGCAACCTGGCTTCGCGTGAGGGCAACACGGTGGCGGTGTTCAACCGCTCCCGGTCCAAGACCGACGAGCTGGTCACCGCCCACCCCGAGGCCGGCTTCGTGCCGACCTTCTCCTATGACGAGTTCGCGGCGTCGCTGCAGAAGCCGCGTACCGCGATCATCATGGTCAAAGCCGGCGCGGGCACGGATGCCGTGATCACCGCGCTGACCGAGGTCTTCGAACCGGGCGACATCATCGTCGACGGCGGCAACGCCCGCTTCACCGACACCATCCGCCGCGAGAAAGCGGTGCGCGAAACCGGCATCAACTTCGTCGGCGCCGGCATCTCCGGCGGCGAGGAGGGAGCCCTGACCGGTCCCTCGATCATGCCCGGCGGGTCGGATGAGTCGTGGCTCACCCTCGGCCCGATCCTGCGCTCGATCGCCGCTGTCGCCGAGGGCGAGCCGTGCGTGACCCACGTCGGCCACGACGGTGCCGGCCACTTCGTGAAGATGGTGCACAACGGCATCGAGTACGCCGACATGCAGCTGATCGCCGAGGCGTACGACCTGATCCGTCGCGGCACCGGCAAGTCCCCGGCCGAGATCGCCGACGTGTTCGCCGAGTGGAACCGCGGCGAGCTGGAGTCGTACCTGATCGAGATCACCGCCGAGGTGCTGCGTCAGACGGATGCCGCCACCGGCGAGCCGCTCGTCGACGTCATCCTCGACCAGGCCGGCGCCAAGGGCACCGGGGCATGGACCGTGCAGACCGCTCTGAACCTCGGCACCCCGGTGTCGGGGATCGCCGAGGCGGTCTTCGCCCGGTCGCTGTCGAGCCACCCGGAGCAGCGCGCGGTGTCCCGCGACCTCCCCGGCGCATCGGAGGAGCTGAGCGTCGAGGACACCGACGCGTTCATCGAGGACGTGCGCCTGGCGCTCTACGCCTCGAAGATCGTCGCGTACAGCCAGGGATTCGACGAGATCCGCGCCGGCGCGGCCGAGTACGACTGGGCCATCGATCTGGGTGCGATCGCGAAGATCTGGCGCGGCGGATGCATCATCCGCGCGCAGTTCCTCAACCGCATCTCCGACGCCTACGCCGCCTCCCCCGAGCTGCCGGTGCTGCTGAGCGCACCGTACTTCGTCGATGCGCTGGGCCGGGCGCAGGATGCCTGGCGCCGCATCGTCGCCACGGCGGCGACCGCCGGCATCCCGGCACCTGCGTTCTCGTCGTCGCTGGCGTACTACGACGGGCTGCGTGCCGACCGCCTCCCCGCCGCGCTCATCCAGGGGCAGCGCGACTTCTTCGGTGCGCACACGTACAAGCGCATCGACAAGCCGGGTACGTTCCACACACAGTGGTCGGGCGACCGTAGCGAGATCGAAGCCGAGGACACCCACTGACGAAGCCACGGCTTCCCGTTCGAAGCCGCCGCGGGCGCTGGGTGCTCGCGGCGGCTTCGGTCGTCTATCTGGGGTGGGTCGCGTCGCTGACGCTCGGCCCGCAGCCCGAGGCCGCCGGCGGCGGGCTGCGCGATCTGGCCGACTGGTTCGCCGGCTCCCCGCTGACGACGTGGCTGACCTACCCGGTGCTGGAATTCACCGCCAACGTCGTGATGTTCGTGCCGGCGGGCGTGCTGTGGGTGCTGTGGACCGGCCCGCGCCGCTGGTGGCTGGCCCTGCTGGTGGGACTGGCGCTGAGCGCCGGCATCGAGGCGACCCAGGCGCTGGCCCTGCCCGAGCGGTACCCCGACCCGCGGGACCTGGCCGCGAACACCCTCGGCGCCACGCTGGCCGCCGCCCTTCTTGCGGCGCTGGTGCGTCCCCGCACTCCCCGCCGGTAAGAGCGCAGCCGATCAGACCGGCACGACGTTGTGGTTGCGGCGGAAGAGGTTCGCGGGATCCCACTCCCGCTTGATCGCACCAAGCCGCGCACGCGTCGCGGCGGGGTACATCCGCGTGACGTAACGCTCGTCGAGGGTGACGGCGAAGTTGCCGTAGACGCCGCCGCCGAGCGCCTCGATGGCTTCCCAGTCCCGCGTCAGCCGGGCGCGTTCGGCGTCGTCCACCAAGCCGGGGATGTCGAAGCCGCCGGCCATCGCGAACCAGGTGGCGCCTCGGGCCGACCACGCCGTGGCATCCGCAGCCACATCGCCGTATGCGCCGCCGAGTGAACGGAGGAACAGCACCGACGCGTCGGTGGCCGCCCGGAACGCCACCAGCCGCGCGATGGCGTCGTCGGTGAGGTCGTCCAGCAACGTGTTGCCTCCGAGGAACCCGGGCATCTGCGCCTCAGGCTCGGCGGCGGGCATCTCGAGCAGGATGTCCGGGTAGGCAGTGAGACCCAGCGCGGTCTGCGTGACGCCGTCGATGGATGCCACCGGCTCGAGGAGCCGGCGCAGGTCTTCGGGATCGTCACCCAGCCACACCGCCTCGATCCCCGCGCCGGCGGGAGCGCTGGGGTCCATCGCCGGCACGTCCATATAGGTCACCGTCAGTTCCCGCGGCGCAGTGGCGAGCACGTCACGGAGCGTCCGCAGG
Source organism: Microbacterium sp. zg-YB36 (assembly GCF_024623575.2). Lineage (NCBI taxonomy): Bacteria > Bacillati > Actinomycetota > Actinomycetes > Micrococcales > Microbacteriaceae > Microbacterium > Microbacterium sp. zg-YB36. The sequence continues at coordinate 845,721 of NZ_JANJFD020000001.1, forward strand.
ACGGCGGCGTGGTCACCGGCAACGGCGTAGGTGCCGTGGACCAGGGCCGGCAACTCGTGGGCATGGAAATCGAACCGGGTGACCACGCCGAAATTGCCGCCGCCGCCGCGCAGCGCCCAGAGCAGGTCGGGATGCGAGGCATCCGTCGCCTCCACCACCTCGCCCGAGGCGGTGACCAGCTGCACGCCGGTGAGCTGGTCGGCCGCCAGCCCCCAGGCGCGCACCATCCACCCGATGCCGCCGCCGAGGGTCAGACCACCCACACCCACCGATGCGGTGTCGCCGGAGCTGATCCCCAGGCCCCGGGCCGCCAGCTCCCGGGCGACGGCACCCCAGACCGCTCCCCCGCCGATATGCACGATGGCGCCGTCGTCGGTGCGGTCGACGGTCACGTCGCGCAGGTCGGCCAGGTCGATCACGATGCCGCCCGGCGGCTGGTTCCACGCGCTGTGGCCGCCGCCACGGACCACGACGGGCACCCCCTGGGAGGCGGCCCAGACGACGGCGCCGCGCACCGCCTCGACGGTGCTGGGCCTGACGACGACATCGGGCGAGCCGATCCCGGCGTGGTAGCGACGCGCCTCGTCCCATGCGGGGTCCCCCGGCGCGTGCACGGGACCGGCGAAACTGGTCCGCAGCTGGTCTATCCGATCGATGCTGACAGTCACGCGCGACACGATAGGCCTCCCCTGGCACACGCGCATCCCCTGTGACGATCCGGACGGGGCGGACGGCGCCTCGCTCACAGCCGCCGCATAGACAGCTCCATAGGAATCTCCTACCTCGCGCGTCACAATGGGGGCATGATCGCGAGCTCAACCGTTCCCGCACTACGCCGCCCCGACGGCACCGCCGTCCGGGTACTCGTCGTCGACGACGAGCAGATGCTCACCGACCTGCTGTCGATGGCGCTGCGCATGGAGGGCTGGGAGGTGCGCACCGCCGGCTCCGGGTTCGAGGCGCTGCAGACCGCGCGCGAGTTCGAGCCCGACGCGATCGTGCTGGACATCATGATGCCCGACCTCGACGGCATGGCGGTGCTGCAGCGGCTGCGCCACTCCGGCAGCGATGTGCCGGTGCTGTTCCTGACCGCCAAGGATGCCGTGGGCGACCGGGTCGCCGGTCTCACCGCCGGCGGCGACGATTACGTCACGAAGCCCTTCAGTCTGGAGGAGGTCGTCGCGCGACTGCGCGGGCTGATGCGCCGGGCGGGGACCGCCGCGATCACCGGAAACGAGCCCATCCTGCGGGTGGGAGATCTCACCCTCAACGAGGACTCGCACGAGGTCGAGCGCGGCGGCGACCAGATCGAGCTGACGGCGACCGAGTTCGAACTCCTCCGCTACCTGATGCGCAACCAGCGTCGCGTGGTGTCGAAGGCGCAGATCCTCGACCGGGTCTGGAACTACGACTTCGGCGGCCGCTCCAGCGTCGTCGAACTGTACATCTCGTACCTGCGCAAGAAGATCGACCAGGGCCGTGAGCCCCTCATCCACACCGTGCGCGGCGTCGGCTACATGATCAAAGCGCCGCAGTGAGCCAGACCGATGCGGGCCCCGCCCCGCGGCGCTGGACCCTGCAGACGCGGCTCATCACCGCCGTGGTGTCGATGGTCGCGCTGATCCTGGTGAGCATCGGCCTTGCCAGCGGCACGATCCTGGGGTCGATCCTGCAGACGAACCTGCAGGCGCAGCTCAGCCAGGCCGCGGACCGCGTGGACAACCACCTCACGCCCAGCAGCACGGCGAGCGAGGTGCTGTCGGTGGGCCGGCAGGAACCGGGGACGCTGCTGGTGCTGCGCACCGTATCGGGGTTGTCCGGTGCCTACGTCGCCGAGGACGAGTCGGTCGTCGACCTCGACGACGAGGAGATCGCACACATCCAGGCAGCGATCGAGCATCAGCCCGGCGGCACCGTGACCCTGCCGGACCTCGGTGAGTACCAGTTGCTCGTGAAGAGCTACCGCGAGGGGTTCTTCGCCCTCGTCGGGTTGCCGACCAGCGAACTGGCCGCGACCATCGGCCAGATCCTCACCACCGTCGCCCTGTTGACCACCGGCGGACTGCTCCTGCTGGCCGCGGCGATCGCCATCATCATCCGCAATTCGCTGCGCCCGCTGCGCGCCGTCGCCGACACCGCCACGCGCGTGGCTTCCCTCCCGCTCGCGCAGGGCGACGTGTCGATCGCCGAGCGGGTCCCCGAGGCGGAGGCCGACCCGCGCAGCGAGATCGGCCGCGTCGGCGCGGCGCTGAACACCCTGCTGGACCACGTCGGCGAGTCACTCGCGGCACGGCAGCGCAACGAGGAGCGCATGCGGGCGTTCGTCGCCGACGCGAGCCACGAGCTGCGTACGCCGCTGGCATCCATCCGGGGATATTCGGAGCTGTCGCTGCGGGCCCTCCACCGCGACCCCACCGCACCGGAGACGGCGGCCAACACCGAACAGGCCCTCGAGCGCATTCAGGCCCAGTCGCTGCGGATGACCTCGCTCGTGGAGGACCTGCTGCTGCTGGCCCGGCTCGACGAGGGTCAGGAATTGGTGTTCGGCTCGGTGGACCTCTCGCAGCTGGCGATCGAGGCCGTCGGCGATGCCCGGGCGGCCGGTCCCGATCACACCTGGCAGCTGGACATCGGGGAAGACCCCGTCGTCGTCGCCGGTGACGCCAGGCGGCTGCACCAGGTCGCGGCGAACCTGTTGAGCAACGCTCGCGTGCACACCCCGGCCGGCACGACGGTGACCACGACCGTCGCCCTCGACGGTGACAGCGCGGTGCTGCGGGTGCACGACGATGGACCGGGCGTGGATCCGGCCATCGCCGATGAGCTGTTCGAGCGCTTCGCGCGCGGCGACCGCTCCCGCGCCCGCTATACCGGCGGCACCGGGCTCGGTCTGTCGATCGCGCGCGCGATCGTGCAGGCACATCGCGGCGAGCTGAGCGTCGACAGCCGGCCCGGCGACACGACGTTCGAGGTGCGGCTGCCGGTCAGCCCCGCGGATGCCGCGCCTCGCGAGCCCGCCGACGGCACCGAGGCGGCGGCGGAGGTCTGAGCCGGGCGCCCTCCCCGGCTCGGTCGTCACGAACGGCCCCGCCCCCGCGACGCACAGGGACGGATGCGACGACCCCACGCCTCGCCCCGGCATCCACCCCGGCTCGGTCGTCACGAACGGCCCCGCCCCCGCGACGCACAGGGACGGATGCGACGACCCGGCGCGCCGCCGCGAGCGCCGGGTCAGTACCCCGAGAACGCGTCGGTCGTGATGGAACGGGCCTTCTCCAGCGCGGGGGCCAGGTCCGCGATCAGTCGGGCGGGCCCCGAGATGTACGCGTGACGCGTCCCGATGTCGGGCACGACCCGCACGAGGCCCTCTGCGTCGAGCCGCACGCCCTGCGCCCACTGCCAGTGCGTCGGCAGGTCGGCGGGCCGGTCGCGGGTGAACACGATGACGGGGACACCGGATGCCGCGAGCTCGTCGCGGAACGCCAGCTCGCCGGCATCCGACGCGACGTAGATGAGCACGATGTCGCGTCGCTCGCCCTTCAGGCGCATCTGCGTCAGTTGCGACACGAACGGGGTCACGCCGATGCCGGCGGCCACCATGAGCACGGGACTGTCCGCCCGGCGCGGCAGCACGAAATCGCCCCAGACGCCGGTGACGGCCAGCGGGTCGCCCGCTGTGACTGCGGCCAGAGCCTTCTTGTAGCTGGACTGCGGGCCACCGCCCTCACGGAACGCGATGCGCAGCTCGGGCAGCTCCGCGGGCGACGAGACGATGCTGAACTCGCGCCGCGTGCCCCGCGCGTCGGGGTGGTGGTGCGGCACCTCCAGTTCCAGGAACTGCCCCGGCACGAACGACAGTCGGCGCTTCGTGCGGAAGCTCAGCTGCCGCACGGTGGGGGTCAGCTCGTCCCGGCCGGTGAGGGTGAGACTCACCGCCGCGCGCCACGCGAACAGGAACGCCACGAGGTTGCCGATCAGCAGGGCCCGCTCCTGGCCGAGGCTGATGATGCCGACGTCGATCGGCCAGCCCGCCAGCACGCCGACGATGGCGGCCACGGTGAGCTGTTGCCAGCGCCGCGGCGGCATCGTCAGCGGCTCGGAGAGCATGAAGGCACCGAGGAACAGGAACGGGGATGCCGTGACGATCTGCCACACGATGTCCAGGCCCGCCACGTCCAGCCCCGCCTGCTGGTACTGCACGACCGTGCGCACGACCGCGACGGCGACGGCGATGAGCCAGAACACCGCGATGATGCGTACCTTCTCGGTGCGCAGCAGCACGATCGTCCCGATCAGCAGGACCGGCAGCGCGAGGTACGGGGAGCCGACCCACCAGGCCGAGTCGCCGATCCCCGCGATCGTGACGACCGTGGCGCCGACGGCGGCGGGGTTGAAGATGTGCCGGCCGCGCCAGGCGAGGAGGTACTTCGACAGCGACGCCACCGCACCGGCCGCGGCGATGCCCAGCAGCGGCAGCACCTCCTCCGAGGGGCGCAGCACGAACAGCAGGATGTGGGCGGTGATGAGCGAGGATTCCACGCGCCACGGCAGCTTCAGCAGCCGCTGGGCACCCGCGTCGACCAGGCTGCACGCAGCGGCCAGCACCACGAGCGTCGCCACCAGCTCGAGCGGGGACGGCACGACCACGCCGAACAGCGACATCACGAACGCGATCGCGGCCAGGGCGGCAAGGGCGATCAGCACCAACCGGTACATCGACATGCGGCCGAGAACGGCGAAGACACGGCTCCACAGGGCGGTGAGCGAGCCCATCAGACTGCCTGCAGGGGGTGCGGTGCGCCCGCGGGCAGAGTGATGTCGACCGGGTCCCCTGGACGGACGACTCCGCCGGTCACGACGATCGACATGACCCCGGCCAGGCGCACGACCTCCCCGGAGGCATCGCGATGGACGAGCTGTTTCATGAGGCCCTCTCGGTAGCCGTTGATCTGGGTGCAGGGGTTGCGCAGGCCGGTCAGTTCGACGACCGCCTCCTCGCCGAGGCGCAGGCGGGTTCCCACCGGCAGGCCCAGCAGGTCGATCCCCCGTGTGGTGACGTTCTCGCCGAGGCCGCCGGGGGCGACGTCGTAACCGCGGCCGGTGAGCTCCTCCAGCAGTTCGGCGTGGATGAGATGCACCTGCCGGAGGTTCGGCGCGGTGGCTCCGGTGCGCTGCCGGGACCGGTGCTGCACCAGGGCACCCGCGTGCGCGTCGCCCTCCACTCCCAGCCCTGCGATGAGGCGGATGCTGTCCCGGGTGGGCTTGGTGAACCGGTGAGCGTCGTCTCGCGCGACCGCGACGACGTGAGCGGGCCCGATGGTCATGTCATCAACGCTAGCGCGGCCCGATGAACAGCTCGGCCGGGCAGCCGGGAGACCAATCAACGACGCCGTCGGTGGCCATCCGCACCCATGCGACGTCCCACCGGGCGGCGAGCTGCTCGCCGCCGGGGAAGAACAGCGCCGTCGCGATGGCGTCGGCCTGCATCGCCGTCGCCCCGACCGCCCACGTCGCCGCGATCGTGCGCACCGGCTGCCCGGTGCGTGCGTCGAGCACGTGGTGCAGGCCCTCGCCCCAGGAGCGGCGGTTGGTCGCCGAGGCGCACAGCGCGGCATCGGTCACCTCCCACACCCCGATCGCGCGCGACGGGACGTACGGATGCTCCAGCCCGATGCGCTGCGGCGCTCCCCGCACCGCGATGTCGCCGCCGGCGTCGACGACCGCGCCGTCGACCGTCCAGGGTTCCACCGCCGCGCTGACGAGGTCGACCAGCCGGCCCTTGCCCAGCGCGCCGACGTCGATGGTCGCCGGCGCGGCCAGCCGCAGGGTGCCGTCACTCCAGGTCAGGCGGGCGCGCCAGTCACTGGTCGCGGCGACCGCGCCCTGGTCGACGAGCGAATACGCCGCGTCGTAGCCGCGGCGGACGAGGGCATCCCCCACGAGCGGGTCGACCGCGCCAGCCGTGGCGTCAGTGAGCGCGGCATACGTCTCGAACATCGCGGCGGCATCCGGCGGAGCCGGGACGGCTCCCCCAGTGCGGGCGAGCTGCGACACGACCGAATCGGCGCGGAAGCGCGACCACTCCCGGTCGAACCGTGCGATGACGGCGGATGCCGCGGCGCGAGCGTCCTCCGGCAACTCCCGGACCGTCTCGACCTCCCACCGGGTGCCGATCGCCTCGAAGCGCCAGACCGCGCGGGCGAGCGGGGTCACTGTGCCGCGTCGGCCTTGATCTGCTCGATCGCCTCGTTGAACCCGCCGCTGGTGAGCGACGAGCCGGCGACCCGGCTCACCGAGATCTCGTCGATGTCCTTGCCGACGACCTCGTCGGCGATGCCGCCGATGAACTCGCCCTGGTACCGCTGGGACTCGCCCCGGGTCGGGTTGCCCACGACCTCGACGGCCGTGATGACGTCTCCGGAGAGCTCGACGGTGACCTGGATCTCCTCGACCGACTCCGGCGTCGCGTACGCCCCGGATGCCTCATAGGTGCCGTCGGCGTACGACGCTTCCCCGGTGGCGGCGTCGGAGCCGGCATCCGCTGCGCTGTCGGAGTTGTCGGCGGCACCGCCGCAGCCGGTGAGCAGCAGCGCGCCGGCGACTCCGGCGAAGGCGGCGGTGCGACGGGTGGAGCGGGGGATGGCGGTGATGCGTGTCATGAAGTTCTCCTCGTGCCGGACGGCTACCTTCACGCTACCGAGGCAGCTGCGCAGAACCCTCCGAGAAGCCTATGCGTGTGCATGCACGGTGCGGCGACGTCGCAGCGCCTTGAGCACCTCGACGGCCAGGAAGATGAGGATCGACAGCACGATCGGCAGCAGCCACGAGTTCAGTGCCAGCGGGCGGGAGCCGAACAGGTCGTTCATGAACGGGACGTAGGTGTACACCAACTGCAGCGCGATGAGCGCCGCGGCCGACCACCACACCGTCCGGTTTCCCCGGAACACGTCGACGGACAGGCTCGACCGGCCGAGGAAGCGGCAGTTGAACAGATACGCCAGCTGCCCGAGCGCGAGCATCGTGACCGCCTCGGTGCGGGCATAGGCGATGTCGACGCCGGTTCCCACCACCCCGTAGAACAGCGCGAGCGTCGCGCCGCCGATGAGCAGCGACACCACCAGCACGAAGCCGAGCTCCCCCGCACTCACGATCGAGCCGCCGGGTTTGCGGGGCGGGCGGGTCATGATGCCGCGTTCGGCCGGCTCGTACGCCAGCGCGAGCGACAGCGTGATCGCGGTGACCATGTTGATCCACAGCACCTGCACCGGAGTCAGCGGCAGCGCCAGCCCGAACACGATCGCCACCATGATCACCAGCGACTGCGCGCCGTTGGTGGGGAGCAGGAACACGACGGACTTGCGGAGGTTGTCGTAGATGCGCCGGCCCTCGCGGATGGCGCCGCGGATCGTGGCGAAGTTGTCGTCGGCCAGCACGATCTCCGCGGCTTCTTTCGTGGCCTCGGTGCCCTTGATCCCCATCGCGATGCCCACGTCGGCGCGGGTCAGGGCGGGCGCATCGTTCACGCCGTCGCCGGTCATCGCCACGACCTCGCGGTGCGATTGCAGCGCCCGCACGATGCGGATCTTGTGCTCGGGACTGGTGCGGGCGTACACGTCCACGTCGCGCACCACGGCCGCCAGCTGGTCCTGGCTCATCGCCTCGAGTTCGGCGCCGGTGAGCACTCGCACGTCGGCACCCTGCACCAGGCCCATCTCGCGGGCGATGGCAAGCGCCGTCCCGGCGTGGTCGCCGGTGATCATCTTCACGCGGATGCCCGCGGTGTGGCAGTCCGCGATGGCCTCGATGGCCTCGGGGCGCGGCGGGTCGAGGATGCCCCACAGCCCCAGGAACTCCAGCCCGTGCAGGTCGTCGATGTCCAGCTCATGCCCGGGCTCCGCCGGCCGGCGCGCCGCGGCGAGCACGCGCAGCCCCTGAGCACTGAGGTCGTCGATGGCCGCTTCCCAGAACGGGATGTCCAGGGGCGCCGGTCCGCCCTCGCCGCGCTGGGTGCGGGAGCGCTCGAGCAAGCGGTCCGGGGCGCCCTTGACCAGGATCGCGCGGGAGCCGTCTGACGCCTCGTTGAGCGTCGCCATGAACTTGTTGGCCGAGTCGAAGGGGACCACCCCGACACGCCGGGCGCCGTCGGACGAGACGCCGCCCTTCATGGCGACCACCTTCAGCGCACCCTCGGTGGGCTCGCCCACCAGGGTCCACCGGCCGGGGGCGTCGCCGGCGGCGGGGTCGGGGACGATGTGCGCGTCGTTGCAGAGGGTCGCCACCGCGAGCAGCGGCGCGAGGTCGCGACGCTGTTGCGCCGCGGTGCCGGCGGTGGCCACCCCCAGGGGGGTGATCTTCCCGTCCGGGTTGTAGCCGAGCCCGCTCGTGGCGTACGCGCCTCGTGCGGTGACGAGCCGGCGCACCGTCATCTCGTTCTTGGTGAGGGTGCCGGTCTTGTCGCTGCAGACGGTGGTGACCGCCCCGAGCGTCTCGACGGCGGGGAGCTTGCGGGTGATGGCGTGGCGCTTGGCCATCTGCTGCACGCCGATCGCCAGCGTGATCGTCACCAGTGCCGGCAGGCCCTCGGGGATCGCCGCGACCGCGAACCCGATCGCCGCCGAGACGAGGTCGCCGATCGGCATCCCGTGCAGGAACCGGCCGATGAGCAGCATCAACGCCGCCATCGCCAGGATCACGATCGTCAGGACCCGGCCGAACGAGTCCAGCTGCTTGGTCAGCGGCGTCGCGATCGACCCCGCCTCCCCCACGAGCGCCTGGATCGTGCCGATCTCGGTGTTCCCGCCCGTGGCGGTGACGATGCCTCGGCCCTGGCCTGCGGCGACGATCGTGCCGGAGAAGGCCATCGAGTGGCGGTCACCGACACCGGCATCCGACGCCACCGCGTCGACGGACTTCGACGACGGCACCGATTCGCCGGTGAGCGCCGCCTCGTCGATGCGCAGCTGGAAGGCCTGGATCAGCCGCAGGTCGGCGGGGACCTTGTCGCCGGGCATGAGCCGCACCACGTCACCGGGGACGAGTTCGGCGGCCGGAACCGTCGCCCACGCGCCGTCGCGGCGCGCGCTGGCATCGTTGGACAGCATGCCGCGGATGCCGGCGAGCGCCTTCTCGGCGCGGCCCTCCTGCACGAAGCCGATGACGGCGTTGATGATCGCGACCGCCATGATCACCCAGAAATCCAGCCAGTCGGCCATGATCGCCTTGATCACGGCCGCACCGAGCAGGATGTAGATGAGCGTGTCGTTGAAGTGCTCGAGGAACCGCAGGACCGCGGGTTTGCGGGGCGGCTCGGGCAGTTCGTTGCGACCGACGACGGCGAGCCGCTCGGCGGCCTCAGCGGAACTGAGGCCACCGGTGTCCGCGCCGAGTTGACGCTGCACTTCCGCGACATCGAGGGCGAACGGCCGGGTGACCGTAAGAGGGACCTGCGTGTCGCGGTCGGTCATGTTGGTCCTATGCGGCGCCGTCGAACATGCTCGTGACGGACCCGTCTTCGAAGACCTCCTGGATGCCGCGGGCAAGCAGCGGCGCGATGGGGAGGACGGTGAGGCTGGGGAACCTCTTGTGCTCGGGGACCGGGACGGTGTCGGTGACCACGACCTCGTCGATCGCCTCGCTCTGCAGGCGTTGGCTGGCGGGGTCGCTGAAGATCGCGTGGGTCGCGGCGACGATCACTCGCTGTGCGCCGCTGGCCTTGAGCGCTTCGGCGGCCTTGACGATCGTGCCGCCGGTGTCGATCATGTCGTCCACGAGCAGACACACCCGGCCCGAGACCTCACCGACGATCTCGTTGACGGTGACCTGGTTGGCCACGTTCGGGTCACGGCGCTTGTGGATGATCGCCAGCGGCGCACCCAGGCTGTCCGACCAGGTGTCGGCCACGCGCACGCGACCGGTGTCGGGAGACACGACGGTCAGGGCGGCGCGGTCGGCGTCGGACAGCGTGCGGCGGAAGTACTCCAGCAGCACGGGCTTTGCGAACAGGTGGTCCACCGGGCCGTCGAAGAACCCCTGGATCTGCGCGGCGTGCAGGTCGACGCTCATGACGCGGTCGGCACCGGCGGTCTTGAGCAGGTCGGCGACCAGGCGAGCCGAGATCGGCTCACGGCCGCGGCCCTTCTTGTCCTGGCGGGAGTAGGGGAAGTAGGGGGCGACGACGGTGACCCGCTTGGCGGACGCGCGCTTGGCGGCATCCAGCATGATCAGCAGCTCCATGAGCCACTCGTTGACGGGTGGCCCGAACGACTGGATCAGGAAGACGTCGCAACCGCGGATCGACACCTCGAAGCGCGTGAGGATCTCCCCCGACGCGAATGTGCGGTACTCGGTGGGGACCAACTCGGTGCCGATCTGGTCGACGACCTCCCGCGCGAGCGCCAGGTGCGATCGGCCGGAGGCCACAACCAGACGCTTCTTGGTCTTCGCGACGATGCCGGGAGCGATGTCCCGGGTCCTGTCGAGGTCAACCGTTTTGTTCTTGCGAGCCATCGTCCGCTTTCTGTGCGGACCGAGCCTGGGCCGCGAGATCTGCGGCCTTGGTTCCCGGTCGGTTCGTCTCGACCCACCCCTCGATGTTGCGCTGGGGGGCGACGGTCAGTGCCAGTGCGCCGGCGGGAACATCCTTACGGATGACAGCCCCCGCACCGGTCTTCGCGCCATCACCGATCCTAACCGGCGCGACGAAGACGTTGTGCGAGCCGGTGTGCACTTCGTCGCCGATCTCGGTGCGGTGCTTGGCGATGTCGTCGTAGTTGGCCGTGATCGCGCCGGCACCGAGGTTGACGCCGGTGCCGATCGTGGTGTCGCCGATGTACGACAGGTGCGGCACCTTGCTGCCGGCGCCGATCGAGGAGTTCTTCGTCTCGACGAACGTGCCGATCTTGCCGCCGTCACCGAGGTAGGTGCCGGGGCGCAGGTACGAGAACGGGCCGACGGTGGCGTTCGCGCCGATCACCGCGAGCGTGGCGTCGGTGCGCGTGACGCTGGCACCCTCGCCCACTTCGCAGTCGACCAGGCTGGTATCAGGACCGATGACGGCCCCGGTTGCCACGGTGGTGGCCCGCAGGATGTGGGATCCGGGCAGCACCGTCACGTCGGGGGCCAGCGTCGCCGTCACGTCGATCCAGGTGGATGCCGGGTCGAGGATCGTCACGCCGTCCAGCTGCCAGCGGCGCACCACCCGCGCGTTGAGGGTGCGGGCCGCGTCGGAGAGCTGCACCCGGTCGTTGACCCCCAGTGCGGATGCCGCGTCGGGCGCCGTGAGCGCGGCGACGGTCGCACCGTCGCCGCGCAGCAGTCCGATCACATCGGTGAGGTACTTCTCGCCCTGAGCGTTGGAGGTACCCACGCGCGGCAGCTGGGCACGCAGCGCGTCGGCGCGGAAGACGTACACCCCGGCGTTGATCTCGGTGACGGCGGCCTCGGCGTCGTCGGCATCCTTCTGCTCCACGATGCGGGCGACGGCCCCGGTGGAGTCGCGGATGACGCGACCGTAGCCGGTCGCGTCATCGAGCACGGCGGTCAGCAGCGTCGCGGCGGCGTGGGCGGAGCGGTGCACCTCGACCAGCCGGGCGAGGGTGTCGGCCTCGAGCAGCGGCACGTCGGCGGAGAGGACGAGCACGTCGCCGACGAAGCCCTCGAGGCGATCGAGGGCGACTTCGACTGCGCGTCCGGTGCCGGGGATGTCGTCCTGGTCGACGATGTGCACCTCGGGCGCGACACCGGCGACGGCGTCGGCGACCAGATCGCGCTCGTGGCGGACCACGACGAGCACCTGTTCGGGGCCGAGGTCGCGTGCGGTGTCCAGCACGTGGCCGACCAGCGGGCGCCCGCCGATGCGGTGGAGCACCTTGGGAAGAGCAGACTTCATGCGGGTGCCTTGTCCGGCGGCGAGCACCACGACTGCGAGCGCGTTGTGTGTCATGCTCCGCCGCCAGGACTCGAACCTGGACCTAACAGCTCCAAAGGCTGTCGTGCTGCCATTACACCACGGCGGACCGGCTGCCCCCCGGGGAGCAGCCTCGTCAAGTCTGCCAGAGGGCTCGTCAGCGGATGACCGAGATCTTCAGCGGGTGACCGAGATCTTCAGCGGGGCGCTGCTGGTCACCCCGCCGGGCCCGATGAACTCCACCCGGTACACGTGCGTTCCGCGCGTGGCGCCGTTCACGTCGAGCCGGGCCTGCTGGGCGCGGGGCGTCCGAGCCTCCAGCGTCCCCTCGGCCACGAGCGCACCGTCTTGGAAGAAGCGGTAGCCGGTCGCGTTGGTGCCCCACCACAGGTCCGCGGTCACCGTGTACTCCCCGTCGCGGTTCCAGTTGTCGTGGCGCAGGACCGGCTTGCCGGGCGCGGCGTCGGTCACCGTCACGGTGACCGGGCGGGTCGCGGTGACCCCGGACGCGTTGACGATCTCCCCGGTGTACACATACGTGCCGTCGACCTTGCCGGTGATCGGCACCGACGCGCTCTGCGCGGTCGTGCGGCGGTAGGTCAGCGGCTGCACCGAGACCAGCACGCCGTTCTCGTACAGGCGGAACGACGATCCGTTCACGCCCCACCACAGGTTCATGTGCACCGTGAAGTCGCCGTCGCGCAGCCCGGTGCCCCAGCCGTTGTCGTGGGACAGCACGCCGACGCCCGGGGCGCGGGTGGATGCGTCGGCGTCACGCCGCACCAGCAGCGTGGTCGCCTCCGCCAGCAGCGCGCGCGCCTGGTCGACGGCGTCGGCGGTGGGCCACTGCGCGTCGCTCACGACGCGCCCGATCGCGATGGCCTCGGCCAGCCGTGCCCACGACGCCGTCGTGTACGCGGCGGGATCCAGCGCGACAGCGGCGATGATGTCCGCTTCGAGGGCGGTGGTGTCGGTCCGCTCACCGGCACGCACCAGGCGCAGATCGTCGACAGTGCCCCACGCGCCGGCGCTCAGTGCTGCGGTGACACCGACGGTGAGCACTTCGCCCTCGCCGACCACGAGGGGGGCCGTCGTCGCCGTGCCGAACGCCTGCCAGCCGTCCAGCGGCAGCGGCGCCGTCGTCTCACCCGCGGCGGTGGATGCCACGACCGCCAGGGCGTCCCCGGCGGCTTCGCCATCGCCCTGCGCGGTGGCGGAGAGGGCATAGACGCCCGGGGTGATGCCGGAGATCTGCTGGGTGACATCGAAGCGGTAGGCCGCGTCGCTCCAGAAGCTGACCGCGCGGGCGCCTTCGGCGGCATCGGCGGTCGCCGTGATCGACGCTCCCGATCCGGCCACCGTCCACGCACCGCCGTCGCCTTCGAACCCGCCGTCGAGGAGCCACTGGCGCTCGGTGACGGTGATGCGGGCCACGGCGGGAGCCTGGCCGGCGGTCCCGGCGATGGTGTACACCCCGGGGCCGGAGATCCAGTCGACGGCGTCGGACCAGACCACCGGGACGGTGTCGACGACACCGTTCCATGCGGTGCGGCGCACCGTGTCGGGCAGGTCGATGGCCTCGCCCTCGACGACGGTCACCTCGACCGGGGCGATGACGGCGGGCGGCTCCGCGCCGGTGAGCACGAGCTGGGCCAGGGCGCCCTCGACCAGAGCGGTCGCTTCGGCCACGCGATCGGCGGCGGGAGTGTCGGCCCCCAGCACGATGCCGGCGATCTCCAGGGCATCGTCGAGCACGGCGAGGGAGGCGGCGGTGACGATGCCGCGGTCCACGGCCGCGGCACGTGCGACAGCGTCTTCCAGGTCGGACACGTCGGCACCGTCGCCGGTGACCGGTGACAGTACGAAGTCGTCGAGTGTCCCCCACGCACCTCCGGGCAGCTCGGCGGTCACCGTGACGGTGATCGTCTCGCCTGCCGCGATCGTGACGGCATCCGTTTCCGGCACCGACCAGTTGCGCCAGCCCGACAGGGCGAAGGCAGCCCTCGCCGACTGCCCCGACGAAGTCGTGAGCTCCAGCGCCACGGTGCCGGTGGTGCCTTCCCCATCTCCCTGCAGTGCGGCAGAGGCCGAATAGGTGCCGGCATCCAGGCCCGTCACGGTCTGCGACAGCGTGAAGGCGAACGGCGCGGCGGAGTAGAAGTGCGCCGACCGCGCACCGCTGCGGGGGTCATCGGTCGAACGGAGCGTCAGCGTGCCGGTGCGGGCCCACATCGTGAGGTCGGCGTCTTCGAACCCGGGGTTTGCCAGCGCGTTCAGCGCGAGCACCGTGATGGTCGCCGTCGTGGCGTGCCCCGACGCGGTGACGCCGGAGACCCGGTAGCTGCCGGGGCCGTCGATCCAATCGGCGGCATCCGACCACGTCACCGCCTCGGGCTGCACCGAACCGTCGTTGTAGGTCACCGCCACGGTGGCCGGCAGAGTGATCTCCGTCCCGGCGGTCACCGTGAGGGTGGGCTGCTCCACACTGGTCACCTCGCGCGGCGCTACGGCCCCGGTGCGGGCATAGCGGAACGTCTGCAGCGACTCCAGCGGCACACCCGAGTGGTCGAACAGTGCCTGGTTGTCCCACGCCGAGCCGCCGAACCACTGCCCCGCGTCGTGCGGGTCGTACTCCCCCGCGAAGCTGGACGCCCACCCCGAGCCGTGGGTCTCCCACAGCACGCGATTCGCCTCGAGCTGTTCGGGCGGTCCGACCGGCAGCCAGGCCGGCTCCCAATAGAACACGCCGATGCCGGCGTCGCCGACGTCGACGACTGCCTGCATGACGTCGCGCAGCGCGGTGGCCTGACCCTGCACGCTCACCGGGTACTGCGTCGCCTCGGACGGCAGATCGACGACGTTGCCGTGCCCATCGCCGTCTTCGAGCGTGTACGCCCAGGATGTCTCGGCGACCATGACCTGCTTGCCGTGGGTGTCGGCCACGTCGCTGAGCACGGAGGTGAGGTTCGCCAGCGTGCCGTGCCAGAACGGGTAGTACGACGACGCGAACACGTCGTAGTCCACGCCCCGATCGGCGAGGTTCTGCGCGTACCCGGCGTATCGGCCGGCGGTTTCGGGGTTTGTGAAGTGCACCACGACCTCGGCCTCAGGGATGACGGTGCGCACAGCGGTGGACCCGGCGGAGAAGACCTTCGCCATGTCGGGCCAGCCGGTGAGTCCGGCCACGGCCCCGTTGGTCTCGTTGCCGATCTGCACCATCCGCACGTCGACGCCCGCGGCGACGAAGTCGGCCAGCGCCGCGGCGGTGAAGTCCTCCACGGCTGCCGCGGTCTGGTCTGCCGTGAACCCCGCCCACGCCTTCGGCGCCTGCTGCTTGGCGGGGTCGGCCCAGAAGTCGGAGTAGTGGAAGTCCACCAGCACGCCGAGCCCGGCAGCCGTGGCGCGCTGGCCGATCTCGACCGCGCGGGCGACGTCGTTGTCACCGCCGCCGTAGCCGTTGCCCGCCGCGTCGAACGGGTCGTTCCACACGCGCACCCGCACGTCGGTCACGCCCGCGTCCGCGAGCACGTCGAACAGGTCGGCGGGGTTGCCCGAGGTGTCGCGGAAGACCACGCCTGATTCCTCCAGCGCGATGGCGGAGGAGACATCGGCACCGTGGATGAAGTCGGCCGGCAGCCCCTCGACCTTCTTGACGACGATGCCCGCCTCGACGGGGCCGTCGTCGGCGGCGGCCGGGATGGCAGCGCCCGTCGCGATCAGGGCGGCAGTCGCGACCGCGGCCACGCCTCGCATCCACCGAGTGGTTGAGCGTGCGCGCATGAGGGCTCCGATCTCCATCGAAAGGGCACGTGCTGTGACCGGTCACAGTCTGCTCGCGCGGCCAGGGGGCCGGAAAGGGGTTGCCGGCATCCGTTACCGAACCGTGATGACACCTACCGGCGATAATGGCGGGATGGCTCAAGGCACGGATGAGGTCGACCGCATCGTCGGCGCGTGGATCACCCAGCGCCCCGACCTGGATTTCTCCCCGCTCGAGGTGCTCTCCAGGGTGGATCGCCTCTCCCGCCACCTCGATCGGGCGCGCCGGGAGGCGTTCCGCCGCAGCGACCTGGAGCCGTGGGAGTGGGATGTTCTCTCCGCTCTGCGCCGCGCGGGCGACCCGTTTCAACTCAGCCCCAAGCAGTTGCTGCAGCAGACGCTGGTCTCCAGCGGCACCATGACCAACCGCATCGACCGCCTCGTCGACCGCGGACTGGTGCGCCGCGAGGGCGACCCCGCCGACGGCCGCAGCGTGCTGGTGACCCTCACCGGCGACGGGCAGACGCGCGTGGATGCCGCGATCACCCGGCTGGTCGACGCGGAGGCGACGCTGCTGTCGGCCCTGTCGCGCGCCGACCGGGATCGGCTGGCTGCGCTGCTGCGCAAGCTGAGCCTCGGCTTCGACGCCTGAACCGCACCGGCCGCACCGGCCGGCGGTCCGCGCATGGCCCGGCGGAGCCTACGCTGGAAGGAATATGGCGCATCTTCTGGGGGCCGAGGCCCTGCATCTCGAATATCCGACCAAAGTCGTCTTCGACGGCGTCTCGATCGGCGTCGACGAAGGTGACCGCATCGGCATCGTCGGCCGCAACGGCGACGGCAAGTCGAGCCTGATGGCGATGCTCGCCGGTCGCCGCACCCCCGACGCCGGCCGGGTGACCGTGCGCGGCGGCGTGCGCATCGGTGTGCTCGACCAGGCCGACAAGCTCCCCGACGACCTGACGGTGTCGGCGGCGATCGTCGGCGACCGCGCCGAATACGAATGGGCCGGCGACCCGCTCACCCGCGAGGTCGTCGCGGGGCTGGCCAGCGACCTGCCGTGGGATGCCGAGATCGGCACGCTGTCCGGTGGCCAGCGGCGCCGGGTGGCCCTGGCGCAGCTGCTGTCGGGCGACTGGGACGTCATCATGCTCGATGAGCCGACCAACCACCTCGACGTCGAGGGCATCGCGTGGCTCGCCGAGCACCTCAAGCGCCGGTGGGCCGGTAACAGCGGGGCCTTGCTGGTGGTCACCCACGATCGCTGGTTCCTCGACGAGGTCTGCACCCGCACGTGGGAGGTGCACGACCGCGTCGTGGAGCCCTTTGACGGCGGTTACGCCGCCTACGTGCTGCAGCGCGTGGAGCGCGACCGCCAGTCATCGGTCGTCGAAGCCCGACGCCAGAACCTCGCCCGCAAGGAGCTCGCCTGGCTGCGCCGCGGCGCCCCCGCCCGCACCGCCAAGCCCAAGTTCCGCATCGACGCGGCCAACGAGCTCATCGCCGACGTGCCCGAGCTGCGCGACCGCGTCGCACTGCAGTCGCTGGCCGTCTCCCGGCTGGGCAAGGACGTCGTCGACCTGCTGGACGTGTCGGTGTCCTACCCGTCGCAGGACTCCCCCACCGGCGAACCGCGCGAAGTGCTGCACGAAGTGGAGTGGCGCATCGCTCCCGGTGAGCGCACCGGCATCCTCGGGGTCAACGGAGCCGGCAAGTCCACGCTGCTCGGGCTCATCGCCGGCACCGTCGAGCCCACGTCCGGACAGGTCAAGCGCGGCAAGACCGTCAAGGTCGCCACGCTCACCCAGCGCATGGATGAACTCGACCCTCACCTGCACGAACCGGTACGCGTCGTGATCTCGCGGCTGCGCACCAGCTACACGATGGGCACCGGCTCGAAGGAGCAGGAACTGACCCCCGGCCAGCTCTTGGAGCGCATGGGCTTTTCCAGCGCGCAGCTGTCGACCCCGGTGAAGGACCTGTCGGGCGGTCAGAAGCGCCGACTTCAGCTGCTGCTGATCCTGCTGGAGCAGCCCAACGTGCTGATCCTCGACGAGCCGACCAACGACCTCGACACCGACATGCTCGCCGCGATCGAGGAGCTGCTCGACTCGTGGGCGGGCACTCTGCTGGTCGTCTCGCACGACCGGTACTTCCTGGAGCGCGTCACCGACCAGCAGTACGCGATCCTCGACCGCCACCTGCGGCACCTGCCCGGCGGCATCGACGAGTACCTGCGGCTGCGGCACGCCCAGCAACGCGCCGCCGAGGCCGCACCCGCCGCGGCGCCCGCACCGAAGGCATCCACCTCGTCGCTCTCGGGCGCCGACCGCCGCACCGCGGAGAAGGAACTGTCGGCGCTGGACCGCAAGATCGGAAAGCTCCAGGCCGTCCTGAACGACGTGGACGTGAAGATCGCCAGCGCGGCATCGGACACCCCGCACGACGAGGTCAGCGACCTGTACCGCCGGCGTGAGGAGCAGGCGACCCAGATCGCCGAGCTCGAGCAGCGGTGGCTCGAACTCGGCGAAGAACTCGGCTGAATCGCCTCCGGCGGGCCGCCGGCCTTCTTGACCGCAGGTACCTTGCACTGCAAGGATGTATGTTATGCCAACTAGTGACCGCGTGGTCCAACTCCGCAAGGGCGTGCTCGAGCTTGCGATCCTTGCGGTGCTCGGGCGCGAGGAGTGCTACGCGATCGAGATCATCGAACGGCTGAATGCGTACCCCGCGCTGACGGCGACCCCCGGCACCGTCTACCCTCTGCTGGCGCGGCTCGACAAGTCGGGCCTGGTCGGCACCCGGTGGGCGGAGGCTGCCGGCGGTCCGCCGCGCAAGTACTACCGACTGACCCCGGCGGGCCGCGACTCGCTGTCTGCCGGAGCCGACGCCTGGGCGGCGCTCAGCGGCGCCATGACCGAGATCCTCGAGGGGACGCCATGAGCGCGACCGACTACCTGGGTGCCGTGCGCGCGCACCTTCATCGCGTGCCCCGCCCGGACCGGCGCCGGGCGCTGAGTGCCCTGTCGGCGCAGCTCGACGAGCTCGCCCAGGCCGGCCTCGATCCGGTGACCGCGCTGGGCGACCCGGCGGCATACGCGCACGAGCTGACCGATGCCCTCGCCGATGACACCGCGACGGCCGGGCCGCGCTGGCGCCTGCTCGGCTTGCCAGTCGAACTGCGCGGCCCGATGAGCGCCGAGGTGCGCTCCCGCACCTGGGATCCGGCGAACCCGAAACTGTTCGTCCCGCGCCTGCTCGGGATCGGGTGGACACTCAACCTCGGCGCCGTCGCGGTGCGCCTGGGCCTCATCCGCCCCGACGACACCGGCGACGATGTGCTCGCGGCCATCCCGCAGCGCCGGCTCCACCAGGCCCACGCGGTGCCGCTGGTCATCGCCGGCACGACGGCGGCCGTCATTGCGGCCACCTGGCGAGCCCTCCCGCCGACGGTGGCCGCGGGATTCGACTTGGGCGGTCGTGCGCAGGAGCACGCACCCCGGTGGGCGCTGCTCGCGGATCTCGCGCTCGGCGCGGTACCGGCGCTGTGGGCACAGCGCCGCAGCGCCCCGACCGAGGATCGCCTGGTGCGCACCGCAACGGCGACCTCGCTCGCCGTGATCTCCGCCGGCGTCGTCGCGGCCACCCTCGCCGATGCCCGCGCACCGCAGGGTCGGTAGGCACTGCTCACCGTCGCGGCGCTGCCCCTGGCCATCGCGGCCTCCCTCGCCGTCGTCGTCGTGCCGCTGCGCGCGGGGCTGCGCCGCGTGTGGCTGTCCGATTCCCCCTCGGCACCCGCCGAGCCCGATGCCGCACCCCACACCTCATGACCTCGCAGCCGTTGCGCCCTCCGATGCCGGCACCGGAGCCCGGTGACCAATCAACCGTCATCGTGCAGGCCGCGGGGCTCTCAAAGCGATTCGGCGATCGTGATGTGGTCTCGGATCTGTCCTTCAGCGTCGCCCGCGGGCGTGCCTTCGGCCTTCTCGGGCCCAACGGGTCAGGCAAGACGACCACCGTGCGGCTGCTCACGGGACTGCTGACCCCGGACCGCGGCGACATCACGCTCTTCGGTGAGCGGGTGACCCCCGCCGCGGCCGACCGGCTCCGCCGCCGGATCGGAGTGCAGACCGACACGAACCTCTATGAGACCCTCAGCGCCCGGGAGAACCTGCGCACGTGGGGCGCGCTCTACGGCATCGACCGCCGGGTAATGGACGATCGCATCGACGAGGTGCTCACCGTGCTCGGCCTGCAGGAGCGCGCCGGTTCCCTCGTCGGTGAGTTCAGCAAGGGGATGCGGCAGAAGCTGGCTGTCGGCCGCGCGGTGATGCACGAGCCGGAACTGCTCTTCCTCGATGAGCCGACGGCGGGTCTGGACCCCGAAGCGGCCGCCGACCTCATCGGCTATCTCAAGCGCATGATCCGGTCGCTGAACACGACGGTGATCATCTGCACCCACCAGCTGCACGGCCTGGAGTCGCTGTGCGACGACATCGGGATCATCCGCGGCGGACGGCTGCTCGCATGCGGCGTGGTGGACGAGCTGCTCGCGCACCGTTGGCCCGACCGCCGGTACTGGCTCACCGTAGGCAGCGCCCTCCCCCGCGCGGCCGAGCTCGTGGCATCCGTCACGGGATCGCCGCCGGAGGTCGACACCGACGGCCGCCTCGGTTTCTCATCCGCCGACGACGGCGTCGTCCCGGTCGTCGTCGCCGCTCTGGTGCGCGGCGGCGTCCCGGTGCGCGCGGTGATCCCCGAGGTGCCGACGATCGAGCAGTTCTACTTCGCCACGCTCGACGAAGGGGGCATCGCATGATCGACCGGCAACGTGTCTGGGCGGTGATCCGCAAGGACTGGCTCGAAATCTCCCGAGACAAGCAGGTGATCGCCCCGCTCGTGATCATCCCGCTGCTGTTCGCGGCGGTCATCCCCTCGGCGGTGCTGCTGCTGGGCAACACCAGCGTTCCCACGTCGACCATCGGCGGGCTGCAGAGCTTCATCGGCAACCTGCCGCCCGGGATCGTGCCGGCCGGTTTCTCCGCAGAGCAGACCGTCGCCTACGCGGTCATCGTCTACTTCATGGCGCCCTTCTTCCTGCTGATCCCGGTCATGATCGCCAGCATCACCGCCAGCTCGAGCCTCGTCGGCGAGAAGGAACGACGCACGATCGAGGGCCTGCTCTACTCACCGCTGAGCACCCGCGAACTCGTCCTCGCGAAGGTGCTCGGCTCGGTCATCCCCGCCGTGGTGCTCACCTGGGTCGCCTTCCTCCTCTACGCGACCATCGTCAACACTCTCGGCGCACCGATGATGGGCGGTGTGTTCTTCCCGACCTGGACCTGGGCCGTGATCATCGTGATCCTCGTGCCGCTCGTGGGTTTCCTCGCGACGAGCCTGATCGTGGCGGTCTCGGCGCACTCCAGCACGATGCAGGGCGCTCAGGGCACGGCGATGTTCGTCGTGTTGCCGATCCTCGCCCTCGTGATCGGTCAGTCGACCGGACTCATGCTTTTCGATGTGACGGTGGCGCTCATCACCGCCGCCGTGCTCCTCGTCGTCGACGTCGTGGCGTTCGTCCTCGTCGTGGCCCGATTCGACCGCGAGCGCATCGTCACCCGCCTGTAGCGCAGCTCACAGCAGGTCGTTCTCCTCGAGCCACGCGGTGGCGATGTCCTCCGGGGACATCTGGTCCTCGGTGCTCTGCACGTTCAGCGCCACGAGCCCTTCCGGTGTCAACGCGGCGCTGATGGGGTCGATCACCTCGGCCAGTTCATCGGCGAGTTCCGCATTGACCACGGGCACCACGTTGGAGGCCAGGAACAACCCTTCGGGGTCTTCGAGCACGACCAGATCCTGTGTCTGAATGCGCGGGTCGGCCGTGAAGACGTTGGCGATGTTCACTTCGCCCGCCACGAGGGATTCGACCGTGGTGTCCCCGGTGGCTTCGAAGGCGACCTCGACACCGTACGTGTCGGCGAGGCCACTGGGCCCGTAGGGGCGCTCGGCGAGCTCCGGCGGGCCGCCGAGGGTGAGGGGCACGGTGACACCGGCGAGGTCGGCGATGCTCGTCAGGCCGTTCTCCGCGGCGAAAGCGGCCGTCACCGTGTAGGAGTCCTGGTCGCTCGCGTCGGACTGCTCCAGCACGGTGATGCCCTCCGGCAGCGCCCCGACCAGCGCCGCGTAGACGTCATCGGGGGTACGCGCCTCGGTCTCGGGCTCGAAGTACTGCAACAGGTTGCCGCTGTACTCCGGGAACAGGTCGATCGCACCGCTTTCGACCTCCGGCATGTAGGCGTCGCGCTGGCCGATGTTGAACGAGCGCTCCACCGTGTAGCCGGCGTTCTCCAGCGCTTGGGCGTAGATCTCGGCGATGATCTCGTTCGAGTAGTACGCCTGCGAGCCGATGACGATCGCCTCGGCATCCCCGGTCTCACCGCCGGTTTCGGCCTCGAGCGGGTCTGATGAGGCGCAGCCGGCCAGCAGGGCCGCGGCGAGGGCGATGGCGGTGGCGGCGCCGAGCAGGCGGCGCGGGGTAGGGGTGATGGGCATGAGGTCTCCTCAGTGCGTGTCAGGACGGAACGGGGGTGTGGGACGTGGCGGTGCGCGCGGCTGATGCGCGCCCGGTGTCACGCGCGGCGCGTCCGGCGCGAAGCCCGCGCGGCACCGCTGTACGCTGCAGGACCGCGAAGAGCAGATCCAGCAACAGTGCGAGGGCGATGATCAGCAATGCGCCGCCGAGCACCATGTCATAACGGCGCAACGGGATGCCGGCGATGATGTACTGCCCCAGGCCGCCGAGTGCGACGTAGGCGGCGATCGTGACCGTCGCGACCACCTGAAGGGTGGCCGAGCGCAGTCCCGCCACCAGCAACGGCAGTCCGAGGGGCACCTCGATGCGCCAGAGGACCTGCCACTGGGTCATCCCCATCGCGCGCCCGGAATCGAGCACGGCCCGGTCGATGGCCTCGACCCCCGCGTAGGCACCGGCGAGGATCGACGGGATCGCCAGCAGCACGAAGGTCACGACGCCGGCTTCGGGGCGATTGAGCACGCCGAACAGCAGCACCAGCAGAATCAGCAGACCGAACGACGGCACGGCGCGCGCCGCCCCCGAGATCACCACCGCGATCTCCCGCCCGCGCCCGGTGTGGCCGATGAGCCAGCCCAGCGGCACCGCGATGATCGCGGCGATGACGACGGCCACGCCGGTGTACCAGAGATGCACCGCAAGGGCGGCGCCGATGGATGCCGGGCCGGTCCACTGCTCCGGTGCGAAGATCCAGGCGAGCGCCTCGGCGAAGAGATTCATGCCGGCACCTCCGCCGCCGAGGCGACGAGGCGCACGCGCGCTGCGCGGCGGCGTGCACCGCCGCTGCTCCACGGCAGGAGCAGGCGCCCCGCGACCACCAGCAGCAGATCGATGATGACCGCGATGAGCATGACGGCGACGACACCGGCGAGCACCTCG
This sequence comes from Microbacterium sp. zg-YB36, assembly GCF_024623575.2. Taxonomy (NCBI): domain Bacteria; kingdom Bacillati; phylum Actinomycetota; class Actinomycetes; order Micrococcales; family Microbacteriaceae; genus Microbacterium; species Microbacterium sp. zg-YB36. Next base: position 868,856 of record NZ_JANJFD020000001.1, read on the forward strand.
GGGATGATCCGCCGCTGCAGCCCGTTGGTGAACAGATAGCCGAGGTTGGTCACCCCGATGAGCACGCCGACGGTGGCCAGCGACACGGTGCTGACGGCGGCGACGCGCAGTCCCGCCAAGATGACGGGACCCGCAAGCGGCAGGTCGACTCCCCAGAACCTGCGCGCCGGCCCGTACCCCATCGCGACGGCCGCCAGGCGGGCGTCGGGGTCGACGGCGTCGAACCCGTCGGCCACCGACCGCGTCAGCAGCGCGACGGCGTACAGGGTGAGGGCGACGAGGAGGTTGACCTCGCTGAGGATGCTGATTCCGAGGATGCCGGGCAGCAGGGCCAGCAGTGCCAGCGAGGGGATGGTGTACAGCAGTCCGCTCAGGGTGAGCAGGCTCCCCCGCACGAGCCGGTAGCGCCACGCGATCCACCCCAGCGGCACGGCGCACACGAGCCCCAGCACGACCGGGATCACGCTCTGACGCACATGTTCGAGCGACAGCTCTGCGATGAGCCCGAGGTTATCGAGGATCCAGTTCACGGAGCGCGCCGCTCCCGCGCGCCGACGAACGCCTCGACGAAGGGCGACGCCGGACCCTGCCGGATCTCGTCCGGTGTGCCCCGCTGCGCGATGCGCGCACCCCGTTCCAGGATGACGACCTGGTCGCCGAGGAAGAACGCCTCGTCGATGTCGTGCGTGACGAACACGATCGTCTTGCCGATCTCGCGCTGCAGCCGCGTGAGCTCGTCCTGCAGCTCCGCGCGGACGATCGGGTCGACGGCGCCGAACGGCTCGTCCATCAGCAGGATGTTCGGCTCGGCCGCCAGCGCGCGGGCCACCCCCACCCGTTGCTGCTGACCACCGGACAGCTGACTCGGGTAGCGGTCGGCCATCGCACCGTCCAGCCCCACCGTCCCCATCAGCTCCAGCGCGCGCTCACGTGCCGGACCACGGGCGACACCGTTCAAGCGCGGCACCGTGGCGATATTGGCGGCGACCGTGAGGTGCGGCAGCAGTCCGGAGTTCTGCATGACATAACCGATGCTGCGCCGCAGCGCCACCGGCGACCGGGTGGCGATGTCCTCGCCGTCGATCGTGATCGTGCCTGCGGTGGGTTCCACCATCCGGTTGATCATGCGCAGCAGCGTCGTCTTGCCGCAGCCGGACGACCCGACGAACACCGTCGTGCGGTGCGGAGGGATCTGCAGCGAGAAGTCCTCGACGGCGCGGGTGCCGTCGGAAAAGGATTTCGCGACGCCTCGGAACTCGATCACGCTCAGCGCCCGACCTGAACGTCCTGCCAGAACGCGACGTAGCCGGAGAAGTCTTTGCCGACCCGGTCGATCGCGCTCGGCAGCGGGTCCGGGTAGGCGAACGCGTTGTCGGTGTGCCCATCGACGGTGTAGTACTGGCAATTGCCCTTCCACGCGCAGGTGTAGGGAGTGGGGCTCTTCTCCAGCAGCTCCCACGCGACCGAGTCGGGCGGGAAGTACCAATTCCCCTCGATGCTGATGAGGTCGTCCTCGTCCGCCTCGGCGATCACGGTGTCACCCAGTCGTGCTCTCATCGCGCCTCCTTCCGTCGGTGGGGGTCCAGGCTAGCCGGAGCCTCGGACAGCGTGAACCCCGCTGCTCAGTACCAAATACTCAGCCGCGGGGCGACGTGCCAGCCGAACGTGCGTGCGGCGGCGGCGGCATCCGTCGTGTGCACCCAGCCCGCCCGCGCGAGGGTCGCGATCGACACTCCGCCGAGGTAGGCGGCCGACAGCTCGCGGATCCCCAGTGCGAGCGGCACGGCGTCTGCGGGGGCGTCGCCGTCCAGCGCCGACACGGTAGCGCGGCCGTCGGCGCGGACGTCGAGCAGGTAGCGGCCGGCAGCGATGTCCAGCGGGTCGGAGACCTCCAGCGCGAACCGGCCCGGGGCGCCGTAGGAGCGGGCGCTCAGCGTCTCAGGAACGTCGAGGATGCGCACGTACTGGTGATCGCGCAGCGTGACGGTGGCAGCGCGCTGATCGTCGATCATCCACAGCAGCGGCTCGTCGACGGACTGCTCGTGCGCCTTCACCGTGGACACGAGGTCCAGTTCGAGAAGGAACCGCCACAGCGCGGCGTACGCGTCGTCGGTGACCGCCAGCAGATACACGACGCTCACGGCCGCCTTGGTGAAGTCGTCGTCGTTTCCCGCGACGGTGTACACGGCCAGTCCGCTGACCTCGCCATCGGCATCGGCGTACTGCAGCGCGCGGAGCTTGCCGGCCTCCTTGGCATCGGGGCGGGTTCCGGCGATGTTGTCCCAGTGTCCGAGCGGGACGTCGATCTCGCCCGGCGACGACAACCGTGCGCGTTCGTGCAGCACCGGCGCCAGTTGCCGCATCCTCGCGCGCGGGATGAAGTCGACGCGCCCGGTGGGGTGCGGGCCGACCCAGCGGGCGCGTTTGGTCTCGATCGTCCACGAGCTCGACGCCGCGGCGGGCGCGAATCCATAGCGGCCGTACAGCGTCGACTCGCTGACGGTGAGCATGGCCATCGGCACTCCTGCGGCAGCGGCACCGCGCAGCTCGCCCTCGAGCATCGCCCGGGCGATGCCGCGCCGGCGGTGCGTCGGCGAGACGGTGACCGAGGTGATGGCGCAGGAGGGGATGCCCCGGCCGCCCGGCACGGACAGCTCACCGATCCATGACGCGGCGGTCGCGACGGGGAGCTCGGCCATCGGGCCGGCGGAGTCGTAGACGCCCGTCAGGCGCCGATAGGCGGTGCTTTCCCGGTTGACCGTGATCTGCTCGTCGTCGCGCTCACCGTCCTGGAACCCGCGGGCCAGTGCCTGCAGCCACGCGTCGTACGCGGGACCGTCGTGCGAGAGGGTGCGATAGTCCAGGTTGCGCGCCGCGAGCGTCTGCTGCGAGCCGGTGTCGACGGGAGCCGCCTTCCACGCGGCGTTGGTCACGGAATCGATCATCCCCCCATTGTGCCGTCAGCCCACGACACGGGCTCCGGGGACCGGCCCGTGGACGGTCAGCGCATCGAACCCGGCCGCCGCCAGAGTCACCCGCAGATCCAGTGCGGCGGTGGCGTCGGCGGCGAGGAAGGCCACCGTGGGACCCGAACCGGACACGATCCCCGCCAGTGCCCCGTTGTCGCAGCCCAGGTCGCGCAGCGCCGCCAGCTCGGGGCGCAGCGAGAACGCGGCATCCTGCAGGTCGTTGCGCACGGCCGCGGCAACGGCCGCCGCGTCACCGGTGCGCAGCGCGTGCAGAACGGCGGGCTCGACATCGGGCACGCCTCGGGGCGGTGCGATGTCGGTGGCGCTGTGCTCGCGCAGTCGGTCGAGTTCGCGGTAGACCTCGGGTGTTGACAGGCCGGCCGACGTCGTCACGATCACCCAGTCCAGGCGGCCGCGGGCCAGCGCCGGGCTGAGTTGGTCGCCCCGGCCGGTGCCGACCGCGGTGCCACCCATCAGCGCGAACGGCACGTCGGCGCCCAGGCGGGTGGCCAGACGCTGCATCCGCGCCTGCGACACTCCGCCATCCCACAGCGCGTCGCACGCGACCAGCGCCGCCGCGGCATCGGCCGACCCGCCGCCCATGCCGCCGGCTACCGGGACGGCCTTGTGGATCTCCAGGTGCACGCCCCCGGGGTAGCCGATCTCCTGCGCCAGCAGCCGGGCCGCCCGCACCGCGAGGTTGCGGTCGTCGGTCGGAACGCCCGAGACGTCGACCAGCCCGTCGACGGAGATCGTGAACCCGTCGGCGTGCGTGGCGTAGACGTCTTCGTAGGCGGAGACGGCCTGGTACACCGACGCCACGTCGTGATAGCCGTCGTCCTGCACATCCCCGACCTCGAAGAAGACGTTGATCTTCCCCGGTGCGCGTACGTGCACGCGGTCGCCAGAGGTGGCCAGCGTCACTTGTCCGCCGAGTCCCAGAGACCGACGTCGATGCCGTCCGACAGTGCGTCGATGCGCTCGAGCTCTTCGGTGTCGAAGGCGGGGCCCGAGACCGCGGCGAGGTTCTCGTCCAGCTGCGCGGGGCGGGAGGCGCCGACCAGCGCGGAGGCCACCACACCGTCGCGCAGCACCCACTGCAGCGCCATCTGGGCCAGCGACTGCCCGCGTTCCTTCGCGATGGCATCCAGTCCCAGCAGGCGGCCGCGGGCCGTCTGCGAGACGCTATCGCGCGGCACCGACCAGCGCTCGAGCGAGCGGTCGGCCGCGCCCTCGGAGAGGTACTTGTCCGTCAGCACCCCTTGCGACAGCGGCGAGAACGCGATCGCTCCCATGCCCTCCTGCTGGAGCGCGCCGGTCAGGCCGTCCTCGATCCACCGGTTGACGATGGAGTAGGCGGGCTGGTGGATCGCCAGCGGTGTGCCCAGGCTCCGGGCGATCGCGGCGGCCTCGACGGTGCGGTGTGCGCTGTACGAGGAAATGCCCACGTGCAGCGCCTTACCCTGCTGCACGAGGGTGTGCAGCGCCCCGATCGTGTCCTCCAGCGGCGTGGTGGGGTCGTCGCGGTGCGAATAGAAGATGTCGACGTAGTCGACGTTCATGCGGCGCAGCGACTGCTCGGCGCTGGCCAGGAGGTACTTGCGCGAGCCGCCGTCGCCGTAGGGGCCGGACCACATGTCGTAGCCGGCCTTGGACGAGATGATCAGCTCGTCGCGGTAGCGCGCGAAGTCCTCGCGCATCATGCGGCCGAAGTTCGTCTCGGCCGCGCCGTACGGCGGGCCGTAGTTGTTGGCCAGGTCGAAGTGGGTGATGCCGATGTCGAACGCGTGGCGCAGCACCTCGCGCTGGCGGTCGAACGGGACGTTGTCGCCGAAGTTCCACCACAGTCCGAGCGAGATCGGCGGCAGCCGCAGGCCGGAGGCTCCCACCCGGCGATACTCGACGGATCCGTAGCGATCGGCCGCGGCCGTATACGGCCGGTGCAGGTCGGCGACAGGGGGCTTGGTCCGCGGGGTCTGTGTCACCCCACCCACGCTACTGCGCGAGGGGCGCCGCGCGCGCGATACGCAGGAAGTCCTCGACCACCAATTCCTCGCCGCGGGCGGTCGGCGCCACACCGGCCGCCTCGAGGACGGCGGATGCCTCGGCGGCGCTGCCGCCCAGCACACCGGAGAGGGCTTGGCGCAGCATCTTGCGGCGCTGGCCGAAGGCGGCATCCACGATCGCGAAGGTGCGGCGGCGCTCTTCCTCGGTGCCGCGCGGCTGCGGGTCACGGCGGAAGCCGACCAGCACGCTGTCGACGTTGGGAATCGGCCAGAACACCTGCCGGGACACCGTGCCGGCCAGCCGCCACGGTCCGTACCAGGACGCCTTGACGCTGGGTCCCCCGTAGGCCTTGGTGCCGGGGGATGCCGCCAGGCGCTCCCCCACTTCGGCTTGCACCATCACCACGCCCCGGTTCAGGTGGGCGAAGGTCTCCAGGAAGTGCAGCAGCACCGGAACGCTGATGTTGTAGGGCAGGTTCGCCACGAGCACCTCGGGGTCGCCGGGCAGCTCGACCACCTTCAGCGCATCCGCGTCGACGACCGTCAGCGCGCCGTCGGCGACCTGGTGCGCGGCGGCGGTGACCGGCAGGCGCTCGGCCAACCGGTGATCGATCTCCACGGCGATGACCGTCGCCCCGGTCTCGAGGATCGCCAGCGTCAGCGACCCCAGGCCAGGGCCGATTTCGACGACGCGGTCGCCGGGCTTCACGCCTGCGACCTGCACGATCTTGCGCACCGTGTTGGCGTCGACGACGAAATTCTGACCGAGCTTCTTGGTCGGGGTGACGTCGAGCTCGGCTGCGAGCGCGCGGATCTCTGCCGCGCCGAGGAGGGTCACCGGCATGTATCAACAGTACCGAGGATGCGTACAGCTACTCGTCACCGAGCGTTCACACGGCGGGAACACTCCCGTCTCGCGCGAGGCGCATCATGGACGAACGGTCCGGCTGCCGGGGGGCATGCCGGAATTGGGGTAGGAATCCATGCGCGCCGACGGCGCTGCGGATGGGAGCACCGCCAGTCCATCGGGGGGATCCGAATGGCACGCATTCCATCTACACGTCAGACCAGGCACACCCTGGATCGGCCGAGCCCGAAGGACGGCGGCGAACCGACACCGGTGATGATCCTGCTGGTCGTCGTCGCGACGATCGGGGTGCTGGCCTACGCCGCCTTCCTGCTCGCGCCGGACAGCCGCGGCGATCTGCTGCCCTATCTCATGGTCATCGTGGCCGAGTCGATCCTCGTGCTGCACGCACTGCTGTCGATGTGGACGATCCTCTCCAGCGGGCGCAACCCACGCGACTACGCCGCCCACGACGCCGCCGCCCACCTCATGCCGCGGCTGGCGCGCGGTGACGACACCATTCACCTCCGTGGCGCGCCGGTGGTCGTCGACGTGTTCGTGACGGTCTACGGGGAGGACCTGGAGACCGTGCGCCGAACGGTGGTGGCCGCCCTCGGACTGCAGGGCAGGCATCGCACCTGGGTGCTCGACGACGGCAAGTCCGACGAGGTGCGGGCCATGGCCGCCGAGACGGGCGCCTGGTACGTGCGCCGGCTGAGCTCCCACGGGGCGAAGGCGGGGAACATCAACCACGCCCTGACGCTTGCCAAGGGCGACTTCTTCGCGATCTTCGACGCGGATTTCGTCCCCTCGCCCCGGTTCCTGCTGGAGACGATGCCGATCTTCGTTCACGAGGACGTCGCGTTCGTCCAGACGCCGCAGGTCTACGGCAACCTCGACACCGTCGTGGCGCGCGGTGCGGCGTTCATGCAGACGGTGTTCTACCGGTTCATCCAGCCGGGTCGCAATCGGTTCAACGCGGCGTTCTGCGTCGGCACGAACGTGGTGTTCCGCCGCCGGGCGGTCGACGAGATCGGCGGCATCTACACCGACTCCAAGTCGGAGGACGTGTGGACGGCGTTGCTGCTGCACGAACGCGGGTGGCGTTCGGTCTTCCTCCCCGACGCCCTCGCCGTCGGTGAGGCGCCGGAGACCATCGAGGCCTACAGCAAGCAGCAGCTGCGCTGGGCCACCGGCGGGTTCGAGATCCTGCTGCACCACAACCCGCTCAGCCCGCGGCGCACCCTCACGACCGACCAGCGCATCCAGTACCTGGTGACGGCCACGTTCTACCTCGCCGGGATCTGCCCGTTGCTGCTGCTGCTCGTGCCGCCGCTGGAGATCTATTTCGACCTGCGGCCGATGACGCTGGAGATCACCGTCTTCACCTGGGTGCTGTACTACGCGGGGTTCTACGTCATGCAGATCCTGCTCGCGTGGTTCGCCGTCGGTTCGTTCCGGTGGGAGACCCTCACTCTGGCGACGGTGTCGTTCCCGATCTATTCGAAGGCCCTGTGGAACGCCCTGACCGGCAAGGACGTGGGGTGGCACGTCACCGGGTCGGCGTCGCGCCGGTCGCCCTTCAACTTCATCATCCCGCAGACGCTGTTCTTCCTCTTCCTCGCGCTGACGACGCTCGTCGCCGTCTGGCGTGACATCGACAACGGCGTGCTGACGCTTGCCACCGGCTGGAACGCGACCAACACGCTCATCCTGGGCGCGTTCCTGGTGACCGCGCTGCGCGAGGCCCACGCCCTGAGCCACCCGACGGTGCGGCCCGCACCGCTGCAGATCCCCGCCGCAACGGTGCCGCTCACGGTCGTCGCGCGGCCGCTCCAGCGCCAGCCGGGCCTGCTCGAACCGGAACCGCAACTCGAGCCGGCAGGAGGTGCGCGATGACCTGGTTCAACCGGCTGAAGCTTGCCGGCGGCATCCTGCTCGTCGTTGTCATCGTGATGGCCTGCACCGTCGTGTTCAACCAGCGCCAGCACCGCGCGCTGTCCACCAGCGCGACGATCGTGGCGCAGAACTACCCCGTCGGCACCGACTACGGCGGCATCGTCACCCGGCAGTATGTCGAGGTCGGCGACGACGTCGCCGTGGGAGACCCACTGTTCGACGTGCGCAGCCTGCAGCTGCAGCGCGACATCGCCTCCGGCCAGGTCGCCGACCCGGTGCTTGCGGCGAGCGTCGCCGCCGACGGCACCTCCACGATCGTCGCGACGGTCGACGGGACGGTGCGCGAGGTGGCCGTCCCGCAGGGCGGGTTCGCCCAGGCCGGCAGCGTGCTGGCCACCGTCGACCAGGATGCGTCGCTGTTCGTGGAGGCCGAGTTCCTGCTGTCGGCGCGCGACTACGCCCGCATCACGGAGGGCAGCCACGTCGAACTGCTGCTGCCGAATCAGTCGGTGCTCGGCGGCGATGTCGCCGGCATCGATGTGGAGACCGCCGAGGGGCAAGCGCTGTCGACGCTGCGGATCACGAGCGCCGATCTGTCCCAGCGCGCGGCGACCGGCCTGTTCCAGGCCGGCACTCCCGTGCAGGCCACGCTGCAGTTGCGAGACGACGGCCCGCTCGCCGGTGTCGGCGATGCGCTGCGCGATCTGCTGCAGAAGGTCGGCCTGTGAGCGGCGGGCGGCTGCTGGCCGTGTTGCTGCTCGGGGCCGCCCTCGTGGTGACCGGCTGCACCGCGACCTCTCCGGGCGCGGCCGACCGTGGCTGGACCCGAACGTCGGCCTCTGCCGCGTCGGTCGCATCGTTGCCGGTGGAACAGGTGGCCGAGATCGGCCAGCCGCGCCTCGCCGACGGCGTGATCCCGCCGACCAACCGCTGGTACTCCGGGCTGATCTTCGGCTCGGACCCGCAGCCGGTGTATCCGTTCCCGCTGGCGTTCGCTGCCGCGGGCGACGGCTTCACGGTCGATCTTCCGGCGGTGTCGGCGACGGCGCAGACGGTCGCGGCATCGTTCGCCGGCGGCCTGCAGGTCGCCGTCGACGCGGACCGGTTCGAAGCCGTGCGAGCCGATCCGGTGTCGGTCACGCTGCGCTGGTGGGACGGGGATGCCGAGGTCGGTGACGTGACGATCGCGGAGGGCTCCCCCGTCGTGGGCTTCACGGCGGCACGGGGCACCGCGCTGACCCCGGCTGCCCCGCTGCAACCCGCCGGTGACGGAGTGTGGACGGCGACGACGGACGACACCGCGTTCGGCGTGGTGGCCCCCGGCGCCGACTGGGACGGCGACGCGCTCACGGTGCCCGCCGGGGCGTATGCGCAGTGGTTCGCCCTGCCCGAAGGCGCGGACGTCGCCGACTGGGCGGATGCACTGGACGCGCCGGTCACCGAGGTGCAGGTGGACTCGGGCGCGGACGGCGACCTGTCGTCGACGCGGCTGACCTATGCCGGCACCGACAGCACGGTGGTCGTGCCGTTCCCCGGGCACCGGGTGGAGGCCGGATGCTCGCTCGGCACGTTCCACACCGCGTACGGCGACGCGGTCGCGTGCGCCGACACGGTGCTGGAGTGGTCGGTGCCGACCGTCGCGCCCCGCGCGGCGTTCGACCTCAGCGGGATCGACGACCAGACCCGCGCTGCCATCACGGCGCAGGTCGCGGCGGATCTGGATGCCACCCCGCCGCTGCCCGCCGACACGTACTACGGCGGCAAGGCGCTGGCCCGGCTCGGCGCGCTGCTCACCCTCGCCCGCGAACTGGGGGATGCGGAGCTTTCCGACCGCATCGCCGAGCGGCTGTGGACCGAGTTGGAGCCGTGGAGCGAGGCGGACGGCTGCCTGGTGCGCGACGCGCACTGCTTCGTCTACGACGACGCACTGCGGATGGTCGTGGGCAAGGCGGCGACGTTCGGGGCGGAGGAGGGCAACGACCACCACTTCCACTACGGCTACTTCCTCAGCGCCGCCGCGGCCCTCGTAGCCGCACAGCCGGAGAAGGGCGAGGCCCTCGCGGAGGTGATGGACGCGCTCGCCGCCGACATCGCCGGCGGCGCCGTGGACGACGCCCTGCCACAGCTGCGCGTCTTCGATCCGTATCGCGGTCACTCCTGGGCCTCCGGGCTCTCCCCGTTCGCAGACGGCAACAATCAGGAGTCCAGCTCCGAGGCCGTCGCGGCCTGGAACGGCCTGGCACTGTGGGCGCAGGCCCGCAGCGACGCGCCGCTGGCGGCGACGGCGGCGTGGCTGCTGTCGGCCGAGGTCGCCGCGACCCGTGCCCTCTGGCTCGAGCCGGATCCGAGCACGCTGGCCGAGGGGTTCGCCCACCCCATCGTGTCGCTGACCTGGGGCGGCAAACGCGACTACGCGACCTGGTTCAGCCCGGAGCCGTCGGCGATCCTCGGCATCCAACTGCTGCCGCTCGGGCCGGTCGCGCTGGAGTACCTCGGCGCGGATCCGCAGCGCGTGGCGACGAACGTCGCCCACGCCGGCCCGACCGCGTTCACCGGTCCGCTGGGCGACTACGTGCTGATGTACTCGGCGCTGGCCGGCGACACCGAGCGCACCGCCGCCGCGCAGGCCCTCTCGGCGCTGCCTGCCGACGGCGTCGACGACGGCAATTCGAAGGCGATCATGCTCGCCTGGCTGGCGGCGGCGCAGGCTCAGTCGGTGAAGGAGCCGTAGACGGCGAGGGTGTTGGCAGCCACCTGCGCGCAGAGCTCGTCGAGGTCCATGGCGAGCTCTGCGGCGAGGAACCGCACCGTCGCCGGGATCAGGTACGGGGCGTTGGGGCGACCGCGGTACGGGGTCGGGGTGAGGAACGGTGCGTCGGTTTCCACCAGGATCCGCTCCCGCGGCGTCACCGCGAGCGCATCGCGCAGGTTCTGCGCGTTCTTGAAGGTCACGTTGCCCGCGAACGACAGGTAGTACCCGGCATCGGCGGCGATGCGTGCCATGTCGGCGTCGCCGGAGAAGCAGTGGAACACCGTGCGATCGGGGGCTCCAACCCGGCGGAGGGTCGCCAGGACCTCGTCGTGCGCGTCGCGGTCGTGGATCTGCATCGCGATGCCGTGCTGCTTGGCAAGATCGATGTGCGCCTCGAAGCTCTCGTACTGGGCGGGCAGCCCCGGAGCTTCCGTGCGGAAGAAGTCCAGCCCGGTCTCGCCGATCGCGCGCACCCGCGGCTGCGCCGCGAGTCCGTCGATGACGGCGATCGCCTCGGCCAGCCTGCCCCGCTCGGCATATGCCGGCGCTTCATTCGGGTGGATCGCGACGGCGGCGAGGACGCCGGGATGGCTGGCCGCGGCCCACGCCGACCAGCGGCTGGAGTCGATGTCACCGCCGGCCTGCACGACCCCGATCACGCCGACCTCGGCCGCCCGCGCGAGCTGCTCGTCCAGGCTCAGCGGCTCCGGCCCGTCCTCGATCTCGAGGTGGGCGTGGTTGTCGTACACCGGCACCGCCAGCGGCTCCGGCGCGGGTGGGTAGCTCACGTCGCGGGCACCCTTCTCCCGCTGCCGCACGTACTGGCTGGGGTCGGTCATGCGCTCTGTTCGACGCGCGGGAACAGCGGCGCCAGTCCGCTGACGGAAGCCCCTGCGGGCAGCTGCCCCCAGGCGCCGGCATCGCGGATCGGCTGGTCCTGCAGCGCGCCGAGCGTCCCGGCGGCGCCGAGGGCGTCCCACAGGATGCCGGTGGCGTGCGGCATCACCGGCGACAGCAGCACGGTGAGGGCGCGCAGGCCCTCCGCAGCGGTGTACAGCACCGTGCCCAGTCGCTCCCGCTGTGCTTCGTCCTTGGCCAGTGCCCACGGCTCGTTCTCCGTGATGTACAGGTTCAGCGCGTCCACGATCGTCCAGATCGCGGTGATCGCCTCGTCGGGGCGGAACCGCTCCATGGCGGCATCCGCGGCCGTCGCGGCATCCGCCACCGTCTGCTGGATGCGCAGTTCCGCCGCGGTGACCTCGCCGGCGGGCGGCACGATCGCCTCGAAGTACCGCTCGATCATCGCGACCGTGCGGGAGGCGAGGTTGCCGAAGCCGTTCGCGAGCTCCGCCTGGTAGCGGGCGGACAGGTCCTCCCACGAGAACGAGCCGTCCTGGCCGAATGCGATCGCGGAGAGGAAGTAGAACCGGTACGCGTCGGAGCCGAACACCTCGGTGATCTCGGTGGGAGCGATGCCGGTGAGCTTGGACTTGGACATCTTCTCGCCGCCGACCAGCAGCCAGCCGTGCGCGAAGACGCCCCGCGGCACCTCGAGTCCTGCGGCCATGAGCATGGCGGGCCAGATGACCGCGTGGAAGCGGAGGATGTCCTTGCCCACCACGTGGTACGCCGGCCAGCGGCGCTCGAACTGCTCGGGGTCGCTGCCGTAGCCCACCGCGGTGGCGTAGTTCAGCAGCGCGTCGACCCACACGTAGATGACGTGCGACTGGTCCCACGGCACCTTGATGCCCCAGTCGAATGTCGACCGGGAGATGGAGAGGTCCTTCAGACCGTTCTTGACGAAGGAGATGACTTCGTTGCGCGCCGAGTCGGGGCGCAGGAAGTCGGGGACCGTCTTGTAGAGGTCCAGCAGCTTGTCCTGGAACTCGCTGAGCTTGAAGAAGTAGTTCTTCTCCTGCAGCAGCTCCAGCGGCTTGGAGTGGATCGCGCAGACCTTGAGGCCCTCGAACGCGCCGGTGCCGTCGACGATCTCCGACTCCGGCTTGAACTCCTCGCACCCGACGCAGTACAGCGCCTCATACTCACCGGCGTAGATGTAACCGCGGTCGTAGAGGGTCTGGAAGAAGACCTGCACGTTGCGCTCGTGGCGCTCCTGCGTCGTGCGGATGAAGTCGTCGTTGGCGACGTCGAGCGTGTCCAGCAGCGGGAACCACGACTCGGTGACGAGCTTGTCGACCCACTGCTGCGGCGTGACGCCGTTCGCGGCGGCCGCACGCAGCATCTTCTGGCCGTGCTCGTCGGTGCCGGTGAGCATCCAGGTGTCATCCCCGGCCTGGCGGTGCCAGCGCGCGAGGGTGTCCACCGCCACGGTGGTATAGCCGTGGCCGATGTGGGGCACGTCGCTCGGGTAGTAGATCGGCGTCGTGATGTAAAAGGAACGGCCTGAAGTCACCCGTCGATTCTAGGCGGGGCGCGCTGTGCGCCCGGTGCGCATTACGTCCGGGTCCGGCACGGGCGGGGCCGCGAGGGCCCGGCATCCGTCGCCCGAGATGCGGAGATCTGCCCAGACGAGGACCGGATGCCGCGGAGGGACCGCATTCCGGCAGATCCCCGCATTGCGGCGACGGGCAGAGGGCGGGCGGGCGGGCGGGCTCAGGCGCTGTCGCGCACGATCAGCGTCGTGGGCAGTACCAGGTCCTCGCGCGGGACGCCGTTGATGACGTCGATGAGGATCTCCACCATGGCGCGGCTGATCTCGGCCCACGGCTGGCGCATCGTCGTCAGCGGCGGGTCGTGGGTTTCGGCGAGACCGGAGTCGTCGAAACCGGCCACGGCGAGGTCCTCGGGCACCCCGCGACCGGCGCGGCGGGCGGCGGCGATGGCGCCGACGGCCATGACGTCGGATGCGGCGAAGACCGCGTCGATGTCGGGAGCGCGCTCCAGCAGCCGCGTCATCGCGGCCGCTCCGGCTTCACTGGAGTAGACGTCCTGCTCGACGAGGTCGGGGTCGAACCGGTCGCCCATCTCCTCGCGGAACCCCACGAGTCGGTAGCGGCCACCGGAGGTGTCATTGGGGCCGGTGATGACGGCGATCTTGCGGTAGCCGCGGTCAAGGAGGTGGCGGGTCATCACCCGAGCCGAGCCTGCTTCGTCGACCGAGACGGTGGGCACGTACGCACGGTGACCCAGCGGCACCCCCGTGCACACCGTGGGGATCCCGGCCTCGATGAGTGAGGCCAGCAGCGGGTCGGACTCGTGCGATGAGATGAGCAGTACCCCGTCGACGTGCCCTGCCCGCACGTAGTGCTCGACGTTCGCCCGCTCCGCGGGGGTGTCCGCCACCAGCAGCACCAGGGTCATCGACCGCTGTGCCAGGGCTTCGGTGGCACCGCGCAGCAGCAGCGCGAAGGTGGGGTCGGCGAACAGCAACTGCTGCGGCTCGGTCAGCAGGAACGCCAGCGAATTCGATCTGCCGGTGGCAAGGCTGCGGGCGGCGTGGTTGGCGGTGTACCCGGTCGCCCGGATCGCCCCCTCCACCGCTTCACGCGCATCGGGCGAGACCCAGTGACCGCCGTTGATGACACGCGACACCGTGCCCCGGGACACGCCGGCGGCCGCCGCCACGTCCCGGATCGTCGGGCGCCTGCGCACCTCGTTGGTCTCCCCCACGACGAGTGACTCTACTCCCGACACGCCCATAACCGTGACCGGTCACAGTTCGATAACACCGCCCGCTCCTCCGCCCGGGACGTCGTAGGCTGGACGCACGCCCTGGGACCGGTCACAGCAGATCGGACGGTCCCCTGAAACGAGGATGAGCTCGATGACCTCCTGGCCCGAGATGGACGGCATTGCCTACGGTGGCGATTACTCGCCCGAGCAGTGGTCGCGTGAGACCTGGCGTGAAGACGTCGCCCTCATGCGCGAGGCGGGCGTCAACCTCGTCAGCATCGGGATCTTCTCCTGGGCGCTGCTGGAGACCAGCGAGGGCGTCTTCGACTTCGGCTGGCTCGACGAGATCGTCGAACTGCTGCACGACAACGGCATCCGCGTCGACATGGGCACCCCGACCGCTTCTCCCCCCGCGTGGTTCTTCGCCGCTCACCCCGACGCCCGGGTGGTCACCCGCGACGGCGTCACCCTGGGCTTCGGCTCCCGCGGCATGGCATCGCACTCCGCCCCCGCCTACCGCGCGGCGGCCGTGCGCATCGCCACTGAGCTGGCCCAGCGCTACGGCAACCACCCCGCCGTGGTGCTCTGGCACGTGCACAACGAGTACGGCGTCCCCGTCGGCGAGGACTACTCGCCCCACGCCGTGCGCGAATGGCGGCTGTGGCTGCAGCAGCGCTACGGCTCGCTCGACGCGCTCAACGCCGCCTGGGGCACCGCCTTCTGGGGCCAGCACTACACCGACTGGGAGCACGTCGGCGCCCCCGCCGCCGCCCCCACGACGGTCAACCCGGCCCAGCGCCTGGACTACGCCCGGTTCACCGACCACCAGCTGCGGGCCTGCTTCATCGCCGAGCGCGACGCGATCCGCGCGCACAGCGACCGCCCCATCACCACCAACTTCATGGCCAACCAGCACAACGGCTGCGACCTGTGGGCGTGGGCGCGCGAAGTGGACATCGTCTCGGACGACCACTACCTGTGGGCGGCCGACGAAGAGGGCGAGATCGGGCTGGCCATCGCCGCCGACCTCACCCGCTCGGTCGGCGGCGGGGCACCGTGGATCCTCATGGAGCACTCCACCTCCGCCGTGAACTGGCAGCCGCGCAACGTCGCCAAGCGCGCCGGCGAGATGGCCCGCAATTCCCTCTCGCACCTGGGTCGCGGCGCCGACGGCATCCTCTTCTTCCAGTGGCGCGCCTCCCGTTCGGGCGCCGAGAAGTTCCACTCCGCGATGCTCCCGCACGCCGGTACCGCCTCGCGGGTCTGGCGCGAAGTGGTCGACCTCGGCGCGAAGCTGAACCGGCTCGCCGAGGTCCGCGGCTCACGCGTGCACGCCGACGTCGCGATCCTGTGGGACTTCGAGTCCTTCTGGGCGCAGGACCTGGAGTGGCGCCCCTCGGAGGACGTCGGACACGACGAGCGCATCCGCGCCTACTACGAGCGGCTGTGGCGCGACGGCATCGCGGTGGACTTCGCCCTGCCCGGCCACGACCTGTCCGGCTACAAGCTGGTCATCGCCCCGGCGCAGTACATGCTCTCCGCCGTCGACGCCGACAACCTCAACCGGTACGTCGAGGGCGGCGGCACCCTGGTCGTGTCGTTCTTCTCGGCCGTGGTCGACGAACACGACGCCGTGCACGCCGGCGGCTTCGGCGCTGTCCTGCAGCCGGCCCTGGGCATGCGCGTCGAGGAGCACCTGCCGCTGCGCGAAGGCGCCACCGGCGAGCTCGACTGGAACGGGCAGCGCCTGGCGGCCGACGTGTGGCAGGAGGATCTCGTGATCGCCGGCGCCGATGTGCGGGCGACCTACCTCGACGGCCCCGCAGCGGGCAAGCCCGCCGTCACGCGCCACCAGCACGGTGCGGGCGTCGGCTGGTACGTCAGCACCCGACCGGATGCCGCGGGGCTGGCGGCCATCATGACCGACGTCTACGCCGACGCCGGCCTCACCCCTGCGGGCCTGCCCGCCGGAGTCGAGATCGTCCGCCGCCGCCGTGAAGACGCGGAGTACCTCGTCGTCATCAACCACACCACCGAAACCGTTTCGGTTCCCACAGAAGGCGTCGAATTACTGACGCAGGGCGAGATCAACGGCATGCTGTTGCTGGCGGGCGGCGACGTCGCCGTCATCCGCACCGTGTCACGGGAGCTGACCTGACAGAAGTACCCGTTGCGGCCGACCGGCCCAACACCCACAAACGGTCGTAAGGGCGCGACTTCACCCGAGGCGCGCAGGATCGACCATTCACGGAAGGAAAACCCATGCGCAAGCTGGGATTGGGCGTCGTCGCACTCGCGTCGACCGCCATTCTGCTGGCCGGCTGCTCCGGCGGCTCCACGCCCGAAGAGTCGGACACGGCAGAGGGCTCGGGCGCCGAGCTGACCATCTGGACCGACGAGAACCGCGAGCCTGCCATCCAGGCCGCAGCCGAGGCTTTCGAAGAAGAGACCGGCGCGAAGATCAACCTGGTTCAGAAGAACTTCGAGGACATCCGGGCCGACTTCATCGCCCAGGTTCCCACCGGTGAGGGCCCCGACCTCACGATCGGCGCACACGACTGGCTCGGCTCGCTCGTCGCGGCCGGTGTCGTGGACACCCTGGACCTCGGTGAGAAGGCCAGCTCGTTCGAGCAGGTCGCCGTGGACGCGATGACCTACGACGGTCAGCTGTACGCGCTGCCCTACTCGCTGGAGACGATCGCGCTCGTGCAGAACACCGACCTCGTCGGTGAAGAAGCCCCCGCGACGTGGGACGACATGGTCGCCGCCGCAACGGCAGCCGGGGCCGCACGCCCCATCGTCATCAACACCGTCGGCCAGAAGGGCGACGCGTACACGATGTACGGCTTCCAGACGTCGTTCGGCGCTCCCGTGTTCGTCCAGGACGACACCGGCTCCTACACGGCCGAGGTCGGCATGGGCGGCCCCGCGGGCGAAGCATTCGCCACGTGGCTCGGCGGCAACGGCGATGCCGGCACCGGCATCATCTCCACCACGATCGACTACGACACCAACAACGAGCTGTTCGCGACCGGCGAGGCCGCGTACACCGTGCAGGGTCCGTGGGCCATCGAGGCGCTGACCGCCCAGGGCGTCAACGTCAAGGTCAACCCGATCCCGACCGCCGGTGGCGAGACGGCCGCTCCGTTCGTGGGTGTGCAGGGGTTCTACCTCAGCTCGCAGAGCGAGAACGCACTCTTGGCGCAGGAGTTCCTGACGAACTACATCGCGACCGACGAGGCGCAGAAGGCGCTGTATGACGCCGACCCGCGCATCCCGGCGTGGAGCACGCTGGCCGAAGAGGTCTCGGGCGACCCGATCATCGGCGGGTTCGTCGCCTCGTCGCAGAACGGCGTTCCGATGCCGTCGATCCCCGAGATGGGCGCGGTCTGGGACCTGTGGAACGCTGCGCAGGTGCAGATCATCAACGGCGCCGACCCCGTGTCGACGTGGAACCAGATGGTGACCGACGTCGAGACGGCTGTCGCCGGCTGACATTCTGCGGGGCGGGAGGATCTGCCTCCCGCCCCGCACCCCTCGTACCCGCGAGCCCGAGACGGAAGAAGAGCACATGTCGATCACCCAGGAAGCCGTCGCCTCACCGGCGCCGCAGGTTCCCAGGCCCACGCCGGAGTCGCACGCCCGCAACTGGCGTGGCGTCGGCTGGGGCTTCATCGTGAAGCTTCTGCTGATGGCGGTCGTCAACGCATTCGGCATCATGGCCGCCCTCGGCGCGTTTACCGCGCAGTCGTGGCTGCTCCTGAGCGTCGCGGTGCTGCTGCTGGTGGCCACGAACGTCGTGTATTTCACCAAGCGCGCCCTGCCGATGAAGTACCTGCTGCCGGGCCTCATCTTCCTGCTGCTGTTCCAGGTGTTCATCTTCGTCTACACCGCCTACATCGCCTTCACCAACTACGGCAGCGGGCACATCGGCTCCCAGGAGCAGGCAGTGGAGGCCGCCCTCATCCAGGGCGAGCGCCGCGTGGACGACTCCCCCACTTACCCCCTCACGATCGTCGAGCGCGGCGGTGAGTACGGCTTCGCCATCGTCGACGAGGACGAGGATGTTCTCGCCGGCACCACGATTGAGCCCCTCGCCCAGGTCGACGGCGCCCGCATCGGCGACACCGGTGCCGCCATCGAGGTGCCCGGCTGGACGGTCGTGCCCCGCGCCGACCTGCTCACCGACCAGGCTCTGCAGCAGACGGTGCAGAACCTCCGAGTGCCGGTATCGGACGACCCGAACGACGGCTCGATCCGCACCCGCGAAGGCACGACCGGCGCGGTGTACACCTCCACCCTCGTCTGGGACGAACAGGCGCAGACGATCACCGACACCACCGACGGCACGGTCTACGCGGCCAACGACCGCGGCAGCTTCGTCGCCGAAGACGGCACGGCGCTGACCACCGGCTGGTCCGTCAACGTCGGGTTCGACAACTTCATCCGCCTGTTCACCGAACCCCGGCTGCTGCAGCCGCTGCTGATGGTGGCGGGATGGACGTTCGCGTTCGCCATCCTCTCGGTCGGCCTCAGCTTCGGTGTGGGCCTGCTGTTCGCGATCATCTTCAACGACCCGCGGGTGCGGGCGCGCAAGTGGCTGCGGACGCTGTTCATCCTCCCCTACGCCTTCCCGGCGTTCATGTCGGCGCTGCTGTTCCGAGGCATGTTCAACGCCGAGTTCGGCGTGATCAACGAGCTGTTCTTCTTCGGCGCCGAGATCAGCTGGCTCGGTGACCCCACGCTGGCCAAGCTCGCGGTGCTGTGGGTCAACGTGTGGCTGAGCTACCCGTACTGGTTCCTGGTATGCACCGGCGCACTGCAGGCGCTCCCGGCCGACACCCTGGAGGCCGCGCAGCTGGACGGCGCCGGCAAATTCCGCCAGTTCCGGTCGATCGTCCTGCCGCTGCTGATGGTGTCCACCGCACCGCTGCTGATCTCGTCCTTCGCGTTCGCCTTCAACAACTTCACGCTCATCTACATGTTCAACGCCGGCGGACCATCGATACCGGGGGCGCCGTACGCGCTGGGGGCCACCGACATCCTCATCACGGCGATCTACGACATCGCCGGGATCTCGGGGGGCAAGGCGGACTATGGCCTGGCCAGTGCCCTGTCGATCGTCATCTTCATCCTCGTCGGCGTGATCTCCGCGATCGCCTTCCGCCAGACCCGCAAGCTTGAGGAGTACCAGTGATGTCCATCACGACCCAGCAGGCTGTTCCCACCGCACGTGCGGCACGCGCCGCCGAGCCGCGACGGCCCGGCAGCCGGCGCCGCTGGTTCCTGGACGTGGGCTGGAAGTACCTCGTCGCCCTGGCGATCATCTTCTACGCGGTGTTCCCGCTGGTGTACGTGCTATCAGCGTCGCTCAACCCCCACGGCACCCTGTCGGCGGCCAACGCGCTGTTTTCCGCCATCGACCTGTCGAACTACTTCGCTCTGGCCGAGACGAGCTACTGGGCATGGGCGGGCAACAGCCTCATCGTCGCCGGCGTCTCGTCCGTCGGGGCGGTGCTGATGGGTGCCTGCGCCGCGTACGCGTTCTCGCGGTTCCGCTTCTCCGGGCGCCGCGTGGGCCTGACGACACTGCTCATCGTGCAGATGTTCCCGCAGGCGCTCGCGTTCGTCGCGATCTTCCTGATGCTGCTGGCCGTCGGCGAAGTCATCCCGGCGCTGGGGCTGGACTCCAAGCTCGCCCTCATCTGCGTATACCTGGGCGGGGCACTGGGGACGAACACGTTCCTCATGTACGGGTTCTTCAACACCATCCCGGTGGAGATCGACGAATCGGCCAAGATCGACGGCGCCACCCACGCGCAGATCTTCTGGCAGCTGATCATTCCGCTGGTCACGCCCATCCTCGCGGTCGTGTCGCTGCTGGCCTTCATCTCCGCGTTCGCGGACTTCGTCATCGCCAAGGTCGTGCTGGTGTCCGAGGACAACTGGACCCTCGCCGTCGGCATGTACCAGTGGGTGTCCAACCAGCTCTCGTCGAACTGGGGCCTGTTCACCGCCGGCGCGGTGCTCGGCTGCATCCCGGTGCTGGTGCTGTTCCTGCTGCTGCAGCGCTACATCGTCGGCGGCCTCACGGCC
Organism: Microbacterium sp. zg-YB36; assembly: GCF_024623575.2. Lineage (NCBI taxonomy): Bacteria > Bacillati > Actinomycetota > Actinomycetes > Micrococcales > Microbacteriaceae > Microbacterium > Microbacterium sp. zg-YB36. The sequence continues at coordinate 889,058 of NZ_JANJFD020000001.1, forward strand.
GGCTCCGTCAAGGGGTGACGCGACCCTCGCGCGAGCTCAGCGCTGCGGCGTAGAGCTCGCGCGAGGACAGGCCGGATGCCGCGGCCACCTGGCCCGCGGCATCCTTCAGCCGCACCCCGTCGGCGACGAGTTCCAGCACCTGAGCGAGGGCGTCCTCCGGATCGACGGCCCGGGCCGCCGCGCCCGCGACCACGACCACCACTTCCCCCCGCACGCCGCCGGAGGCCCACCCGGCCAGGGCGGCGAGAGAGTCCCGGACGATCTCCTCGTGCATCTTCGTGAGTTCGCGGCAGACCGCCGCCGGGCGATCGGCGCCGAACGCCTGCGCCATCGCGGCGAGGGTCACCGCCAACCGCGATGGCGCCTCGAAGAACACCATCGTGCGCCGCTCGGCGGCAAGTCCCCCGAAGAACGATCGCTGCTCCCCCGCCTTGCGCGGCGGAAAACCCTCGAACGTGAACCGGTCGGTGGGAAGCCCCGACACCGCCAGTGCGGTCAGCACGGCGCTGGGCCCCGGGATCGCGGTGACGGTGACACCCAGCTCCACCGCGGCGGACACCAGGCCGTAGCCGGGATCGCTGACCGTCGGCATCCCCGCCTCGCTCATGACCAGCAGGTCCTCGTCCCGCGCGAGTTCGGCCAGTTCGCCGGCGCGCGCCTTCTCGTTGTGGTCGTGCAGGGCGATCAGCCGCGGCCGGTTGGTGACCCCGAGACCGGCGAGCAGCCGCTGCGTCGTGCGGGTGTCCTCGGTGGCGATCACCTTCACCGTCTCGAGAGCTTCGACCAGGCGCCGCGAGGCGTCACCCAGATTGCCGATCGGGGTCGCCGCGAGGATGATCATCGAGCCAGCATAAGGTGGTGACCGTGACCGCCGAGCCACTGCTTCCCGAGGCGACGTCGTGGTTCGACCGGGTGTCCGCGCGGATCACCGGCGACCCGCGCCTGCGGCGGCGGCTGGGCTGGATCGTGCCACTGGTGATCACGCTCGTCGCCGGCATCCTGCGCATGTGGAACCTCGGCCACCCGCACGAGATCGTCTTCGACGAGACGTATTACGTGAAGGATGCCTGGAGCCAGTGGAACCTCGGTTACGCCGCGACGTGGCCCGAGGATGCCGACGCGGGCTTCGCGGCGGGCGACACCGAGGCGTTCGCTCCGGTGGGCAGCTTCGTGATCCACCCACCGCTGGGCAAGTGGATCATCGGCGCCGGGATGGCGCTGTTCGGGCCCGATTCCTCGTTCGGGTGGCGCATCGGGGTCGCGGTGGCCGGCACCGCCGCGGTGCTGGTGCTGTACTTCGTGGCGCGCCTGCTCACCGAGTCGATGGTCTTCGCCGCCCTCGCCTCGGCCATGTTGGCGATCGACGGCCTGGCGATCTCGATGAGCCGCGTGGCGCTGCTGGACACGCTGCTGATGTTCTTCGTGCTGGTGGCGTTCTGGTTCGCCCTGCTGGACCGGCGGGGGCACCTGCACCGGCTCGCCGCGGCCATCGCCGCGCGCGACCACGGCGAGCCGCTGACGTGGGGCCCGGTGCTGTGGAACCGCCCCTGGCTGGTGGCGGCAGGCACCGCGGCGGGCGCCGCGGCGGCGGTGAAGTGGTCGGGGCTGTGGGTGCTGGCCGCGATCGGCATCTATGCGGTCGTCACCGACGCCCTCGCCCGACGCCGCCTCGGCGTGTGGCAGTGGCCGGCGGATGCCGTCCGGCAGGGGGCGGCATCGTTCGTGCTCCTGGTGCCGGTGGCCGCGGGGGTCTACCTCGCGTCGTGGACGGGGTGGCTCGTCACCGACGAGGGCTACGGCCGGCACACCGCCGACACGGCACCGGCGACGGGAGCGTGGGAGTGGGTTCCGCCTGCACTGCAGAGCCTGTGGCAGTACCACGAGGGGATGTACGCCTCGGCCGCCGGCATGCAGACCGCCCACGGCTACGCAAGCCCGGCATGGCAGTGGCCGCTGCTGCTGCGGCCGACCTCGATGTTCGCCGACCGCACCGCCGACGGCGAGGCGGGCTGCGACGCCGCGAACGGCTGCATGGAGATCATCTACAGCATGCCCAACCCGCTGCTGTGGTGGGCGTCGATGGCCGCGATCGGGTACCTTGTCTACCGCTTCATCAGGTCGCGGTCCTGGCAGGACGCGTTCGTGCTGACCGCCATCGCGGCCACCTACGCCCCGTGGCTGTTCTACCCTGAGCGCACGATCTTCCAGTTCTACACGATCGTGATCCTGCCGTTCTCGCTGCTGGCGCTCACCTTCGCCCTCCAGGCGCTCGCCGCGCCGCATCATGCCGACGCCGCGCGTCGGCTGGCAGGGCAGCGCGTGGTGGTCGTGTTCCTCACCGTGTCGGTGCTGGTGTCGGCGTTCTGGTATCCGCTGGTGACGGCGATGAACGTGCCGTACGACTTCTGGCAGCTGCACAACTGGATGCCGGGCTGGATCTGACGCAGCCGACCGCCGCCCCCGCCCTAGGGTGGAGAGGTGTTCACCTACAACGTGCCGAGCCAGACGGGGACCGCCGGATTCGCGATGGTCGCCGACCGGTTCCTGCTGGTCGTGGCGGCCGGGGTCGGCGACGCGTTCGCCCTCGAGTTGTGGAACACCCTCTCCAACGGCGACGCCGCCCTGGAGGACGCCCTGTCGGCGCTCGCCCGGCGCGGCATCGAGCGACTCCCCGATTTCGCGCTGGTGGAGCTGGTCGACTCGCGGACGAGTTCGGTGAGCGTGGCCGTCCGCGGCTCCGCCACCGCTCAGTTGCACGGCCAGGAATCGACCACCCTCGCCGGGGCGGGCGTGGGCACCTGGGTGGAAGGATCGGCCCAGCGGGTCGCGGGCATTGCCCTCACGCTGGCCGGGTCGCCCACCGGGTCCCTCCTGCCGCTGGGTCGCGGGGTCGTTCGAGCCGATCGGCTGCAGTGGGGCACCGTCCCCGCCGCCGGGTCCCATCCGGCACCCGCCGCACCGCCGGCACGAGAACTGCCGGCGTGGGCCGCCGACCTCGACGATCCGCACAGCACCATGGCGGTGGACCGCGAATCGCTGGCAGAACTGGTCGCCGGCGCGTTGGACGACCACACGCAGCTCGGTGCCGTCCGTCGCCGCCGGCCGCGCCCGATCACGCGCCGGTTCGTGGTCTCGCTCGAGGGCGGCCGCGTGCTCGAATTGGACCTGCCCGTCGTGCTCGGGCGGGCGCCGGAGCCGGCCGCGCACCCCGGCGCACGGCTGGCCTCACTGCCGTCGCCGCGCCGCGAGGTGTCCGGCACACACGTCGAGCTGCGGCTGGACGGCGAGCAGCTGCTGGTGCGCGACCTCGGTTCCACCAACGGCACGGTGGTGCGCCACGCCGATGGTTCGGCAATGCTGTTGCGCGGGGGTGCCACGGCGCGGCTGACGGAGGGCGCGCTGCTGGACATCGGCGACGGGAACGTCGCCCGATTCCACGCCGCTGAGTGAGGCAGGATCGTGATTTCCGGCCGTACCCAGGCTGTGTTAGAACTTTCTAAGGAAGCAGGGATCCGGGGGGCCTCTGCTTCGGCATGGTTGCCCCCGTCGACTTCCATGAGGTGAGGTGACCGGGTGGCGAACAGGCTTCCTTCCGCGCCGCCGGTGCTCGCCGGATTCACCTACGTGCGCCCCCTGGGGACCGGCGGATTCGCTGACGTGTTCCTGTTCGAGCAGAACCTCCCCCGCCGCCCGGTGGCGGTGAAGGTGCTGCTGGAGGACATCGTCGACGAGGGCCTGCTTCGCATGTTCAACGCCGAGGCCGACGTGATGGCGCGGCTGAGCTCGCATCCGTCGATCCTGACGATCTACGAAGCGAGCATCTCCTCCGACGGCCGCCCCTACCTCGTGATGGAGTATTGCCCCACCTCGCTGACCAACCGCTACCGGCGCGAGGTCATGCCGGTCGCGGAGGTGCTGCAGCTGGCGGTGAAGATCGCCGCGGCGCTGGAGACGGCTCACCGTTCGGGGCTGCTGCACCGCGACATCAAGCCGTCCAACATCCTGGTCACCGCGTTCGGCTCCCCCGTGCTCAGCGACTTCGGCATCGCCGCGGCCGTCAACGGACGCACCGGCACCGACGAGGTGTTCGCGATGAGTGTGCCGTGGAGCGCCCCGGAGATCGTGGACGAGCGCGTATCGGGCTCGATCCCCGCCGAGATCTGGGGGCTCGGTGCGACGGTGTATTCCCTGCTGGCGGGACGCAGCCCGTTCGAGCGTGCCGGCAGCGGACAGAATTCGCGCGAGCAGCTGAAATCCCGCATCCGCCGTGCGTCTTACACCCCGATCGGCCGCCCCGACGTGCCCGCCCGGCTGGAGACGGCGCTGGCCCGCTCCATGAGCAAGGATCCCGCCGCCCGGCACGCCTCCGTCGCTGAGTTCGCGTACGACCTGCAGCTGGTGCAGCACGAGTTGGGCCTGCCGCACACCGCGCTGGATGTCGCCGTGGACGAATGGGCGATGGCGGGCACCGCGATCGACTTCCAGGACGACCGCGCCCGGGGCCCGGTGCGCCCCAGCGTCGAGCGGGCCGTCCGGCGCCCGCCCCGGGTCGCGCCGCCGCGCCGCGGTCGCGACGAGGGAACCGTGCTCGCCGGCGCCCGGCCGCGGCGGGGCAAGGGCATCGCGGCGCGGGTCGTCCTGATCTCCTCTGCCGCGGCGGTGCTCGTCGCCGGCGGCGTCGTGACCGCCGTGCTCGTGCTGACGGGTGGTCGTTGACGTGTCCGCCGCCACCCCCCGTCGTGCGCGACGCGGCAACTGGCTCGGCGCTGCCGCCGTCAGCGCCGTGGTCGCCGTCGTCGCGACCCTCGCGGTGGTGTGGCCGGGCTATGACGCACAGCAGACGCCGCTGGACGACGCAACGGTCTGGGCGATGCAGAACGGGGCCGGCAGCGGCTACGCGCGGGTGAACCTGGAACTGGCGGAGCTGGACACCGTCAAGCAGGTCGAGAACGGCAGCTCCCTCGCGCAGAGCGGTGAGCGGTTGTTCGTCTTCAGCGACGCCGACACGCAGTTCGCCGATGTCGACATGGCCACCCCCGCCGACCTCACCGCCGAAGCCGAGGACGCCTTCGCGCCGACGCCTGCGGGCACCGCCGACATCGCCGCGGCCGGGGACTACCTCGCCTACCTCACCGAGACGGGTGCCGTGTACGGTGCCACGCTGTCGGGCGCGGGACGCACCGTGAGCGTCGACCCTTATGCCGACGTCGAGGCGGAGGAGGGACAGGAGCGGCCCCGTTTCGTCGCCACCGCCGTGGCGGTCGACGCCACCGGCATCCTCTACGCGTACTCCGCCACCGAAGGCCGCGTGATCCGCGCCGACGCCGCGACGGGCAGCATCGTCGGCGAGGACGCCACCGCCCGGTCCCCCGCGGATGCGCAGCTGACCGCCGTCGACGGCCGCTGGGTGCTGCTGGACGAGTCGACCGGCGGCTTGCTGCTGCGCGACCGGGCCGAGGAGGTGCCGACGGATGCCGCGGGCGGCGCGGTGCTGCAGCAGTCCGCCGTCACCGGCTCGGACGTGTTCATCGCCGATACTCAAGGTCTGATCCAGGTGCCGCTTGATTCGCTCAGCCCGGCCCGGGTGCACTCCGGCGGGGGCATCCCCGTCGCCCCGGTGACGCTGGCCGGCGCCGTGCATGCGGCGTGGCTGTCCGAGGGTGACGGCGGGGGCACACTGTGGTCCAGTACGACGGGCGAGGCGGTGCCGCTGGACTACGCCGGCGCCGACATCGGCGACGGCCTGGATCCGGTGTTCGTCGGCAACGGGTCCCGGTTGGCGCTGAACGAGCGGCAGTCCGGGTGGGTGTGGACCGTTCCCGATGGACAGCTCGTCCCCTCATCGCAGGCGTGGGACCTGGAGGAGCCGACCGAGGTCGAGCAGCAGAACGATGTGGAGGCCGAGCGGGTACTGGACCCGAAGCCCCCCGTCGCCGTCGACGACGCGTTCGGCGTGCGCGCAGGCTCCGTCGCTGTGCTGCCGGTGCTGCTGAACGACCACGATCCCAACGAGGACGTGCTCAGCATCGATCCGGCCTCGCTGGAGAGCGTGGACCCCGCATTCGGCACGGTGTCCATCGCGGGGGCGCAGCAGCAGTTCGTGCTGAACGTCGCCGACGACGCCACCGGGTCCGCGACGCTGCGGTATCGCACCACAGACGGCACCACCACCGATGGCCTGCTGTCGGGCACCGCGACCGTCACGATCACCGTCGTGTCCCCCTCCCAGAACAGCGCACCGGTGTGGTGCGGCGTGGAGGGGTGCCTGGCGACTTGGCCGTCTCCCACCGTCGCACCGGGGGCGACGGTGAGCGTGGACGTGCTGGACGGCTGGGTCGATCCCGAAGGCGACCCCATCTACCTCGCCGGCGCGGCGAACGACGCGGCCGCCGGCGGCACCGTCACCACGACGCCCGGCGGCACCGTGACCTATCAGCATCCCGATCCCAACGCCGCCGACGCCGTCACCGTGACGCTGGGGCTGACGGTGTCCGACGCGTTCGGCGCGACGGCGGACCGTCCCCTGACGATCGGCGTCACACCCACCCCCGACCTCACCGCGGAATCGTTCGCCGTCGTCGGTGTCGTGGGCGAACCGGTAGCGGTGGACCTCGCGCCCTACGTCACCGGCGCGACCGGTGCGCTCATCCTGTCCAAGGCGGTCGCACTGGATGAGGCCCGTTCGTCGGTCACCACGAACGCGACGGGGCTGAGCATGCTCTTCAGCGCCACCGAGGCCGGCTCCTACCTCGTGCAGTACACCGTTCGCGACGACCGCGGCGAGGTCAGCGCGACGGTGCGGGTGACGATGAGCCCCGCGGACGCCGCGACCATCTCCACGCCGCCGCTGACGGCGTTCGTCCGCCCGAACGAGGATGCCACGGTGGATGTGTTCCCTGCCGTGGCGAATCCGGCCGGACTCGTGCTCCTCGTCAGCGACATCCGCCCACGCAGCGACCCGCTCGCGTCGTTGAGCGTGGACCTCGTGGGTCAGAGCATGCTGCGGGTCAGCGGATCAACCGATGACGGCCAGCCCGGTCGGCTCGGCGTGGTGCGCTACACCGTGTCGGACGGCACCGGGTCGCCCACCGCGAGCGCGCACGGCGAGCTGACGGTGATTCTGCTGCCCTCCCCCGCCGCCGACCCGCCCATCGCCGTCGACGATGCCGTCACCGTTCGCGCCGGCGCCCAGATCGACATCCCGGTGCTGTCCAACGACAGCGCCCCCTCGGGTGCGCTGATCGCGGTGGACCCCTCCCTCATCGTCAACGAGAACAGCGCCGGACTCGCGTTCGCGACCAGTCGACTGGTGCGTTACCTCGCCCCGACGGCTCCGGGCACCTACGGCATCGGGTACACCATCTTCCGGCTCGGCTTCCCCGAGGTCGTTGACACCGCACGGGTGATCGTCACGGTCGTCGGCGATGAGAGCAACCAGGCCCCGGTCCCCCACACCCTCGAGGGTCGCGTGCTCAGCGGCGAGACCGTGCGGATCCCGTTCACCTCCTTCGAAGTCGACCCGGACGGCGACACGGTGACGCTGGATCGCATCACTTCCCAGCCCGCCGACGGCTCCGCCACGATCGCACCGGAAGGCGACGCGATCGTGTACACCAGCCCGGCGGAGTTCAGCGGTCAGGTGCGCTTCGGCTACCAGGTGCGCGACTCCCAAGGAGCCACCGGCGCCGCGGAGGTCCGGGTGGGCGTGCTCGACGGCCAGTCGGACCCCAGCCCGGTGACCTATAGCGACTACATCCAGATCCAGGCCGGTGCGACCGCCGAAGCGGTGGTGCGCCCCGGCGACAACGACGTCAACCCCGGCGGTGGTGAGCTGGAACTGGTGGCCGTGGAGCCGAATGCGCCACCGGACTCGGACGAATTCACCGCGCTCCAGGCGCGGCTGGGCGCCATCGATGACGGTCAGGTGACGCTGCGAGCCGGGGAGGAATTGGGGACGTTCTCGTACTCGTACACCGTGCGCAACGATTCCGGTGACACGGCGATCGGGCTCATCGTGGTGAAAGTGGTCCGCGGCCCCGTGCCGGACTTTCCGATCGTGCGCGACACCGCGCTGACGATCGAGACGCGCGAGGCGTTCCCCCGCGGCGTAGACGTGCTCACCGGCAAGGTGTCCTGGAACGCCGGCGACGTCTCCGGGCTGGAACTGTCGCTGTGGGGATCCCACCCCGGCATCGAGGTCGACGGCTGGGAGATCTCCGGGCAGATCCCCGATGAGACCCTGCTCATCCCGTTCGAGGTCACCGGCACCGCCTTCGACGGCACCGAGGTGAATTCCTATGGCTTCCTGCGGGTGCCGGGCGACCGCGATGTGCGGCTCAGCCTGCGCACCGCGATGTCCTCGCTGGATGTGAAGGAGAAGGAATCGGTCGAGCTGGATCTCGCGGAGGCGGTCGCGATGCCCTCCGGGCAGGCGATCGACGTCGACGGCGGCGGCGTACGTGCCGGCGGGGCGCGCCCGGAGGCATCCTGCACCCTGGTATCGGGCACCACCATCCGCTATTCGGCCGGCGCGGGCGCTCCCTGGACGGACAGCTGTGTCGTGCCGGTGAAACTGCAGATCCAGGACCAGTACACGTTCCTCACGGTGCACATCGACGTGGAGGCGGAGATCCCCCAGCCGGTGCTGCGCAGCGCCTCGGTCGCCGTCAGCCCCGGCGCCACCATCGAGTACGACCTCCGCGGCATGGTCGACTGGGCCGGCAAGGAGGACTGGGACGCGGTGCAGTACGCCACGAGCTACCGCGGCGACCAGTTCGTCGTATCGCAGTCCGGTTCGCTCGTCTCGGTCACCGCGAACGATGCCTCCCGACCCGGCCGTGAGGAGCCGGTGACCGTCACCCTCCCCAGCCACCCCGACGCGCCGGCCGCCAGCCTCATCGTCACCGTCGGCCCGGCACCCTCGACGCTGCCCAAGGGAGGCACCGCGGTGCAGCGCTGCTCGCAGTCCGGCGGCACCACCTCGTGCACGATCTCGGTGATCGGCATGTCCGGCGAGATCAACCCGCTGCCGGGGACCCCGCTCACACTGGTCTCGGCGGAGGGGCCTGCCAACTGCGCCGGGGTGAGCTTCACCCGCGCCAGCGACACCGCGGTGCGGGCCAGCTGGGCCACGGATGCCGCGGGGGCGGCGGACTGCACCGGCTCGTTCGTCGTGCAGGATGCGCAGGGCCGCCAATCCAGCGGGGACCGCAACGGTCAGGTGATCCTCGACCTCCACGGCCTGCCGGCCGCCCCCACGCGACTGGACTGGACCGGTTTCACCGCAACCACCGTGACCCTGCGCGTCATCTCGGACTCCTCGTCCTACCCCGGCGTCGAGGGCTACCGCATCACCGCCGGCGGCCGCGTGGTCGCCACCTGCGCGGCTTCGGGCGAATGCCCTCCGATCGACGCGCCCACCGGCGAGCGCATCGCGTACGAGGCGCGCGCCTTCAACTCCGTCGGAGACTCCCGCAGCAGCGTCGGCACGACGGCGTGGGCGTACCGCGCGCCCGCCGCCCCTGCCGGAGCGGAGTTCACGCCCACCCCCAACGGCTCCACCGGCGGCGTCGCGACGATCACGGTGACCGGCGTCGACCCGTCTTCCGGCTTCGTGCGCCTCGCCGGCGGCACCGGCGGCGAGGTCACCGAACCGGTGCGAGGGAGCACTGTCACGTTCCGCGACTATGTGATCGGCTCGAACTCCCCCACGACGCTCACCGCGACCGCCCTCACCCGCTTCGAACTGCCGCCGATCCCCGGCGGCACCCCGACCGGCGGGACGCATTCGTTCCAGGCCTACGGCATCGGCGCACCCGGGCTCGAGTTGACGGTGGCCGCATCCACGACCGGTGACCCCGGCTCCATCACGGCGACGGCCCGGGTCACCGCCAACGGCGTGGGCGAGCGCATCCTGGTCGGGTTCACCGATGGGCGCGGCTGCCGCCCGTCCGAGGCGATCGACGCCCGCGGTGCCACGGTCACCCACGTGTTCGAGAACCGGGACCTGTGGCTGCCGGTCACCGTCACCGCCTGCGCGGTCACCGAACGCGGCGACCGGTTCGGCACCACCGAGGCGTCGCAGACGGCCACCCCGATCGCCGGGATCGACCAGCCCACCGGCCGGGCGACGTACACGGTCGAAGGCGGCTTCTCCCGCAACGGCAGCCAGTACACCTGGGATCGCCTCACCGGCCTCCCCGACCTCGATACGAGCCGCCTGTTCGAGGTGCGCTACCGTGCCGGCGGTGTCGAGACGACCGATTTCCGCAGCCTGTTCGCCCTGGGTGCCAACCCCGGACCGATCGAAGCGTTCTCGTGTCACAACCTGTTCGGCTGCAGCGCGCCGGGTGTCGCGGTGACGCCCACCGGACCGGCATACACCGCCCGGGTGACCTTCCCCACGTCGTGTCGCAGCGACCAGCCCGCCCCGGGCGCGACGGTGCTGGCCAACCCGGCCGACTACACCGTCGCGGTCACGTCGACTCCGGCGGATGCCGCGGGCGTCGTCACCCACACCTACACCGTGACGTGGCGGGGCGCGCTGACCGGGCTCGCCTCGCTCACGACGGAATCCGGCGCCTACGCGCTCGCCTGCGAGCCGCCGCCGCCGCCCGCGCCCGCGCCCGTGCCGCCGCCGCCGCCGGTGACCGTCCCCGTCCCGCCACCGACGACCCCGTGATCTTCGCGACCCGCGTACCCGCGCTTCCCCCCGAGAGGACCCCATGACCATCACCGCCGAGCAGACCGCCTGGTTCCAGGAGACGTTCGCGCAGCTCGTCGACAACGTGGAGCAGGTCGTGCTCGGCAAGCGTCACGTGATCGAGCTCGCGTTCACCGCGATGGTCTCCGAGGGGCACCTGCTGCTGGAGGACTTCCCCGGCACCGGAAAGACGTCGCTGGCGCGTGCGATGGGGCAGACCGTGCAGGGCACGAGCACCCGCATCCAGTTCACCCCCGACCTGCTGCCCGGCGACGTCACCGGCATCACCGTGTACGACCAGCGCCGCGGCGAGTTCGACTTCCACCAGGGCCCGGTGTTCGCCAACATCCTGCTGGCGGACGAGATCAACCGCGCCTCGCCGAAGACGCAGTCCGCCCTGCTCGAGGTCATGGAAGAGGGCCACGTCACCGTCGACGGCGTCACCCGCCCGGTCGGCGTGCCGTTCCTGGTCGTCGCGACGCAGAACCCCGTCGAGCAGGCCGGTACCTACCGCCTCCCCGAGGCGCAGCTGGACCGGTTCCTGCTGAAGACTTCGCTGGGCTACCCCGACCACGCCTCCACAGTGCGCATCCTCGAGGGCACCGGCACGGTGCGCCGCGAGGTGGAGCCGGTCATCACGCCGCAAGGTGTGGTGAGCCTGGCAGACGTCGCCCGCGACGTGTACCTCAACCCCCTCGTGCTGGACTACATCGCCCGCCTCGTCGAGGCAACCCGACTGGCCACCGAGGTGAAGCTGGGCGTGAGCGTGCGAGGCGCGATCGGCCTGACCAAGGCTGCGAAGACCTGGGCGGTCGCGCACGGCCGCGGCTATGTGACCCCCGACGACGTCAAGGCCCTCGCCGAGCCGGTACTCGCCCACCGGCTGATCCTCGACCCCGAAGCGGAGTTCGACGGCGTCACCGCCGGCGCGGTGATCGGACAGGTGCTGCTGGACACCATGCCGCCGAGCCAGCGGGATACCGTGTGAGCATTCCGTCCGAGTCCCGCCTCACCCGCACGGTCGCATCCACCGGCGGCACGCACGCGCACACCCGCTACGCCACGTCCCGCTCGACCACCGTGCTCGCGGTGCGGGGCGAGCGGGTGTGGCGCCGGGTGCGCGGCGCGGTCGTCACCGGCTGGCAGGCGCTGGCCGAAACGGTCACGGTCGCCGGCTGGCTGCTGCTGACCGCCGCGGCGGCGGGGCTGGGTCTCGGACTGGCGTTCGGCTGGCTCGAGTTCGTCGTGATCGGCGTGATCGCCGCGGCGTTGCTCGTGCTGTCGGTGCCCTTCCTGTTCAGCGCGCGCTCGTACGACGTCGATCTCGCCCTCGGGCATGACCGCGTCGTGGCCGGTGCCCAGGTGCAGGGGACGCTGCGAGTCGTCAACACCGGACGCGGGATCGCCCTCCCCGGCCGCATCGACGTGCCGGTGGGCGAGGGCCTCGTCGACGTGTACGTTCCGCTGCTGCGGCACGGGCATGAACACGAGCAGCAGGTGGTCGTGCCCACCCACCGGCGCGGGGTGATCACCGTGGGCCCGGCGCACACCGTGCGCGGGGATCCGCTGGGCATCCTCAAGCGGGAAGCCACGTGGGACGACACCCACATCCTGTACGTGCACCCGGTCACGACCACCCTGCGCAGCACGAGCACCGGGTTCATCCGCGACCTCGAGGGATCCGCCTCACGCACGATCGTCGACGCCGACATCTCGTTCCACGCCATCCGGCAGTACGTGCCCGGCGACGCCCAGCGGCAGATCCACTGGAAGTCGACGGCCAAGACGGGCACCCTCATGGTGCGCCAGTACGAGGAGACCCGCCGTTCGCGCATGGTGATCGCGCTCGCCCTCGCCGAGGGCGAGTACGGCAGTGACGATGAGTTCGAGCTGGCCGTCAGCGCCGCCGGCTCCATCGGCATCCGCGGCATCCGTGACGGCCGTGACGTCGACGTCGTCGTCGGCGGCGAGGTGCCGGAGTTCGCCCGCAGCACCGTGCGCACCATCCGGGAACTGGCGACGCTGAGCACGCGCACGCTGCTGGATGACCTCGCCGGTGTCGAGCGCACGCCGCTGGTGGGACCGCTCACCGGCGTCACGTCCCTGGCGCGGGAGACCCATCCCGACGCGTCCATCGCGTTCCTCGTGTGCGGCTCGACGCAGACCGCCCGGTCGCTGCAGGCCGCGGCGCTGGCGTTTCCCGCCGAGGTCGCCGTGGTCGCGGTGGTGTGCAACCCCGAGGCGGAGCCGGGCTTCCGCCGGCTCGGCACGATCTCGGTGATGACGATCGGGCTGCTCGATGATCTGCGTCAGCTGCTGGCGCGGGGGGCACAGTCGTGAGCGCCGCGCCGGCGCTGCGCCGACACTCGCGCCGCCGGTCCGCGACGGTGTCGGTGCGCTTCCTGGCTGTCAACGCGGTGCTGCTGGACGCACTGTTCCTGGTCGGGGCGATCGCGGTGTGGCCGCTGTACCGGGACTCGGCGTTCCTCGTCGTCGTGGCGGCGGCGTTGGTGCTTGCCCACCTGATCGCCCTCGCCGGGATGCGGTGGCGCTGGTCGGGGTGGTGGGTGGCGCTCGCGACGATGGGGACCTACATCGTCAGCGGGGTGCCGCTGGCTGCGCCCAGCGCCCTCAGCCGGATGGAGACCGTGCTGCCGGCGTTCCTGGGTGTGCTGACTGCCCCGGTGACGGGCTGGAAGGACCTGCTGACCTTGGAACTGCCGCTGGGCAGCTACCAGACGACGCTCGCCCCGGCCCTGCTGCTGTTCCTCGCGATCCCGGTGGCCGCACTGTCGCTGGCCTGGCGGTCTCCGCGGCTGTGGGTGGTGGCCGCGCCGCTGGGGCTGCTGCTGACCGTCTTCGGCGTGCTGTTCGGCGCCGCCACGCTCAGCAGCCCCGTCGTGGGCGGCGTGCGCGCGCCCGGCGCCGTGGAGTTGTTCGTGGGCGCCGCCGCGGTGCTGCTCGCCCTCGCGTTCACCGTCTGGCGCACCCTGCACGAGCGACGCCGCGCGCTGCGGGCGGCGGAGCGGGCCAGTGGCGTACGCACCACGGGACGCACGGGTTCGGCCGTCGCCGGCCGGGTCACCATCGCCGCGGGCATGGTGCTCGCCGCCCTCGCCGCCGGCGCCGCCGTCGCCCCCTGGGCGCTGGCAGGGCAGTCCCGAGACGTGCTGCGCTCGGGCATCGATCCTCGCGTCGAGCTGGCCGCTCAGCTGAGCCCGCTGTCGCAGTACCGGCAGTTCTTCTCCGATGAGCAGTTCGACACCGTGCTGTTCACTGTCGACGGGGCAGCCGGCGCCGACCGAGTGCGACTGGCGACGCTGTCGTTCTTCGACGGTCAGGTCGCGCGCGCGATCGATCCGGCCGCGGGCGTGGCAGACCAGACCACCGCATTCGTGCGGGTACCCGCGAACCTCCCCGCCCCCGACGGCACGACAGCCACGACCGCAGACGTGAGCATCGGCGCGTATGAGGGCATCTGGGTTCCCACTGTCGGCTCGCTCACCGCCATTTCGTTCGAGGGCGGATCGGGCGCCGACCGCTCCGACGGCTTCTTCTACAACGCCGAGACCCGGATGGGTATCGCCCTGCCCGAACCCGGGCTGCGGCCGGGGGCGACGTATCGCCAGCAGGGCGCCATCGAGGACGAGCCGCGCAGCTTGACACAGCTGACGCCCGGCCGAGACACCCCGCAGCTGGATGCAGCGCTGGTGCCGGAGAGTCTCACCGACTGGATCGGCGCGCAGGAGGCCCCGACCGGCGGTGAGGGCCTGCAGGTGCTGATCGATCGGCTGCGGGCGCGCGGGTTCCTCAGCCACGCGCTGCTCATCGACGCCGAGGATCCCGCGCTGTGGACCACGCAGCTGGGCGCTTACACGTTCGAGCCGAGCCGCGCGGGGCACTCCACCGACCGCATCGATCGCCTCTTCACCGCCCTGCTGGACCGGCAGGAAGACGTCGGCGGCACCGACGACGCTGCCCTGGTCGCCGCCGTCGGCGACGACGAGCAGTTCGCTGTGGCCGCCTCGATGATCGCCGACCAGCTGGGATTCGCCTCCCGCATCGTGCTGGGCGCGCGGCTGGTCGACGGCGGCGACCCGGCGGCGCTGCCCGCGTGTGTGAGCGGTGAGTGCCGCGGCGAGAACATGTCGGCGTGGATCGAAGTGCAGGATGCCTCCGGGGCGTGGGTGAGTGTGGATGTGACACCCCAGCACGAGGTGAGCATGAGTCCCGAGCTGGAGCAGCGCCGCGACCCGCAGAACCCCACCGACGTGCGCCAGGAAGTGGCCGAACCCGTGCTGCCTGCCGAGGCGAACCCCGCCGACAGCGGTGACCGCGACGACGACGACACCACCACCGAGGCCGATCTGTCCGCGCTGTGGGCGGCGCTGCGCATCGCCGGCATCACGCTGCTGACCCTCCTGGTGCTGGTCGGGCCGTTCCTGCTGGTCGTGCTGCTCAAGACGCTCCGACGGCGCGCACGCCGCGACGCAGACGATGTGGTCGAACGTTTTACCGGCGGCTGGGACGAATACGTCGACACCGCAGTGGACCACGGCTACCCCACGCCGCGCACCCAGACCCGCACCGAACTGGCCGCCGGATACGCCGGCGAGGCGGGCGGAGACCGCGGCACGATGCTGGCCGAGTGGGCCGATCGATCCGTGTTCGCCCCCACCGCCCCCAGCGCCGACGACAGCGAGCGCTTCTGGCAGATCGTCGACGAGGAGCGAGCACGCTTCGCCGCCGAAGGCGGCTGGTGGGCGCGGCTGCGGGCACGCCTGTCGCTGCGCTCCTTCCTGCGTTCCACCCGCACGCGCGGGCGCCAGTGGGCCTCGTCAAGGCGGGGTCGTGAACGCCGCTAAGGTGTGCAAGGCGATGCGCGCAGTCGATGGCGGATACCGGATTTCACACGATAACGAGGAGCAGAGATGACGGGCCTGGTCGGGACGGCGACGGATGCCGCGGCAGCGGCGCTCGCATATTACGGCGGCGGCATGGGCGGGCAGACGCCGGTGATCCTCACGATCCTCCAGCTCGTGCTGGCCATCGGGATCTACGTGTGGGTGGCGCTCGCGCTGACGGCGGTGTTCCGCAAGGTCGGCCAGGCCACC
Source organism: Microbacterium sp. zg-YB36 (assembly GCF_024623575.2). Lineage (NCBI taxonomy): Bacteria > Bacillati > Actinomycetota > Actinomycetes > Micrococcales > Microbacteriaceae > Microbacterium > Microbacterium sp. zg-YB36. The sequence continues at coordinate 904,874 of NZ_JANJFD020000001.1, forward strand.
TGGAAGGCGTGGGTGCCGGTTGTCAACGTCTGGACGCTGTTCACCCTCGCGGGGATGCGCGGCTGGTGGGCAGCGGTGCTCGCCGGTGCGGGTGTCGTGGCCGCCGTGGCGAGCATCGTCGTGGCGGCGGTGTTCGCCGGGGCCGCAGTGGGCGCGGCCGGCGCCGACGACGCCGGTGCGGCGACGGGTTCGCTCGTCGCGGCGATCGTGGTGCCGGCGCTCATCTGGCTCGTCTACGGCGTGCTGGCGCTCATCCTGCAGATCCGCATGCTCATCGGCGTGAACCGCGGGTTCGGACTGGGCGCCGGTCACATCGTGCTCGGCGTGCTGCTGTTCCCGGTGTGGGCCAGCCTCGTCGGCTGGGGGTCGGCGCGCTGGATCGGACTTCCGCCGAAGGTCGCCCAGCCCACCCTCACCGCCCCGCCCGCTCCGCCCGCAGCCAGTCCGTTCACCCTGGGTGCGCCCGCCGCGCCGCTCGGTGCCCCGCCGCACGGTGCCCCGCCGCACGGTGCCCCGCCGCTGCCGGCCGCGCCCCTGCCCGCGCCCGGTCCGCTGCGCGGGGCGGTCCCGCCGGGCGCCGCGCCGGCGGTTCCCGCTCCAGCCGTCCCGTCGCCGCCCGCGATCGGCGGCAACCCGTGGGCCCCGCCCCCGCCGCCCGCGCCGGCATCCTCCTCCCGCCCGGCCGCGCCCGCGGCGCCACCCGTCCCGCCCGTCGTTGCGGCAGCTCCCGTTGCCGCCGTCGCTGCGACCCCGGTCTCCGCGGCCGCACCCCCGGTCCCGGTCCCCGCCGCCCCCCCGACGCCGGTGGCCGCAGTCGACCAGGTCGCCGCCGACGACCTCGATGAACGCACCGTGCTGGCCGCCCGTCGTATCGGCGGCTGGTCCCTCGCCCTCCCCGGCGGCGCGCGTGTGGCGCTCACCGCGGACACCGTCGTGCTGGGACGCAACCCGGTCGCCCCGGGCGAGCATGCCGGTGCACAGGTGGTCGCCGTCGACGACGCCACCCGCACCGTGTCGAAGACCCACGCCCTCCTGCAGCGGCGAGACGCCGGCTGGGTGGTCACCGACCTCGCCTCGACCAACGGCGTCTTCCTCGGCGACGAGAGCGAAGTCGCCGGATCCGCCGGGGTGTCGGACGTGTTCTTCCTGGGCGATGCCCGGCTCGAACTGCACGCAGACACCTGATGACGGCGACGTCAACGCCCTCCCCCGGCACGCTGCTGGTGACGTGCGGCACGCGCACCGACACCGGGCTCCGGCGCGCCGTCAACGAGGACGCCCTGCTGGCCGAGCATCCGGTCTACATCGTCGCCGACGGGATGGGCGGCCATGACGCCGGTGACCTCGCCAGCGCCGCGATCATCGACGTGTTCCGCCTGCTCGTCGGACGTGACGACCTCGCCCCGGAGGACGTCGCCCACGCCGTGGAGCGCGCGCACACCGCGGTCACGTCGATCGCGGCGGCTACCGCGCGCGGCGCCGGGTCGACCCTCACCGGCGTGGTCGCCGTCCGTCAGGGCGGAGTGCAGCGGTGGCTCGTGGTCAACGTCGGCGATTCACGGGTGTACCGGCTGCTCACCGACCACCTCGAGCAGCTGACGGTGGACCACTCCGTGGCTCAGGAGCTCGTCGATGAGGGTCGTCTTGCCCGCCACGAGATGTCGACCTACCGCGGCCGCAACGTCATCACCCGGGCCGTCGGCGAGGAGCGCAGCCGCGCGGACTACTGGCTGCTGCCGATCGTCACCGGTGAGCGCCTGCTGGTGTGCTCCGACGGCCTCACCGGAGAGCTCACCGACGAGGCGATCCGTGCCGGGCTCACCCTCGGCGGTGCCCCCGCCCCGACCGCCGCGGCCCTCATCGCGCAGGCGCTGGGAAACGGCGGACGGGACAACATCTCCGCCATCGTGATCGATGTGGTCGCCGGCGGCATCAGCCCGCTGGAGGACGACACCACCGGCGGGCTGCCGAGCGGTGACGACGCCTCGGCCACGATCGAGGTCTCGACCCTGCGGTCGCTGCGCACCAGAGCACGCCGTGGCTGACTGGTCGTATCGCCCCGGGGAGCTGCCTGCCATCCTCACCGGCAGCCTCGCGCTGCTGTTCGCCGGCCCGCGGGCCGCCGCGACCGCGCGGACGGTGCTGACCGAGGCCGCCCCCGGCGACGGCTGGGAAGCGGCTCTGGATGTCATGCTGCGCGGCGGCGTTTCCGCCGTCCCCGACCTGTTCGCCGGGGAGGTGACCGGCGACACCCTCTCGGGCCTGGTGCGCGGCGACGTGCGGCTGACGGTGACCCATCGCGACGGGCGCGCCACGGAGCTGGCCGGTACCCATCTGCGGACGTGGCATGAGTTCTGCCTCACCGAGGTCGCCTCCTTCACCGCGCACGCCGGCTCGCCCACGCCCGGTCCGGCCGTTCCCGCCCACCTCGGCCCCCTCGCGGTGTCGCAGTTGTCCTGCACCGTGGCCACCGCGGCTCCCGCCGACCCCGGCCTCACGCTGGAGTTCTCCGACGCCCTCTTCGAGCAGGCACCCGAACTCGCGCGGCAGCCGGGTTCCGCGGTGCCGGCGGCACCAGCCGCCGGTCGCTACGACGAACTGTTCGGGGCGACCATCCACTTCGGTGTGGAAGCCGCCGCGGTGCGCCCGCCCGACGAGGACGCCGACGATCCGCAGCTGCGGGAGGAGCCCGCCGCCGCGATCAGCGGCATCGTGTGCGTCGCCGGTCACCCCAACCCGCTCGAGCGCGACACGTGCACGCGGTGCGGTGCGTCGCTGACCGGCGCGGCGGTCGCCCGGGTGCCCCTGCCCGACCTCGGCGCCGTGCTGCTGCCGGACGGCCGGTCGATCCCGCTGCAGGGCACGGTGCTCATCGGCCGCAGCCCGCGCGCCGACCGCACCGCCGGCGACGCCATCCCCACCCTCGTCTCGATCGACGACCGCGACGTGTCGCGCACGCACGTGCGCATCCACGTCGAGGGCTGGCAGGTGCTGCTGGAGGACCTCGGATCCACCAACGGCACCGTGTTCACCGCCGTCGGAACCGGACCCCGCCGCGTCCGCCCCGGCGAGCCGGTGCTGGTCACCGACGGGGCGGTGGCGGAGCTGGGCACCGGCAGCCGCATCACGTTCGCGGGGATCCCGTGACCGCGAAGTACGGCCCCGTCGACATCCCCGGATTCACCCTTGCCCGCCCGCTCGGATCCGGCGGCTTCGCCGACGTGTTCCTCTACGACCAGCACCTGCCGCGGCGCCTCGTGGCCGTGAAGATCATGCACGAGCCGGTGGATGACCCCGCCGCACGTACCCGCTTCGAAACCGAAGCCAACCTGATGGCGGCGCTGTCGACGCACCCGTCGATCGTGACGATCCACCACGCCGCCGTCGCCGACAACGGCCGCCCCTACCTGGTCATGGAGTACTGCTCCCGGCCGACGCTGGCAGAGACCTACCCGGCGCGAGTGGTCAGCGTCCCCGAAGTGCTGCAGACGCTCATCCGGCTGTGCGGTGCCGTCGAGACGGCGCACCGCGCCGGCATCCTGCATCGCGACATCAAGCCCGCCAACGTGCTGACCACCGACTACGGCTGGCCCGCACTCACCGACTTCGGGCTGTCGTCCATCGCGGGCGCGAGTGCCGACGCCGGCGGCGTCTCGGTGCCGTGGGCCGCGCCCGAGCTGGTCACCGGCCGCGGGTTCGACGCCCGATCCGACGTGTATGCCCTGGCCGCGACCGCCTACACGGTGCTCGCCGGTCGCAGCCCGTTCGACGCCGCGCGCGCTCCAGCCGACCTGTCAGAGCTGGTCACGCGAGTGCTGACGACGCCGGCGCCGCCCATCGGGCGCGACGACGTGCCCGCTGCGCTGGAGCGGCTGATCCTCGCCTCGCTGGCGAAGGACCCCGATCGTCGCTCGCAGACGGCATCGGAGTTCGCCCGCAGTCTGCAGCGGATCGAGCAGGACCTGCACCTGCCGATGACACACCTGGACATCCCGGCGGTCGTGCCGCCCACCGCCGTCGCCGCAGCCGACGCGGGCACGAACCCTCACGACGCCGACCCGGCCGAACCTACGCAGTTCGCCGCCCGCCGCCGAGTCGAGCCGGAGGAGAAGACCGTGCTGTCCGCACGCGCCGTCCCCGACCCGCCGGCGCCGCCGGTTGCCGACGAGCCGACGCGGCTGACCGGCCCCCGCCGACGCGACTCCAGGCCCGACCCGTCCGAGGTCGGTTACGCCGACGAGCCCACCCGCCTCCTCGCCGGCGACCCGCAGCAGGACACCGATCCGGCCGCGCCGCCGCTCACCGAACCACCGGCATCCTCCCGCCGCGCCCACGACCCCGGCGCGGAGGCGCTGCCGCGGGAGACCTACGGCATCCGCAGCGTCCCGGCGACGCCCGTGGTGCGTGCGGCGCCCACGGCGCCGGCGACCCCCGAGGCCCCGGGAACGGCCGCGGTGGCGCCGCCGGCCAGGCGCCGGCGGCGGGGCGTCGCGATGGGGGTGGCGATCGGCGCGACGGTGCTGGTGATCGCCGCGAGTGTGGCGGCCATCGCGCTGCTGGCTGGCATGTGACGACGAGAGATGGACAGACGATGACACAGCACGGCGCCGGCGGCGGCACGCTCGGAATCGAGTTCTGCGGGGAGTGGTATCACCCGGTCCCGGGGACGACGTTCTCGGTCGGCCGGGACGCCGACCTGACGGTGGACACCAACCAGTACCTGCACCGGCGGCTGCTGGCCTTCGACGCCGAGGGCGACCTGTGGTGGCTGTCGAACATCGGGCAGACCATCTCAGTGAGCCTGGCGACCCCCGACGGTGCCTACCAGGCGGTGGTGGGCCCCGGCGCCCGTGTTCCGCTGGTGTTCGCCGAGCTGACGGTCATGTTCTCCGCCGGCGCCTTCACCTACGAGCTCGGCGTGCGCAATGACTCCGCCAGCTTCGTCGGGCGCGACCCCCGCGCGGCGCAGCACGAATCCGACGGCACCACCACGATCGGCGCGGTGAGCCTGACCCCCAGCCAGCGGCTGCTGCTGATCGCGCTGTGCGAGCCGCTGCTGCGCGGCGGCATGGTCGGTGCGAGCCAGCTGCCGTCCTCCGCGGCGGCGGCGGCGCGCCTGGGCTGGCCGTTGACCACGTTCAACCGCAAGCTCGACAACGTCTGCGACAAGCTGGACCGCGAGGGCGTGCAGGGTCTGCGCGGGGGTGTCGGCAAGCTTGCGACCAACCGGCGCGCCCGCCTGGTCGAGCACGCGATGCTCTCCCGGCTGATCACCGCGCAGGATCTCGATCTGCTCGAGGTGGCATCCGCCGCGAGCGCGAAAGGCAACCGATGAAGGTCCGTGTCACGCTCCGCCGTCCCGACGGCTCCACCGAGGACATCGCGCTGGCCGCGGAACCGGGAGTGCGGGTGGCGGAAGTGGCCGACTCGATCGCGGCCCGTGATCCGCTGGGCACCTACCACGGCGCCGCCTACGCGCCGGGGACGGTCACCCTCGAAGCCCACGCGCCCGCCGTGGGCGGCACCCCGGAGGTGCTCGACCCCGACGACACCCTCGCCGACCTGGCGCTGGCCTCCGGCGTGCAGATCGCGGTGGTGGGCCTGGACGACGCACCCCGCCCCGGGGTGGCCTACATCGAGATCGTGAGCGGACGCGCCGCCGGCCGGCGCTACACCGTGCCCCGCGGGTCGACCGTCATCGGCCGCGGCGATGACTGCGGCGTCGTGCTCGATGACGCGATGGTCTCCAAACGCCACGCACGACTGCACGTCGGCCGCGACCGCATCGAGCTGATCGACCTCAACTCCGCCAACGGCATCATCGTCCAAGGCGCCCCCGTCGGCCGCCTCGAACTGCAGCACGGCCAGGATGCGCTGCTGGGCAGCACCGTCATCCGCGCCGGCTACCTGCCGTCGGAGGTGGCGCACTCCTCCCCCATCGGCGAAGTGCGCCTCACCCGCTCCCCCAGCGTCGAGCCGCGGTACGTCGGCCGGGAGATGGAGGGCGCCGACCCGCCCACGCCCGCCGACCCGCAGCCGTTCCCGTGGGCGGCCGCGCTGCTGCCGGCCGTGGCCGGCATCGCGATGTTCATCGTGCTGAAGAACCCGATGACCCTCATCTTCGTGGCGATCTCGCCGCTGATGATGATCAGCACGTGGGCGACGGCCAAGTCGCAGCAGCGCCGCAAGAAGCGCCTGGATCACAACAGGTTCGTCGCGCAGATGGAGCGGCTCTCGGCCCGGCTGGCGCGCGAGCGCGAGGACGAGATGCGCATCCGGGCGCGCGAGGCGGTGCCGCTGCACGAGATCTACGACGCCGTGCAGAAGCGCGACGCGCTGGTGTGGACCCGCCGTCCCGAACACTGGTCGTTCCTGCAGGTGCGGCTGGGGGTCGGCGATGTCCCCACCCGCAACACCGTCAAGGAGACCGGCAACACCGACCGGGCCATCCCCGAGCAGGTAGAGCAGCTCGAAGAGCTCATCGCCACCTACGAGACCGTTCCGCGCACTCCGGTGGTGGAGAAGCTGTCGGATGCCGGTGCGCTCGGCGTCGCCGGCGACCCCGCCGCCGTCGCCGCATACGGCCGCGCGGTGGCCGCGCAGCTGGCCGGCCTGCACGCCCCCACCGACCTCGTCATCGGCGGCCTGTTCGGCCCAGGGTGGGCAGCGGAGTTCACCGACGCCAAGTGGCTGCCGCACGCCATGCAGTCCGATGCCGTCTTCGGCGGCGCACCGTTCGCCGACACCGCGTCGGCGGCGGCCAGCGTGCTTTCGCGCCTGGAGGAGATCCTCAGCGCGCGTTCCCCGCGCGGCGAGGATGCACCTGTGCAGCTCGGCGCGATCGGCGACAAGCGCGCCGCGCTGACCGCCGGCGCGAAGGTGGGTGCCGACACCGGTGCGAACACCGGCTCCGACGAGCCGCTCCCGGCGATCGTCGTGCTGATCTCCGACGACGCGCCCGTCGACCGCGCCCGCCTCATCCAGGTGCTCGAGCGCGCCGCCGGGCGCGGCGTGTACCCGATCTGGATGGCACCGGACACCGCGTCGCTGCCGGCCGCGTGCCGCACGTTCGTCGAGCTCGCCGCCGACGGCACCGCCGCCGTCGGCTACGTGCGTCTGGGCCGCACCCTCACTCCGGTCGAGGTCGAGGGCCTCACCCTCCCCCAGTTCACCCAGTTCTGCCGCCGGCTGTCGTCGTACGTGGATGCCGGCGAGATCGGTGCCGACACCAGCGACGTGCCCCGGTCGGTGCCGATGCTGCAGCTCATCGGGAAGGAGATGGCCACCGCGCCCAGCGCCGTCGTCGACCGCTGGGAGCAGAACGGCTCGATCCTCTCCGCCGCCGGCCGCGCCCCCTCCGCACCGAAGCTGCGCGCCATCGTCGGGCAGGCCGGCTCCGGCGCGATGCACCTGGATCTGCGCGCGCAGGGCCCGCACGCCCTCGTGGGCGGAACGACGGGCTCGGGCAAGAGCGAGTTCCTGCAGGCGTGGGTGCTGGGCATGGCGGCGGAGTACAGCCCCGAGCGCGTGACGTTCCTGTTCGTCGACTACAAGGGCGGGGCGGCGTTCGCCGACTGCACCGTGCTGCCGCACTGCGTGGGGCTCGTCACCGACCTCAGCCCCCACCTGGTGCGCCGGGCACTGGTGAGCCTCCGCGCGGAATTGCACCACCGCGAGACCCTGTTCATCCGCAAGAAGGCCAAGGACATCCTGGAGCTGGAAAAGCGGGGCGACCCCGACACACCCCCGGCACTGGTCATCGTCATCGATGAGTTCGCCGCCCTCGTCAACGAGGTGCCCGACTTCGTCGACGGGGTCGTGGACGTCGCCCAGCGCGGCCGATCACTGGGCATCCACCTGATCATGGCCACGCAGCGCCCCGCCGGCGTGATCAAGGACAACCTGCGCGCGAACACCAACATGCGCGTCGCGCTGCGCATGGCGGACGAGGTCGACTCCGACGACGTCATCGGCACGAAGGATGCCGCCGGCTTCGACCCCGGCATCCCCGGCCGCGGTGCCGCAAAGACCGGGCCGGGCCGGCTCACCGTGTTCCAGTCCGCCTACACCGGCGGCTGGAGCTTCGTCGAGGACGAAGCACCCGAGGTGGAACTGGAGTCGTTCGCGTTCGGCCCGCCCCGCCGCTGGGAGGTGCCCAAGACCGGCACCGGTTCGGCCGAACGCGACCTCGGCCCCACCGACCAGCAGCGGTTGGTGGCCACGATGGTCAAGGCATCCGAATCCGCCTCGATCGCCCCGCCCCGCCGGCCCTGGCTGGACGAACTGGCCACCGTCTACGACCTCACGCTGCTGCGACAGCGCACCGACGAGAAGCTGCTGCTCGGTGTGCAGGATGTGCCGCAGCGTCAGGCGCAGGACACCGTCTACTTCGAACCCGACAACGAAGGCCACCTGGCGATCTTCGGCACCGGCGGCGCCGGCAAGAGCTCCACGCTGCGCACGCTCGCCGTCGCCGCCGGCATCACCCCGCGCGGCGGCCCCGTCGAGGTGTACGGCCTGGACTTCGGATCGGGCGGCCTTCGGATGCTGGAGGCGATGCCGCACGTGGGCGCGGTCATCCCCGCCGACGCCGGCGAGCGCGTCACCCGGCTGTTCCGCATGCTCAAAAGCGAGCTGGACCGACGAGGCGAAGCGTATGCCGCCGTCAACGCCGGCACGATCTCGCAGTACCGCACCCTCGCCGGCCGTCCCGACGAGGCGCGCATCCTGCTGCTCATCGACGGGTTCCCCACGTTCCGCGCCGAGTTCGAGGCGGTCACCGGCCGCGCCGACGCCTACGCGGTGTTCCAGCAGATCATGACCGACGGCCGATCCGTCGGCATCCACGTCGCCCTCACCGCCGACCGCGGTCAGGCGGTGCCCACCGCGCTGCAGTCCACGATCCAGAAGCGGGTCGTGCTGCGCCTGTCGGACTCCGACGCGTATGCGATGGTCGGCGCGCCTCGCGACGTGCTCTCCCCGGAGTCCCCCGCGGGGCGTGCGATCGTCGACGGGCTGGAGACGCAGATCGCCGTCATCGCCGGCACATCCGACCCGCGCGCCCAGGCGCAGGCGATCGGCGAGTTCGCCGATGCCATGCGCCGGCAGGGGCGCACCGACGCCCCGCCGGTGCGTGCGCTGCCCGAGCTGTACCCCATCACCGAGCTGCCCGCCCACCTGGACGGGCGACCCGTGCTGGGGCTGTCGGGCGACACGCTGGCCCCGCTCGCGTTCGAGCCGACGGGATTGTTCGTGGTGGCCGGTTCTCCGCAGAGCGGGCGCACCAACGCGCTGCACGCCATGGCCGAGTCGCTGCTTCGGGCGAACCCCGCCGTGCGCCGGTACTACATCGGCAGTTCGCGGTCGCCGCTGCGCGACGCGGTGGCCTGGGTAGACACCGCCACCGACGGCGGCTCGGCCAGCCGGCTGATCGACGCCATCCTGCAGGACGAGCGGGGACTCGAGGGGGTGGCGGTGTTCCTCGAGGGAGCGTCGGAGTATTCCACCTCGATCGCCGAGATGCCGCTGTCGGACTTCGCCAAGCGGGTCAAACGCGGCGACGGGTTGCTGGTGGCCGAGGGCGAGACGAGCGACTGGACCACCGGCTTCGGGCTGCTCGGTGACATCAAGTCCTCCCGCCGCGGCGTGGTGCTCCAACCGGACACCCACGATGGCGAGGTGGTGCTGAAGACCGCCTTCCCGCGCCTGCTCAAGCGCGAGTTCCCCCCGGGTCGGGCGATGCTCGCGGTGGGCGGAAAGACCGTGCGCGTGCAGTTCCCGTTCCTCGGCGAGGAGGGGTCCTGACCAAATGGGGAGTAGTCCCCATTGGTGCCCGGTCCCGGAGTCCCATAGGTTGAACACGTCGGCAGGAACTGCCGCTTCACGACACAGGGAGTGACACAATGGCGAACCTCAACGTCACCTACGATCAGATGCAGAGCGCCGCGAACCGTCTGCGTTCGGGCCAGTCCGACCTCGAGGGCAAGCTGCAGGAACTGCGCGCACTGGTCAGCCAGCTCGTGCAGGACGGCTTCACCACGACTCGCGCATCGGGTGCGTTCGATTCGTCGTACGAGCAGTTCACCTCGGGTGCGCAGCGCACCGTGCAGGGCATCGACGGCATGGCGCAGTTCCTCGAGAAGGCCGCCTCCGCGCTGCAGTCCACGGACGAGCAGCTGGCCAGCTCGATCGGCTGATCTCGACCCTCGAAGCGGGGCCGGTCCACTACGGCCGGCCCCGCTTCGTCGTATCCGACGAAGGATGACATTGATGCCCGATCTCAAGCTCGATTTCGACGAGCTGCGCCGCAGCGCAAGCACCGCCTACCGTGTGGCGAGCGACTTCGGCAGCGCCGAGCGCATCGCCGAAGACGCCGCCGCCGCGACCGGCCACGACGGCCTCGCCGGCAAGGTGCGCGATTTCGGCGAGAAGTGGGACATCGCCCGCGGCGAACTGCAGGACAACCTGCGCCTCGTCGCCGACTACCTCGGCGCGGTGGTCGACACCTTCACCGACCTCGACACCGACCTGGCCGCAGCGACGGAGGGAAAGAAGTGAGCGTCCTCCCCGGAAACCCCGCCGCACTGGCCGACTACGCCGACGCGTACGTCAGATCCGCCTCACGCATTTCGGCCGCCGCCGACGAGCTGCGGGGACTCGCCTACGAGAGCACGGCACGCTCCCTCGAGGGCATCCGCGAACGCAGCTCACAGGTCGCGCGCGACCTCGACCGGGTGCACGAGCGCTACTACGGCACCGCCAGCGCGCTGAGCGAGTACGCCGTATCGCTCAAGACCGCTCACGACCGCGCCGATGACGCCGAGATCGACGCAGCCAAGTACGCCAGCAGTGCCGCCGGCGCCGAATTCGATCTGCTGCTGGCCGAGCGGCGGTTGACCCAGTACGAAGAGGCCGACGCGCCGGCGGGCAATATCAGCGCGGCGGAGCGCGAGGTGGCTTCGGTGCGCGCGCGCGCAGGCCGGATGGATGCCGCCGCCGAGGACGCCCGCGCCGAGATCGAAGCGGCGCGCGCCGCCATGGAGCAGGCCGCCCAGACCGCGATCGACAAGATCAACACCGCCATCGATGCCACCAACGAGGGCTTCTGGGACAAGGTCGGGGAGTTCTTCGACGACATCGGCGACTTCCTCGGCGACATCGGGAAGTGGGTCGGCGATTTCCTCGCCGACGTCTACAAGGAACTACAGCGGCTCATGGCCACCGTCATCGCCCTGCTGGGCGTGGCGATCATCCTGCTGCTGGTGTATTCGCTGCTGGCGCTGATCCCGGTCATCGGTCCCATGATCGCGATGGCCGTCACCGTGCTGCTGGCAGGCTTCCTGCTGGGCAGCGTGCTGTCGGACATCCTCAAACCGACGCCGGCCGTCGGCAAGCACGAACTGACCGAGAGCGAACGCGGGTCGACATACGGCTACCCCAGCGGTCTGGCCGGCGCGGTGTCCGACGCCGGTCGCGTGGACACCCTGGGCAAGACCTTCGACGATAACGGCGACCTGGTCAGCGTGGACGAGACCGTCATCGGCGTCACGAAGGTCGTTGATGCCGATGGCACCGTCCGCTGGCGGGTTGCCCTGCCCAGCACGCAGGAATGGCTCTCCCGCCTCAATGGCGATCAGGGCGGCGTGCACGACCTCGACAGCAACCTCGCCCTCATGCTCACCCCCGCGCTGCGCTCGCAATACGAACGCGCCGTGCTGGAGGCCATGCAGCAGGCCGGCGTCGGCGCCGACGACCCGGTCATGCTCATCGGCTTCAGCCAGGGCGGCATCATGGCCGGCTCCCTCGCCGCGTACAACAACGACTACAACTGGACCGCGGTCGTCGCAGCCGGCGCCCCCATCGACCACATGCCGATCCCCTCATCCGTGTCGGTCGTCTCCGTGCAGCACAACGGCGACCCCGTGACGATTCTCGACTCGATCATCACCGTCGGCACCGACGGCTACTCGCAGAACGAGCCGAACTGGACCACCATCGAGACCGACTCGCCCGATGCGCACCTGGGGGTTCACGGCATCCACAACGCCGAGGCGTACCACCAGACCCTGCTCGACCAGGTCGACCAGGTGCCCGACGGCACCGTCGACGAGCTCGACAGGTTCTTCGCCGGAGACGAGAACACGTACGGCTTCGAGCAGAACTACTACGGGTGGTCCGAGTGATCCGACACCGCACCCGGCAGGCGGCGCGCGGCGCGACGGTCGCCCTCGCGCTCGCCCTGACTGGCGCGCTCGGCGGCTGCGCCGTCGCACCCGGATCCGGCCCCCACAGCGACTCGACGACCGATCAGGAAGAGACCACGATGAGCCCCGTCACCGTCCGCAGCGCCGTAGCCGCATCCGACCCGCGCATCACCGACGTCCCGACCGTCCAGGTGGACCAATCGGGTCTTGCGCGCGTGATGACCGTCGCCGTCGTGCTCTCCGGCGACGAGCCGGTCAGCACCGACACGGTCGTGAACATCGCCGTCGCGGCGCTTCAGAACGCCACCTCCGATGTCGACTACCTGACCCTTCTGGCCTGGGCGGCCGATGACCAGTCGCGGAGCCTGGACCTGTCGGCGGCGGCCACGGGGCTGCCCGACGGTGTGGACCACCGCTTGACCGATTCCGCCCTGGAGCTCGTCGGTCCCGACGCGGCCGCGATCGGCGGCAGCCGGTGACCGCTGTCGCCACCGATCCGCGACTGGTGTTCCGGATGATCGGGACCTGGTGGCGCATCGAACTGTCCTCCCCCGAGGCCATCGCCGACTCGACCAAGCAGATCGCGCGCGGTGTGCTGGGACGCGCCGACGACCGCGCGAGCGCGCGGGCGCGGCTGCGCGACGAACTGACCGCCGCGGCGACGGCCGCGGCGGATGCCGAGGCCCAGCTGCTCATGATCCAGACCGAACTCGGCCCCGGCGAGCCGATGTCGGCAACGCTCACCGTGTTCGAGGACGAGCGGATGCGGATGAGCCCGACGGTGGGCACCGCCCCCGACGCCGTTCTCGCGACGCTCGAGCGCAGCTTCCCGCTCATCGACGCCGCAGCCGCCGAGACCCTGGTGCGGCGGCAGTGCCGGGATTCCGAGGTCGTCCGCGTGCACACGGTGCAGGAGACTGTGCAGATCGAGGACGGCGAGCAGTACACGCAGCGCCGCCTCGTCGCCCAGTACTGGTACCCCATCCCCGGCTCCAAGCGGCTGCTCACGGTGGTGCTCTCCAGCCCCCTCGGCGAGATCCCGAACACGCTGCTGTCGTACTTCGACGCCATCGTCTCCGCGTCCGCCTTCCAGGACGCCTGACGCGGCATCCACCTCCCGCCGCGCCTTCCCGCAACAGGAGGAATCACCGACACAGGACGATCCTCGCTGAAACGTCCTGCAGCGGTGAGTCCTCCTGTTCTGGGGAGAGACTCCGGCGGGCATACGATGGAGGGCTGTGTCCGCACCAGAACCTGTCATCGCCTACCCGCCCGAGCTGCCCGTCAGCGCCGCGCGGGACGAGATCGCGCGCGCGATCGCCGGCAACCAGGTCGTGATCGTCGCCGGGGCGACCGGTTCGGGCAAGACGACCCAGCTGCCGAAGATCTGTCTCGAGCTCGGCCGCACCCGCATCGCGCACACCCAGCCCCGCCGCATCGCCGCCCGCACCATCGCCGAGCGCGTCGCCGAGGAGATGCAGGTGCCGCTGGGCACGACGGTCGGCTACAAGGTGCGCTTCACCGACGCCGTCTCCGCCGACACCCGCGTGGCCCTGGTCACCGACGGCATCCTGCTCAACGAGATCCACCGCGACAAGCTACTGAGCCGCTACGACACGATCATCATCGACGAGGCCCACGAGCGGTCACTGAATGTCGACTTCCTGATCGGGTACCTCCGGCGCATCCTGCCGCGCCGCCCCGATCTGAAGGTCATCGTCACCTCGGCCACGATCGACCCGGAGAGCTTCGCGAAGCACTTCGCGGCCGCCGACGGCACCCCCGCGCCGATCATCGAGGTCTCCGGGCGCACCTACCCGGTGGATATCCGGTACCGGGCACGAGTGGCGGATGCCGACCCGGCCGCGGCGCCGGCGGAGGGCGCCGATGACGTCGACGCGCTGCTCGGCGCGCTACGGGAACTGGACCGGGAACCCGCCGGCGACGTGCTGGTGTTCCTCCCCGGCGAGGCGGAGATCCGCGACGCGATGGATGCCGTCCGCGGCATGTATGCGAAGGATGCCGCGCCCACCGAGGTGCTCCCGCTGTACGGGCGGTTGTCGTCGGCCGAGCAGCACCGGGTGTTCGAGCGGTCCACCGTGGCGGGCGTCCGGCGCCGCGTGATCCTCGCGACCAACGTCGCCGAGACGAGCCTCACCGTCCCCGGCATCCGCTACGTCATCGACACCGGCACCGCCCGCATCTCGCGCTACAGCGCCCGCTCGAAGATCCAGCGGCTGCCGATCGAGGCGGTCTCGCAGGCCTCGGCGCAGCAGCGCGCCGGCCGCGCCGGCCGCACCTCGGACGGCATCGCGATCCGGCTGTACTCCGAGGAGGACTTCACCGCGCGCCCGGAGTTCACCGAACCCGAGATCCTGCGCACCTCGCTCGCATCGGTCATCCTGCAGATGCTGGCGCTGGGCTTCGGCAACATCACCGAGTTCCCGTTCCTCACTCCGCCGGATTCCCGCGGCGTGAAGGCCGCGTTCGACCTGCTCGTGGAACTCGGTGCGGTACGTACTGCCGGCGGCTCCGGCCCAGCCGCACGCAAGGCCGCCGACGCCGGCAAGGGCTGGAAGCTCACCGACATCGGCCGCGAGATCGCCCGGCTGCCGATCGACCCCCGCTTCGCGCGCATGCTCATCGAGGCGCGGCGGCTGGAGGTCGCCCCCGACGTGCTGGCGATCGTGGCGGGGCTGTCGATCCAGGACGTGCGGGAGCGGCCGGAGGAGCGCCGCGAGGAGGCCGACCGTCTGCACGCCCGGTTCACCGACCCCACCAGCGACTTCCTCACCCTCCTGAATCTGTGGAACCATCTGCGCGAGCAGCAGGCCGAGCTCGGCTCCAGCGCGTTCCGGCGGCTGTGCCGCTCCGAGTACCTCAACTACGTGCGGGTGCGGGAGTGGTTCGACGTGCACCGGCAGCTGCGCTCGCTCACGAACGCGCCCAAGCCGGTCGAGGGCGCCGCCGCCGACCCCGACCGGGTGCACCGCGCGATCCTCGCCGGGCTGCTGTCGCATCTGGGCATCCTCGACACCCGTAGCCAGCCCGCCGCGGCGGTGGCGAAGGGCGTGAAGGCGCCCAAGGGCCGCCCGCGCGCGGAGTACCGCGGCTCCCGCGGCGCCCGCTTCGCGATCTTCCCCGGGTCGGGGCTGCGCAAGGCCTCCCCCGACGCCGTCATGGCCGCCGAACTCGTCGAGACGTCGCGGCTGTACGCCCGCACCGTCGCCAAGGTCGACCCGGAGTGGGCCGAAGAGCTCGCCGGCGACCTCGCGCACCGCACCCTCAGCGACCCGCATTGGTCCAAGGATGCCGGGGCGGCCGTCGCCGCCGAGAAGGTGACGCTGTTCGGGCTCGAGATCGTCCCCCGCCGCCGCGTGCAGCTGGCCCGCATCGACCGGCCGCTCGCGCGGGAGATGTTCATCCGCCACGCGCTGGTGGAGGGCGAATGGAACGTCGCCCACCTCGACAAGCGGCTGACCGCGTTCGAACGGCGCAACCTCGAGTTGCGCCGCCGGCTGGAGAAGATCGAGGAGCGCGAGCGTCGCCGCGACATCCTCGCCGGCGACGAGGCGGTGTACGCGTTTTACGCCTCCCGCATCCCGCAGGACGTGTTCGACGTGCGTTCGTTCGAGACCTGGTGGCGGGATGCCTCTGCGCACAAGCCCCGCCTGCTGGACCTGACCGAGGCCGACCTCGTCGACGATGCCTCGCGCGCCGACGAGCGGGACTTCCCGATGCGGTGGCAGCAGGGCGACCAGGTGCTGTCGCTGGCGTACCGGTTCGAACCGGGCGCCCCCGACGACGGCGTGAGCGTCGTGGTGCCGCTGGCGCTGCTGGCCCAGCTGAAGCCGGACGGCTTCGACTGGCAGGTGCCGGGGCTGCGCGGCGAGCTCATCACGGGACTCCTGCGGGCCCTCCCGAAGGCGATCCGCCGCTCTGTCGTACCGGCGGCTGACTGGGCGGCCCGCTTCGCCGACGAACTCGCCGGCGAAGGCCCCGAATCCCACGACGGCCTCCCCCCGCGGCCGCTGCGCGAAGCGCTGGCCGCCCGCGTGCAACGGGTCGCGAACCAGCCGGTGACGGCGGCGGACTTCGACCTGGAGCGGGTGCCAGGTCACCTGTGGATGTCGTTCCGCGCCGTCGACGAGCGCGGCCGCGCCGTGGCATCCGACCGGGATCTGCGCGCACTCCAGGAGCGTCTGGCCGACCGCGCCCGCGGTGCGGTCACCAAGTCGCTCGCCGCCCCGCGCGGCCCGCGTGCCGGCGCGCCCGCACCGGGTCCCGGCGCTGCCCCGGCCCCGCCTACGACGAGCGGGCCGAGCGCCGGCATCGCCGAGCAGACGGGACTGACGGACTGGACGATCGGCGATCTGCCCGCCCTGGTCGACACGCGGGTCGCCGGCGGTGTCGTCCGCGGCTACCCCGCGCTCGTGGACGAGGGCGCGACGGTCGCGCTGCGCATCCAGGCCACCCCGGAGCGCGCGGAGCGCCTCACCCGCGCGGGAGTGCGCCGGCTGTTGCTGCTGACGGTGCCCTCGCCCGCTCCCTACGTGCTCGAGCACCTCACCGCCCACGAGAAGCTCGCCCTCGCGGCATCCCCCTATCCGTCGGCGAAAGCCCTCATCGAAGACGCGCGCGTCGCCGTCGCGGACGCGGTTCTCGATCGCACGCTTCCCGGCGCGGTCGTCCGCACCGCGGCGGAGTTCGCCCGCGTGCGCGAGGAGTTCTCCCGCACCGTCGTGGACGAGCTGTTCCAGACCGTGGCGCTGACCGCCCGCATCCTGACGGCGGCGCGTGACGTCGAAAAGGCGGTGCGCGGCCAGAACTCGATGACCCTGCTCGCCGCGCTCGGCGACGTCAAGGCGCAGCTGTCCGGCCTGGTGTTCCCCGGTTTCGTCTCCCGCATCGGCGTCGCCCGGCTCGCGCACCTGCCGCGGTATCTGGCCGGCGCGCTCGAGCGGGTCACGCAGCTGTCGGACAACCCGGGTCGCGACCGGCAGCGCCTCACCGACTACGAGCGGATGGCGGCCCTGTACGCCGAAGCCGGCGGCACGATTCCGTTGGCCGAAGACGCTCCGGCGAACCTCGCGCATGCGCGGTGGCTGCTGGAGGAGTACCGCGTGAGCCTGTTCGCGCAGCGGCTGGGCACCGCCGAGTCGGTGTCGCCGCAGCGGATTGGGAAGGCTCTGCGAGGATAGGCACGTCCCCCTAAGGAAGAGAGGCCGCGATGTCCCGCGCGATCGTCTACACCGAGTTCGGTGAGCCCGAGGTCCTGCACGAGATCGAGGTCCCGGACCCGCAGCCCGGCCCCGGTCAGGTTGCGGTGCGCATCCAGGCCGCCGGGGTCAACCCCATCGACGCGAAGCTGCGCGCCGGGCTGCGGGCATCGGCACCGCCGAGCACCGACAAGCCCCGCCGCCTGGGTATGGATGCCGCGGGCATCGTCACCGCGGTCGGCGACGACGTCGACGGGTTCCGCCCCGGCGACCCGGTGGTACTCTCCGGCGTCCAAGGCTGCTACGCCGACGAGGTCGTCGCGGCGGTCGACAAGGTCTTCGCCCGGCCGGCAGCCGTCTCCGCCGCCGCCGGCGCCGCGCTGGGCATCCCGGTCGGGACCGCGTACCAGTGCGTCAGGTCGCTCGCCATCGGCGCGGGCGACACGCTGCTCGTGCACGGCGGGTCGGGCAGCGTCGGCCAGGCGGTCATCCAGTTCGCCCGGATGGCCGGTGCCGACGTGATCGCCACGTCCTCCGAGCGCCGCGCGGACCGCGTCTCCGCCCTCGGCGCGACGCAGGTCACCTACGGCGAAGGCCTCACCGACCGCATCCGGGAGGTCGCCGGCGACTCGCTGACGGCGATCCTCGACTGCGCCGGCACCGATGAGGCGCTGCAGGCCTCGCTGGAACTGCTCGACGACCGCTCGCGCATCGCGACGATCGTGCGCGGACCGGATGCCGCAGGCCTCGGCATCCGCGCGTTCTCCGGCGGTGCGCCGTGGCCGCTGACCGACCAGCAGCAGGCGTGGCGGGTCGAAGCGGTGCCGGTGGCGCTGGCGCTGCTGGCCGTGGGAGCGTTCGACGTGGAGCTCGGCCCCACGCTGCCGCTGTCCGAGGCCGCGCAGGCGCACCGCCTCGTGACCGACGGCGTCGACGGCAAGATCACGCTCGTCCCCTGACGCGCCCGCGCACGTCGCGAGCGTAGGAGATGTGACGGGGGTAGGAGATTCCCCGCGGCATCCGTCCTTCCTTCGCCCCATCTCCTACGCTCATCACGGCCGCGCGCCGCGGGTGCCCCGGCGGATGCCGCAACAATGCGACACACGAACCCGGCTGCTCCGGCACCGGGCGGGATGATGGTGCCATGCCCGACGCTCCGTGTCCCTCGTTCGCGACCGCCCAGGTGCAGGCCGGATACGACCCGGCTGCCGTGCACCACGCGTCGGTGCCGCCGATCTACCAGACCAACGCCTACCAGTTCGCCTCGCTCGCCGAGGCGCGCGACCTGTTCGCACTGCGCCGCGAGGGCAACGTCTACAGCCGCACCGGCAACCCCACCGCCGCGGTGCTCGAGCAGCGCGTGGCGACTCTCGAGGGCGGTGTCGGTGCGGTGTCGGTCTCGTCCGGTCAGGCCGCCGTCGCGCTGGCGCTGCTGACCCTCGCCCGGCAGGGTGAGCACATCGTCGCGGCGCATCAGCTCTACGGCGGCACGATCTACCTGCTGGCGGACACGTTCGCCGACTGGGGCATCGAGGTGACCTTCGTCGACCAGGACGACCCCCAGGCCTGGCGCGACGCGGTGCGCCCGAGCACCCGCGCGTTCTTCGCCGAGACCGTCGCCAATCCCCTCGCCCAGGTGCTGGACGTGCGCACCGTCGCCGACATCGCGCACGACGCGGGCGTGCCACTGATCATCGACAACACCGTCGCCACCCCCTACCTGCAGCGACCCAAGGAGCACGGCGCCGACATCGTCGTGCACTCCGCGACGAAGTTCATCGGCGGGCACGGTGCGGCCCTCGGCGGTCTCGTCGTCGACCTCGGCACGTTCGATTTCACCGCGGATGCCGCGCGCTGGCCGCAGCTGAACACGCCCCTGGCCCGGGTGCCGGGTGCCGCACTCGTCGAGCAGTTCGGCGCCAAGGCCTACCTCACGCTGCTGCGCACGAAGTACTCGCAGGACCTCGGCCCGTCGCTGTCGGCGTTCAACGCGTTCCAGCTGCTGCAGGGGCTGGAGAGCCTCGACCTGCGGATGGCCCGGCACAGCTCGTCGGCGCAGACCGTCGCCGAAGCCCTCGACGCCCACCCCGCCGTCGCCCGCGTGCACCACCCGGGGCTGCCGGCGAGCCCCTGGCACGATGCCGCGAAGCGGTACCTGCCGCGAGGCGCGGCATCCGTCTTCTCCTTCGAGCTGCACCCCGGAACCGACGCAGACGACGACTTCGACCGCGCCGCGGCGCTCATCGACCGACTGCAGGTCGCCCACCTCGTGGCCAACATCGGCGACGCCCGCACGCTCATCGCCCACCCTGCCTCGATGACCCACAGTCACCTGAGCCCCGAGCAGCTGGCTGCCGGCGGCATCTCGTCGGCGACGATCCGCCTGTCGATCGGTCTGGAGGACCCCGTCGACATCGTGCGGGACCTCACCTCGGCGCTGGACGCGCTGCGCTGACACCAGGCACGCCGGAACGACGAAACGCGGCTCCCCTGCAGGGAGCCGCGTTTCGTCGGGTCGGGTCAGTTGCCGGAGCGGCGCTTGTTGTAGACGTCGAATGCGACGGCGAGCAACAGAACGAGGCCCTTCACGACCTGCTGCCACTCGGTGCCGATGCCCATGATCGACATGCCGTTGTTGAGCACACCGATGATGAGGCCACCGATGATCGCGCCGCCGATGGTGCCGACGCCGCCCTGCACCGCGGCACCGCCGATGAACGCCGCCGAGATCGCTTCGAGTTCGAAGCCGTCACCGGCCTTGGGGCCGGCGAGGTTCAGCCGGGCGGTGAAGATCAGTCCGGCCAGGGCCGCGAGCACGCCCATGTTGACGAACAGCAAGAAGTCCACACGACGCGTCTTGATGCCCGACAGCTCGGCGGCGTGGCGGTTGCCGCCGATCGCGTAGATGTGGCGGCCGAAGACGGTGCGGTTCATCACGATGCCGTAGACCAGCACGAGCACGGCGAGCACGATCAGGGTGACCGGGATGCCCTTGTACGACGCCAGCGCCCAGGTGAAGAACCCGATCGCGATGGCGACGGCGACGAGCTTGACCGTCATCCAGACGACCGACTCGACCTCCTGGCCGTACTTCAGGCGCCCGGCGCGGGTGCGCAGCTGCTGCACGACGAGGGCGACGATGGCCACGGCCCCGACGACGAGGGTGAAGATGTCGGGATCGGTCTCACCGAAGATGCCGCTGAGGAACCCGTTGCCGATAGCGCGGTACTCCGTGGGGAACGAGCCGATGTTCTGGTTGCCCAGGACCACCAGCGCGAGCCCGCGGAAGATGAGCATGCCGGCGAGGGTGACGATGAACGCGGGGATGCCGACGTAGGCGATCCAGAATCCCTGCCATGCCCCCACCGCCGCGCCGATCAGCAGCGACAGGATGATCGCGAGCCACCACGGGAGCTGCCAGTGCACCGCGAAGACGCCGGAGACGGCTCCGATGAACGCCGCCACCGACCCGACCGACAGGTCGATGTGACCGGCGATGATGACCATCACCATGCCGATCGCAAGGACGAGGATGTACCCGTTCTGCACGATCAGGTTGGAGATGTTCTGCGGGCGCAGCAGGATGCCGTCGGTCAGGATCGTGAACAGCACCACCACCGCGATGAGCGCGATGAAGATGCCGTTCTTGCCCAGGTCGGAAAGCACCGTCGCCAGCCATCGGGTGAACTTGTTGTCGGCCGGATTCACCAGCGCGCCTGCTGCCTGCGATTCGTTCGAGGTCGGTGGCGTCTGCGTTTGGTTGGACATGATCGTTGTCTCCTGCAGCCCGTCAGCGGGGCTTCTCCATGGTCATCAGCTTGAGGACGGATTCGGGTGTGGCGTGCTCGGCCTGCACCTCGCCGGTGATGCGCCCCTCGGAGAGGGCATACACGCGGTCGGCGATGCCGAGCAGCTCGGGCAGTTCGGAGGAGATCACGATGATCCCCTTACCGGACGCGGCGAGCTTGTTGATGATCGTGTAGATCTCGTACTTCGCGCCGACGTCGATGCCGCGGGTCGGCTCGTCGAGGATGAGCACGTCGGGGTCGGAGTAGATCCACTTCGACAGCACCACCTTCTGCTGATTGCCGCCGGAGAGCTTCCCGGTCTTGACCAGCACGTTCGGCGCCTTGATGTTCATGCTCTTGCGGTACTGGTTGGCCACGGCGAACTCTTCGTTGTCGTTGACCAGGCCCGCTTTCTCCAGCTTGTGCAGCGACGCCATGGAGATGTTCCGCTTGATGTCCTCAATGAGGTTCAGCCCGTACGTCTTGCGATCCTCGGTGGCATACGCGATGCCGTTGTCGATCGCCTCGGCCACGGTGCGCGTCTTGATCTCCTTGCCGCGCATGAAGACGCGGCCGGTGATGCGCGAGCCGTAGCGGCGGCCGAACAGGCTCATCGCGAACTCGGTGCGTCCCGCGCCCATGAGCCCGGCGATGCCGACGATCTCCCCCGCGCGCACCGTGAGCGAGACGTTGTCGACCATGACGCGGGTCGGGTCCTGCGGGTGGTGCGCCGTCCAGTCCTCCACGCGCAGCAGCTCCTCGCCGATCTGCGGCTCGTGGTCGGGGTACCGGTGCTCGAGGTCGCGGCCGACCATGTCGCGGATGATGCGGTCCTCGGTGACCTCGGACTTGGCGATCGTCTCGATCGACTTGCCGTCGCGCAGCACCGTGACGGTGTCGGCGACCTTTTTGATCTCGTTCAGCTTGTGGCTGATGATGATCGACGTGATCCCCTCGTCCTTGAGGTTGAGGATCAAATCCAGCAGGTGGTCGGAGTCCTCGTCGTTGAGCGCCGCGGTCGGCTCGTCGAGGATGAGCAGTTTCACTTCCTTCGACAGCGCCTTGGCGATTTCGACGAGCTGCTGCTTGCCGACGCCGATCTGATTGATCTTGGTCGTCGGGTTGTCCTTCAGACCCACGCGCCCCAGCAGCGTCGCGGCTTCGAAATTCGTCTTGTTCCAGTCGATGAGGCCGCCGGTCTTGCGCTCATTGTTGAGGAAGATGTTCTCGGCGATCGACAGATAGGGGCTCAGCGCCAGCTCCTGATGGATGATCACGATGCCTTTGGCCTCGCTGTCGCTCAGGCTCTTGAACTGCACTTCTT
Source organism: Microbacterium sp. zg-YB36 (assembly GCF_024623575.2). Taxonomy (NCBI): domain Bacteria; kingdom Bacillati; phylum Actinomycetota; class Actinomycetes; order Micrococcales; family Microbacteriaceae; genus Microbacterium; species Microbacterium sp. zg-YB36. Next base: position 927,408 of record NZ_JANJFD020000001.1, read on the forward strand.
CGCCGGCGTAGATGATCTCACCTTCGTACGTGCCGTGCGGATAGACCCCCGACAGCACCTTCATCAGCGTCGACTTGCCGGCGCCGTTCTCACCGCAGATCGCGTGCACTTCGCCGTTCTGCACACTGAAATTGACGTTAGCGAGCGCTTTGACTCCAGGGAACGTCTTGGTGATGCCGCGCATCTCCAGGATGTTGTTCGTCACGTTCTCCGACTTCCTCGAGGGGTGTGTGATCGGTGGTTGACGACGGTGGTGGGGCGGGTGCCCCACCACCGTCGTCAATCGGTCGGTGGTGAGTCGGACCCTTACAGGCCGAGCTGCTCCGCCTTCCAGTAGCCGGTGTCGACCAGGGCCGACTCGACGTTGTCTGCGACGACCGGCACCGGGCCGAGCAGGTACGACGGCACAACCTTGACACCGTTCTCGTATGTCGTGGTGTCGTTGACCTCGGGCTCCTCGCCGTTCAGCAGCGCGACGGCCATCGCCGAGGCGACCTTCGCCAGCTCGCGCGTGTCCTTGAAGATCGTCGCGTGCTGCTCGCCGGAGAGGATCGCCTTGACCGAGTCGACCTCGGCGTCCTGGCCGGAGATGGTCGGCCACTCTTCGCCGACCGTGTAGCCGGCGTCGGTGAGGGCGCCGATGATGCCGCGCGAGATGCCGTCGTAGGGCGAGAGCACCGCGTCGACCTGCGAGCCGTCGGAGTAGTTCGCCGTGATCAGGTTCTCCATGCGGCTCTGCGCTTCTTCGCCGTCCCAGCGCAGCGTCGCGGCCTGCTCGATGTCGGTCTGGCCCGACTTGACGACCAGCGTCCCGTCCTCGATCAGCGGCTCGAACACGCTCATGGCACCCTCGAAGAAGAAGAAGGCGTTGTTGTCGTCCAGGGAGCCTGCAAACAGCTCGACGTTGAACGGACCGGCTGGCGCGCCGTCGGTCGGGTTGCCTTCCAGGTCGGTCAGGCCCAGTCCGTTGAGCACGGACCATGCCTGCTGCTGTCCGACGAGGAAGTTGTCGAACGTCGCGTAGTAGTCGACGTTCTCGGTGTCGCGGATGAGGCGGTCGTAGGCGATGACGGGAATGTCGCTGTCTGCCGCGTTCTGCAGCACCTCCGACAGCGTCGTGCCGTCGATCGAGGCGATGATCAGCGCCTCGGCGCCCTTGGTGATCATGTTCTCGATCTGCGAGACCTGGGTGGGGATGTCGTCCTCTGCGTACTGGAGGTCGACCTCGAAACCCTGCTCCTCGAGCGAAGCCTTCACGGCATCGCCGTCCTGGATCCAGCGTTCTGAGCTGCGGGTGGGCATTGCGACGCCGATCAGGCCGCCGTCGCCTTCTCCGCCTGCGTCACCGCCGCCGCCGCCGCCGCCCGAACATCCAGAGAGAATGAGGGCGCTTGCGGCGAACGTCGCTGCGGCGAAGAAGATCTTCTTGCTCTTCACTGTCGTTCCTTTCCAGTGGACTGCACTGTCTTGGTGTTTCGTTGTTGACCGTTTGCCCGGTAGGGCTACCGACGGTCGTCGGTGGTCTGGCCGTACACGTTCTGGTACCGGTCGTAGAGCCGGTCGATCGCATCCTGCGGGATCGGGGAAAGTTCCCCGCCCTGCCGGGCCAGATGCACGGTGCGGGCGACGTCTTCCACCATCACCGCGGCCTTGACCGCATCCCGCGCCGTCGCCCCGATCGTGAATGGCCCGTGACCCTGCATCAACACCGCCCGCGACCGGTGCCCGGTGAGGGTGTCCACGATGCCCCGGCCGATGGAATCGTCCCCGATGATCGCGAACGGACCCACCGGCACCTCCCCACCGAACTCATCCGCCATCGCGGTGATCACACAAGGGATCGCCTCACCCCGCGCGGCCCACGCCGTGGCATACGGCGAATGCGTGTGCACCACCCCACCCACCGCCGGCATGTTCCGATACACGAACGCATGCGCCGCGGTATCGCTGGACGGTGACCGGTCACCGCCCGGCGTCCCCGCAACCACGGCGCCGTCCAGGTCGCACAGGATCATGTTCTCCGGACCCAGCTCGTCATACGACACCCCCGACGGCTTGATCACGAACAGATCCGCCCCCGGCACCCGCCCCGACACATTCCCACCCGTCCACACCACCAGCCCGTACCGCACCAACTCGGCGTGCAACGCCGCGACCTCCGCCCGCACCCGCGCGACGGCGACCTCGGTCTTGACGCCGGTGACGTAGCGCTGCTTGCGCTCGGCGTCACTGCCAATTGCCACGGTGGGCTCCCTCGCCGGTTCAACGGTGTCCGATGTTGATCGCGACGGCCAATGTGACCGTTCACATTGGGACGACTATAGCGATGCCGCGCCGGTGCATGTCAAGCAGTCGCGGGTCTCGGCTTGGTAACACCGCGTCAGACGCGAGCGCGCGCCATAGCCGACGCACGCACGACGAGTTCGGGCACCAGCGCGGTGTCCGCGGTCTGCACCGACCCCGCGCTCGCGCCCAGCAGCAGATCCACGCAGCGGCGGCCGAGTTCGGCGAAGTCCTGTCGCACCGTGGTCAACGGCGGCCAGAAATGTGCCGATTCCGGAATATCGTCGAATCCCACGATGCTGATGTCGCGCGGGACGTCGAGACCCTCGTCGCGGATGGCGTGGATGAGCCCGAGCGCCATCTGATCGTTGGAGGAGAAGATCGCGGTGAAATCGCGCACCCGCAGCAGCTCTCGGCCGGCGTAGTAGCCGAATTCGGCGCTCCAGTCGCCCAGGATCGGCGCGGTCGTGGGGATGTCGGCATCGCTCATCTCCTCGAGGAACCCGCGCATGCGCGCTTCGGCCTCGATCCAGTCCTGCGGACCGGCGAGGTGGTAGATGTCACGGTGGCCCAGCTCGATGAGATGCCGGGTGGCCAGACGGGCACCGGCGATCTGGTCGACCGAGAGGGTGTGCCCCGGGTCGAGATCAGTCGACTGCAGCGTGACGTAGGGGATGTCGATGCGCTGTGCGGCCAGCGCCCGGATCACCCGCACCTGCGGGGCGATGACGACGAGCCCCTCGATGGACTGGGCCATCAGGTGCGACAGCCCCGCCGGGATCGACAGCGGGTCGGATGCCTCGACGTTGGCCGTGGACACCCAGTAACCGCGCGCGCGGGCGGCCGACTCGATCGCGGCGATGGACGAGGCGGGACCGTACTGCGAACTGGTGGCGGCGAGGATGCCGATCGTCTGGGAACGGCTGGTCACCAGTGCCCGCGCGGCCCGGTTCGGGCTGAACTGCAGATCGGCCATGACCGACAGCACGCGATCGCGGGTCTCGGGCCGGATGCTGGGGTGGTGATTGAGCACGCGGGACACGGTCTGGTGCGAGACACCCGACAGCCGGGCGACGTCACGGATGCTGGGGCGTCTGCCGCTCGCCTCGTCGGTCATCCCCGCCCGCCTCGCATGTGCACGTTCACATCAATCCGTCCCATTATGGGGGCTCACCCCGCGCGACGCGAGCATTCGCACGTGGGCACGACACACCCCCGGCCTAAACTTCCGGCATGTCGGATCTCGGACGCTTCCTGCCGCTGAGCCAGCGCAAGCCCGGTGACGAGTCGGCCGTCACCAGCGACCGCCGCGCCCAGACCACCGACGTCATCGTCGCGGCGGCGGGCGTGATCGCCGCCGCACCGCCGCAGCAGGCGTCCACCCTCGCCCGTGACTTCCTCACCGAGGCGAGGCTGCGCGAGGATGCCACACCCGACGAACCGGGCCTTCTCGCCCTCGCCGCGCGGGTACGCGACGGCCGCCGCCGCGGCATCCGCTCACTGGCGCACACCGTCCGCGCCTATCTGCTGCTCACCGGCCGCACCGGCAGCGCGCCACATGTGCCGCCGCAGGTCACCGGCGCTGTCGCGCTCTACGCCGCAACGACAGCGCCGCTCCCGCGCCGCGCGGTCGTCGCCGGTCACACCGTGCGAGCCACCGACGACGGGTGGGAGTTCGGCCGCGGCCCCGTGCTCGAAGGCCCGGGCATCCAGATCGCCGCGTTCCTGCTGGCCGTCTCGGAGGTGCCGCCCCGCACGCCGGGACGCAACACGTGAGAGATGCCACGCGTCGAGCCTGGCTGCGGGGCCGCGCCGGGTACGCTCGAAGGATGACCGGACTTCGCTGGGGGATCCTCGCCACGGGCGGCATCGCCCACGCTTTCACAAGTGACCTGCGCACCGCGGGTTTGACCGTCGCCGCCGTCGGCTCGCGCACCGCTGCGTCGGCGCAGCGCTTCGCCGACGAGTTCGCGATCCCTCGCGCGCACGGATCGTACGAGGAGCTCGCTGCCGACCCCGACGTGGACATCGTCTACATCGCGACCCCGCACCCGGCCCACGCCGAGAACGCCATCGCGATGCTCGAAGCGGGCAAGCACGTGCTCGTCGAGAAGCCGTTCACCCTCACCGCCGCCGAGGCCGCTGCCGTGCGCGACGTCGCCCGCCGCACCGGCCTGCTGGCGATGGAGGCGATGTGGACGCGCTACCTGCCGCACATGGTGCGCATCCGCGAGCTCATCGCCGGCGGCGCACTGGGCGAGGTGCGCACCGTCTTCGCCGACCACACGCAGAAGATCTCCACCGACCCGACGCACCGGCTCAACGCCATCGAGCTGGGCGGCGGCGCGCTGCTGGATCTGGGCATCTATCCGATCTCGTTCGCCTGGGACGTCCTGGGCGCCCCGACGTCGGTGCGCGCGGTCGCGCGCCTGATCGACACCGGGGCGGATGCCGAGGTCGCCACGGTCATGACCCACGGCACCGGCGCCGTCTCGACCACCGTGTCGTCCTCGCGCGGCGCGGGTCCCAACACCGCCCACGTGGTCGGCACCGAGGCGCGCATCGACATCGACCGCACCTGGTACGCCCCCACCACCTTCCGCCTGACCGCCCCCGACGGCACCGTGCTCGAGGAGTACACCTCCGAGGTCGACGGGCGCGGGATGCAGTACCAGGCGCTTGCAGCCGAACGCCTCATCGCCACCGGCCGAGTCGACAGCGACGAACTGCCCCTCGACGAGAGCGTCGCGATCATGGGCACCCTCGACGACATCCGCGCGCAGATCGGCGTGCACTACCCCCAGGAGGCATGAGCATGGCCGACCCTCAGCCGGCACGCGTCGCGGTCTATCTCGACTTCGACAACATCGTCATGAGCTGGTACGACCGGGTGCACGGCCGCAACGCGTACTCCCGGGACCGCCAGAAGATCGCCGCCGACGCTTCCGAGCCCGAAGTGGCCGGGCGGCTCGCCGCGGCGACCATCGACGTCGGCGCGATCATCGACTATGCGGCATCCTTCGGGACGCTCGTTCTCACCCGCGCCTACGCCGACTGGTCGATGCCGGTCAACGCCGAGTACCGCGCCCAGCTGGTCGCCCGCGCCGTCGATCTCGTGCAGTTGTTCCCCGCCGCCGCGTATGCCAAGAACGGCGCCGACATCCGCCTGGCAGTGGACGTCGTGGAGGACATGTTCCGCCTGCCCGACCTGACCCACGTGGTCATCGTCGGCGGCGACAGCGACTACGTGCCGCTCGCGCAGCGCTGCAAGCGACTCGGCCGGGTCGTGGTGGGTGTGGGCGTGGCCGGATCCACCGCGAAGTCCCTCGCTGCCGCATGCGACCAGTTCGACTCCTACGACTCGCTCCCGGGAGTCTCCCGCCCGGACCCGACGGAGAAGAAGGACTCCACGCCGGCACGGTCCCGCGCGCGCAAGCGCGTGGTGGACCCGGCGACCGAGCTGCTCGAACGTGCGCTGCGCCTGGAGGGCGTGCGCACCGACGACGAGTGGGTCAACGCGTCGGCGGTCAAGGACCTCATGCGGCGCATGGACCCGTCGTTCAGCGAGAAGGAGCTCGGCCACAAGTCGTTCACCGACTTCCTGCGCGAGTACCCGGCCGTGGTCGAACTGCGCGAAGAGGGCAACACCCGTCAGGTGCGCTTCCACCCCGACGCGCGCTGACGCGACCCCGGGCAAGCGGGGGACGTCGACCACAGCGCCCAGGCGACCAGCAACGGCTGGAAGAACAGCCGCACGAGGCGCTTCTGGTCGGTGTCGAGCCCGAAGCCGTCACGGTGCTGGGTGTACTGGGCGATGTTGCCGGGGAAGACGGCGACGAAGAACGCCGCGAGGGCGGCGCCGATGCGGCGCCGTTCCTTGGGCAGCGCGATGAGCGCCGCCCCGAACGCGGCTTCGACGACCCCGGATGCCACGACCACGCCGTCCTTGTCGATGGGGACCGTCTCGGTGATCCAGTCGGGCACCTGGGCCTGGAACTCCCGGCGAGCCCAGAACAGGTGGCTCAGGCCGGCGAACAGCATGAAGGCGGCCAGCAACCAGCGCGCGACGGTTTTCATGGGGGCAGTCAACTCCACCCCGGCGGGGGCGTCGACGGGTTGACAGGGCACGAGGTTAGGCTGATGGCGTGAGCGATGCCAGGCAACGCCCTCCCCTGCAGCGGATGCCGGACGGCACGGTCAAACAGGTCGGTCCGCTGACCGGTACTCGCGTGTGGACCGTCCCCGGCCGCGCTGGGCGGCCCCTGTTCACCCCGCGTGAGGACGTCGTGCAACTGGCCCCCGGCCAGGAACGACGACTGTGCGCGTTCTGCGAGGACCGGTACCTGGAGACCACGCCCGAGAAGGTGCGCCTGGTCGGGCCCGACTTCCAGCAGCTGCGGCGCATCCCGGCCCGGGAGCTGTCCGACACCGTCGCGGAGTTCCGCCGCTTCGGCAACCTGTTCGAGATCGTCTCGGCCGAGTACTGGCGCGAGAACCACGGGTTCCGCCAGCCCACGCAGGTCGTGCAGTGGGCGCAGGACTACCTGGCCGACCCCGTCGGACGGCAGCATCTGGAGTACCTCGCTGCGATCCGCGCGCGGGCCTCTGGCACGCCGCAGAGCCTGGAAGAGGCGGCGCTGGATCTGGTCGGCGGGTCGCACGACGTCATCGTGGCGCGCCGTCACGTCACCGACGGCGCGCGGACCGACGACGAACTGGCATCCTCGGGGCTGCTCACACCCGACGAGCACGCCGTCTACATCGCCTTCACGGTGCAATCGCTGCAGGAGATCCTCCGGGCCCAGCCGAACGCCGCGTACGTCGCCGTCTTCCAGAACTGGCTGCGCGCCGCCGGCGCCTCGTTCGAGCATCTGCACAAGCAGCTGGTCGCGATCGACGAACCCGGCCCGCAGCTGGACCACGAGCTGCGGATGCTGTCGGCCGATCACGGCCTGTACCAGCACGCGATCGCCGACATGTCGGTGCAGGAAGGGCTCGTCGTGGCCGCGACCGACGGTGCCGTGGCGTTCGCCGGCGTCGGGCACCGGTACCCGGCGTTCGAGGTGTACTCCACCTCCCCCGCGAACCTCCCCCACGAGCACACGGGCGCCGAGGTGCGGGCGATGTCCGACCTGGTGCACGCGCTGCACGCCGCGACCGGGCCGCACGTGCCGACCAATGAGGAGTGGCACTACCGGCCGCCGGGGGCGCCGTGGCCCATGCCGTGGCGGGTCGTGCTGAAATGGCGCACCTCCAACCCGGCCGGGTTCGAGGGCGGCACCAAGATCTACGTCAACACGATCGACCCGTGGGAGTTGCGTCGACGCACCGTCGCGCAGCTGCAGCAGTTGCGCGACGCGGGCCGCATCGCCGACGGCATCCGCATCGGTGACGAATGCACCCCCGCGGACAGCCGCCTGCGCTACGCCGAGGACGCATGATCGACCTCGATTCGCTGCGGCGTTGGCCGGACGTCGAGGATGCCGGTTTGGGGGCCGTCGACGCCGCCGACCGGCTGCTGTTGGACGAATCCGCCGCGGCGCGGGCTGCGGCCGGTGACGGTGAGCTAATCGTCATCGGTGACGCGTACGGCGCGCTGGCGCTGGGTGCAGCCGACGCGGGCGCGAGCGGCATCCGCGTTCACCAGGATGCCGTGACCGGGGAGCAGGCCCTCGCGGCCAACGCCGCCACGTTCGGGCTCGCCGACCGGGTGCGGTCGCTGCCGCTGGAGACCGAGTTGGTGCAGGACGCGCGGGTGGTGCTGCTGCGGCTGCCGCGGTCGCTCGCGGCACTGCGCGACACCGCCGGACTGGTCGCGGCGCACGCGCACCCCGACGTCGTGGTGTTCGCCGGCGGCCGCATCAAGCACATGTCGCTGGCGATGAACGACGTGCTGCGGGAGTACTTCACCCGGGTGGATGTGACCCACGCACGGCAGAAGGCGCGGGTGCTGGTGGCCCGCGGACCGCATGACGGCGCGGACCCGGTGCCCGCCCGCGAGCGGCACGACGGACTCGTGGTCTGCGCCTACGGCGGCGCGTTCGCCGGCGCCCGCATCGACATCGGCACGCGGCTGCTGCTGGCACACCTGCCGCAGGTGCTTCCCTCCGGAGGGCTCGTGGTGGACCTGGCCTGCGGCACCGGGGTCATTGCGGTGACGCTGGCGATGCGGCATCCGTCCCTGCAGGTGTACGCGTCCGACGCGTCGGCGGCTGCGGTGGCTTCGGCGCGCGCGACGGCGAATGCCAACGGTGTGGGCGACCGGGTGACGGTCGTCCGCGACGACGCGCTGTCGGCGCAGCCCGACGGGTCGGCGGCGTTCGTCGCGCTCAATCCGCCGTTCCACAGCGGCGCGGCCGTCACCGATGCCCTGGCCCCGCGGCTGTTCGCCGATGCCGCACGGGCGCTGCGCCCCGGCGGGGAACTGTGGTGCGTTTGGAACTCGCCGCTGCGCTACCGCCCCGCGCTCGAGCGTCTCGTCGGCCCCACCCGGCAGGTCGCCCGCGACGCGAAGTTCACCGTGACGGTCTCCACCCGCCGCTGACCCGCCCGCCCGCCCGCGCCACAACTTCGGAGAACGCCACAACTTCGGAGCCACAACCCCGATCCGCTTTGAAAACCCGCCGATCTCCGAAGAACCGGCACGCGGCCACCCGGGCTCAGACCGGCAGGCGCGGGACGGATGCCAGCAGGCGGCGGGTGTACGGATGCTCGGGTGCGGTGAGCAGGCGCTGGGTCGGCCCCTCCTCGACGATCCGGCCGGATTCCAGCACCGCCATCCGCCCGCACAGCGCCGACACGATCGTCAGGTCGTGGGAGACCAGCAGCATCCCGATCCTCTGCTCGCGCGCCAGGCGCTGGAACAGTTCGATCACGTGCATGCGCACCGAGGTGTCCAGCGCGCTCACCGGCTCGTCGGCGAGGATCAGCCGGGGCCGCGGCGCCAAGGCGCGTGCGATCGCGATGCGCTGCCGCTGGCCGCCTGAGAAGGCCTCGGGGTAGCGTTCGGTGGCATCCACCGGCAGATCCACCGCGGCCAGCAGCTCCGCCACCCGCGCGTCACGCGACTCCCGGTCGCCGGCAAGACGCAGCGACCGCAGCGGTTCGGCGATCGACTCCCCCACCGTCATGCGAGGATCCAGCGACGAGAACGGGTCCTGGTACACCGGCTGCACCGCGCGGCGGAAGTCCCGCATCGTCGCCGCCGACCGCAGCTGCAGCGGCCGCCCGTCGAACAGCACGCGCCCGCCCGTCGGCGCCGCGAGCCCCAGCAGCAGCCGCAGCAGCGACGTCTTGCCCGCACCGGATTCGCCCACGAGGCCGAGGCTCTCCCCCGGCGCGAGCGCCACCGACACCTCGCGCAGCACGGGGGCATCGCGCCCGTACGCGAAGGTCACGTTCTCCGCCGCGAGGAGCGGCGTCTGCTCGGCAGCCGTCATGCGCCCAGTCCTTCGCTCGCGCGCGGCAGGAAGTCGTCGAGCCGGCGGGATGCCGCGACGAGCTTTGCCGTGTAGGGGTCGGCCGGCGCGCCGAGGATCCGCGTCGTCTCCCCCAGCTCCACCTGCCGACCGCCGCGCATCACCAGCACACGGTCGGCGATGCCCGAGACGACGGGCAGGTCGTGGCTGATGAAGATCAGCGCCATGCCCCGTTCGGTGACTTCGCGCTGCAGCAGGTCCAGGATGCCGGCCTGCACCGTGACATCCAGCGCGGTGGTCGGCTCGTCGGCGATGAGCAGCTGAGGGCCCGCCGCCAGGGCCAGCGCGATCGCGACGCGCTGCCGCTGCCCCCCGGAGATCTCATGGATGTACGACCGCGCGATGCGCTCCGGGTCGCTCAGCTGCACGTCGGCGAGGGCGTCGAGCACGCCGCGGCGCAGCGCATCGCCGCGCAGCCCGCCATGGTGGGCCAGCGGCCACGCCACCTGCTTGCCGACCCGCATCAGCGGGTCCAGCGACGACAGCGGCTCCTGGAACACCGCGCTCATCGTCGCCCCGCGCACCTTGTCCAGTCGCCGCGACGGAGTGCCGACGACCTCCACCTCGCCGCCGGCGGTAGCAACGCGCACCGAGCCGCGCGCGACCAGCGGGTGCCCGAGCAGCCCCAGCACCGCCAGCGCCGTAAGGGACTTGCCCGAGCCCGACTCGCCGATGATCCCGAGGCGCTCCCCCGGCTGCAGCACGACGTCCACCGCGTGTACGAGATCGACCGGGTCCGGCCCGTCGATGCGCACGCCCAGGCCCGCGACGCTCAGCAGGGCGCTCATCGGATGCTCCGCGAGGTCGGGTCGGCGACGTCCCGCAGGCCGTCGGCGAGCAGATTGACGCTGATGATGAGGGCGACCAGCAGGATGCCGGGGAGGATCGCGGCGGTCGGGGCGACCAGCACCGTGCTCTGCGCTTCCTGCAGCATCCGCCCCCACGACGCGTTGGGCGGCGGCGACCCGAGCCCGAGGTACGACAGTGACGCCTCGGCGCCCACGGCGCCGCCGAACTGCAGCGCGAGCGGCACGATGAGCGTGGGCCAGACGTTGCGCAGCACGTGCAGGCGGATGATGCCGAACACCCCGGTGCCGGACGTGCGCGCCGCGGTGACGTAGTCCATCGCCAGCACCCGGGTGGCGGTGATGCGGGTCAGCCGGGCGATGATCGCCGCCCCCGCCAGCCCGATCGCGAGGATCGCCGACTCCAGCGACGCGCCCCGCCAGGCCACGATGAGCATCGCCAGCAGCAGCGTCGGGAACGCGATCGCGATGTCGAGCAGGCTCGAGATGGCATCGTCCACCCAGCGCCGGGCAATCGCGGCGGCAAGTCCCAGCGTGATCCCCACGATCGCGGCGATCGCGACCGAACCGAACCCCACCGCGAGGGCCAGGCGCGCCCCGATCATCAGCTGCGTGAACAGGTCGCGGCCGAGGCGGTCGGTGCCGGCCCAGTGCTCCAGCGACGGCGGCTGCAGCCGGTCGCCGGTGGTGTCGTCGTACGCGAACGGCGTCCAGAATACCGAGACCAGGCCGATCACGGCGATCAGGCCGAACAGCGCGGCGCCGACGGCGAGGTTGACCGACCGGCGCACGCGGCGACGGGCGGCCGGGACGACGGATGGCGTCGCCGCTTCGGGCAGGGTCGTCGCGGTCATGCCACGGCCTTCGCTCGCCGGTTGCCGGAGATGGAGCCCCGGAGCCGCGGGTCGATGATGCGCTGGAGCACGTCGGCGATGAACCCCAGCACCAGCACGAGGGCGGTGGAGAACAGCAGCACGCCCTGCACGCTCGGGAAATCCTGCTCCTTGATCCCCACCAGCAGCATGTCCCCCAGCCCCGGCAACGCGAACACACGCTCGATGATGACCGCCCCGACGAAGGTCGTGGACAGCTGGATCGCGAGGATCGAGATCAGCGGCACCACCCCGTTGCGCACCCCGTGGCGCAGCAGCGCGGTGGCGAAGCTCTGGCCGGAGGCACGCGCGGCGCGCAGGTACTGCTGTCCGAGGATGTCCAGCGTGGCGCTGCGGACGTAGCGGGCCAGGTCGCTGCCGGCGACCAGCGCGATGGTCAGCACCGGCAGGGTCAGCGAATACAGCGCGGCCCCGGGGTCCTCCCAGTCGGTGCGGGGGAAGCCGCCGGCGGGGAAGATGCGCCAGCCCAGCGACAGCACCGCCACGAGCAGGATGCCGACCCAGAACACCGGCACCGCCCCGCCCAGCTGCGACGCGGCCGAGAACGCGGTGCCGTACCAGGTGCGCGACTTCCACGCGGCGAAGAAGCCGACCGGCACCGCGATCAGCACCGACAGCGTGAACGCCAGCAGCGTCAGCGGCAGGGTCACGTTCAGCCGCCGCAGGATCTCGTCACCGACGGACAGGTGGTTGGTGAACGACTGGCCGAGGTCGAACGACAGCAGCTGCCCGATGTAGGCGAAGTACTGCTCGTGGATCGGCCGGTCCACCCCGAGGCGCGCGGCGGCCGCGGCGATCTCGGCATCCGTCGCCCCGACCGAGATCAGCGCGAACACCGGATTTCCGAGTACCCGCAGCACGACGAACAGGATTGTCACCGCCAGCGCGAACGCCAGCAGCAACAATCCTGTTCGTCGAAGCAGGTACCGGGTGATTTGCTACGCCTTCGTGATGTCGTACACGTAGAACAGTGAGTTCAGTCCATTCTCCGGCACGCCGGTCACCCCTTCCGCCGCGATGCGCAGCTGCGGGTTGAGGTACAGCCACACGCTCGCGGCGTCGTCGGAGATCTGCTGGTTCGCCTGGGCGATCAGTTCGGTCTGCTCTTCGACCGAGGATGCCGCCTCCGACTGGGCCAGCCAGTTCTGCACGTCGGCGTTGTCGTAGCCCCAGTAGAAGTCGGGGTTGCCGTAGAAGTTGATGTCGCGGTCGTTGACGTGGCCCTGCAGGGTCGCCTCGAAGTCCTTGTCGGTGTAGACCTTCTGGTACCACTCGTCATCGGTGATGATGTTGATCTCCACCGTCACGCCGACCTTCGCCAGCTCCGACTTGAGGAACTCCGCCACCGTGGAGTGCACTCCGGAGTCGGGGGTGTCGATGGTGAACGTGAACCCGTCGGCGTAGCCGGCATCCGCCAGCAGCTGTTCTGCCAACTGCACGTCGTAGGGGTTGTTGTCGGCGAGGTCCAGGTACCACGGCTCCGACGGCGGCACCATCGAGCCGATGAGCTCACCGCGGCCGTCCCAGATCGCGTCGAGCAGCTTCTCGCGGTCGATCGCGGAGTAGATCGCCTTGCGCACGTTGGCGTCGTCGAACGGCGCGAGCCGGTCGTTGAACGCGAGCAGCTCCTTCGTGGTGGAGGTGCCCTCGATGATCTCGAACCCGGCGGCTTCGAACTCGCCCAGGCTGTCGGGGTTGGACTGGCTGGTGACCAGATCCACGGCGCCGGTCAGCAGCGCGTTGTTCAGTGCGGTCGGGTCGGCGTAGTACTGGTAGACCACACCGCCGTTGGCGGGAGCCTCGCCCCAGTAGTCCTCGTTGACGTCGAGGGTGATCGAGTCGCCCTTGCGGTAGTCGGCGAGGGCGTAGGGGCCGGTGCCGTCGGAGGAGGTGGTGAGATCCCCGGCATCCTCGTTGACGATCCACACATAGCCGAGGTTGTAGGTGAAGCTGATCGACGGCTGCTTCAGCGTGACGGCGACGGTCTGGTCGTCGACGACGTCGATGTGGTCGATGACGCTCAGCTGGCTCTTGCGCGCGGCGATCGACTCCTCGCCCACGAAGCGCTCCAGGCTGTACTTCACGTCCTCGGCACTGAGCTCTTCGCCGGAGTGGAACGCGGCGTCGGCGAGGGTGAACGTGTAGACCAGGCCGTCCTCGGACACCTCGGTCTCGGCAGCCAGGAGCGGCTCGACCTCGGCGTCGTCGGTGATGCGGAACAGGCCCTCGTACACGTTGCCGGTGAACACCTCGGTCACACCCGACGAGCCGCCGAAGATCTGGTCGAGGTTGGTGGGCTCGTTCTGCGAGCCGACCACGATCTCCGCGGCGGTGGCGTCGTCGCCGGAGGAGTCGGCAGACCCGCCCGACGCGCAGCCGGCCAGGACGAGCAGACCGGCGGATGCCGCGGCGGACGCGGCGAGGATTCGATTTGGGCGGCGTGAGGTCACGTCGGGTCCTTTGCTGTGAAGTGGTGCGGCTCGGCGGCCCGGGACGGCGCCGTGTTCAAGATGTTGGGGTGTCGCGGAGGTCAGAGGGTGAAGCCGTCGGCGAAGCGCACGCGCTTCTCGCCCGCGCGCAGCGCGAACGGCAGCCGGTTCTGCAGCGGCGGCAGCGGACAGTTCATCTGGTTCGAGAACCCGCAGGGCGGCACGGTGGCGCGGTTGAAGTCGATCGTGATCGGGATGCTGTCGCCCGGGCGCAGGGTGCCGCCGGAGGCGGGGTGGTCCAGCACCAGGAAGCGACCAGCACCGTAGGTCTCGGCCCCGTTGGTGCGGTCTCCGAACACCAGCTGCAGGCTGGCGGTGCCGCCGTAGACGGTGTCGAACGCGCTCAGGCGGTACTCGGTGCCGTCGACGGTGAACACGAGATCCCCCGAGACGGGCAGACCCCGCGTGGCACCGGCATCCCGGATGTGCTCGAACGGCACGACCCGCTGCTGGTCGACGAGTTCGAACCGGCCCTCGAGCACCCAGGCGGGGTCGTAGGGGTAGCGCTCGATGTCTTCGAACGCCAGGTTCGCCGGGGAATCCTGACGCCAGATGCGATACGCCTCCTGGGGCAGGCCGGTCTCGATATCGGTGCGCTGCAGGCGCGTGAACAGCGCGGACGCCGGGTGACCCTCACGGGCGACGGCCTCATCGACGGGCGGCTCGCCCGGAGCGGACCAGTGCGTGAGCACGAGCGAGAGCGCCCCGTGCGGCGCGGTCACCGTCTTACGACGGGCGCGCACCCATTCGGCGTGGGTTTCGGGCTCGGTTGTGATCGTTTCAGTGCTCACCATGACAGGTAATCAAACGTGGCGACGGTTGAGAAATTCCGTTGCCGACTGTTTCTTTGCCGCGGATTGTGCAATCACGGCGTCAGGGTGCGTGCGACCTGCTCCGTGAATTCCCGGTAGGCCGCCGGATCGGCGGCGGGGACGATGGCACGCAGCACCACTTCGTCGACACCGCCGCGGTAGGCCGCGACGACCTCGCGCAGGTCGGCGGAGCTGTCGATCACCGTCTGCTCGGCGGCGAATCCGAGTCGCGCGAAGTTGGCCGCGTAGGCGGGGAACCCGCCGTACCGGGCGGTCTCCGCCGCGAGTGGCCCGTCCGCGTCCGGATGAAGCGACGTACGCACGTATAGCGCGACGTGCGCGTCGGGAGCGGCGGCGTGCGCGGCGCGGGCCTGCTCCGCCGCGGCCGCGGGTGTCAGCCAGCTCAGCAGCAACCCGTCCGCCGTCGTCGCGCCCAGTCCGCGCATGCGCGGGCCGAGAGCGCCCACCACGACGCGCGCCTGCGTCCCGGCGCGCAGCATCCGGGCAGCACCCGCCACGGCATCCAATGCACCCGTCCTCAGCTGACCGGACCCGATGCCCAGCACCAGCCGGTGCTGCGGGAGGGCGAGGCGATCGACCTCCCGCAGGATCTCCGCGGCAGGCCGCCGGTCGATCGGCAGCACGCCGGTCGCGAGCACGAGATGCTCGGATGCCGCGGCGGCGGCCGCGAGCACCTCGAGGGCGTCGGCGCCGGGGGTGTCGTTGACCCACAGGCCGTGGAAGCCGGCGCGCTCCAGGAGGGGTGCGAGTTCGGCCGCGACCCCCGGGCCTGCGGCGGCGGCGATGCCGATCGACAGCATGTCAGCTCCTTCTCTGGGGGGGCGCGGTGCCCGCGTGGTGGGTTCAGCGTCCGGGCGGGCCGACGATCAGCAGCACCGTGAAGACCACGGCCACGCCCAGGGCGAGCGCGACGGCGAACAGCAATGGATGCCGCAGCAGCGTGCGGAACAGCCGGTCGTGCCAGGTGCCATCGCGGGGGTCGGCCGTCTCGTCGGGGCGCCAGGTGCCCGCCAGACGCCCGGTGCGCTGCAGCCAGATCTCGGCGGGGATGGTGGCGTACGGGATCACGGCGGCGGCGATGGCGACCGTGGCCGGCCACGGCGACCAGCGGTTGTTCTTCGCGACGACGACGGCGGTCACCGCGTACGACAGGAAGACGAACCCGTGCACCCCTCCCCCGATCGACACGGCGATGTCCAGGTCCGCGGTGGCCCGCAGCACCAGCCCGGCGATCAGCAGTGTCCACGACACGGCCTCTGCGATCGCGAGAGTGCGGAACAGAGCGAGTGGCGTGCGGAACATACCTTCAGCCTACCTGAAGGCTAGGCGGCCGGCGGCGCTTCACCGAAGGGCCGCTCGTGCAGCCCCTGCAGCGCGGCGGCCAGACCCGGAAGGGTCGCGGTGAAGGTGACGTCCAGGTCCGCCACGAGCGCCTCGGCGCTGTCGAGGGCGCGCTGGCCCTTCTTCGTCACGCGCAGGTCGGATGCCGCGCCGGCGTGAGCCGTGGCATCCGTCACCATCCCCGCACTGGCGAGGGCGCGCACGGCCGTGTGCGCGGTCTGCACCGTGATCTGGCTGCGGCGGGCCAGTTCACTGAAGGAGATGCCGGGCTCTGCGCCGACGTGGGCGAGCAATCCGTACTTGCGCGTCGTGAGTCCGACCGACTTCAGAGCGGCACCCAGTCGCGCATCCCAGATGGCAGACACCGTCAGCAGCGAGATGACAGGACTGAAAGGGGGGCGTTCAGCGTTCATCGCGATTCCTCCCTCGAATAGACCAATACTCCCGATGCTATCGACCTGGAGCGAGTGGGCTTGACGAGCGGCCATGATTGAGGAATGACTCGCCCCCTGAGCCCCGCCATCGCGGTTCTGACCGCAACCGCCCTCATTGTGCTGCCGCCGATCGCGCTGGTGTTCAAGCTCGGTTCGGCGGGCTGGGTCATGCTCGCACTCGTCATCACTGCACCGCTGTGGCTCATCGGCTATGGCGTGCAGATCGCCGCCGCCGTGAACGGGTACCTCACGCCGCGCGCCGTGTTGCGGGAGCGACCTGCCGCCCTGCGCGGACTGATCGCCGCCTGGGCGACGAGCATCGCCGTGGTGCTCGTCGGTCTGTTCCTCGTCGACGGTGGCGACACCGGCCCCGGAGGATCGACCTTCATGCTGTGGACCGGACAGGCCGGTGACCGCGCAGCATCCGAGCTGTCCTCCGGTGTCTCCTCGCTGGCAGCGTTCGTCTGGATCGCCGGGTGGCTCTGGCTCGTCGTGGAGTGGATCGCCGCGCTCGTCGCGCGCCGCCGGGCCACGCGCGCCGCGCGCGTGCCTGCCACGGTCGGCTGAGCCCGACCCATCCCGCGGGTCCGCGGCCCACCGACGTCGGAATTCAGGCTGAGCCGCCCGCTCGGGCGGATTTCGGCCCCGCCGGCGCTCGTGAGCCTGAATTCCGACGCCGCCGCCGCCCTCGCATCTCTCCCAGGGCCGCTGAGTCACCGGGCAGCTGCTGCAGACCGACGGTGGTTCTCGGCCCGGTTCTGATCCGCCGCGTCAGGGATGCGGGTTGGTAGCCGCTCCGTCGAGCCACAGCGTGTCGGTCGGGTCTGCGTGCGTGGCGCCGCTACCGACGTGCTTCGCACTGATCTGCGGCCCCTTCGTGATGACGTGGACCATCGCCATGGCGTGCCCTCGCCCGAGTCCGTAGTCATCGGCGAGCCACTGCACGATGGGACCGGCAGGGCTCGACGAATTGAAACCCTTCTCCCCTGCGATCTCCACCAGCTGCCGCGGGGTGAGCCCGGTCTTCTTCTCGACGGCGTCGAGGTAGGCCTGGAAAGACATGTGCACTCCTTCAGTCGGTCAGCGAGGGGATGTCGAGCGTGCCGCGGGAGTCCCACCACTCCTGGATGATCACCGGCGACGCGTGCATGCAGACGATCCGCAGCCGCGACGTGCCGCAGTTGACGAAGCGATGCCAGGTCCACAGCTGCGCGGTCACGGTGTCCCCCGCCGTCGCGCGCATGACGCGATCGCCGATCGTCACGTCGGCCTCGCCCTCCAGCACGATCCAGGTCTCGGTGTACGGATGTCGGTGCAGCTCCGGGCCCTGACCGGGGTCGTTGTCGACGAAGAAGTACGACAGGCTTGCGCCGTGCTCGCGCCCGACGAACCGCCGGGTGCGGCCGCTGCCGATCCGCAGCACCTCGGCGGGGATCGGTTTCAGCATCTCGTCCATCGTCCCTCCCGGTGCGTCGTCGCTGCTCCGAGGGTGGCATACACGGTCCCACGACCCAAGACCCGATCTGGCCACGCCCTCTCCAGGACAGCATGTGTCCGGATCCGCGCGTAGCGTGACCGGCACAGCGATCCCGACGGGATCCCAGGCTGAGGGGGACGCCATGGACTGGAAGATCGAGCTCATCTTCGTGCCGGTGACGGACGTCGACCGCGCGAAGGACTTCTACGTGAAGATCGGCTTCCATGCCGACCACGACCAGGTTCCGTACGAGGGTCTGCGGTTCGTGCAGCTGACCCCGCCGGGGTCGGCGTGCTCGATCGCGTTCGGCACCGGGCTGGGCTCGCGTATGGAACCGGGCAGCCAGGACTCCATCCAGGTCGTCGTGGCGGATGCCGACGCGGCGCTGGCCCAGCTTCGCGCTGCCGGGGTCGAGGCCCGGGGTGTCGATGAGCAGGCGTGGGGACGATTCGTGACGTTCGACGACCCGGACGGGAACACCTGGACGCTGCAGCAGCTGCCGCCCCGGGACTGACCCCGGCGGCGCGCGAGACGCCGCCCCGCTACCGCAACAGCCCGCGCAAAGTCTGGATCGTGTCGGCATCCTCGGCGCGCTTGTCGCCGCGGTAGGCCTTGACGCGCGCGAAACGCAGCGCGATCCCCCCGGGGTACCGGGGCGAGCGTTGCACGCCGTCGATCGCGATCTCGACGACCGTGACCGGTTCGACCCACACCGTGTTCGGGGTGCGGTGGGTCGCGATCGTCGGGAAGTGCTCGGTCTGCCAGCGCAGCGTGGCATCCGTGAGGCCCTTGAAGGTCTTGCCGACCATCACGAATCCCCCTGGCTCGCCGAACTCGCCATCGGGGTCGAGGGCACCCAGGTGGAGGTTGGAGAGCATCCCCGCACGACGCCCCGATCCGCCCTCGACGGCGAGCACGACGAGATCGAACGTGTGGACGGGCTTGACCTTCAGCCAGCTCGATCCGCGACGGCCCGCCGCATAGGTCGAGTCGATCGCCTTGACGACGACGCCCTCGTGTCCGGCGGCGAGGGCATCGCGGCTGACCCGCTCGGCGACCTCGGGGTCGGACGTGATCTCGCCTCGGATGCGGTGAGCCGGAGCGATGCGGGCGAGCTCGTCCAGCCGCGTGCGCAGCGGCTCATCGATCAGATCCCGGCCGTCGAGGTGCAGCACATCGAAGAACCACGGATGCAGCACGAGCTCGCGGGCGACCTCGGCACCGAACCGCGACATCGTCTCCTGGAAGGGACGCGGCGCGTCGTCCTCATCGAGGGCGAGGGTCTCGCCGTCGAGCACCACGTCGCGCACCGGCATCGCCCGCACGATGTCGACGATCTCGGGCAGGCGATGAGTGATGTCGGCGAGGTTACGGGTGAAGATGCGCACGTCGTCGCCGCTGCGGTGCACCTGGATGCGCGCGCCGTCGAGCTTGTACTCCACGGATGCCTCACCCACTGCGGCCAGCGCCTCCGCCGCCGTGGCTGCGGTGCTCGCAAGCATCGGCAGCACGGCGCGCCCCACGACCAGACCGGTCCCCGCCAGCTCGGCCTCGGTGCCGTGAAGGGCGATGCGCGCCGTCTCGCCGAGGTCGCCCGACAGCATCGCCGCGCGCCGCACCGTGGCGATGGGGCGCTCCGCGGCGGCGGCGATCGCCTCGGTGACGACGCCCTCGAGTGCGCCGGTGCGCACGTCCCCCAGCAGCGCGCCGCGCAGGAAGTCCTGCTCCCGCGCCGTCGCACGGCCGAGCAACCCGGTGAGCACCGAGGAACGGCGTAGGGCCGAACCCTCACCGGATGCCGACGCCAGCGCATCGAGCGTGGCGTCGACGTCGGCGATCGTGAGGGTCGGTTCCGCCGCCGGCTCGCCCGCTGCGGAGGCCAGGCCGCGCCACCCGACGCCGATGCGTCCCTGGCGCGGCTTGCCCAGCATCAGACCGAGGGCCGGGGCGAGTTCATCCGCCTCGAGGCGCCGCAACAGGCCCGCGAGCGACTCGACCTTCGCCCGCCGGGAGCGCGTGGCCGCCACGGCTTCGGCGGTGTCGACGAGGTCGGTGAGCAGCATGCAGCAAGTCTGCCAGCGGCATCCGACGCTCATCGAGGGGCTTGCTGCACCTGCGCATGCGAAAACCGACGCGCTCAGGGCCGTTCGTGCCGCTTCCCCGCACCCCAAGCGACAACAACTGCCACCTGAAGCGACGCGTGAGGGCGACACCGAAAAGCCCCGGCCGACACCTCGCGAGGAGGGTCGACCGGGGCTTTTCGCGAAGCGATGAAAGGCTAGAAGTCCCAGTCCTCATCTGCGGTGGCCTCGGCCTTGCCGATGACATAGGACGAACCCGACCCGCTGAAGAAGTCGTGGTTCTCGTCCGCGTTCGGGGACAGCGCCGACAGGATCGCGGGGTTCACATTCGTCGTCGTGGCCGGGAACATCGCCTCGTAACCGAGGTTCATCAGCGCCTTGTTGGCGTTGTAGTGCAGGAACTTCTTGACGTCCTCGGTCAGGCCGACCGAGTCGTAGAGGTCCTGCGTGTACTGCATTTCGTTCTCGTAGAGCTCGTACATCAGCGAGAAGGTGTAGTCCTTGATCTCGTCCCGCTTGGCCTGGTCGACCCGCTCGAGCCCCTTCTGGAACTTGTAGCCGATGTAGTAGCCGTGCACGGCCTCGTCGCGGATGATGAGGCGGATGAGGTCGGCGGTGTTGGTCAGCTTCGCCCGCGACGACCAGTGCATCGGCAGGTAGAAGCCCGAGTAGAACAGGAAGCTCTCCAGCAGAGTGGATGCCACCTTGCGCTTGAGCGGCTCGTCGCCCCGGTAGTACTCCATGACGATCTGAGCCTTCTTCTGAAGGTTCGGGTTCTCCACGGACCAACGGAAGGCCTCGTCGATCTCCTTCGTCGAGCACAGCGTCGAGAAGATCGACGAGTAGCTCTTCGCGTGCACCGACTCCATGAACGCGATGTTCGTGTAGACGGCTTCCTCGTGCGGGGTGATCGCGTCGGGGATGAGCGAGACCGCACCGACGGTGCCCTGGATGGTGTCCAGCAGCGTCAGGCCGGTGAACACCCGCATCGTGAGCGTCTGCTCCTCGGGGGTGAGCGTGTTCCACGACTGGATGTCGTTGGACAGCGGCACCTTCTCGGGAAGCCAGAAGTTGTTCACCAGGCGATTCCAGACCTCGAGGTCCTTGTCGTCTTCGATGCGGTTCCAGTTGATGGCCTGGACGTGGTCCAGCAGCGGCAGTTTTTCGGTCATGTCGATGTCCTTCGTCGTTTCGTCTCGCTGCGTTCGCTCAGTGACCGCGGGTCACAGCATGCAGGAGACGCACTCGGCCATGTCCGTGCCCTCGAGGGCCAGCTGACGCAGACGGATGTAGTAGATGGTCTTGATGCCCTTGCGCCATGCGTAGATCTGGGCCTTGTTGATGTCACGCGTGGTGGCGGTGTCCTTGAAGAACAGCGTCAGCGACAGGCCCTGGTCCACGTGCTGCGTGGCGGCGGCATACGTGTCGATGACCTTCTCGTAGCCGATCTCGTACGCGTCCTGGTAGTACTCCAGGTTGTCGTTCGTCATGAACGGCGCCGGGTAGTAGACGCGGCCGAGCTTGCCTTCCTTGCGGATCTCGATCTTCGACGCGATCGGGTGGATCGAGCTCGTCGAGTTGTTGATGTACGAGATCGAGCCCGTCGGCGGCACGGCCTGCAGGTTCTGGTTGTAGATGCCGTGCTGCTGGATCAGCGCCTTCAGCTCGCGCCAGTCGTCCTGCGTCGGGATCGGGACGCCGGCGAACATCTCCTTGACCTTCTCGGTCTGCGGGACCCACTCCTGCTCGAGGTACTTGTCGAAGAACTCCCCCGACGCGTACGTGGAGTCGGCGAAGCCGTCGAAGGCCGTGCCTCGTTCGATCGCGAGCAGGTTCGACGCCCGGAGGGCGTGGAACAGCACCGTGTAGAAGTAGATGTTCGTGAAGTCCAGGCCCTCTTCGGAGCCGTAGTGGACGTGCTCCCGGGCGAGGTAGCCGTGCAGGTTCATCTGCCCGAGGCCGATCGCGTGGGAGCGGTCGTTGCCGTCCTCGATCGAGCGCACGGAGCGGATGTGGCTCTGCTCGCTCACCGCGGTGAGGGCCCGGATGCTGGCCTCCACCGTCTTGGCGAGGTTGCCGCCGTCCATCGCCAGGGCGATGTTCATCGACCCGAGGTTGCAGGAGATGTCCTTGCCGATCTCCTTGTACGAGAGGTCCTCGTTGTAGGTGGTCGGGGTGTTGACCTGCAGGATCTCCGAGCACAGGTTGGACATGTTGATCCGACCCTTGATCGGGTTGGCCTTGTTCACCGTGTCCTCGAACATGATGTACGGGTAGCCCGACTCGAACTGGATCTCGGCGAGGGTCTGGAAGAACTCGCGCGCGTTGATCTTCGTCTTCTTGATGCGTTCGTCGTCGACCATCTCGCGGTACTTCTCGGTCACCGAGATGTCACCGAAGGGCACGCCGTAGACCTTCTCGACGTCGTACGGCGAGAACAGGTACATGTCCTCACCGTTCTTGGCCAGCTCGAACGTGATGTCGGGGATGACGACACCCAGCGACAGGGTCTTGATGCGGATCTTCTCGTCGGCGTTCTCACGCTTGGTGTCGAGGAAGCGCAGGATGTCGGGGTGGTGCGCCGACAGGTACACCGCGCCGGCGCCCTGACGCGCACCCAGCTGGTTGGCGTAGCTGAAGCTGTCTTCGAGCAGCTTCATGACGGGGATGATGCCGCTGGACTGGTTCTCGATCTGCTTGATCGGCGCACCCGCTTCGCGGATGTTCGACAGCAGCAGCGCCACGCCGCCGCCGCGCTTGGACAGCTGCAGTGCGGAGTTGATGCCGCGGGCGATCGACTCCATGTTGTCTTCGATGCGCAGCAGGAAGCAGGAGACCAGCTCGCCGCGCTGCGCCTTGCCGGTGTTGAGGAACGTCGGGGTCGCCGGCTGGAACCGGCCGGAGATGATCTCGTCGACGTACTCGGTGGCGAGACGCTCGTCACCGTCGGCCAGGCCCAGCGCCGTCATCACGACGCGGTCCTCGAACCGCTCCAGGTAGCGCTTGCCGTCGAAGGTCTTCAGCGTGTAGCTGGTGTAGTACTTGAACGCGCCCAGGAAGGTCTCGAAGCGGAACTTCTTGCCGTAGGCGAAGTCGTTGAGCTGCTTGATGAACTCCATCGAGTACTTCGCCAGCACTGCCGGCTCGTAGTACTCCTTCTCGACGAGGTAGTCGAGCTTCTCCTCGAGGGAGTGGAAGAACACGGTGTTCTGGTTGACGTGCTGCAGGAAGAACTCCCGCGCCGCACGCTTGTCGGCGTCGAACTGGATCTTGCCGTCCGGGCCGTAGAGGTTGAGCATCGCGTTGAGGGAGTGATAATCCATGCCCTCGAATCGCGTGTCCATCTTGAAACCCTTGTCGGTCAGTGCTGCTTCCACCATCGCTCCAGTCCTTCGCCTATGCGATCGACGTCTTCCGGCGTGCCGAACAGTTCCAGCCGATACAAGTGCGGCACGTTGCACTTGCGGCTGATGATGTCTCCGGCGACGCAGAACGCCTCGCCGAAATTGGTATTGCCCGCGGAGATGACTCCGCGGATCAGGCGCCGGTTGTTCTCGTCGTTGAGAAACCGGATCACCTGCTTGGGTACGGCACCCTTCTCCTCGCCCCTGCCCTGACCGCCGCCGTACGTGGGCGTGACCAGGACGAAGGGCTCGTCGACCGCAGGGGCGGCGTCGGACGCGTGCAGGGGAATGCGCACGGCCGGCAGCCCGAGCTTCTCGATGAATCTCGCCGTGTTACCGGACAGGCTGGAGAAGTAGACCAGCAGCGGCGCGTGCGTCGCGGTTGCCTGCATGTCCACCCCCTCCGGTGACCGAGTCCGCGCCGAGGCGCGGGACATCGAGGCCTCAGGCCAGGCGCGTGGCGAGCTCGGCGATCTTGTCGGGACGGAAGCCCGACCAGTGGTCCTCGTCGGTGACGACGACCGGCGCCTGCAGGTAGCCCAGCGACTTGACGTGCTCGAGCGCCGCGGCGTCTTCGGAGACGTCCAGGACCTCGTATTCGATGCCCTTCGAGTCCAGTGCCCGGTAGGTCGCGTTGCACTGCACGCAGGAAGGCTTGGTGTAGACCGTGATCGCCATGTCGACCGTGTTCCCCTCAAAAATCTTCGTTGTCCCCGGCATCTGCTCGCCGGGAGTCCAATACTACATATGGGTGCCGACGTTCAGAAGCACCACAAGGGATAGTAGTTACATCCGTGTAGTTTTCCACCGCTCTCCCCATGTACAACACAGGTTGTCCACCATTTCATCCACAGGACGCGAGATCGTCCGATGCCTGAAAAGGCGCTGAATCACGCGGCTCGCGCAGCCCGCGGCCAGATCCATCCACAGGCAGCACGCTAGAGGCACCCTCCGACATCCACATTCGGTGCGCATCGACCCCTCCGGCGTGTCGCGAGGCGTCGCGGTAGCGTTGACCCACGTGGCGGGATACCGGGATCTTCTGCGCACCCCAGGCGTGGGGCGCATCATGGCGGCGCAGCTGACGGCGCGCTTCCCCAACGGCATGACCAGCCTGGCGATCCTGCTGCATATCGAGCACGTCACCGGTTCCTACGGCGCTGCCGGCCTGGTGCTGGCCGCCACCTCGGTCGGCCAGGCCGTCGCCGGCCCGGTGACCAGCCGCTGGATGGGCGCGTGGGGTATGCGCAAGGTGCTGATCCTCACCACCCTCATCTGCGCCGCCGCGATCAGCGTGCTGGCGCTGGTCCCACTTGTGGTCCCCGGCTACATGGCCGTGGCCCTGCTCGCCGGCCTGTCCACACCCCCCGTGCAGCCGGCGGTGCGCACCATCTATCCCAAGATGGTCAACTCCCGCCAGCTCACGCCGCTGTTCTCCCTCGACGCGTCGCTGCAGGAGATCATCTGGATCATCGCGCCGGTGCTCATCACCTTCATCGCGACGCAGGCGGGAACGGTGCCCGCGCTGGTGTGCATCGTCGTCATCCTGCTCGCCGGCTGCTCCTGGTTCATCGCCTCCCCCGAGCTCGGCCGGGTGCGTATCCCTCGCAGTCGCCGCCGGATCGGCAAGGTGCTGACCAAGCCGGCTGTGCTGCTGGCCACCGCCACCGGATTCCTCCTCATCGGCGCCACGGCAGCCGTGGAGGCCGGGGTCGTTGCCACCTTCGACCACGGCGGCCTCGAAGCCGGGCTCGTCCTGGCGGTGTTCTCGGTGGGCAGCCTCGCCGGCGGGCTCGGGTTCGGGCACATCCCCATCGGGCGCTGGGCGATGGCGCGCCGCTTCGCGATCGTCGCCGCAGGACTGGCGCTGACCATGGTGTCCCTGGACATCTGGTGGCTCGGCGGGTCGCTCCTCATCGCCGGCGTCGGCATCGCCCCGGCTCTGGCGGTCATGTTCGCGATGACCTCGGCGAGTGTGAAGTTCAGCGACACGGCCGAATCGTTCGGCTGGGTCGGCACCGGCCAGCTCATCGGCTCGGCCGCCGGCTCCGCCGTCGCCGGATTCCTCATCGACGGCATCGGCCCTCAGGGCGCGTTCATCGCCGGCGCCGCGTTCGCCGTCGCCGGCGTGCTGGTGTCGGTGCTGTTCGTGCGGGGCTTCCCGGACCTCCGCGGCAAGGACGCCAGCCCCATCCCCGACACCGAACCGGTGTCGATCGTCGCCTGACCGGCGTCAGGCGATGCGGCCGAGCAGGAACAGCACGGCCCGCGCGTAGGCGTCGGCGGGGGCCGGATGCCGGAACGTGTGGCGCGCCCCGGCGACCTCTATCTCCACCTGGAACGTGTCCGGCAGGCGGGTGAGCGCGCGGAAGGTCCCCCGCAGCATCTCCCGCAGCTGCGCCTCGGACGGCAGCCACAGCGCATCCTCGAGCGCGACCGAATCCAGCGCCCACTCGGTCGTGCCGTTGAAGGCCAGCAGCGTCCCGGTGGGAAACATCCGCGGCTCGATCGTCATGTCGCTCACGGTGAAAACATCCGCGTCGAACTCCGGCTCGTCCAGCTGAAAGCGGTCACCGGACCGCGGCCGCCAGACCAGCCCCGCCGCGCGCAGCTCCCGTGCCAGGTCCGTCGAGATCACGTCACCATCATGCCCCGAGTCCGCACCGCGCCAGGCCGTCGTACGCAGTTCTAGGCTGGAACCATGACCGCCCCCGTCACCCTCCCCCGGTACGCGTGGGGCGATCCCGCCGCCTCCCGCCACGCCCTGCTGATCCACGGCCTGGGCTCCAACGGGCCGCTGATGTGGCTGTACGGCACGGCGCTGGCCGATGTCGGCTGGCACGCGACCGCCGTCGACCTGCGCGGCCACGGCACCGCGCCGCGCGCGCTGGACTACTCCATCCCCGCCTACGCGGCGGACGTGACGGCGACGACCCCGGACCACGGCGGGCCGTGGGATCTCGTCATCGGCCACTCCCTCGGCGGTGCCGCGGCCACCGTCGCCGCCGCCGCTGCCCCCGACTGGACCAGGCGGCTGGTCCTCGTCGATCCCGGCATC
This sequence comes from Microbacterium sp. zg-YB36, assembly GCF_024623575.2. NCBI lineage: Bacteria > Bacillati > Actinomycetota > Actinomycetes > Micrococcales > Microbacteriaceae > Microbacterium > Microbacterium sp. zg-YB36. Next base: position 953,985 of record NZ_JANJFD020000001.1, read on the forward strand.
CAACTTGCCGGCCGCGACCGCTCCATCGTGCGCAACAGCCAGGCGCGGGCGTTCGCCGATCCCACCGCGGCGGCAGTGCGTGCCGAACACCCCGACTGGCATCCGAACGACATCGAACTCAAGGCCCTCGCCGCCCGGCAGGCCAGCATCTGGGCGGTCGAGCAGACCAGCGAGCAGAACGCCGTCTGGGACGTCCGGGACTCGGCGGCCCGGCTGCGGGTGCCCACCCACATCATCGCCAGCGACCCGAAGGTGTACTCGATCTTCAGCGGCAGCCTCGCCGACGAAGTGCTCACCAACCCGCAGATCACGATGTCGGTCGTGACCGGCGCGGGTCATTCGCCGCACCGGGACCAGCCCGCCGACACGGTGCGACACCTGATGGAGGCTCTCGCATGACCTCGTTCGACCCGACCACGGTGCTGCCCGACGACCTGATCGAGCGCATCCGCGCCCGCGCCGCGACGCACGACCGCGACAACACCTTCCCGGAAGACGACCTCGCCGACCTCACCGCCGCCGGCTACCTCGGCGTCCTGGCTCCCACCGAACTCGGCGGGGCGGGCCTGGGCCTGCGCGAAGTTTCGCTGCTGCAGCAGCGTCTGGCCGGCGCCGCACCGGCCACCGCACTGGCCGTCAACATGCACCTGGTGTGGACGGGAGTGGCCAAGGTGCTGCGCGACCGCGGCATCCACGACCTCGATCACGTGCTCGAAGGCGCCGTCGCCGGCGAGGTGTACGCCTTCGGCATCAGCGAAGCCGGCAATGACCTGGTGCTGTTCGGCAGCGACACGGATGCCGCGCCGCGCCCCGACGGCGGATACGCCTTCACCGGGACGAAGATCTTCACCTCGCTCGCCCCGGTGTGGACCCAGCTGGGGCTGCATGGCCTGGACACCACCTCCCCCGACGCGCCGAAGCTCGTCTACGCGTTCGTGCCGCGCACCGAGGAGCAGGGCGGGCGCGTGGTCACCCGCGACGACTGGGACACCGTCGGCATGCGGGGCACACAGTCGCGCACGACCGAACTGCACGGCGCCGTCGCGCCCGCCGATCGCATCGCCCGCCGCATCCCGCCGGGGCCCAACCCCGACCCGATCGTCTTCGGGATCTTCAGCGTGTTCGAGCTGCTGCTGGCCTCCGTCTACACCGGCATCGCCCGTCGTGCGCTGGATGTCGCGGTGGAGACCGCGGGCTGGCGCACCTCGAAGAAGACCGGGAAGACCTACAGCCAGGACCCCGACATCCGCTGGCGCGTGGCCGACATGGCACTGGCCTACGACGCGCTGCCGCCGCAGCTGGACGCGCTGTGCCGCGACGTCGACGAACTCACCGACCACGGTGCGCGCTGGTTCTCGCTGCTGGCAGGCGTCAAGCACCGCGCCGTGACGGCGGCCAAGACCATCGTCGATGACGCCGTGCTGGTCGCCGGCGGGTCGTCGTACTTCGCGACGGCGGAACTGGGCCGGCTGTACCGCGACGTGCTGGCGGGACTGTTCCACCCCTCCGACCCGGAGTCGGCCCATTCCACCGTCGCGACCGCGTGGCTGGGGCCTGTCGGGGGCTGAACCGCGTGCGAGGATGACGACATGTCCCCCACCCCCACCGCGTTGCTGAGCCCGGCCGACCAGGAGCGGCGCCGCGCGCTGCGCGTGATGAAGAACGTGGCGCTGGGGGCGCTGGTGTTCATGGCCGTCGTGTTCGCGGTGTCGTTCCCGCTGCAGCAGGAAGTGCCGTGGCTGGCGTACGTTCGCGCCGCCGCGGAAGGCGGCATGGTCGGCGCGCTGGCCGACTGGTTCGCGGTGACGGCACTGTTCCGGCATCCGCTGGGCATCCCCATCCCGCACACCGCCATCATCCCCAGCCGCAAGGACGAGATCGGGCGCACGCTGGGCGAGTTCGTCGAGACGAACTTCCTCTCCGCCGACGTCGTGCGCACCAAGCTCGAGTCGATGGGCGTGTCCCGGCGCCTGGGCGAATGGCTGGCCCGCCCCGAGCACGCCGATCGCGTCGCCGACGAGGGCTCGGCGATGGTCGCAGGTGTCCTGCGCGCGCTCAGCGACAGCGATGTGCAGGATCTGATCACCGACATCGCCCGCGAGCACGTGATCGCCCCGGAGTGGGGTCCGCCGCTGGGCGGCTGGCTCGAGCGACTGGTGGATGCCGGTGCGCATCACGGTGCCGTCGACCTCGCCGCCGACACCATCGCGGCCTGGCTCGAGGTCAACCGCGCCTCGTTCGACGGTCTCGTGTCCCGCCGCCTGCCGTCGTGGGTGCCGTCGATGGCACACCGTCTCATCGACGACACGCTCTACAAGGAGGCCGTCACCTTCGTCCGCGCCGTGCAGGACGACCCAGGCCACCCCGCCCGTCGCGCTGTCGACCAGTACTTGGAACGCCTCGCCGACAACCTGCAGCACGACCCGGCGACCATCGGCCGCTTCGAAGACGCCAAGGGCGGCGTGTTCGACTCGCCGCGGGTGCGGGAGCTGGCCGCCGAAGCGTGGAACACCACCAAGGCGGGCCTGCTCACGTCGCTGGCCGATCCCGCCAGCGCCCTGCGCCAGCGCGCCACGCAGGCCCTCGTGGATGCCGGCGCGCGCCTGTCCACCGACCCGGCGCTGCAGCACCGCGTCGACACCTGGGTGACCGACGGCGCGGTGTTCCTCGTCGACCGCTACCGCCACGACATCGCCTCGATCATCACCGAGACCGTGGAGAAGTGGGACCCGGCCGAGACGACGGAGAAGATCGAGCTCATGGTCGGCCGCGACCTGCAGTACATCCGCCTCAACGGAACCATCGTCGGGGCACTGGCCGGACTGCTCATCTTCACCATCGCGCACGCCCTCGTCGGCTAGGTAGCCTGGGCGCATGGGAGAGACGGGCGAACTGCTGTTCAGCTACGGATCGCTCGGCGGCGGCGAGATTCAGCTCGACACATTCGGTCGCGTCGTGCACACCGAGCAGGACGTCCTGCCCGGCTACGTCGCCGAACCCCGCGCGCGAGCGGACCCTCTGCTCGCCGAGCGCATCGGCCCCATCGCGCAGCGAGTGCTGCGGGAGACCCGCGACCCACGCGACAAGGTCATCGGCAGGCTGCTGGTGCTCACCGCAGCCGAGCTGGACGCCGCGGACGAGCTGGTCACGCCGCTGCTGCGACGGATGCCCGTGACGCTGGCGAGCGGGCGCGTCGCCTGGGTGTACGTGGCGGCGGGATCATGATCCGTCTCGGGTTGGTACGGCACGCCAAGAGCGACTGGGGTCACCCGCAGCTGGACGACCACGACCGGCCGCTGAACGCCCGCGGCCTGCGGGATGCGCCGGTCATGGCCGCGCGCCTGGCCGACAGCGGATTCTCTCCGGATGTGATCGTGGCCTCGACGGCGCTGCGGGCGCGGACGACGGCGCAGTTCTTCGGAGAGCAGTTCGCGGTGCAGCCCCGCCTGCTCCCGGAGCTGTACGGCGCCTCGGCCGACGAACTGCTGGAGGTTGCGGCGCGGCAGGGCGCGGCATCCGTCCTCGTCGTCGCGCACGATCCGGGGATGAGCGCGCTGGCGGGGCGGCTGAGCGACGAGATCGGGCACATGCCCACCTGCGCGGTGGCGACCTTCACGTGGGACCAGGACGACTGGGACGTCGCCACGGCGCTCGCGCCCGACGACTGGACATTCGACACTCCCCGCTGAACGGTGCCGATCGGGTGCTGCGCAAGTGGGTCGACAGCGCCCTGCAGCGGACGTAGGCTCCCCCGCGTTACCGAGGAAAGGACCGCACGCATGCGCGCTGCACGCTTCCACAAGAAAGAGGACCTCCGAGTCGAGCAGGTCGACGAACCGACGCCGGGGCCCGGGGAGGTCAAGCTGCGCAACGCCTACTCCGGCATCTGCGGCTCAGACCTGCACGTGTACTACACGCCGGAGGCGGCGGGGGTCGACCTGGAGCATGCGCACCCGCTCACCGGCGCCAAGCCGCCGCAGATCCTCGGGCACGAGTTCGCCGGCACCGTCGTGGAGCTGGGCGAGGGCGTGGAAGGGATCTCGGTCGGCGACCGTGCCGCGGTGTGGCCGGTGTACTACTGCGGGGAGTGCCCCGCGTGCCGCAAGGGCATGTACAACATCTGCCAGAAGATCGGCTTCCACGGGCTGACCTCGCACGGCGGCGGGATGGCGGAGTTCACCACCGTCCCCGCCTCGATGCTGCACGTGCTGCCCGACAGCGTCGATCTGCGCATGGGCGCTCTCGTCGAGCCGATGGCCGTCGCGTGGCACGCCGTCGCGCAGGTCGAGGTGCCCGCGGGCGGCACGGCCCTGATCGCCGGGGCAGGACCCATCGGCATCGGCGTGTGGTTCGCGCTGCGTGCGCGGGGCGTGGAACGCGTGCTCGTCTCGGAGCCCAGCGCCGAGCGTCGGGCGATCGTCGAGGCACTGGGGGCGACGACCGTCGACCCCGTCGAAGGCGACCTCGCCGCCGCGGTGGCCGAACTCACCGGCGGCGATGGGGTGGACGTCGCCTTCGACGCCGCCGGAGTCGGTGCGGCGATCACCTCCGGGGTGACGAGCCTGACCCCCGGCGGCCGGCTCGTCGTGGTCGCGGTGCACGAACGGCCGATGGAATTCCTGCCGACGCAGCTCGTGATGTCCGAGACCGGAATCGTGGGGAGCCTGGCGTACCTGCCGGCGGACTTCGACGCCGTCATCGCGGCGATGGCCGACGGGGCCTACGACACCACCGGCTGGGTGGAGGAGGTCGACCTGGCAGATGTGGTCGACGCGTTCCAGCGGCTGCGCTCCGGTGCCGGCGCGAAGATCCTGGTGCGCGCCTCGGCATCCTGACGTTCGGGTCAGAGACCGACCATCTCGGCGCTGCGCTCCCAGAGCGCACGGCCGAGCATCGGGTCGTCCGCGAGCGTGCTCGTGCGGGCGACCCGGTTGCGCTCGTAGTACTGGCCCGGCTGCCAGTCCACCCCGGGGGTGCCCAGGGCGAGCCAGGTCAGGCGCGAGCCGCCGGTTTCAGCCGAGGTCATCAGGCGCTTGGTGACCGGGTTGGTGTAGACGAAGCGCCACGCTCCGGAGGATGCCGCGGCGAAGCTCGTCGCGACGGCACCGGGGTGAAACGCCACGGCGTTGACCCCCTCGCTCCCCCACCGGCGCTGCAGTTCCTTCGTGAACAGCACGTTGGCCAGCTTGGCGTTGCCGTACGCCGCGCTGGCGGAGTAGTGGCGCTGCGCCTGCAGGTCGTCGATGTCGAAACGGGCGAAGCGCCGCGCCGCGACACTCGAGGTCTGGATGACCGATGCCCCGCTCTCGGCGAGCCGCGGGTGCAGCAGCGCGGTGAGCAGGAACGGGGCGAGGTGGTTCACCTGGAAGGTGATCTCGAACCCGTCGCCGGTGAGGGTGCGCTCCCCGAAGATGCCGCCGGCGTTGTGGGCGAGCACGTCGATCCGCGGGTAGGTCTCCAGCAGGTCGGCTGCCAGCTGGCGCACCTGCGCCAGGTCGCTGAAGTCGGCGATGTGCCAGGGTGCCCCGATCGGCTCGGCGACCGCGCGGGTCTTGCCGGGGTCGCGGCCGACGACGACGACCCGTTCCCCCGCGTCGTGCAGCTGACCGGCGGCGGCGGCGCCGATGCCGTCGCTGGCACCGGTGATCACGATCGTGCGTGGCATGGCAGTCCCTCAGTCGACTTTGGTGACTCGGCCGCCGGTGAGGGCGACGAGCTGGTGGAAGGTCAGCGGGAACACCGTATGCGGCGTGCCCCCGGCGGCCCAGATCTCCGCATACCCGGCGAGGTCTTCGTCGACGACGGTGTCCAGCGGTGCGGGGTGCCCGGTGGGCGCGACGCCCCCGATCGCCTGACCGGTGGCATCCCTCACCTGCTCGGGTGTCGCGCGCTGGATCTTCTCCCGGCCCAGCCGGGCGGCGAGCGCGGCGGTGTCCACTCGGTGGGCGCCGCTGGTCATCACCAGCAGGGGTGCGCCGTCGGACCAGAACACGAGGCTGTTGGCGATGGCGCCGACCTCGACGCCCAGGGCGGCTGCAGCCAGTGGGGCGGTGGCAGCGGCATCCGGCAGCACGACGATGTCGCCGGGGATGCCGGCGGCGCGCAGCGCGTCGTGGACGAGTCGGCTGCGAATCGGCAGGTGCGAAGTCACAACCCCCACCCTAGAGTCAGCGCATGGACGACGTGTTCGACGCCGAAAACCCCGCTCATGCCACCTCGCTCGCCCGTCTGGAGACCGAGCTCATCGCGTGGCTGATCACGACGACGGCCGACGGCAGGCCGCACCCCGCCCCGGTGTGGTTCTTCTGGCACGACGGGGTGATCTCGATCGTCAGTGAGCCCGACACCATCAAGATGAAGCACCTGCGGCGTGGCTCGCAGGCCGTCCTGCACCTGGATGCCGGCGGCCCGTTCGGCGACGACATCCTGGTGCTCCGCGGCGACGTGCGGATCACGCCGAACGGGACGGGCGAATGGCTCGAGCGGTTCCGGGAACCGTTCGTGAAGAAGTACGACGCGGCGATAGCGAACTTCGGCATGCCCCTGGACAAGTACGGCGAGACGTACTCGACGCTGCTCGAGTTCACGCCCACGCGCGTCATCGCCTGGGGCGCCTGACCCCTCGCTTCCCGTCGCGGCGTCGGAATTCAGTCTCACGAGCACCCGGGGTGTCTTCCCGCCCCCTCCCGCGCTCCTGAGGCTGAATACTGCCGCGCCCGGCCGCGCCCAGCGCCTGTGGCCGACCGGCACCTCGCGCCCGCTCGCCGCCGCCCGCCGCGGGACGTGGCGTCGGAATTCAGCCTGTCGCGCACCCAGCCTGCCTAACGGGCGTTGCCTGCGCTCCTCAGGCTGAATACTGACGCCGGCCGCCGCGCAGCAGGCCGCGCAGTGCGGCGATCACCAGCTCGGGCCGAAAGAGGATGTCCTCGGCGATCGGCCGGTATACGCAGTACCCCAGAGCGGCGAGCGCCTGGTCACGGCGACGGTCGCGCCGCTGCAATTCCCAGTCGGAGTGGTGGGCCTTGCTGTCGCACTCGACGACGAGCCACCCGTCGACCACGAGGTCCACCCGCCCGACTCCGGTGATGACCACCTGCAGCTCGACATGGGCCCCGAGCGCGCGCAGCATGAGCCGCACGAGCGTCTCCGTTCCCGACTCGCTCCGCCCGTCCACCAGCCGCCGCAGCGACCGGCGCTTGGTGTCCACGAACCGGAAGAGCTCGTCGAGGTCGTCCTCACGCAGATAGCGGAGGTGAAGTGCGGAGTCGACCGTCGCCACGGCGTCGCGCGGAGCCTGGCATCCGATCGCCTGGATGAGCGCATCGAAGACGTCGACCGTCGCGTCCGCCGGGTGCGGGGCGCGCCGCAGTGGGCGCCAGTGCCGTCGCACGTGGCGCGGCAGGTCCCGCAGCCGTGAGCTGCCGCGCGTGATGTGCACATGGAGTGTGGAATTTTCCCGGACGAACACGCCCAGGCGCGCCAGCTCCGATACGCAGGCGAGCCGACCGCCCACACGGACGGCGGCGACGATGTCCGGGTGGGTCTCCGGCGGGAGGTAGGCGCCGCTGCGCGGGCGGAGGATCGTGCCCGCTCGCACGCCGCGGGTCAGCGCCTCCGAAGAAAAGCCCGCACCCAGCAGTGCCCCGCGGTCGAACACGCGCACGGTCTGTGCGGGTGTATCGGATCGGCGCAGCATTCTCCCGTCCTATCCGAACCCGAGGCGCGCGCTGCTCCAGCGGGCCCGGATTGTGGATGGATCCGCCCCTTCCTTTCCTGTGGAGGAAACGGTGGCTCCCCGCTCCGGCGCCGGGCAGGCGCGGACGGGCGGCGGAATTCAGCCTCAGGAGCCGAAACCCGGCGCCGGAGGCGCTCCCGCGTCCGCACAGGCTGAATTCCGACGCGCCGGGGGGGCGAGACCGACCCGGCGAGCCGGCGGGGCCTCGAACCGTTCAGGGACGTGAGGCACAATGGAGGCAGGATGCCGCAAAGCCGCGGCTCCGAAGTGCAGCCCACAAGGCCCGCCGAAAGAGGAACGCGATGACGCCCGCCCTGCCCCTCCCCGACTTCCATCACGAGCGGGTGGAGGTGTTGACCGGCCGGCGCAGCGAACTGTTCGTCGTGGTCGCGCTGCACTCCTCCGTGCTCGGTTCCGCCCTCGGCGGCGCGCGCCTGTGGACGTACCCGCACTGGAGCGACGCCCTCGGCGACGCCCTGCGGCTGTCCGCCGCGATGACGCTGAAGAACGCGGCAGCAGGCCTCGACGCCGGCGGCGGCAAGGCCGTCATCGGCCTGGAGCCCGGCACCGTGCTCAGCGCCGAGCGCCGCCGCGCCGCCTTCCTCGACCTGGGCGATGCCGTCGCCTCACTCGAAGGCCGCTACCGCACCGCCGAAGACGTCGGCTCGACGACCGACGACATGCTGGTCGTCTCGGAGCGCACCGAGCACGTCGTCGGGCTCCCCGACGCGGTCGGCGGATCCGGCGAACCGGCCGGCCCGACGAGCCTGGGCGTGTACGAGTCGCTGCGCGCGACCCTGGAACGCGTCACCGGCTCCCCCGACGTCGCGGGCCGCCGCATCACCATCTCGGGGCTGGGCCAGGTGGGCAGCCGCCTCGCGGTGCGCCTGTCCACCGAGGGCGCGGTCCTCACCGTCACCGACGTCAACCCGGCCAAGCGGCACCTCGCGCGCGAACTCGGGGCGACCTGGGTGTCCCCCGGCACCGAGCACCTCCTCCCGGCGGATGTGTTCGTCCCCGCCGGCATCGGAGGCCTGCTCACCGACGAGGTCATCGACAGGTTGGATGCCGGCGCCGTCTGCGGCCCCGCCAACAACCCGCTCGCCTCCCGCGCCGGCGCCGATCGGCTGGCGGCACGCGGCATCCTGTATGCCCCCGACTTCGTCGTCAACGCCGGCGGTGTGATCTACCTCGACCTCGAGGCCAAGCGCATCGGCACCCGCGACGAGACGATGATGCGCGTCGCCCGCATCGGCGACACCCTGCGGCGCATCTACGACGAAGCCGACAGCCGGAGCGTGACCCCACTGGAGGCCGCAGAGGGGCTCGCCGCCGAGCGGCTGTCCGCGGGAGTCAGGCAAGCGGCGCTGGCCTGACTCCGGCACCCACGCCCCTTTCTCGCCCCGACCATCCTGCATAGGGTGTGCCCCATGAGCGGACCGGCGAAGGCCACCCACAACGAGCCGCATCAGGGCGGTCTCGCCGAGCGGCTCAACTGGCTGAGGGCGGGGGTGCTGGGCGCGAACGACGGCATCGTCTCGGTTGCCGCGGTGGTCGTCGGTGTCGCCGGAGCGACCTCCGACGTCTCGCCGGTGCTCACCGCAGGCGCGGCGGCCCTCATCGGCGGGGCGATCTCGATGGCCCTCGGCGAATACGTCTCGGTGAGCAGTCAGCGCGACACGCAACGCGCACTCATCGCGAAGGAACGCCGCGAACTGTGGGAGACCCCCGAAGAGGAACTGGACGAGCTCGCGGGGCTCTACCGCGACAAGGGCCTTTCGGATGCCACCGCCCACCAGGTCGCGCAGGAGCTGACCGCCCACGACGCGCTTGCGGCGCACCTGGATGCCGAGCTGCAGATCACCGAGCGAGGTGTGGTCAGCCCCTGGAACGCGGCGTTCGCGTCGGGGCTGGCGTTCGTCATCGGCTCGATCCTGCCGATGGCGGCGATCCTGCTGCCGCCGGCGGCCTGGCGCGTGCCGACGACGTTCGTCGCGGTGCTGCTGGCCCTCGCCATCACCGGCGCGGTGGCGGCGCGCATCGGCGGATCGTCTCCGGCCCGCGCGATGATCCGCACCGTGATCGGCGGTGCGCTCGCGCTGGCGGCGACGTTCGCCGTCGGCACCCTGCTGGACACCTCCGGCGTCGTCTAGCTGAACGCCCGCCCCCGCCTCAGCTCAGCGTCACCGTCGCGGGTGTCTCCAGCCACGCCGCGTCGACCGCGGCGCGCGTGGGCACCCGGCCGCCGCCGATGTGCACGTGCGCGGCGGGATGCGGCGGCAGGATCTCAATCGCGATGCGCCGCGCGCCGCGGCGCTCGTGCGGGCCGATGCGCCAGGGTTCGCCGCGGTAGACGGCATCCGACAGCAGCCGCTCCCCCTCCCACGCCCGGGCGACGTCCCCCTCCCACGTCAGCACGAGGGTGCCGTCGGGGTCCGCCGGCAGGTCCAGCGCGAGCTGGGCGGCACCGCTCCAATCGGTCGGGATCGACGCGCGCCCGTTGGGTGCGCTGTGACGCTCGGGCGGGTTGCCGGCCTGGCGCACCGGCGACACGGCGACCTCGGTGCGGCGCGGCGCGGCCGACCCCACCACGGACCAGCCGTCGTCGGTCAAGCGCACCACGTCGCCGGCGTCGAACAGTTCCGCCCGGTCGCCCGCCACCACGCCGTCGGCGAGCACGAGCTCGCCGCCGGCCACGCTCAGACGCAGCCCGTCGGACTCGCCCAGCACCAGCACGCGGGCGCGCACGGCGCCGTCCCGCACCAGCTCGAACAGCTCCTCCGGCCCGTCCAGGTGCGCCGGCCGCACGGTGTGGTCGCTATCGAAGCGCGCCGGGATGCCGGCGGTCTGGGTCACCACGAGCAGCGGCAGGCCGCGCCAGGTCACTTGGGTCAGCGGCTGCGCGGTCGCCCACCGGATAGTCGCGTCCCCCACGCGGAGCCCGAGCGGCCACACGAACGCGGCATTCGACGGAATGTCCACAGCGGGGAAGGCGACCTCGCCGGCATCCGTCGTCACCGTGAACGCCACCCCGTTGTGCGCCGGCAGCGTGACACCCGGTTGGTGGTTGATGACGAAGAGGAACCCGGCGGTGCCGTCCGAGCGCACCGACCAGCGCAGCCGCTCGGTGTCGGGGGCGTCGGCGGCGTCCGGGGGGAACGACGCCGGCATGGCGGCGAGGGCCGATCCCCACCGGTGCAGCAGCTGGTGCTGGCGGCGCAGGCGGTACCAGCTCTCCCGGGGCTTGGCATCCACCGTCAGTGGCGCCCCGAAGTCGTAGGAGATGTCCGGGAAGTCGTTGGGCTCGCCCACGGCGTGCGCCTCTTGCAGCCCGGGCCGCGGATTGCGGCCGTCGGAGTACATGTAGTAGCCCTGCCAGACGCTGCCGGAGGCAAGTTTCGCCAGCGTCAGCGCGTCGACGTCGTCGGCGGTGACGACCGGGCGGCGGTGGTAGGCGGCGGTCATGCCGGCGCCGATCTCGCACGTCGCGAACGGCAGGTCGTACTCGCGCGCCTGGCCCGGGGTACCGGTGCGGTGGTCCGCGCCGATGCCGTCGTCATCGCGACGGGGCGAGGGGTAGAAGTTGGTCTCGCTGCGCAGATCCCGGGTGTCGGATGCCTCGATCCAGAACGAGTCCGAGTAGCCGCCGAACACCGGCAGCACGTCGGCCGGCAACTCCGCGCCGCCCCAGCCCGTCGCCACCCACAGCGGGGCGGTGAACCCGACCCGCTCGGCGATGCCCCGGAGGGTGCTGAGGTGATCCGGCTGGTCGTAGAGCTCGTTGTCGACCTGGATGGCCAGCAGCGGGATGCCGCGCACCTGCTCGGCCAGCATCGTGTACCAGCGCTCCGCTTCGGCCAGATACGCCGGGTCGTCGGTGCGCACCGCGACGCCGGAGTCGACCAGCCAGTCGGGCAGTCCGCCGTGGCGGGTCTCGGCGTGTGCGTAGGGCCCGATGCGCAGCACGATCTTCAACCCGTGGGAGCGGGCGGCCCGCAGGAACGCCCCGAGATCTAGGTCGCCCGTGAACGAGGCCTGGCCCCGCACCGGCTCGTGGTGGTTCCACAGCACATACGTCGCGATGTGCGTCAGACCGCCGGCACGCGCGGTGCGCAGCGTGGCATCCCACTGGGCGCGCGGCAACCGGGAGAAGTGCACTTCCCCGGTGAGGGGGAACACTGCGGTGCCGTCTATCGCGACGTATCGGCTGGTGACCTGGACGTCGCCGGTGGCGAGATCTGTGGGGCGGGGGGCTGCCGGCGGGGTGACCCGCAGGTGGTGGCTGGAGGGCACGGTGACCTTTCGTGGAATGCGCTTCCCAGTCTAAGGACGGTGCGTGGCCCGATATGCGCTGGGGCTCAACCCGTGGGTGCGGCGAAACTGCCGGGAGAAGTAGAACGGGTCGGCCATCCCGACCTCGCGCCCGACCTCGGCCACCGGCAGTTCGGTGGTGTCCAGCAGCCAGCGCGCACGCGCCATCTTCTGCGCCAGGTGATAGGCCAGCACTCCCCCGCCGGTGGCATCGCGGAACAGCGCGGTCAGGTGCGACGCGGACACGCCCACCATCGCGGCAAGCTCCGGCACCTGCACCCGGGCGTCCACCCGCTCCTCCAGAAATCGGATGGCGCGCTGCAGCGGCGTGCCTTCCTCCGGCAGCACCCGGTCCACCGCCAGTTGCGTCAACAGCCGCCACGCCATCCCGGACGTCGCGATCAGCCGCGCCGGGGTGGTGTCGCGCTCCAGCGACGTGGCGATCTCGTCCACCAGCGCGGTGGCCCGGTCGACCGCGCGAAGGGACAGCGTCACGCGATGGGGGCCCACCCCCGCCGCCTCGAGCAGGTCGGGCACGTCACTGCCACGCACGTGACACCACCAGATCGTCCAGGGATCCTCGGCATCCGCCCCATACGAGTGCGGCATGCCGGCGGGGATCACGACCGCCGTGGAGCTTCCGATGCGCTGCCGTTCGCCGCCGGCATCCACCCATCCCGTGCCAGCCACGCAGACGATGACGATCGTCTCCTCGGCGCCGTGCGGGCGACGGCGCCCGTGTTGGAGGGCGCGGGGAAAGTAGCCGACATCGGTCACCAGCATCCGCCGCGTCACGGGGCGCGCCAGCGCGGCCGCCACCAGCGGGCGCGGCACGACGTTCATCCGCTGATGAAAGAACCCGTCGCGCCGCTCCATCCGTCCATCCTGACACGAGGCATCATCGGATCGTCCATATCCACCGACCGATCCGCCATTGTCCGCCCCGCGGGCGCCGCCTAGATTCGGCAGGGTGACCCGTGACGACGCGCCGAGCCGCATCCACCTGCCCCTCGCCCCTGCCGACCAGCAGGCGCTTCTCGACGCCGGCGGCGTGGCGTGCTGGAGCGAGCCGGTCGAGATCGACACCTACGAGGCGGGTGAGCCCGACCGGTACCCGCTGTTCCTGGACCGCCGGGTGTACCAGGGCTCGAGCGGCCGGGTGTACCCCCTGCCGATGATCGACCACGTCTCCCACGTCAAGCGGGCCCGACTGTGGCAGGCGATCCACCTCGAGAACGCCACGGTGCGGTTGATGCTGCTGTCCGAGCTGGGCGGTCGCATTCACGTCGGCTACGACAAGGTCGCCGGCTATGACTTCTTCTACCGCAACAACGTCATCAAGCCCGCCCTGGTGGGTCTCGCCGGTCCCTGGATCTCCGGCGGAGTCGAGTTCAACTGGCCGCAGCACCACCGCCCCGCGACCTTCCTGCCCGTCGACAGCCGCATCCAGCGCGAGGACGACGGTGCGGTCGTGGTCTGGCACAGCGATCTGGATCCGCTGCAGCGCATGCGGGGCGTCCACGGCATCCGCTTGCGGCCCGAGTCGTCGCTGATCGAGCTCGAGGCGCGCCTGCACAACCGCACCGACGTGCCGCAGACGTTCCTGTGGTGGGCGAACGTCGCGGCCCGCTCCCACGAGCGGTATCAGTCGTTCTTCCCCGACGACGTCGCCTGGGTCGCCGATCACGCGCGTCGCGCTGTCACGGCCTTCCCCCGCGCCGACCGCCCGTACTACGGCGTGGACTACCCGGCGCTGGCGGCCGAGCGAGCGGATGCCGACCGCATCGACGTGTACAGCAACATCCCGGTGCCGACGTCGTACATGATCACCGACACTGCGGATGAGTTCTTCGGCGGATACGACCACGCCGCCGACGCCGGGTTCGTGCACTGGGCCGATCGTGCCATCTCCCCCGGCAAGAAGCAGTGGACGTGGGGCGACGGCGCCATCGGTCGCGCCTGGGATGCCCAGCTGACCGACGACGACGGCCCCTACGTCGAGCTCATGGCCGGGGTCTACACCGACAACCAGCCCGACTTCGCGTGGCTGGCACCGGGCGAGACCAAGACGTTCTCGCAGTTCTGGTTCCCGATCCACCGGGTCGGGCCGGTGCGTCAGGCGACGACGGATGCCGCGGTGTCGCTGACGTCGCACCCCGACGGCGCCCGCGTGGGGATCATCGCGACCCGCCCGGTGCAGGGCGCCGTCGTCACCGTCGAGACCGATGCGGGGGTCGCGGCGCAATGGTCCGCGGACCTCGCGCCGGACGCGCCGCTGCTGCGGACGCTGCCCGTGCCCGAGGCTGAGGTGACGGCGATCCGCGTGCGCACCGCTGCCGGCGCGGATCTCGTCACCTGGACGCGCCGGGCCGGCACCGCCGCCGAGCCGTGGGTGGCCACCGCCCCGGACGCCGCGGCCGAGATCCACTCCAGCGACGAGCTGAATCTCACCGCCCAGCACCTGCTGCAGTACCGGCATCCGTCCCGCTCCCCCGTGCCGTACCTGCAGGAGGCGCTGCGCCGAGACCCCGGCGACACCCGCGCGGCGACGGCGCTCGGCGCCTGGCACCTCTCCCGCGGCGGCTACGCCAGCGCGCGGGAACTGCTGCAGACCGCGGTCGCCCGCCTCACCCGGCGCAACCTCAACCCGCGCGACGGGGAGGCGCACTACCTGCTCGGGCTCGCACTCGAACGCACCGGCGACCACCCCGGCGCCGACACCGCGTTCGCCACGGCGGCGTGGGTGCACGCCTGGCGTGTCCCGGCGACGCTCGGCCGCGCGCGGCTCGCGCTGCGGGCGGACCGTGCCTCCGACGCGCTGGCGCTGGCATCCGCCGTCGCCGACGTCCCCGAGGCGGCGCGGCTGCGCGTGCTGGCCCTGCGCCGACTGCACCGCGACGCCGAGGCGGACCGGGCGCTGGCGGCGCTCGTGGAGGCCGACCCGCTGGATGCCGCGACGCAGGCACTGGCCGGGGAGCGCATCGCCGTCGAGCCGCGTGCGCTGCTGGATGTCGCCGTCGAGTTCGCCCGCGCGGGGTGCTTCGCCGAAGCCCTCGCCGCGACGGCCGACCCTGCCGCCCCGGCACCCGCGGCGTTCGGCAACCCCGAGCCGATGCGCCGGCTGCTGCGAGCGGCCTGGTTCGACCAGGCCGGCGATGAGGCAGCGGCCGCCGGGGAACGCGCCGCCGCCGCGGCATCCGACCCGGCGCTGGCCTTCCCCGCCGGGCTCGACCAGTTCGACGCGCTCGCCGCGGCGATCACCGCCGAGCCCGGGCATCTGGTTGCGCGTGCCCTGCGCGGCATGTGGCTGCTCGACGCCGGCCGGCCCGCGCTCGCCCTGGCGGATCTGCGAGCGGCGACCGCCGCCGGCACCGACGACCCGGTCGCCTGGCGCAACCTGGCGCTGGCGGTCATGCAGACCGGCGGCTCGCCCGCCACCGCGGATGCCGCGTATGAACGTGCCCTGATGCTGTCCGACGACGCCCGCCTCGTCTTCGAGCGCGACCTGCTGGCCCAGGTGCGGAATCTGACGCCGGCCGAGCGTCTGGCGCTGCTGCGGGAGCGGCCCCCGCTGCTCGACGCGCGCGACGACCTGGCGCTCGTGCACGCCACCCTCCTCCTGGACGTCAATCGCGTCGACGAGGCGTGGGATCTGCTCACCGGGCGCGCGTTCCGCCCGTTCGAGGGCGGCGAGGGACGCGTGATCGCGGCATTCGACCGCGCGTCGTGCGCGATCGCACGGCGCCTGCTCGACGCCGGCGCCGCGGACGACGCGGCATCCCTCCTCACCGACGGCCTCGTGCCGCCCGCCTCGCTCGGCGAGGGCCGCCACCCCGCCGAGCCGCAGGCCGAGCGCCTGGTGCTGCTCGGCGATGCCCGCGCCGCCCGGGATGACCTCGACGGTGCCCGAGAGGCGTGGGAGACCGCGTGCGCCGCTACACGGCTGGCCGTCGCCCCGCGCCCCGCGGATGACGCGGACTTCTGGATCGGCACGGCGCACCTGCGGCTGGGCGAGGTCGATCGGGCGGCAGCGGCTTGGGCACGCCTGGAGCAGCGCGCGGCGGAACTGGAACAGTCCCCGGACGAGGCGGACTACTTCGCCACCTCGCTGCCGGAGCTGCTGGTGTTCGACGTCGACACGGCCGCGGCCCGCCGCCGCACTGCGACGCGGCTCCGGGAGCTCGCCGGGTTCGGCCGCGCCGCCGGATCGGGAAGGATCGAGGGATGACTGAGCGCTACCTCGGGTCCGCCTCGTTGCCGGTCGACGAATCAGCCCTCACCGGGCCGGTGCCCGCCCACCTGCCGCAGCGGCTCACCATCACGCTGTGGGACTTCTCCTGGTACACCCAGGCCGGTCCGGGGCAGCCGTACGCGGATCTTGAGGCAGCGGTGGCGGATGCCGCATCGCTCGGGTACAACGCCATCCGCATCTGTGCGGCACCGCTGCTGCTGTTCGGCGGGCTGGGCCTGGAGGACCTCGCCGCCGACCTGGAGATCGAGGGACTCGGCGCCTCCCCCGACGGCTACTACGGGCAGCGCACGCGCTGGTACGACACCCCCGGCGGCTTCCGGCTGGATCTGCGCGTCCACCTGCTGGCGCTGTTCGAGGCGGCCGCCCGCCACGACATGGTCGTGATCCTCGCCAGCTGGGAGTACCAGCAGTCCCCGGCGTTCGCGGCATCCGCCCGCTGGTTCGACGCGATCGATGCGGTGCCCTTGGGCGAGCGCTACGACGTGCTGGGCCGGGCATGGCACCGCCTGGTGGCGTGGCTCACCGACCACGGCCACCGCGACCGGATCGCGCTGGTGGAGCTGCACAACGAGGTCGACTTCTCGATCCTCCCCGACATCATCGACGGCGTCGCGGCCGTCGCCCGGCTGCGCGCAGACCACCCCGACCTGCTCATCACCGCCAGCTACGGCAAGCCGCCGCACCTGGCGATGCACCGGGTGCCCGAGGTGCTGGGAGCGGCGCAGTGCCACGTGTACTCCTACGGTGTGCTCGACGCGCTGCAGCAGCGCATCGACATCCGCTCGGAGGGCAGCGCCGACTTCCCCAACGCCGCGTTGCGCGAGCTGCTGCGCGCCGATGCCCCGTCGGTGACGGCGTACGGTCGGCCGGCGCAGTGGAAGCTGCGGGCCACCGTCATCACCGACCAGATGATCTACGGCTACGACTGGGTCGATCCCGCGGCCTGGGATGCCTGGCTCGATGACCACTACCCGCCCTACGCCGAGGTCATGCAGCGCGAGGTCGCCTCGCGCTGCATCGCCATCGCGGCCTGGGCGCGGTGGCGCGGGGTGCCGGCGATCGTCGGTGAGGGCTGGGTCGGCTACACCCCGCTGCACGGCACGTTCGAGGAGGGCGACATCGGACGCGCTCTGGCCGAACACGGCGTCCGCACCGCGCTGGATCACGGCATGTGGGGCGTGGTGCTGTGCTCCAACGCCGCGCCGCACCACCCGATGTGGCAACTGCGCGAGTGGCAGCAGCGACTCAACGCCGAGATCCTCGCCCGCTGACCCCGTCCTGCCGCACGCTCGCTCGGTCGGCGCATCCGTCCCCACCGCGCCCCCGTCGCGGGGCGTTCGCGACGACCGAAGGCTGGAGAGGCACCCCCACCGGGCTCAGTCGTCGCAACCGGCCGCGCCGACCACACCGGGAAACGAAAAATCCCCCGGTTAAGGGGGATTCTCTGGTGGACCTGAGGGGATTCGAACCCCTGACCTCTTCATTGCGAACGAAGCGCGCTACCAACTGCGCCACAGGCCCGTAAGACTCAGCAACACTATCACGGTCACGGGGCCCTCCCGAATCGTGGGACCCCCGACGGATGCCGTCGGAGAGCGGTTACTGACCCGACGCGCGGCGCGCGAGCAGGTCGCGCACGTGCGCCTCGATCTCGGCATCGTCGCTCAGCGCGGCGCGAGCGGCACGGGCCGCTCCGATCGACGGCGGCGCGTCACGCTCGGCGCGTTCGCGCATCGCCTCTTCGCGGGCGGCGCGGCGCAGTTCGTCCCGCGCTGCGGCCGCGTCGAGTGCGGCAGCGGCACGCGACCCGGACGACGCGGTGAGCGGCCGCGGCAGCTCCCGCGGCGTCCACGCCCGCTCGTCGGCGAGAGTGACGTCCTGCACCTCGCCGGCAACGCTCTGACGAACCTCGGGGGCGAGCGCGACGGCGACGACACCGCGCGTGCGCACCCGGGCCATGCGGTCCAGCAGCAGAACGCTCACGGCGGCGACCGCGCCACCACACCACAGCATCGCTTGTGCACCGAACAGCACGAGTTCGACCGCGCCCCATCCGGCGATCCCCAGGCCGGCGACGCCGATCAGGGTGGTGATCAGTCGGGCCCGGCGGCGGGCGCGCGCGCGGCGGGCAGCGGGCAGCGCCCGAGCGGCCGCTGCGGCCGCCTGTGCGCGTTCGCGTGCAGCCGCAGTCTCGGCACGGGCAGCCTCGGCCTGGGCGCGAGCCTGCTCGCGCGCGAGGACGGCGTCGTGACGTGCCTGCTCGCGGGCGAGCGCGGCATCGGTGCGGGCCTTCTCCTTGGCGACGGCGAGTTCGGTGCGGGCCACCTCGAGGGCTGCCTGTTCGCGCTCGGCCAGCGCCTGGCGGGCAAGCCGCTGCTGGGCCATCGCGGTGCGGGCGTTGAGTTCGAGGTGCACCTCTTGCGGCGTCTCGCTGGTCTCGGCGAGAACGCGCAGGGCACGGTTGAGGCGCACGGCGTTGCGCTCGGCGGCCTCGTACTGGTGGCGGCTGTGCCACGACGGCAGCAGGTACACCAGCCACAGCACGACCGCCACTGCGACGATCACACCGCCGCCCAATACCTGCCCACCCATGGCCCTACGGTATGGGACAGCGGGCTCGACATCCCGCACATGTGCGCGTGTCGCACTCTGAACTTCAACCAGAGGGTGAAAGTTCAGGCCGGAAGGCGGTCCGAGGGCGGAATCGCCGCGGCATCCTGGGGCGCAGCCCCGGCCACCCAGCGCCGCAGCACGCCGTCCGGGACGTCCTCGCGCACCAGCGCGAACGCATAATGGTCGCGCCAGTCGCCGTCGATGTGGATGAACCGCTTGCGCAGCCCCTCGTACCGGAACCCCAGCTTCTCCACCACCCGCAGGCTCGCGTGGTTCTCGGGGCGGATGCAGATCTCCATGCGGTGCAGACCCAGCTGCGTGAAGGCGACATCGGTGGCCAGCGCGACGGAGGTGGGGGTGATGTCCCGCCCGGCGAAGCGCTTGCTGACCCAGTAGCCGATCGTGGCCGATGACAGCGATCCGCGGGCGATGCCCCAGACGTTCAGCTGCCCGGCGACTTCGCCTTCGTACTCCATGACGAACGGCACGCCCAGCCCGTCACGATACTGCTGCAGCAGCCGGCGCACGCCCAGACGCATGTCGAACGACGCCGGCCCGTCGGGGCTGGTGGCCTCCCACTGACGCAGCCAGGACCGATTGGTCATCAGCTCGTGCTGCAGCACTCGTGCGTCACGCGGACGCACGATACGGATCGAGACGGGGCCGTGCTCGCGAGGTGACAGTTCCACGCATCCCCCTCGGCGCGGCGTCAGAGCGTCGCCGCGAAGTCCTTCAGCCAGGGACGCAGCTCCGGACCGAGGTCGTCCCGGTCGCTGGCCAGCTGCACGATGGCCTTGATGTAGTCCACTCTATCGCCGGTGTCGTAGCGACGCCCGCGGAAGACGACGCCGCGCACACCGGGGCCGTTGGGGTCGGCGGCCAGCTCCTGCAGCGCGTCGGTCAGCTGGATCTCCCCACCCTTGCCCGGCTCGGTGCGCTCGAGGATGTCGAACACGTTCGGGGCCAGCACGTAGCGGCCGATGACGGCGTAGTTCGAGGGCGCGTCTTCGGCCTGGGGCTTTTCCACCAGACCGGTCACGCGCACGATGTCGTCCTGGTCGGTCGGCTCGACCGCGGCGACGCCGTACATGTGGATGTGGGAGGGCTCGACCTCCATGAGCGCCACGATGGCCGCTCCGGTGCGCTCGTGCTCTTCCATCATGATCGTCAGCAACGGGTCGCGCTCGTCGATCAGGTCATCGCCCAGCAGCACCGCGAACGGGTGATCGCCCACGTGACGGCGGGCCCGCAGCACGGCGTGCCCCAGTCCCTTCGGGTCGCCCTGGCGCACCATGTGGATGTCGGCGAGGTCGGTGGAGTGCACGACCTTCGACAGCTTGTCGGTGTCACCCTTGGCGCGCAGGCGCTCTTCGAGCTCCGGCATCTGGTCGAAGTGGTTGGCGATGTTGTTCTTGTTGCGCCCGATGATGATCAGGACGTCCTGGATGCCGGCCTGTGTGGCCTCTTCCACGACGTACTGGATCGCCGGCTTGTCGACGACAGGCAGCATCTCCTTCGGCATCGCCTTGGTGGCGGGCAGGAACCGGGTACCGAGTCCGGCCGCGGGAATGACAGCTTTAAAGGGCAAAGACATGCCGTTCAGTGTATCCGGGACGCGGCGCGCGACGCGGTGCGCAACCACGCGACCTAGAATCAACAGCATGTCCGACGACATCGATGACGCCAAACGTGCGCTGCGTGCAGAGTTGCGCGAGCGTCGTCAGCAGCTGACCGACAAAGCACGTGCCACCGCAGAAGAAGGTGTGACGCAGCAGCTCGACGCGCTCGTGGCCCGCACCGGCGTGAGATCGCTGTCCTGCTTCCTCTCGACGCCCACCGAGCCTGGTACGCGTGCCTTCGTCAACGCGGCGGTCGAACGCGGCATCCGGGTGCTGCTGCCGGTCACCCGCGTGGACGGTCTGCTGGACTGGGCCGTCGCCACCCTCGACGGCGACATCACCGACGGCATGTTCGGCCTGCCCGAACCGGTCGGCGAACTGCTCGGTCCGATCGCCGTCAACGACGTCGATCTGCTCGTCATCCCCGCCGCCGCCGTCGACCGCAGCGGCATGCGGCTGGGCTGGGGGCGCGGCTACTTCGACAAGACCCTCGGTTCGATGGAACGCTGCCCGCCGGTGTACGCCGTCATCTACGACTCGGAACTCATCGACGAGGTCCCCCGCGATGTGCACGATCAGCCGGTCAGCGGCGTCGTCACCCCCACTCAGACCATCGTCCTGTCACACGACCGGCACTGACCCACCCGAGGGAATCACCATGCCCACCTACGCGTATGCCTGCAAACAGTGCGGCCACCGCTTCGACGCCGTCCAGTCCTTCGCCGAACCCTCCCTCACCGAATGCCCCGAGTGCGGCGGCGCCCTGCGCAAGGAGTACGGCCAGATCGGCGTGACCTTCAACGGATCAGGCTTCTACCGCACCGATTCCCGCGCCGATTCCGCGAAGAGCGGCGGCGCAAAGAAGGACGGCGGCGCCAAGAAGGATGCCGGCTCGTCCAGCACCCCCGGTTCCACATCGACGTCTTCTCCCGCATCATCGTCTGCAGGGGCATCCGCCTCGCCCGCTCCGTCGGGATCCTGACCGGCCATGGCCGGCAAGACGAAGGGAGTCCTCTTGATCAAGGGCTTCAAAGATTTCATCATGCGCGGCAACGTCATCGACCTGGCCGTCGCGGTGGTCATCGGCAGTGCGTTCACCACGGTCGTCAACTCGATCGTCTCCAGCATCATCGATCCGATCGTCGCGCTGTTCTATCAGGAGAGCGCGACAGGCGAGATCGGACCGACTTTCTTCGGCATCTACGGCCAAGAGGTGACGTTCCCCCTGGGGGATCTCATCAGCGCGATCATCAGCTTCTTCGCCGTGGCCTTCGTGGTCTACTTCGTGTTCGTCGTCCCGATGAACCGGTGGAAGGAACGTCAGGCCCGCAAGGCCGGCGTCGTCGAGGAGGCGGAGAAGATGCCCACCGAGCAGGACCTGCTCATGCAGATCCGCGACCTGCTCGAGAAGCAGCGCACGTAGGCGCTGCACTCAATAGTGCGGTGGAACGTCTCGCCGCAATTGCTCGTCATTCGGCCCGGATGCCGCTTTCTCACCCGATAAGGGCGAGGCGGGGTCCGGGTCGTTTTCGTCTGCCGTCACCGGTTCGACGTCCGTCCCCGGCGCGGGCGTGAGCTTGGCCCGGCGTGCGCCTGGCACACGCTGGATGCGTTGCCGATCAGTCGATGACATCGATCGGCTGCGTCGTGGTGTCTGCGGTGGGCGTCTCGGGCTGCACGCCCAGGATGCCGGCGACGCGCGCGGCGACACCCGCCGGATCGCTGTACAGATCGAACGCGTGCACGCGCACGTAGTGCCAGCCGAGGCGGCGGAGGATCAGCGGTCGCAGCCGCAGCGCCTCGCGCAGTGACTCCCCGGTGGCCTCGGGGTCGCTCTCGGCGACCACCGCCTTGCCGCGGTATTGCGCCACCAGCGGCAGCAGCCCCCGGTAGTCGACGTCCACCGCCACGCCCAGGCGGCGCAGCTCGCGGGCGAGGGCGAGGGTGAGCGGGTCGGCCAGATCCTCCAGCCGGGCTTCACGCGATCGCGCGGCGATGCCGCCGAGGATCGACATGAGGGTGGATGCGCCGTACTCCAGGCGCCCGTCGTCGAATGCCGACGGGCGGATCGAGGAGACGATCACCATCGAGCGGCGCGCGCGGGTCATGCCCACCGTCAGCAGTCGCTCGCCGTCGGGGGTGGACAGGTCGCCGAAGTCGCTGAGCACCCGGCCGTGCCGGGTCAGTCCGAACCCGAGCGAGAAGATGACGCGGTCGCGGCTCTCGGCGACGGACTCTTCCAGAGTGAGCACGGCGAAGGGCTCCGCGGTGTCGCGGGAGAGGAAGTCGGCCACATCCGACCGGCCGGCGAAGGCCCGCTCCACGGCGGCACGGACGCGTTCGGCGTGCCGGGAGCTGGCGGTGACGACCATGAGGGATTCGGCGCCGCGGTACACGGCGTGCTCGACCACCAGGGTCACCACGCGGGCCACCTCGGCATCGGGGCTCTCGACGGCACCGGTGACGGGGTCAGGTGCGCCGACGCCGCCCTCGACGTAGTCGACGCCCAGGCTGCCGCGGCCGAGGTATGACCCCGCCCACGGCAGGGAGATGATCTCGCCGCCGTAGAAGGCGTCGTTGACGAGCTCGGCGAGGTCTTCGCCGCCGGCCCGGTAGCTGCGGGTGAGAGTCTCCACCGGCAGGATCTCGGCGAGGCGCTCGAACACGCTCGGCTCGTCGGTGTCCACGGCGGGGTCGTCGTCCTCCACCGTGCCCGGCAGCGCCGCCGACACGCGGAACGGCGTCGGCTTCTGCGTGACCGGGTCGCCCAGCAGCACGACCTGCTGGCCGCGGCGCAGGGCCGGTGCCGCCTCGGCAAGGCTGAGAGCGGCGGCATCCGCCACGATGACGACGTCGAATTCGGGGTGGTCGGGGATCTGCGGCACCTCGTACGGCGACGCCAGCCACACCGGGGCGAGCGTGCGCATGAGCGTGGGCGCATAGGCGGAGAGTTCCTCCGCGTTGGCGGATCCCTCCCGCAGCGCCTGCTTGAGCGAGGCCGCCTCGACGGGCTCGTCGACGATCGCGATCTTCCAGCGGGTCGCCAGCTGGGCGGCCAGCAACGGGCCGGATGCCGCGGCGTGGGCCTCGTCGACCAGGCGGAAGTCGCGCTCCAGGCGGTCGACCACCGTCGTGTTGGCCCCGAGCAGAGCGCGGTCGCTGCGCAGCAGATACTCCAGCGCCGACTGCCACCAGGCGAATTCGAGTTCGGCGCCGACCTGATCTTCGGGGACGTGCCGCACCGACAGTTCGGCCAGCAGCGGCTCCAGTCCCAGTTCGGCCAGGCGGGTGCGCAGCGTGGCGCGCTCGACGAGGTTGTCGAACACATCGGACTTGGCGGCGAGGCTCGCGAGCGTGCGCAGCAGCTGCGGGATCGGCAGCTGGGCCAGCGAGTCGGCGGCGCGGCGCCCGAGCACGGCGTCGAGCTGGGCGAGGTCGGCGTCCACCCGCTGCCACGCGGTGTACACGTCGGCAAGTCCCAGCGGAACCTCCGGGAGCGTGCCCGGTTCGACATAGCGCTGCCACTCGGCGCGCTGCTGCTGCACGCGCAGGAGCCCGGCGTGCATGTCGGTGACGTGCATGCCGGGACGCACATACTCGCGGGCGAGGTTCTTCAGGCGACGGCGGTTCGCGCCGGTCATGTTGGGCGCGTCGCGCCGGGGTCCGTGGGCCTGGATGAGCTCGCCCAGCGGACGCTCGAACACCGTCAGGCTGAACCGGTCGAGCGAGTCACGCATCCCCTGCAGCAGACGCAGGTGCCCGCCCAGTTCCGCGATCGTCTGGAACGGCCGCATCCGGGTCTGCCCGATCAGCTCGTAGCCGCGCTCCAGCAGCCCGGGTACGTCGGTGCGCTGCAGGCGCGAGGCCAGCGCGTGCGTGGCGCGGGCGTCTTCGGTCGTGGCGAAGCTCACGCCGTACCACGGCGAATCGTCGGGGCCGAAGCGGAACTCCCCCAGCCGCGCGGCCGACGAGAGCATGGTCGCCGCCTCGGCGCGCCGCGTCGACAGCCGCACCAGCGTGGTGAGGTCCAGTCGGGCGGTGGTCGAGGGCTGCGGCGTCCTGGCCGCGAGGGTGGTCAGGGTGCGCAGCGCCTCCAGCGGCGAGACGCCGATGGTGGGATGCCGCGTGGTCAGCGCGCCGCGATAGTCGCGCAGCACGCTGCGCAGCCGCACCAGCGCGTCGTCGATGTCCGCGACCTTGGGCTGCTCGGCCTTCTCGTTGCGGGCGATGGCGCGCACGAGGTCACGGTGCAGCTGGCGGGGCGAGACGGCGAGGCCAGGCAGGCCGATGCCGGCCAGCCGATGCCGCACGCCCTCGAGGGTGGAGCGGCGGGCGCTGACGACAAGTACGCGCTTGCCCTCCTGCACGAGGGTGCCGATGGCGTTGATGACGGTCTGGGTGCCGCCGGTGCCGGGGAGCGTATGCACGGCGAGCGAGTGTCCGGCGGCGATGCGGGCCAGCACGCCCTCCTGCTCGGCATCGGCGTCCAGCAGCAGCGTGTCGGCGGCGGGGGGCCGCTCGTCGGCATTGTGCGTCTTCGGCAGCGGGCGAGCCGCCGTCAGGCGCTCGCGGTCGGCAGGGTGACCGGCCAGGGCATTGAGCACCGGGTGGTCCAGATGCGCGGCATCCGACTCCATCGCCGAGCCGACGTCGGCGAAGGTCGACACGACGAGCCTCGGCTGCACGGTGAAGGTGGGGATGCGCGCGGTCAGCGCGCGCAGGTGGTCGATGACCGGCTGCGGCTTGAACACGCCGCCGTCGTAGGCGAGGGCGGCCAGCGCACGGCCGTCGACCTCGATGCCGAAGTGGGTCCGCGCGGCGCGCACCAGTTCGGGGTTGATGGTGAACGAACCGTGCAGCTTGAGTTCGAAGTCGGAGTGATGGCGGCGGATGGCCAGCGGCCGCAGCAGCACCGGTGCGTTGCAGACAAGTCCGCCCAGTCGCCAGGTCGCCAGTCCCACGGCGAGGTTGACGGTGTCCAGTCCCCGCGCGGTGCGCAGTTCCACGTCGCGGGCGGTGATCCGCTCGGCGGCCAGGCGCGCTCCCCGCAGGGCCACCTCGTCGCGGAAAAGGTTGGACAGCAGCGTCGAGCGCCCGGTGATGAACTGCGGCAGGCTGCCGGGGTGCGCCTTGGTGATCTCGATGCCGGCGTCGCCGGCGTCGGCGTAGTGCAGCAGGCTCGAACGCCCGCCCAGACCCGCGGACTGCTGGCGCAGCCGCACGCGCTCGGACTCGGCGACGTGCGTCACGACGACTCCGGGCTCGGCAAGCCCGAGGTCGCTCGGCGACACGGTCGCCTGTTCCGCCTCAGCGGTGCCGACCGTCGTAATACCCTCTCCGCGCCACACACGAGCCAGACTAGGTGGCGCACGCCAGGTATGCCGGACGCGGGCCCGAGTTTCGCGGTATTGCCAAACACGCCGCGCCATCGGCGCTTCCTGCACAGGCCCGTGTCGCTGGTGCCTCTCCCCCGATCGGCCGGTCGTCCCCGACGGCGGTCGCAGCGACGGGCCAGGATGGGCAGATGACCTCGACAGTGTTCTCGGTGCACCCGACACCGATCGGCCAGGCCCTCGTCGTGGTGAGCGATGAGGGCCTGGTCGCCCTGCAAATCCTCGACGGTCCGCACGACGACGCGCTGGCCGAACTCACCGCCGCGCTGCACAGCGTGCCCGAGCACGATCCGGATGCCACGGCGCCTGTCACCGGTCAGATCGACGAGTACTTCGCCGGCCGGCGCCGCGAGTTCGACATCGCGCTGGACTGGCAACTGGTGCGGGGCTTCGTCCGTGAGGCGCTGCAGGCGGTGTGCGAGATCCCCTACGGCCAGACGGCGTCGTACGGCGAGGTCGCGATCGCGACCGGTCATGTCCGTGCGCATCGGGCGGTGGGCAGCGCATGCGCCCGCACCCCGATATCGATCGTCGTCCCCGCCCACCGCGTCGTGCGCGCCGACGGGTCGATCGGCGAGTACGGCGGTCACCCGGAGCTCAAACGCTTCCTGCTCGATCTGGAAGCCGCGGCGGGCGAGTAGGCCGCCCGCGCCGACAACGGCCCCGGGCACTGTGCCCGGGGCCGTTGTCGGGACGTGACGCGTCAGTGGTGGGTTGCTTTCTCGGCACCGAAGCCGGTGAGCGAACGCACCTCCATCTCCGCGGCAAGCCGCGGGTCTTCCTTGCGGCGCGAGGTGACCGTGCCGAGCCAGCCCAGGAAGAACCCGAGCGGGATCGAGACGATGCCCGGGTTGTTCAGCGGCCAGATGGCCGGGCCGGTGCCCTTGAACACGCTCGTCTCGGTGCCCCAGAACACCGGCGAGAGCACGATGAGGATGACGGCTGCCGCCAGTCCCCCGTACATGCTCCACACCGCGCCTCGGGTGTTGAACTTGCGCCAGAACAGCGAGTAGAGGATGGTCGGCAGGTTCGCCGAGGCGGCCACGGCGAACGCCAGCGCCACGAGGAACGCGACGTTCTGGCCCTGCACGCCGATGCCACCCAGGATCGACAGCACACCGATGACGACCACCGTGCGCCGCGCGACCTTGACCTCGCCGTCCGGCGGTACCTCGCCCTTCTTGACGACGTTCGCGTAGATGTCGTGTGCGAAGGATGCCGCCGCCGTGATCGTCAGGCCCGCCACGACCGCGAGGATCGTCGCGAACGCCACTGCCGAGATGAACCCCAGCAGCACAGGGCCGCCGAGGGCGAACGCCAGCAGCGGGGCGGCCGAGTTGACTCCACCCGGCGCCGCCGCGATCGTCTCCGGTCCCACCAGCGCCCCGGCACCGTAGCCGAGAACCAGCGTGAGCAGGTAGAACAGGCCGATCAGCCAGATCGCCCACACCACGGAGCGACGCGCCTCCTTGGCGGTCGGCACCGTGTAGAAGCGCATCAGCACGTGCGGCAGGCCCGCCGTGCCCAGCACAAGCGCGATCGCGAGAGAGATGAAGTCCCACGGGTTGGCGCCGTACTGCAGCCCCGGCCCGAGGATGTCCTCGCCCGCCGGCGACGCCGCCACGGCCGATTCAAGGAGCGTGTTGAGGCTGAAGCCGTGAATGGCGAGGACCCAGATCGTCATGACCAGCGCCCCGCCGATCAGGAGGAACGCCTTCACGATCTGCACCCAGGTGGTGCCCTTCATGCCGCCGACCAGCACGTAGACGATCATCAGCACGCCGACGACCGCCACGACGATGGACTGCCCGATGGGCTCGTCGATGCCCAGCAGCAGCGAGACGAGCCCGCCGGCACCGGCCATCTGCGCCAGCAGATAGAAGAAGCACACCGCGAGGGTCGTGAGCGCGGCGGCCATGCGCACCGGGGCCTGCTTCAGCCGGAACGACAGCACGTCGGCCATCGTGAACTTTCCGGTGTTGCGCATGAGCTCCGCCACCAGCAGCAGAGCCACCAGCCACGCCACGAGGAACCCGATGGAGTAGAGGAATCCGTCGTACCCGTTGATCGCGATGGCGCCGCAGATGCCGAGGAACGACGCTGCCGACAGGTAGTCGCCGGAGATCGCGAAGCCGTTCTGCGGGCCGGTGAACGAGCGCCCGGCGGCGTAGTAATCCGCCGCGGTCTTGTTGTTGCGGCTGGCCCTGATGACGATGAACAGGGTCACCGCGACGAAGGCCCCGAAGATCGAGATGTTCAGGATGGGGTTGCTCTCCACCGTCTCGACGGCGGCGTCGATGGCACCGAAAATCTCGTTCATGCCGATGCCTCCCGGCTCTCGAGCTCGTCACGGATCGCCTCGGACTGCGGGTCGAGCTTGCGGTTGGCGTACCAGACGTAGGTCATCGTGATTGCGAAAGTGGTGACGAACTGGCCGAGGCCGAACAGCAGGCCGACGGTGATGTCGCCCCAGACCCGCTGGCTCATGAATTCCGTCGCGAACGACGACAGCAACACGTACACGAAATACCAGACGAGAAAGGCGACGGCCAGCGGAAACACGAAGCTGCGATGGCTGCGCTTGAGTGCGCGGAATTGCGGCGATTCTTCCACCGCGATGTAGTCGATCACGCCCGGCGGGGCTGATTCGTGGGGTCGTGCGGTCATCTGTGCGGCCTCCTTGCCACTCGTGCTGTCCGCTCGGGCACCGCCACTTTGCGGCGCCCATTGCGAGGGTGAGCACGCTGCCGAAACCCCGAAACCACCGCCCGGCTGCGTGATATCGTCGACGCTACGAAGGCGGCGACGAGGCCGTCACCCCCGGAAGTAGGTAGTGCGTGACGGCACCGACCGAAATCGAAAGCGACGATCAGCTCCTTGCGCGCGCCGTCGCAGACCTGTCCCGGCGCACGCGGTTCCCCGTGGTGTTCGCCGGTCTCGAGCATTCCGGCGCTGTCCATGTCAGTGCCATCGCGGGTGCTCGCACCCGCAGCATCGAAGGCCTCGTGGTGCAGGCCAACCGCGGTTTGGGGGGTGCGTCGTTCGTCGAGGGCCGTCCGCGGCTGGCGCTGGATTACCGCACGAGTCGCAGCATCACGCACGATTACGACCGCGCGATCCTCGGGGAAGGCATCTCGACACTCCTCGCCGTCCCGGTGATGGTGGCGGGGCGGGCACGCGGGGTGTTCTACTGCGGGTCCTGGCACCGCTCCCCCGTGGGCGATGTGGTCTCGCGTCCGGCGTTCGCAGCCGCGGAGTCGCTCGCGACCGAACTGCGCGTGCGCGATGAGGTCCGCCGCCGCCTGGCGCTGGCGCCGCCGACCCAGCCGATCGCCACGCTTCCCACCGCAGCTCGGGAGGAGTTGCGAGAGAGCTACGCCGAACTGCGCAGCATCGCCGCCGCCGTGCAGGACAGCAGCATCCGCGACCGCCTGGCACAGCTGGAGAAACGGCTCGCCGCACTCTCGGCATCCGGGGGCGCGGCCACCCAAAAGGCCGACACCAGCCTGTCCCGCCGCGAGGTCGATGTGCTCGCGTGCTGTGCGCTCGGCTCCACCAATGCCGAAATCGCCCACGCGCTCGGGTTGAAAGAGGGGACCGTAAAGTCCTATCTCGCTTCGGCGATGTCGAAATTGGATGCCTCGACCCGCCACGCAGCCGTTTTACGGGCCCGTCGTGTCGGTATTTTACCTTGATATCCCGCTGATCCCGCTTGCAACGAGCCCACTGTCGCGACCGCCTCTTGGCAAGTAATGTGTCCCGCATGGCACGCAGAATTGTTCACCAGCTCGTCGACGACCTCGACGGGACCGAACTCGAAGCCGGATCCGGGGAGACAGTGTTGTTTTCCCTAGACGGCATCGCTTACGAAATCGATCTCACGGATGACAACGCGCAGGCGCTGCGCGATGCGTTCGTTCCCTATGTGTCCGCTGCCCGCCGCGTTTCGGGCCGCTCCACTTCCTCGTCGGGTTCCACCGCACGCCGCCGTCGTCGCACGGGTCAGCACGATTATGGCCCGGTGCGCGAATGGGCCAAGGCCAACGGCTACACCGTTTCCGAGCGCGGGCGGGTACCCGCTGCAGTGCTCGAGGCGTACGAAGCCGCGAACTGAGCCGCACTGCGCGGGCGCGGCCGACCGGCCGCGGTCCGCTTCACTTCCGCGTGCTCGGCGACGACCAGCACGCCACGAATCGCCTTCCCGTGGTCCTCGTCCACGGCGTCGGGATGTCGCACCGGTCGCTGTCGCGGCTGCATGACGAATTGGCCGCAGATTCACGCGTATTCTCCGTGGATCTCCCCGGCTTCGCGGGGCTGCCCAAACCCGGCGACGTGGACATCGAAGCGATGGCCGCGGCGCTGGGCGATGTGATCGCCGCGCTGGACATCGGTCCGGCGATCCTCGTGGGCCATTCGATGGGCGCGCAGTGGGTGGTCGAGGTCGCGCGGCAGCGTCCCGAACTCGCGGCGCACGTCGTGGTGATCGGCCCCGTCACCGACGACCGTCACCGCACCCTGCCGGCGCAGATGCGCGCCCTCGCGCTGGACACGCTCGGGGAGACCCCGAACACCAACGCCATCGTGTTCACCGATTACATCCGCTGCGGCATCCCGTGGTACCTCACCCAGGTGCGCCACATGCTGGCCTATCCCCTCGACAAGCGCGTCGCCGATCTGACTGTGCCGCTGCTGGTCATCCGCGGCGAGCACGACCCGGTGGCGGGGATGCGTTGGTGTCGCCGGCTGCGTGACAGCGCGGCGGCGGGCGCGCTCGCCATCATCCCCGGCCGGCATCACGTGGCCCCGCACACCGCGCCGAAGGCCGTGGCGGCGGCGATCCGCGCGCACACCGATCCGAGGCCCACGGCGTGATCGACGCGCTGAAGGCCGCCGTGTGGTGGATGCGTGACTACGCGTATGCCGGGCTCTGGCAGGCCCGCGCCACGTTCAACCGCACCGACCCTGACACGTTCCTCTCCGGCGACCGCGTTCCCGTGGTGGTGCTGCCCGGCATCTATGAGACGTGGAAGTTCATGCAGCCGCTCGTGGCGGCGATTCACCGACGCGGCCACCCGGTGCACGTACTCGACGCGCTGCACCGCAACGAGCGCCCCGTCGTGGAGATGGCCGAGCAGGTCACCGCGTATCTCGAGGAGCACGACCTCTCCGACGTCCTGATCGTCGCCCACAGCAAGGGCGGACTGGTGGGCAAGCAGGTGATGATCGGACCCGCGGGCGCGCGCGTGCGCGGCATGCTCGCCGTCGCCACGCCCTTCGGCGGCTCCCGCTATGCGCGGCTCCTGCCGTCGTCGACGCTGCGCATCTTCTCCCCCACCGATGCCACGATCGTGGCGCTGGCAGGTCAAGCCGCGGTGAACTCGCGGATCGTGTCGGTCTACGGCCGGTTCGACCCGCACATCCCCGAGGGCAGCGAGCTGCCCGGCGCCAGGAACGTGCGGCTCGAGACCGGCGGTCACTTCCGCATCCTCGCCCACCCCCGCGTGGTCGCTGAGTTCACGCTACTGGCGGCTCGGACGCGCTAGGTGTAGTTCCTCAGCACGTTGCGAACAGGCAAGTGGGTTATGAAACCGTCAGGGTTGAGAGCCTGCTGACGGTGCGGTGCGCGTCGCGGGGTGGTTCCGCTGCCAGGAGTAGGCGTTGTGGTTCGCCCGCAGCGTGGACGTGGAGGGGGATGTCGCGGTCGTAGAGAACATCAATGAGGTTCGCGAACCGGGCGAGCGTATCGCGGGTGATGGAGGCGAGGTCGGGCACCGATGTGAGGGCGATGGAACGGAAACGCTCGGCGAGCCAGAGGTATTGCGCGACTCCGAGGGGCTGCGCGCAGAGGTCATCGAACGTGAACTCGGCGCGATTGCCGTCGATGCGTTGGGCTCTGATGGAATGACCTGCTGCGTTCAGCAGTGTGGGGGCCGTGCGGGTCTGGGCGTGTGGTCTCAGGCGCCACGCCCCTGCTCCGAAACCGTGGCTCGTGTGGGCTCGGGCCTGTCGGTAGTCCTCTCCGTCGCCGAGGTGTACGACGTCGAATTCGGCGCGGATGAGGTCTATCGCAGGCAGGAATCGGTCGTGGAACAACGGGTTCGGCATGAGCGCGGAGGGCTCATAGTTCGATGTGGCAAGGAGGAGGATGCCGTCATCCAGCAGGCTCTTGAGTGTGGCGGTGAGATAGACGCCGTCGGCGACATCGTGGACGTGGAACTCGTCGAAGAAGACCGCTCGAGCGTTCCCGATGAGTCCGCGGAGAGATCGGTCGAGCGGCTCGCGCTGCCGGATGATCTGCTCTTGGAGCGCGCGGAAGAAGTCGTGGAAGTGGAACCGCCGCTTTCGGTCTGTCGGGATGGCGGCGAAGTAGGCCTCGCTGATGAGGCTCTTGCCCCTCCCGACGTCGCCCCAGATGTAGAAGCCGTGACGAGGCGGGGCACTGAGCGCGTCGATCGCTGCGGTCTGCTGACGATCGAAGACGAGCCCGCTGGCCTCGAGCGCTGAATGGAATGGATCCACTGCGGCGCCAGCGAGACGATGCGGAGTGGCCGCGGTCACGCGACCAGCGGGAAGTCTGAGCACGCGCGTTACTCTACATCCATAGAGTAACTGAGGAGTCACCATGGCCAGACCCGGCGATCGCCGCCCATTGATCACCGCCCACGCGATCTCGGTCCTCGCAGCCGGAGGCGCCCGCGCATTGACACATCAGGCCGTCGACCGGTCCGCGGGTCTACCGGCCGGATCGACGTCGTACTACTTCCGCTCTCGCCGCGAACTGATCGCCGCGGCGATCGAGGGCATCCGGGCGCGCTCGAACGCTGCCTTCACTCAGGCTTCGCTGCCCGCGACGATCACTCCGCAGGACGCGGCGGACTTCATGGAAGGGCAGCTCTTGTCGCTGGCGGGTCGTCGCCGTGACGATGCACTGGCGGTGTTCGCCCTGCTGCCCGAGGTGCAAGGTGACTGGGAGCTTCGCGCGCATCTGTCGAGTTCGTTGTTCTCGCGCGAGCTCGCAACCGATCTGATCGACGCTTTGGGCGGGGGTAACGCCCACGACGCGTCTCTGGACCTGATCGACTTCCTCACCGGGTTGCTCTTCGGGTTGCTGTTCGGGCAACGACGAGAATCGGGCGACGCACCCTCAATTGCAAACACGCTCTGTCGATTCCTGATGAGCACGACCGACATGCCGTCGAGATCCTCATGACTCACGCGAACGCGCCGCTCACGCCCGAGGGCCGCATTTTTCCTGAGTTATGGTCCGGCCGGCGGGCCGATGATCGGGTGCCGTTTCCTCCCCAGCCGGGGTTTCGGGGAGTTATCCACAACCCCAGGTCAGGCGTTGTTTCCGCGGCCGTCAATGTCGGAGGGGGTCGGCAGGATTGGGGGTATGAACACCTCCCCGACCACCACCGCTCTGGCGGCAGTGCTGTCGCATGAGCAGGTGATCTCGGGGCTGGAGGAGGTGCGGCGGCGTCGGGCGGCGGTGGATGCCGACGAGGTGTGGTTCCTGTCGCAGGCGGAGGCTGTTGCCCAGGCGCAGACCGCCCGCATCCCGTCCAGTGAGGGTCGAGAGAGGGAGATGCCGTTGCGGTCGATGGCCGCGGAAGTCGGCGCGGTGCTGCGCCGATCGGACCACGGCATGCGCGACCGGATGCACGACGCGACCGTGCTGGTGGACGAGTTCGCTGCGACGTTCAGGGCGCTGCGGGAGGACCGGATCGACCGGGTGCATGTGCGGATCATCCAGGATGCCGGCGCCCGCATCACCGACCCGGACGCGCGGGCCCGGTTCGAGCAGGCGGCGCTGGTGGTGTGCGAGAACGACACTCCGGGACGGGCGAAGCCGACGATCCTGATGCTCGCGCAGCGACTCAACCCGGTGCCGTTGGAAGAACGCCACAAGGAGGCCGCGGCCGGCCGGCGGGTGTGGGTGCGGGACCTGGACGACGGGATGGCCGAACTCGCCGCGCTGCTGCCGGCGGAGCTGGTCTACGCGATCCGGGACCGGCTGAACCAGCACGCCCGCCAGATCGCCGACGCGAACCGCGCCGCGGCCAAAGCCGCTGCCGCAGCGGAGGCCGAAGCCGAAGCCACCGCGGCAGAGATCCTCGCGACCGATACCCGCACGATGGACCAGATCCGCGCCGACGTGCTCACCGACCTGCTGCTCACCGGACACGCCACCGCGCCCGCCGCCACCGGGGCGATCCCGGAGGGCACGGCGATCGTCGCGCAGGTCCAGGTGGTGATCCCTGCCACCACGCTCGTCGGGATCGGCGACGAGCCCGCCGAGCTGGTCGGATACGGGCCCATCAGCCCCGACACCGCCCGACGGCTCGCGGCGACCGCGGAGATCTGGGAGCGACTGTTCACCTCCCCGACCAGTGGGGCGGTGCAGCAGGTGCTCACCTACCGGCCGACCCGGGAGATGCGCAGGCACCTCGACGCCCGCGACGAGCACTGCCGGTTCCTCGGATGCCGAAGACCGGCCCGCCAGTGCGACCTCGACCACACCCACGACGCCGCCCTGGGTGGGCCGACCTGCCTGACCAATCTCGCGAACCTGTGCCCGGGTCGACATCATCCGGTCAAGCACGGCACCGCGTGGAGCGTGGTGCAGAAAGCCCACGGCATCCTGGAATGGACCAGCCCCACCGGCCGGGTCTACACCGACATCCCCCGCCGGGTGCTGGAATTCATGGCCCTCGCCGCCATCGAAGAACCCGCACCGTTCTAAGCGCCCGACGCCGGCGCAAGCCACACCGTGGTGTCCGGCGGCACGACGCCCATGATGTTCAGCCCGCTCGTCACGGCCATCTCGATGCGGTCGAGGTCGTACGGGGCGGGCCCGAAGTTGGTGACGACCTCCCACCCGCCGCCGCGGCGGTACCGCAGCACGTCGGGGTCGCCGGTGTCGACCCACTCGAACACCGCCGTCTCGGCGAACCGTCGACGCAAGGCCAGCGCGCGGCGCAACAGCCGCAGCGTCGAACCGACCGCCTCCTCCTGCGCGGCGACGGAGTATTCGGCGAACCACGCCGGCTGCGGCAGGTGCGCGGGGCCCGGGCCGAAGCCGAACGAGGGCCCGTCCGGCGACCACGGCAGCGGCACGCGGCATCCGTCCCGCCCCGGGTCCTGCCCGCCACTGCGGAAGAACGTCGGATCCTGCCGGGCCGCCGCGGCCAGGTCGCCGACCTCCGGCAGGCCCAGTTCCTCACCCTGATACAGATACGCCGAACCCGGCAGACCCAGCATGAACAGCGCCGCCGCCCGCGCCCGCCGCAGTCCGGCCACCCGGTCCACCGCGCTGTCCGATCCGCCCTCGCGCAGCCACTGCACCCCGTGCTTGACCGCGGGGTGGCCGTCGGTCTTGCGAGGCGGATGCGGCAACCCGTACCGCGTCGCCGGGCGGACGACATCGTGGTTGGACAGCACCCACGTGCTCGACGATCCCGATGCCGCCGCCAGCGCGAGGTTCTCGGTCACGACGCGACGGAACTGCGCGGCATCGAAGTCCGCCTCCAGCAGGTCGAAGTTGAACGCCTGCCCGAGGCTCTCCGGCCGCGCATACAGCGGCACGCGGGAGCTGTCCACCCACGCTTCGGCGACCGCCGCGCGAGGCGGGTCGTACTCGTCGAACACCTGCCGCCATTCCGCGTAGACCTCGTGCACATCGTCGCGGTCCAACAGCGGATGCTGGCCGTCCACCGGGATCAGCGCGAGCTCATCGCGACTGGGCAGGGGCTCGGTGAGGTCCTTGGTGAGCATGTGCGCGACGTCGATGCGGAACCCGTCGACACCACGATCGGCCCAGAACCGCAGGGTGCGCACGAAGTCCGCCCGCACATCGGGCCGATCCCAGTTGAGGTCGGGCTGCTCGACGGCGAACGTGTGCAGATACCACTGGCCGTCGCCAGCCGGCGCCCAGGCCGGACCGCCGAACATCGACACCCAGTCCGTCGGCGGCTCGGCGCCCTGCGGACCGGCGCCGTCGCGGAAGATGTACCGCTCCCGCGCTTCGGACCCGCGTCCGGCGGCGAGCGCCTCCTGGAACCACGGGTGCCGGTCGGACGTGTGGTTCGGGACGATGTCGACGACCACCCGGATGCCGCGCTCGTGCAGCACCGCGATGAGCTCGTCCATGTCCTCCAGCGTCCCCAGCCGCGGGTCGACGTTGCGGTAGTCGGCCACGTCATACCCGCCGTCGGCCAGCGGCGACGGGTAGAACGGGCTCAACCACACCGCGTCGATCCCCAAGCTCGCGAGGTAGTCGACGCGGGAGAGTATGCCGCGCAGATCACCGATGCCGTCTCCGTCGGCGTCGGCGAAGCTGCGTGGATAGACCTGGTAGACGACCGCGTGCCGCCACCAGTCCCGGTCGGGTGCCATCACCCCTTCACAGCGCCCTGGGTCACGCCTTCCACGACCCACCGCTGCGTGAACAGGTACACGATGATCGCGGGGGCCATCGCCATCAGGTACGACGCGAACGACACGTTGTAGTTGTTGCTGAACTGCGTCTGGAAGATGTTCTGCACCACCGGCAGGGTCTGCGCGCCCGGGTCGGAGATGATCAGCGACGGCATCATGAAGTCATTCCAGGACGCGAGGAACGCGAAGATGCCGACCGTCGCGCTCATCGGCGCGAGCAGCGGGAAGATCAGCTGCCAGAACGTCTGCCACGTGGAGGCGCCGTCGATGCGGGCACTCTCCTCGAGCTCGGCAGGGATCGAGCGCAGGAACGCCGTGAACAGCAGGATGCTGAAACTCAGCTGGAACATGATGTGCAAGATCGTCACCCCGGCGGGATTGTCCAGCCCGGTCAGTCCGGTCAGCTGGATCTGCGGCAGCGCAACGACGGTGAACGGAAGGAACATCGCCGCGAGCAGGTAATAGAAGGAGTACCGGAAGAGCTTGCGGTCCCAGTTGCGGGAGATGGCGAAGGATGCCAGCGCGGCCAGCAGCACGGTCCCGCCCACCGTGAACGCGGTCACCAGCACCGAGATCGTGAACGCCCGGGGGAAGTCCGTCAGCTCCCACGCGGTGACGAAGCCGTCGATGCTGAACGGCGCCGGCAGCGAGAACGCGTTGCCGTCGACGGCTTGCGACTGCGTCTTGAACGCCATCGACACCGTGACGTACAGCGGGATGAGCACCGTGACGGCGCAGATCATGAGGAGGATGGTGCCCGGCCAGTTCACCCGCTCCATCCGGAACCGGCCGGCGGAGCGCTTGCGCGGCGCGTCGCCGTCGAGCACCCGTTCGGCGTTGACGTCCTCGACGGTGAGGGCGATTTGCGTGGAGGACATCAGAACACGTTCCTTCCTCGTGTGAGCCGCAGCTGCAGCAGCGAGAGCACGACGGCGATGATGAAGAACAGCGTCGCGTTGGCCATCTGGTAGGCGTAGTCGCCGCCGGTGAAGCCGGTGAAGATCGTCATCGCGACGCTGCGGGTGGCCGTTCCTGGCCCGCCGTTGGTGAGACCGACGATGATGTCGTAGACGTTCAGGAAGTTCTTGAAGCCGAGGATCACGTTGATGACGACGTATCCCGCGACCAGCGGCAGCGTGATGCGCCACAGTTGCTGGCGCTTCCCGGCGCCATCGATGTCGGCCGCCTCGTAGACCTCCGCCGGAATCGACAGCAGCCCGGCGATGTAGATGAGCAGCGTGCCGGGGATCGCCTGCCATGAGGCCACGATCACGATCGCGACCCAGGCCAGGTCGGGGTTGGCCAGGATGCTCTGACTGAGCCAGCCGATCCCCCACGCCTCCCCGAGAGCGGTGACGGAGTTGGAGAAGAGGAAGTTGAAGACGTAGGCGATGATGATGCCGGAGATCACCATCGGGATGACGAAGATCGCCCGAAGTCCGGTCTTGAACCGGATGCGGGACGTCAACCCCACCGCGAGGAGGAACGCCACGACGTTCACGACGATCACCGTCACGATCGCGAAGAAGAACGTGAACAGGTAGCTCTGCAGGATCGCCGGATCAGTGAACACGGCGATGTAGTTGATCAGCCCGATGAACTCCCAGTCGCCGAAGCCGATGGAGTTGGTGAAGCTGAAGAAAATGCCGATCACCGCGGGCAGCGTGATCGCCAGCGTGAACAGGATGAGCGTGGGCAGCAGGAAGAGGTAGTAGACACCCTCGACCTTTCGCCTCGTCCGTGTCGCGGCGACTGCACCCGGTTGCGTCCGCTTCGCCGCCACGGGCACCGGGGCAGCTGCCGGAAT
Organism: Microbacterium sp. zg-YB36; assembly: GCF_024623575.2. Taxonomy (NCBI): domain Bacteria; kingdom Bacillati; phylum Actinomycetota; class Actinomycetes; order Micrococcales; family Microbacteriaceae; genus Microbacterium; species Microbacterium sp. zg-YB36. Next base: position 992,152 of record NZ_JANJFD020000001.1, read on the forward strand.
CGTTGCCATGATCGTGTCGTCCCTTCTGGGATCGGGCTACTGGCGCAGCGCCAGTCGCGCCCAGTCCGCGTCCATGACCCGAAGCGTCCGTTCGACGTCCGAGCCGGTCACGATGCCCTGCATGTAGTTGTCGGTGGGGATGGTCAGCGGAATCGCCTTGGACGGGCCCTGATAGAAACGGGCGGAGTCGTAGTACTCCTTCATGCCGATGATCCGCTCGTCCTCCACCGGCGCCGCGTCCGTCGTGGTGCCGTAGCCCAGGAACGCGGCGTTGTACTCGTCCATCACGTCCTTCTGGAAGAGGTAGCTCAGGAAGTCCCGCGCCTCCTCCTTGTGCTCGGATGCCTCCGGGATCCATGCCGCGAGGTCGATGTTGACCCGCACCCGCAGGTCGTCGGGGTCGTCGGTCATCGGCAGGGGGAACGTGCCCAGCTGCATGTCGTCGTTGGTCTTGGCGATCTCGCCGAACGCCCACGGCCCCTGCAGGTACATCGCCGCCTCACCCTGCGCGAAGGCCAGGTTGCCGTCGCCGTACGCGCGACTGGCGGCATCCGGGTTGACGTAGTTCTCGGTGAGCTCGGTCATCCGCTCCACCGGGTCCACCAGGGTCGTCTGGAACGCCACCTCGGAGTCGGCGCCCACCTCGGTGCCGATCTCGTTCATCTGATCGAAGAAGTCCGCCACGTCGACCGATCCACCCACGGTGTAGTCGAACCAGCCCTGGCCGACCGTCCACGGGTCCTTGAACGTGGCGTAGAACGGCGTGATGCCGGCGGCGAGCAGCTGGTCGCACACCGCCTGCAGCTCGTCCCACGTCTGCGGCACCTCGAGCCCCTGTTGCTCGAAGATCTCCTGGTTGTAGATGACGGATGCCGCCATCACCGAATACGGCAGCACGCTGGTGCGGCCGGGGTACGTGGCGTACTGGTCGACGAGGTCCTGCACCTCGGGGAGGATGCGGTCGGCCTCCGGCATGTCGCCGAGGTCGCTCAACGCGCCCCGCTCCATGAAGCGCGCCATCTCCATGTTGTAGTTGAGCAGGCCGAGGTCGGGCGGATTGCCGCGCAGGAATCCCGCCTGCAGGTTGGACGAGGTGTCGAAGACCACCCGCACGTCGTCCTGCGAGGCGTTGTACTCCGAGATCAACTCCCGGAAGTACGGGATCGCCTCCGGCTTGCTGAGGTGGAATCGCACCTCCGCCGGTCCGCTGCCCCCCGCGCAGGCGGCGAGAGTGGCGGCCACCGCAACGGTGGCAGTCGCGGCGACCGCACGCAGGCGGCCTCTTCGTGAACGCATCGAATCAGACATTCATCGTCCTCCCGCCGGCAACGTTGCTGGGCGTTCTTCGCGCTTGGGAAGCGTTTCCGGTATGGAAGCACAGAGGTCCGGCGAGGTCAACGACCCGGCGCGCAACCGCTTCCGTCGCACTATCCTGTGGCGCATGGAGGTGCCGCAGCCGGTCGTGAACATGGCTGACGTCGCGCAGCGCGCGGGCGTCGGGATGGCCACCGTGTCCCGTGCGCTCAGCGGCGCCTACGGCGTATCCGAGTCGACCAGGCGGCGCATCCGCGACATCGCCGAGGAGATGGGGTATGTCGTGCACCCCGAGGCCTCCCGCCTCGCCCGCGGCGCGACCGGGCGGGTGGCGGTGCTCCTCTCCCACGCGTCGCAGTGGTTCTTCGGTGCGGTCATCGAGGGGATCGAGCGGGAGCTGCGACGCGCCGAGGTGGACGTGCTGCTCTACCAGGTGCCCGACGCCGACGCTCGGCACGGGTTCTTCCGCGACCTGCCGACCCGACGGAAAGTGGATGCCGTGATCGTCGTCGGCATGCCGGTGGACGACGCCGAGCGGCGAGCGCTCGAGGCGCTGCGGGTGCAGATCGTCTCGGTCAGCGGGCAGCTGACCACGTTCCCGTTCGTGCGCATCGACGACATCGAGGCCTCACGTCAGGCGGCCGCGCACCTGCTGTCCCTGGGGCACCGGCGGATCGCGATGATCGAGGCGGTGCCGCCGTCGATCCCGGAGTGGTTCATCGACATCGGCCGCTCCGATGGCTTCCGCGCGGCACTGTCCGCCGCCGGCGCGCCGCTGGACCCGGCCCTGACCGTACGGATCCCCTGGGACATCGAGGCTGCGGCCCTCGCGATGGGGGGCCTGCTGAGCCTGCCCGAGCCGCCCACCGCGGTGTACGCCCACTCCGACGAGCTCGCGCTGGCCGCGGTCCGCACGATCCGCCGCGCCGGGCTCCGTGTCCCCGAGGACATCTCCGTCATCGGCATCGACGGCCATCCGCTGGCTGCCCTCACCGACCTGACCACGATCGCCCAGCCGGCTGCCCACCAGGGTGCGACCGCGGCGCGCATGACCCTCGCCCTCCTCGCCGGCCAGCCGGTGGATCGGGCGGTGACGGTGCCGACCATGCTTGTTCCCCGCCGCAGCACCGCTCCCCCGAAGTGACGATGTTCGGTACAGAAGCAGGCGCGTGGGCGAAGTGCAACCCCTGCGAACACCCAGACAGAGTGAGGTAAAACCCTTAAGAGGAGGGATGCACCCAACTCTCCTGAAGGAGGACCTGTGCCCGGCAATGCCACCGCTCGCTTCGACAACGTCGCGCTGCTCTCCGTTGCGAGCGTACTTCCCGGTCGCGTGACGACCTCGGATGAGATCGAGGCCCGGCTCGCGCCCTCGCTCAAGCGCCTGAAGCTCCGCAGCGGTCTGCTCAAGCGCGTCGCCGGTGTGCGAGAGCGCCGCAACTGGGCGGCGGGGGAAACCGTCGACCTCGCCACGATCACCGCGGGCCGCCGCGCCCTCGCCGAGGCCGGTGTCAGCCCCTCCGACGTCGGGCTCCTGATCAACACCTCGGTCACGCGCACGAACCTCGAGCCCTCCGTCGCGGTGGCGCTGCACCATGGCCTGGACCTGCCGAGCTCCGCCATCAACTTCGACATCGCCAACGCCTGCCTTGGCTTCATCAACGGCATGTCGCTCGCGGCGACGATGATCGACTCCGGCCAGATCCGCTACGCGATCGTGGTCGCCGGTGAGGACGCCGATGAGATCCAGGTCAACACGATCGAGCGGCTCCTGCAAAGCGAGAGCGGTCGCGACGACTTCATGAGCGAGTTCGCGTCCCTCACACTCGGCTCCGGTTCCGCCGCGGCCGTGCTGGGGCGCGCCGATGAGCACCCCGGTGGCCACCGCATCCTCGGCGGCGTGACGCGTGCCGCGACCCAGTTCCACCGCCTCTGCGTCGGCAGCGTCGACGGCATGTTCACCGACGCCAAGGCCCTCCTCAAGGGCGGTCTCGCGCTCGTCGTCGATGCGTGGAAGGAAGCGGCAAACGAGTGGGACTGGAAGTCGATGAACCGCTACGTCACGCACCAGGTGTCCTCGGTCCACACCAACGCCATCGTGAAAGCGGTGAACCTGGATCACTCCCGCGTGCCGACCACGTTCCCCCGCTTCGGCAACATCGGCCCGGCATCCGTTCCCATCACCCTCGCCGAGGAGCAGTCGAGCCTGCGCAAGGGCGACCGGGTGCTGCTCATGGGCGTCGGCTCCGGGCTCAACACCGCCATGATGGAACTCGCCTGGTGAGCGACGCGGTCAGCCAGGCGCTCGCAGGGCTGCCTGGTCTGGACACCCGCTGCAGCCGTACCCGGCTGGTCCTCGACCGGCGAACGGATGCCACCCACGAGTGGCACTACCTCGACACCGGCGACGAACTCGCTCGTCTCGGCGTTGACGTCGTCGGCACGATCCTCGCGGTGCACGGCAATCCGACCTGGTCATATCTCTGGCGCGGCTTGGTCTCGGCCTCGCTGCGTGCTGCGGAGGCCGGGCAGCCGGCCTGGCGCGTGATCGCCGTGGACCAGCTCGACATGGGCTTCTCGGCGCGCACCGGTGCGCCCCGTCCCCTCGCGCAGCGCGTGCGCGATCTCGCCGATTTCACGGACTCGCTGGGCCTCGAGGGCCCGGTCGTCACCTTGGGCCACGACTGGGGCGGCGTGGTCTCCCTCGGCTGGGCGATCGACCACCCGGCGCTGCTGGCCGGCGTCATTGCGCTCAACACCGCCGTGCACCACCCCGCCGGCCAGCCGATCCCCGCCCCGCTGCGGGTCGCCGGCACACGCGGCGTGCTCGCGGCATCCACCGTCGCCACCCCCGCCTTCCTCGAGACGACGCTGACGCTGGCCCATCCCGCGCTCGAACCGGACGTGAAGGACGCCTACCGCGCGCCGTACCGCACCGCCGCGCGCCGGCAGGGCATCGGCGCCTTCGTCGCGGACATTCCGGTGGACGCCGCACACGAGAGCACCGATGAGCTGCAGCGCATCGCCGCCGGCGTCGCCGAGCTCGACGTGCCGGCACTGCTGCTGTGGGGGCCGGCCGACCCGATCTTCAGCGACCGCTATCTCGACGACCTCGTCGACAGGATGCCGCACGCCGACGTCCACCGCTTCGAAGGCGCCGGCCACCTGATCGCCGAGGACCGGCCGTACGCCGATGCGATCCTCACGTGGCTGGGCGACAACGCCGCCCGCCTGATCGGCGACGGCGGCGACGCGCCGCAGCCCGCCGACGACGACAGCCCCGCGGACTTCACTCCCCTGTGGGCCGCTCTCGACGGCCGCCGCGACGATGACGACGTCGCGATCATCGACATGGCCGGTGGCGGCGAGCGCCGCGTCACCTGGCGGCAGCTCGATGACCGGGTGCGGAGCCTGGCCGCGGGCTTCGCGCGCATCGGGGTGCGCAAAGGCCAGCGCGTCTCGGTGCTCGTCCCGCCGGGGCCGACGCTCACGGCGGTCGTCTACGCGTGTCTGCGGATCGGCGCCGTCGTGGTTGTAGCCGACGCCGGGCTCGGGGTGCGCGGGCTTTCCCGCGCCGTCCGCGGCGCCTGGCCCGACGTCGTCATCGGCGAGCTGCCGGGCCTGGCCGCCGCTCGCGCGCTGGGGTGGCCCGGCATCCACATCTCGGTGCCTCGGCTGCCGACGGCATCCGCGAAGCTGCTCGGCGTCTCGCACGACCTGCCCGCGGTCGCCGCGCTCGGTGCGGGCGCGCCGCTGCCGGACGAACCGGCACCCGACGACCCCGCCGCGATCCTCTTCACCTCCGGGTCGACCGGACCGGCGAAGGGTGTCGCCTACACGCATCGCCAACTCTCGGCGCTGCGCGACGTGCTCGCCGCCCACTTCGAGGTGGCCGGCGACACCGGGCTGGTCACCGGCTTCGCGCCGTTCGCCCTGCTCGGACCGGCGCTCGGCACCCGCTCGGCGACCCCCGACATGGACGTCTCCGCGCCCCGCACCCTCACGGCGCGAGCGGTGGCCGCGGCCGTGCGCGCCTCCGACGCCCGCATCGTCTTCCTTTCGCCCGCGGCCATCCTCAACGTCGTCGCGACGGCCGATGCCCTCTCCGACGACGATCGCCGCGCGCTCGCGCGGGTGCGCACGTTCCTGTCCACAGGCGCCCCCGTGGGCGAGTCGCTGCTGGCGGCCGCCGGGGAGCTCATGCCCAACGCCGAGCCGCACACCCCCTACGGCATGACCGAGTGCCTACTCGTCACGGATGTGACGCTGGACGGCATCCGTGCCGTGGCGGATGCCGCCGACCGCGGCGTCTGCGTGGGGTCGCCGATCGGCACGAATCAGGTGCTGATCAGTGCACTGGATGCCGACGGACGCGCCACCGGCACCCTGAGCGCCGAGCCCGGAGTGCTCGGAGAGGTCGTCGTGTCGGCGCCGCATCTGAAGACGTCGTACGACCGGCTGTGGCTCACCGATCGCGGCGCCGTGCTGGAAACACCCACCGTCGGGCGGTGGCACCGCACCGGCGATGTCGGTCACCTCGACGCGGAAGGACGGCTGTGGATCGAAGGCCGCCTGCCCCACGTGCTGGCCACCGCGGACGGGCCGGTCGCTCCGGTCGGGCCCGAGCAGGACCTCGAGGGGTCCGACCAGGTGCGGCGTGCCGCGATCGTCGGCATCGGTCCGCACCGGCTGCGGCAGGCGGTCGCTGTCGTCGAGACGGTCCCCGCCGTTGCACGCCCCGGTCTTGCGTCGCCTGAGTTGACGGCGGACCTCCGGCAGCGGACAGACCTGCCGCTCGTTGCGGTGCTGACCGTGCCGCAACTGCCCACCGACATCCGTCACAACTCCAAGATCGACCGCACGCGGCTGTCGGAGTGGGCCGAACGCACGCTCGCCGGCGGAAGGATGGGCCGGCCGTGATCGTCGCCATCACCGGCGCGTCCGGCTACCTCGGGCGCGCGGTCGCCGCGGAGCTCGTCGCCGCGGGGCACGAGGTGCGGGCGTTGCAGCGACGGCCCAGCCGCGTCGACGGGGTCACCGACGTGCTCGGCTCCGTCACCGATCCGAAGGCCGTCGCCCGCGTGGTCGACGGCGCCGAGGGTGTCGTCCACCTGGCCGCCAAGGTCTCGCTGGCGGGAGATCCCGCAGAGTTCCATGAGGTCAACGTCGAGGGCACGCGCGCGCTGCTCGATGCAGCAGAGCGCGCCGGAGTCTCCCGCTTCGTGCAGGTGTCCTCCCCCTCCGTGGCGCACGCCGGTACGGCGCTCGCGGGAGTCGGGGCAGAGCCGGCATCCCCCGTCCACGCCCGCGGCGAATACGCGCGGACAAAGGCCGAGGCCGAGCTGATCGCCCTCGATCGCGACTCCCCCGCGATGCGGGTGGTGGCAGTTCGCCCCCACCTGGTCTGGGGCCCGGGCGACACCCAGCTGGTCGGCCGCATCGTCGACCGCGCACGGCGGGGGCGCCTGCCGCTCCTGGACGGCGGGCGCGCGCTCATCGATTCCACCTACATCGACAACGCCGCCACCGGCATCGTGGCGGCCCTGCACCGCGCCGACGAGGCTCACGGCCGGGCGTTCGTCATCACGAACGGCGAACCACGACCGGTCGGCGAACTGCTGGCGGGCATCTGCCTCGCGTCCGGCGTGACCCCGCCGCGGTGGAGCGTGCCGTCGGGCCTCGCCCGCGCCGCCGGGTCGCTCATCGAGCGGGCGTGGGCGCTGCGCCCCGGCGTGGACGAGCCCCCGATGACCCGGTTCCTGGCCGAGCAGCTGTCGACCGCGCACTGGTTCGACCAGCGCGAGACGCGCCGCGCGCTCGCGTGGGCACCGTCGGTGAGCATCGACGAGGGGCTGCGTCGCCTCGCGGCGCACTCCGCATCCTGACCGGCCTTGTTCCCCGTGGCAGCACGCGTAGGCTTGCGCCACCGAGCAGTTCCTGATCCCACATCCGAGGTGGTGATGGTATGCCGTACTTCGTCATCGAGCGCACCTTCGACGAGCCCGTGCCCGTGCCGGTGGATGCCGCAGCGGAGATCAACCTCATCAACGACGAAGAAGACGTGCGATGGGTGTTCTCCTACCTCTCCCTCGATCGCACCAAGACCTACTGCCTCTATGAGGCGCCATCGGCAGACGCGATCCGCGCGGCCGCCGAGCGGGCGGGGCTCCCAGCGGACAGCGTGATCGAAGTCGCCGGGCGCGTCATGCCGACCGGCCGACTCGTCGCAGCGGAGTAACCGGGCCGCTAGAGCAGGCCCTCGTCCCGCGCGTAACGGACCGCTTGGGATCGGTTGGCGCTCGAGGTCTTCGTGAGGATGCTCCGCATGTGGTTCGCGACGGTGTGCTCGCTGAGGAACAGCCGCTCGGCGATCTCACGATTGGTCAGCCCCTCGTCGATCAGAGCGATGATCTCGATCTCGCGGGGGGTGAGCCTGTCGGCACGTCCGCGCAACCTCGCATCGTGGTCGATCACGCGCAGCACGCGTGCCCAGCCACCTGCGGTGGCATCCGCGCGCACTTGCTCCGCGAGGACACGCGCCTCCCGGGAGCGGGCGTCTCGCGAAGCCAGCCATCGCGCCTTGGCCGTTCGCGTGTGCGATGCATGAAGCGACGCGCCGACGCCGCCCTCCAAGGCGAGGGCTGCGTCGAAGGAGGCACCAGGGTCGCGGGCCTCCAGTAGCGCATCGACCTGTCCCAGGTAGCGGTCGGCCGCTCCGAAGCAGGAGACGAAGTAGCCCGACATGAGGTTCAAGCCGCTGTACTCGGTGATCAGCGGTCGCAGCCGTGCCGCGGCGTCGCGATCCCCCAAGTGCACGACGGCTTCCGAAAGGAGCGCCAGAACGGCGGGCCATTCGGCCGATTCATGCGCCACCGGGGTGTCCCGGTCAAGAAGCCAGGCCAGCATCCGCGCCGCGGGTCTCGTCATCTCGAACTCGGTGTAAAGACCGAGGAGCCCCGGACCCCAATGCTGTTGGGGCGATTCCGTCCCGGTGATGATTCCTCGCACGTGCCCCAGCTGGCCGAGTTCGCGCTTGATCATGTACAGCTGCTGCGCGGCGACGCTGGAGGAGGCATCCGAGCGGAACCCCGCCTCCGTCTTCGCCGCCCGCCGGTACGCACTCCTCGCCTCGTCTAGGCGACCGGCCACGAAGTGCCGGCCGTAGGCCACGCAGTCACGCCAGTAGTGCCAGTAGCTTCCCTCGTGAGCGGCGGCCGTGGTCAAGGCCGACTCCGCATCATCCAGCCCGGCAGGATCCCCCAGGAGATAGGCCGCAGCGGCTCCGTAGAAGGGAGCTGCGTACAGCCACTCGGCGAGGCCTCCGGACGTCCTCGCTCGCTCACCCCCGGTGGTCCAGATCTCGCCGGCGCGTTCGTAGGCCTCCTGCAGGATCTGTGGCCGGAAGCTGTGGAGATATCCTCGCCGCATCACCCGCAGCAGCAGCTCTTCGTCTCCCGTCGCGCGCGCCTGTTCGGTCGCCTCGGCCGCCAGCGCCAGCGCGTCGTCGGGGCGCCCCGACAGCGACGTCGCCCGCGCGAGCGCGGCCAGTGCTTCGATTCGCTCCCCGCGAGAACCGGCTTCGGCACCGAGTTCCAAGGCCCGCGTCAGAAGCTCAGCCGCCCGCGCTCCGGGCAGCCCCGGCCGCCAGGCCGCCTCTTCGTATTCGATCGCGCCTCGCAGTCGATCGCTCGGGGCGCCGGATTCGCAGACCCGCTCCGCGAGTGAGCGTGCCCTGGCGAAGTCAGCCGCAAGCCGCCAGTGCTGTGCCGCCGACAGGAGCTGCTCGTCGCGACGGGTCGGCAGCTCGCACAGGTCCGATGCGCGCTCGAACAGGCGCGCGGCCTCTTCATACGCGATTCTGGATGCCGCAAGCTCTGCCGCGGCGATGGTGTTGGAGATGGCCTGGTCACGGAATCCGAGCGGGATCGCATGGGAGTAGTGATAGGCGAGCCGCTGCGTCACGCGAGCGGGCGTAGGCACGCGCTGCTCGAGCATCCCGGCCGCGCGTGCGTGCAGCGTCGGCCGTTCGCGTGCGGGGATGCTGTCGAGAATGGCCTGCCGCGCGATGGCATGCGGAAAGCGCAGGTCCTCGCCGGGGCCATGAGGGGCGTCCAAGAGCCCGGCCGCGAGGGCACGGTCCAGCCCATCCGAGACGACGTCGGGCGATTCGCCGGACATCTCTGTCAGCTCTTCCGGAACGACATCCATACCCAGGACCGCGGCGTTTTCGAGAAGCCGACGTTCGGCGGCATCTATCGAGCTCAGCCGCGCGTACAGCAGGTCATTGATCGATTCCGGCAGCGTGATGCCGATGGCGCCGGGTTCGACGACGTCACCGGCGTATCGCCATGCCTCGCGCAGCAGGAACGGATTTCCACCCGTGAGAAAGCTCAGCCTGGTCGCGACCTCGAGCACGCTCCCTTCCGGTGCCGCCAGGCGGGTACGCGTATAGGCGATCACTTCGTCCAGCGCCATGGGCTGCAACGAGATCCGGCGCACCCCCTCGAAGGAGCTGAGGTTCGCCAGGACGCGATCGACGATCACCGATCGATCCGGGCTCGTCGAACGCACCCCGCCGAGCACCAGCACGGGGCTGTCCCCCAGGCCCGCGATCACTCTCGGCAACAGCCGCAGCGCAGCCTCATCGGCCCAGTGCAGATCATCGAGCACGATCGCGATGGAGTGGCTCTGCGCAGCCTGCCGGAACAGCTCCACGATTGCTGACGCCAGCCGCGGCTGATCCCCCACGCTGCCTGCCTGAGCAGCCGTGCTCGGCTGATCCGGCGCGATCGCTCGCCGGATCAACTGACTGGACGAGTCCTCCGCGTCGGCGCCGCGGACAAGTTCCAGCAGCTTGCGCAGCGGGCTGTCCAGCGGCTCGAACGGCGCACCGAACTCAGCAACGCACGAACCGGCGAATACGGCGGCCCCACGCGCGCTGAGCCGGGTCGCTGCTTCGACGATCAGCCTGGTCTTGCCGATACCAGGCTCCCCCGTGACGAAGACGCAGTGCGCAGCACCGCGCTGCACGTCGGGCCAGCTGGACAGGATGGCGTTCAACTCCCCGTCGCGCGCAACGAAGGGTGGCTGATCGGAGCTGCGCCACGAACTCGGCAAGAGCGGCGGTTTCCACGCCCGCATGCGGCCAACCTATGCCCGCCGCTCCATCGCGTCGACCCCGCGCACGTGGTGGGATCTTCGCCTCCAAATAGGCATTTCATGTCATGTGGCGATCTGACCCCCACGCCTAGCGTCGCCCGTATCAGGTCACGCTCGTTCGAGAGGAAGTGGATCGTGTCCACCAACAGCACCATTCCGACTGCACCGCAGCGGAAGAAGGCATTCGTCAGGAGTGCGGGTGCCGCCGCGGGAATGATGGCCGTCGTCGGTCTCGGCGGCTGCGCGAGCCTCGGTGGGCCACAGGGTGCCGCCGGTGTCGATCTCGCCCTCATAGCCGAATCCACACTGCACGAGTTCTCGTTCCCGGTCAGAAACGCATTCGACGGCCCCCGAGCGATCGCGGATGTGCCGCAGCCGGACCCCATGGCGGCGACGCCGAGCGCCGCGGTGTTCGACCAGCGCCTGGCGCCCTACCGGCTGACGAAGGAGGAGGCGATGGCGTTGTCGCCCCTGCCGGTGACCAGCACGGACGACATCGACCCCAGGCCTCCCCACGATGAGGCGCTGGCGACCGACGATCTGGCGGCTCTCCTCGCGGGGGCACTGCGCGAGGTCGACGCCGCCGAAGTGAACGACACCGTGGATCTCTTCGGCTATACCGTTGCCGTCTATGTCGCCGCCGACGGGCTCGCCGGGGTGCCGCTGCTGGTGACCTGGTCACTCAGCGGTGCCGACGTCAGCCCTGGGTGGAGCGCCAGTCACCTGGGAGCCCGGTTCCAGCCCGCTACCGACGACGGCGGCAGCGTGGACATCTGGATTCCGAACCTGTCGTCGCCCGGTGACTACTCCATCGAGGTGGAAATCATTCGGGCCTCCGACGGGTCTCCTATCGCGAGCGGCGACCTCCTTGTCCCGGCTCCGGATCCCCCACAGGAGTAAGGCGGCGCGGCCAGGGCGCCCACGACCCACGCCCTGCGAGCTGCGACTTCACGGCGTCGAACCGATCGGCGGGGAACTCGTCTGCCCGTACGGAGCCGGAGCGGGAGCCGACTCCCGGCTCCTCCAGCGAAACGTAGAGGCGGGCATCGTCGTTCGGGTCGAGGGCTTCGGTGAAGCCTCCCTGGGCCACGGTGCGCACGATCCACTCCAGGTCGTCCGCGGTGCTTTGCCAGGTCTCGTCGCACGCATCGCACCCGCAGACCGGGAACGGGTGATCCTGCAGCAGACCCGCGTGGAGGATAACCCCCGGAAAGTCCGTGAAGGCGAACGTCACCGAGGCGGCATCCGTGTCCCGGGGCGTGATGCGCACCGCCCGCTCGACCGGCCGCGGAAGATGCAGCAGGTCCGACGCGACGGAGGGGTCGTCCTCGACGACGACGTCGTACTCGGCCGTGAGCCAGTCGATGAGCGCGTCCGCGATCACATACAGTGGCGCGAATCGCTCCGGGTGGCTGACGACGGAGTACGCATCCGGATCTGGCGAACCCTCCCACCGGGTGCCGTAGTCGATCGGCGCACCCTCGGCGTCGGTGAAGTTCTGCGGGTCGACGACCGGCCGCGCGTAGTCGCTCATCTCCGCACGGTATCCCAGCCCGGCCTCGCGACGGCGACGTTACGGCCGATGCTGGTTCTCGTCGCGCTGAGCTCTGGCGTGCTCGACCAGCACGTCGGATTGTTCCAGCGCCGACTCGATGCCCGCCCGGTCCCACACGATGTCGGGATCGGGCTCGAGATACGACAGCAGCCCGCTCACCAGTGCGGGAGGCATTCCGGCTGCGCGCGGCGCAGTCTTACCCACCCAGTCGTTCGTCGAGCGTGATCGCGGCATCGATGAGGGCCAGGTGGGTGAATGCCTGGGGGAAGTTGCCGACCTGCTCGCCGGTCGGTGCGATCTCCTCGGAGAAGAGACCGAGGTGGTTGGCGTAGGTGAGCATCTTCGCGAACGTGATGCGCGCTTCCTCGAGTCGGCCGGCGCGGGCGAGGGCGTCGACGTAGAGAAAGCTGCAGAGCGAGAACGTGCCCTCCGAGCCCCGCAGTCCGTCGGGTGAGGCGCTCGGGTCGTACCGGTAGACCAGGCTGTCCGAGACGAGTTCGGCCGTGATCGCGGCGAGGGTGTCGGCCCACATGGGGTCCTGCGGGGCGACGAAACCCACCTGCGCCATCTTGAGCAGCGAAGCGTCGAGCACCGGCACGCCGTACTGCTGCACGAATGCCTTCCGCTCGGCATCCCACCCCTTCGCCATGATCTGGTTGTAGATCGCGTCGCGCTGCTCGATCCAGCGGGCGAGCGGTGCCGGTCTGCCGTACTCCGTGGCGAGCCGGATGGCCCGGTCGAACGCGACCCAGCACATCAGGCGCCCGTAGGTGAAGTCCTTCCGCCCGCCGCGCGTCTCCCAGATGCCCTCCTCGGGCTGATCCCAGTTGTCGGCCAGCCAGTCGAGCATGCCGCTGACGGCGAGCCACCCCGGCTGGCCGATCGCGAGTCCGGAGTTGTGGGCGTGCCAGAGCGCATCCATGGCCTCGCCGTAGATGTCGAGCTGCAGCTGGCCCGCCGCGCCGTTGCCGATGCGCACCGGCGACGACTGCCGGTACCCCTCCCAGTCGTCGAGGGTCTCCTCCGGCAGGTTCGGGTCACCGTCGATGCGGTACATGATGTTCAGCGGCCCCGTGTCGCTGCCCGATTGTTCCGAGATGCGATCGCGAAGCCAGCCGCCGAACGCCGTGGCCTCCTCGTGGAATCCCATGCGCACCAGCGTCGCGACGGAGAACGACGCGTCGCGCACCCAGGTGTAGCGGTAGTCCCAGTTGCGCTCCCCGCCGATCTGCTCCGGCAGGCCGGTCGTCGGCGCCGCCACCAGTCCGCCGGTGGGCGCGTAGGTCAGGAGCTTGAGGGTGATCGCCGAGCGCTCCACTTCTTCGCGCCACCGCCCTCGGTAGGTGGACTGCCCGATCCAGTCCTGCCAGAAATGCACGGTGTCGTCGAACAGCTGCTGCGCCTCGGCGACCGGCACCGCGCGCGGGCTGGATCCGCTGTTGGTTTCGAGGACGACGCCGCGCGTCTGCCCCTCGGAGAGACTCAGCGAGAGACGCAGATCGCCGCTCTCGGTCTGCACGCCCTGACCCAGGCGCTCGAGGCCCGGGTCGCGGATGAGGTTCACCGTCAGCGTCGTCCCCTCCGCGGCGAATGTCGCGCCATCCTCGGCGACCGTGACCTCATGCGGCTGACGGCCGTAGTCGAATCGCGGGGCGATCTCGATGTCAAAGGCGATGGAACCGCGTACGCACCTCAGTCCCCGGACGAGGCGATGCCGTTCGCTCGGGATGCCGGATTTCACCGGCATGAAATCGATCACCTCGCCCACGCCGCCCGCGGTGAGAAAGCGCGTGATGAGGATCGCAGTGTCCGGAAAGTAGAGCTGCTTGGTCTGGAAGTCGCCGCCCCGCGGACGCATGCGAAAGTGACCGCCACGCGCGCTGTCGAGCAGTGAACCGAAGATGCTCGGCGAGTCGAACCGCGGGCTGCAGAACCAGTCGATGGTGCCGTCCGTTGCCACGAGCGCCGACGTCTGCAGGTCGCCGATCAGGCCGTGCTCGGCGATGGAGGGGTAGTCGGGGTAGTCGCCCATGATCCGCACCTCTCCCTCAGTCGAAGGTGTCCGTCCAGGACGCGATGTCCACGCCGTGGTTGTGGGGCGACGCAAGCGACCACCAGGCGGGAGCCTCCGAATCGTCGACGAGTCTCCCGCCCGCGGCGAGCGCGGCATCCACTCGCGCCTGGGCCTGGTCGGCCGGCACGAAGACGTCGAAGTGCGTGCGGCCCCGGGCCGGAGAGTCGCCGGTGATCGGGTTGAAGGCGGGCTGTGGCCCGCAGCGCAGCGGGTCGACGGCATCCGTGTCGCCGAACGCCTCGTAGCCCAATGCGGCCGTGAAGAACGGCCGCACGTCGGCCTGGACCCGCCAGGCGGAGACACCGCGCGCCCGATGGAACTCGGCCGCGGAGATCCACGCTGCTTCGGTTGTCGACTCGCTCATGGGAGACCTTTCTCCAGCGGTGGATCCCGGCACGTGCCGAGGGATCCTTGCGGCCCCACGGTATAGGCCGGTCGCCGCGGGCGGAATGCGCCAGCCACGCGTTCTTGTCAAGGGGCCACCTTCCGACGGCTCACCGCAGTACTGGTTGCGACGCCGCCCGGCGAGTAGCATCCGAGCCAGATCCGATCTCGTCGACGTAGCGAGTGGGGCGATGAAGACGGCAGAAGCTGAGTCCGGCTGAGAGGTCGTCGATGCCCAGGAGCTCCGCCCCCACGATCATCCGGTGGTCACCCGTCGGCAGAATGCTCAGCGACCTCATCGCCGGCCCCGACGCCGAGGTCGACGATGTCGACCCGAATGAGCTGGCCAGATTCGCGCGATTCACCGGGGGCGTTGCGAGCCCGCTGATCCTGCTGGAGGAGTTGGCAACGGCGACGGCGGATGCCGAAGCGGGCGATGCCCACGCCGCCCGCCGGGTCTCGGAGATCCTGCTGCACGTCACCCGCACGGGGATGCCGCCCGAGCAGCCGGAGCCCATCGACGGCGGATGCTGCGCGCCATGTCGCGAGCAGCGGTCGTCCGACTCGCGGTCGGGCGGCGTGCCAGCGGAGGACCGACAGCCCCACCTCGTCGATCCGGATGCCACCGACGTGGACCGCGAACCGGATCCGGGTGATGCGATCGACGCGGTCGCGATGTCGGAATTGCTCGTCGGAGTGGCGACCCTCGCGGCGGACGGCGCGCTGGGCCCGCGACTGGATGCCGGGCGGGCAATGGATGCCGTGATGTCGCTCGCCACGAACGCCGCGCTCGCGGCGGCTCTCGTCGATGCCCACCGCACGGAGGGCGGCGCGGGAGCGGCGCGCCTCTTGCAGCGACTCACCGATGCGGGCACGTTGCCCTGGATCGGTGACCTGCCGGCCACGCAGATGCTCATGGGCGGCCAGATGCCCGGCATGCCGGGTCTGCCGGGTCTGCCCGGGATGCCCGGCGTGCCTGGCGTGCCGGGGATACCCGGCGTACCAGGGACCCCCGGACTGCCCGGCCTGCCCAAGGGCCCGGGGACAATCGTCGACGCCTGGCTCGCGGCGCTCCTCGGCCGATTCAAGAACCCGAAGAAGTGGGATCCCAACGACTGGGGACCATGGTGGCCGTGGTGGTGGGAGCGCCCCAACTACATCGATCCGAAGGTGACGGCACTCATCGCCTGCCTCGTCGCGGCGCGGCGACTGCTGCGCGCTCTCGAGGAGCCGCCGCCCGCGGCGCCCGCCACCGGTGCGGTGTGGAACACCGGCATCTCGGGCGTCACCCTCACGGGTCCCTGCGCGGGCGAGACGCTCACCATCCGCGGATCGGGGTTCGGAACCTCCCAACCGCCGAACACGGTGCTGCTGCTTCCAACACTCGACGGATGCCGGGCTGTCACCCCCGCCACCTGGAGCGACACCCGCATCACCGCGGTGCTGCCCGCACGAGTGGCATCCGGACCCGTCGGCTTCGGCGACAAGGCGTACATCGACGCCTACAACGCATGGGTCGACCGCATGAATCAGGTCATCGGTCAGCTGAACGCCCTGAAGTGCCACCCGGTCAAGCGGCAGCGGCTCGCGCCGTTCGGCGTCTGCCCACCCGCCTCCGCGATCACCGCCATCACGGCGGGCGAGGCGGAGATCGTGACGTTCACCGCGAACGGCGTCGGTGCGGAGCTGCTCGAGGACGGCGAGACCCTCACGCTGCACTGGACCGTGCGCAACGCCTCGTCGGTCACCATCACGCGCGACACGGCGGGTGCCCCGGCGTTCGCAGCGGGCGCCGCGAGCATGACGAGCACGAACCTGACCGGCATCCACGCCTTCGGCCCCATCGACCACAGCGGCCCGTCCGAGTGGCGGTACACCATCCGTGCGGCCGGGGCCTGCGGCGGGACGATGACGCGCACCGTCCGGGTGTTCACCGTGAAGCCCCCGCTGCTGCGGATCGAATCGCTGCAGATCACCCAATCGCTGCAGAATGCCGGGCACACCATCGAGATGGTGGAGAGCAAACCCACGGTCGTGCGCGCGCTCATCCGGCACGGCTTGGCGGGGTGGGGCGGCGATGTCGTGCCGCGAGTGACGGGGCGGGTGCGGATGTACCGCGACGGGCGGTGGTCGGGGTGGATCGACCCCGCCCCGGCGGGCATACGCCCCATGCAGGCCGCCAACGGCACCTCCATCACGGTCCCCGCCGCGCCCTCGTTCAACACGACGACCGACACGCTCAACTTCATGCTCCCGACCGGCTGGGCCGCCGGCACGGCGCGCTACCAGGTCGAAGTACATGTCGCCGGTTTCGGCGCCGTGGGGGCTTACGTTGGCGAGGCGCAGACCCCGAGCAGGAACTCCGCGACCGTGACCTACCAGCGGCGGCGCACGCTGCAGTTCCGCTACGTGCGGGTCAACTGGAATGGTGCGGGTGCGCCCACCCCCGCCGTCTGCGAGGACACGATCCGGGGCGCGATCGGCCTTCTGCCGACGCCCACCGCGGGCATCGCACCCGTTCCGGGGCTCGGCATCGAGGTGCGCTCGTCGGGGCCCGATGAGAAGACGCAGGTCGCACCCGAGCGTCGCGACATGCTCGACGACTTCGACGATCTCCACAACTGCTCCTTCTGGGAGGAGATCACGGAGTGGGCGGGATCCGACTGCCCCGACGACGACGGGGCGATCTGGGTGCTCATCCCCGGCGATTTCCGCCGCGGTGAGGCCTATGACATCCCGAGCAACGTCTGTTACACGCCCCCGGCGAACGGCCCCTACGCGGCCCACGAGATCGCGCACTGCCTGGACCAGCAGCACGTCCGACTTCCGGCGTCTGGCACCGGCGCGCCGGAAGGCGGCGATGCGGCATCCGCGTGGCCCAACAATGCGATGCAGCTCGATGTGCCGTTCGACACCGCCGGCACAGCGGGCAACACGGCGGGAGGAGACACCCCACGTGCGCTCGCCATCACACCGGGCACAGGGGTGGCCGATCTCATGAGCTACTGGGGCACCCCCAATAACACCTGGCCGATTCCCGCGCGCTGGACGCGGCTGTGGAATGAGATCGGAGGCTGACGTCATGAGGGTTCCCGAAGACACACGCCGCCGCGAGCACCTGCTCATCCGGGGTCGTCTCACACGCAACGACGAATTCCTCCCCCGGCGGAGCGGATCGACCACGTTCATCCATCGGTGGCCCGAGGCCCTGCAGCCCGCCCACCGCAACGGCGAGGTCGTCGCCGAGACCGTGGATGCCGACGGCCGAGTGCTACGGACCGAGATGCCCAACATCGTGAGCGAACAGGTCTGCGCACCGATCGACTCGTGGCGCGTGCGTGTGTACGTCGACCTGGATGCCGAAGCGGTAGAGGTGCGGCTGCGCCGCGGTGATCGGGTGCTGTGGTCCACGGCGATCGGAGAGGCACCCGACGTCTCGGTCGAGCTCGCCTCACCGCCAGTCCGCGGGGAGGCGAAGGAGGGGCAGGGCTTTCCCGGCGGCGAGCCGGCCGTGCTGACGATCGACCCCACCCGCGCCGCACTCGAGGAGGCGTCGTACGTCAAAGTGCTCTACCGCTGGGGCGAGCGCGGATTCCACGTGGCCTGGGCCGGCCCGGCACGCGAGAAGATCTCCATTCCCGCCGACCGGCTCCCCGGCGGCGAGCGCTGCGAGTTCTTCGTCATCTACTCCGACGGGGTGCGCTCCACCGTGGCCCACACCGAGCCGATCGAGGTACGCCCGATCGGACCCGTCATCACGATCGTGTCCCCCGCCGAGCGGGAGAAGCTGACGGTGGGGACACCGGTCGAGCTGGACTGCCTCGTGCAGCATCCCGAGCAGCCGGCGGAGCCGGGGCGCGGGCCGGAGCGGACGCAGTGGTTCGTCGACGGCGAGCGAGTCGGCTTCGGAACCGCGGCCTCGGCCGGACTTCTGACGGAAGGCGAGCATCGGGTGGAGGTGCGGTACACGCCGGTGAGTGGCGAGGAAGTCACGGCGACGCGCGACGTGGTCGTCGCACCGGCGGCCGAACCTCCTGCCGATGAGTGGCCCGATCACGACCCCTTCGCCGACGACCGCGGTGGGCGGTTTATCGAGGACGACCCGCAGGGCGGCTCATCTGGAACGTAGTCAGCCGCTCAGCACTGGTTGCCGGCATCCCCCTGACCGCACCGCCTCCGCGACCAGCGCAGCGTTGACCGGGCGACCCCGATCAGCCCGCGTGCCCGTCAGCCACCTCCGCGGCGCCGAGCGCCGCGGTGACGAGATGGGTCAGATCGACCGAGAAGGTCGGCGGCATGTCGATGTCGCTCGGCTGAGGCAGGGGAATGTCAGCCCTCCGGGGAACCGTCGGACGGCGACCGGGGACCACCGCGCGAGATGCCGGGGCCAGCGAGCCGGCGGCCGACCTACTACTCATCGCCATCGAACAGCCCGCCGTCGAGGAGTCGGTTGTAGCGCAGGCGCAGGGCACGTTCCGTGCTGGCTGCCAGGCCCGCCACGACCACCGCGATGTTCAGCCACGCCGGCAGGCGGACGGGGCTGACGAACGTGCCCATGGTCTCCGCGATCAGCGGGAACTGCGTGACGGTCTCGACGAGCTGCGGTACGGCGAGCAAAAGGGCTACGACGAGCACGATCATCGAGGTGGCGCTGATCGCGTGACTGAGCGCCGGAGCCGTCCGTTCCAGCCGCGCCCGCCTGCCCTCGGCGGAGGCCGGGTCGGGCGTCAGCTGCCGTTCGGAGCCGTCGGCCGCGACGTAGTGCGCGCGCCGCAGCCCGAAGCCGCTGGTCTCCACCTCGATGCGTCCACCCGGCACCGGGAACGCCCCGGGGAGCCGTGACCGACCGGCGTGACGACCGTCGCGGTAGAGGTCGGCCCACACGATGCCGTCGTCGTCTCCCCCGTGCCGCACGTCGACCGACCACGTCCCGAGCCGACCGCTGGGGTCGACGAGGCGGAGATGAAAGAGCGAGCGGGCGAACGACTGCCACCAGCGAAAGCGCGGCAGCGGGTGCCCGCCGCCGGCGGCGGAAGGGCCCGAGGGGCGCTGCGTGCCGCCCCAGGCCATTCCGCCTGCCGGCGGCTCGTCGAATTGCGAAGCCATCGCCGGGTCACACCCCGACGACGTAGGTGAGCGCGAGCCAGAAACCGACCGTGGTCACCGTCGTCCAGAGGACGATCGCGACGGCCTGCCAGAGCAGCACCCACGCCTTTGAGCTCCCCGCGGCGACGAGTATCGCCGAGGTGAACTGGGTGGGGATCGCGAAGGGACCGAGGATGCTCGCACCCGGCACGCCGAAGCGGACGAGCCACGTCTTGACGCGCTGGCGCCCCTTCGATTCCGGCTTGGCGGATGCCAGCGGCTCGATGACCGCGGTGTCCCCCACGTCCTCGAGACCGGCGAGCGACGAAGCGCCCACGCTCGCGCCGACCCGCGCTCTGCTGCGGTTGACGACGGCGGTGCGTGCCTGCGACGTGAGCAGCACGATGATCAGCACGGTCAGGAAGTTGCCCGCAACCGCGGCCGCTGCTGCGGCGACCGGGTGCATCCCGCCGATCATGCCGATCACCGCCCCCACCTCCCCCTCGACCATCGGGATCGCGGCGGCGAGCGCGACGACGAGAGGTTTGACGAGATCGGGCACCTGGGCGGCGAGCTCTTGCAGGTTCAGGATGAGTTCTTGCACGAAATTCATGGCATTTCCTTTTCTGTTGTGGTGAGCGGAGAGTAAGGAGATCCCCTGTTCTCAGAACAGGGTCAAATCGTCGGATCGTGCGGCTGTCAGCACTCGCTCCTGCGCGAGCAAGCCGGCGCGGGAGAGCACGTCGATCTGCGCGGGGTTGTACAGCTCCCCCACCGCCTCGACGAAGGTCTGCCGCGTCACGCGCGCGCTGTGGGACGCATGCCCTGCGGGGTCGTAGAGCCACGGATAGTCGATGAGGTTCTGCGCCAGGGTCGGCGCGAGCCGCTCGGCGAGCCGCTGGCGGGTCGCCTCGTCGGCGTCGGCCGGCAGGGCGGTGATCTCATCGCCGACCGCGCCGGTCGCGGCATCCACTTCGACCATGCGGCGCAGATCCGCCATCGCCTCCTGGTCGTAGAGCCGGCTATAGATGTGGAGGATCGAGCTGTCGGCCTCGGAGAGGTGCGCCGCAACCGACGCGAACCCGGCGGGGGCATCGGCGGGGGCGTCATCACGCAGGATCTCGGCGATGTCCGCGCGCGCCTGCTGCAGGCGCTCGATGTGGGCCGCGAGCTCCGCATCCAGCGCCCGCAACGCGGCGGGCATCCTCTCGTCGCCCGAGCCCACGGGACCCACTTGAGAGAGGGGGATGCCGAGCTGCACCAACCGACGGATGCGCAGCAGCCGCACGAGGTGCCGCACCCCGTACTGCTTGTAGCCGTTGTAGCGGCGTTCGGGCTCGTCGAGCAGACCGAGCCGGTGATAGTGCCGGATCGTGTTAACGGTCGTGCCCGCCAGGTCGGCGAGCTCGCGGGTGCTCCACGCCATGGCTCGCTCCTACTGTGCGATGCCGGCGCCGCGTGCGCCCGACGCGCCCAGCAGGATGCCGGCGAGGGCCGCGGCCAGGCTGACCGCACCCGCGTACCGGGTGTCCGGGTGGTCGGAGACGGCCGGCTGCCGGGTCAATCCGCGCGGCGGCGCGACGGGGGGCGAGGCGGTCGCGGCGGTCCGTGGTGCGGACATTTGCGTGGTCATCAGGGGTCCTTTCTCGGATGGTCCCGTCAGGCTCGCAGTTGCGACCTCCCCATCGCGTCGGTAGCCGTCCCTACGTACGCCCGTCGGCATGCGCTGACGGGGTTATTCGCGTCGGTGACAAACACCTAGTACCGTGGCGAAAACCCGAAGGGAGCCCCAGTGACGCATCTTCTCGGTCGGCACGCCGAGCGCGAAGCGGTCGAAAAGCTCCTCACCCGGGCACGAAGCGGGCACAGCGGAGCGCTCGTGCTGCACGGTGAGGCCGGCATCGGAAAGACCGCGCTGCTCGACCACGCCCGTGCGACCGCGGCGGCGTCGGGGTTCCGCGTCGAGATCTCGGTCGGCGTGGAGTCGGAGTCGCAGTTCGCGTTCGCCGGTCTGCACCAGTTGTGCGCGTCGCTGCTGCATCACGCGAGTGCCCTGCCCGAACCGCAGCAGCGCGCGCTGGCCGTGGCGTTCGGTGAGCAGGCGGGCGACCCTCCCGACCGCTTTCTGGTGGGGCTCGCGACGCTCAGCCTGCTGGCCGAGGTGGCGGAAGCGGCGCCGCTGCTGTGCCTCGTCGACGACGCGCAGTGGCTCGACGACGCATCCGCGCAGGTGCTCGCGTTCGTGGCGCGACGGGTGTCAGCCGAGCGGATCGCGCTCCTGTTCGCGGTGCGCGACGCCGCGCGGGAGGATGCCGCAGCCGAGCCGGCGGCGCTGGCCGACTTGCCGCAGCTGCGCCTCGACGCTCTCTCCGAGGCGCACGCGCGGGAACTGTTGACGTCGGCGCTGCCCGCTCCGCTCGACGAGAGGGTATTCGAGCGGATCATCGCCGAGTCATACGGCAATCCGCTGGCGCTTCTCGAGCTCCCGCTGAGTGCGCAGTCCGCACAGCTGGCCGGCGGATACGCGTTGCCGAGTGCCCTGGATGTGCCGCGTCGGCTCGAAGAGAGCTTCCGCCGCCGATCCCACAGCCTGCCCGCCGACACCCAGCTGCTGCTGCTCGCCGCGGCAGCGGACCCCACCGGAGACGCGGCGCTCCTGTGCCGCGCGGCCGCACACCTGGGAGTGGACGAGAACGCGCTCGGCCCCGCCGAGGCCGCCGGGCTACTGCAGGTCAACGGGCGTGTGACGTTCCGGCACCCGCTGGTGCGCTCGGCGATCTACCGCGAAGCGACACCATCCGACCAGCGTCGCGCGCATGACGCGTTGGCCGCCGCCACCGATCGCGACGTCGACCCCGACCGACGAGCCTGGCACCGGGCGCAGGCCGTGCTCGGCACCGACGAGCAGGTCGCCGCGGAGCTGGAGCAGTCGGCCGGACGAGCGCGCGCCCGCGGCGGGCTGGCCGCATCGGCGGCGTTCATGGCGCAGGCGGCGACGCTGACGCCGGAGCCGGGCGCCCGGGCGCGCCGAGCGCTGGAAGCTGCGTATGCCAAGCACGAGGCCGGCGCGTCCGAAGCGGCATCCGAACTGCTGGCGATGGCCGCCGCGGGGCCGCTCGACGCGTTGCAGCGGGCCCGCGTCGAGCTGCTGCGCGCTCGGATCGCGTACCACGTCGCACGCGACGGTGAGGGGCCGGTAATGCTGTTGAAGGCGGCCGAAAGCCTCGCCTGGCTGCACCCGGCACTGGCCCGCGAAACCTACCTGGACGCCATCGACGCCGCGATCAGCACCGGCGTGCCCGGGACGGGCTCCGCGGTGCGGGCAGTGGCTGAGGCCGCCCGCAGCGCACCCGCCCCGCCCGGGTCACCACGACCGGCGGATCTGCTGCTCGACGGGCTGGTGACCACGTTCACCCGGGGGCACGCGGCGGGCGTGCCGGAGTTGCGGCAGGCGCTGGCCGCATTCTGCGACGGCGTAAGCGGTGACCCGGCGACCGACGCAGACATCCGCCGCTGGGGATGGCTCGCGGCACGGACGGCGATGACGGTCTTCGACGAGGACCTCTTCTTCACGCTCGGCGCGCACCATATGCGGTCGGCCCGTGAAGCCGGCGCGCTGGCCACGCTCCCCGCGGCTCTCCTCGTCCAGTCCGTCATGCTCGTGCTCTCCGGTGAGTTCACCCGGGCGGCCGAGCAGACCGAGGCCGCAGCGGCCACCAAGGCCGGACTCCACCTCCACACGCGCCTCATCCTGGCTGCGTGGCGCGGCCATGCCGAAGAGGCCGCGGAGATCACCTCAATGATCGGCCAGGCGGGCCCCGCCCGCGGGCGCAGCGCCGAGATGACCATTGCCGGGTACGCCTTGGCGGTGTTGCACAACGGTTCGGGCGACTACGCGGCGGCACAGAGCGCCGCGGCACGCGGCATCGAATCCGAAGGCCTGAAGTTCAACAACCTCATCTACTCCGAGCTCATCGAGGCGGCGTGCCGCTCCGGCCAGCCCGAGAGCGCGACCGAAGCACTCGCAGAGCTCACCGCACGAGCGAACGCCGCCGGCACCCCCTGGGCCCTCGGGCTGGCCGCCCGCTCGCAAGCGTTGACCACCCCTGGGCCGGCCGCCGAGGACCACTACCGCGAGGCGATCGACCACCTCGCGCGCAGCCGCATGGCGGCCCACCTGGCCCGCACGCACCTCGTCTACGGCGAGTGGCTGCGTCGCGAGGGCCGGCGCCAGGACGCCCGCGAACAGCTGCGCACCGCCCACGACATGCTGACGACCATGGGGGCCGAGGCGTTCGCCCAACGCGCGGCCCGCGAGTTGCGCGCCACCGGCGAGCATCCCCAGAAGCGCACCGCTCAGCCGACCGACGCCCTCACCGCTCAGGAGCTGCACATCGCACGGCTGGTGGCGGCGGGCGCGACGTCGCGCGAGGTCGGCACGCAGCTGTTCCTCAGCCCGCGCACGATCGAGGCGCACCTGCGCAACATCTTCCGCAAGCTCGGCGTCACGTCCCGCCGGCAACTGCGCGACATGCCGCTGTCCTGACTCTGATCCACGCCCCGCTTGACACGGTGCAGGGAACAGGGGGTGGAGTGTCCCCACGTCGTCTTCGACGGAAGGGAGAAGGTGCATGAGGGTTTTCATCATCGGTGTCAGCGGCGCGATCGGGGGCCTGCTGGCCCAGGAGCTTCTGGACCGCGGCGACCACGTCTCGGGCGTCGTGCGCCGCGAGCAGCAGCGCGCCGCGCTCGCGGCCCGCGGCGTCGACGCGAGCGTCGGGGAGCTGGGCTCTCTGAGCGCTGACGACCTGGCATCCCTGCTGACGGGAATGGATGCCGTCGTCTACACCGCCGGCTCGAACGGCGGCGCCCGCGACGTCACGGTCGCTATCGACGGCGAAGGCGTGGTCACGGCACTGGACGCCGCGTCACTGGCCGGGGTGCGGCGCTTCGCGCTGGTATCGGTGCTGCCCGAGGCAGGCCGCGGGCAGAACCTCAGCGCCGACGAGGAGTTCTACTTCGCGGTGAAGAAGCTCGTGGACGTCACCGTCAGCATGAGCGGCCTCGACTGGCTGATACTGCGGCCGTCGCTGCTCACCGACGACGCGGGCATCGGAACGGTCTCGCTCGGCCCGGCCCAGCCGCACGACGAGATCCCCCGCGCGGACGTCGCCGCCACCCTCGCGGAACTCCTCCACGAGCCCCGGATCTCCCGGCAGATCCTCGAAGTCACCCAGGGTGCGACGCCGATCACGCAGGCGGTTCGAGCTGCCCGTCCACGAGCCTTCTGCGGCGGCTTCTGATGGGCGACCGCCCCCGCGCTTGACCCTGTGCCGACAACACGGTGTCCACTGGATGGGCCCCGCGGGCGCCGCCTCGGCCCCGCCCTCACGGCGTCATCGGACGCAGAAACACCTGGAGTATCTCAATGATCGAAGCTCACTCCCTGACCAAGCGCTACGGCGCGAAGACCGCCGTCGACAGCATCGACTTCACCGTGCGCCCCGGGGTGGTGACCGGGTTCCTCGGCCCGAACGGGGCCGGCAAGTCCACCACGATGCGCATGATCATGGGCCTGGACCGTCCGTCATCCGGTTCGGTGGCGGTCAACGGCATGCCCTACGCCCGGCACCGGGCCCCGCTTCGGCAAGTCGGCGCGCTCCTGGAAGCCAAGGCTGTCCACCCCGGGCGCAGCGCCCGCAACCACCTGCTCGCAGTCGCAGCCACCCATCGCATCGGATCGAAGCGCGTGGACGAGGTGATCGCGCTCACGGGGCTCGACTCCGTCGCGCGCAAGCGCGTGGGCGGGTTCTCGCTGGGCATGGGTCAGCGGCTCGGCCTCGCCGTGGCGCTGCTGGGAGACCCGGCGACGCTGATCCTCGACGAGCCGGTGAACGGGCTCGACCCCGAGGGGGTGGTGTGGGTGCGCCGGCTCGCGCGAAGCCTCGCGGCGGAGGGCCGCACCGTCTTCCTGTCCTCGCACCTGATGAGCGAGATGGCGCAGACGGCCGACCACCTCATCATCCTCGGCCGGGGCCGCATCGTCGCCGACGCTCCCGTGGGCGAGATCCTCGCGGGAACCGAGGGCGATTCGGTGCAGGTGCGCACGCCGCGGGTCGTCGGGCTCTCGCGCCTGCTCGAAGCGGAGGGTGCGACCGTGATGACCCTGGAGCACGACCTGATGTCGGTGACCCGGCTCACCGCGCCACGCATCGCCGAGATCGCCGCGGCCGCCGGCATCGTGGTCTACGGACTCACCCCGGTGGCGCGGTCTCTCGAAGAGGCCTACATGGAATTGACCCGAGACGACGTCGAATACCGCAGCACGGAGGCAGCCCGATGAGCACCACCACCGCACACCCCGCCCTCTCCCCCGTCGGCCACGATCTGCGTTTCACCGGGGTGTTGCGGGCCGAGTGGATCAAGCTCCGCAGCATCCGTTCCACCTGGTGGGCCTACGCGATCCTGGTGGTGCTCACGGTCGGGCTCGGAGCGCAGATGTCCGCGTCGCTCAGCTTCCAGGGCGTCGACGCCGTTCCCACCCAGGACGCGGTGCAAGACATGGCGGTGTACGCCGTGATGGTCAGCACCGACGTCAGCACACTCATCGTGAGCGTGCTGGGCGTGCTCATCATCGCCGGCGAGTACGGCACCGGCATGATCCGGTCCACCCTCACCGCCGTGCCGAAGCGCCTGTCGGCGCTGCTCGCCAAAGCGCTCGTCTTCGTCGTCGTGACCTTCGTCGTGAGCGCGGTCGCGTTCGCGATCACGGTTCCCATCTCGGTGGGGCTGTTCGCGGGCAACGGTTTCGATGTGGCCCTCGACGACCCGCACTACTGGCTCGCGCTGCTCGGAGGTGCGGGCTACCTCGTGCTGGTGGGGCTCATCGCGTTCGGCATCGGGGCCCTCCTGCGCAACACCGCCGGGGGCATCGCGGTTGCGGTCGGCCTGGTGCTGGCGGCGCCGCTCGCGCTGAGCCTCGTGCTCGGCTTCGCGTCGTCGGGCTGGGTGGAGAACGTCGCGACGCTGCTGCCGTCGACCGCCGGCAGCCTCCTCTTCAGCTACCCCACCGAGCAGAGCTGGGTGGACCTTCTCCCACCGGAATCCGCCAGCTGGCTCACCGAACCGTGGCAGGGCGCGCTCGTCCTCGTCGCCTGGGCGGTCGTGCTGTTCACCGCCGCGGCCGTGCTCCTCAAGCGCCGGGATGCCTGAGCTCGCCGAGCCGGGAAATACACCGTGGCCACGGACAAGGAGAAGGACATGACTCAGGAGACAACGACCGGCACGGGCGACACCGCGACGGTGCAGCTCGACAGCGGGGATCGGATCAGCAGCTACGTCGCGAGGTTCGCCGACGGGCGCGTCGCGGGGCGGGCGGACTTCATCGAGGCGCCGGAGGGGCGCCCGGAGCGGATCTTCTTCCACACCGAGGTCGATCCGGCATACGGCGGACGCGGCATCGGGGCGCTGCTCCTTCGCGAGGCGCTTGCCGACAGCATCCGCCAAGGCGTGACTGTCGTGCCGATGTGCCAACTGTTCGCTCGCCACCTCAGGAAGCGCGGCGGTGAGTACATCGCCGCGGGCGGGGCATACCGTACGCCGCGACTGGCGGACGTCGATTTGGTGGGACGCACGCTCGGAGGTCCCGCACGCGGGGCGGGAGCCAGTCGTCCTTGACTCTAGGAGGATCCGGCTAATCAGTTGCCGCGGAAGCGAACCTGTCCACCATTACGCGCTACGTGACCTATCGGACCAGGGACGGTGCAGAGCGCCCTTGCGCGTGACGTAGGTTAGTCCGGGCTCGGAACCTGATCCGAGCAACAGAACGCGGAAGAACAGTCGTGACCACTACACAACAGCAGCCGAACGGTACCCCTCACCAAGATGCCTCACAGGCGAAAAGGAAGCCGTGGTACCTGCGGTGGTGGGTGTGGGTGCTCGCCGCTGTCATCGTTCTCGGGACTGTGGGCAATGCGCTGGGTAGAGGCGAGGCGGTGGAGCCCGCTGCGCCGTCGACTACATCAACGTCTTCCGCCGCACCCTCCGTCGACGTCCCGGATCTGACCGGCGTCAACGCGAGTCTCGCCTCTGCTGAGCTAAAACAACTCGGCCTCGACGCTGATCTCAGTGCTCAGGATGGCGACACTGTCCTGCGGGCCACCAACTGGGAGGTTGTTGGCACCGATCCCGCGGCCGGAACCACTGTTCCGGCTGGTGCGACCATCATTGTTTCAGTGGTCAAGACGCTGAAGACATCACCGCTTTCCGAGCCCGACCTGGAAATCCTCACGGAGGGCGTCACCGCTGGCCGTGAAACCACAGTCGTCGGGGGCGCTGCAACCGAACTTCCGTCGGGCCTGCGCGCCCAGGCGCCGATCCCGGCGACGCAACTCGTGGCTGTCGCAATCGATTCGGCCGACGGTCGCGTCTACGCATTGTTTGTGACCGGCGACTCGAGCGGCGCCATCGAAGGTCCGGTTCTCGGGGTGAACGAGGCTGCAACGACGAACTTCGATTGGGGCACTGCGGCGACACCCGAGTCCCCAGTCGGCCAGTTCCGCACGGCGGTGGCTGACGACCCTACCGCCGCGGCATTGCTGGACAAGGTGGCGGGCGCCGGGTACTAGACGCCGCGAGCACGCCTGGGCAGAAGAGTTGCCGTCAGCCGTCGGTATCGGTCCACGACGCGATGTCCACGCCGTGGTTGTCGGGAGATGCGAGCGACCACCAAGCTGGCGCGGATGACGCGTCGACGAGCCTGCCGCCGGCGGCGAGCGCGGCATCCACTCGCGCTTGGGCCTGGTCGGCCGGCACGAAGACGTCGAAGTGCGTGCGGCCCCTCCCCGGGGCGTCGCCGGTAATCGGGTTGAAGGCCAACTGCGGTCCGCAGCGCAGCGGGTCGACGGCATCCGTGTCACCGAACGGCTCGTAGCCCAGCGCGGCCAGGAAGAACGGGCGCACATCGGCGTCGGAGTGCTCGGCGACGTAGATGCCGATCGCCTGCGCCCGCGAGGGATCGGCGGTCAGCCCGAGCTCTGCGGCGGCGTCCGACACGGCCGCCGCGAACTGCGGGGCCGCTGCGGGAATGCCGCCGTCGCTGGGGCGCGGGATGCGCACCACGACGCCCTCGGGACGCACGTCGATGTCGGGCAGGATGCCGAATCGCTCGGCCGCACCGACGACCGGCGCGACGAGACCCGCGGCGTGCGCGAGCGAGGTCGCGGTGAAGACGGTGTGCGGGCCGATCTCGGTCACCCGCCAGTCGGTGACGCCCGGCGCCCGGTGGAACTCGGCCGCGGAGATCCCGGGCGATGCGGTCGTTGGCTCGCTCATAGCAACCCCTCACAGCTGTCTGACCCCCGGCCGCCGACGAGCGAGGAGCACACGCGCACCTCACAGTACTCGGCGGTCACGACACGCCGAATGCCGGGCGTGGGTGCCGGCCGGACGTCCGAACACCGCGCAGCCATCAGCACCAGCTCGAGGACGGAAGAGCGCGCACCTACCGCAACTCGGCACCTTAAGGGACAGGAGCAGAACCGGGGATGCTACAGGCGCCGCCGTCGCACCGGCACGAGGCAGCGCCCGAGGGTCACTGATCAGCGGCCGCCGCGTCAGGCGGGCGGGAACGCTGCGGCGATGCGGGCGTGAACAGCCGCCGCGTCGACAGCCCGGGGCTCTGCCGCTGTGAGCATCTGGAGGAGTCGTCGCGGCCATACGACGTCGATGCCGTCCACGGCGAAGGAGCCACCGATCAGCGGCCAGTCCGCATCCAGAAAGCACAGGACTCCTCCGACCGGAATGCTCGGGTCATCGAGGGCGGCGGCGACGCGGGCCACTTGGGACTCGACGCCGCGGACGAGATTGGTGCGATCACGCCCGCCGACTCGAAGCGACTCCGTGCGCCGCCGGATGATCCCGCCCTCGACCTGCAGCGACGGTCGCTGGTCCTTGTACCGCTTGGCATCGATCACCCAGACACCCGCGGGTGAGACGACGATGTGGTCGATGTTCGCCTTCGTTCGGGGAATCCGCCGATCATGGAGCACCCGAATCGTGTCAGGGAGTGCGCTCAGCCATTGCGCGAGGCGCTCTTCGCCGACAGCGCCGCTCTCCCACGCTCGGGTGGATTGGGGATCCTCAGTCACCGCAAGGATCAGGCCGCCGATCCGCGGGTGGTCAGCGCGGATACGGTCTTCACGCCGGGCTCTGCGCCGCTCGTGCTCTCGTCGCGCGGAGGCCCCGGCGACCCCGACTTCGATCTCAACCGATGCCGACGCCGTTGCCGATGCCGTTGCCGATGCCTCGGGGCATTCGGCACAACGCACGGTCTTCGATTCCCGCTCGTAGATCGCGTCTGCGCCCGCGGCGAGTGGCGCGGCGCAAAGCCGGCACGTTCCCGCGTACCGAAGGCGCATGCGTTTGTCAGCGGGATCCGCGTCAGGTGCCACAGCGTCAAGCTAGCAGGGAGCGAACGTCGCCGACCCCGTTCTGCGCGAGCGCGAACTACGGGCTTCGAGCCAGGGGGCGCCCGCGGACTAGGGTTCACCGCATGGACCTACCGAAGATCGGTGCGCCCGCCACCCGCGCCCTGGAGAACGCACAGATCCGCACCATGGACGATGTGCGCCGCATAGGCCTGGAACGCATCGCGACGCTTCACGGGGTGGGCCCGAAGGCCATCCAGCTTCTGCGGGATGCATTGGCGGACTGACCGGCACCGCAGCCACCGGCCGCCGACGCAACCACCTGGTGTCGGTGCGCTGCTTCTTCGCGGCCAGCCACAAGCGCGGCACCTACCGCAGCTCGGCATCCACCTCGCGAATCGCGACCACGCTGTGATCGTCGGGCGTGAGTTCGCCACGCAGCGTGACCGCCGCGAGCAGGCAGCATCCCGCGAACACCGCCGCACCCGCGGCAACCGGGATCGTCAGGTCGATCGCACCGAGGATGCCGCCCACCGCGGAGCCGACGGCCAGCCCCAGCAGGCTGAGCACGCGCGCTGCGCCGCCGACCCGACCGAGCAGGGCGTCGGGCACGAGCCGCTGCCGCAGCGAGAGTGCACAGATGCTCCAGACGACCGCGTGCAGGATGTACAGCGCCAGCAGCACGCCGGCGAGGACCGGATCCGTCGTGACGGCAAGACCGCCGAGAGTCAACGCTCCCAGCAGCAGGCTGGTCGCGACCGTCCAGCGGTATCCCAGCCACGTGCGCAGCCGGGGCGCGAGGAACGAGCCGAGCAGCCCACCGAGGGCAGAGAAGGCGAGCAGCAGTCCGTACCCGGTGCCGTTCAGCCCCAGCCGCTCCTCGGCGAAGAGGACCAGGATCGAGAAGGGCAGCATGTAGCCGACGCTCGCGAGTGCTCCGAGGAGCGCGAGGATGCCGACGACGCGGTGGCGCGCGAGCCAGGCGATCCCTTCTCGGGCCTCGGCGTATACCGAGCGCCGGGCGGGCGGGGCGTCAGCGCGCGGCTGCGGTGAGCGCCGGATGGGCAGCGCGAGGGCGACGAGCCCCGCGGCGGCCCACAGCCCGCCCATCGCGAAGACGGGTGCGGCGGCCGCCAACGCGAACAGGATGCCACCGAGCGGCGGACCGGCGAACTCGTCGCAGACCAGCTGCGCGGCCGCGACCCGTCCGTTCGCGAAGTCGAGACGTTTCCGGTCGACCAGGGAAGGCAGCATGGCCACCGCAGCACTGTCGGCCACGCTCTCCAACGCTCCGACCACAGCCATCGCCGCGTACATGATCACCAGCGATGAGACTCCGAACTGGACAGTCACCGCCAGGACGAGCAGCGCGACGCCTCGCAGCAGGTTCGCCGCCACGAGGAGGGTGCGGCGGTCCCACCGGTCGACCCAGACCCCGATCGGCAGCGCGACCAGCAGGCGCACCAGCGCGTAGAGCGTGGCCAGCCCTGCGACCAGCCGCGGATCGTCGGTCATGGATGCCGCGAGCAGCGGCATCGACACGAAGGCGAGACCGTCGGCCAGGTTCGACAGAGCGTTCGCGCTCCAGAGCACGCCGAACCCGCGACCGCGCGACACTCCGCCAGCCTATGGGCGGCGGGAGCCCACGCACGCCCAGGGCCGGGTTCGACCGGGTGCGCGATCGCCAGCGCGTCGGCGAGGTCACGAGATGCCGTCATCGACTCCTCTAAGGAGGACGTCGGCACACGCCTGGTCGAACTGCACGGCGACGGCGCGACCCCGTGGGTGCGCGGCGTCCGGCCCGCCACCGACATCTACCTGGATGCCGCGGGTGTCGCCGTCGTACCGCAGACCGTCACGAGCATCGCCAAGCACGGCGCCACGCTCGGCATCGTAGCGGCGCACAAGAAGCCGGTCGAGCTGGACTTCGGCGGCATCCTGCAGACCGAGCTGAACATCGTGTGGGCGATGGGCTACCCCACCGAGATCTTCGAGGTGACCGACGACATCGTCGAGAACTGGGAGAAGTACGCCAAGATCATCAGCCACCGGTTCCCGTTCGCGCAGACCCTCGAGGCGCTCGAGCTCGCGGCGACGCCGGGCGCGGCGGACAAGGTGACCGTCGTGTTCGACTGACGCGGGTTGTGCTCGGCGGCCCGTCTTCCAGTTCGGAGGGCGGCCCGCCGTTCGGGTAGTTTGAGCCCCGGCCAGGCGGACCTCCCGGTTGTTGGCTTCTGCGCATTCTTTTCACCGCGAATGCGCGATGGCCGAGGCGTTTATCGGCCTGGGCGCTATCTCGGTGAATGACCTTTTCGAGCGGGTCGAGCTTCATCGCCCGTATGTGGCCGTTTTCGGTCAATTTGACGCGGCCCGCGTTCGCGGCCATCATGAGCACCACAGCCACCCCGTGGCGTGGCCAAACTGCCATTCCCGAGCAGCGGAGCTGAGACGCGGCTGGCCTACTCCTCCTCAATGGTGCGGGTTTCTGGGACCACCGGACCATGGCGGGCGAGGCCTTATCTGGGGAATCGAATGACTGGGGAGATCGTGACGGGGACATCGGTTTGGCGCACTTGGAAGCCCTACGCTTTGCTAGGTGTAATTGTGATCGGTGGGGCGTGGTGGTGGACCAGTCAGTCGCCCTTCGCGACGCTGAAGGACGGTCCGTATAGCTGCACCGCGGTATACGTCAATGAAGATGGCAAATTCGAGCTTCTCACCGACGGCGCCGGAAGTCGCATGTACGCCGACGCAGTAGTCGACGGCGGAGAGATCGTCTCTCTATCCGCTGATAATGCCCTCTCGTCGGCGAATTTGGCGTCACTCACCGTCCGCACAAAAGGGGACGCGCAGTTCCACGTGACGGATGAGGTAGGCGCTCACTCGTACCACGCAATAGCCTGCGAGTTCGCTAGGTAGGCATTCAGTGCTTCGAGTACATCGTCTAGCCGTTATTTCCGCCACCGCACTGATCGCTATTGCCCTCACCGCATGCGGGGAGGTCGACCGTCACAACGGCGTGTCCGAACGCCCCGAGGCCACCTGCGATGACCTCGCCGCGTCAGTCCTCGACCGCGCCCGGACTGACGACACATCGGGGGCCATCAACAGCGAGATCGATCGTCTGGGTGGAAGCTGCCCAGACGAGTACGACATCGTCATCGACTACCTCTCGTCCCGCAGCATGCCGTCCGAGTTCCGATTCGACGCCTGCGAAGAATGGGCGCAACGCATTCACCCTGAGGCTGTCGATCTGCTCCGCGCAGACGGGATCTGCACCGATGGTGCGACAGCTGGCCAAGCGTCCTCTAGCGGACCTGAGGGCGGTCTCTCATGGGATCAGGCACTCGAGCACGTGGGTTCCTACCAGCGTGTTTGCGGACCGCTGGCGAGTAGCGGTCGCGATTACGATGACGTATTCCTCAATCTCGGCCGGGCTTATCCTGACCCCGCGCGGTTCACGATCGTGCTTTGGGACGTCGGGGGCATAGAAGCCCTGGCCACCGGCACGACACTGTGCGCGTCCGGCTCGATCACATTGTATGACGGAGTCGCCCAGCTCGAACTGGATGATGTCGGGGCGGTTGAGGTCTGGGGCTGAGACGACGCAGCCGGTGAGTAGCGCGCGTTTATGCACCCCGCCGGAGGTGCGCACGCCACACTCAGGGCCGAGGTCCACTCGCGGGTGTCGTAACCCTGCGGCATGCTGAACCCCGCAACGTGATCGACCTATCCGCACCCCACAAACGAGGTCTTCCATTCACCTTTCCACGCAGCAACTCGACCGCGCCGTAGGCGTCGTCCTCGCGTCCGCCGCTGGGGACGCACTCGGTTCGCAGTACGAGTTCGGCCCTCCCCTGGACGACGCCGTCACTCCGGAATTCGGCGTCGGCGTATTCGGTCACGAGATGGGCGAATGGACGGACGACACCAGCATGGCGATGCCGATCCTCCAGGCACTCGCGGACGGGCGTGAACTCGACGACGACGCCACGCTCGACGTAATCGTGACTCGATGGCAGGAGTGGGCCCTCAACGCGAAGGACGTCGGAAGCCAGACGCGCGGCGTGCTGTCAGATCTGTCGGAGACGACGGCACAGGCCGCCACCTCACGCGCCGAGTCCTTCCACCGCACCACCGGGCGAAGCGCCGGCAACGGCTCGCTCATGCGCACCGGTCCGGTCGCTCTGGGTTACCTCGACCGCGCCGAGGAGGACCTGGCGAACGCCGCGGGGCGCATCGCTCAGCTCACCCACTGGGAGGACGACAACGTCGACGCGTGCGTGATCTGGTGCCTCACCATCCGGCACGCGGTACTCACCGGCACGCTGGACGTTCGCGCGCAGATCGGGTGGGTCCCGATCGACCGGCGCGCACGGTGGCAGGACGTGATCACCGAGGCACTCGCGCCCGGCATGCACCCCCGTGACTTCCGCCAGGGCAACGGATGGGTCGTGCGCGCACTGCAGGCTGCGCTCAGCGCGGTCGCAGGAGCGACCTCGCTGCGCGACGCGCTCGAGCGAGCGGTGCGCGGCGGCCAAGACACCGACACCGTCGCCGCGATCGCCGGATCCCTGGCCGGCGCAATGTACGGCGGGTCCGCCGTCCCCTTGGACTGGAAGCGGAAGCTGCACGGCTGGCCCGGCGTCGACGCCAACGACCTCACCCGCCTCGCGTGCCTTGCGGCGCGCCATGGCCAGCCCGACAGCGAGGGGTGGCCGAGCGCCGGTCTCATGCCGGTCTACACCCGAAGCGATTACCTATTCCGTCATCCCCACGACGCCGGTGTGTGGGTGGGCTCTCTCGCCGCGCTCGCTCGTCTTCCTCGCGAAGTGGATGCCGTCGTGTCGCTGTGTCGCGTCGGGACCGAGCAGGTGCCCCACGGTGTGGAGAGCGTGCAAGTCTGGCTGGTCGACCAGCCGCACCGCAACGACAACCTCGACGCCGTGCTGACCAACGCAGCAGACGTCATCGCCGACCTGCGCGCCGCCGGCCACACGGTCTTCGTCCACTGCGCGGAAGGACGCAGCCGCACGTCCGCGGTGGCCGCCCTCTACGGCGCGCGGCACCACGACGTTCCCCTGACGCAGGCTTGGCAGGACGTGCAAGCGACACTCCCCCGTTTCGCGCCGCAAACGTTCTTGCGCGAGGCAGTAGAAAGAATGGTGACGGCAGACAATGACGACCGAGCCGAATGAAGGACGCGCTGACATGACATCGACGGCAACAAACGACGAGCTCCGCGATGCGTGCGCCGCGTGGCAGGACGGGCGCGACGGGGGATCGTCCCCTATCCGCGCCGCCGCTCGCGTTCTCACGGGCACGAAGCACTATTTCGAGGCAGACTTCATCGACCGGTATGAACGAGACGCGTCGGCGAACGCGCTGACGATGGCGCGCGCCCAGACCCTTCTCGCTGCACTGGCGACGAGCCCCACCCGCGACGGCGAGGGCTGGGCAGAGCGGACGGGCTTCGGGTCCGGGTGGGTGGGTCGTGGCATCAAGAGCGGTGCCCAGGACCCCCAGATCAACGCCGCACTCAACACCGGCTTCATCACCATGCCACTGTGGGGGTTGAGCCTGGACCGCGACGTGGCGCGGTCCTACGGGTCAGCGTTCCTGTTCCAAATCGAAGGACCGTTCCCTGCGCTCCCCGCGTGGGAGGCTTCGGGCCTGAAGAGCGACGAGCGCGAGCTCATCACCGGCGGACGCTATGCGGTCACAAACGTCGCACGAGGCCCCGAGGGCGTCGTCGTCATGCTGCATTTCCTCGATCTCGTTATGCCCGCTGCATAAAGGCTTCGCCAGCGCGATATCTGTGAGTCTCCGGTCATGACGGAAAGCGAGCCGCGGTGCGCGCTCAATGGAAGTCGAAGGTGAGCTCGGCGCTCGGGTCCACCCCGTGGACGATGCCGGAGTAGAAGGTCCTCGCTTGCTCCTGCAGAAGCGCCCGATTCTGATGGATGTAGTCCAACCGCACAGGATCACTCAGAACCCTGTTGATCATCTCGGTGTCATCGATCTCGGGCGTCACCCAGCTGAGCGCGCCGTTGCTCTGCACGACCATCTTGAAGGGCGAGCCGTCGTCGCTGATGAACTCGTGCCCGATGAAAATGAACTCGGGTATCGAGATGAGAAAGTCGTTCTCTGCGGTCTGCTCAATGTCGACGTCAGCACCCTCGAGGCCTAGCTTCGCTGTGAACTCATACCGCAAGAACGATGCCCGATCGCTGCCGGGTATTTCCATGCCGAAGAAACTGCTGTTCGCGCTCTCCTCTTCAATGCCTTGGATGCCGAGGCTCACGAGCACAACCTGCTCCTCCGTCGTGATGGCCTGGCGCATCTGCGTGCTGCGAGACTCCGAATCCGCGGCCAGCGCCGAGTTCATGAACGGCCCCAACACGCCGGTTCCCATCAGCGCCACCAGCGCAATGAGACCCGCGACCGAGAGCGCGGCGAGAGCCACAAAAGTGCGGCGCACCCCCCTCATCGGCCCGATTCCGTTCGCTCAGCCCGCGATTGGGCACATCGTCGAATTACGGTGCGCATAATCAGATTCCCCCATCGCCACGTCGCCCCAGTGCGCGTGACGTCGCAACACTATCGGAGGGGAGCGACACTCGCATTCGCAGGCCCCGAGAACCGAATCGGCGCGAGCGGGCGTGATGCCGAATCCACAGCTCGCCGGACGGAGTCGAGCATCGCGGCGGGTGAGAGCGCGAGGTCGGGCGGCCACTCTCGAATCGTCACGCACGAGTTCACCACCTGGCGGTCGACGGGCTCGCCGCCCTGCGCGTACACCAGCAGCGATCGAGGCTGGCCGTCGTGCAGTAGGCGAGCACCTGATCGAAATCTGCGTGCGGTTGCCGGCCGGCACACGAGGCAGCCGTGTACTTCGCGTCGTACACCGTCACCGGGTGGCGGCCACCGTACTCCAGCAGGTCGATTGCCGTGGGCACCCGCGTGACCCAGTCCATCCCTCGGTTTTCCCGGCTTCCTATTTCGGAATGCTGAGCTAGAAGCCCGGCGCCGGATCCGAGCGATGTAAACGGACTCGGTGGTGTTCCGCTGGCCCGCTCTCGTGCAGGCAGAGCGAACCGGCAGCCGCTACCCGTGGATCCTCATGCTTTCTTAAGTCTTGTCCAGGTAGTCCAGGATCATCGCGAGGTCTTCAGCATCCTCCGCACCGTACATCTGCATCGCCTGAAGCTCTTCGTCTCGGTCCACGCTGCTGAGGCTACCCGTCCGTCCGTCGGTTCTCCGCACGACCTCGACTCCACGCTTGGTCACGTTTCCAGCGCAGCCTCCACTTCCGGTTCGAGCGCGTTCTCGCGAAGGTAATCCAGCGCACGCTCTACGGCGACGATCTTCGCCTTGAGCTGCTTGATTCCAGGCGCCGAGGGGTCCGAGAACTCGTCGAGACGCTCGTGCTCGCGACGCACGTTGATTTCGGTCTCCACCAGCGTCTGCCACACGGAGGGATCGGATTCCAGATGCTGGCGCCGACGCAAGATCTCCGTCGAGAGCAACCGTTGCACCACCTCCTCGAGCGCCTCGGCCGTCGTGTTCGGGCTCGCGAGTCCGAGGGCGATTCCTCCGCCGCCCGCTGTCACGAGCGTGCCGGCCGTCAGCAGCCCACCGATCATGCCCCCGGGCCCGAAGGTCGCGAGCGCACTGGTCACCACCGCAGCGCCCGCGAGACCCGCACCCGCTGCGAGCGCCAGTCCGCCGGTCGCCACGATGATCGCCGCCGCACCGGCCCCCAGCGCGCCCCACTTCAGCCAATTCACGGTCCTACCGGCGAGGATCTCGCGCGCCGTCTTGGAGGCATCGAACACATCCGTGCCGTACTTGCTTCCCAGACCCATCTCCGCGGTCAGATCTTGCATCGCGCCTCGGAGCTTCTCGGTCGGGATCGATATCTCGAAGGGCCGGATGAGGTTTTCGGAGGCGAGGAGCGTCAGCACGACGACCGCTTCGTCCTTGACGATATGCACTGCGGGCGCGGGCTCCGGCGCGTCGACCGCGGGGTCGGATAGGTCGAATGCCAGCGAGGCCAGTGCAGCCGGAGTCTGCCTGCCGGTGACGGCGTTGCGCGCAACCAACTCATCGACGACGGTCGCCTGCACAGAGCGGAGCGCGCCGGCGAACCGTTCCCGCACATCTCCCTCCAGCCCCAGCTTGATGAGATGTGCGTAGCGCAACGCCAGGAGAGCAAGCAGTTCGGTGGCATCCGGCGGAATGTCCGCGACTCGCCCGATCCTCGCGACTTCCTTCGAACGGGAGCCGAACAACGCGAAGCCGATCGCCTCGGCGACGACATCAGCCCCGAGGTACTCGATCGCAGAATGAGCCCGTTTGGAGGGCGGTGCCTTCGTGTCGATGCGGAAGTCGATCATCCAGGGGAACACTGATGAAAGGCCGCGGTGTGCTGCCACCAAGTCAGAGGTGTTCCAGAAGTTCACCCACCAGGCGAGGTTCGCCGGCGGCTCCTTGAGCGATTCCCTCAGCTTGTCGACGTCGAAGCCGGCGTGCGCCAAAGGGCTCCCGATGGTGATCATCCCCACGACCTCGAGAGCGACTGGCAGGCGA
This sequence comes from Microbacterium sp. zg-YB36, assembly GCF_024623575.2. NCBI lineage: Bacteria > Bacillati > Actinomycetota > Actinomycetes > Micrococcales > Microbacteriaceae > Microbacterium > Microbacterium sp. zg-YB36. The sequence continues at coordinate 1,030,742 of NZ_JANJFD020000001.1, forward strand.
CGCACGAGGTCCGCCGCGATGACCGATCCGAGGCTGTGCCCAACGATGACGATCCGCCCCGAGGAGGGGAGCTTTGCAAGGATGCGGTCCAAGACCTGCGCGCGAATCCTGCCATCAGTGAGGTAGCTGCGCGCCTGCTTGAACGACGGAAGGGCCACGGCTGCACCCACGGCGACGTCACCACCCGGCAGACCGGATCCAGGACTGTGGCGGCCGAGCCTGAACTCGATCGCCCCCATGCGACGCTCGAACACCCGGCGGTTCTGCCTTGCAGCGTCGCGTCCCGGCTGCTTCACGGTGATCGGAGGGAGATCCACCTTTTCGTCCCACCCTCTGAGCGCGTGCGCGTACTTGGGTGCGATGACTTCCGCAGTGTCGAGATGCGGATAGCCGAGCGCGGTGAGGGTTTCCGTGAGCCTCGCTTTCCACAGATCTTCGCGGTCTCCGGTGCCCACCCCATGCAGGAAGAGCAGGATCGGTCGGTCCGACATGCTCAGCCGATTTCCGAGGCGCGGCCGGTGCGCTGCCCGAGGATCGCATCCAGCACGCCGTCGAAGTAGCCGCGCACATCGTCGCTGCCGACGACGAGCGCCCGATCGAGAAGGAGGTTCTGCGACTCACACGACGTCTCGGATGCAAGACAGCAGGCGTGGCAGGCGGCGAGGTTGAGGCCGTCGATGCTCTGCGGTTCCGATTCGATGCACACCGGGTCATTGGGGCACCAGGCTGCCTGCTCGAGGGCGCGGACGATCGCGGGAGCGAGGAGGTCTGGTTCACCCTGTCGGACGAGCCCCCCGAGGGTTCCCTCGACGTCGGACGACGTCGTGTAGATGAAGACCCCGTAGTCGCCGTCCGACTCGCAGTAGATCCGCTCGCGGATGGATGCCGCGGTGTAGCCGCTGCCGAATGCGAGCTCGCGCATCATGAGATGGGCGAACGTGTGCAAAAGCACATACTCCGGCGATACGACGTGCAGCCGCCCGCCCAGACCCGACGGATTCTGATTGGCGAGCAATTGGTCGCCGCGACTCTGGACCTCCTCCTGCCCCGCCCAGGCACGCACGGCTTTCTCCGGGAAACGGATGAAGATTCCCTCCCCATGTCCCTCGATCGCCGGCAGCCACTTGCGCTCATGCGGCAGAACGGGTGCCGCCGCGACGAGCGCGGCCTCGGGCGTGTAGCGGCGGAAACCGAGTACTGCGCGCACATCGCGCAGCCGGTCAACCAGCACGACATCGGAGAGGAGGCCGCCCAGCCGTCCGCCCGCCGCGTCAGTCGACAGAGACGTCACCCGAGTGGAGAACCCCTCGGTCGGCGCCGAGTCTGTCAACGCCGCGATGAACGCCTCGTACTCGGCAGCCAGCAGGCCGCTTCTGGTGGCGCGGACGTCGAGGGTTCCCCCGGCCGGGGCAGGCACCGCCAGTTCGAGGACGACGGCCTCAGGAATCCCTGTTTCTGCCGCGATCTGCGCTACCAGGATCTGACGGGCCGTCTGGTCGCCCACGACCGCAAGGGCTGCGAAGGCTTTGTGAGCGCGAAGCTTCTCAAGGTGCTGTTCAGTGCGACTTTCCACGGTGGGGATGTCGATCGCGCTCATCGTGTCGGAGAAGTGCAGACTCGTCGCTCCGCGTTGTTGCGGATCGATCGGCTTGCCGCACTGTCCCCAGCTGCTTTCCCACGGCTGCTTCCCGCGGCAAGTGAACCCCTCGACAGCGAGGACGTCGCGGCGCAGGTCGCCGAGGCTGCGGCGGTGTCCGCAACGATCGCATCGCACCTGGAGGCTGCTCAGGCCCTCTGCTCGCCCCTCCGCAGATTCGAACTTAAGTTTGTCGGATGCCGCGCAGTCGCCGTCATGGTCGCGATGCATCCACTCGACCCAGGGGATGTCGGCAATGTGACTGTTCGACATGCACACCGCGACGAAGCGCATGGGTACGAGTCGCCCATCGCACGCGACCTCGGGGCACTGCGGGATTCGACCGGTCTCCATGGACCGCGTCCACTTCACCATCCGACGACAGACCTGGCAGAAGAGCCAACCCGGGAACCGTTCGAACTCGAGTCCGGGCGTCTTCTGGTTCTCGGGGCTGTGCGTCGTCGGCGCCGCCCAGAGGTCGTCGACGCCGAGGGCGTCGACGAGTCGGTCTGAGCTGACTTTGCGCCGCACCTTGGTCGACGGCCAGCGGTCGCCCGTCGGCACCATGAACGATTGACCGAGGATGTCGACGATCGCCCCCGGGCCGTAAGGCGACACCGTTTCCGACGCGCGGATCGTCTTCACGTTCAGCTCAGCCACGACGCTCTCCGTTCGCCCGCACCCGCACGACCTCGTCGACGTTGCGCATGGAGTTCATCACCGGCCACCCCCGGCCCGGCTCGGTGAACTGTCTCATCAGCCGCTCATCCTGGTCGCGTGATTGATACACCAGCTTCTTACCCTCCTGCTGGGCCCGGTTGCGGGCGTCCACCCACTCCAGCACCGCTTCGTCGATCTGCTCGGCCACTTTCCCGGCTTCCCTCGGATCGGCTCGCGCGACGTGTTCGTTGAGAAGCTGTACCGCCTTACGGACGCCCGCGGACTCCGGGTCGAAGAGCGCGGCATCCGGGTTGTCCGAGAGCCCCACACCGTGACGGACCAGAATCACGAGCGCCGCCCGAAGAGCCCGGCGCCGAGCCTGCGGCGACCACGGCGTCACGCTGGAGGGTTCGACGAAGCGGTAGAACGCCTGATGGTACGGACCGAACGACTCGAAAATCGACCGGTCGCGTGCCTTGCCTGATCGGAACATGGTGACGACCAGACCCGGGGTCTTCCCTCGGCCGACCCGCGACGTCGCTTGGATGTACTCCGATGTCGTCTTGGTATGGCCGTTGACGAGCATGACGCCGAGCCGGCTCACATCGATACCCACCGACATGATGTTCGTCGTGGCGAGCGCATCGATCACCTGCGCGTCGTCAGGCCCTTTCTCCAGCCGCGCGAGCAGGGCGATCAGTTCGGCAGAGTCGACGTTGCCGTTCAGTTCGTGGACACCGTCTCGTCCGATCGCGCGCGACAGTCCCTCGGACTTCTCCCGCCGGATGAGGTTCGACGGCACATCATCTCGGAGGATGGTGACCGTGCGGCCGAGCTCACGGAGGCTGTTGTGGTAGACCACGAGAGTCCAATAAGCGTCCGCCGCTCCGCCCGCGAGGCCGACCGCCACGGGGGCGTTCAACAGCTCCGCCGAGAGCTGTCCGACGGCCCACGACGGGGTGTGCGCCTGCGGCATGATGCCCAGATAGAGGCGGCCGGCCGCGTCCGGGTCAGGCTCAGAGAAGTAGTTGTCATCGGCGTCGAGCCCCGTAGGAGGGAAGGACTCGACATCCTTCGCCATCAGGCCCTCCACCTGACGTCGAGATGCCCGGGTGGTCGCTGTCGAGGCGACAACCTTCGGCGCTGTGCCGCGCCACCGCAGCAACGCTCCGATCGCCGCTTCGTAGATGCCGACGATCGTCCCGAGCGGTCCGGACAGCAGGTGAAGCTCGTCCTGGATGATGAGCGAGGGCGGGAGCGAAACGCTGTGCGCACCGAAGAGCCGCCCGCCTTGCGGGATCCAGGCGAGACGCGCGAGCTTGTCGACCGTCGCCACCAGCATGGTCGGCGGGTTCTCGTAGAGACCCTCATCGACGACCTGAACGGGTAGCCCGTGGTGGAACGGGCACTCCTCGTCGGGGCAGAACAGTTCGAATCCATAGTCAGACGAGCGCACGCCGTATGCCTCATCCCGCGAGGTGTGCCGCGGCGGCATGATGGGGTGCGAACACCAAGGGCACACGAGGACCTGAAACGGATTCTCGGGAGTGGCTTGAGCGCGCACCTGCCTCATCTGCTTCGCGGCCGCCTTGTAGGTCCCCGGGGTCGTCGAGTTGCCGAGCCACATGCCGATCGAGAATGCGGGCGCCCCGTCGAGACGTTCGTCGTCGTCGCGCAGCAGTTCGAGCGCGCAGATCAGAGTCGCCGCCCGCTGGAACTGCTGGGCGGTCAGCAGCCGCATCGTGTAGCGGGTGAGGATCGCCAGCCCGCCGCCCTTCAGCCCGCCCACGATACGGCGGCGGATCATCTCCACCGCCGCGAGCCCGAGATAGGCCTCCGTCTTGCCTCCGCCGGTCGGGAACCAGATGAGGTCGACGAGCTCGCGGTCCTCGTGGTCTTCGTCCACGGTCGAGGCGAGGGCGCTCAGGATGAAGGCGAGCTGAAAAGGTCTCCACTGCGGTTCATCCGCGCCCTTGTCCGCATCCAGCGCCGCCCCGTAGCGCGTGTCCTTCGCGACCTTCTTCCCCTGCCTCAGCATCTGCCAGCGCATCGCGCGGTTGGCCATGCGGAACGAGGTGAGGACGTCCGGATCGGACGCGAGGAGCGCGACGCCTTCTTCGATACGGGATGCCGCCCGATCCTGCCGGTCGACGATGCGGTCGGCCACGATGCGCGCCTCGCCCACGACGTCTTCGGCGTCCTGGCGCTGTCCCTCGATCCACGTCCGATAGTCGGACGCGACAACGCGGAGCGCTTCCGCGTAGTCCGCGGAGCTCAGACCGTCGTCCGACAACCACCGCATCGAGTACACGTCTCCCGATCCGACCTTCGCGCGGATCGCCGGCACCTCAACCGAGGGCAGCACGGTCGTCGACACCGAGATCGGAGCCACGGCCGGTGTCCACTCCACCGCGACACCATGGCCGATCGCATAGGTCGGCTTGTGACGATAGCGGAAGGCCAGTTCGCGATCTTCCTCGTCGGATGTGCCGAGCTGAGGGTACGGGTACAGTCCGCCGTCGTCGGTGCACCCCATCGAAACTTGGAACAGACAGAGATCAGGTCGACGCTTGGCCTCGCCCTGGCCGACTTCCTCCGCGTTCGACAGGGACACCGTCGTCAGTCGCTTGCCCTGGTGGATCCGGGACCGCCACGACAGGCGCGCACGCCCGTCGAAGACCATCGCGCTTCCGGACCCGGTCACGGTGACCATCTCGCGGGTCGTCATCTGACGGCGGTGCCAGCGCTCCCGCTTGCCGGCGGCCGCCTGCTCCTCGCCTTCGGATGGTCCCGCGTCGACCTTGGTGTAGACGCCCGCGTCCATGTCGACGGCGATGACGTCGCCCGAGTGCACGAACGACACGCCCATGGACTGGGGTGCCCATCCGAAGGCGCCGGTGATGTTGATTCCCGGGTCTTCATCGTCGCTGTCGCCGGTCGCGGCGTCGAAGTCGTCGCCGACTTCGATCTCCGGCGAATCCAGTGGAGTCTCGTCCACGTTCTCCGCCTCGACGTCGTCACTGAGGGGAGCGGCCACACCTCGTTCGACGGGATAGAGGGTGCCGACGAGGTAGGCGTATACCGGGCTGCGGTCGAGGATCTCCTCATCGCCCCCGAGCGGGCCGAGCCAGCGTCGACGCAACTCCTCCGTCACGGCGTCTCGTCCGGCGCGCGGATCCGTGACCGGTTCGGCGGTGGGTACGGTGTCGATGCTGTCGGTCACTTCTTGCTCCAGAGGTAGTCGAATTCGTTGTAGGCCAGCTGCTCGCCGAACTGCTCGAAGGTATCGGCGACGTTGACGACGAGGCAACGGTCGGTGCCACCGTTCGCCGGGCCACGCAGCCCCCGCCCCACCATCTGCAGATATCGGTTGGGGCTGAAGGTGGGCCGTGCGATGTAGAGCGCACGCACCATCGGCGCATCGAATCCCTGCGTGAGGAGGTCGCAGTTCACGAGCACCTGCGACTCCCCTGACTTGAAACGCTCGATCACGCGTCGGCGCTGGTTCTTGCGGACTCCGCCGTCCACAGAGTCTGCCCGCACGTTCTGGAGGCGCAGCAGGGCTGCGATCGTGTGGGCGGACGCGACGGATGCCGCGAAGACGAGGACGGGCCAGTCGGGTTCGTCGGCGAGAAGACCGCGGATATGGTCCACAACCCCCTGGGTACGTCCCATGTCCTGGCCGATCAGGGTCAGCATGTTCTTGGACACTTCCCTCATCCTGCGGAACTCGGCGTCCTGGTCAGTGACAGCCACCGAGACACCGGAGAGGATGTCGTAATCCACTTCGGAAAGCACGCCGCGTCCGCGAAGCTCCCCGATGGGGTCGTCGGGGTCCAGCGATTCCAGGCGATTGGACCCGAACCTCTCGACGAACCGGCGATTGAGCTCTTCGTTCCGTCCACGGAAGGGCGTGGCCGTGAGCCCGAGAAGTGGCCGCTCGGTGCGACTGGCCGTCAGTCCGAGTATGCGCAGGATTTCGGTGTACGTCTTGGTTCCGGCGGTGTGGGCCTCATCGATGACGACGAGACCGGGACGAGTGAGCCAACCGTATTGCGGCTCGTTGAGTCGACTGGCCAGCGTGTCGTCGATCGCGACCACGACCTGCAGCTCTTCGTTGGACTCATCCAGCTCGTGGCCTGACCAGAAACGGCTCACGTCGAGCGGACGTTCATCGCCCATCCAGCGCCACACCTCCGCGAAAGCGGTGATCGCCTGTTCACACAGCTCCTCACTCTGCGCGATCCACAGGACCGGCGCTTCGATGTCACCGCTCTTGAGGAGGTGAAGCAGGGCTTCGACGGTGACCCGGGTCTTCCCCGCACCGGTCGGGAGATAGAGGAGCCCACGTTTCTTGGCGGGATCACTCGTTGTGGCCAGATCGTTGATCTGGGCCGCGAGTGCCTGCTGGAAGTCGTGCAGTTCGTTGAGGAAGATCTGTCCCTGCACCTGGGTCACAGAGGCTCGCCGCGCTTCACGGCTGCCGGCGTAGGAGGTGTCGAAACCCAGACGTTTCACGGCGCTCTGCGCGCTCGGCGAGCCGTCCCACTGCTTGGGAACAGGGATCCCCACGCGAGCCAGATCGTCACGGATCGCACGAACGGCATCCTGTCCCTGGACCTGCAGGAACAATTCCGCCGTCTCGCGATCCCCCAGCTCGCCGGTGCGCGACTCGACGGCTGGCAGGAGGCCCTTCGGGAGCCGCTGCCGAAGAGTGTCCGCCCCGACGAGGATCAGCAGTCTCTCCTCATTGGTCCGGGCGAGCTGAGCCGTCTGGATCAGTTCGCTGCGACGCATCCGCTCATCGTCCGCGATCACTCCCCGCACGTCGTCCACGGAGAGCCCGAGGTCGAGCGCGGCCGAGAGCTGCTCGAGTACTCCGTGGTCGTCAAGCGAGGCGTCGACGATCAGCACGCCGTCCTGGTTGGCGGACATGAGACGGCGCTTGGTCACGCCGTGGATGCTCTGCAGAATCCTGGCGATCGACTCCGCGCGGGCCAGCTTCTGCTTGGCGAGCCGGGTGACCACTCTTGCTTGAAGACTCGGGTACAGGTCGAGAACAGGAGTTGTCTCGCTCATGCCGCTGACCTCCAGCGATTGCTGCAGCGCATCGCCGGGCGCCAAGAGGCCCCAGCGGTTCACGAGCGCACCGTGTGCGCCGTGGGTGGGGATGTGCGCGACCCCGGCTTCGTCGAGCGCCGCGACGTCCGAGCCCTTGTCCGTGACCGCGACCTCGTTGGTCGGCGCGAGTATCACCGTCCCACGGAGCACCGCAGGAATCGTGGCGGGCACAGAGAGCGAATCACGGGCAGCGCAGACCCGCAGGAGTTCCACGAATGCATCCGGGCCGGTGGATGCGACCTGATAGCCCTCCCTGCCGAGGAAGGCGCGCAGGAGGGAGTCCGAGACAGAGCTCACCTCGGTGGGGAGACGGGTGACCGCACTCAGTTCAGCATCCACGGCGACGGGGAGGTAAGCACCGAACTGCATGAGTCGCGACGACACAGCCGACGTGAGGGAACACGGGCCGAGCGTGGTAACGATTTTCCCGAAGCTCCGAACCGCCCACCACTCGATCGATGAGGCGGGGATCTCCGCAGTCTTGCCTCGCCCGAGCGGGACCTTGACGATGACATCACGGCTCGGCATCGTCCGGAGGACCGCTCGGGTCCAGAACACGCTCTCGGCGTCTGTCAGCTTTTCCCGGAGGATGGCGAGCGGGCCGACTCCGTCCGTGTCGGGCACGACGACGCGAACGCCTTGGTAACCTTCGCGCGCCAGGTAGGCACGCGCCATCGAGCCGATCTCGGCCACATATTGCGGCCTGAGCGCCTCGCGGTGGAGCGGATACCCTCGGGTCGGCGCGTCAACAGCGCCCGCTTCGCGGACGAGCGTCATGTTCGGCACCTGCTCCGCGTCGACGTGCCGATCGAGGATCTCCGTCGCGAACGTGGGGTCCGCCAGTACCTCGCACGCGGGACGCCACGTCCCCGCCTTCGTCGGCAGGAGCACGTCCACGCCCCGCGCACGGATCTCGCGGACCACGGTCGCCGCAGCTTGCGGGCTCGCGGCACCGATGACGGTCCAGAAGCGTCGCCACTCCTGCATGGACCATCGATCGCGTGCACCGTGCCCGAGAGCCGACGCCGCCTCATCGGCAGAGACCGTCCGGAAGCCCAGTGCCCGCAGATGATCCGAAACATCACCGAACGCCGCCGATTGCGGGTCGACGAGTTTGACACCCTCCGGCACGGCGGCTCCGTCGAGGGGCAACAGCACCGACGCACTCGCGCCGGCACGAGCCCAGCCGCCGCCCTCGAGTGGCACGATCGGCGCCGAACCCACCGCTTCCTTCATCTCCGCAGAGACCGGCGCGAGCGCCGCGGCGATGGAAAGCGCCGTTTCGACGTCGGCCATCTCACCGCGCCGCGCGAGCTCTTCGAGCCACGATGCCACCGATGCTTCCCGCGAGGAGCGCTGCCCATCGGATCCGCCGAGCAGTGTGCGCAGTCGAAGGCGTCGCGTCGGCGTTGCGAAGCACTGCCAGTGGGGCATCGTCGACCGCGGAGCACGCTCCTGCCAGGCACGCGCTGCGCTGGGCGGGATCGGCGTCTTCTGTAGATCGGGGACACGGACGAAGTATCCGGGCACCTTCAGCTCACCCGTGACGTCCGGGATCATCGGCCGAACGATCGCCCTGCGGGGGATCTCATCCGAGAGGAACGTGTCGGCGTTGCTGCGCGCTTCGCGTCCGCGCGCGGGGAACAGATCGAGGTGGGCGCCGGCATCCGCTGAGGTGGAGGCGCCGGTCGCCACGTCGAGGAAGAGGTCCGCGGCGACCCCGAGCATCGCGCGGTTGAGAAGTGAGCCCGGTACAAGAGACGTGCGGTCGTCGTTGACCTGCCAAGGGGCGTTGAACACGCCGCTGGCCGTGGTCTCGTCGTTCAGCGGGAACCAGGCCCAGAGGCGCCCCACTCCCGCGCGCACCTCCGGCCGCACGGCGTAGGACACCTTCATCGCCTCACGCTGCGCGGTCGGCGGCAGGGTCGACGCCACGTCGATGGTCGGTCGGTACTCCCGCTCCGCATACAGCCACCGCTCCCTCTCACCACCGGGAGCGATGAGGTGGACCTCACCGTCATCGGGGTGACCCACGCGGACATAATCCCGGGCATCGGGCGCCGCTCCGGGAGACGCCTGGACGCTGATGCGCAGACGCTCGAGCGGCTTGAAGAAGAGGAGTGACTCCACGCTGAAGTCCAAGAGTTCTTTGCGCAGCCGGTCGCCCTCGCGGATGAGTGGCAGCTTCACGACAGTGGTCGCCCACCCTCTCATCTCAGCGATATTCGGGTCGTCCGCGGCGGCGCGTGACGGCTCGGCCAGCGTCGGGATGCGCAGCAGCGGCAACCGCCCGCTCTCCGTGGGGATTCCGGAGAACAGCTCCGCCGTGTCGGGCGCGTTGAATTCGAAGCTGACACTGCGGCTGTAGATCTGGGGGCGGTCCGTGATCCCGAGGATGCTCTTGAAACCCAGCCCGAAGCGGCCGATCTCGTCACCCCGCTTGGTGCTGAGGAAGGCGTACGTCACCGCACGCAGACCATCCCGGGTGAATCCCTGTCCCTCGTTCGCGCAATACAACGCGCCGTCGGCAAGGCGGAGTTCGACCATCCCCGTCCCACCCGACGCCCCCACGGCGTCGACCGCGTTCTGCAGCAACTCGCTGATCTGGCGTGTGCCGTAGCCGCCGGTGCGGAAGCTGTCTTCCTGGCGGACATGCTCGATGAGCAGGTCCGGATCGTTCTCATACGTCCGCAGTGCGGTCGCCTGTCGCTCTTCGATGTACGCCTGCAGTTCAGGCTCCATAAGCTCCGGCCAGCTCATCTCTGATTCCCCTCCCAGCGAGTGGACCCCCATGGTCCGCACCAGGCTTCCGCCCAGCCGAGCGACGCTACGCACAACCTCCGACATCAGAGAAAACGCTCACATCACTCGCGAGCATACGAGAGAATGAGAAAGCTCTCATACCCGAAATCGGCGGACCCGTGCCTGCATCGCATCTACGTGGCCCGACGGTGCTCAAACACAACGGGACCCAGATTCAAGGGCGGTCACGCCGTCTCGCTATGACTACCGGGCCATGCTCTAGGCACGCTGCGAAGCCCGGCGCTGAACAAGCGACATGAGCGCGTCGGACATCCCGCGGTGGATCGACGAAGACGGTGCCCGTCCCGAGACGATTACGGTACTGGGTCCGTCGAATATGGGGACCAAGAGGGCGCAGCAATGGCTCGCTGAACGCGACTTCCCCGACGCCCTCGTCAACGCGCCACGGGTGGCCGGCGGGCAGCCGGTAACCTGACGAGGCACACCCCCGAGGGCCTGGATTTCTCCCGCCGTCGTCCTCTTCGATGTGTCAGACGGCGCCTTTCGCCCCGGCCCCGGGCGCACAGAGGCTAGTCGGAGGCAGACCAAGCCGACAAGGAAACCAGTTCCGCTCGATCCTCCATGTCGCCGCGAGCCGCGCGCGACCAGCTGGTCATCACGCGGAAGAGCGCGCCCAGCGGGTTCCTGCTCGATTGAGCGTCAGCGTGCGCTATCTAGCACGCACCTCGTGAGCGATCTTCAGGGCGACCGCTGCCGCGTCCTTCCGGACCTCGTGTTCCCAGATCCGCAAGACATGCCAGCCGTTACCACGCAGCACCTGATTCGTCTCGTCATCCCGCTCGCGATTGCGCAGCCGCTTCGTGAGCCAAAACTCGCCGTTTCGAGCGGGGGCCTGATAGTGCTCGGGGCATCCGTGCCAAAAGCAGCCGTCGATGAAAACTGCGACGCGCGCCCGGGTGAAGACGATGTCGGCGGTGCGTCGTAGATTCGCAACAGGACGGACTGACACGCGGTAGCGGAGCCCGAGCGCATGCAGATGCCGCCGAACCAGGATCTCTGGCGACGTGTCGCGGCCGCGGTTCGACTGCATCGAAGCGCGACTACTCGGCGTGCTCGCCCATGACACGCCGCTCGACGCTTGGGCGTTCGACCCGCTGTCCCACATCCGAGGTGCCTCCTTCTCCCACAGTAGATTTGATTCGACGAATATGCAGGCGATGGTGAGCGTCGACACGTCGACGAGAGCCTCGAGCGGGCGTCGACCGCGCCAACGGGCTGATCTCCGCCGCTGCGTCGGTCGTGATGCCTGGCGTCGCCCCTTCGTCGTCCTCATAGCAGCGCCACAGCATGCAATGTCTTGGGGCCGTTCCGAGGATCCCGGCGACGTGACGGACCGCTATCGCCGTCGAATGCTCGCGCTTGGCTTCCGCGGGCATCCTCACGCGTCTCCGTCGAATACTCACTATTTAATTGGGTGGGATCGAATCATCTTCGGGGCGTACTTGTTGCTCGCCGTCTCCACCGCAACCGATGCGATAGCGTCTCGAGAGTGAGGAAAACTGCGGTGCTGGCGGGCGGAATCTGCGCGCCAGACGAGCGACCCGGTCACGCCGCCAGGGCTCATGTGACCGAGGACGCGTGTGACGACCTCGAGCTGCAGAAAGTAAGCGCATGGCTCATATCGCGCCCGCTATCGATGCACTTCACCCGCGCCGTTGATGACGCTGTCCGGCATGTTCTCGACGGTGCTAGAACCGGACGGTTCGACCTGCTTAGCCCTGAAGTCGACTCGGATGAACGCGCATCCGTGGGAACGAAGCTCCAGTACCGGGTACTCAACGAACTTGGTCTATACAAGGAGCCCCCGCTGGACACGCGGATACTCCATGTCCCGGTGGAACTCAAAGCGACGATTCGATCAAATTGGATGATCCCTACCGAAGGGCAGTGCCAAATCAGCATCCTCATCCAGGTCGACACAGCGATGCGACGCCACCGCGCCTTCCTAATGCGTACCCATCGAGCTTGGCTGAACGAAGGGGCGAACAAGGACGGAAAACGCGGCATCGCTGCTGAGGCGCTTAGACGTTTCTCAATCCCGCTGGTTGCTTGGACTCCACTACCCGCCGAGCCGTTAGCCCGGCTTACGCCAGAGCAGCTTGCTGTCGTCTTCGCGCCGAGGGTTGGGCAGACTGCACGGCTCACCGCGTTGTTCGGTTTCCTCCCCGACACGGTGATCCCGAGATCCTCGATCGAGACGGTTTGCTTCGGGAATAGGGACCCGTTGCGTCGAGCAAGACAGGCAAAAGATGCGGTCCGCTCGACCTCGGGCCTGGAGGTCCTGGTCGGGACGTGGGTGCAAGACCGGATACGAGCAGAGAAGCTCGGTTTCGACCTCAAGGACGGGGCGTGGGTGGCAACGCGCGCGACTGGAATCGTCGCATCGATCGAATCGACGCCTCTTCATCCCGGCATCTGGTGATGCTGCGCGCGTGAGGAAGCTAGGCGAAAGCCAGCTCCCTCTCGGCCCTCTCGACTGCCTGAGATACAAGGTGCGGCTTGATTTGCCTCGCGATGGCGCGCGCAAGGCCTGAAGGAACAGCATTCCCGATCTGGCGGGCAATCTGTATCTTCGTGCCGACCCATCGATAGTCGGCGGGAAAGTCCTGGATGAGCGACGCCTCGTAGTGGCTGATCACGCGATCAACCGACCGCACCGGGTCGCTGCGGTGCTTTCCATACGCCTCCACCCACTCACCGGCCTCCCATTGCGGGTGAAGGTACTGCCCCTTCTCAGGTTTGAAGAACTCCGTCCGGATCGTGACAGACGGCATATCCCATCGAAGGCGCCCCATGACGTCCGTCGTTCCGGTCGGCTTCCTCGCCCAGCAGTTCGGCAGCAGCTCATCGGGCAAATCGAAACGACCTCCGCCGGGCGGGACAAAGCTATAACGATCCAGGCTCTTGCTCGTCGGTGTTCGGCGGATGTGCAAATCGAGTCCGCGGAATACGCCGGGCATCTCCTCCCCGAAGAAGGCAAATCGGCTGTTCGGGAGATCCGTACTCTCCGGGTGCGGAGGGAGCGTGCCGATCACGTCCTTCACCGTTCTCCATGGAAGAAGGTCCGAGTTTTCGCCGGCGTCCTTCGCGTGCGTAGGTGCAGGCAAGTCGATTCGTCCGATCCGTGAACCTATGACGATCGTCCGCTTGCGGCGCTGTGCGACTCCGTAGTCGGCGGCGTTCAGCACGGCGTGTTGGAGCTCATACTCGGCCAGAGCTCCGTGGTCCGCCTCCGCAAGGAGCATGGCGAACTCCGGCGATTTAGCGAACCGGTCGACGTTTTCAATGACGAAGACCTTCGGGCGAGAGTGCTCGACGAAGCGCATGAACTCGCGCCACAGCTGGTTGCGCGGATCCTTGATGTCCTTCAGCCCGAGGTTAGAGAACCCTTGGCAGGGCGGCCCTCCGATGATGATGTCTGTCTCCGGGATCGCTTCGTCAGGAACGCTTGCGATGTCCCCCGCGATCACATGCTTCTCGCCGAAGTTTGCCGCATACGTCGCTGCGGCCGCCTTGTCCCACTCCACAGCCAGCACGGAGCGGAACCCCTCGCCCGCGAAGCCGACCGTCATGCCCCCGCAGCCAGCGAACAGGTCAATCATGCGGAGGTTCTTCGTCATACCTAGATCGTATGCGCGCCCTCAGACATCCGGGTCCGCCCCCGCCGGACTGGAGGCAGACCCGGACTCGGCCAGCAGTTCAGTCTTCGGAACCCTGCTGAATCAGCCGGTCGAACGTGCGTTTCGGAGACCACCTGCTGGGCTTCGTAGCGGCAACCTCCTCGATGGCGCGGGTCAACGCTGGGAAGATCGAGGTGGTGACACAGTCGATCGCTCCCGACCCATCGGAGCCTGACCCGCTTTTCCGGACACCTTTGGTCATGCCCCAGTTCCCCGGAACGATTGGTTGAGAGGATGTGGCTGCTTCTGAGACGAGAAGTAGTTGTATGCCAAGACCGTATCCGTCCGAGTTTCGTGAGCGTGCGCTCGAGCTGGTGAGGTCCGGACGCACCGTTGTCGACGTTGCCGCCACGCTCGGGATCGCGCAGCCCTGCCTCTACCGCTGGAAGCAGCAAGATTTTGTGGACCGTGGGATGAGACCGCCGTCCGGGCGCGCGTCGTCGGCCGAGCTGACTGCCGCGAATAGGCGTATCCGTGAGTTGGAAGAGGAGAACAAGATCCTCCGCAGAGCGGTTGCAGCGGTGGAGCAGGTGGTGCCCCCAAAAGACCGGTTCCGCCTCGTGGGCGAGCTCCACGCTGACGGAGTCCGCAGCCGGAAAGCCTGTCTCGCGTTGGGGGTTTGGCGGATTCAAGCGGTCATCGCAACAGGACTGATCTGATGATCTCATTCGGGGTTTGGAAATCGAGCCGTTTGCGCGGTCGGTCGTTGAGCTCTCGGGCGACGGCGTCGAGCTCACCCTCGGTGAACCCGTCGAGGCTGGTGCCCTTCGGGAAGTACTGCCGCAGCAGCCCGTTCGTGTTCTCGTTGATGCCGCGCTGCCAGGGCGAGTGCGGGTCGCAGAAGAACACCTCGATGCCGGTGTCGATGCGCACCTTCTCCCAGTCGCGCACCTCCGGACCCTAATCCCAAGTCAGCGCGCCGCGCAGCTGCACCGGGAGCTGCTGGATCTTCCGGGTCAGCGCGGGCGCGACCTGGTCGGGCTTGTAACCGTCGGGGAGGTGAACGAGCATCGTGAAGCTCGAATGCCGTTCCACGAGCGTGCCGATCGCGGACAGATTCCCCGCGTCGATGATCAGGTCCCCTTCCCAACTCCCCGGAACGGCCCGGTCGCTCGCCGTTGGCGGCCGCTCTGAGATGTTGACCATGTTCGGGATGCGGTTCTTCCGCTGCCCCGCCTTCCGGCTGGGATGGCGCAGCCCGCGCCCGGTGCGTAGATGCCGGGTCAGTTCCTGTTTCAACGCGCCCCGAGACTGCACGTAGAGCGACTGGTAGATCGTCTCCGCGCTCACCTGCATCCCCGGATCATCGGGGAACTCTCGCCTTGTAGAGCGAGTCCATCAGGTCTCGCACCTTGACGCTGTCCCACACGAAGGGCCGC
The DNA here is from genome assembly GCF_024623575.2 of Microbacterium sp. zg-YB36. Taxonomy (NCBI): domain Bacteria; kingdom Bacillati; phylum Actinomycetota; class Actinomycetes; order Micrococcales; family Microbacteriaceae; genus Microbacterium; species Microbacterium sp. zg-YB36. The sequence continues at coordinate 1,046,041 of NZ_JANJFD020000001.1, forward strand.
TGGAGCTCCGGGATCGCGATCTGCTCTCGCTTGACGTCTTCGAGCAGTTGGGTCACCGCAGATTGGGTCACTTTGTACTTCGCCATCGGTCCTCCCTCTATGTCGTTACGAGCTGCATCAGCTCGGAGTAGTTAGAGACGACGTCGTACGTGACGTCCTGGCCGCTCCTGGCGCTGAGCGCGGCGAAGAACTTGCGGGCGCACTCGATCTTGGCGTTCTCGACACCCTTCAGCTGAAGAGTGGACAGCGAACCCTTGGTCTCGGCCACGAAGTAGACGTGCTTGATCTTCGTGTCGTCGTCGCGGAACGCGATCGCCCAATCGGGGTTGTAGTCACCGACCGGTGTTGGGATGAAGAAGCCGCGGGGCAGCTTCGAGTAGACGACGACCTCGTCGCTGACGTCGAGCTTCTCGACGAACGATCGCTCGACCTTGGAGTCGGTGACGACGTACTCGTAGACACTCTTCTTCAGCTTGTCACCGGCCTTGGACAGGTCCTGTGCGGTCTGGTTCTCCGTGAAGATCGACGAGTCGTAGCGGTTGTCGAGTGGGTCGTAGCTGAGGTGCTCGACGATGGCGGTTGCCTTCTGCTCGCTGATGATCCGGGCGGCCTCGGTGATGAACTGCTCGGGGTTCTGTTTGAATTTCGCGAACGTGCCCGGGTGGATGCCGGTGAGGATCGCCGCGCATGTGCGGCGAGTGAGCTGCGTCTTCTCCGCGATCTCCCCCAGGAGGTCGTACTTCACGGTCGAACCTGCTGACACGGCCGAGTGCTCGACCTTCGTCTCAGAGACCTTGAAGCCCGTGCCGGTCTCCAGTTGTTCCACTTCGAGGCCGACGACTTGGTTGCCGCTTTCGACGAGGTACTGCATGACGGTGACGTTGAGCGAGGTGTCGAGCACGCGGATGCAGTTGTCGATCAGCTCCTGGGAGTCGAAGTCGACCTGGTAGACGGCCTTGTGGTTGATGCGTCCCCAGAGCTCCTGGAACTCGCGCTTGTTGAAGTTGGCTTCGTTGACCGGGATCTTCTTCGGCTTGCGCCCATCGGTCGGCTTCGGCACGTCGAGGTATAGCGCGTCGACCAGCGGCCAGACGTAGTCGATGACCGGCTTCAGCGCCTCGGAGGTCGGGGCCGCGAGGGTGCCGTCGGTGCGCGCGTCCTTGTATGCCTGCGTGACCAGGCCAGACTCGTCGATGTAGTCGTTCTTGATCAAATGGAAGTAGAGCGCCTGCGCGACCGTCTTCTCGAGGGCGCTCGTTGATCCGTCGCCCAGCGTGATCGGCTTGCCCACGAAGTAGTCAACGCTCGCTTTGCGTGGCCGCGGCGACAGCGATTCGATGATCTCCTTCTGGAGCGCGGTCACGAAGTCGGTGTAAGACTCGTCGGTGACGACGGTCAGTTCGTTGATGTCGTGGACGGTGACGGGGTTGTCCATGCGCTCCCCGTGCTGGTCGACCGAAAGGCGCAGGCCGCGGCCGATCTCCTGCCTCCGCGTCGTAGTGTTGTCGCTCTTCTTGAGCATCCCCATCACGAACACGTTCGGGTTGTCCCAGCCCTCGCGGAGCGCGGAATGTGACCAGATGAATCGGACCGGCTCCTCGAAGGAGAGCAGCCGCTCCTTGTCCTTGAGGATCAGGTCGTAGGCGTCGACGTCGTCCGATTGACCCGCGAAGTCGCCGCGGGCTGCGATCTTGCCGTCGACGAACTGCTTGGTCTTCTTGTCGATCGAGAAGTATCCCTCGTGCGTTGAGCGCACCGGGATCGCCTGAACGTGGTCACGGTAGCGTGCAGCCGCTTCATCCAGGTCGAGTTCACCGAGATAGTCGGCAAGCACAGCCTCGTACTCTTCCTCGAACACACGTGCGTATTCACCCAGGGTGTCCTCGCGCTCGTAGTCGCGGTACTTGACGACCTCGTCGATGAAGAACAGCGAGAGCGTCTTGATCCCCTGCGCAAACAGCTCGCGTTCCTTGCTGAGGTGGGCGCGGATGACCTCGCGTATCTGGATGCGCCGCTTCCGGTCTTCAGCTACGTCCTCAGTGACCTCGCCGGCGCCAATGATGTCACCATTGCTCAGCTCGATGATGTCGCGGGTGGCGTCCACGTCGCGGATGAAGAGGCCCTTGTACGCCTCGATTCCACCGGAGATGTCATGCAGGTTCATCCCCTGGCTAAGGCGCTTCACCTGCCGCTTGATGCCCTGCGCAGTCTGCACCTCCAGCTCGACGCGTGCCTTCGGAAAGTCTGCGCCCTTTCCGATCTCGAGGCTGTCCACGTACAGATAGGCGCTACTGCCGGCCAGATGCTTGACGGTGATGCCGCGCACCGCGATCTTCTTCACCAACTTCTGGTTGTAGGCATCGATGGCGTCGAGACGGTGCACTTTGGTGCGTTCGATTCGGTGCGTCGCGGAGTAGCGCAGCGCGAAGAGGGCGTTGAACGAGGTCAGCGCTTCCAGCGACTTCGAGGGCTTCTTCGCGTCGCCTTCAATCTTCTGCGGCTCATCGATGATGAGGATCGGCCTGTTCGCCGCAATCACGTCGATGGGCTTTCGTGACTGAAAGTCGTCGAGCACCTCGTAGATGCGTCGGGCATCCTTGCCGGTGGCGTTGAACGCCTGAACATTGATGATCATCACCTGCACGCCCGCGTCCGACGAGAACCGCTCAATCTCATGAAGACGCGAGGAGTTGTAAATGAAGGTGCGTGGTTTGGTGCCGTAGAGATGCTGGAAGTGCTCGGCCGTGATGTCAAACGACTTCTTCACGCCCTCGCGGATCGCGATCGACGGCACTACGACGATGTACTTCGACCACCCGTAGCGCTTGTGCAGCTCCATTATTGTCTTGATGTAGACGTAGGTCTTGCCAGTACCGGTCTCCATTTCAACGTCGAGATTGATCGGGGCAGCGGATTTTTTGGCCGGGTCGTTGAGGCCCTTCGCCAGCTCCAGCCCGCGCGCCCGCTGCACCTGATGCACGTTCGTCAGGAGCTGCGGCGGCGTCAGCGCGAACTCGGTATTGCGTAGACCGGCGTCCTCCAACAAGGCGATTGCCGCGCCCTTGCCGGGGTCGATCCGATACCTCACGCCGTCGGCATAGGGCTGCCCGGCGAACACTTCGACCACGGCATCGACGGCCTCGGTCTGATATTGCTGGACTTTAAACTGAATCTTCATCGAGCTAGACCGTCTTTACGTCTGTCTCGGGCGACACCTCGTGGAAGATCTGCTGGGCGTTGATCCGCGCGGAATCGGTCGCGAACCCCGCGTCCATGAAGACCGCACGGAGCGGATGCCGCGCGGCGATTGCCCTCACGACTGTGTCGGTAACGTGTTCGGAAAAGCACGCGATCAGGGCGTCATCGGCAACTGACAGCACCCGCCGGTCCTCGACCTCCTCGACTGCAATAGGCTCAGCAAGGTCGATGCCCCAGCCGAGGAGCACCTGGAACAGCAGATCCTCGTCGGTGCGGTCCGGCTTTATGCTGCCGACGGCATCGGATAGCGCAGACTGCACGAGGTCATCCGCGGTCGTGAGGGTGTCAGCCATGTTTGTCGTCGCGACATGCAATGAACGAAAGCCTCCGTCCGCCAGAACTCTGGACGAACCGGCGCGGATACCTTCGACAGCTCGTTGAATGCGAGCCCGAGCAATCTCTGGGATCGACGAGAAGCCGGCGGCCCTTGCGGACGATTCCGGCGGCGTAGGTTCCCCGAGTTGGACCGCGATGAAACGCCGACGTCCCCCGTCGAGTGAGTTCAGGTTGAGCACGGCGTGGGCTGCGGAACCCGAACCGGCGAAGAAGTCCAGCACCAACGCATCTGGGTCTGAGCACGTTACGAGGTCGAACCAGCGGGCCAGGACGAACTCGTCCTTCGGATAATCAAACACGCGCGAACCAACTAAGTTGGAGAGGCGCTGGGCAGCTGTGGTTCGAATCTGCGTGAACACCGACTCCGCAACTTGATCCTCGAGTTCATCAAGGAATGTCTTCCCACGCGGGATCTTGTTCTCGTCGACACCGAACTCCACGAGGCCCAACCGGATCTGCTCACGGAAGCTGTTCTCTGTGAAGCGCCACCCAGTGCTCGGGACTTTGACTGGCTTCCCAGTCGTGGGATGAATGACGTCATACCTCGGGCCGCCGCCTCCTGGCCAGCCCAAATCCTTGTCGGCGTTGTACACGCGTCCCGCGTCGTCAATGTTCTTGAAGCGGCTCACCGCGGGAGTGAGCTCCTTCTGAGCTGACAGCCACGCTCGGAACATAGCGGTTGCCCGTTCGGCATCGTGTCCGCTCTGCTCCCAGGCGCGCCGGCCAGCGGCACGCGCCTCGTCCACTCCTGCTTTCTTCTCGCGCCACCGCACGCCGGAGTCGCGGAGCGTCATTTCGTCGCGGGCGTAGATGAGGACGTAGTCGTGGCCGACGGAGACATAGCGTGAGTCGTTCTTGCGGCCGCCCTGCCAGACCACTGAAGCGATGAAGTTCTGAGGCCCGTAGATCTCGTCCAGCATCTCCCGAAGATTTGCCACTTCAACGTCACTAATCGAGACGAGCAAAACTCCGTCGTTGGTCAAGAGGTTCCTGGCCAACCGGAGGCGCGGATACATCATGCTCAGCCAATCGGAGTGGAAGCGACCGTTAGCCTCCGTGTTCGCCACCAGGCGATCGCCTGTCTCCGACTTCTGGCCCGAGCGGGTGAGGTAGTCGGCGCTGGATTCAGCGAAGTCGTCTTCGTAGACGAAGTCGTTGCCGGTGTTATAGGGCGGATCGATGTAGATGAGCTTGACCTTGCCGAGGTACGACTCCTGCAGGAGTTTCAAGGCGTCCAGGTTGTCACCTTCGATGAAGAGGTTTCGCGTCGTCTCGAAGTCGACAGACTCCTCGCGCACTGGGCGCAGGGTCTTCGCGATCGGTGCGTTGGCAGCAAAAGCCGCGGCGCGTTTGCCTGGCCAGTCGAGCTGATAGCGCTCCTGAGGTCCCTCGACGATGTGGTCGGAGAGCTCCTGTCGCAGCAGATCGAAGTCGATAGCTCGCGACGACTCACCGTCGGCGTCGAGCGCTTCAGTGAGGACGCCTGGGAAGAGCTCTGCGATCTTGTCAATGTTGGCGCGGGTGAGATCGGGTGACGTCATTCGGAGTCTTTCCATGAATTACCTCGTCTGGTCCAGCTCGGCTTGTTTGGCTTTCAGTTCACGACGCAGGCCGATCTTGCGGTTGAGCTGCGGTTCGGACCGGAGCGCGCGTTCGATGGTGCTGATCTCGCGCTCGAGCCGGCGCACGGCGTTCAACCTCCCGCCTACCTCCGAAGGATTCTCGCCGGGGCGGACGGCTATTGACGTCAGCCGGCCGATAAGCACCGCGTACAGCGCGGGCATCGTGATCGCGACAGGCAAAGGGGTGCGAGGTGTGTCGCCACGCATCCATGCGGTCGAGAAGTAGGCGCTCGGCGCGGGTGTCGAGGAGCCCGCTGGCTTGTGAGCTGCCGCCATCCGCACGGCGCGGCCATCGCCGTTCTCACGGTGAATCTCGAAGATCACCGGATTGGGGATCGCCTTGTCGATCGACGCAAGGACCTGGGTGCCGATGTCATTCGCCTTTGCATCCAGTTGAAGAACCTCGATCTCGGGTACTTCGCGCGAGCCGGGAAGGTTGATCGTCTCCACCGCGAGCTTGTACGTCCAGCTAATGCGGCTCACCTCCGAGACGAACTTCTCGCGCAAAGCCGACCTCGCAGCGGTGCGCTCGTAGAACCGCGCCTTGGGAATGTGCGCACCGAATCTCGCGCCGGCGGGCCACTCGTAAAGCACGTCTGTCATGCAGGCCTCGATGGATCGACAACGGCGATGAACGCGATCAGTTCGAAGTCATCGAGGCCGGCAATCTGCTGCGTGAGTGCGGTGGTGTGGCCGGCGGTGAAGAGGCTATCGATGTCGCGTTCCTCGGTCACGTCGATCATCGAACGGATGGCATCAGTGAGCAGCGCGGAGTATCGACCCATGTCGGCACCATCGCGCGTCGACTCGTTGAAGATGCGAGTGACGCTGGCCACGGGATCGTCGTAGGGACGCGAGCCGCTGCGTACGAGGTCGAGAAGCCTCTTGGCCTCGGTGTGGTCGGCGATCGGATCACCGCTTTCGTCGAGGTACACGAGGTAGTAGGGGTGGAGGCGGTTGCCGCGATTCACGGCCGGGTCGGCGTTTACGTTCTTCAACGCGAAGATCACTCCGGGCTGAAGTCCCTTGTCTGGGTCAGCGGGAATGACCGTGTGTAAGCCCTTTGGCGCGTGCGCGATGTCCCCGTACTCGTTCATATATGCGAGGAGATCCATGCGGAAGTCATTGAGGCCAAGGTCAGTGATCGACACACCAGCACGGACATCTTCGAGTTCGATGTTCTCGGCTTGCAGCTTTTGCAGCTGCTCTTTGCGGAAAGCCGCGTCGGAGCCCTCAGGAGTGAGGACGTTGTCGTCGGCGGTGCTTGCCAGGTCCGCGATCACCATCCGGTTCTCGACGCGTTCCTTCAGGTTGATGTACTCGTCGAGTGAAATGTCCGGCCAGAAGTTCACGAGCTGGATCACCTCGTTTGTCGATCCGATGCGGTCGATTCGACCAAAGCGCTGGATGATCCGCACGGGATTCCAGTGGATGTCGTAGTTGATCAGGTAGTCACAGTCCTGGAGGTTTTGTCCTTCACTGATTACATCGGTGCCGACAAGCACGTCGAGTTCTCGTGTCTCCTTCGGCATGGTGAGGTGTCGCTGCTTGGAGCGCGGCGAGAACATCGACATCACCTGCTGAAAGTCGAATCCGGTGCCGATCGTCGTTTTCGCAGATTGGCTTCCACCCGTGATGACCGCGCTCTCGAGTCCGACTCGCTGCAAAGCAGGTGCGAGTTCGCGGTAGAGATAATTTGCAGTGTCGGCGAAGGCCGAAAAGACCAGCACCTTTCGGTTGCCGGCATTGAGTGGTTGCCGCGCCTTCTTCTCGATGAGGTACTTCAGTCTCCGAAGCTTGAGGTCATGCTCGGGGGTGACCTTGCCCATCTCGTCCAGAAGCTCGCGCAGCGTTTCCCGGTCATGCCAGAGATCGCGCTGCCACGACTCGACGTCGATGTCGTTGATGTCAATGCGGATCTTCTCACCAAACGAGAGTGCCTCGACGTTCGCGTCGTCCTCATCGTCGAGATCCAAATCGAGATCAGTGAGGTCTGCGCTGACTTCAGCTATCAATCCCGCATGGCCATCCACACGCGTGAGAGTTCGGTCGACGGCGCTCTCGATCTTGGACAACGTGAGCCGGAACGCTTCGACCGAACTCTCCAGCCGCTTGAGCAGGTTTACCGTCATCAGCTTCTTCAGCCCCTCTTCACGACCCTTCTGACCGAGGTTGGAACGGGCGTTGCCAGTAGTGACGTTGTAGAGGTCCTCATACTTGCTGAGGCGGCTCGGGAACACATAGGCAAGGGGCGTGTAGACCGCAAGAGTCAGGACTTGAAGCTGCTCGAAGATGTCGTTGAACGGTGGAATGTCCTCGAGATCCGTTAGTGGTTCACGGATGGATGCCGGAGCGAGGCGAGTGGGGAACGCACCAATCTCGCTCATGTCGTAAAACGCCTGAATGTGCTTACGCGAACGAGCGATGGTCACGGCGTCAAGCAACTCGAAGAAGTCAAAATCGAGCATCCGCAGAATGCGATCCGCGGTCCGTTCATCGACCGGAAGCTTCGACCACTCATTGAAGACCGCCTGCGCGTCGCGGAACACCCGCTCGATCGATGACGAGAGGCTGAGCTTCTCGGAGAGGTTCTCGGACTCGCCCTCGTAAGCGAGTTGGAGTTGGTTCTTGAGATCGTTGAAGCGGTTGTTCACGGGCGTCGCGGAGAGCATCAGCACCTTCGTCTTCACGCCTTCGCGGATGACCTGCCGCATGAGTCGCTGGTAGCGCGACTCCTTCTCTTCGGCGTAGTCCGCGTTGCGGAAGTTGTGCGACTCGTCGATGACGACGAGGTCATAGTTGCCCCAGTTGATCCGATCGAGACGGAGGCCGAGTGACTCGCCGCGCGTGCGAGAGAGGTCGGTGTGGGCGAGGACGTTGTAGTTGAAGCGGTCGCGCGCGAAGATGTTGGTGGTCAGGTTGGCGTTGTAGTTCGTCCAGTTCTCGGCGAGCTTCTTCGGCGCGAGCACCAGCACGGATTTGTTGCGCAGCTCGTAGTACTTGATGACCGCCAGTGCGGTGAATGTCTTGCCTAGGCCAACGCTGTCGGCGAGGATGCAGCCGTTATATGTCTCGAGCTTGTTGATGATGCCGATCGCAGCGTCGCGTTGGAAGTTATAGAGGCTCTGCCAAACCTGGGTGTCTTGGTATCCAGTCCGATCATTCGGCAGGACGTCCTCACTGATGTCGTCAAGGAAGTCAGCGAACAGGTTGTACAGGATCAGGAAGTAGATCCGTGCCGGGGAGTTCTCGGCATAGACGCTGGCGATGTGGTCGTACACGGCCTCGGTGACGTCGTCCAGCTGAGTGGGATTTGCCCAAATCTGTTCGAAGACCGCGAGGAAGGCCTGCGTCTCTGCCGGTCCCTCCAGTTTGGTGACCAGGTTGGAGACAGAGTTGCCGCGCTCGTACCCGAGGTCTGCTGTAGTGAGGCCCTGTAGCTGCAGGTAAGCGGCCTGATCATCGACGACAGCAAACTGCTGCATCTGACTACCGCTCGCGTTCGATCGGAATGTGACCCTGTCTCGCACCCAGGCGGCGCACTCCCTCGCGATCGCTCGTTGCGTCAGCTTGTTGCGGAGGCGGATCTCGAACTCTGAGCCGTATAGCGAGGCCTCGGCATGAGGGATGAAGAACTCCCTATGATCCCTGCGCAGTTTGTCAGTCGCCTGCCCATTGCTGAACGAAGGAGAGGTGAAGATGAACTCCAATTTCTCCACGTGCTCGAGCTCCTCGCGCAGTGCCTCGAAGGCGTAAATCGAGAACGTCGCTGCGGCGATACGTACCTTTGAGCCGCGGCGAATCTCGCCCTTAATGTCATCGCCGAGCAGGTCTGAGACGTTGTCGATGATCCGCATAGCTACCCCGCGCCCCCAGCGCTGCCGCCGCCACGCACCCACGCGTCCACCTCGGTCGCCTGGAACTCCCATAGACGCCCGACCTGGGGGGTCGGCATGCCCTTCTCGGCTATCCAGGCATAGACAGCGTCCTTGGTGACACCAAGATGCTCGGCGATGTCGTCGGCAGAGAGCCACGGCTCGGACATTGACGCCCCCAGGCGGATGGAGCCGGATTTTTCCGGGTATGGCCGAGCCTAGTGGACGAGATTACTCCGCGGTCCCCACGGGCGCACGTCGCGGTGAGCGGCTGCGGGACGGCGCCCTCGATCATCCCAACATGGGTGTCCAGGTCGCGGGCCAGTGACCCGTTGCGTTGCGGCATGCGGTCCGGGACTCGATTAACCCCATTCGGCGCCGGCGACATATACGTGTCAGCGAAGCGCAACGCGTTGGCCATAGTCTGCCTGCAGGACGCGAATGGGGTGAAGTCCATCTTGATGGCTCGCCTCGAAGGCGATTCCTCGAGGTATCACCCGGTGGGACTGGCCCACGTTCAGGCAAGAACGCGACCCGAGTAGCTTGAGTACCGAAAAGAATAGCTGGTCAGATGCTAAAAGAGTGGTGCCCCTGGAGGGACTCGAACCCCCAACCGTTTGCTTAGGACGCAACTGCTCTTCCATTGAGCTACAGAGGCTGGCTGGTTGATTCTACCGGCCGGGTCGCGGGCGACCGGCCCAACCTCCGTATCCGGTGGGAGTCCGGCCGGACGCGGCGTCTCGGGTTGCATCGGCCGCCGGTTCTCGGAATCGTGGCCGGTTCGCAAGCCAACCGGTTCGCAGCCATCCACGGAAGGAGAGCATCATGCTCACACTCACCGAGAACGCCGCCAGCGCGGTCAAGACCCTCACGTCGCAGATCCCCACCGAGTCCGGCGGACTCCGCATCCGTGAAGCCGACCAGGCAGAAGCTGGCTTCGAGCTGGCACTGGCTCCCTCGCCCGAGCCCGATGACGCGGTCATCGAGACCGGCGGCGCACGGGTGTTCGTCGAGCAGGCCGCCACCGTGCAGCTGGACGACCGCGTGCTCGACGCGCAGGTCGGCGAGGACGGATCGCTGAGCTTCGCGCTCGGCGTGCGCGCCTGACGCGCCCCACAAGACGATAGGCCCCGGGTTCCGACCTGGGGCCTTCGTCGTGTGTGTCAGCGGGAGTCCCGCGACCGGTGCGTTACCCCAGGCGCATATCCTCGAGGGCATCGGGCTATGAGCGCGGGTGAATCGCGCAGGATGTTGCGATTCCGGTTCCACACCGCCACCGAGCAGACTCCGTTGACCAGCCATGCTGTCCTGTAGCCGACGGCCGATCTCCTGCGAGATGGACGTGACCCTCAGCCCGCACGAATGACTCGCCCCGCCTGCAAGACACGCCTGCCCATGTCGGGCCCGGCGATCGTGAGCACAGCATTCACCATGACGGCAACGCCGAGTGCCAAGCATGACCCTCTGGTAGTCCGACGCGTGGGTCGAGAGCGAGCGTGCGATACTCCGTCGGCAACAGCACCGGACACTTGCTCTCGTCGATGTCGAGCAGGTCCCACCGGTCCTCGTACTGTTCAAACGTACGGATGTGCACTCGCGAACGTGAGGCGGGAACGTTGCGCTTGCCAACGGGTATGCCCGGCTCAGTCAGCCAATTCTGGTGCGTAATCCAGGCAGCAGCGGCGACGTGGGCGCGTGGCAGGACGAAAAAGCGGGGTGGGATTGTCGTTTCTATCAGCGCCCCGACCATCACGAAATACTCGTTCTCCGACGCGCTTGGCTGCTGCGACTTGTCGCCGAGCGGCCAGTTCACGTGGCGCCAGGCGGTGTTCATCGCAGCCTTAACCTGCACCTCGATGAGACGACGCTCTTCGTCGGTCTTGACCGCGAGGATATCGGTGCGTTCCAGTCCATCGCGTGTTAAGGCTGGCGCCCACCCTCGGCGCGCGAGCTCGGCCGCGGCATAGTGCTCACCGACGGTCTTCGTCTGCTTGGTATCGACCATGACGAGAGACTATCTTCGCCGCTCTCCCGCCAAACGCGTTGTCGTGTCGGACTCTCGCGATAGCGTGACCGCATGACCGAATCCACGGAGATCGCGAGCCAAAGCACCGGGTTCGCGCAGGTGCTTGACGCGGCAGCGAAGCTCCCCAGTGTGAGAATCAATCGGGCCGCATATCTCCGGACTGCGCTCAAGCGCTACTGCACCGAAGAGCAGATCGAACAAGCAGTCACGGGGAGCCCTGCCGCAGCTGGCATTCCGCTGAAGGTCATCACCGACGTCGCGAACACGTCGATAACGTACGAGACCAGCAAGGTGACCGGCCTTTCGGCGATTGCCGGCATCCCCGGTGGCCTAGCGATGATCGGTACGGTGCCGGCCGATCTCGTTCAGTACATGGGCCACATGCTCCGGGTCTCTCAGAAGCTCGCTTACATTTACGGCTGGCCCGATCTGTTTGCAGACGAGGGCGAGGAGCTTGACGAAGCAACGGAGAACCTGCTCATCCTGTTCGTGGGCGTCATGTTTGGTGTCCAGATCGCTCATGGTGCTGTTTCCAAGGTCGCCGGGATGGTCGCCGCTAACGTCGCTACGAAGCTTCCGCAGCAGGCACTCACTAAGGGCGTCATATACCCGATCGTCAAAAAGGTCTCGGCGTATCTCGGGGTGAGCATGACGAAGAAACTGTTCGCCGGCGGGATAGCGAAGGCGGTCCCCGTGTTGGGCGCGGTGGTTTCGGGCGGTATCACTCTCGGCACTTTCCTCACGATGGCCAAGCGGCTCCAGCGGCACCTTGTGAGCTTGGAGCTCACCAAACCTGGACATCGGTCGACGCCTCCTCCCGAATAGACGTCGCCTCGGCCAGACACTCCGGTCGGCCCCCGAAAGAGCACATCACCGAATTCGGCGCCCACATCGTGCTACCGGAAGTCGCGGGAGCGGTGCTGCACTCCCACCCGCAGATCCTCGAAGGCATCCGCCACCAGGTTCGTCACCCCCTCCGGCGAGCGCTCCAGCAGCCCGCGGGCGATGAGTGCGGGCGAATCGCGCAGCACCCGGCGGTATCGGTTCCACACCCCCACCGAGCAGACCACGTTGACCAGCCCATGCTCGTCCTCGAGGTTGAGGAAGGTGACTCCGGATGCCGTCGCCGGCCGCTGCCGGTGCGTCACCAGCCCGGCCACTTCGACCCGACGGCCCATCTCGTGGCTGCGCATCTCGCTGGACGTGATGACGCCGCGCGCATCGAGCTGCGACCGGTAGTGCGTCAGCGGATGGTCGTCGGTGGAGATGCCGGTGGCCCACAGGTCGGAGGCGAGCACCTCATAGCTCGTGGGATCGGCGAACAGCGGCGGCTGCACCGACACCATCGTGCCGGGGAGGAACTCGGCCCGATCCTGCGCGGCGGATCCGGCCAGCCAGATCGCCTCGCGGCGACTCAGGCCGAAGCAGCCGAACACTCCCGCTGTGGCGAGTGCCTCCAGCTGGGAGGTGGTGGCATCCGTGCGCCGCACCAGATCACGCAGGTCGCGGTACTCCCCCGCTGCTTCGCGCTCGGCGACGATGCGCGTCGCCAGCGCCTGCCCGATCCCCTTGACCGCGGCGAGCCCCAGCCGCACCGCGAACCCGCCGTCGCGGCGATGGGCGGCGGACTCGTCGGGCGCGTTGATGTCGAACGTCGGCACCGGGGGCTGCTTGCGGTGGGTGCAGGCATCCCGGCCGGTCGGCGCCGCCCCCGGCTCCCCCACCGGCTCCGCCACCGGCTCGAGCACGGCCTCCACACCCGACCGGTGCAGGTCGGGGCGCAGCACCTCCACGCCATGGCGGCGGGCATCGGCGGTGAGGGTGGCCGGCGAGTAGAACCCCATCGGCTGCGCGCGCAGTAACCCGGCGAGGAACGCCCCCGGGTAGTGCAGCTTCAGCCACGAGCTGGCGTACACCAGCAGCGCGAACGACAGCGAGTGACTCTCGGCGAACCCGAAGTTCGCGAACGCCTGGATCTTCGCGTAGATGTCGTCGGCCAGGTACCCCACGATGCCGTTCTCGGCCATGCCGGAGAAGAGCTTCTCGCGGAGCGAATCGATCCGCTCGATGCCGCGCTTGGAGCCCATCGCACGGCGCAGCACGTCGGCATCCGCCCCGCTCAGCCCGCCGACGGCCATGCCCATCTGCATGAGCTGCTCCTGGAACACCGGGATGCCCAGCGTGCGCTCCAGCACCGGCTTGAGCTTCGGGTGCGGGTAGGTCACCTTCTCCTGCCCGAGCTTTCTCCGCACATACGGGTGCACCGCCCCGCCCTGGATGGGACCGGGCCGGATCAGCGCGATCTCGATGACGAGGTCGTAGAACCGCCGCGGCTGCAGGCGGGGCAGCAGCCCCATCTGCGCACGCGATTCCACCTGGAACACCCCGATCGAATCGGCCCGGCACAGCATGTCGTAGACGGCGGCTTCTTCCTTCGGCAGCGTCGACAGCTCCCACCGCTCCCCCGTGGCATCCGCGATGAGGTCGAAGCAGTACTGCAGCGCGGCGAGCATCCCCAGGCCCAGCAGGTCGAACTTCACCAGCCCCATCCAGGCCGCGTCGTCCTTGTCCCACTGGATGACGGTGCGGTTCTCCATGCGCGCGTGCTCGATCGGCACCACCTCACCGACGGGCCGGTCGGTCAGCACCATGCCGCCGGAGTGGATGCCGAGATGGCGCGGGGCCTTGAGCAGCTCGGTCGCATACGCCAGCACCTTGTCGGGGATGTCGTGCGTCTCGGCTTTGGCGTCCGTGTCGGGCAGCGGACCCCAGTGCTCCACCTGCTTCGACCAGGCATCCTGCTGCCCCGGCGAATGCCCGAGCGCCTTCGCCATGTCGCGCACCGCGTTCTTGGGCCGGTACTGGATGACGTTGGCCACCTGCGCCGCACGCTCCCGCCCATAGGTCGCGTAGACCCACTGGATGATCTCCTCGCGCCGGTCGGAGTCGAAGTCGACGTCGATGTCGGGCTCCTCATCGCGCAGCGCCGAGAGGAACCGCTCGAACGGCAGGTCGTAGGCGATGGAATCCACCGCCGTGATGTCCAGCAGATAGCAGACCGCACTGTTGGCGGCAGACCCCCGCCCCTGACACAGGATGCCGCGGCGTCGCGCCTCCTGCACGATGCCGTAGACGATGAGGAAGTACCCGGGGAAGTCCTTCTGCTCGATGACCCCGAGTTCCTTCTCGATGCGCGCCCGGTCGTCGTCGGTCGCGTCGGGGTACTTGCGGGGCACCGCCTCCCAGACGAGCTGCCGCAGCCACGTCATGGTGGTGTGCCCCTCGGGGACGGGGAGCTTCGGCAGCGCGGGCTTGGCGCGCCGCAGCGGAAAGGCCAGCTCGTCGGCAAGGGTCACGGTGCGCGCGACGGCGCCCGGATACCGCGCGAACCGGCGGGCCATCTCGTGCCCCGACCGCAGGTGCGCGCCGGCGCTGGCGGGGAGCCAGCCGTCGAGTTCGTCCAGGCCCCGGTTGGCGCGCACGGCCGCGATCGCGGCGGCGAGATCTGCCCGCTCGGGCGCGGCGTAGTGCACGTTGTTGCTCGCGAGCACCGGCAGCCCCCGGTCGGCGGCGAGGGATGCCAGCACGTCGTTATCCCGCGAATGGGTCGGGGCGCCGTGGTCGATGAGTTCGACGTTGACCGCGTCGGGGCCGAACAGGTCCACGAGCAGGTCGAGTTCGCGGGCGGCGCCGGCGGGACCCTCTTCGGCGAGTGAGGCGCGGACGGCGCCCTTGCGGCATCCGGTCAGCACCGCCCAGTGTCCGTCGGCGCGTTCGGCGAGGTCGTGCAGGTCGTAGACGGGGCGGCCCTTCTGTCCGCCTGCCAGCTGGGCGTGGGTGATGGCCGCGGCGAGGCGGTGGTAGCCCTCCTCGCCCCGGGCGAGGACGAGCAGGTGGTGGCCCGGCGGGTCGGCGTCGTTGGCCTTCGGGGAGCTGCGGGGGCGTTCGGGCAGCTCGAGGGACAGCTCGGCGCCGAACACCGTCTTAACGCTGCGGGCCTCGGCGGCCTCGGCGAACCGCACGATGCCGTAGAAGCCGTCGTGGTCGGTGACGGCGAGGGCGTGCAGGCCCAGCCGCTCGGCCTCTTCGACGAGTTCCTCCGGAGAGGAGGCGCCGTCGAGGAACGAGAAGGAGGTGTGCACGTGCAGTTCGGCATACGGCACGACGTCGGCGGGCCGGGCGATGGGCGGCGGCGTGTAGGCGCCGCGCTTGCGCGACCAGGCGGGGCTGTCGCCGCCGTTCGCGCCGGGCGGGCGGCGGTTGCCGCTGAGCAGCCGCTCCATCTCGGACCACGGGACCGAGGGGTTGTTGAAGCCCATCAGCGGGGGTCCTTCGCGGGGTTGGATCGGAGGTCAGTCATAGCGGCCCTCGGCGGTCCAGTCGCCGGCCTCGCACACCAGCAGCCACGCCGCCTGATCGGCATCCACCACCTGAAACCGGTGCGCCCGCCGGGCGCGCACGGCGTCCCAGCCGCGCTCCCGCACCGGCCACGGCCCCGCCCACGCCTGAATGCGCCGGCGCCTGCCGCTCTCGTACAGCACGGCGGGAGGGGCGGTCAGCTCATCGCGGTCGGCGACGGCCACGGCATCCCCGTCGGCATCCACCACTTCCACCGGACGCGGCGGATCGAACACCGTCGACGGCAGCGGGTCGGGCAGGCTCCCCGGCCACGGCCGGTCGGCGGGGCGCGGCAGCACCGGGCGATCGCCCCACGGCACCAGCACCTGCCGCTCGGCCAGCCAGCGCCCGCCGCCGACCACCGGAGTCACCACGCCGCGATGCCCGAGCATCGCCTGCACTCGCGACAGCGCGTGGTGCACCCGCTCGTCGGGGCCGCCGCCGAACAGGGACCGCACGTGGTGGGAGGCGGCATCCACCGTCTCGGGCGAGATGCGCACCCGGGTGACGGCGCTGCGCAGCCCCGCCTCGCCCAGCTGCCAGCGCACCCGGTCGACCACCTCGCCGGCGGTGAACGCCCCGGGATGCAGCCACACCCGTTCGCTGTTCTCGCCCCGGTCGCCGGTGATCTGCACGCGCAGCTCGGTGCACACCAGGCTGTGCTCGCCGAGCCCCGCGATGAACTCCTCGGCGGCGACGCGCATCGCGAACGCCACCTGGTCGGCGATCTCCAGCGGCGGCTCGAACGCCACCTCGCGCTCCAACTCGGGGGGCGGGATGCGCGGCTGCACCGGACGCGAGTCGCTCCCGGAGGCGAAGGAGTGCAGGCGGATGCCGCGTTCGCCCAGGCGCTCCCCCACGCGTTCGGCGGGCATGGCGGCGAACTGGCCGAGGGTGTGTACGCCCAGCCGCGCCAGCAGATCCACGACGTCGGCCTCGTCCAGCGCAGTCACCGGCAGCGGCGCGAGGAACGCGCCCGACTCCCCCGCCGGGACGATCCGCACCGGGGCGTCGGGATGCGTGATGCGCGCGGCCTGCTCCGCCGTGAACGCCCCGTCAGCCACGGCGATGCGCGCGTCGGTGTCGCCCAGCGCATCGCGCAGCACGTGGGCGGTGCGCTCCTCGCCGCCGTAGTACCGCGCCGGACCCTGGGCACGCAGCGCACACAGCCCCGCCCGGATCAGCTGCACGCCGGGTGCGAGCTCTTCGATGCTCGCCACGAGCGGCGCGAACACCCGCTGATCCCGCGTCGGGTCGGCGTCGACGATCGTCAGCTGCGGGCACCGGGCCTGCGCGTCGCGGCGCCGCTGCCCGCGGCGCACCCCTTCGGCGCGGGCGGCCGCGGAGCAGGCGACCACCGCTCCCTTGTCGAGCACGGCGACGGGGGCTGCGGCATCCACCCCCTGCTCCCGCGCGAGGGCGACCACGGGCCAATCCGGCAGCCACAGCACGAGGGTGCGCTGCGGTGCGGCGTTCATCCCGCCACCCGCCAGGGCAGTGGCATCGGCGCCGAGGCGCTGGACGGTGCGGACGAGGCGACCTGTCCGGATGCCGCCGGCAACTGCACCCGCGCGCGACGCGGCACCGGAGTGCGACGGCTGGAGACCGTGACGGTCAGCTCGCGCGCGGCGAGGTAGCCGTGGCCGTCGCCGACGCCGGACCACTCCGGGTCGCTCACGTCGATCATGGCCTCGGTCTGCGGCCACGTGCCCTGCACCAGCAGCACGGCGCCGCGCTCGCGCAGGCGGGCTGCCAGGCGCGAGACGTCGCCGTCGCTGACCCGCGACGGTGGACGCACGGCCACGACGGGCAGCACCTCGGCGATCGTCGCCGTCACCGCCAGCCAGCGGCTGCCGGGGTCGGGGATCAGCACGAGCCGGGACAGGTCCACCCCGACCCGGCCGGCGGCCTCGGCGCCGAACTCCGGCATCCCCACCACCCCGCACCAGGAGCCGGCCTGCGACGGCGGCGCCATCAGGGCCGACAGCAGCGTGAGTGAGGGACCGAGCGAGTACGACGACCCGGGCCGCAGGCCGCGCCCGGGCAGCAGGCCGGCCAGCGCGGGATGGGCCGGCAGCACCGGGGCATCCAGGCGCCGCCCCTGCACCCGCTCGAGTTGCGCGCGCAGGCGCTGCACGTCTTCGGCAGCAGCCTGGTTTCGCACGATCGACCTCACCAAGACAGACTAGAACGGATGTTCTAGATGTTCAACGCAGGTCTCGAAGATACGCTCGACCTCCGACATCGATCGCGGGCCGCCGCCACGCGGCATCCGCCCGCATCCGCCCCGCCCTCCCCCGCGCGGCATCCACCTCTCCCTCCCCCGCGAGAAACCACGTTTCGGTTGAGAAACACCGCGATGCGTGGTTTCTCAACCGAAACGTGGTTTCTCACCCGGAGGGGCGGATGCCGAGGGGCGGATGCCGGGGGGCGGATGCCGCGGGGTGTGGATGCCGCAAAGCGCGGGAACGGATCGTCGGCGCGGAGGCGTCGGTCAGGTCGAGCGCGGCACCGCGGTCGACGCCCGAACCATCAGCTGCGAGCCGAGCGTCGCGACCTCGCCGATCACGGCGCCCGTAATCGCCTGCAACAGCAGGTCGACGGCGAGCGCGCCGCTGCGCTCGATCGGCATGTGCACCGTGGTGAGCGCCGGGGTGACGGCCCCGGCGAGGTCGATGTCGTCGATGCCCACGAGGCTGATGTCGTCGGGGCAGGTGAGACCCAGTTCCAGCATCCCCGCCTCCAGCCCGAGGGCGACGAGGTCGTTGTAGGCGACGACGGCCGTGGCCCCGCTCGCTGCCGCGAGCGCGGCGGCGACCCGCCCGCCGTGAATCGATGCGGCGTGGTGGCTGAGTCGGGTGAGGCGGATGCCGTGGCGCTCGCACGCCGCGCCGATGGTGTCGAAGCGGCGGGCATCGGCCCACGACCCCCGCGGGCCGGAGGCGTAGGCGATGTGCTGGTGCCCGAGGGCAACGAGGTGCTCGATGGCCTGACTGGGACCGTGCACCGCGTCCATGAGCACGCACGGGACGCCGTCGATCTGACGGTTGATGACGACCGCGGGAGTGGTGCCGATGAGGGCGAGGACCTCGGCGTCGGGCAGGCGGGGCGAGCACAGGAGCATGCCGTCGAACCGGCGGGCCTGTTCGATCTGCTCGCTTTCACGGCGGAGGTCTTCATCGGCGTCGAACAGCACGATGCGGTGGCGTCCGTGCCACGCCTGAGCCTGGATGGCCTTGAGGAGCTTCCCGTAGACGGGGTTGGCGACATCGGGCACGATGACGCCGAGCGTGCGGGTGGCGGTGCCCGCCTGCGGGTTGGCGTAGCCGAGGTCGGCCGCGGCCTCCATGACCCTCTCGCGCGTGGTGGGCGCGAGGCGCCCCGGCTCGCCGAACGCCCGCGACGCGGTGGCGATCGACACTCCCGCGCGGCGTGCCACGTCGGTCAATGTCGCTGCCACGTTCACCCTCGCCTTCGCCGCCATCCTAGGACATCGCGCCCCAAATGAAACCGCTTGACAACTTTGTACAACTCATACACACTGTTTTCCATGACGATCGACGCCGATCTGCGG
Organism: Microbacterium sp. zg-YB36; assembly: GCF_024623575.2. Lineage (NCBI taxonomy): Bacteria > Bacillati > Actinomycetota > Actinomycetes > Micrococcales > Microbacteriaceae > Microbacterium > Microbacterium sp. zg-YB36. The sequence continues at coordinate 1,065,130 of NZ_JANJFD020000001.1, forward strand.
ATCCTGAGCCGCACCACCCCTGCGGCCACCGCTCCGCTGGTAACCCCCGCGGGTGCCGGCATCCTCCATCTCGGCCTCGGCAGCTTCCACCGTGCGCACCAGGCGATGTACACCGCCGCGGCCCTGCAGCGGGAAAGCGGAAACTGGGGAATCGTCGGCGTCGCCTCTCACTCCCGCACAGTCGTCGACGCGCTGCACGCGCAGGACTTCCTCTACTCCGTGGCCACCATCTCCCCCGCCGGCATGACGCTCGCGATCCCCGGCGTGCACACCGACGCCTTCGTCGCGGCCGACCAGCCCGAACGGGTCGTCGCGCACATCGCCGACCCGGCCATCCGCATCGTGACGCTCACAGTCACCGAGAACGGCTACAGCTACTCGCCCTCGACCGAGCATCTCGACCTTGACGACCCGGCCGTCCGCGCGGACCTCGCCGGTGGCGCACCCCGCTCGACGATCGGACAGATCGCGCGCGGGCTGCAGGCTCGCGCAGCCGGCGGAGGCGAGCCCCTCTCGGTGCTCAGCTGCGACAACCTCGCGGCCAACGGCAAGCACACTGAGAAGCTCGTGCGCGAGTTCCTGCAGGCGCTGCCCGGCGGTGAAGCATCCGATGTCCTCGCCTTCCTCGACCGTGCCGTGACGTTCCCCTCGAGCATGGTCGACCGCATCGTCCCCGCCACGACGTCGCGGCTGCGCGACGAGGTCAGCACGCTCCTCGGCGCCCGCGACGACATTCCCGTGCCGGCCGAGCCGTTCACGATGTGGGCCATCGAGGACCGGTTCGCAGCCGGCCGCCCCGCATGGGAGGCCGGCGGCGCCGTCTTCACCGACGAGGTCGGCCGATACGAGCAGATGAAGGTGCGCCTGCTCAACGGCACGCACTCGCTCATCGCGTACCTCGGCGCGCTCCGCGGCGTCGCGACGATCCCCGAGGCCATCGGCCTGGGCGGGATCGAGGATGCCGCGCGCTGCGTCATGCGCCGCGAGTACGAGCCGTCGGTCGAGGTGCCCACCGGCGTCGACATCCGCGAATACGAGGGTCAGCTCTTCGAGCGCTGGGGAAACAGCGCCCTCGGTCACCGCACCAGCCAGGTCGGCTCCGACGGCTCGGTGAAGCTCCGCCAGCGCATCCCGGAGCCCGCCCTGCAGGCGCTCGGCCGCGCCGAGATGCCGCACCTGATCGCGCTCACCGTCGCCGGCTACCTCTCGTGCCTTGCCCCGATGGCCGGCTTCGATCCCGGCATCCATGCAGCCGCGATGACCGATCCGGCGCGCGAGCGCCTCGCCGCCTTCTCGGCCACCGTGCGCGATGGCGGAGAACTGGCCCGCCGCGTCATCACCGACCTGCAGCTCTTCGGTACCGCCCTCGCCCACCAGGACGCGTTCATCGCCCGGGTCGGCGAGCTCGTCGACACGATCCGCAGGCGCGGGGTCGATGCCGCCACCACCGACGCGATCTCGGCATCGTCCGCGACGTCGTCCGCACTCACCACGAAGGAGGGACGACGATGAAGTCGCTCGTCATACACGGCAAGGAAGACATCCGCTGGGAAGACCAGGAGGCTCCCGAGCCCCGCGACGGCGAGGTGCGGCTGCGCGTCGCCTTCGTCGGAATCTGCGGGTCCGACCTGCACTACTACTTCCACGGCGCCAACGGCGAGTACACGATCCGCGAGCCGCTGACCCCCGGCCACGAGCTCTCCGGCGTCGTCGACCTCGACCCGTCCGGGCGCCTCGCGCCCGGCACGCCGGTCACCGTGCACCCCGCCCGCTACGGCGCCCCTGCACCCGGCCTCGAGGACCAGCCGCACCTGCGCCCCGGGGGCGACTACCTCGGCAGCGCCGCGGCGAACCCGCACCGCCAGGGCGGAGCATCCGAATTGCTCATCGTCGAGGACCATATGGTGCGGGTACTGCCCGACACCCTGCCCCTCGAGCGCGCTGCCCTCGCCGAGCCGCTCGCCGTCGCGTTGCACGCCGTCGGGCTCGCGGGCGACCTCACCGGGCGGCGCGTGCTCGTCATCGGCGCGGGCCCCATCGGTCTGCTCGTCGTCGCGGCTGCCGTGCACGCAGGCGCCGGGGTCGTCGGCGCGAGCGACGTGCGCTCCGAACCACTCGAACGCGCGCAGGCGTTGGGCGCGACCGAGGTCTCCCTCGTCGGGCGCGACACGGTCGAGAACGAGTCGTACGACGTCGTCTTCGAATGCTCCGGCGTGGGCGCCGCACTCACTCAGGCCGTGCGCGCGGCGCGCCGCGCCGGCACGGTCATCCAGGTCGGGATGCTCCCGAACGCAGACGTAGGAGTGAACCTCGCGCCGATGCTGGCGAAAGAGCTCACCATCCGCGGTGCGTTCCGCTTCTCGACGGAGATCGACGACGCGGTGCGGATGCTCGCGGAGTCCGATGCTCTCGACCCCGTCGTGTCGCACGTCCTCCCGGCATCCGATGCCGTCAGCGCGTTCGAGATCGCCCGCGACTCGTCCGCCTCCGCCAAAGTCCTTCTCTCCCTCTAGCGATCACCGCTACCCAGCGGCCCCGCCGCACCCATCACACCCACCACCGTTTTCCTGGTCCAAAGGAGTACCTCCCATGTCAGAATCACCAACGACGGTCACGGCCGCCGATCCCGCCGCGAAGAGGTCGGTCCGCGACCTCGTGCGAGCCGCCATCTCCGGCTGGCTAGGCACGGCTCTCGAGTTCATGGACTACCAGCTGTACTCGTTGGCCGCCGCGCTCGTCTTCGCCGAGCTCTTCTTCTCCGCCGAGAACCCGGCCGTGGCAGTAGTCGCCGCGATGGCCACCTACGGCGTCGGCTACGTGGCTCGCCCCGTCGGCGCGTTCTTCTTCGCCCGGCTCGGTGACAAGACCGGCCGCGCCAAGGTCCTCTTCTACACGATCCTGCTCATGGGGCTGGCGACCACGCTCATCGGTGTGCTCCCGACCTACTCGCAGGTGGGGATGCTCGCGCCGATCCTCCTTGTGCTGCTGCGGATCGCGCAGGGCTTCGGCGCCGGCGCGGAGATCTCCGGAGCCGGGGTCATGCTTGCCGAGTACGCCCCCGCGAAACGCCGCGGCATCATCGCCTCTCTCGTCGCCCTCGGCACCAACTGCGGCACCCTCCTGGCCTCGGGCATCTGGGCCATCCTGCTGATCGCGTACAGCGAGGAGGAAGTCATCGAATGGGCATGGCGGATCCCCTTCCTCGCCAGCGCGGTCATCATGCTCTTCGCTCTCTGGGTGCGCTTCAACCTCAAGGAGACCCCGGTCTTCGAGGAGCGCGACGACGTCGTCGACGGCAGGGCGCTCTCCAAGGCGGATGCCCTCCAGCTCGCCACCGAGACCGGCGACGTCCGCACGCTGGAGGCGATGCAGCGCAAGCCCATCAAGGCGTTCATCATCGCGCTGATGCTGCGCTTCGGCCAGGCCGGGAACTCCGGCATGATCCAGACGTACCTCATCAGCTACATCACCGTGGTGCTCCTGCTGGACCGCTCGATCGGCGTCAACGCCGTCATCGTCTCGTCGCTCGTCGCCTTCATCACGGTGCCGGTGTCCGGCTGGCTCGGCGACCGCTTCGGTCGCAAGCGCATGTACATCATCTGGGCGGTCGTCGCGCTCATCGTCATCGTCCCGACCATGCTCATGATCAGCAGCCAGGACACCACGCAGGTCTTCGTGGGCTACGTCATTCTGCACAACCTGGCGGTGATGAGCTTCGCGTCGCTCGAGAACCTGACCATCCCGGAGATCTTCGGCGCGCGCAACCGCTACACCTACACCGCGATGGCGCGTGAGATCGGCGCCATCGTCGCAACCGGCATCGGGCCCGTCATCGCCGCCGCCTGGGTCTCCGCCGTCACCGGATCGTTCATCCCGATCATCATCATGCTGGTGTTCTTCACGCTGTCCACGCTCATCGCGGCGATTTGGATGCCGGAGGTCGCCGGTCGCGACCTGACGGACCCGCGCGACGCGATCTGACCGACAAGACCATCCCAACCCGGGGTGCGGGCGCCTGAAGGCCCGCACCCCGCACCTCCAGGAGAACACCATGGCCATCGAGCTCGTCGATGTCATCATCACCAGCCCCGGACGCAACTTCGTCACGCTCAAGATCACGACCTCGGACGGCTTGGTCGGCTGGGGCGATGCCACCCTCAACGGTCGCGAGCTCGCTGTCGCCTCCTACCTCAAGGACCACGTCGCATCGACGCTCGTCGGCCGCGATGAGGAACGCATCGAAGACACCTGGCAGTACCTCTACCGCGGACCGTACTGGCGTCGCGGCCCGGTGACGATGGCGGCTATCGCCGCCGTTGACATGGCGCTCTGGGACATCAAGGCGAAGCGGGCCGGGATGCCCCTCTACCAGCTGCTCGGCGGCGCCAGTCGCGACGGCATCCGCGTCTACGCCCACGCCTCCGGCACCGACTACGCCGCGCTGAAGAACGCCATCACCGGGTACGAGGAGCTCGGCTTCACGGCCGTGCGCGTGCAGACCGGCGTTCCCGGCCTCGGCCAGATCTACGGCGTCTCGGCCGCAGGCCCCGGCGTGCGCTACGACTACGAGCCCGCCAAGCGCTCCGGCGACCGCCCCGCCGAGGAGCGCTGGGACACCCGCAACTACCTGACGCACATGCCCGGCGTGTTCGCGCAGATCCGCGAGGACTTCGGCAGCGACCTGCGCATCCTCCACGACGGCCACCACCGCATGTCGCCGATCGAGGCCGCCCGGTTCGCGAAGGACATCGAGCCCTACGACCTCTTCTGGCTTGAGGACTGCACCCCCGGCGAGGACCAGACCGCGCTCCGCCTCGTGCGCCAGCACTCGACGACCCCCCTCGCCATCGGCGAGGTGTTCAACTCGGTCTACGACTACCAAACCCTCATCACCGAGCGACTCTTCGACTACGTGCGCTCGGCGGTCACCCACACAGGCGGCATCACCGCCATGAAGAAGCTCCTCGACTTCGCCGCGATCTACGGCATCAAGTCGGGCATCCACGGTCCGACCGATATCTCTCCCGTAGGCATGGCCGCAGCGCTTCACCTCGACCTCGCGATCCACAACTTCGGCATCCAGGAGTACATGCCGCACAACGAGCAGACGCTCGAGGTGTTCCAGACCTCCTTCACGTTCGACCGAGGTTTCCTGCATCCGGGCGATCAGCCGGGCCTGGGCATCGAGCTCGACGAGGATGCCGCAGCCGGCCACGAGTACACGAAGGCGTATCTGCCGGTGAACCGCCTGCTCGACGGGACCGTTCATGACTGGTGAGCTGCGCCGTGTCGCGCTCCCCGCGCGCACGGCCGACTCCCGTCTCATCGTGGTCGCCCGCGCCGAGCGCGCCGAGGACTACGCTCCGGTGCTCGATGTGCTGATCGAGGCCGGCATCCGCAGTGTCGAGCTCACACTCACCACGCCGGGCACGTTCGATCATCTGCCCGACCTGTTGCGACGGTACGAGGGCGCGGCTGACCTGGGCGTCGGCACCGTCACGAACGGTGACCACCTCGCGCGCGCGGTGGATGCGGGCGCGAGCTATCTCGTCACCCCGATCACCTCGGTCGCTTTGGTCACGCAGGCGACGGCGGCGGGCGTGCCGATCGTGCCGGGCGGGTTCACACCGACCGAGCTGTTCGCGTCGTGGTCGGCCGGCGCATCCGCCGTGAAGATCTTCCCCGCCGGGCAGGTCGGGCCGTCGTACCTGAAGGACCTCCGCGGACCGTTCCCCGACATCGTCGCCGTCCCCTCGGGCGGCGTCGACCTCGCGGGCGCCGAAGCCTGGCTCACCGCCGGTGCCGCCGCGGTGAGCGTGGGCGGGCCGCTGCTCGGTGACGCGTTCCGCGGCGGCGATCTCGGTGCCCTCCGCGACCGCGCCGCGGCCTTCGTCGCCGTGTGCACCGGGAGTGTCACGTGAACGAGACCGCGCTCCGCGCCGCCGGCACTCCCGCCGTCGTCACGTTCGGCGAAACCATGGCGCTCGCACGCACCACCGAGATCGGGTCGCTCAAGCATGCGAGCACACTCGCTCTCGGCATCGGCGGCGCCGAGAGCAACGTCGCCATCGGGCTGCGCCGTCTTGGAACGCCCGTCTCCTGGCTGGGCCGAGTCGGCGACGACCCGCTAGGCGAACGGGTGCTGCGCGAGATCCGCGGCGAGGGCGTCACCGCGCACGGCATCGTCGATGCGGGTGCCCCTACCGGCCTCATGGTCAAGGCGCGACCGTCATCCACCTCGTCAGCTGTGCACTACTACCGTGCCGGCTCGGCGGGTTCCCGCCTGGAGCCCGCCGACCTGCCGACGGGATGGGTCGAAAGCGCATCGATCCTGCACCTCACGGGCATCACCCCGTTGCTCTCCCGCTCTGCCCGCGAGGCATCGGTCGCCGCCGTCGATCGCGCCAGGAGCGCCGGCGTCACGGTGAGCTTCGACATCAACTACCGCTCCGCGTTGGCGAGCCCCGCCGTTGCCGGGCCGATCCTTCGCGAGATCGCGGAGCGGGCCGACATCGTCTTCGGTGACGCCGCCGAACTCGCCGTCCTCTACCCCGACATCACCCCCGCCGATGCGGCCGCGCGGCTGTTGGAAGCCGGGTGCACCCAGGTCGTGCTCAAACTCGGGCCCGAAGGAGCAGCGACCTCAACACGCTCAGAGCAGGTCGCGGTCCCTGGATTCGCCGTCGACGTCATCGACACCGTCGGAGCCGGGGATGCGTTCGTGGCGGGGTATCTCAGCGCCCAACTCGCGGGGCTCGATCCGAGATCCACGCTGCTGCGAGCGAACGCGTGTGGTGCAATGGCCTGCCAAGTCCCGGGAGATTGGGAAGCGGCGCCCACCTTCCACGACATCGAGCGCTTCCTCGAGGGTGGAGACCCCGTCAGGCGCTGACGTACCGGCCGCGCGTCAAGAGGGTGGCCGGTCGTCCCGACCGGGCGTACACCGGGGCCATGAGCACACCAGCGAACCCGAACACCGAGCCGGAGGCCGGACTCTCGCGCCGGCGCGTCTACGTCATCTTCGGCGCGCTGATGGCGGCGATGTTCCTGTCGGCGCTGGATCAATCGATCGTCGGCACGGCCCTGCCCACCATCGTCGGAGACCTCGGTGCCGCCCAGGACGAGGGCTGGATCATCACGGCCTACCTGCTCGCGATCGCCATCGTCATGCCGATCTACGGCAAGGTGGGCGACCTCTTCGGCCGGCGCGTGCCGTTCCTCGTGGCCATCGCCCTGTTCGTCGTCGGCTCCACCGGCTCGGCGCTGTCGGGGTCGTTCGTCGAACTCATCACCTGGCGGTCGGTGCAGGGCCTCGGCGCCGGCGGACTGGTGATCCTCTCGCAGGCCATCATCGCCGACATCGTCTCTGCCCGGGATCGCGGCAAGTTCATGGGCCCGATGGGCGCCGTGTTCGGCATCGCCACCGTCGCCGGACCGCTGCTGGGCGGCTGGTTCACCGAGGGTCCCGGCTGGCGCTGGTGCTTCTGGACCAACGTGCCCATCGGCATCATCGCCTTCGGCATCGCCTGGTTCACGTTGAAGCTGCCCTCGCACCGGCCGTCCCGCCGGTTCGACATCGGCGGCGCCCTGCTGCTGGCGACGGCGACCTCCGGCATCGTGTTCCTCACCAGCTGGACCTCCCTCACCGACTCCTCCGGCTACGACTGGAGCGACCCCGGGCTGCTGTCCCTGGCCGCCGCGACCCTCGCCGCGCTGCTGGCCTTCCTCGTCGTGGAGTCGCGCGTGACCGACCCGATCGTGCCGCTGCGCCTTTTCCGCAGCAGCACGTTCGCGGCATCCGCGGCCATCGCCCTGGTGCTGGGCATGGCGATGTTCGCTGCGCTGTCGTTCCTGCCGACGTTCCTGCAGATGTCCCTCGGCGTCGGCGCCACCGAATCGGGGCTGCTGATGCTGCCGATGACGGGGGGCCTGCTCATCAGCACCATCGGATCAGGACAGATCATCACCCGCACCGGCCGCTACAAGATCTTCCCGATCTTGGGCATGGGCATCGCCACGGCGGCGCTGGCCTGGCTCACCCTCATCACCGCCGACATGTCGATGGTGCTGTTCGGCGCGATGATCTTCACGCTCGGCCTCGGCCTCGGCCTCGTGATGCAGACGATCGTCATCGCCGCCCAGAACTCCGTCTCACCCGAGCGGGTGGGCGTTGCGACCTCCACCAACAACTTCCTGCGCGAGATCGGCGCGGCCGTCGGCACGAGCGTCTTCTCCACCGCGTTCACGACCCGACTGTCCACGACCATCGCCGAGGACACCCGACAGCTCCCGGCATCCGAAGTGCCGTCGACGTTCGGCGCCAGCTCCCTCACGCCCGCGAACGTCGCCGACCTCCCGCCCGACCTGCGCGACGCCATCGTCGACGCCTACGCCCAGGCCCTCGCTCCGTCGTTCTGGTACCTCGTGCCGCTGGGGCTCATCGGGTTCATCGTGGCGTTTTTCATGCGGGAGATCCGGCTGTCCACCCGCGCCGGGATGGTCGCGCGCGAGGAGGATGCCGCCGCGGCGGGCTGACCCGCCGCGGCGGGCTGACCCGGCCCGCCCTCCCCGGCGAGAAACCACTTTTCGGTTGAGAAACGCCGCGATGCGTGGTTTCTCGACCGAGAAGTGGTTTCTCGGCGCGCGAGGGACGGATGCCGCGGGACGGCGACCCGGCGCCGGCGCCGCCGACCCCGCCCGCGACTCAGGCCGCGAGGGCCAGGTACGGCTCCCAGCGCGGGTCGGTGCGCTCGGTGCCGCGCACCGTCCACTGCGCGCCGCGCGGGGGACGGGGGGTCAGCCGCAGCTCCCACCCCATCTCCTGCGGGGTGCGGTTGCCCTTGACGTTGTTGCAGCGAACGCACGCCGCCACGAGGTTCTCCCACGTGTCGGCCCCGCCCCGCGATCTCGGCAGCACGTGGTCGATCGTGGTCGCCGCTTTTCCGCAGTAGCCGCAGTGATGCGCGTCGCGGCGCAGCACTCCCCTGCGGGTCACCGGGACCTGACGCCCTCCGGGCAGGCGCACATAGCGCGAGAGCAGGATCACGGCGGGCCGGTCATACGGCCCGCTCGCTCCCCAGACCGGATCGCCATCGACGTGTTCGACCACCGTCGCCTTCTCGTTCATCACGAGCACGAGAGCTCGCTTGAAGGAGACCACGGCAAGGGGCTCATAGCCCGCATTCAGCACCAGTGTGCGCATTTTCGCTGTCCTCCCGAATGGCCGGGACGGATTTCCCGGATATTCAGCCGACGCCGATCGATCTGCGCAGGGGCATGAAAAAAGGCGCTGTCTTATAGACAGCGCCTGGACGCGACGGTACGACCGCCGAATCCGCTCTCACGATGCCGGAGGACGAGCAGCCCGAGCGCATCCATGGTTCGGATGCGTGGCGTGCCGTCCATCGGCGTCCCTCCGCTTCTCTCTCAGCGTCGGGATCAGGCTAACGCACCCACAGGCCCGGGGCTCCGGATCTCAGCGTGCGGCGGGTCGGGCGTGTCGTCAGCCGGCGTTGGAGTTCAGCCAGGCCAGCGGGTCGACGTACGATCCGTTCACCTGCACCTCGAAGTGCAGGTGGGGGGCGGTGGCCATGCCGGTCTGGCCGACCTGACCGATCATCTGTCCGGCCGACACGGTCTGACCGGCCGAGACCACGCGGGTGCCGTAGCTCATGTGCGCGTAGGTGGTGCTGACCTTCTGGCCGCCGACGACGGAGTCGATCATGACGACCGCGCCGTAGCTGCCGCCGCCATCGGTCGAGGTGCGCACGACACCGGATGCCGCGGCGAAGATCGGGGTACCCGTGCCGCACATCATGTCGAAGCCCTTGTGCCCGGCATAGCCGCCGAAGAGGTTGTAGCTCTGGTAGTTGAACTCCGTCACCGGCCAGCGCACTTCGCCGGAGCCGGGTGCCGTGATCGACAGGTCGACCGAGGCGACCGCACCGGTGCGGGCAGCGGCCGTGACGGCGGAGGCACGCGCGGCGGCAGCGGAAGCTGCAGCGGCGGCGGCAGCTTCTTCTGCCTTCTTCTTCTCGATCTCTTCGGGCGTGGTGGCCGAGTAGCTGTAGCGCTCCAGGGAGTTCGGCGTGGCCTCCGAGGCGACCACGAGCGACTGGGCGTTGTCTGCGGCGACCTGCTGCAGGGTCTGGGGTTCGACGTCGGAAAGACCCGAGGTGGCCGCGTAGGCGGGCAGTGCCACGGTGGCGATGAGACCGGCGACCGTGGCGACGATGCCGAGGTTGCGCAGTGGCTTGGTCTTCTCGCGACGGCTCAACGCCGACGCGGATGCCGGGGCCGGCGCAGGCGCGGGCCGACGGCGGACGACCCCACGGGGTGCGGTGCGCACCGGGCTGGGCCGCGAACCGCGGCGCGTCACGCTCGTGGGAGCGATCTCATCGTCGGTGTGCGACGAGTCGAAGTTTTCGGTCAAATCACCCTCCGGCGCCTCTGCGCCGAAATGCACGCTGGCTCGTCGGCAATCGGTGTCGGGGCACAGATATGCGATTACCCACGAGAACGACGAGCCGCTGAGGCGATCCCCGTGGTATCCGTTGGCGGGCTTCTCGCCGTTGGACATTCCCGAGGCTACCGGAAGATAACGAACAAGTCACGCTCCTGTGCACAACCCGTTGCCGCACGTTCAGGGGAGTGTGCGAGAGCTCAACCGCGCTCGTCGACGAGGAAGATGTGGGAGGCCACCTCGACCGGCAGTTCCAGGGCTTCGTCGTAGTCGTCCATCTGCACCAGAACGTACCCCTCGTTGAAGCGGAAGTCGCCCCTTCCGCCTGGTACCACGCCCGCGGCACGCAGCTGCGTCAGCAGCTCGGGGTCGACCTGTGCAGGCTCGGCCAGGCGACGCACGGTGCCCTGAATCGGCGCATCCGCGGCGTTCATCCAGCGCACCAGTCCCACCACGCCCTGATCGAACGTGTTGGCCGGCACATCGCCCAGCTGATCGAGGCCCGGGATCGGGTTCCCGTAGGGCGACTCGGTGGGGTGCCCGAGCAGTTCGATCAGCCGGCGCTCCACCTGCTCGCTCATCACGTGCTCCCAGCGGCACGCCTCTTCATGCACGTACGACCAGTCGAGCCCGATGACGTCGCTGAGCAGCCGTTCGGCCAGGCGGTGCTTGCGCATGACGTCGACGGCCTTCTGCCGCCCGGCATCCGTCAACTCCAGCCGGCGATCCTCGGACACCACCACGAGACCGTCGCGCTCCATGCGTCCGACCGTCTGCGACACGGTGGGTCCGGAGTGGCCGAGCCGCTCCGAAATGCGCGCACGCAGCGGGATGATGTCCTCTTCTTCGAGCTCGAGGATCGTGCGCAGGTACATCTCGGTGGTGTCGATCAGATCGGTCATGGCAGCCTCGATGTCGGGGGCGAGTTCAGCGGTGCCCAGCCTATCCTCTGGCCATCGCACCGACCCTGGACGGCCGGAACGGCGGCGGCGACGCCTCTAGAATCGGCACATGGCCCACGTGACGCTGCCCCGCGAGATCCTGCCCACCGACGGACGCTTCGGCTGCGGCCCCTCCAAGGTGCGCGCCGAGCAGATCCAGGCCCTGGTGGGCCCCGGCCTGGCAGTGCTGGGTACCTCCCACCGGCAGGCGCCGGTGAAGAGCCTCGTCGGCAGCGTGCTGGCCAACCTCGGCGAGGTGTTCCGGCTGCCCGACGGCTACGAGGTGATCGTCGGCAACGGCGGGACGACGGCCTTCTGGGATGCCGCCGCGTTCGGCCTGATCGAAAAGCGCAGCCAGAACCTGGTGTTCGGGGAGTTCGGCGGCAAGTTCGCCGCCGCAGCCGCCGCGCCCTGGCTCGACGCCCCCGACGTGCGCAAGGCCGAGCCTGGCACCCGCGCCGTCGCGGTTCCCGTCGAGGGTGTCGATGTCTACGCCTGGACGCACAACGAGACCTCCACCGGTGTGGCTGCCCCCGTCGAGCGGGTGCACGGCGATGCCGGCGCGCTGACGGTGATCGACGCGACCAGCGCCGCCGGCGGCATCGACTTCTCCGTCGGCCAGGCCGACGTCTACTACTTCGCCCCGCAGAAGAACCTCGGCTCCGACGGCGGCCTGTGGTTCGCGGTGGTCTCCCCCGCAGCCATCGAGCGCATCGAGCGCATCGCGGCATCCGGGCGCTACATCCCCGAGTTCCTCAGCCTCAAGAACGCGCTGGACAACTCCCGCCTGAACCAGACGCTCAACACCCCGGCCCTGACGACCCTGTACCTGCTCGACAACCAGCTGGACTGGATCATCGGCAACGGCGGCCTGCAGTGGGCCGACGCCCGCACCCGCGAGTCGTCGTCGGCGCTGTACGACTGGGCCGAGGCCTCGTCGTTCGCGACCCCGTTCGTCACCGATCCCGCCGACCGCTCCCCCGTCGTGGTGACGGTGGACTTCGACGACGCAGTGGATGCCGCGGCGGTCGCGAAGAACCTGCGCGGCAACGGCATCGTCGACACCGAGCCCTACCGCAAGCTCGGCCGCAACCAGCTGCGCGTGGCCACGTTCGTCTCGATCGAGCCCGACGACGTGCGCCAGCTCATCCGCTGCATCGACTACGTCGTCGACCACCTCTGACCCGCGCCGGAGTCACGGGGTCGTTGCCGGGCCGGCTCCCGTGGGCCCGGCAGCCCTCGGTCGTCATGAACGTCCCCGGAACGCCCGGCGGTGGGGCCCTTTGCGACGACCGAACCCGCGGCGGCCGTCCCCGCCGGCGCCCGCCGGCCCGTCAGTCCAGCAGGGGCTCCGGCGGGTCCAGCACCGCGGCGACGATCGCCTCGATACCGAACTCGGTCGCCCGTCCCAGGTCGACATCGGTGGGATCGAGCAGCCACTGCACCTGCAGGCCGTCCATGACGGCCAGCACGGCGGCGGATGCCTGCGCGATCGTGTCCGGCGCGTCCACTCCCCGGTCCTCACAGAGGGCACGGAAGGCCTCGGCCGCCTCTTCGCGCAGCGTGCGGTAGCGGTGGAGGAAGTAGTCGCGGCCGGGATGGTCGTCGGTCACCGATTCGGCTGACAGCACGACGTATGCCTGCACGACGCCGGCGCGCTGCGCGTTGCGCATCGCGGTGCGCACGAGGTGGCGGAACAGGTCCACCCCGTCGGGGATGTGGGCGCCCTCGAGTCCGGCCACGTCGGTCTTGTCGCGGTGGGCGAGCATCTCCAGCAGCAGCTGATCCTTGGATCCGAAGTGATGCAGGATGCCGGCGTGGGTCATGCCGACGCGGTCGGCGACATCGGACAGCGTGCCGCCGCTGGACCCCTTGCTGCCGAACACCTCGACGGCGGCATCGAGGATCTCGTTGCGGCGGGCGGCGGTCTCTGGCCTGGAGCGAACCGGGCGGCGTTGCTGGCTCATAGGCAGAGTCTACTTGCACTACTTACTTACGCGACGGTAAGTTGAATTCGCCCTCGAAGTCGAGGCACGCACGACGCAGTTTTCTTCTCCGTCGGGCTTCGGTATCGACATCGCTGGCAGCCCCCCACCCCGAGGGCACGGCTGCGCCGTGGCCCCACTCTCAAGGAGAAGCAATGAGGCTCAAGACCTCTTTGGTCGCCGCCGGCGTCGCCGCCGCGCTGGTACTCACCGGATGCTCGGCCGGAAGCTCGGACTCGTCCGAGCCCGAAGCCGGCGCCGCGCTGACGATCGCCAAGCCGGATGGCCCGATCACCACCGAAGGCAACAACCCGTGGGTCGGCGACTCGTCCGCGATGCGCCTCGGCTACGCCAACGCGATCTTCGAGCCGTTGGGGATGGTCAACCTGGTCGACCCGAGCGCCGAGGTCGAGCCCTGGCTGGCCTCTGAGATCACCTGGTCCCCCGACTACACCTCCGTCGCATTCACCGCACGCGAAGGCGTCACCTGGAACGACGGTGAGCCCTTCACCGCCGACGACATCGCCTTCACGTTCTCGCTGATCAAGGACACCCCCGGTCTCGACACCGCCGCCCTCGGCATCACCGACGTCGCCCTCGACGGCGACACGGTCACCGTGAGCTTCGCGACGTCGATGTTCGTCAAGCAGGACAAGGTCGTTCACAAGCTCATCGTTCCCGAGCACATCTGGGCCGACGTCGAAGACCCGACCTCGTTCGCCAACGAGGAGCCCGTCGGCACCGGTCCCTACACGCTGTCCAACTTCAGCACGCAGAGCGTCGAGCTGACCTCGCGCGATGACTACTGGGGCGGCGAACTGGCCGTGCCGACGCTGTACTACGTCTCCTACGCGGACAACACGGCACTGACCACGGCGCTCGCCAACGGCGATGTCGACTGGGCGCAGGCGTTCATCCCCAACGTGCAGTCGGCATACCTCGACAAGGACGAGGACAACGTCTACTGGGCGCCTGCGGGTCTGGGCATCGACACGATGTTCGTCAACACCCAGGAGAAGCCCTTCGACGACGTCGCGTTCCGCACCGCCGTCAACATGGTGATCGACCGCGAGCAGCACGCCGAAATCGCGCGCGAGAACGGCGTTCCGGCGCTGACTTCCGTGACGGGCCTGCCGACCCCCGCCGGTGACGAATACATCCTCGACGAGTACGCCGGCGAAGAATTCCCGGTCGATGTCGACGGTGCGAAGTCGGTGCTCGAAGAGGCCGGCTACACCTGGGAGAACGAGACGCTGATCGATCCCGACGGCACCGAGGTCACCTTCACGCTGTCGGTCCCGCAGGGCTGGAACGACTACGTCACCGGCATCAGCCTGATCTCCGACTCCGTCGCCCAGCTGGGCGTCGAGGCGGCCGTGGACACCCCCGACTCCGACTCGTGGTGGGAGGCGCGCAGCGCCGGCGAGTTCCAGGCGATCCTGCACTGGACCGACTCGGGCGCGACGCCGTACGACCTGTACAGCGACATGATGGACGGCCGCTTCCTCAAGCCGTTCGGCGAGCCGGCCGACTACAACTTCGGCCGCTTCGACAACGCCGAGGCCACCGAGGCGCTGAACACGTACGCCACCACGACCGATGAGGCGGCTCGCACCACGGCTCTGGAGACCATGCAGCGCATCTTCGTGGAGGAGGTGCCGGCCATGCCGATCGGCACCCGCCCGTTCATCAGCGAGTTCAACACCCGCAACTACGTGGGCTGGCCCGGTGAAGATGACCCGTACATCAACGCCGACCCGACCCAGCCCACCTCGGTGCTGATCCTCACCAAGCTCCAGCCCGCCGGCTGAGCCATCCCCCTCGCGGCATCCGGGCCGATCCCCCTCGGCCCCGATGGCCCCCGGCCCCCCGGAAGCCGTACGCATGACCGACGACGTTCTGCTGGAGATCACCGACTTCAGCGTCACCTACGACGTGGACCCGCCTGTTCAGGCCGTCCGCGACGTGTCCCTCCAGATCCGCCGCGGCGAGATCCTGGGCCTGGCCGGCGAGTCCGGCTGCGGCAAGACCACCCTCGCCTACGGCGTGCAGCGGCTGCTCAAGCCGCCGGCCGTGATCACCGGCGGCTCCGTCGTCTTCCACGATGCCAACGGCCAGAAGGTGGCCATCAGCGAGCTGACCGACGGCGAGATGCGCACGTTCCGGTGGGCGAAGGCATCCATGGTCTTCCAGGGCGCCATGAACGCCCTGAACCCCGTCATGACGATCGGCAGCCAACTGGCCGATGTCTTCACGACGCACCGCCCGAAGATGAGCCGTGCGCAGCGCACCGCCGAGTGCGGCGACCTGCTCGACATCGTCGACGTCGGCCGCGACCGCCTGAAGTCCTACCCTCATGAGCTCTCCGGCGGAATGCGCCAGCGCGTCATGATCGCGATGGCCCTCGCGCTCCGCCCCCAGCTGATGATCATGGACGAGCCGACGACGGCCCTGGACGTGCTCGTGCAGCGCGACATCCTGCGCCAGATCTCGGCCCTGCGCCACGAGTTCGGCTTCTCCGTCGTCTTCATCACCCACGACCTGCCGCTGCTGCTGGAGATCTCCGACCGCATCGCCGTGATGCGCGAGGGCCGCATCGTCGAACTCGACACCGCCGAGAACCTCTATCACCACGCGCAGCACGAGTACACGCGCACCCTGCTGGGCGCCTTCCCCAGCCTCACCGGCGACCGCGGCGACTTCGTGCGCGGCGGCGACCGCGTCCCCACTCTGGAGGTCCCCCGATGACCACCCTCGAATTCCGCTCCGTCACCAAGCGCTACCGCGTGCGCGGCGCCGGGCACATGCTCGCTCTGGACGACGTGAGCTTCCGCCTCGGATCGGGGCAGACCGTGGCACTGGTCGGCCAGAGCGGCAGCGGCAAGTCCACGATCGCCAAGATCATCACGCAGCTCGAGCGCGCCACCAGCGGCGACGTGCTGCTCGACGGCGCCCCGCTCCCCCGCGGTGGGCGGGCCCTGCGCAGCTACCGCCAGCAGGTGCGCATGGTGTTCCAGGACCCCTTCGCCTCGCTGAATCCGTACCACACGGTGCGCCACCACCTGGAACGGCCGCTGCGGCTGGACCACGTCGTCCCACGGGACGAGGTCGAAGCCGAGGTGCGCCGGCTGCTCGAGCGCGTGCGCCTCGACCCGGACGGCACGATCGAGCGCCGCCCGCATGAGCTGTCCGGCGGGCAGCGCCAGCGCGTCGCGATCGCGCGCGCACTGGCATCCCGGCCCTCCCTGCTGGTCGCCGACGAGCCGGTCTCGATGCTCGACGTGTCGATCCGGCTCGGCGTGCTGAACCTGCTCGCCGAACTGCAGCGGGAGTCGAACCTGGGCGTGCTGTACATCACGCATGACCTGGCCACCGCCCGCCACTTCAGCGACCGCATCATGGTGCTCCACCACGGCCGCGTCGTGGAGGAGGGCACCGCGGACGATGTGATCCTGCGTCCGCAGCACGAATACACCCGGGCGCTTCGCGACGCCTCCCCCGACCCCGACCGGCACTTCGCCGCACCCACAGAAGGAGCCCTGTCGTGAGGTTCGCCGCACGCCGCACCCTGTTCTACGCGTTCACCGCCTGGGCTGCGATCACCATCAACTTCTTCCTGCCGCGGATGATGAAGGGCGACCCGATCTCCGCGTATCTGCAGAAGAACCAGGGCAGGATCAGCCCCGAGGCAGCCGATGCCCTGCGCACCCTCTTCGGCCTCGACACCGACAAGAACATCCTCGAGCAGTACATCGACTACTGGGCGCTGCTGCTGCGCGGCGATCTGGGTCGGTCGTTCTCGCACGGTCTGGCTCCGGTGACCGACGTCATCGCCACCGCGCTGCCGTGGACGGTGGGCCTGGTGGGTCTTGCGACGATCATCTCGTTCTTCGTCGGCACCTCCGCCGGCGCGATCATCGGCTGGCGCCGCGGACGCGCATCGGATGCCGCCATCCCGATCGCGAACTTCTTCTCCTCGGTGCCGTATTTCTGGATGGGCCTCATCGCCATCGCCCTGTTCTCCACGGCGCTGGGTTGGTTCCCCGCCTCGCACGCGTACTCGAAGGGCGCCGACCCGGGCCTGACGCTGGAGTTCATCGGCGACGTGATCTACCACGGCACCCTGCCGGCACTGACGATCGTGCTGGCCTCGCTCGGCGGCTGGATGCTCGGCATGCGCAACATGATGATCACGGTGCTCGATGAGGACTACATCACCGTCGCGCAGGCCAAGGGCCTGTCCCCCGCCCGCGTGGTCACCCGCTACGCCGCCCGCAACGCGATGCTCCCGCAGCTGTCGAGCTTCGCGCTGTCGCTGGGATTCATCGTCGGCGGCACGCTCGTCATGGAGCTCGTCTTCAGCTATCCCGGAGTGGGCAAGCTGCTCCTGGATGCCACCACGTCGAAGGACTACCCGCTCATGCAGGGGCTGTTCCTCGTCATCACCCTCGCCGTCCTGATCGCGAACATCCTCGCCGATGTCGCCTACGCGGTCCTTGACCCCCGCGCCCGCCAGATGGAGGCCTGACATGACCATCCCCACCACGACTGCCCTCGAGGCAAGTGAGCCGGAAGAGGCCCGCACCCCGCCCTCAGGGCTGCAGCGGATGGGTGCATCGTTCGCGATGTTCCGCAACCGCAAATCGCTGACCGGGCTGATCATCCTGGGCATCTTCGTCCTGGTTGCCGTGTTCGGCGATCTCATCGCCCCCTATGGCCCGCTGGACAAGGACTACACCGCGCTGAAGCAGGCCCCCTCGTGGGCGCACTTGCTGGGCACGACCCACATGGGTGAGGACGTCTTCAGCCAGCTCGTCTACGGCACCCGCGGGGTGCTGCTGGTCGGGTTCCTCGCCGGCATCCTCGCCACCGCAGCCGCCGTCGCGGTCGGTGTGGCATCCGGAATGCTCGCCGGCTGGCGCAGCGAATCGCTGTCGGCACTGACCAACGTGTTCCTCGTGCTGCCGGGCCTGCCCCTGATGATCATCATCGCGTCGCAGTACGACGACCCCAGCCTGTTCCTCATCGCCGGTGTGCTGGCCCTCACCGGCTGGGCGTGGGGGGCGCGCGTCCTGCGCGCCCAGACGATGTCGCTGCGTGACCGCGACTTCGTGCGCGCCGCACGCGCCAACGGCGAGCCGCTGTGGCGCATCATCACGGTGGAGATGCTGCCGAACCTGATGGCGATCATCGCCTCCAGCTTCGTCGGCACCGTCACCGCGGCCGTGCTGGGTCTGACGACCCTCGCCTTCATCGGCATCATCCCCATCACCAACCTCAACTGGGGCACGATCCTGTTCTGGGCGCAGCAGAACGGCGCGTTCCCGGACTACTGGTGGTGGTACGTGCCCGCGGGCCTGTGCATCGCCATGCTGGGCATGGCGCTGTCACTGATCAACTTCGGCATCGACGAGTACGTCAACCCTCGGCTGCGCTCCGCCGGCGAGCGTGCCCGCGCGCTGCGCAAGAAGGGCATTGCCCCCACCAGCGGCGTCACCGCCGTGCGCCGCACGCCCCCCGCATCCCGCACCTCCCCGCACGACAAGACGGAAGTTCCCTCATGACGACTCCTCTGAACTCCGACGCCGCGTATCTCGACGCGGCCCTGCCGGTCGCCGAGCGCATCGCCGACCTCCTCGCGCGCATGACGCTCGAGGAGAAGGTCGGCCAGATGATGCAGCTCGACGCGCGCGACGACATCGAAGACCAGGTGCTGCGCCGCCACGTCGGCTCGATCCTGCACGCCTCGCCCGAGCGGCTCGCGCTGGCGCACGACCTGGTGTCGCGCACTCGCCTGCGCATCCCGCTGATCGTGGGCGAGGACTGCATCCACGGGCACTCGTTCTTCGTCGGCGCCACCATCTACCCCACCCAGCTGGGGATGGCGGCGTCGTGGGACCCGCAGCTGCTGGAGCGGGTCGCCCGGGCCACCGCCGTCGAGGTGGCGGCCACCGGCGTGCACTGGACCTTCTCCCCCGTGCTGTGCATCGCCCGCGACCTGCGTTGGGGCCGCGTGAACGAGACGTTCGGCGAGGACCCGTTCCTCATCGGTGAGCTCGCCTCGGCGATGGTGCGCGGCTACCAGGGCGGCGGGCTGAGCGATGACACCGCCATCCTCGCGACGGCCAAGCACTTCGCCGGGTACTCCGAGACGCAGGGCGGCCGCGACGCGAGTGAGGCCGACCTGTCGCGCCGCAAGCTCCGCTCCTGGTTCCTGCCGCCGTTCGAGCGGGTGGCGAAGGAAGGATGCCGCACGTTCATGCTCGGCTACCAGTCCATCGACGGCGTGCCGATCACGGTGAACGACTGGCTGCTCAACGACGTGCTGCGCGGCGAGTGGGGCTACACCGGCACCCTCATCACCGACTGGGACAACGTCGGGCGCATGGTCTGGGAGCAGAAGGTGCAGCCCGATCACGCGCACGCCGCGGCTGCCGCGGTGAAGGCCGGCAACGACATGGTCATGACCACGCCCGGTTTCTTCCAGGGCGCGCTGGACGCGGTCGCGGCGGGCACGCTCACCGAGTCCGACATCGACCGGGCGGTCAGCCGCATCCTGAAGCTCAAGTTCGAGTTCGGGCTGTTCGAGAACCCGCGCCTGCCCAATGCCGTTCGCATCGCGAACGTGATCGGCAACGCCGCGCACACCGCGCTGAACCGCGAGACCGCTCGCTGCTCCCTCGTGCTGCTGCGCAACGACGGCCTGCTGCCGTTGACCGACGCGACCTCGTCCTCCGGGGATGGGCGCGCCGTGGCATCCGGACCCGCCCGCCGCATCGCGGTCGTGGGTCCGCTCGCCGACGACGCGCAGACGCAGCTGGGCGACTGGGCCGGCAACTCCGGCCAGGCGGGGTGGCTGCCCGACGGTCAGCCGCGCGAGATGATCACGACGGTGTTGCAGGGTCTGACCGTGCACGCGCCGGATTCGTGGGGCGTGGAATACGCGAAGGGTGCGGACATCCTGACCCTCGCCGACGACCCGGAGGGCGCATTCTTCCCCGACGGGCAGCCGCGGCCGCAGGTCGTGGTGCCGTGTGAACCGGATGCCGAGCTGATCGCCGAGGCGGTCGAGGCCGCCTCGCGCGCCGATGTCGTGGTGGCCGTCGTGGGCGACCGGATCGAACTGGTCGGCGAGGGCCGCTCCACCGCCACGCTGGATCTCATCGGCGGGCAGATCGCGTTGCTGGAGGCGCTGGCCGCCACGGGCACTCCGATGGTGGTGGTGCTGCTGGCATCCAAGCCGCTCGTGCTGCCGGCGGCAGTGGAATCCGCCGCCGCCGTGGTGTGGGCGGCGAACCCCGGCATGGCCGGCGGGCACGCCGTCGCCGAGCTGCTGCTGGGGCTCATCGAGCCCAGCGGCCGGCTGCCGATCTCGTTCGCCCGTCACGCCGGCCAGCAGCCGACGTACTACAACCAGATCCGCGGGCAGCACGGCTCGCGCTACGCCGACCTGACGCAGAGCCCCGCGTATGCGTTCGGTGAGGGGCTGGGGTACACGCGCGTCGAGTACGCCGACCTCGTGGTGGAGGACGCCGAGCTCGGGGAGCTCGGGATTGACGACGTCGTGCGCGCGAGCGTGACGGTGCGGAACCTCGGCGATCGGCCCGCCCACGAGGTCGTGCAGGTGTACGTGCGCGACGTGGTGACCTCGGTGAGCTGGACCGACAAGGAGCTCAAGGCCTACCAGCGGGTCGAGGTGCCACCGCGCTCCGAGGTGACGGTGCAGCTGGAGCTGCCGGTCGCCGAGTGCACCATCGTGGATGCCGACGCGCGACGGATCGTCGAGCCCGGCGCCTTCGAGCTGCTGGTCGGCCCCTCATCACGGGACGCCGCGCTGCTGAGCGCAGGGTTCACCGTGCGGGGCTGACCCACCGGCACGTGCCTTCGGTCGTCGCGAACGTCCCCGCCACCGTGGTTGCGGGGACGTTCGTGACGACCGAGCCCTCCGCGCCGGCACGCGCCGGCATCCGCGTGCGCTCAGTCGTCGCAAACGCCCCCGCCGAGCCCGTCGTCGGGGTCGTTCGCGTCCACCGAACCAGCCGCGCCGGCCCGCGCCGGCATCCACGTGCGCTCAGTCGTCGCAAACGTCCCCGCCACCGTGAGTTCCGGGGTCGGTTGCGACGACCGAGCGTCGCGCGCCACCGGACTCGGGCGGCGGGTTCAGTCGCCCGATTCGTCCCGGTCGGCGTCGTCGACGGGGACGTACGCGTCGTCCGAAGACTCGTCATCGTCTTCGTCGGCATCCTCGTCGTCGTCGACGGCGCTCTCGTCGAGCTCGTCGAGCTCGTCGATGTCGGCATCCTCGTCGTCGTCGACGGCGCTCTCGTCGAGCTCGTCGATGTCGACACCGTCCAGGTCGCCGCCGTGCAGGATCGCCGAACCGTCGTCGTCGAAGTCCGACGCATCCAGATCGTCGAGGTCGTCGACGTCATCGCCGTCGTCTTCCTCATCGTCCAGGTCGTCATCGTCCTCGTCGTCGGATGCCGCGAGCTCGCCGGATTCGGCCGCCGCGGCCGCCTGCACCGCCTGCGCTGCCTGGTACTCGGCCAGACGAACCGCCCATGGCACCCACTCGGGGGCCAGCAGTGCGCCGTCGCCGGGGAGCAGTTCCACCTCGAGCACGGTCGGCTCGGAGTCTTCGACGGCGGCGATGCTGACGGTCCAGAACCACCCGGGGTAGCCCCCGAGCCGGTTGTTGAACCGCAGCGAGACGACACCGTCGTCTTCGAGCTTGTAGCCGGCGGCATCGCCGATCGACGCCTCCGGGGTCACCTCGCGCAGCGCGGCGCGAGCGAGGTCGTGCGCGGCCAGCAGTCGTTCGTCGCTGGGGTCAGGCCTCGAAGTCATCAGCTACCTTGCGCAGCACTGCTGCGATCTTCTTCGCGTGCGGACCGCTCGGGTACCGGCCGTGACGCAAGTCGCCGCCGATGCCGTCGAGCAACTTGACGAGGTCTTCGACGATGATCGCCATGTCGTCAGCGGGCTTGCGGCTGCGCTTGGACAGGCTCACAGGGGCCTCGAGCACGCGCACCGATAGCGCCTGCAGCCCCCGTTTGCCGTCGGCGACGCCGAATTCCAGGCGGGTGCCGGGCTTGAGCCCGGTGGTGCCGGCGGGGAGGGCGGTGGCGTGCAGGAAGACATCCTGGCCGTCATCGGCGGAGATGAAGCCGAAGCCCTTCTCCTCGTCGTAGAACCTGACCTTGCCGGTGGGCATGCGAACCTCGTTGCATCGGGCCTGCACAGGTGCAGGACGCCAAACGGGGCCGATCGGACCCCAGAACAGCCTACGGCACCGACCACCCACTAGTCTGGAGCCGATGAGCACACGCACCCCCGGCGAAGACATGCCGATCCGCCGAATCGACCGCATTCTTGCGTTCATGTCGTTCGGTCTGCTGCTGCTGTCGATCGTCAGCTTCGTGGCGATCATGATCGGCTCCGCCGCGGGTGGCGACATGCGCAGCGGCCTGTGGCCGACCGTGGGCGGCATCGTCTGGTTCGCTCCTCCCCTGGCCTTCGTCCTGCTGATCGCGCTGGTGATCATGAGCTTCGTGCGAAGGGCTCGCGCCAATAGGACGAACTGACGTGCCCTACCCGGCTGATTCCCGTGCGCTGGCGACCTGGCTCGCCGCGCAGGACGACGCCGCGCTCAGCGCACTGCTGTCCCAGCGGGGCATCTCCCCCAGCGCGTCGTGGGCCGACTTCTTCGACGCCGCCGAAGCGATCCAGGATGCCGCGCCGCTCGCGCGTGCCCTCGCCGCACTTCCTCGGCCGCTGGCCGAAGCCCTCATCGCCGCCGGTGACGGCACCGTGGCCGAACCGGCCCGGTCCGAACTGATCGCCCGCGCCCTCGTCGCCCCCGACGGCGAGGTGTACCGCGCCGTCGCCGAGGCCGTCGCAGCCCACCCGTCGGCACCGCAACCAGCCCCGGCATCCCCGGCCACCGCGTCACCGACCCCCGCGTCACCGACCACCGCGTCACCGGCCCCCGCGTCCGAATCGGATGCCGCCGCGGCCGAGCGTGCCTTCACCGCCGCCGCCACCCTCGCCGACATCCTGCAGCTCGCCCTGGGGGCGCCGCTCGTGCGCATCGGCTCGGGCGCGCTGGGCGCGACGGAGCGTCGCCGGCTGCTGGAGGCGGGCATCGTCGACGACGCCGCCACCGCCGACGAACTCGTCGCACTGTCGGCGGTGACGGGACTGACCGCGCCCACCGACAAGGAGTGGCTCGTCACGTCTGCGGGCCTGGAGTGGCTGCGCGCGGGCACGGTCGATCGCTGGGGGGACGTGGCGCGCCGGCTGCGCGACGCACTGCCCTCGGCGCTGCGCACCGCCGACGGCGGCTGGACCGACCCCGCCGAGTGGCCCGCGGCCTACCCGTTCGACCCGTCGTGGCCGCCGCGCGCGGAGCGGTGGCGCGCCCTGATGCACCGCTGGGCCCTCATCGGCGCCGACGGCACCAGCGCGCCGTGGGCGAAGGGACTGGCCGCCGGCGACGAGACCGACCTGGACGAACTGCGGGCGCTGCTGCCCTCCGAGGTGGACCGCGTCTTCCTGCAGAACGACCTCACCGCGATCGCGCCTGGGCCGCTGGCCCCGCACCTGGACATGCGCCTGCGCACCATGGCGATCCGGGAGTCGCGCGCGCAGGCATCCAGCTATCGGTTCACGCCCGATTCGATCGGCGCCGCCATCACCGGCGGCGAGACCGCCGAGTCGCTGCGCGAGTTCCTCACCGACCTGTCGCTGACCGGCCTGCCGCAGCCGCTGGCCTATGAGATCGAGCGCACCGCGGCCCGGCACGGCCTGATCCGGGTCGTCGACGACCCGGCATCCGGATCCACCCTGGTCTCCAGCGAGGACCCCCGGGTGCTCGACACGCTCGCCGTCGACCAGGCGCTGCGCCCGCTCGGGTTCGTCCGCCACCCGCAGGGCCTCGCGTCACGCTCGAGCGCCGACACCGTGTTCTGGATGCTCGCCGACGCCCGCTACCCCGTCGGGATGCAGGACGCGTCCGGCCACACCCGCACCGTGATGCGCCACCGCCTGGCCGCCGACCCGGCCGAGGCGACCGTGCGCGCCTATGACGGGCTGCTGGCGCGGCTGCGCGCCGCGCACGACGCCGACGCGGATGCCGCGTGGCTCGGCCGCGAGCTCGAACAGGCCGTGCGGGCGAAGTCGCTGATCGTGGTCACCGTGCGCCTGCCCGACGGCTCGACCCGCGACTTCACACTCGAGGCCAGCGGCCTCGGGGGTGGGCGCCTGCGCGGACGCGATCGCGCCGCCGATGTGGAGCGCACGCTGCCGGTGGCGAGCATCGAATCGGTGCACCCGGTCTGAGTCCGCGGTTTCAGCCCGCGGGTTGTTCGTACTCGCCCAGTGCCACGACGACCCGGTCGAGGAATTGGTCGACGGCATCCGAATCGTAGGGTCCGCCGCGCCGCGTGTAATCGAACTGCTTCACCACGATGTCTTCGCCGCGCAGTCGCGTCCAGCCGCCGCTCTCCCGCGCTTTGAGGGCCTCGGCGCACTGCTTCAGGAACTCGTCGACGTCCCCGGTGGCGTAGCCGGCGGGGCCGAACAGGCCGAGCACAGTCTTGAGCCTGGGGAACTGGACACCGCGGATGTCGGAACTGTGCACGACGTGACAGTAACGGATGCCTGCGCGGATCGACCGCACCCGCCGCGGCGCCGACTAGACTTGCTCGTTATGGCTGACGGCCCCCTCATCGTGCAGAGCGACCGGACGGTGCTGCTGGAAGTAGCCCACCCGGATGCCGAAACCGCGCGCCACGAGCTCGCGATCTTCGCCGAGCTCGAGCGCGCCCCCGAGCACATCCACACGTACCGCATCACGCGGCTGGGGCTGTGGAACGCCCGAGCCGCCGGCCACGACGCCGACGACATGCTCGGCACGCTGGAGCGCTGGTCGCGCTTCCCGGTGCCGGCTTCGGTGTCGCTGGACCTGCGCGAGACCGTGAACCGCTACGGGCGCCTCGTGATCGAGCGCGCCGACGTCGAGGGTCACGGCGAGGGCGTGCTGGTGCTGCGCTCGACGGATGCCGCGGTGCTGTCGGAAGTCTCGCGCAACAAGCGCATCAACCCGCTGCTGATCGGCCACCCCGCTCCGGACACGTTCGTGGTGGACGCCTGGGCGCGCGGTCACATCAAGCAGGAGCTGCTGAAGATCGGCTGGCCCGCCGAAGACCACGCCGGGTACACGCCCGGGACTCCCCACCCGATCGACCTCGCCGAAGACGGCTGGACGCTGCGGCCCTACCAGCGCACCGCGGTGGACACCTTCCACGAGGGCGGTTCCGGAGTCGTGGTGCTCCCCTGTGGTGCCGGCAAGACGCTCGTCGGGGCCGGAGCGATGGCCGAGACCAAGACCACGACGCTGATCCTGGTGACCAACACCGTGAGCGCCCGGCAGTGGCGCGATGAGCTGCTCAAGCGCACCAGCCTCACCGCGGAGGAGATCGGCGAGTACTCCGGCCAGGTCAAGGAGATCAAGCCGGTCACGATCGCGACCTACCAGATCCTCACCGCCAAGCGCGCCGGCCAGTACGCGCACCTGTCGCTGCTGGACGCGCTGGACTGGGGCCTGATCATCTACGACGAGGTGCATCTGCTGCCCGCCCCGGTGTTCAAGCTGACCGCCGACCTGCAGGCCCGGCGCCGGCTCGGACTCACCGCGACGCTCGTGCGCGAGGACGGCCGCGAGGGCGACGTGTTCAGCCTGATCGGGCCGAAGCGGTTCGACGCCCCGTGGAAGGAGATCGAGGCGCAGGGCTTCATCTCCCCCGCGATCTGCTACGAAGTGCGCGTGGACCTTCCCGTCGACGAGCGGCTCGAGTACGCGGCATCCGCCGACGAGGACCGTTACCGGCTCGCGGCCACCGCGCCGGTGAAGATCGACGTCGTACGTGACCTGGTCGCGCGCCACGAGGGCGAGCAGATCCTGGTGATCGGCCAGTACCTCGACCAGATCGATGAGCTGGCCGAGGCGCTGGACGCGCCCAAGATCACCGGAGCCGTGCCCGTGGATGAGCGCGAGCGACTGTACCAGCAGTTCCGGGTCGGCGAGGTGCCGGTGCTGGTGGTCTCGAAGGTCGCGAACTTCTCGATCGACCTGCCCGAGGCATCCGTCGCCATCCAGGTGTCGGGGTCGTTCGGCTCCCGTCAGGAGGAGGCCCAGCGCCTCGGGCGCCTGCTGCGTCCCAAGACCAACGGTCACACCGCGAGCTTCTACACCCTGATCGCGCGCGACACCGTCGACCAGGACTTCGCACAGAACCGGCAGCGGTTCCTCGCCGAGCAGGGCTACTCGTACACGATCCTCGACGCGGACCAGGTCGCCGCGGCCTGAGGCGCGCGCGTCCCGGCGGCGGAATTCAGGCTGTCGAGCAGATTCGGCCCCGAAATTGCCGGTTTCCCGCCGCTCAGCCTGAATTCCGCCGCGGGGGCGCCGCGCACCCGGCCCGCGGCCGCGCCCGCAACCACCCGCCGCCCCGCACCCGCCCTGTGCCGAAATGCGGGGATCCGCCCGAATGCGGGCCCTCAGCGCCCAGGCATCCGCATCCCGGCAGATCCCCTCACTCCGGCAAACCCGACCCCGACGTGCCCCGGGTGCCGACGAGCCACGCATACCCGTGCGGCCCCAGCCGCACGCCGTGGTGGTGGATGCCGGTGAGCACATCCGTGCCGGACAGCGCCGGCAATTCCAGGTGGTCGCCGCTGACGTTGGTCACGGCCACGACCTCGTCGGGCGTCCCCGCGGCGCGGCGGATCACCACCACCCGCTCGTCCAGCCGCTCCACGCGCTGCGCGGCGAAGGGTGACAGCCCCGGCAGCCCTCGACGGGCCGCGAGCAGCCCGCGGAGCCCCTGAAGCATCCCCGCCCGTCGCGGCGACGAGCTCACCTCGGCCCGCAACCGATCGGCATCCAGCACCTCACGGTTGATGCGGCGCGGGATGCCGGACTGTTCCATTCCCGCGCGGTCCTGCCCCGAGCCCAGCAGCGAGTGGTAGTAGATCGCGGGCACGCCCACCACCGACAGCAGGATCGCGTGGGCCGCGAGTCCGCGCGCCACGGCGTCACCGTCGGGGTCGGCGGAATCCGGCGACACGAGCGCGTCGAGGTAGTTCGTGTTCAGTTCGTACACGCCGCTCGTGCCGTCGGGGCGCCACGCCAGCGACACCTGGCCGCCGCGGGCGAGAGTGCGCTCCACGAGCAGCGCGCGGTCGTCGTCGGTGAGCAGCCCCTCCGTCGGCCGCAGCCCGATGCCGTCGTGGCTCGCGAGAAAGTTGAACCACGTGGCGCTGTCGCTGACCGGCCCGATGCCGCTCGCCCACTCCGTCAGCACCGTGGCGCGCCCGGTGACGAACGCGTGCAGCACGAGCGGCGGCAGCGCGAACTGGTAGACCATGTGCGCCTCGTCGGACCCGTCACCGAAGTAGCGCACGTTGTCGGCGTGCGGCACGTTCGTCTCGGTCAGCAGCAGGATGCCCGGGGCCAGCGCATCCACGAGCGCACGCCAGATGCGGACGACGGCATGCGTCTGCGGCAGGTGGATGCAGGTGGTGCCGGGTTCCTTCCACAGAAACCCGATGGCGTCCAGCCGCACCGTCGTCGCCCCGCGCGCGAGGTACCCGAGCAGCACGTCGGTCAGCTCCAGCAGCACCGCCGGGGTGCGCGGGTCGACGTCGACCTGGTCGGGCCCGAAGGTCGTCCAGGCACGCGCGGTGGTGCCGTCGGGTAGCGGATACTCGTGGACGAGTGGAGTCGTGCGGGGCCGAACCACCCGGGAGACATCGAAGTCGGCGCCGGGGTCGAGGAAGTACCCGGCGTATCGCGGGTCGCCGGCGAGCCACCCCCGGAACCACGCGCTCGCGGACGAGACGTGGTTGGCAACGAAGTCCAGCGCCAACGCGTGGTCGGTGCGCAGGTCGGCGACGTCGTCCCACGACCCGAGGTCGGGATTCACCTGCCGGTGGTCGACGACCCCGAACCCGTCGTCGGAGGTCCAGGGGTAGATCGGCAGCAGGTGCACGTCGGTGACGGCGTCGCCCACGTGCTCGCGCAGCACCTCGGCCAGCGTGTGCAGCGGCGCCTGACCCTCCCGACGGAACGCATCCCCGTAGGTGATGAGGTAGGCGCTCCCCTGGTCTGGCCGGGGGCGCCCCGCGCCGCGCAGGGCGGGCGTCCACCGCTCAACGAGGGAGAGCAGGCCCGCCAGCACCTCCGGGCCGTCGGAAGCATAGAGCTGCGTCACCAGCGGCGCGAGCCGGTCGCGCAACGCCGCGGCATCCACGTCGGTCATCCGCGCGCTCCCGCGCTAGCCCTTCTCGGCGCCGGCGGTGAGGCCGCCGACGAGCAGGCGCTCCGACGCGAAGAACAGCACGATGATCGGCAGCGTCAGGATGACCGACCCCGCCATCAGCACGGTCGTGGGCACCTCGATGCTGCCCGACAGCTGCGACAGCCCGAGCGACACCGTCCACGAGTCGCGCTTTTCCACCAGGAACAGCAACGCGAACAGGAACTCGTTCCACGCGATCATGAAGATGAACAGGCCGTTGGAGACGATCGCCGGCATCGCCAGCGGCAGGCTGATGCGGCGCATGGTCTGCAGGCGGTTGCATCCGTCGATCGCGGCGGCCTCCTCGAGCGACACCGGGATCGTGGCGAAGTAGTTGCGCAGCGTGTAGATCGACACGGCGACCACCTGCGAGACGTAGACGATCAGCAGCCCGAAGAGCGACCCGCGCAGCCCGATCTGCGTGAAGAACACGAACAGCGGAACGGCGAGCAGGATGCTGGGGAAGAAGTACACCGCCAGGAACAGTCCCGACACCTGGCGGCGGCCGAAGAAGTTCAGCCGGCTGATGGCATACGCCCCGGGGATCGCCACCAGCAGTGTCACCGCGACGGTGCCGAGCGCCACCAGCAGCGAGTTGCGCATGAAGACGACGAACCCCTGGCCACCCTCGGACACCGGCGCCAGCACCTCGATGTAGCTGGCCAGGTTGAGCTCGTCGATCGAGATCCACAGCGCGCCGGGGTTCTGCAGCAGCGAGTCGAGCGACCGGAAGCTCAGCAGCACCATGTAGTAGAACGGCACCACGGCGGCCAGCAGCAGGAGGACGATGACGACCGGGCGCAGGATGCCGAAGAGGGCGATCTCGAACCGGTCGCGGCCGACGCCCCGTGCGTGGGCCTGCGTGGCGGCGGGCGGCTTGCCGACGGCGGTGGTCATGCCTGTTCCTCCTGCCGGCCGAACAGTTTCAGGTACGCCCAGACCAGTAGCGCCAGGATGCCGGCGAGCACGAGTGCCTGCGCCGCCGCGGCGCCGATATCGCCGCGCGCGGTGAGGTAGTCGAACACCCGCACCGACACGACCTCCGTGCCCGCGCCGCCGCCGGTGAGCAGGTAGATGTCGTCGAAGTTGTTGAAGGTCCAGATGAACCGCAGCACGCTGAGCACCGCGATGGTGGGCAGCAGCTGCGGCAGCAGGATGTGCCGGAAGCGCTGAGTGGGGGTGGCCCCGTCGATGCGGGCGGCCTCCTCGAGCACGGCGGGCACGGCCTGCAGGCGTGCGGTGAGGAAGAGGAACGCGAAGGGGAAGGAGCGCCACCCCTCGAAGCAGATGACGGTGATCAGCGCGATGGGCAGCTCCACCTCCCACCCGAAGATCGACACCGGCAGGGCGCGGTCGGACAGGAACGCCACCGGCTCCTCCCACCCGAGCACGGTGGTGCCGAACCAGTTCACGATGCCGTATTGCGCGTTCAGCGCGGTCGACCAGACGAAGGTGGCCGCCACGACCGGTGCGACGTACGGCAGCAGCAGCGAGGCGCGGATGAGGCCCCGCCCGCGGAACGGGGCGCGCAGTGCGAGCGCGGCGATGAGCCCGATGCCGATCGCCAGTGCCGTGCCGCAGACGGAATACACCACCGTCGTCCACAGCGCCTGCAGGAACCCGGGCGAGGTGAGGACGTTGACGAAGTTCTCCAGGGTGTACTCGCCGAAGAACCCGGTGCCGCGGATGTTGATCAGGCGCACGTCCTGGAACGCCAGCGCAATGGCCCACAGGATCGGCAGCACCACCGCGACCAGCACGATGATGAGGGTCGGGGAGATCAGCAGCAGCCCGGCGCGGTTCTCCTCCGCACCCCGGCGCGTCCGACGGCCGCGTCGCGCGGGCGCGGGTGCCTCCGGTGGACCGGGGGCCGCGCCGACCAGGCCCGGCCCGCCGGCCACCTGGGTCACTGGATCGACTCCGCGACGGCGCGCACCGCCTCAGCGGCGGTGGTCGCCGCCTGGGCGGGGTCATCCCCCTGGGAGACCTGGCTGACAGCCTCGGCGACGGGCAGTTCGCCCTGCAGCGCGCCCAGCAGCGTGCCCTGCCCCTGGGTTATGCCCCAGCGGGCGAGGTCTTCCGGTCCGGCGGCGACGGCTTCGAGCACCTCGGGGGCATAGAAGTCCGACAGCGGCGCCTTGGTGTCCACCCCGGCGGGCAGCGTGCTCCACATGTCGGCGTACAGCGTGGGCTCGTCGGCGGTTCCGGTGCGCACCGGCACCTTGCCCTCCGGGGCGATCGCGATCCACGGCTCGTAGCCGTCGGTCATCATGTACTCGATGAACGCCTGCGACGACTCGGTCTCGGCGCCGTCGGTGATCGTCCACGACGTGATCTCGCCGAACTGCGCCGGCGCGTCGGCGTCGGGACCGGCGATCGCGGTGACCACACCGGTGTTGGCAGCGAGGAACGCCGGATCCTCGACGCACTCCGGGCACGACGGCTTGGCATCCTCGCGCAGCCCGGCCAGCTCGTCCAGCACGAAGCTCGACCAGATGAACATCGCCGCATCCCCGGCGAAGTAGGTCGCGCGCGTGGTGTCCACATCCTGCGCCCCGGGCACCGAGTAGTTGGTCACCAGGTCGCCGTAGAAGTCGAACGCCGCCACACAGGCATCCGAATCCAGCTGCGTCTCGCCGTCGGAGTCGACCAGCTCGCAGCCGTTGCCGAGCGCGATGTGCTCGAAAGTCTGCTCGGTGAACGCGTCGCCGGGGGCGGTCGCGCCGACGAAACCGGCCACCTCGTCGCTGTCCAGCGCCGCGGCTGCTTCGAGGATCGCGTCGTAGGAGTCGGGGGCATCGAGCCCGGCCGCCTCGAACAGGTCGGTGCGGTAGTACAGCATCTGCGTCCACGACTCGCTCGGCACGGCGAGCTGGGTGTCACCATCCGCGGTCAGCTCGAGGGCCTTCGCGGAGAAGGTGGCCGGGTCGAGCGTGTCGATGACGCTCGCGACCGCGTCGGGGTCGATCAGCTCGTTGGCCGAGAGCGTGCGCACCTGCGGCAGCGAGATGCCGCCGATGACGTCGGGCAGGTCGCCCGCGGCAGCAGCCGACGTGATGAGCTGACTGAACTGGTCCTCGGCGACCGAGACCAGTTCCACCTCGACGCCGCTCTCCTCCGAGAAATCGTCGACGATCGCCTGCGTCGCCGCGACCCGGTCGGGCAGGTCCTCCTGCACCCAGAAGGTCAGGGTCCCGCCGTCGCCCCCATCGCCGTTGTCGTCCGAAGCGGTGCACCCGCCGAGCACGAGTGCGGCCGTGATCGCCGAGATGGTCACTGTTATGGCACGAATCTTCACCATGCGCCTCCTTGCGCTGGATGCTGCCGAACACACGTCCCGGGACGCGTTATGCGTAGAAGCTAGGGGTGTCCGCCGCCGCCGTCAACGCCGCGCGCGACGCGTAACCCCCAGCCGCGGCCGTGCGTGCCGCGGCCCGCCGCACGCCCAGGAGGCCCCGGCCCACCCACGCCGCAACGACGGGATCGGCCGGAATGCGGGCCCTCCCCGCCCCAGCATCCGCATTCCGGCAGATCTCCTCACCCCGGCAACAGTCCCGCGGCGCGCGGCCGACCGCCGGCACCGGCGCCGCCCTCGCCGTCAGCGGTGTGCGGACTGCGGCCCCCGCCCGAACCAGTCGACGGCGAGCTCGACGACGGCGTCCGGCGCGTCGTCGGTGATGAAATGGGCGGCGTCGTCCACGAACGCCAGTTCGAACCGTTCGGCGGAGCGTTCGTGGTCGCGGCACATGCCGCGCACCGTCGGCTCGGTGAACGGGTCGTCCAGCCGGCCGAAGGCGACGAGGGTGGGCGGCTGCAGCCGTCGGCGCTTGTAGTAGGTCCCCACCAGCCGGGGAAGCTCGGGCGTGATCATGCCGAGCACCACGGCACGGCCCATGCCACGGATCTCGGGCCGCTGCTCGACGCGCAGGTACCCATCGAGGGTCTCTTCGGTCATCGGCCGCACCGTGTACGGCGGGGCGAGAAGCCATCGCAGCGAGCGGTCGGGGCTGCTCATTATCAGCGACGGGTAATGGCGGAACGCGGGGACGATCTTCGGGGTGAACCGCATGAACCCCGGCGGAACCGAGAGCTGCACCAGGGTGCGCACCCGCTCCGGATGGGCGTAGGCGAGGTGCATACCCGTGAGGGCCCCGAGGTCGTGGGTCAGCACGTCGGCGCGCGCGACGCCGAGCGCGTCCAGCAGCGCGAGGACGTCGTGCATGCGGGTCTCATGACGAATGCGCGGGTCGTCGGCTGACGTCCAGCCCGCACCGCGCAGGTCCGGACAGATGACGCGGTAGCCCCGCCGTGCTATCGCCGGCGCGACCTCCCGCCACTGCCACCAGTGCTGCGGGAAACCGTGCAGCAGCAGCACCGGCGGCCCCTCACCGACGAGGGCGACATGGCTTCGCAGCCCCGGTGTCTCGATGACGACGTGCTCGAACCCCGCAGCCTGCGGCAGCGGCGGCACCCACGCCACCGTTCCGGCCGACGGCCCGCCCGCGTGCGACGCATCCATGGCTCGACTCCTCTCACGACGGTCCCGCGACGGGCGGAACCGCACTGTTCGCACGCAGAATACTACGTTCATAGTGCCCTGTCACTAGAAACGTCGTAGTACCCTCGCAGCGTGAGCAGCACCCGACTCCGTGCCCTGCACGCCGCCGTCGAGCTCGTCGGCGGTGAGGGGATCCGCGCCCTCACGCACGGACGGGTGGATGCCGCGGCAGCACTGCCGCCGGGGTCGACGTCGAACCACTTCCGCACCCGCGCAGCGCTCGTCACCGGGGTCATCGAGTGGATCGCCGCCGAGGAGCGCGCCGACGCCGGTCTGCCCAGCATCCGTACGCGGGATGATCTCGTCGCCGGGTTCACCCGCATGATCGAGGTGCAATCGGGCCCTCAGATACTGCGCACCCGAGCGCGGTACGCGTTGTTCCTCGAGGCGGACGCCGAGGCCGCGCAGCCACTCCTCGAGCAGCGCGCGGTGTTCGAGGCCTGGATACGCGGGATCCTGCGAGACCTGGGCGGTGAGGCCGCCGAACGGCAGACGAGGTTCCTCATGGCTACGGCGGAGGGAGCGCTGCTGCACCGGATGACGGTCGATCCCGACGCACCGGTCGAGGCGGTGATCGCGCGGGCAGTGGATGCCGCGCTGGCCGCGTAGACCACCCGGACGGGTGCGGGATGCCAGCCGCTCCGGCCGACGTCCAGACAGCACGTGGGTTCGATGGCCATAATGAGGGCATGACCGCTCCGCGCATTCTTGTCGTCGACGACGAGCCGAACATCCGCGACCTGCTGATCACGAGCCTGCGTTTCGCCGGTTTCCAGGTGCGCGCCGTCGCCAACGGCGCCCAGACCATCTCGGCCGTCCTCGAAGAAGAGCCCGACCTGATCGTGCTGGATGTCATGCTGCCCGACATGAATGGGTTCAGCGTCACCAAGCGGCTCCGCGGCGCCGGCTACACCGCCCCGATCCTGTTCCTCACCGCGAAGGACGAGACCGAGGACAAGATCACCGGCCTCAACGCCGGCGGCGACGACTACGTCACCAAGCCCTTCAGCCTCGACGAGATCGTCGCCCGCATCCAGGCGATCCTGCGCCGCACGATGCAGGCCGACGAGGAGTCGATCATCCGCGCCGGCGAACTGACGATGGACCAGGACACCCACGACGTGCTCGTCGGCGACGTGTCGATCGACCTGTCCCCCACCGAGTTCAAGCTGCTGCGCTACCTCATGCTCAACCCCAACCGGGTGCTCAGCAAGGCGCAGATCCTCGACCACGTGTGGGAGTACGACTTCAACGGGGATGCCGGAATCGTGGAGAGCTACATCTCCTACCTCCGCCGCAAGATCGACCCGCACTCCTCCGAACCCCTGATCCAGACCAAGCGCGGTTTCGGCTACATGCTCAAGGCCGGCAAGTCCGCGTGAGCCGGTGGCGATAGCAGCCCACGCGGGTAAGAACGATGCGCTGACCAGTTGGTGGCGCAGCGTCAGCCTGCGTGCCAAGGTCACCGGGGTCACCGTCGCGGTGCTGGCCATCGGGCTCGTCTCGGCCGGCGTCGGCACGTTGGCGTTCCTGCGCAACACGCTCGCGGCGAACCTCGACGCGCAGGTGCAGCAGCTGGCCGTGACGGATGCCGTCAGCAGCATGTTCACCGGAACGGTCACCGAGACCGGCCACGACTTCGAGGTGCGCTCGGATGCCACCGCCTACTTCGTGGCCATCTACGGTCCCGACGGCTCCTTCCTCACCAGCGGCGGCGGCAACGGCGCACCCGAGCCCGTCTTTCCGGCGAGCTTCACGCTGGCCGACGCCACGATCTACGGCCCCAACACGGTGTTCGACCTCGCCAACAGCGAAGGCGGCCCCGCCTACCGCGCCGCCGTCGGGGTGGAGGACACCGCCGCCGGCGCCTTCTACACCCAGCTCGTGGCCCTGCCCACGGCGCCCAACGAACGCTTCCTCGCGTCGTTCCTCGGGATCTACAGCTTCCTCGCGCTGATCACGGTGATAGCGAGCGCCTTCCTGGTGCGATGGATCGTCACCCTCACGTTCCGCAGCCTCGGGCAGGTGGAGGCGACAGCGGATGCGATCGCGGCGGGAGACTTCAGCCTGCGCATGACCGACATCGAACCGGCCACCACCGAGGTCGGGCGATTGAAGACGGCGATCAACGCGATGCTGGGCCGCATCGATGCCGCACTGTCCGAACGCGATGCCACCGTGAACCAGATGCGCCGGTTCATCGGGGACGCCAGCCACGAGCTGCGCACCCCGCTGGTCACGGTGCGCGGCTACGCGGAGCTGTACCGCATGGGCGCGATCTCGGGCGAGGAGCAGGTCGCCCAGTCGATGGACCGCATCGAGAAGGAAGCGATCCGGATGGGGGTGCTGGTCGAGGACCTGCTGGCCCTGGCCCGACTCGACGAGCGCCGCGACCTCGCGTTCGCGCCCATCGACCTGCGCCCCATCGCCCGCGACGCCGCGCTGGACGCCCGCGCAGCATCGCCGCTTCGCACCGTGACCGTGCTAGACACCACCGCCGCCACCGGGACCATTCCTCGTCCGGCATCCGTCACCGAGCACGACCAGCCACACCCGCATCGCCGGCGCGGCGCGACCGCTCCGGGCACCGGACTGGCCGGCGCGACGCTGTCGCTGCTGCGCCGCAAGCCGCGGCACCCCAACCACGAGCAGGATGCCGCTACGGAGCCGGTGACCACCGTGCCGCTGGCCGGCGCTGTGCTGGCCCCGATCGTACTGGGCGATGAGAACCGCATCCGGCAGGTGGTGACGAACCTGCTGGGCAACGCCCGCCGGTACAGCCCCGAGGACTCCCCCATCGAGCTCACCGTCGGCATTGATCGCCAGGCCGGCATGGGGTGGATCGCCGTGAGCGACCACGGTGAGGGCGTACCCCCGCAGATCCGCGACAAGATCTTCCAGCGGTTCTGGCGTGCCGACACGTCGCGCACACGCGAGACCGGCGGCTCCGGACTCGGCCTGTCGATCGTCGCGGCCATCGTCGAGGCCCTGCACGGCTCGATCGAGGTCGGCGACACCCCCGGCGGCGGTGCGACGTTCCGCGTGGCGTTCCCCCTCGCCCGCACCCGCGACGCGGCGGAGCACCTGCAGATCGACACGCAGCCGATGCCGCGGCTCACCGATCCCGAGGCCTGACGCCTCCTCCCCAGCACCCGGGCCCCGCGACGGATCCCCGGTTCGGCCGATCGCGGCATCCGCGGTGCGCGTGGGCGCCGTAGCGTGGCGGCATCCGCTCGGAAGGAGCACCCCATGCCGATCTATTCCGTCGACAGCGACGCCGTCCTCACCGCCACCGCGGCCGTCCGCGGCACCGCCGACCGCCTCGCCGGCGAGACCTCGGCGATGCTCGCCCAGCTCACCGCGCTGCAGTCGTCGTGGACCGGGACTGCCGCCCTGGGCTTTCAAGCCGTGATCGACCGCTGGCGGGCCACCCAGCGCGAGGTGGAGGCGACCCTCGCCGACATCAGCACGGCGCTGGCGACCGCCGGTCAGCAGTACGCGCAGACCGAGGCCACGACGGCGGGCCTGTTCCGGTAGCCCGCACGTACGACGAAGGGCCCCTCCACATGGGAGGGGCCCTTCGTTTACGTCAGACTCTGATCAGATCAGAAATCCATGCCACCCGACGGGTCACCGGCCGGAGCGGCCGACTTCTCGGGCTTCTCGGCGACGACGACCTCGGTCGTCAGGAACAGGCCGGCAATGGATGCGGCGTTCTGCAGCGCCGAGCGGGTCACCTTGGCGGGGTCGATGATGCCCTGTGCGAACAGGTCACCGTACTCGCCGGTCGCGGCGTTGAGGCCGTGACCCAGGGGAAGACCTGCCACCTTGTTGGCGACAACACCGGGCTCCATGCCTGCGTTCAGAGCGATCTGCTTCAGCGGAGCCTGGATCGCGACGCGCACGATGTTCGCGCCGGTAGCCTCGTCACCGGTCAGCTCGAGGGCGTCGAGCGCCTTCTTGCCGGCCTGGATGAGGGCGACACCGCCACCGGCGACGACACCCTCTTCGACGGCTGCCTTCGCGTTGCGCACGGCGTCCTCGATGCGGTGCTTGCGCTCCTTGAGCTCGACCTCGGTGGCCGCGCCGGCCTTGATGACGGCGACGCCACCGGCCAGCTTGGCCAGACGCTCCTGGAGCTTCTCGCGGTCGTAGTCGCTGTCGGTGTTCTCGATCTCGCGGCGGATCTGGGTCACGCGACCCTCGATCTGAGCCGAGTCGCCGGCACCTTCGACGATGGTGGTCTCGTCCTTGGTGATGATGACCTTGCGCGCACGGCCGAGCAGGTCGGTCGTGGCGTTCTCGAGCTTGAGGCCCACCTCTTCGGTGATGACCTGGCCGCCGGTGAGGATCGCGATGTCCTGCAGCTGGGCCTTGCGACGGTCGCCGAAGCCGGGAGCCTTGACGGCAGCCGACTTGAAGATGCCGCGGATCTTGTTGAGCACCAGCGTGGCCAGAGCCTCGCCCTCGACATCCTCAGCGATGATGACGAGTTCCTTGCCCTCCTGGATCACCTTGTCGACGATCGGCAGAAGGTCCTTGATGTTCGAGATCTTCTGGTTCGCGATCAGGATGTAGGCGTCCTCGAAGACGGCTTCCTGGCGCTCGGCGTCGGTGACGAAGTAGGGGTTGATGTAACCCTTGTCGAAACGCATACCCTCGGTGAGCTCGAGCTCGGTGCCGAAGGTGTTCGACTCCTCAACGGTGACGACACCTTCCTTGCCGACCTTGTCGATCGCCTCGGCGATGAGCGCGCCGATCGATGCGTCAGCGGCCGAGATCGACGCGGTGGCAGCGATCTGCTCCTTGGACTCGACCTCCTTGGCGGATGCGAGCAGCTCGGCCGTGATGGCCTCGACGGCCTTCTCGATGCCGCGCTTGAGCGAGATCGGGTCGGCGCCGGCGGCGACGTTACGCAGGCCCTCGCGGACCAGTGCCTGGGCGAGAACGGTGGCGGTGGTGGTGCCGTCGCCCGCGACGTCGTCAGTCTTCTTGGCGACCTCCTTGACGAGCTCTGCGCCGATCTTCTCGTACGGGTCGTCGAGTTCGATCTCCTTGGCGATCGAGACGCCATCGTTGGTGATCGTGGGAGCGCCCCACTTCTTTTCGAGCACGACGTTGCGACCGCGCGGGCCGAGCGTCACCTTGACGGCGTCAGCCAGAATGTTCAGGCCGCGCTCGAGGCCACGACGAGCCTCTTCGTCGAAAGCGATGATCTTTGCCATGTGTGTGTCGTCCCTCCCGGACGTAGGAATGTCTTTTAGCACTCAACAGGAGTGAGTGCTAAGCCATTCTGGCACTCACCCCAGGCGAGTGCAAGCCACGACGGGCGCGTCGACACACACCGACACACCAACAGGAGGGGGCGTCAGAGGACGCGCACTGCTTCGGCCTGCGGGCCCTTCTGCCCCGACCCGACGGTGAACTCGACCTGCTGGCCCTCTTCCAGCACGCGGAATCCATCCATCTCGACGTTCGAGTAATGGACGAACACGTCCTGCCCGTCGGCGCCGGTGATGAAACCGAAGCCCTTCTCAGCGTTGAACCATTTGACGGTGCCGTTGGCCATGCGAATCTCCTGTTGCAGTGGGACGTCGTCAGCGTAACCAGCAGTTCAGGCGGCGATTCGCCGAATCGGCAACTGTTGACGCGCGTGCATCGAAGTTTTCACACGCGCGTAACACACGGCCCCGGATCGGCCGCGTGAGGGGGCTCAGGATGCCGGTGTCGGCGTTCCGGCAGCGGTGCGGTCCAGACCCAGCACGACGGCGAGCTGGCGGGCTTCGGCGTTGTCGAGCGGCTGGTACACCACGCTCTGGGCGACGTCGGCGCCGCCGATCACCTCGGCCAGCGCGAGGGCGGCGGCCTCGTCGGCGGGGAACGGGTAGTACACCGTGGTGGTGGCGAAGTCCTCCGACCCGGCGTCGCCGGCCAGCACCAGGTCCGCCGGCCACCCGGCGGCGATGATCTCATCGCGGGTGCGGCTGGCCAGCCCCGCCTCGGGCGTGGCGTTGAGCACCAGCACGTCGTAGGTCGTATCCAGGACCGGGGTCACCACCGGCGCCGGCGCCACCGTCGGCTCGGCCGTGGGAAACAGCGTCACGCGGCCCGTGAACACGAGGGTGCCGAAGATTCCGACGGCCACGAGCACCACCGTCGCGACGGCGGCCCACAGCAGCACGACCCAGCCGCGCATGTGGGGATTCTCGGCCCGGTGCGCGCCGACGCGGCCGCTCGACGGCGGCAGCTGGTCGAAGCGATCCTTCGGGTAGGTCGGTCTCGGCACCTTGGAATGCTACCTGGCCACTCGAGGGCTCATCGCGACGCGGGCGCGACGGGCCTGCTCCCGGGCGTCGCGGATGCGGCGCAATCGCGCCACCATCATCGGGTCGTACTCGAGCGCTTCCGGGGTGTCGATGAGCCGCCCCAGCAGCTGGTAGTACCGCGCCGGCGACAGGCCGAGGTGGGCGTGGATCGCCTCCTCCTTCACCGGCCCGTGCCGGGACCAGCCCGACTCGAAGTCGAGGATCGCGCGATCGCGAGGAGTAAGGGGCACGCATCCACGCTAACGCGGGAGCGTTGCTTCCTCGGCGCGCCACTCCAGCCAGCCGCCGAGCGGGTCGGCCGCGGCGAGCACCTCGCCGTCGAGGGCGACGGCGAAGCCGCCCGGCCAGGCATCCAGGTCGATCGGCCGCGTCCATCCGTCGTGCAGCCCGGGCGCGTCGATCGTGACCCAGCGTCCCGCCGCCCGAGCGGCCGCGATGGCCGCCTGGCGACGAGCCCACGGAATGTGGGCGAGCACGCCGGGGGTCGTGACGACGAGGGTCGTCTCCGGCGGGGCCAGGGCCGCGACGCGGGCGATCGTGTCGGCGGCGTCCCCGGCGACCAGCATCGGCGGGTCGGATGCCGCGAGGGCGAGGGCATCGCGCACGCGCGCGGCGCGCCCCGCCTCCCCCGGCCACACCAGACCGGTCAGCCATGCCTCGGTCTGCGGGTCGCCCGGATCCAGCGGGGCCAGGTCGATGCCGGCCCGCCACACCACGTCGGGAAGCGCCAGCGGCGGCATCCGCTCCCCGCGCAGCTCGCACTCCAGCGTCACCGGCGACGCACCGGCGATGGGGTCGAGGGCCGCCACCGTGCCGTCGGGGCGGCGGTAGCGGTAGCCGTAGCGGTCGGGGTACAGACACAGCCCGGCGCTCGCGCCCACTTCGAGCAGGGCGATGGGGCCGGGGATCAGCGCGAGGGCCGGGAGCAGCACGGCGCAGCGCAGCGGTTCGTTGGTCTGCAGGCTGCGCCGCCCGCACTCCGCGATGACATCGTCGGCGTGCGCGTGCAGCCAGGTCGCCCAGTCCGGGTAGCCGGATTCGGGTGCGCCCAGCAGCCGGGTCACGGCGAACACGAGCGGGGGCTGACGGTGCGTCGCGGGGATGCGGGCCAGCAGCTCCTGCGTGCCTGGTTCGGCGGCGATTCCGGCGGCCCACTCCCGGTACAGCTCGGACCGGCCGGGCGCCTCGTCGCGAGCGAAGCGGGCGTAACGGTCGCGGACGGCGGCGGCGGCATCCGGCTCTGAACTCACCTCCCGATTGTGCCCGATCGGAACACACCGCCGCCTGGTCGGGTTGAATGGAGGGGAGAAGGAGCGACAAATGACTTACGCAGTGAGCAAGAACGACGACCAGTGGCGCGAAGAGCTCGCCCCCGAGCAGTACGCAGTGCTGCGGGAAGCTGCGACCGAGCGCCCGTGGACGGGTGAACTGCTCGATGAAAGCCGCGCGGGCCTGTACGCCTGCGCCGCCTGCGGGGCGGAGCTGTTCCAGAGCGGCACGAAGTTCGACTCCCACTGCGGGTGGCCGAGCTTCTACGAGTCGGTGCGGCCCGAGGCGGTCGAACTGGTCGAGGACAACGCCCACGGCATGGTGCGCACAGAGGTGCGCTGCGCGAGCTGCGGCTCCCACCTGGGGCACGTGTTCCCCGACGGTTTCGGCACGCCCACTGGCGACCGGTACTGCATGAACTCCGTCGCGCTGCAGTTCAGCCCGCAGGAGACCCCGGAAGACCAGGGGTGAGCGCACTCGAGGCGATGCGCCGTCGTCGGTCCGTGTCGAAGGTGACCGACGACGCGCCCACCCACGATGAGCTGCTCGAACTCGTCGCCGCCGCCGGTCGCGTGGCCGACCACTCCGAACTGAAGCCGTGGCGGCTGATCGAACTGCGCGGCGACGACCGGGAGACGCTGGGCCGGGCGATCAACAAGGCCGAGGGTGAGAAGGGCGCGTCGTCCAAGCCGCTGCGCGCGCCGCTGCTGGTGGCCGTGGTCGCCAGCTACCGCAAGAGCGAGAAGGTCCCCCGCTGGGAGCAGGAGGCGGTGGCATCCGGCGTCGCGCACGCTCTCAGTCTGCTGCTGGACGAAGCGGGCTGGGGCGTCATCTGGCGCAGCGGCCACTACACGCGCGCCAAGGCCGTCGCGAAGGCGCACGGGCTGAAGAAGAACGAGCAGCTGCTGGGCTGGCTCTACGTCGGCGGCAAGCCGGAGCGCTCGCGCGAGTCACGTGACAAGGTCATCGACGCGGCAGCGTTCGTCAGCCGGATGCCGCAGCGCAAGACCGCGGCGATGTGACGGTGTCACCTGGCGCGTCGACGCCAGGGCACCGCCGCGACCGCGACCGACGCGAGCGCGACGGCGACCATCGCCAGCGAGGCGCCGACGCTGGGCCCGGCGGGAGCAGGCCACAGCGCGTCGAGCACGAGTGACGCCGCCAGCTGGCCCACGATCGATGCCAGGCCGAGCAGCAGCACGCCGGTGTGCACCACCAGCGCCGCGCCGAGGAAGATGTAGCAGACGCCCAGCGCGCCGCCCAGGTAGAGCCAGGGGTTCGTGGGGAAGGGCGCCGGCGGGCCCGCGACGGCGACGTGCACGCCCGCGACGACCAGCAGGCACAGCGTCCCGCCGATGAAGTTGACCACCGTCGCCGTGAGCGGCGTTCCCACCCGCTGGCGCAGCCGTCCGTTCGTCGCCTGCTGCCAGGCGATCCCGACTCCTGCCGCGAACGGCAGCAGCAGCATCCACAGCGGGACCTCGACGGTCCGCCCGGTGAGCGCGATGCCCACGGCGACGAGTGCGAGCACTCCCCCGGCGACCCGGCCCGGCGTGACGGCCACGACGCCGGAGGGGCCGTATCCGGCGCGATCCAGCACGAGCCCGCACACGGTCTGGCCGGCGACGACGCCGACGGTGAACAGCGAGACGCCGATGATGCCGACCGCCAGTCCCTGCGTGGCGACGGTGAGCGCTCCGGCAGCGCCGCCGCACAGCATCCAGAACGGGATACGCCGTTCCCGGACCCCGGATGCCAGGCGCGCGAACCCGCGTCGGCCCGCCGGAAGCGCCGCAGACAGCACGACCAGGATCACCAGCCCGGAGCCGAACGAGACGAGCGCGGCCACCAGACCGTCTTCCAGCCGCACACCGAGTTGACCGTTGACCCGGGCCTGCAGCGCCGTCATCACCCCGATGAGCACGGCGCCGGCCAGCGCCATCCAGACGGGGAGGTGGCGAGGCTCGGGGGGCACCGCGGCAGTCTAGTGCGACCGAGGATCCGGCTCGGCCACCGCCGCCGCTCGCCTACGCTGGCAAGGTGAGTACGGTGCGCTTGAGTGGTCAACTCGTCTGCGAGAACGAGGAGCAGTCGGCCATCGTCGCCGCCCACCTGCCGCTTCACCTGGCGCTGACCCGCGCCGAGGTGGGCTGCGTTTCGTTCGATGTGACCCCCACCGACGACCCGCTCATCTGGCAGGTCGATGAGTGCTTCGCGGATGCCGCCGCCCTCCACGCCCACCAGGAGCGCACCGCTGCCAGTGACTGGGGCCGTGCCACGAACGGGATCGAGCGCCGGTACACGATCGAGGGCATCTAGCCGTACCGACCTCGATATCGACCGACAGAGTTGTTGGATCGTACGACGCTGCCCTCGCGGCGTCGCGGCAGGAGTTGCCCGGGTGAGGAGATCTGCCCGGTTGCGAATGCCTGGACGCTGAGGGCCCGCATTTCGGCGGATCTCCGCGTTTCGGCAACCGCACCCGGGCGGATTTGCCCGGGTGAGGAGATCTGCCCGGGTGAGGAGATCTGCCCGGGTGAGGAGAGATCTGCCCGGTTGCGGATGCCTGGACGCCGAGGGCCCTCATTTCGGCCGATCCCCGCGCTTCGGCAACCGCGCGGTGAGGAAATCTGCCCGGGTGAGGAGATCTGCCCGGGTGCGGATGCCTGCACGCTGAGGGCCCGCATTTCGGCGGTTCCCCGCGTTTCGGCAACCGCGCGCAAGGCCGCACCCCGGCGCGCGCGTCGGAATTCAGGCTGTGGAGCGCGACGACGGCAATTTCGGGGTCGAATCGGCTCGCCAGCCTGAATTATGACGGGTTCTCGGTCATGCGTTTGGGGCGGGAGCGAGGAGATCCGACCCCTCGCCACGCCCCCTCACCCGGCGAGCGCGCGGTGCACGGATGCCACGGCGCTCGAGCCCTCGCCCACGGCGGCGGCGACCCGCTTCATCGACCCGCGGCGCACGTCGCCGGCGGCGAACACCCGCGGGATCGACGTCTCGAACGGCAGCGGCTCGCGGCCCAGCGACCGCCACTGGTCCAGCGACTGCCTGGTCACGTCGGCGCCGGTGCGGATGAAGCCGGCGTGGTCACGGTCGACGGCCTCCAGCCATGACGTGGCGGGATCCGCGCCGATGAAGCAGAACAGGCCGCTGGCATCCACGGGGCCGACGGTGTCGATGTCGACCGCCTCCAGCGCCTGTTCCCCGTGCAGCCCCACGACGCGGGACCCGGTGTGCACCTGGATGCGTCCCTCCTCGGCGATGCGGTCGACCAGATAAGACGACATGCGCGCCCGCAGGTCGTCCCCTCGCACCACCAGGTGCACGGGGCAGCCGTGGCCGGCCAGGTACAGCGCGGCCTGACCGGCCGAGTTCGCACCGCCCACGACGATCACGGGCGACCCGGCGACCTGCTTGAGCTCCAGCGGCGTCGCCGCGTAGTAGATCGCGGAGTGCTCGAAGTCCTCCCAGCGGTCCAGCTGCAGCCGTCGGTAGGCGGCGCCTGCCGTGACGATCGCGGCGCGCGCCATCACCGCGCGACCGTCGGCGAGTTGCACCGCCAGTTCGTCGCCGACCGGGCGCAGCCCCACCGCCTCGCACGGCGCGCACACCCGCACGCCGAACTTGATCGCCTGCAGCGACGCCTGGCCGATGAGCGTCCCGCCGCTGACCCCGAACGGAAAACCCAGGAAGTTCTCGATGCGT
This sequence comes from Microbacterium sp. zg-YB36, assembly GCF_024623575.2. Lineage (NCBI taxonomy): Bacteria > Bacillati > Actinomycetota > Actinomycetes > Micrococcales > Microbacteriaceae > Microbacterium > Microbacterium sp. zg-YB36. The sequence continues at coordinate 1,109,741 of NZ_JANJFD020000001.1, forward strand.
GAGGTGGCCGCCGCCTGCCCGCCTGGCGCGACGGAATCCAGCAGCACGGTGGACAGCCCTTCGGATGCCGCATAGATCGCCGCGGCAAGCCCCGCCGGCCCGCCGCCGATGACGACCACGTCGACGCTGCCCTCATCGGTCGGCTCGTAGCTCAGCCCGAGCTGCTCGGCCACGATGCCGGGGGTGGCACGGGGGATCGGCTCGCCCTGGATGAACGCGATGGGCAGGTCTTCCACCGGGTACTCGTGCAGCGGATGCGACAGCGGCTCCCCCGGCGGCAGCGCTACTGCGGTGTGCACCAGGTCGAGGCGCTCGGCGAAGCGGCGCAGCGCCAGGAACTCGCTCGACCCGCCCGACCCCACGAACTTCAGGGTCATCGCCGCCGGCCCGCGCCGCAGCGACTCCCTCCGGGCCCACAGCGCGTGCAGGATGATGTCGCCCAACTCATCGTCGTCGGCCAGCAGGCGCCGCAGCTCGCGGCGGGACAGGCTCCGCACCCGGCCGGGACGCGTGGCCCGCGCCGACAGGAACGCCCGCTGCCCGTTGAGCAGGCCCAGCTCCCCCGCGAACGATCGGGGTCCGACCGTTGCCAGCACCAGCTCGTCGCTCCAGGCCAGCGCGTCGCGGAGCAGCTCGATCTCCCCCTCCTCCACGAGGATCATCGGGTACTCCCGGTCCCCCGTGCGGAAGACGTAGTCCCCCGCCGCGACGTCGAACGCCTCCGCACGCGCCGTCAACCGCGCCCACTGCGCATCGGTGAGGCGGGGCGCCAGCTCCGGGTCGGTCACCTGCGGCATCGGCATCCTCAACCTTCCACCCGGATCGCGCGCGTCTCGGCATCCGTCTGCTCGAGCGCACGGATCAGTGATTGGGCATCGTACGGCCCGGTATGACGGCGTCCGTTGACGAACAGCGTCGGCACGGACGTGATGTTCATCGCCTCGGCGTCGAGCATGTCGTCCTGCACGCGCGCGGCGACCACGGCCGATTCCAGGTCGCGTTCGAACCGCGGCACGTCCAGCCCGGTCCGCTCGGCGAGGCGGATGATGTCGGCGGGCCGCTGGTTCTCCTGATCGGCGAACAGTGCCCGCTCGAACTCGAAGAACTTGCCCTGACGCGCCGCCGCCTCCGACGCTTCGGCTCCGGCGAGCGCGTTGGGGTGCTGCCGGGTCAGCGGTGCGTGCCGCCACACGTAGCGCAGCCGGTCGCCCAGCTGCTCGTGAACCTGCTGGATCGATCCGGACGCCTTCAGGCAGAACGGGCACTGGAAGTCGCCGTACTCGACGATCGTGTAGGGCGCGTCGGCGGCGCCGAAGATGTGGTCGCGGGCGGGATCGACCGGCCGAACGAGCACCTGACCCGACTGGGTGTCGGGGTGAACGGCGTCGGAGATGCGGAAGATCGCGGTGGCCAGCACGAACGCGATGACGGATGCCGCCAGCACGCCGACCCGCGCTTCGTTCTGTGCCATCGGCTCGGTGATGGCGAGGTCGACGATGAACAGCGAGATGGTGAAACCGATGCCGCACAGCGCGGCGCCGCCGGCGATGCGGTCCAGAGTGAGACCCGGTCCGAATTCCCCCAGCCGCAGCAGGCGCAGCACCGCCGCCGACCCGAGCACGCCGACGAACTTTCCCACCACCAGCGCGACGATGATGCCCCAGGTCAGCGGCGACACCAACGCGGCCTGCAGGATCTCGGGCGTGACGATCACCCCGGCGTTGGCCAGGGCGAACACCGGCAGGATCACGTACGCGACATACGGCGAGTACGCCGACTGCAGGCGCTCGTTGATGGAGATCGATTCGCGCAGGCTGTTGGCCGCGGCCCGGGCGTATTCGGTGTTGGGCGACTGCCGGAACGTGCGGGCCAGCTCCAGGGCGTGCTCGACGTCGCGGCGGTTGGGCCGGTAGACCGGCACCAGCAGCGCGATCGCGACGCCGGCGAGGGTGGGGTGCACGCCGGAGGCGAGGAAGGCCAGCCACACGATGATCGCGAGCGTCGCGTACACCGGGCCTCGGCCGCCGCGCAGGTATCGGGTGGCGTAGATGCCCGCGAGGCCCACCGCGGCGATCAGCAGCGGCATCGGCACGAAATTCTCGGTGTACACCAGGGCGATGATGCTGAGCGCGCCGATGTCGTCGACCACCGCCAGCGCGAGGAGGAACACGCGCAGTCGGCCGGGCACGCGCGGTCCGATCAGCGCAAGCGCGCCGACGAGGAACGCCGTGTCCGTCGAGATCACGACCCCCCACGCCCCGCCATGCCCGCTGGGACCTGCGATCAGCACGAACAACAGGGCCGGGACGGCCAGTCCTGCGATCGCGGCGATGACGGGGACCATGGCGCGCGACCAGCTCGTCAGCTCGCCGATCGCGAACTCGCGGCGCACCTCCAACCCCACGGTGAAGAAGAAGATCGCCATGAGGGCATCGTTGACCAGCGCATGCAGTGTGAAGTCCAGGTGCAGATCGCCCACCCCGATCGACAGGTCGGTCTCCCAGAACGACGCGTACCCGCCGCCGGCGAGGTTGGCCCACGCGATCGCGATCGCGGTGGCCAGCAGCAGCAGGAGCGCGCCCATCCGCTGCTGCCCCATCGCGCCGACCATCGCCGCGATCGACTCCTTGGGCTTGCGGGCGGCGCGCGGGTGCCGTGGCGGTGCTCCGATTGTGGAAAAGTCGCTCATCTGCTCTCCACTCCCACGATGTCAGCAGATAACCATCTCAGCACTCCTGGTTCAAGTGAGGGCCGCCGCGTAGAGTTCCACGCGTGAGCGGACCGTCTGGAGGGCGCTGATGACCGAGTCACAGATCAACCCCACCGTGCCGCCGTCGGGCACCGGCTGCGTCGAGTGCGAGGAGACCGGCAGCTGGTGGGTCCATCTGCGGCGCTGCGCGGTGTGCGGGCACATCGGCTGCTGCGACTCGTCCCTCAACAAACATGCCACGGCCCACTTCCACAGCTCCGGCCACCGCTACGTGCAGAGCTTCGAACCAGGCGAGGACTGGTTCTGGGACTACGTCACCGAGGAGACGTTCACCGGTCCTCCCCTCGCACCGCCGACGAGCAGGCCCGACGACCAGCCGTCGCCCGGACCCCGAGGCCGCGTGCCGGCCCGATGGCGCGAGCTGCTCGCGGCCGGTGGGGCGGCTGGCTAGGGTCGGACAGATGAGCTCCCTGCGTCTCCTCTTCCTCGGCGGCACCGGCACCATCAGCACCGCGTGCGTCCGCGCCGCCGTCGCCGCCGGTCACGACGTCACCGTCCTGAACCGCGGCACCCGTGACTGGGAGCTTCCGGCATCCGTCCATCAGATCATCGGCGACGTCCGCGATGCCGCGTCGCTGCGCGCGGCCGTCAAGGATGAGCGGTTCGACGTGGTGGCCGACTTCCTGTCGTTCGTGCCCGAGCATGTCGAAACGGTGCTGTCCGCCGTGGAGGGCCGCGTCGGGCAGTACGTGTACATCAGCTCGGCGTCGGCCTACGAGAAGCCGCCGCGGTACCTGCCGGTCACCGAATCCACGCCGCTGCGCAACCCGTTCTGGCAGTACTCCCGCGACAAGATCGCATGCGAGCAGCTGCTCGTCGACGCGCACCGGTCGCGGGGCCTGCCGGTGACCATCGTGCGCCCGTCGCACACCTACAACCAGACGAAGATCCCGACCATCGGCGGATGGACCGACATCGCCCGGATGCGGGCCGGCAAGCCCGTCGTGATCCACGGCGACGGCACCAGCCTGTGGACCATCACGCACGCCGACGATTTCGCGGTCGCCTTCACCGGGCTGCTGGGAAATCCGGCCGCGATCGGCGACGCATTCACCATCACCGGCACCCACGCCCCCACCTGGAACCAGATCTACCGCTGGCTCGCGGATGCCGCCGGCGTCACCGACCCGCAGTTCGTGCACGTCGCGAGCGAGACGATCGCCGCGTGGGCACCCGAAGTCGGTCCGACCCTGCTGGGCGACAAGGCCCACTCGGTGACGTTCGACGTGTCCAAGGTCACCCGGCTGGTGCCGCAGTTTCGCACCACGATCACCTTCGACGAAGGCGCGCGGCGCATCGTGGAGTTCTACGACGCGCATCCGGAGGAGCAGCGCGTGAACGCATCTCTGGATGCCGCGTTCGACGCGATGGTCGCCCACGCCCGCGGAGCCGGCACGCCGGCCTGAGTTCGGCCCCGGCCCCGCCGTGGCTCATGGAGGACGGGCGCGGGGTCGGCGCGGGTTTGCCGGGGTGAGGAGATCTGCCGGGCTGCGGATGCCTGGGCGCTGAGGGACCGCATTTCGGCGGATCTCCGCGTTGCGGCACGGGGTCGGGTGCGGCTGCGGCGGAATGCGGGCGCGGCCGCAGGCCGGGCGGGGCCGGGCGCGCGACCCCGGGCGTCGGAATTCAGGCTGAGGGGCGGGAACCCGGCGATTTCGGGGCCGAATCTGCTCGACAGCCTGAATTCCGACGGCGGTTCGCGGTGGGCGGCCATGAAGCCATCACGAGCGCCAACGGAGGGGTGCCGGCTACAGGACTTGAACCTGCAACCCCCGTATTACAAGTACGGTGCGCTACCAATTGCGCCAAGCCGGCTAGGCCCGGGATTCCGGGCTTCTGCGGGTGCCTCATGCAGTTCGGGGGTAACCCACCCCGCACAAACCCCGCACATTCATTTCGTCATCACCGAGTCTAGAGCGTCCGCGGCGCGACTACCGCCCACCGTCTTCGACATGTAGGTGTTCATCGTCAGCGAGGGGTTCGCGTGCCCCAGGTACTCCGCGATGTCGCGCGCAGTGAGGCCCGCCTGATCGAGCGCCGTGGCCACCGTCTTCCGGAAACTGTGGAACGTGTAGTCGGGGAGCCCCAGGCGCTTGCGCGCCTCCTGCCACTCCGCCGCGGTGTTGCGCCGGTCACGGCGCTTCAGCAATGGCGTGGGGAATACTGGGCCGTCACTCCGCTCGCGAGCAGACAGAACACCGAGCACGCGAGCAGGGACCGTGATGCGCCGCTCCCCCGCCGTCGTCTTCGACTTCCGCACCGTCACGACACCCGCGTCCAGGTCCACGTCTGCCCAATCGAGCGCGACCGCCTCGCTGATGCGAACGCCGGTGCCGGCGATGAACTCGATGAGGTCAACCATGTCCATCGCCTGCAACCGCTCGTCGCCGCGCACCTTCTCGAGCAGCCCCGGCAACTCGCCCAGCGGCACCGGCACCGCACCAACAGCCTTGGCCTCGATCGCAGCGAGCTCACGCACAGGGTTGGTCTTCACCGCGTCGGATCGGGCAGCGAGGCCCATCATTCCGGACAGCACAGCGCGCGCCTTCTTCGCCTCCCCTGGACCGTTCTCACGGGTGATCGTGTCGAGCAGGCGCTGCAATCGCTCAGAGGACGCCTCCGACACGGCCAGGTCGCCTATCCGAGGCACGATGACCTTGCGCACCGAATGCTCGTAGGTCTCGACCGTGCGTGGCGCCCGGCCGGCCTTCGACGCGAGGAACCGCTCGCCGAGGTCACGGATGCGAGTCTCCCGCTTCACATCACTCGCAGAGGTCGCTTGCACCTCCGTTAGCGCCTTCCGCAACGCCGTTTCGGCCTTCGCTTGGGAGGGGGCGAACCGCTCGACTTGGCGCAACTTCCCGTCGTCGAACCTGTATCGCGCCCGGGCCCGCCACTTGCCCGGCGCTACCTCTACGGCGCGGATCGCGCCATAGCTACTCAGCGGCGTCCGAGGGCGGGGCATCATGACCACCCCCAAGAACATTGCCAGTCCAGATCGTGTCGAGAATTGATCGCGTCCCGGAACCCATCTCCTCCAGAGCTTCTAGCTCCGCGAAGGTCACCAACGACGGCTCGATCGCCGCGCTCACCGCCGCCCGAACACCGTCGATATCGTCCGCGTGGGTGTACGCCACGAATCGATCGTGGCGCACCCGTTCACGCTTCAGATCGAGCTGCTTAGCGTCGAGCAAAGTTGCGTACCAGTGTGGAACATCGCGGCCCGAGGTCGGTTGACCAACAGCCTCGTCCCTGAGCATCGCGAGCTGATCGTCGTTTCCCTGGACCAAGTTCGAAAGTGCGAAGAGAGACTGCACGAACTTCGACGCCGCATCCGCGAGATCAGTAGTGCGCCATTCGACCTGATCATAGGCCGCGAACAACCGCTCCTGCAGCGTGCCAGAAGCCTCGAGCAGGTCGCCTAGATCACGTCCGAGCGCGCCAGCAATCACGTTCGCCTCCGCCAGCCTGACCGACCTCTGCCCCTTCTCGATCCGAGACACCGCCGAGGCGTCGACTTTCATGCCGCGTTCCGCCAGGGCGCTCGCGAGCTCCTTCTGGCTCATGCCGAGCAACGACCGCGCCTTCGCGACTGATGAACCGAACGACTCGTCAATATTTGCCATGAGCGACATCCTATGCTCCACGGCGCAATCTCGTGGTACGTTGTTGTCACCGACATTGATTGTTGAACACGACAACCGTAAGGACCGGCTATGGCCACCCACTCGCAGGACACATTGGCACTCGATCTACCGCCGCTGGCGACGAGGCAGCAGGTCGCCGAGTACACGCAGATCTCTGTCCCCACACTTGCCCGTTGGGCGATGCATGAGGAAGGCCCGAAGGTGACGAAGATCGGTCGGGCATGCAGGTACAAAAAGGCCGACGTGCTCGCGTGGATCGACGGCCTGGCGGAAACGTGCTGATGCCAACCGCGCAGCAGATACAGCGCCCCGCCCAAACGGAAAAAAGCCCCCAGGTTCAGAGCGCCAACTCTGCTGGGGGCAACGACCGAATCTCTACCAAAGGAACGATCATGAAAGACGCTATCAGCGTACGGCCCGTCCCCGACGTCGTGTCAAGCGCTCGCAGTCGGCTCGACGACATCCGCTCCCCGATCAACGACCTCGTTGAGCGGCGCAAGAACCTGATGATCACTACGCTCGCGGAGCTGATCGCGTCCGGAATCAACGCTCGCATCTGCCACGCGAACTACTCGCGCGTGCCCCAGGTCGGCGCCACAGGGTTCGTAGTCGAGAGAGTCGCGGCATACCCCGGCCGTGTCGAGCACGATCTCTCCATTCGTCCCGGGCATCCCGCTCACGGCCGGCTCCCCGGCCCGTACTCCGGGACCCTCGCCAACCAGTTCTTCATCGACTGGGGTCAGCACGAGGTCATCCTTGTCGATGATGACCACAGCTACCTCGTCGTCCCGACCCTCACCCCCGAGGACGAAGAAGCCGGTCACTGGCGAGCCATCGGAAGGCTCCGCAACATGGCCAAGTCAGAGTGCATGCGGGTACGCGTGCGCGGGCTCGACGTCGCGCTCATCGACCCGTTCAACAACGTCGTCCACGAAGGAGACATCGTTACCGCCTTCGCATGGATGCACGGCATCGACTACACGAAGGGTCAGGTGCAGTCATGACGTGCGCAACCTTCGACTGGTGCGATCAGGACCACAACGCGGATGACCCGCGCGACCCCGAATGGCACCGCAAAGAAGCCACCGTCAACAGCGGCGAGATCGACCTCGAGTTCGTGCTCGGTATCGAAGCCGGCAAACCGTACCTGTACTGGTCTAGCGCGGCGGAGTACGACGTTCCCGACGTCGGGGACACCACCCTGCTCGACCTGCAAGCGGCGATCCTGCGCATGCAGAACATGTACCTGGAGTTCGCCAAGGCGCACAGCGGTGCGACCGCAGAAATCACCCCCGATGCCGCTTGGAACGCCAACGAGGCAGCGGAGATCGTCGGAGTAACCACAGACAACACGAAGCTCTGCATCTTCGGCACGGACGGTGAGATCGCACTCGACCGCGACAGGAGCCTCGCCCTGGCGCTCGCGACCCGACTCACTATCGCCGCATCAGAACTCCGCGAGGCCCCTGCCCCCGCCCTCAAACGGCACCCCAGCGTCACCCTCGCACTCGCAGAGCGAGACGTTTGACGCCCCGCGGGTGGGTGGCCCAACAGTCTCGGGCCACCCACCATCACATGCCTGCCGCCGATGCGGGCACGGCGCTAGATAACACGGGTAGGCCCCCGGAAGCCTGCTCCACATATTGAAAGGGGGAGGCGTGACAGCGATCGACGAACTCACCCGCTGGGCACTCTCCGCAACAGTCAGCGGCAATAGGCAGGTCGGAGCTTGGGCGAGCAAGTGTGTGCTCATCGCCCTATGCCAGTACGCGAATCAGGATCTCGAGGCGTGGCCATCTGCTGACAGCATCGCCGCGGACGTCGGCATGACTCGACGCGACGCACGCAACGCGCTGGACGCGTTGGAGCACAACCGACTCATCGAGCGGGCATCCCGCCAGGTCGGAAGGTCTACACGTTGGGTGATCCTCGCTGACCTGGCGGGATATCCCGCCACGAAACCGGCGGGCGACGTGGCGGGGAACCTGGCGGGCGACGTGGCGGGGAACCTGGCGGGCGACGTGGCGGGCTTCGTGGCGGGGTATCCCGCCACGAAGGGAAAGGAAGAGAACAAGAAGGGAGGGGCCAGCGACCTGACCCCCCTCTCCCCCTACTGCGCTATCCACCCCCTCGGGACAGACCAGCCATGCCGTCCATGCGGTGAAGCACGCAAGCGGGCCATGGCGAACACCGCTCGGCAGCCGGCAGCCGTTTTCATGCGCACAGTCCAGCCCGGGGTCCACTGCGCTCCCGGAACACACCGCACGGTCGCAGACGGCACCTGCATCGACTGTGACATCCGCGCAGACGAGGTGGCCTGACATGGGACGTCCAGCACCCAAGCCGTACAACTTCGACGCCCTCACCTTCGCATGGAACAACCCACACGAGTTCGCCAACCAGATCGCCCTGTACTACTCACAACTCGCCCGGGAAGGTCACGGCGAATCGGTCGACTGGACGGAGGCCCGCCATGACAGGAGCTAACTCCGGTCGCACCGAGTCGCTGGGCGGTGCCGCGTGACCTACCTACCCGACGAGCCCGTGATCATCCTCACGGCATCTGATGCCCGCATCCTCTGGCAGGCCGCACGCCTCAACGAGCTCCGATTGAAGCACCGCACAGGGGGCAACAACCGCCTCTACTCCCTGCTGGTGAACGTGTACCGCGTCGGGCTCGCAGTCTCCCCCGATGCCGCACCCGGCAACGAAACGCGGCAAGAAGCGGCATCGGAGGAACGTGAGTACTGGACAACACAACAACTGGCGAAAGCGACGGGACAAGCGGAACGAACCATCCGACTACACATCCAGGACAAGACGATCCCCGCAACCAAACCCGGCAAGAGCTGGCTCATCCACAAAGACGACGCCACCACCTACATCGCCAGCGGACGAAAGCACTGAAAGGAAACACCATGGCCCTCGACGCACTCGAGAACGAGATCCTCACCCTCCGCGACCGCGCCAAAGTACTGCAGCGCAGCCACGGCAACGCGACACGCGAGATCGAAAGCGACACCAGCCTCAGCGCCACCGGCAAGGAGGACGCCAAGAAGCGCAGCTACGACAGCCACCGCGCCAGCCTGCGCGAACTCCGCCAGCGCGAAGAGCAACTGATCAGCAGCAAGATCCAGGAACTCCAGGGCCGCATCGACTCCACAAGCGGACGCACCGCCGCGGACATCATCGCCTTCCGCGACGCCCAGGACCGAGCCGACCGCATCGCCAAGCCCGAGCAGGCGCAGCCCATGCTCGAGCGCGCCATCCGGCAGAACGACACCTCGCTCGCCCACGCAATCTTCCGCCGCGCCATCGAGAACGGATGGCGCAGCGTCCAAGATGCGTTCACCGCGCACCGGCCCGAACTCACCGACGTGGTGCGAGACCTCAACCGCCTCAACGCGCTCAAGGAGAACAGCTTCGAGCGCACGATGCAGTACGCGTTCATCCTCCGATGACCGAAGACAACCGCGCGACCATCCAGATCGACGATCGCCGCCTCGACCTACCGCAAGCCGAAGCATGGGCAGTCTTCCGCGAAGCGATCAGCACAGCACACCGCGGAGGGTTCATGCCCATCTCCCAAGACACTGCGGTCTCGATCACCAAGAGCACACGTCTCTCACTCACCATTCGCGGCGAGTTCGCCGAGGCATACCAAGCACTGCTCACCATCGACCGAACCAACAGAGACAGAACCGGGCGGATCTCATGACGACCCCGCGCAGCACCCAGGGGAGGGTACCCCTCAGCCTCAGCCGCCCAGGTCTCCGGGTACTGCCGACGTCCCTCTCTGAGATTTTTTTCGACACCGGTTGAGCATCGTCTCGCCGGCTGACTGACAGGACTTCACATGGAAACGAACGAATTTGGGGGCGGTGAGGATGCGGTGGTGACGCCGTTGACGATCGTTCAGCGGCGAGAAGAGCGACTCGCCGCGGAAGGCGGGACGCGCCAACCGCTGCTACTTCTCTGAGCGCTCCATGTGAAGGCGTCCATGGCCGCTTTATCCTCAGCCCCGTAGGTCCGTAGATCGGACAGGCTCCATCGCTCGGTCGTGCCCGGGGCATAGTGGAGCACTTGAACGCGACATGCGCGCAACGGTGCCCGCCCACAGGGTCCCGGCTGTCGAGCACTGCCCGATAGCCGATCGGCGGATTCAAGCGGTCATCGCAACAGGACCGATTTGATGATCTCATTCGGGGTTTGGAACTCGAGCCGTTTGCGGGGTCGGTCGTTGAGTTCGTGGGCGACGGCGTCGAGCTGGCCTTCGGTGAACCCGTCGAGGTCGGTGCCTTTCGGGAAGTACTGCAGCAGCCCGTTCGTGTTTTCGTTGATGCCGCGTTGCCAGGGTGAGTGCGGGTCGCAGAAGAACACCTCGATGCCGGTATCGATGCGAACCTTCTCCCAGTCGCGCATCTCTGGTCCTTGATCCCAAGTCAGTGCGCCGCGCAGCTGCACCGGGAGCTGCTGGATCTTGCGGGTCAGTGCGGGGGCGACCTGGTCGGGCTTGTAGCCGTCGGGGAGGTGAACGAGCATCGTGAAGTTCGAATGTCGTTCCACGAGCGTGCCAATCGCAGACATGTTCCCCGCGCCGATGATCAGGTCGCCTTCCCAGCTTCCCGGGACGGCCCGATCACTCGCCGTCGGCGGTCGCTCCGAGATGTTGACCATGTTGGGGATCCGGTTCTTGCGCTGCCCGACCTTCCGACTGGGATGACGCAAGCCCGCGCCCGGTGCGTAGATGCCGGGTCAGCTTCTGTTTCAACGCGCCCCGCGACTGCACGTAGAGCGACTGGTAGATCGTCTCCACGCTCACCTGCATCTCCGGATCATCGGGGAGCTCTCGCCTCAGCCGGCCGGCGATCTGCTCCGGCGGTCGACGCTTAGCCAGGTCCTGCTCCACTCTCTCACGCAGTCGCAGGTTGGTCGCCGGCTTCGCCGGCTTCGGCCGGCACGCCCGCCCCATCGCCGTCATCTGCGCCATCGACGCCCGATATCGGCCACGCACGGGGTTCCGGGACAGTTCCCGAGACACCGTCGACGGCGCGCGTCCTAGTCGCTTCGCGATCGCGCGTACCGACTCGCCCCGCGCGACGCCGACCGCGATCTCTTCCCGCTCGGCGAACGACAGATACCGGCCCTGCAGGTCCCGTCCGTGTCGCGGCCGGACGCCGCCGGCAGCGACGAGCATCCGTTTCGCCGTCGTGCGGTCCACCCCAATCTGCTCGCCGACCTCACTCGCGAACAGCCCGGCCTGGAAACCGTCCCACGCCTGCTGCACTGCATCGAGCCGGAACCTCAACGCCAACTCCGCCACAACACTCTCCATTCAGTAAGTGTTGCGACCACCGCAAGAACCCAACGATCCGCATGCGGGCGATGCCCGCGGGTGGTGCCCCTGCGTGCTCCGGCATCCCTTGGGTCCCTGTGCTCGAGCAGGTGGCTCACGCATTCGCGATTACCTAAGAGCGAATTCGACGCGGATACCGCAGTTCTCGCAGAGCATCGCGCTTCGTGTGCAGTCGCGTCCGCAGCTATTCCAGTCGCGGCAGCGATGACACTCGGGGCGGTTGTGTTCGTACGTCACAGGGGCCCAGCACCCGTTGCACCGATGCAGCGAACCGCCGCCCCCGTGATGGGCCGCGTGGTGGTCAACACGCTCGTGAAAGCACGCGCCTGCGATGTAGTACCCCCACGTAGTGCGAATCGTCTGACCGGACGCGCCGACAAGGCGATGCTCCTCGCTGTACTGGCGTGAGACTCTCTTTTTGTAGAAGGTGAGGAGTGGTGATGCGTATCGCTGTAATCGGCGCAGGGATCGGCGGACTCGTGGCTGCTGCCGGGCTGCAATCTGACGGCCATGAGGTGACGGTCTTTGAGCAGAGGCAAAAGCCAAGCCCTGACGGTGCTGGACTGACTCTCTTCAGCAACGCATTCGAGGCGCTGGACTTGCTGGGCCTTGGCGATGTGGTCAGAAGCATTTCGAGTGGAGCAATCGCCTCGATGCGGTCCGGCCAGCGACACCCCTCGGGGTCGTGGCTCATCACCGTGCCTCAAAGCGCGGTCGCTTCGATGCGCAGCGTCCACCGTGTCGAACTGCACCGAGCACTCACCGGACAATTGCAAGCCGGAACCCTGCGCACGGGGAGCGTCGCACTTGTCGCGTCTGACGGCTCCCCGCACGTCACGGTAAACGCCCGGACAGAGCACTTTGACCTCGTAGTCGTCGCCGATGGTATCCGCAGCCGGAACCGCGTCTCGCTCGGCTTGGACGCCGGACTCCACTATGCGGGATACACCGCCTGGCGCGGAGTCACCAGCCGCCCTGTCGATATTCACGGAGAGGCCGGCGAGACCTGGGGGCGCGGACAGCTTTTCGGGATCGTGCCTCTTCCAGATGATCATGTCTATTGGTTCGGAACGTTGACCACAGCAGCAGGCACGGTGTTTCGCGACGAGTACAAGGCAGTTCAACGTCAGTTCGACCAGTGGCATGATCCGATCCAAGAGTGCATCACCGCGACCCAGCCGGATGCGGTGATGCGACACGACATCTACGACCTCGCGAAGCCGCTCCCCTCGTTCGTGCGCGGACGTGCGGTTCTGCTAGGCGACGCAGCCCATGCAATGACTCCCAATCTCGGACAAGGCGCAGGGCAAGGCATCGAAGACGCCGCTACTTTGGCACTCTTGCTTCGCAATGCGGGCATCAACGAACTCGACTCGGTGCTCGCGCGCTACTCCGACCTCCGCCGGAAACGAACCAGCACGATCCAGCAACGCTCGCGCATGGCAGGCCGAGTCGCGCAAGCTGCAAACCCTCTAGCGGTGGGACTGCGTAACGCTGCTCTGAGACTCACGCCGGGCAAGGTCATGGGTGCGCTAAGTCAACGCATCCACGCATGGCCGAAGCGAAGGGAGCTTGACCCGCTTTTCCGGACACCTGAGTTGAGGCGATGATCGTCTCAGAGAGGAGTCCGTGAGATGCCTGCTGCCCACCCGCCGGAGTTCCGGCGTCGAGCCCTGGATCTGGTCGCCCAGGGTAACCCGGTCGGCCAGACCGCCCGTGATCTCGGGATCAGCGAATCCTGTCTTCGGAACTGGATGAACCGGGACGCGGTCGACTCCGGCCGCAAGCCCGGCCTGACCACCGATGAGCATCAGGAGCTCGTCGAGTTGCGTCGTCGGTTGCGGGTTCTGGAGATGGAGAACGAGATCCTCAAGCGCGCGTCGGCGTACTTCGCCCGGGAGAATGTGCTCCCAAAATAGGGTTCCGGTTGGTCCAGGAGCTCGCCGCTGACGGTGTCCCTGTCGCGGTGGCCTGCCGGTTCCTGAACATCTCAACCTCCGGCTACTACGACTGGGCCAGGCGGCCACCGTCTGCGCGGGCCATCGCCGACGGCGAACTGACGGCCACGATCCGGCGCATCCATGCCGACTCTCGGCAGACGTATGGGGCGCCGTGGGTGCTCGCTGAGTTGCGGCTCGGGCTCGACCGTGTACTCCATGGCGCAGAGGGGAGACCTGCCCCACATCCGACTCGGAAGCCGCTATCGCTTCCGCGTCTCAGAGGTGATCGACGCGATGCGGCCAGAGCGCCCAGTAGCGGACACAAGCAGACCGGTCCCTCGCCGACGCGCGCAGCGCTTAGCCGATTATGAACGCGGACTGGAGAATATGCGTGCCGCGACCGCGTACATCGACCGCATCGACCCCCACGGGCGCATGACCCAGGACGAAAGCGTCGAAGCCCTACGGAGAGGCGGGTTCTTAGGGTAGAACCCCGCATTTACCCCGCAAATTCAGCGAGCGGCGAAGAGGCCCAGTGATACGACGGGAGCAGTCGGGGGTACGGGGGGCAGTGGGTCTGACACCCCGCACTAACCTCTGATATCGCCCCGAACTGTATTACAAGTACGGTGCGCTACCAATTGCGCCAAGCCGGCAGTGCTACGCCGTCGCCGACGAAGCCACCACAGAGTCTAGAGCGTCCGGTGTGCGCCAGCCGCCGTCACCCAGTCGTCGGCGGTGCGCTCCAGTTGCGGCCGTCCCAGTAGCGGCGTCCCGCTGCCGTGTCGTACCACCCGGCCGGCGCGGGCGGCCCGGTGCGGCCGGCGGCGACCGCGGCGCGCTCCTGATCGGCGAGCAGGATGCCGTTTTTCACGCCGGTGCGCACGATGAGGTACCCCACCCACAGCACGAGTGCGATCATCCCGAGGTACAGGATCACACCCACAAGGAAAAAGCCCCAGCCGAAGCCCCACATTCCGCGAAAGTCGCTCATGCGGTGAGCATACGACCCTCAGTGCGCGCGCACCGCCAAATTCCGGGCGCCGAACCTGCCGAAGAGCGGGCGCGGCATGACCAGTCCGGCCGCGGAATGCGCGACAGGCGAGCGCCGCCGGGGCCGATTACGGCGTGGCGGTGGGCGTGGGGGTCGGGGTTGCCGATTCCTGGTAGTACGCGTCGCTGGCGAGCGTCATCACGAACTGCGCGAACTCGGCCGGGTCGTCCAGCGCGCCGACATACGGCTCGCCGTTGACGAGCACGGTCGGCGTGCCGGTCAGCGCCAAATTGTCGGTGTGGGGAATGCCCGCGAGAGCGCCGTCGGTGGCGTCACGCGCCCAGGCGGCGAAGCGTCCCTCTTCGATGCAGGCGCGCACCGTCTTGGGATCCTGCACACCGGATGCCTGGGCGAGGTCGGCGAGCTCCTTGTCGGACATCCCGTCCGCATCCACCTCGGGCTGCTTGATGAGCAGCTCGTTGGTGTACGAGAAGAACGCCTCCTGCGAGTGGGTGGCCACGCACGCAGCGGCGCTGGCGGCCCGGAGCGAGTACTTGGTGCCGTTGGACTTGGCGCTGAGCATCGCGACCGGGTAGTACGTGAGCGTCGCCGAGCCGTCGTTGACCCACGTCGCCAGCTGCTCCATGTTGGTCATCTGGAACGTGCGCGACCCCTCCGACAGGTAGTCGACGTACACGCGGATGTCTACGGCCGACTCGCTCGCGGGCGTCGGCACAGCCTCGGGGGCGACCTCCGCCGGCGCCGGGTCGGTGGTTTCGTCGGTCGCCTCGGTGGCTTCGAGCGGCCCGGCGTCGTCGAGGCCGGAGACCGACGAGATCGCGAAGCCGTTGTCCACCTCGTTCGCGGGCGACATCTGCGGCTGCGACGCGTTGCTGGAGACGATCCAGACCAGCGATCCGGCGATGATCCCCATGACAGCGAGCGCGGCCACAGCCAGCACCGAGCGGCGGATGAGGCGCATTCGCGTCTGCTTCGCGTGCACCTGCTGGGCCTTCTCGCGCACGGCTTCGCGGGCGTCGCGCTTGGCGGGTGCGGTCGAGGGATCGTCGCTGGACATGGAACCTTCTGGGAGACGTGCGGCCGGTTGTCCGGCGGGGGCCGCTCGGGTATGCGCGGCGTTATCGATGCTAGTCAGAGTGCCTGGGAAAAGCCCAGACGTGACATACTGAACGCGCACCCGAAGGCGGGCGCGCGGGAATAAGCCCCGCTCAACTTCACTACGGATCGTCCGGCACGTACCTGCCGGTGAAGGAGAAGAAAACATGGCGACTGTCACTTTCGACAACGCAACCCGCTTGTACCCCGGAGGCACGCGCCCCGCAGTGGACAAGCTGAACCTCGAAGTCGCCGATGGCGAATTCCTCGTGCTGGTGGGTCCCTCCGGCTGTGGCAAGTCCACGTCGCTGCGCATGCTGGCCGGCCTCGAAGAGGTCAACTCGGGCCGCATCCTCATCGGTGACCGCGACGTGACCGACGTCCCGCCGAAGGATCGCGACATCGCGATGGTCTTCCAGAACTACGCGCTGTACCCGCACATGACGGTCGCCGAGAACATGGGCTTCGCCCTGAAGATCGCCGGCGTCGGCAAGGAAGAGCGCGCCGCCCGCGTGCTCGAGGCCGCCAAGCTGCTCGACCTCGAGGAGTACCTGACCCGCAAGCCGAAGGCACTCTCGGGTGGTCAGCGTCAGCGCGTCGCCATGGGCCGCGCCATCGTGCGTCAGCCGCAGGTGTTCCTCATGGACGAGCCGCTGTCGAACCTCGACGCCAAGCTCCGCGTCCAGACGCGCACCCAGATCGCGTCGCTGCAGCGTCGCCTCGGCGTCACCACGGTCTACGTCACGCACGACCAGACCGAGGCGCTGACCATGGGCGACCGCATCGCGGTGCTCAAGGACGGTCTGCTGCAGCAGGTCGGCACCCCGCGCGACCTGTACGAGAAGCCGAACAACGTCTTCGTCGCCGGCTTCATCGGCTCGCCCGCGATGAACCTGTTCGCCGCCGACCTCGCCGAGGGTGGCGTGCGCTTCGGTGACGAGGTCGTGCCGCTCGACCGCGACACCGTCGGCCGCGCCAACGGCAGCCAGGTCACCGTGGGTGTCCGCCCCGAGGACATCGTCGTCGGCCCCGCCGACGGCCGTGGCCTCTCGGTCATGGTGGACCTCGTCGAGGAGCTCGGCGCCGACGGTTACCTGTACGGCCACACCGAGATCAACGGCAAGCGCACCGACCTCGTCGCACGCGTCGACGGCCGCAACCACCCCAACGCGGGTGAGACGGTCACCCTCGCGGCCACGGCCGGTCACGTGCACGCGTTCGACATCGAGTCGGGCGAGCGCCTCAACGACAAGCCGGTCGTCTCGGCCTGATCAGCCCAGATACAGCGCGGCGCGGGTAGCCTTAGGGCTCCCGCGCCGCGTCGTTTTCGCCAGGAGTACCCGTTGCCCTCAGCCCTCAGCATCACCGCGAGCTCGGTCGACCCAGGCCTGCTGACCCTGCCGTGGTCCACGCCGCTGGCCGACTGGCCGTCCCAGCACATCGTCTTCCTTCCCAAGGGCCTCTCCCGGCACCTGGTGCGCTTCGCGAACCTGTCCAACCGGGTCGTCGCGATCAAGGAGACCACGGTCGAGATGGCGCGCCGCGAGTACGAGATGCTCGGCAACCTCGCCCGGCTCGACGTGCCGTGCGTCTCCCGCGTCGCCGTCATCGACGGGCGCACCGATGACAACGGCGAACCGCTCGCGGCGGCCCTCGTCACGGCGCACCTGAAGTTCTCCCTCCCCTACCGCGCCCTGTTCACGCAGGTGCTGCGCCCCGACACGGCGTCCCGACTGGTCGACGCCCTCGCGCTGCTGCTGGTGCGCCTGCACAACGTCGGGTTCTTCTGGGGTGACGTGTCACTGTCGAACACGCTGTTCCGCCGGGATGCCGGCGCGTTCGCGGCCTACCTCGTCGACGCCGAGACGGGTGAGCTGCACGAATCCGGCCTCACCCGCGGTCAGCGCGAGCACGACCTCGACGTGGCGCGCACCAACATCGCCGGCGAGATCATGGATCTCGAGGCCGGTGGACGCCTGGAGGGCGGAGTGGATGCCGTGGCGATCGCCGACGGCATCGTCTCGTCCTACCACTCCCTGTGGGCTGCACTGACGGACCGCGAGACGTTCGCCGCGAACGAGTCGTGGCGCATCACCGAGCGAGTGAACCGGCTCAACGATCTCGGCTTCGACATCGGCGAGATGTCGATCCAGTCCACCGCCGACGGCACCCGGGTGTCGATCCAGCCGAAGGTCGTCGACGCCGGGCACCACCAGCGGCGCCTGCTGCGGCTGACCGGGCTGGACGTGGAAGAGAACCAGGCCCGCCGTCTGCTCAACGACCTCGACGAGTTCGCCGCCCGCGTCTCCCGCCTGGGGTCGGACGAGGACATGGTGGCCCACGAGTGGCTCACCCGTGTGTTCGAGCCGGTCGTGAAGGCCATCCCGTGGGACCTGCGCGCCAAGCTCGAGCCCGCCGAGGTGTTCCACCAGGTGCTGGAGCACCGCTGGTACATGTCACAGGGCCGGGGCCGCTCGGTGCCGCTGGCCGAGACGCTGACGTCCTACATCGAGAACGTGCTGCGTCACCGCCGCGACGAGGCGACCGTCGTCGGCCCCGAGACGGAGACCCTGTCGGTCCTGATGTCCACCTCGGCCATCCCGGTGACCGACGACGAAGAAGAATCGGTCGACTGGCGCGACCTGGTCTGAGCGGTCAAAGCCACTCACACGCGGGTTCGCGGGTCAGTACCCCACGGTGAAGCGGTCGCGCGGGTGCTTCGGCGACTCGATCTCGTCGAGCACCGCCACGCCCAGGTCGGGACCGGAGATGAACGACTCCCCCGCCTCGTTGACGACGAGCACGTCCCCGCCGTCGCGATAGGTCCCGGTGCGCTCCCCCACGTTCCAGGCGCCGAACGCGCCCGCGGGGTGCACGAAGAACCAGTCGCGGGCGGCATCCGTCGCCTGCAGGTCTTCCAGCACGCCGATCAGCTCGAGCGACTCCGCCTTGTACTCCTCGGGGAAGTCGGTGTCGATCAGGCGGGGACCACCGGGAGCGACCAGGCTCCCGCCGGCACCGCCGATGACGCCGACCCGCACGTCTTCGGGCAGTGCGGCGACCAACTGCGCGATGGCATCCCGCATCTTGCCGGCCATGTCGCCGCGGGGCGAGGTGGCCACCACGACGACCTCGACACCCTCCAGCGACGTGACGAGCGAGGGCACATCCAGGATGTTGCCCTCCAGGTACGTCGCACCCTCGATGCGGTCGCCCGGCACCGTGCGGGCGACCGAGATCACCGTGTGCCCGCGGTCGACCGCTTCGGCGACGATGTTGCGCCCGGCGTAGCCGGTGCCGCCGATGACGGCGATGCGGGTCATGCCCCGGCCTTCGTGGAGCGCATCGCGGACACCTGGTACAGCGCGACGGATGCCGCGATGCCGGCGTTGAGCGACTCGGTCGCCGCCGAGATCGGGATCGACACGATCTGGTCGCAGGTCTCGGTCACCAGACGCGACAGGCCCTTGCCCTCGGAGCCCACCACGATGACCACCGGACGGTCGGCCAGCTGCAGGTCCGGCAGCGACACGTCGCCGGCACCGTCGAGCCCGAGCACGAACAGGCCCTGCTTCTTGAGTTCCTTCAGCGTGGTCGTGAGGTTGGGTGCCATCGCGACGGGGGTGCGTGCGGCGGCGCCTGCGCTGGTCTTCCACGCGGCCGAGTTGACGCTCGCGCTGCGACGCTGCGGGACGATGACGCCCTGCCCGCCGAACGCGGCGGTGGAGCGGATGATGGCGCCCAGGTTGCGGGGGTCGGTGATGCCGTCCAGGGCGACCAGCAGCGGGGTCTGCCCCTTCTCGAGGATCTCCTCCAGCAGGTCCTGCGGGTGCGCGTACTCGTACGGCGGCACCTTCAGCGCGACGCCCTGGTGCACGCCGTCGAACCCGGCCATGCGGTCCAGCTCCGGGCGGGTGACCTCGAGCACGGGGATGCCGCGGTTGGTGGCGAGCGAGAGCATCTCCTTGACGCGGTCGTCCATCTCCACCCGCTGGGCGATGTAGAACGCCGTCGCGGGGATCTTGGCCCGCAGCGCCTCCAGCACCGAGTTGCGGCCGGTGACCGTTTCGGTGTCTTCGTCCTTGCGCCCGGTGGCGCGACGGGGACCCGTCTTGGACGCGGGCGTGCCCTTGCCGCCGGCGGCGGCGTAGCGCTCCGCGGCGGCTTTGCGCTTGCCGGCGGGGTGCCAGGCGCGGTCCTCGGCCTTGGGTGTCGGACCACGCCCCTCCAGGGAACGCTTGTTCTTGCCGCCGGTGCCCTTGGTGGGGCCCTTCTTGTTGCCCTTGCCTGCGCCGGGGCGTCCTGGCTTAACCATCGATACTCCAATGTGTTCCGTCCGGAGTGTCCTCCAGAGTGATGCCGGCGGCGGCGATCGCATCGCGGATGCGGTCGGCCGCTGGCCAGTCCTTGTCGGTGCGCGCCTGAGCGCGCTGGGTGATCATCGCCTGCACGAGCGCGTCGAGGGCGGATGCCGTCGGGCCGCCGTCGACGGCGGCCCAGCGAGGGTCTTCGGGGTTGAGTCCGAGCAGCCCCGTCATGCGTCCCACCTGCACCGCGGCTCGCGCGGCGGCGTCACGGTCGTCGGCGTCGAGGGCGGCGTTTCCGGCCCGCACGTGCTCGTGCACGACGGCCAGCGCCTGCGGCACCCCGAGGTCGTCGTCCATCGCCGCCGTGAAGGCGTCGGGCAGGTCGGCCACGGTGAGCCAGCTGCCGGCGCCGAGCGTGCGCGCCGCGCGGGTCTGGAAGGTGCGGATGCGATCGAGCGCGGCGTCAGCCTCGTCGAAGGACGAATCCGTGATGTCGAGGTTCGAGCGGTAGTGCGCCGCCGCGAGGGCGTACCGCACCACCAGCGGGTCGCGCTTGCCGAGCACGTCATCGGCGAGCAGGAAGTTGCCCAGTGACTTCGACATCTTCTGGTCACCGACGGTCACCAGGCCGTTGTGCACCCAGTAGCCGGCAAACGCGTCGCCCGCCGCGGTGGACTGGGCCAGTTCGTTCTCGTGGTGCGGGAAGCGCAGATCCAGGCCGCCGCCGTGGATGTCGAACGACGATCCGAGGTAGCGCCGCGCCATGGCAGAGCATTCGATGTGCCAGCCGGGCCGGCCGCGTCCCCACGGCGACTCCCACGCGGCATCCGCGGGTTCCTCGGGCTTGGCGCCCTTCCACAGTGCGAAGTCGCGGGGGTCGCGCTTGCCACGCGGGTCGGCGTCGGCGGCCGGTTCCATCGCATCCAGCGACTGCCGCGTCAGCTCGCCGTAGGCGGGCCAGGAGCGCACGTCGAAGTACACGTCCCCGGCGCCGGCGCCGTCGCCGGCGGCGTAGGCGTGGCCGGCGTCGATGAGCTGGGCGATGATCTCCTGCATCTGCGGGATAGACGCCGTCGCACGCGGCTCATACGTCGGCGGCAGGATGCCGATCGCCGAGTACGCACGCGTGAATTCCAGTTCCATGCGGTACGCCAGCGCCCACCAGGGCTCGGCGGGCGTGGCGTTGGCGAGCACCTTGTCGTCGATGTCGGTGACGTTGCGCAC
Organism: Microbacterium sp. zg-YB36; assembly: GCF_024623575.2. Taxonomy (NCBI): domain Bacteria; kingdom Bacillati; phylum Actinomycetota; class Actinomycetes; order Micrococcales; family Microbacteriaceae; genus Microbacterium; species Microbacterium sp. zg-YB36. Next base: position 1,131,095 of record NZ_JANJFD020000001.1, read on the forward strand.
GAACGTGACCCGCCCGAAGCGGTGGGCGAGCCACCGCCGCAGGATGTCGAAGCTCAGCGCGCCGCGCAGGTGCCCGATGTGGGGACCCGACTGCACGGTGGGACCGCAGACGTAGACGGTGACGTTGGCGGGGTCGGCGGGGACGAAGTCGCGCAGTTTCTGCGTCTTCGTGTCGTAGAGCTTCACGCCCGATCCCCGGTTCGTCACTGCACCAGCCTACCGGCGGCACCACCCCGCCCCGGGGCGCCGTGATCAGGCCGACACACCGATCGGCTAGAACTGATGCGTGCTTCCCGTTCTCGCCGTGCTCGCCGCCGCCGTACTGTTCGGCACGACCGGCACCTCGCAGGCGCTCGGACCGGACGACGCGACCCCCTTCGGCATCGGCGCGGTGCGCCTGGTGATCGGCGGTGCGGGGCTCGCCGCCATCGCCTTCTCCCTCGCGCGCCGGCATCGCCGCGTGACACCGGCGGCACCGCGGCCCACCCTCGACCGCCGCGCCCTGCTGCTGATGGCGGCGACCGGGGTGTGCCTGGCGCTGTACCAGCCGCTGTTCTTCGCCGGCACCGAACGCAACGGCGTCGCGGTGGGCACTGTGATCGCGCTGGGGTCGGCGCCGGTGATGGCGGGCGCGCTGGAGTGGCTGCTGACCCGGCGGCTGCCCAGCCGGGCCTGGATGGCCGCGACCGCACTGGCGACGACCGGCGTCGTGCTGCTCGCGTTCGGCGGCAGCGCGGGCGCCTCGGCGGGTGTGGATCCCTGGGGGCTGCTCGGTTCGCTCGGGGCCGCGGCGTCGTTCGCCGTCATCGCCAATGCGCAGCGACGGCTGATGGATGCCGGCTGGGACCCGTTCACGGTCGCTGCGGCCATGGGCGCCGGGGCCGCCGCCTGCGGCATCCTGATGCTGCCGTTCGTCGACCTGTCGTGGGTGCTCACCCCCACCGGCCTCGTGATGGCGCTGTGGCTGGGGGTGGCCACCATCGCGGTGGCGTACACCCTGTTCACCTGGGGTCTGCAGCGGCTGACCGCGGCGACGGCGGCCACTCTGACGCTCGCGGAGCCGCTGACGGCCGGCATCCTGGGGGTCGCACTGCTCGGGGAACGGCTCAGCGCGCTGGCCGTGGGCGGGCTCGCGGTGCTGGCGACGGGGCTGGTGCTGCTGGCGTGGGGCTCCCGCGCACCGAGGGACCCGCAGCCGTATGCCGTGGAGGGATGACGGAGGGGATGCAGCCATGACGCTCGAGATCCGCAGCGACGACCTGACCGGGGCGGCTACGCGCGCCCTCGTGGCCGCGCACCTGGGTGACATGCACCAGCACACCCCTCCGGAGAGCGTGCACGCGCTCGGCGTCGACCAGCTGCAGGACCCGGCGATCCGGGTGTGGTCGGCGTGGGTCGGCGATGACCTCGCCGGGATCGGCGCCCTGAAGCGGCTGGACGACGCCCGCGGTGAAATCAAGTCGATGCGGGTGGCGCCTGCGCACCTGGGCACCGGCGTCGGACGCGCGCTGGTGCGCCACATCATGGCGACGGCGCGCGCCGAGGGCCTCACCAGCCTGTGGCTCGAGACGGGAGCCGGTGACGAGTTCGTCGCGGCCCGCAGCCTCTACCTCAGCGAGGGCTTCACCCCGTGCGGGCCGTTCGACGGCTACGTCGAAGACCGGTTGTCGGTCTTCTTCACCCGCGAGCTCTGACGCCGCTCACACCGTTCACACCGGAACGACGAGGGCGACCGCGAACGCCGAGACGCCGTCGCCGGTGCCGGTGAACCCCAGGCCGTCGGTCGTCGTCGCCGACACCGACACCGGGGCGCCGAGCGCGGCCGACAGCGCGGCCTCGGCCTCGACGCGGCGCGCGGACAGCCGGGGGCGGTTCGCCTGCACCTGCACCGACACGTTCCCCACGGCCCAGCCCGCCTCGCCCAGCAGCGCGCGGGTCCGAGCGAGGAAGGCGTCGGCGTGCGCGCCGGCGTATTCGGGACGGTCGGTGCCGAAGTGGGTTCCGATGTCGCCCAGCCCGGCGGCGGCCAGCAGCGCATCGACGATTGCGTGGGCGATGGCGTCGCCGTCGGAGTGGCCCGACAGCGCCTGCTCCCCCGGCCATTCCAGCCCGGCCAGCCACAGCGCCCCTTCGCCGCCGAACGCGTGCACGTCGGTGCCCACCCCCACCCGTGGGGCGCGCGGGGGCGCGTCGATCGCGCTGTGCGCCGCCGCGAGCGGCGCAAGCAGTCCGCGGGCGCGCTCGAGGTCGGCGGGGGTGGTGATCTTGAAACTGCGCTCGGACCCGGCGACGGTCACGACGCGGTGACCGGCGGATGCCACGAGCGCGGCGTCGTCGGTGAAGTCCGTGGATGCCGCGCGGTAGGCCGCCTCCAGCAGGTCACGGCGGAACCCCTGCGGGGTCTGCGCGGCAGCGAGCTCGGCGCGGTCGACGGCGGCGACGATGCGGTCACCCTCGACGCGCTTGAGGGTGTCGACCACCGGCAGCGCCGGGATGGCTCCGGCTGCGCCCTGGTCGATCGCCGCGATGACCCGGTCGAAGACCTCGGGCGGCGTGAGCGCGCGGGCAGCGTCGTGCACGAGCACGATTTCCACGTCGGGCCAGACGGCGTGCAGGCCCGCGGCGACCGAAGCCTGCCGGGTCGCTCCGCCGGTGACGACGTGCACGAGGTCGCGGCGATCGCCGGCGGCCTCGAGGGCGTCGGTGAGAGCGTCGCCTTCACGCCCCGCGGGCGCGACGACGATCACCTGCGCCGACGGCGCGGCGAAGACGCCGTGCAGACAGTGGCGCAGGATCGTATGAGCGTCGAGCCCGACGAACGCCTTCGGTCCGCCGGATCCCAGGCGAGTGCCTGAGCCGGCGGCGACGACGATCACCGCGACACGGGGAACGGGCGTGATGTTCACGCCTCGAACCTACCGGGCGGCGTCAGCTTGCGAGGACCTCGTCGAGCACCAGGCCGGCGCGCTCTTCGTCGGTCTTCTCTGCGAGCGCGAGCTCGGAGATGAGGATCTGGCGGGCCTTGGCCAGCATGCGCTTCTCACCAGCGGACAAGCCGCGGTCCTGATCCCGGCGCCACAGGTCGCGGACGACCTCGCTGACCTTGATGACATCGCCGGAGGCGAGCTTCTCAAGGTTCGCCTTGTACCGGCGCGACCAGTTGGTGGGCTCCTCCGTGAACGGGGCGCGCAGCACCTCGAAAACGCGGTCCAGGCCTTCCTGACCGATCACGTCGCGAACGCCCACCAGGTCGACGTTGTCCGCCGGCACCTCGATGATCAGGTCGCCCTGGGTCACGTTCAGTTTGAGATACTTCTTCGTCTCACCCTTGATGACTCGTTCTTTGACCTCAATGATCGTCGCGGCCCCGTGGTGCGGGTAAACCACCGTCTCGCCAACCTCAAAAAGCATGCAGCTGTGTCCTTTCGGCAACCTCTAGGATACCACAGCCCCCATACGCTAAGGTTCTCCGGCGGGCGGCTTCCCGCGGTTCGCGGGCGATCCTCGGGCACCGCGTAGACTGCTCAGATTGCCGTCTGCTCTCCAGGAGGAACCGTGAAATCGCGCCTGCTCGCGTCGCTCGCTATGGGTGCCGCCGTCGTCTTGGGAGCGACCGGCTGCAACATGATCGCCCCGCAGGCGACCACGATCACCTATTCCCCCTCTGACGGCGTCAACGTGCCCGACTCGGGCCCCGTCGACGTGCGCAACGCGATGATCATCGCGAACGAAGACGGCTCGGCCGGCAACTTCATCGCGTCGTTGGTGAACACCTCGACCGAGCCGCAGACGGTCAACATCGGATTCGAGAACGGTGACATCGGTGTCTGGCTGCTCGATGGCGGCACTGCCGTGACCCTCGGCGTCGACGAGGACCCGCTGCTGATCGCCGAGCTCGACACTCCGCCCGGCGCGACCACGCCGATCGGGGTGCAGTCCGGCGGCGCCGAAGGCGCCCGGGTGGAGATCCCCGTGCTCGACGGCGCGCTGCCGTACTACTCGGAGTTCGTGCCGGTCGAGGACCAGTTCATCACCGACTGACCCAGGCGGTCACGCTTCGAAGCGGTACCCGAGCCCCCGCACGGTGACCAGCATCACCGGCTCGCTCGGGTTCTCCTCGATGCGCGAGCGGATGCGCTTGATGTGCACGTCGAGCGTCTTGGTGTCGCCGTAGTAGTCGCTCCCCCACACCCGGTCGATCAGCTGACCCCGCGTGAGCACCCGCCCGGCGTTGCGCATCAGCACTTCGAGCAGCTCGAATTCCTTCAGCGGCATGCTGATCTCCTTGCCGTCCACCGCCACCGCGTGCCGGTCGAGATCGACGGTGACCCGGCCCCCGGTGAGCACCCGCTCATCCAGGTCGATGTCCTGGGACGCGCTGCGGCGCAGCACCGCCCGCATTCGGGCGAGCAGTTCACGCGACGAGTACGGCTTGGTGACGTAGTCGTCCGCGCCCAGTTCCAGCCCCACGACGATGTCGACCTCGGCGTCCTTGGCGGTGAGCATGATGATCGGCACCGCCGAGGTCGTGCGGATCTGCCGGCACACCTCGGTGCCCGGGATCCCCGGCAGCATCAGGTCCAGCAGGACGATGTCGGCGCCGTTGGCCTGAAACAGCTCCAGCGCCCGGTGGCCGTCCTCGGCGATGTCCACCTCAAAGCCCTCGCGGCGCAACAGGTAGGCGAGAGGGTCGGCCAGATCCGGCTCGTCCTCCACGATCAGCACACGGGTCATCGGTGTTCTCCATTCGCCACGGGGGCCCGGTCGGGTGTGGACCTGGTCCTCTTCTTACGCTGCTGGGCATCGGGCGCGGGCGGCTCGGAACGCGGCAACCGGATCGTGAAGGTGGATCCCTGCCCCGGCCGTGACCACAGCCGCACGTCGCCGCCGTGGCGCTGCACGGCGTGCTTGACGATCGACAGTCCCAGTCCGGTGCCGCCGGTGCGGCGGGAGCGGGCCTGATCGGCGCGGTAGAACCGTTCGAACACGCGGTCCTGCTCGCCCTCGGGAATGCCGATGCCACGATCGGTCACGGCGATCTCCACGACGCCGTCGACCGCCTTCACCCCGATGCCCACGCGGGAACCGGCCGGCGAGTACGCGATCGCATTGGCCACCAGGTTTCCCACCGCTTCGGCGAGGATCTGCGCATCACCTCGTACGAACAGGCCGCGGTCGCCGCCGCGCACCAGCTCCACTTCGGCGGCCTCCGCCTGCGTCTGATGCGCGTCGATCGCTGCGGCGACCACCTGGTCGATGGCGACGTCGCGCACTTCGGCGAGTTGGTCGGATGCCTGCAACCGCGACAGGTTCAGGATCCTGCCGGTCAACTGCCCCAGCCGCGCCGCCTCCGCGTGCAACCGACCGGCAAAGGCCCGCACCTGCGCGGGGTCGTCGGCGGCGGACTCGATCGCTTCGGACAACAGCATGACCGCACCCACCGGCGTCTTCAGCTCATGACTGGTGTTGGCGACGAAGTCGCGGCGCATGTCCTCCACCCGCTCGCGCTCGCTGATGTCGCGCACGATCAGCAGCACCAGGCGCGGTGTCACCACGCTCGCCCGCGCTGTGACCAGCCGCGTGGGCGCCAGCGGGGCGCTGCGACCGAGCCGCAGCGTCTCGTTGTGGGGTCGACCGGTCGTGCGCGCCCCGCGCACCAGCGCACGCAGCTCGGGGCTGGTCACCGCGACGCCCTCCGTCATCCCGAACATCTGCGCCGCGGCGGACGCGGCGACGATCGTGAACGAGGCATCCACGATGACGGCGATGTCTTCCATGCCGCCGAGCACGGCATGTACGCCCTCGGGGATGTGCGAGGAACCCATCGCCAACGCGCGGTCCCGGGCGCGCAGCGCCAGCGCGATGAGCATCGCCACTGAAACGCCGACGATCATCCCCACCAGCAGGGCAAGCAGCGCAAGCTGCAGCGAGTCCATGACTCCAGCGTAAGCGTGCCCCGCGCCGCCGCTCCGTCGGCATCCGACGGTCCCGGATGCGCGCGAGATACAATTCACTCCCGCGGCACCGTTCGTTAACCTTCGCCGACAAGAATCGCCGAGCCCGCGAACGACGTCGGCCGCGCGGCCAGAGCGGTGCTGCGCACCGCGACAAGGAAGGTGCAGCCATGCGCGAAGTTTTCCATCAGTCCCTCGAGGACGTTCAGGGACGTCTCGTCGAGATCTCCGAGCTCGTCACGGTGGCCATCGACAAGGCGACGCGCGCATTCAGCGCCAGTGACGTGGGCCTGGCCGAAGAGGTCATCGAAGCCGATCAGGTCATCGACGACAAGGCGATCGCCCTGGACGAGCTGGCGATTCAGATCCTGGCGCGTCAGCAGCCGGTGGCGCGAGACCTGCGCATCGTCGTGGCGGCCCTGCGGGTGTCGGCATCGCTGGAGCGCATGGGCGACATCGCGGAGCACATCGCCCAGCTCACCCGCATGCGCTTCCCGGAGCGCGCGATCCCGCGCGGCCTGAAGAACACGTTCATCAAGATGGGCGAGCTCGATGTCGAGGTCGCCCGCCTGCTGACCGAGCTGCTGCGCACCGAAGACCTCGCACTGGTCGAGCAGATCCGCACCGCGGAGGACAAGCTCGACGACCTGCACATCTCGGTGTTCGAGAAGGTGCTGAGCGATAACTGGCAGGGCGAGGCGGCAGCGACGGTGGATGCCACGCTCGCCAGCCGCTACCACGAGCGGTTCGCCGACCACGCCGAGTCGGTCGCGAAGAAGGTGCTGTACCTCGCCACGGGGGACTGGACCCCCGACACCGAGACGCTGGAGATGCTGCGCGCGCAGCAGCACGCCTGACCCCGCGGCCCAGCACCTATTGCGCGGGCGGAGAGCGCCTGCGAGCTCCGGCGCCGGGTCAGTCGCCTTCAGTCGTCACATCCGTGCCGTCTTCCGGGCGATCGAGGGACGTACGCGACGACCGAACCGTCCATTGCGTGAGGTCGGTGAGAAGCGAAGAGGGACGGATGCCACGTGGCATCCGTCCCTCGTCGTTTGTGGCTGTTACTTCTTGCCCTGCGCGGCCACGGCGGCAGCTCCCGCGGCAGCAGCCTCCGGGTCGAGGTACTCGCCCGGTGCGACCGGGGTGAAGTCGGCGCCGAGGCGGTAGACCAGCGGGATGCCGGTGGGGATGTTCAGCTGCGCGATGTCGTCGTCGCTGATTCCCTCAAGGTGCTTCACGAGCCCGCGCAGCGAGTTGCCGTGCGCCGTGACGAGCACGGTCTTGCCGGTCTGCAGGTCGGGGACGATCTCGTCGTGCCAGTACGGCAGCAGGCGGTCGATGACGAGCTTGAGCGACTCGGTGTCGGGGATGTCCCCGTCGATGCCGACGTAGCGCGGGTCGTTCGCCTGGCTGAACTCACTGTCGGCGGACAGGGGCGGCGGCGGCACGTCGAACGAACGGCGCCACAGCATGAACTGCTCCTGGCCGAACTCGGCGAGCGTCTGCGCCTTGTCCTTGCCCTGCAGCGCGCCGTAGTGACGCTCGTTGAGGCGCCACGAGCGCTTCACGGGGATCCACAGCCGGTCGGCGGCATCCAGCGCGATGTCGGCGGTCTGGATGGCGCGGCTGAGCACCGAGGTGTGCAGGATGTCCGGCAGCAGGCCCGCTTCGGCCATGAGCTCGCCACCGCGCTGGGCCTCTGCCTTCCCCTGCGCCGTGAGGCGCACATCGACCCATCCGGTGAACAGATTCAGCTCATTCCACTCGCTTTGGCCATGTCGGAGCAAGATGAGGGTATAGGGCTCGGTCATAGGGCAATCCTACTCGGGGGCCTCTCAACGGCACCTGAGATGATGGGCGTATGAAACCCAGCCCGGCCGGGCGGATCATGTCCACCCCGGTCGGGCAGATCACGCGCGGAACCACGAACACCAATCGCCTGCGCCGCGTCGACCGGTGGATCGCCCGCCACCCCTCGTTGCGGGCGTCCGCCGACCCGCTCGTGGTCGATCTCGGCTACGGCGCCAGCGGAGTGACGGCGTTCGAGCTGGAGGCCCGGCTGCGACTCCTGCGCCCCGGCGTCGAGGTGCTGGGGCTCGAGATCGACCCGGGCCGGGTCGCGCGGGCCAACGCCCAGCTGGCCGAGGTGCGGGCGGGGCTGGGCACTTTCGCCCCCGATGCCCGGGTGTCCTTCGCGCGCGGCGGTTTCGAAGTGCCCGCGCCGCGCCCGGTGACCGTCGTGCGCGCGTTCAACGTGCTGCGGCAGTACGACGAGGCCGACGTCGCGGGCGCCTGGCGCCGCATGACCGCGCGGCTCGCGCCCGGCGGCATCCTGGTGGAAGGCACCTGCGACGAGATCGGCCGGGTGTGTACGTGGATCGAGGTGGGTGCGGATGCCGCGCCGCGCTCCCTCACCATCTCGCTGCGCCTGCCGGGACTGCTGCAGCCGTCGATCGCCGCCGAGCGGCTGCCGAAGGCGCTGATCCACCGCAACGTGCCCGGCGAACGCGTGCACGACCTGTTCACAGCGCTGGACCGGCACTGGGATCAGGCCGCCGTCGTCTCCCCGTTCGGACCGGTGCACCGCTGGCGCACGGCGCTGCAGGCGATGGTCGATTCCGGCTGGCCGGTGCAGGCGCCGGGGCGGTGGCGTCTCGGCGAGGTCACCCTGCCGTGGGACGCGGTCGCTCCGCGTTGACGCGGGCTCGGGTCAGCTGACGCGGGCTCGGGTCAGCTGACGCGGGCGCGGGTCAGCGGCGGCGCGACAGCCGCGGCAGGCGCGGCACGGCGGCGGTGGCGCCGGCGTCGGGCGGCACGATCGTCTCCTGCGCGGCGGCGATGACGCCGTCGGGGGTGTCGACGGTGAGTGCGGCGTCCAGCGGCACCGAGCGCTTGACGAACGCGAGCGCGATCGGCCCCTCTTCATAGTGGTGGGCGACCGAGGTGACCTCGCCGATCGCGTCGCCGTCGCGGCGCACCGCGGCACCGCGTTCGGGGAGCATCGCATCGCTGCCGTCCAGCTGCAGCGCGACCAGGCGCCGGGGCGGGTGGCCCAGGTTGTGCACCTTCGCGACGGTTTCCTGACCGCGGTAGCAGCCCTTGTTCAGGTGCACGGCCGTGCGGAGCCAATCGGCCTCGTGCGGCAGGGTGCGCTCGCCCCCCTCGGTCACGGCACGCGGACGCCACGCGGCGACCCGCAGCGCGTCGGCGGCCAGCGTTCCCGCCAGCGCGATCTCGCCTGCGATCGCAGCGTCGGCGAGCCGCTGCAGCACCGCGCGGGGCACGATCGCCTCGCTCCAGTCGCGCTCGGCACCGGGGTGCGGTTCGGCGGGGGCGTAACCCCAGCCGCCGGCGCCCACCTGCGGCCACGGGTCCACCCACACTGCGAGGGCGTCGGGCACGGCCCGGGCCACCGCGGCGGCGGTCCCGCCGATGACGGCGACCTCGTCCGAGGCGTCCCGCGGCGCCACCCGCAACCGGAAGCGCATGCGCGTCAGCCAGGCCAGCAGCCCCGCGGCATCCGGGGCGTCGGCGATGAGCCACGTGGTCTCGCCGTCATCGACGACGGATGCCGCGTGCTCGACATGACCGCGCGGGTCGAGTATCAGCAACTCGGTGCTCTCCCCCGCCGCCAGTGCGGTCAGTGCCTGCGAAGACAGCGAATCCAGCCACGACAGCCGGTCCTCGCCGGTCACGGCGAGCACGCTGCGGTCGCCCAGCGGCGCGACGGCGGTGCCCTGCGCGAGGGAACGCTGCTCCGTGGTGGGCGCACCGAGGTGCACCAGGCGGCCGTCGTCGACGACAGCGCCGGGGACGGCGGTGAACGGATCGGTCATCACTGCACCCGGGCCAGACGCGCCGACGCGTGGGAGGCCAGCGGGGCACCGAGCGCAGCGATGTCCCAGGCCCACAGCAGGTGGTTCTCGACCAGTCCGTACATGCGCGTCGCTGCGGCATAGGGCTTGGTGGATGCCGAACGCATCACGGCATCCGTCGCGATGTCGATGCGGGGACCGCGCACCTGCCCGAGGTACAGCTCGCTGACGCCGTCGGAGTGCACGATCGACACCTCGATGGCGAAGCCGCCCTCCTCGGTGCGCAGCGCCTCGACATCGTCGACGGTGCGCACGACCGGGTCCGCGGTGGCAGGTAGCAGCCCGGGGCCGGCGTCGGCGTCGCTCGCGGGGCGGCCGAGCCGCCAGAAACCGGTCTCCGCCACCAGCGGCAGTCGCACGTCGCCGAGCAGCCAGGCGTCGGCGGAGTAGTTGAGGTAGTCGCCACCGTCGTGGCTGAAGCTCACGCGGTGGGCGAACTCGCCCTCCAGGCGACGGCCGTCACCGGATTCGTAGTCGATGACCCCGGTGCCCTCCCAGACGCCGAGCAGCCAGGACAGCGGGACGAGGTCCGCTGGTAGATCGGTCGGCAGCTCGAGCACGGCGCCGCCGTCAGCGCTGGCCGCGGTAGAGGTTCTTCAGCACCACGCCGGATACGAAAGCGATCGCGAGGCCTGCCAGGCCGAGCAGACCGACGAAGAACATCTCGAGGGCGAAGAGATCCATAGGTAGCACTCTACGCCGGAACGAGGGTCGCCAGCCCGAACCCCAGGCCGATGAGCCCCATCACCAGCAGTGCGCCGAGGACGCTCACCGCCATGCGCTCGGTGAACTGCTGCGACCGGCCGTAGAACAGCTGCACGGCGAACGCGAGCACCAGGCATCCGCCCAGCGCCACCGTCACCCACGCCGACCGCCACTCCGGCGGGGACAGCACGCCGATCACCACGGCGGCAACGGCCGCGACCACCCACACGGCGACGATGCCGCCGAAGGTGCGCCGCGGGGCGAGTTCGGGAATGGACATCTCACCATTGTGGACCACCGCACCCCCTTCTGGCTGTGCGTGCGATCGGTGCGGCGACGGCACCCTAAGATGGGGGCACGACGCGGCCCGCCGCGCCGCGGGGAGGATCCTCTGTTGGCCCAGCTACTCGTTCTGAGTTCCGCGCCTGGCGGCACTGCCGTGTTGCCTGCGCTCGAACTGCTGAGCCACCGCGTGCGCCAGATCCCCGCGGAGCCCGCCCAACTGGTGAACGCCCCCAGCGCCGATGTCATCTTCGTGGATGCCCGTATCGATCTGGTCGGCGCGAAGTCACTGTGCAAGATCCTCACCACCACCGGGCTCGACGCCCCGCTCGTGCTCGTGGTGACCGAGGGCGGCCTGACCGCGGTGTCCACCGACTGGGGCATCGACGACGTCATCCTCGTCACGGCGGGACCGGCCGAAGTCGACGCACGGGTGCGCCTGGCGGTGGGACGGCAGTCGGCGGAGCAGGTCTCCACCCGCATCCAGACCTCCGGCATCACGATCGACGAGTCCTCCTACTCCGCGAAGGTGCACGGCAAGCCGCTGGATCTGACCTACAAGGAGTTCCAGCTGCTGCACTTCTTCGCGACGCACCCCTCGCGGGTGTTCACGCGAGAACAGCTGCTGAGCGAAGTGTGGGGCTACGACTACTTCGGCGGCACGCGCACCGTCGACGTGCACGTGCGGCGCCTGCGCGCCAAGCTCGGCGACCTCGAGCAGCTCATCGGCACCGTGCGCAACGTCGGGTACCGCTTCAACGTGTATGAGGACGATCAGGTGCCCGCTCCCCGCGAGCGCTCGCAGGCGTGACGCGGCGGCATCCGTTCCCCCTCCTGCCGCAACGCCCTGACATGATGGGCTGATGATCCACACCGAAGCACTCGATAGCGGCCTCGGGGACGCAGACGACGACGACTTCGACCAGGCCGTCGAGACGTATGACCTGCAACTGCCGGAAAATCGCTACCAGGACCGGGAGATCAGCTGGCTCGCGTTCAACCGCCGAGTGCTGGAACTGGCGGAGGATCCGGCCATTCCGGTGCTGGAGCGGGCGAACTTCCTCGCGATCTTCGCCAGCAACCTCGACGAGTTCTTCATGGTGCGCGTCGCCGGCCTCAAGCGCCGCATCGTGACCGGCCTGGCCATTCCGACCAACGTCGGGCGCGCGCCGCTGGACGTGCTCACCGACATCTCCGCCGAAGCGCACGCGCTGCAGGTGCGCCACGCCGACGCCTGGACGACCCTCGTGCGTCCCGCGCTGGCGGATGCCGGCATCGACATCGTCTCGTGGCATGACCTGAGCGACGGCGAGCGCACCCTGCTGTACGACTACTTCCAGGGTCAGGTGTTCCCGGTGCTGATGCCGCTGGCCGTGGATCCGGCGCACCCCTTCCCGTACATCTCGGGGCTGTCGCTGAACCTCGCGATTCGCATCCGCAATGCCCGCACCGGGCGGCAGGAGTTCGCCCGGCTGAAGGTGCCGCCGATGCTCCCCCGGTTCGTGCAGGTCCGCGCCGACGGTCAGACGGTGCGCTACCTGCCGCTGGAGGACCTGATCGCGCACAACCTCAAGGACCTGTTCCCCGGAATGGAGATCCTCGACCACCACGCGTTCCGGCTCACCCGCAACGAAGACGTCGTGATCGAAGAGGACGAGACCGAGAACCTCATCCAGGCGCTGGAGGCCGAGCTGCTGCGGCGCCGCTTCGGGCCGCCCATCCGCCTGGAAGTCGGCGACGACATGGACGACCTCACGCTGGATCTGCTGATCAGCGAGCTGGACATCACCCAGCAGGAGGTCTATCGCCTGCCCGGGCCGCTGGATCTGCGCGGACTGTTCGACCTGTCCCGCATCGACCGGCCCGACCTGCACTACCCGCCGCATGTGCCCACCACGGCGGTGGCGTTCCAGCCGAACGAGCAGAACGGCCGCGCCGACATGTTCGCCGCGATCCGCCAGGGCGACGTGCTGGTACACCACCCGTACGAGTCGTTCACCACGAGCGTGCAGGCGTTCCTCGAGCAGGCGGCCAAGGACCCGCACGTGCTCGCGATCAAGCAGACGCTGTACCGCACTTCCGGTGACAGCCCCATCGTGAAGGCGCTCATCGACGCCGCCGAGGCGGGCAAGCAGGTGCTGGCGCTGGTGGAGGTCAAGGCCCGATTCGACGAGGCCGCCAACATCGTCTGGGCCCGCAAGCTCGAGAAGGCCGGCGTGCACGTCGTGTATGGCCTGGTGGGTCTGAAGACGCACTGCAAGCTGCTGCACGTCATCCGCGACGAAGACGGGGCGCTGCGCAGCTACAGCCACATCGGCACCGGCAACTACAACCCCAAGACCAGCCGGCTCTACGAGGACTTCGGGCTGTTCACCACCGACGAGCTGGTGGGCCGGGACCTCACGCGACTGTTCAACGAACTCAGCGGCTACGCGATCGAGAAGAAGTTCAAGCGCCTGCTCGTGGCCCCGCTGCACCTGCGCAAGGGGCTGCTGCGCCTCATCGACGCAGAGCGGCGCAATGCGCAGAACGGCAAACCCGCGTCGGTGCGCATCAAGGTCAACTCCATGGTCGACGAGCAGATCATCGACGCCCTCTACCGCGCGAGCCAGGCCGGCGTGAAGGTCGACGTGTGGGTGCGCGGCATCTGTTCGATCAAGGTCGGGCTGGACGGGGTGAGCGACAACATCACGGTGCGCAGCATCCTGGGCCGCTACCTCGAGCACTCGCGCATCTTCGCGTTCCACAACGACGGCGACCCGCAGGTCTTCATCGGCAGCGCCGACATGATGCACCGCAACCTCGACCGCCGCGTCGAGGCGCTGGTGCGGGTGACCGAGTCCGCCCATGTGAAGGAACTGGTCGACCTGTTCGATCTGGCCATGAGCGACCGCACCAGCTCGTGGCATCTGGAGCCGGACGGCGCATGGGCCCGTCACCACCTGAGCAGCACCGGCAAGCCGCTGGCCGACCTGCAGGACAAGACCATGGCGTCCGTGCAGCGGCGTCGACGCGTGCGGGCGGTGCGATGACCGATACGGCGATCTACGCCGCCGGCGGTGTCGTCTGGCGTGTCGTCGACGGCAAGCTGCTGGTGCTGCTGATCCACCGCACCCGCTACCGCGACGTCACCCTCCCCAAGGGCAAGGTCGACCCGGGCGAGACACTCGCCGAGACCGCGGTGCGCGAGATCCACGAGGAGACCGGCATCCGTGTCTCCCTCGGGGTCGCGTTGGGGGTGTCGCGGTACAGCCTGCCCAGCAAGAAGCAGAAGATCGTGCACTACTGGTCGGCGCAGGCGACGGAGCCGGCGATCCGGGCCTCCGTCTTCGTGCCCAACAAGGAGATCGCCGCGCTGGAGTGGGCGACCCTGAAGAAGGCGCGCGGGCTGTTGAGCTACCCGGTGGACATCGAGATCCTCGACGGGTTCGAGCGTCTGGTCGACGACGGGGTGCTGGAGACGTTCCCGCTGATCGTGCTGCGCCATGCCAAGGCGGTGGCCCGGGAGAAGTGGACCAAGGCCGACGCGAAGCGGCCGCTGTCGAAGAAGGGCACCCGGCAGGCCGCGGCGCTGGTCGGGCCGTTGAGCGCGTTCGGGGTGATGCGGGTCGTCACCAGCCCCGCGGAACGGTGTGTGGCCACGGTCGCGCCGCTCGCGGCATCCCTGGAGCGTCGGATCGAACGCAGCGAAGCGATCAGCCAGGACGCGTGGGAGGAGGGCCGCTCCGACCCACGTGCCGTCGTGGGGGCGCGGGTGCGGGCCCGCAAGCCCACCCTGCTGTGCAGCCACGGCCCGGTGCTTCCCGACATCCTGACCGAGATCGCGCTCGCGACCGGCACCATGCGGGGTTCGTACCTGGGAAGCGCGTCGGCGCTGGAGGTCGCGTCGTTCTCGGTCGTGCACCTGTCCGCGACGAACCCGGGCTCCGGAATCGTCGCGATCGAGACCCACGACCCGAAGCCGTCCCCCGAGTGAGTACTCGCGCTGCCGAGTGAGTATTCGTCGTCTCGAGTGAGTATTCGTCGTCTCGAGTGAGTATTCGTCGTCTCGAGTGAGTATTCGTCGTCTCGAGTGAGTACTCGCGCGAGTGCGTACTCGCGCGCCTCCGAGTACTCACTCGCGCGAGCAATACTCGGCAGCGGCAATACTCACTCGGCAGCGGCAATACTCACTCGGCAGCAGCAATACTCACTCGGCGGCAGCAATACTCACTCGGCAGCAGCAATACTCACTCGGCAGCGGCGGCGGGGGCGTTCACCTTTCGTTCACCCAGACAGCGCACTCTCGTAAGAGTCGCTCTCTAGCGTCGGGGCGTGCCCTGCACCGGGCCCGCCACTCCGACATCCGAAGGATCACACAGTGAAGCTCTCCCGTTTCGCCCAGGCCGGCGCTCTCGTCGCCGTCGCCGCTCTGACCCTCACCGCTTGCGCGGCCAACGAACGCGCGCCCGAATCCACGGAAAGCTCCTCGGCCCTCTCCGGCACGATCGCCGGCTCCGGCGCCTCGTCGCAGGAAGTCGCCGTGCAGGCCTGGACCGCAGGCTTCCAGCAGGCCAACCCCGACGTCGAGGTCACCTACGACGCCGCGGGCTCCGGCGCCGGCCGCGAGTCGTTCCAGGCCGGCGCGGTCGCGTTCGCCGGCTCCGACCGCCCGTTCACGACCGAGGAACTCGCCGACACGTTCGACGGTTGCGTCGACGGCACCAGCATCGTCCAGCTGCCCACCTACATCTCCCCCATCGCCGTCATCTTCCACGTCGAAGGCGTCGACAGCCTCGACCTGGATGCCGCCACCCTCGCGGGCCTGTTCTCCGGCAAGATCACGAACTGGAACGACCCCGCCGTCGCCGCGCTCAACCCCGACGCGACGCTGCCGGACCAGGCCGTGACCGTCGTGCACCGCGCCGACGACTCCGGCACCACCGAGAACTTCACCGACTACCTGTTCCAGGCCGCCCCCGACACGTGGACCTGGGAGCCGGACGGCGTCTGGCCCAGCACCGGCGGCGTCAACGAGGCCGCCCAGGGCACCTCGGGCGTCGTGTCCGCCGTCAGCGGCGGCAACGGCACCATCGGCTACGCCGACGCGTCGCGCGCCAGCGAAGAGGGCCTGTCCACGGTCGCGATCCAGGTCGGCGACGAGTTCGTCGAGTACTCGCCGGAGGCCGCAGCCGCCGTCGCCGACGCCTCCCCGTTCGAGGACGGCCGCGAACCCGGCGACCTCGCCATCGCGCTGGACCGCACCACCCAGGCCGCCGGCGTCTACCCGATCGTGCTCATCAGCTACATGATCGCCTGCCAGGACTACGTCGACACCGCGGTCGCCCCGATCGTCAAGGGCTACCTGCAGTTCGTCGCCAGCGCCGAAGGCCAGGATGCCGCGGCGGCCGCCGCCGGCAGCGCACCGATCTCCGACTCGCTGCGCGAGAAGGTCAACGCCGCCGTGGACCTCATCGTCACGGAGTGACCTCCCGCTGCCCGGTCCGGTGCGCGCACCGGACCGGGCAGCGCCCCGAAAGCTTGAACCGAGACAGGAAGCCATGACCACCACCCCCGCCCCGGTCACCGCGACCGCACCGGCCAAACCCCCGCAGCGCGTGGGCGACCGCGTGTTCTCGGGCACTGCACTGTTCGCGGGGTCGATGATCCTCGCCACACTCGCCGCGGTCGCGATCTTCCTCGTCGTGCAGTCCCTGCCGGGCATCGCCGCCACGAACGAGGATGCGTCACTGCTGAGCAGCAACTTCTGGGAGTACGTCGGACCGCTCGCGTTCGGCACCGTGTGGGCGTCATTCATCGCCCTGCTCATCGCGGTGCCGCTGTCGGTGGCCGTCGCGCTGTTCATCTCCCACTTCGCGCCCCGCCGCCTCGCGCAGGCGCTCGGCTACGCCGTGGACCTGCTCGCCGCCGTCCCCTCGGTCGTCTTCGGCCTGTGGGGCATCATGGTGCTCGCCCCGGCGGTGCAGCCGGTCTACAGCTGGTTCGTCACCAACCTGGGCTGGTTCCCGCTGTTCGCCGGCCCCGCCTCCTCGACGGGCCGCACCATCTTCACCGCGTCCGTCGTGCTGGCCGTGATGATCGTGCCCATCATCACCGCGATCTGCCGCGAGATCTTCCTGCAGACCCCGCGCCTGCACGAAGAGGCGGCCCTCGCCCTCGGGGCAACGCGGTGGGAGATGATCAAGATGGCCGTCTTCCCGTTCGGCCGCTCCGGCATCGTCTCGGCATCCATGCTGGGTCTCGGCCGTGCGCTGGGCGAAACGATGGCCGTGGCCATGGTGCTCTCGGCCACCGGCATCGTGACCTTCCGGCTGTTCACCCCCGACAACCCCAGCACGATCCCCGCCAACATCGCCCTCACCTTCCCCGAGGCATACGGAACCAACGTCAACGTGCTGATCGCGACGGGGCTGATCCTGTTCATCGTCACCTTCGCGGTCAACGCGCTCGCGCGCTGGATCGTCAGCCGCCGCAAGGAATTCTCGGGAGCCAACTGATGACTGTCACCACCGCTCCCGCCCCGGCGCCCGCACCACCGAAAACCGACGCCGACTCGATGCGCCTGACCAGCGGACGTCTCCCCCGCTGGGCGCCCTGGGTGCTGCTGGCGGTCTCCGCCGCCACCGTCGCACTGCTGTTCGGCGTCATCACGCTGGCCGCCGGCACCGCGTTCAACATCGCCGGCTGGGCCATCGTGTCCGCGCTGGTCTACCTCGCGCTGATCACGACGATCTCCTCGGTCATCGAGGGCCGCCGCAAGGGCGTGGATCGCCTGGTAACCGGGGTGGTGACCGTCGCGTTCCTCATCGCAATGGTGCCGCTGGTGTCGGTGGCGATCACCGTGCTCACCAACGGCATCGCCGGCCTGTCTGCGGAGTTCTTCACCCACTCGATGCGCAACGTCGTCGGCGAGGGCGGCGGGGCGCTGCACGCGATCGTCGGCACCCTGCTGATGACGCTGGCCGCCGCGATCATCTCGATCCCGATCGGCCTGTTCACCGCGATCTACCTCATCGAGTACGGCGCCGACCGGCGCCTCGCCCGCGGCATCACGTTCCTTGTGGACGTGATGACCGGCATCCCCTCGATCGTCGCCGGCCTGTTCGCGTTCGCCCTGTTCGCACTGTTCTTCGGCCCGGGCGTGCGCCTCGGGATCATGGGCGCCGTCGCACTGTCGGTCCTGATGATCCCGGTCGTCGTCCGCTCGACCGAGGAGATGCTGCGGCTCGTCCCCAACGAGCTGCGCGAGGCGGCGTACGCGCTGGGCGTGCCGAAGTGGCTGACGATCGTGAAGGTGGTGCTCCCCACCTCCATCGCCGGCATCACGACCGGCATCATGCTGTCGATCTCCCGCGTGATCGGCGAGACCGCGCCGCTGCTGATCACCGCCGGCATGGCCACCTCCATGAACTACAACCTGTTCGAGGGGCGCATGGCGTCACTGCCGGTGTTCGTCTACACCCAGTACATGAACCAGGGAATCCCCAGCTGGGCGTACCTCGACCGCGCGTGGGCCGGCGCCCTCGTGCTGATCGTCATCGTCATGGTGCTGAACCTCGTCGCGCGACTGGTCGCGCGCATCTTCGCTCCCAAGATGGGCCGCTGACGCGGCATCCGAATCTCCAACCCGAAGGAATACCCCAGGTGTCAAAGAGCATCGAAGTCAACGACCTCAACGTCTACTACGGCGACTTCCTGGCCGTGGAAGGCGTCTCGCTCGAGATCGAGCCCCGCAGCGTGACCGCGTTCATCGGTCCGTCCGGATGCGGCAAGTCCACGTTCCTGCGCACCCTCAACCGCATGCACGAGGTCATCCCCGGCGCGCGTGTCGAGGGCGAGGTGCTGCTGGACGGCGACAACCTGTACGGCCCCACCGTCGATCCGGTGTTGGTGCGCCGGCAGGTGGGCATGGTCTTCCAGCGCCCCAACCCCTTCCCCACGATGTCGATCCGCGAGAACGTGCTGGCCGGCGTCAAGCTCAACAACCGGCGCATCTCGAAATCCGACGCGGATGAGCTGGTGGAGAAGTCCCTCAAGGGCGCGAACCTGTGGAACGAGGTCAAGGACCGCCTCGACCGACCCGGGTCGGGGCTGTCCGGCGGGCAGCAGCAGCGACTGTGCATCGCGCGGGCGATCGCAGTGTCGCCGCAGGTGCTGCTGATGGACGAGCCCTGCTCGGCGCTGGACCCCATCTCGACCTACGCGATCGAGGAACTCATCGAGGAGCTGAAGGCGGACTACACGATCGTGATCGTGACGCACAACATGCAGCAGGCCTCGCGGGTGTCCGACCGCACCGCGTTCTTCAACATCGCCGGCACCGGCAAGCCCGGCAAGCTCATCGAGTATGCCGACACCAACACGATCTTCACGACCCCGTCGCAGAAGGCCACCGAGGACTACGTCTCCGGCCGCTTCGGGTGAGGTGCGGGCCTCGCGGGCTCAATCGCGGGGGCTCAGCAGGTACCGGTTGATGGATGCCGTCAGCTCGGCATCCACCGGGAGCGCGGCCCCGTCGATCGCGGTGATGGGCGCGGCCAGCCGCACGCTGGACACCAGCCACGCGGCATCCGCCGTCGTCAGGTCCGTCAGCGGGATGGTCTCGTACGCGGTGGCGAACCCCTGCGCCTCGAGGTGGGCGAACACGCTCAGCTGGGTGGTGCCGTGCAGGATGCCGCCGTTGGGCGCGGGGGTGACGAACGTGTCGCCGCGGCGCAGGATGAGCGAGGCGGTGGGCGCTTCCAGCACGAACCCGTCGGAGCTGACGAAGATCGCGTCGTCCGCGCCGCGGCGGTGCGCCTCGCGGAGTGCGGCCATGTTGACCGCGTAGGACAGGGTCTTCGCGCCCAGCAGCAGCCACGGGGCGCGCGCGGGGACGTCCATCGCGTAGCCGCGGTCGAGGGTCACGACCCGCACGCCGTGCTCCCGGACGGCGCTGCGGCCGGGGGCGGTCGCGGCGGTGACCCACGCGGTGGGCGCGGGGCCGTGCTCGACGCCGCGGCTGAGGATGAGCTTGATCACCGACTCCCCCGGGCCGCAGGCTGCGGCGGCGGTGTCGATGGCCTGGCGCCACTGCGTCAGGTGGGGTTCTGGCAGGTCGCACAGTCGCGCGGAGTGGGCGAGGCGTTCCAGGTGGGCGGTGGTCTCCTGCGGGTGGCCGTCGATGACGCCGATGGACTCGAAGATGCCGTCGCCGCGCTGCGTGCTGAGCTCGCCGACGCTCAGCGCGGGTGCGGACGGGTCGATCACCGTGAACGTGTCGGCGAACGAGTCGCGGGCGTCGGAGGGGTTTGCGGGGTCGATCGTGAGCGCGAATCGCCAGGCCATGACGTGAGCCTAGCGACGTTGCGCCGTCAGAATTCAGCCTGAGGAGACCCGAACCGCGGCATCCGGAGCTGTTTTGTCCGCACAGGCTGAATTGTCAAGGGGAATGCCCCGCCACGGGCCTCGGTTACACTTGACCAGCCGGGCCGCAGTAACCCCGGGCTCCATCTTCTGCCGCTTTGAGCGGCCTCGCGCCGAGAGGCGTTCTGCGGCCCGGCACCTTCTTTCCCGGCCTCCCTCGGCCCGTGAGACCACAGCTGGTCGCCGAAACGATGGGAGGTTCCCACGGTCTCGGCGACCAGCTGTGGTCTCAGCGTCCCGGGGTCAGGTCAGCGAGTCGCGGCGCCAGAGCGCGGCGCACGAGGCGAGGTCGCCGGCGTAGGTCGACAGCCGCAGCGCGCGCGTGGTCAGGGCCGTGGCGCGGTCGGATTCGGTCGCGTCATAGTCGTCGGCCAGATGCGTTGCCCCGGTGGCCTGCACCCGGCAGAACGCCGCCGCCCGCTCCAGCGCCACCGCGAAGTCCCCGGTGAACAGCCCCCGCAGGATCGTGTCCACCAGCGCCACCAGCTCCTCCGGCCCGGCGGGCGTGGGCGCCCCGGCGACGACCGGGTCGACTGTGACGATCGCAAGCCGGCCCCGGTCGTACAGCAGCGCCGCCGTCTGCGGGTCGTCGTGGATCATCAGCTGCAGTAGGTACAGCCGCCACAGCGCACCGGGCAGCGAACGGGCGGGCGCGCGCGACCACAGCTCCGCAATGTCGTGGATGCCGTGGCTATCGGTGAATCCGACGAGACGCTCCACGACGTCGGCGTCCTGCTGCTCCCGCACCCGGGTCAGCAGCGCGTGCGCGGTGGCGTGAGCGACTCGCGACACCTCGGCCGGATCCTCCGCCGCGAACAGGCGGTCGAACGTCTCCGAGGGTCGCCGGACGGGCTTGTGAAAGTGGTTGCCGGCGTCGTCGGTCATCAATCCAGGCTACCCGCGCCCCCGGAGGACCGGCCGGCGTCAGGCCGTGGGGACCGCGACGATCGGGTCGCCCGTCGGGATGCCACCGGGCGCTCCCCCGGCAGGCTCCACCGTGATGGCGATCACGTCTCCCGGTTGAATCTCGCCGTCCACGGCTGCGGTGGCAGTCGCGCCTTCGGCCGCGAAGGTGCCCGCGGAGATCGGTTCGTCGTCCCGGATGAGCCACAGCTCGAACGTCTCGTCCTCGGTGATCGCAGGAAGCCCCTCCGAGACGACAACGGCCTCGCCGACCTGCTCCGACCAGTAGGCGGTGGCCGACAGCCCCTCCTCGGTGACGGTGACCGACTGCGCGTCGGGCGCGGATTCGATCTGCTCCAGCGCGACCAGCGCGGCGGGACGGTTGAGCCAGTTGTACAGCGCCCCCGCGCCGAGCCCGATCCCCACGAGCAGCGCCATGCACGCGGCGAGCGCGAGCAGCGCGCGGGTCCAGCTGCGGCGCACGATAGCCTGCGTCGTCGTGGTGGTGGGCACCGGCTCGTCTCGGCCGGTGCCCGGTGGCGGCACGGCACCCGGCGCGAACACCACCGTCAGCGCATCGGCGCTGAGGGGCATGGCGTCGGTGGGCCGGCCGGTCGTCCCTTCCCGCAGGAGCCTGTCGAGGGGATCCGTGTCGGTGGTCTCCGGCGAGGCGTCGGCGGTGTCGGTGTCCGTGTCGGTGGTCTCCGGCGAGGCCTCGGCGATGTGGGGTTCCGGGGCAGCATGTTCGGCGTCGACCGCCGGCACCACGACAGTGACATCCGCGCCCGGGGGCTCAGCCGCGACCGCCGGAACAACGCGCGTCGCGTCCGCATCCTCCGCCTCGGCGTCGACCACCGGAACAACGCGCGTGGCATCCGCATCCGAAACCTCCGCGTCGACCACGGGCGCATCCGCCGGAGCATCCGCCACCACCACCGCCTCCTGCGGCAAATGCGCGATGCGTGCCAGCAGGTTCGAGCGCATCGTCAGCGGCGGGACGGCATCGGCGACGCCGTCGGCGAGGGACGCCACGGCGGCGGCATCCGCCAGCGCCACGCTCTCCCACTCCGGCCGCTCCGCCAGCGCCTCGAGGTACCGCGCCTCATCGTCGGGCGACAGGGCGTGGAGGGCGTGACCGGCGGCGAGCTCGGCGAACTCCTGCTCGTTCATGCGGTCACCCCCATCGCCGTGCGCAGGCGCGACAGGCCGTCACGCATCCGGGTCTTGATCGTCCCCAGGGGTGCCCCCACCAGGGTCGAGATTTCGCTCTGACTGTAGCCGCCGTAGTACGCCAGGACGATCGCCTCGCGCTGCGGATCGGGAAGGGTCGACAGCGCACCGGCCACCTTCTCCCCCTCCAGCTTCAGTTCCACCTGCTCGGCGACACCGTCGTGGGCGACATCGATGTCGCGCAGCCCCGCACGCACGTCACGGTCGCTGCTCGACTGCGAGGCCCGCACCCGATCCACCGCGCGGCGGTGGGCGATCGTGAGGACCCACGCTCTCCCCTGTCCCTTGTTCGGAGCGAACCGCGCGGCGGATTGCCACACCTCCAGGAACACCTCCTGCAGCACCTCTTCGCTCTGCGCGCGGTCCACCAGCACGCGCACGATCAGACCGAACACGCGCGGCACGAGCAGGTCGTACAGTCGCGCGAACGCGGCCTTGTCTCCGGCGGCCACGCGAACGAGGAGGTCGGCGGCGCGATCGCGCGTCACGCCGTCCTCGGGCTCCTCCACCCCGTCGATGACCATCGCCCCCAGCATGCACGCCACCCTGCCTGCCGCCAGAGGGCTTGCCCTGCAGGGCGGGGACGAGTAGGCGATCGCGGATGCCGCGGCGTCGCATCCCATCCGATCCGGCGACCGCTCCGAACACCTGTCATCGCCGCAGTGAGGCGGTACCGACAACGGAGGACATGATGCTCAGCACCAAGAAGAAGATCACCGCAGCTCTGACTCTCACGCTGGCGGGCGCGTTCGCGCTGTCGGCATGCACGATGGGCGGCGACACCACCGACGAGGCGACGGACACGATGACGGAGGAATCCATGACGCCGGAGGCGATGGATGCCACGGCGATGCTCGTCGGAGCCGGCTGCGAGGACTACGCCGAGGCCGTCCCGGATGGACCGGGCTCGATCGAGGAGATGTCCCAGGTACCGGTGGCCACGGCGGCATCCACCAGTCCGGTGCTCACCACGCTCACCGCCGCCGTCAGCGGCCAACTGAACCCCGAGGTGAATCTGGTGGAGACGCTCAACGGCGGCGAGTACACGGTGTTCGCGCCGGTGGACGACGCGTTCGCGAAGATCGATGAGGCCACGATCGAGTCGCTGAAGACCGACACCGACACGTTAACGTCGATCCTGACGTACCACGTGGTCGATGGCCGGGTGGATCCTGCGGACATCGCCGGCACTCACACGACGCTGCAGGGCGCGGACATCGAGGTGACCGGCTCTGGGGATGAGTGGATGGTCAACGACGCCATGGTCATCTGCGGCGGCGTGCAGACCGAAAATGCCACCGTCTACCTGCTCGACACGGTGCTGATGCCTCCGGCACAGTGATCGACCCGGGTCGCGGCGGGGGGGCCGCGGCCCGTGGTGGGCGGTGCGGCCGCCGGCGCTCTGGGGGCGTCGGCGGCCGTTGCACCGTTGAGGGGCCCGCGTCAAGTGTGATATTGCGGCGTGGCGGCGGGGCTAACGTGTGAGAGGCGAGTGGGCGGCTCTGGGTGCCGCGACGGCAGGGGGAAGAATGATCGATTCTGGGGTGGACGGCGTCTCCACCGGAGAGCTGCTCGATCAGCGCTACCGCCTGATCGAGCACATCGGCGCCGGCGGGGCGGCGCGCGTATACCGGGCCGAAGACGAGCACCTGCAGCGCACGATCGCGATCAAGGTGATGCGCGGGCACGTCGACGGCCTGGGCTCGGTCGAGCGGGCGCGGGCGGAGACGCTGACGCTGGCATCCCTCAGCCATCCCTGCCTGGTGACGCTGTTCGACGCGCGCATCGCGACCAGCGAGGACGAACCGACGTATCTGGTGATGGAGTACGTGCCGGGAGTCACGCTGCGCGATCGCATGGCGCAGGGGGCGATGGATTCCGAAGAACTCGCGGGTATCGCCGTCGACATCGCCGAGGGTATGCACGTCGCGCACATCGCGGGTGTCGTGCACCGCGACATCAAGCCGTCGAACGTGCTGCTGTGGCGCTCACCCCTGGACGGCGAGCGGTGGCGGGCGAAGCTGGCGGACTTCGGCATCGCGTACCTGCAGGATTCCACCCGGGCGACCGAGCCGGGGCTGGTTCTAGGCACCGCCGCCTACCTCGCGCCGGAGCAGGCGCGCGGCGAGTCACCCGCGCCACCCGCGGACATCTACGCCTTCGGCATCATGCTCATCGAGGCGCTCACCGGCGCGCGGCCGTGGGCGGATGCCGAGGGGATCGGCGCCCTGATGGCGCGGCTCCTGGACCCGCCGCCGGTGCCCGAGACGTTGCCGCAGCCGTGGTGGTCGCTGCTGCGGCGGATGACTGCGATGCGGCCCGAGGATCGCCCCACGGCGCTGGAAGTGGCGACTGCCGCGGCGCAGCTCACGGGGTCGGCGCGCGGGGGGGCTCCGGCCGGTGCCGTCGGTGCCGCGATTGCGACTGCTGGGGCCGCTCCGACTGTGACGGACCAGACGACGCAGGCGCTGGTGCCGGCGGATGCCTCGGGCAAGCCGGCGTCGGCGGATCCGCCGACGGCTCCGTTGTCGCTGATCCTCCCGCCGTCGGTGGCGGGTGAGACGGCGGTGACGCAGATTTCCCCGGTCGGGCCTGGCGGTGCTGAGGACCGCGTTGAGGCTCCGCCGGCGGATCGGCGCCGCCGCCTGATCTTGGCTGCCGTCATCGTGCTGCTGCTGCTCGCGCTGGCCGGAGCGGGGATCGCCGCACTGTCCACATTGCGGCCGACACCCACCCCCACCGCGCCCGCAGTGGAGGACCCCGCGCCCGTCGTGACCCCGACGGAGGAGGAGCCGGCACCGGTGGTTGACGAGGAGCCGGCACCGGTGATCGAGACCGAGGCGCCCGCGCCGGTGGTTGAGGAAGAGGCGCCCGCGCCGGTAGTGGAGAAGGAGTCGCCCGCCGGACCCGCGGACAAACCCGGACCCGCGGACAAACCCGGACCTGCGGAGAAACCCGACCCCGCGAAGGACGGCGGGCCGGGCAACAACGGGAACGGTGGCGGCCCCGGCAACAACAACCGTGGACCGGGCAACAACAACGGCAACGGGGGGCCTGGGAACGGCAACGGCTGAGGGCCGACTAGGCTAGATGTCGAGGGCCTCTAGCTCAGTCGGTAGAGCATCGGACTTTTAATCCGCGGGTCGTGGGTTCGAGCCCCACGGGGCCCACTCCAATCTTCGCCTCGTCAACCCTTTCGCCGTTGGTGCGGATTCCGCGCAGGTCGCCTACCTCCGAGCTTGAGCACCTGATCGCATGCCGTCTCCCGGTCGCTTTCGCGTCCGGATAGGTGCTGCCCATAGATACTCCCGCTCCTCGGCAGGGAGTGCTTCGCGCTCGATCGCTGTATTTCCGAAACGCAAAGCACCCATACAACCTGCCTGCGCGCGTTGCCGTCTTCGGCTTCGACCGGCTGGCTTCCACGGGCCTTAGAGAGGCTGTCAGGATCCTCGACATCACATAGGGTCCGCTCTTTGAGAATTCGTGCGGGCGGGTCCTCTGCGACGCGACTGCCGCGACGACCACAGTTGACGACCGCGGACACGAACGCGCCCGATCGAGGACCCGCCTCCGCACACACCTTAGAGGATCACGCCGCACGCGCAGCCGGCGCCCCCGCCGGCGTCGTCGAGCCCGACGTCGCGGTCAAGGAGGAAGACGCGGAGCTCACGAATGAGCTCGCCGATAGAGTGCCGGCGTGGACTACGCCGCGCTGTACATCAACATCGGGATCTTCGTCGCGACCGCCGGAGCTGCAGCCGTCGCGTGGTGGCAGGCGATCCAGGCCGATCGCGCCAGCGTAGAGGCTCGGCAGGCCCAGATCGCTGCGCTCACCGCTTGGCAGGAGTCGGCCACCGCGCTAACGCGTGCCAATGACATCGCGGGCATGTCTGCACGGGCCGGCTACGCTTCGGTCCTCAATGAGCTCGCCGCGGGGCTCGTCGGAGCGCGATTCGCGGGCAAGCCGAAGCAGGAGGTCGTCCAGGAGTACACGTTCCGGCTCAACGAGGCTGCGTTCCTCGCTGGGCCCGAAGCCGACAATGGGATCGCGCGATGGGTCACGAGGTTCGCTGATTCCATCGACGTAAAGAGCACCCTCGCCGCTGGCTCCATGGAATCCTTCGA
Source organism: Microbacterium sp. zg-YB36 (assembly GCF_024623575.2). Classification (NCBI taxonomy): domain Bacteria; kingdom Bacillati; phylum Actinomycetota; class Actinomycetes; order Micrococcales; family Microbacteriaceae; genus Microbacterium; species Microbacterium sp. zg-YB36. Next base: position 1,157,574 of record NZ_JANJFD020000001.1, read on the forward strand.
CGCGATGCAGCTGCTGGGCGATCGCATCCGACTCTGGCATCGTGACCCGGTGGCAGCCGCGGCGCTCATCCGTGAGGATCCCCGTCTCCCCGACGGCTGGGACAGCTGACCCCGTTATCCCACCACTTCACACGAGAATCAGCGCGCTCACCGACCGGCTTGCGCTCCGTGTGGTGCAGCCCCGAAGACCATCGACCGCCGCGGGGATAAACCAGCGCTCGAACGTCGCCGAGCCTGATGAGCGACTGTAGAGAATCCACGCGTCGATCATCGCCGTGGTGTGTGGGCGCAAACGTGGAGGAGACTCGGTCGCATGGAATCTGCTCGTTATGAGTTCGAGGGAGTCCTCGGTGTGGACTCGCCGGACCCAATGGACGCACAGTGGGAACGCATCGCGCAGTGGCCGATCCCGGTGCTCGGGTTGGCTCCTCAACCGACGATCGAGATGTTCGACCCATCCTCGATCGGCAATGGATCGGACAGCGCCGGCTTGCGTAACGCGCAGGTCGGGTTGTCGTACATCGTGATCCGTAACCCTGCAGATCGGGCTGACCCAGCCAACCTGGCGGATCTCGACGAAGAGGTCACGCGCGTGCTGGACGAGGTCCCGCCTTGGCCGCTACCGAAATGGCTCATCGACCTGACCGAGCGGCAGCGTTACCCCATGCTGTGGGAGGCCGTGAGGACCAGCTGGTACCGCGACCCAGCGGAACGGCCCTCGATCGCCGAAGCGCTCGTCGCTCACACCACCGAGGTGCTGAACACCAGCTTCCGGCCAGAGCGTGGACTCGACGGCAGGGTCGGCAGCCTCCCCCCGGCACCCGACATCACCACCGCCGCCGTGCAACACGATGCCGTCCTCCGGATCGATGGAATCGACCGCCCCGCGGTCCTGATCGACACAGATCCGCATGTCTTCGCCGTCGGAACCGAACTCGACAGCTCTGCCCTAGTTACTGTCGTCCTAACCCGCGACGAACTCCCCTTCGTCCGAGTCGAACTGACAACTCACGCCAGCACCTAACCCGCGCGCTACGGGACCGGGTTACGTCGCAGCTCAGTTCGGCAATGGAGTTGGAGTTGGTGCGGGCAGCGGTGGCCAGACAACCAGCAAGAGCGCGGCGATTGCCCCGTCGCTCCCGCCGTGTCGATGATCATCCACGGGGTCGCATCGCGCCTCTCGGCTTCGTGCACCGTGATATCGAACTGGCGCTGACCGTACCTACCGCGACGCGGTGCTCGGGCGTGATCCGGGTTCACCAAGTCCGCGTTCGCTCCTCTGCCAGAATCGGACGACCGAGACCCTTCGACTGCATCGAGAGCACGTGGAAACTAACACCGCCATTGCCGCCCCTGTAATCGCCGAGACCGCGCGTGATCTCCTCATCGCGTGGGCGAACGCGCAGGACGGTTGGGTGAGGCTTGCGGCGGCTAAGGTCCTCGAATCCGGTTCGGAGTTGGATGGCTCGGACATCGATGCGCTCTACGCCCAGTACCTCGCGGAGAAGGGTCTGTCCGAGGTCGACGTCGTCAAGGTCGAGCTCCTCTCCGGAGCAGGCGGGGCGGCCGAGGACGGCGCGGCGTTGAAGCTCGTCAGGCTCGAATCGGTGGAGGGAGTGAATGCGCTCGCCAGCGACCAGCAGATCGAGTTCAATCCCCAGCTGACTGTCGTATTCGGTGAGAATGGCGCCGGGAAGACCGGCTACACCCGCGTGCTGAAGCGCGCGGCGAAGACACGATCGGCCGAGACCGTCCTGGGCAACGTTCATTCCCCGGCCGGTCGGCAGCCCTCCGCTCAGGTCACGTGGAGCCTGGATGGCGTGGAGGTCACACACCGGTGGGAGAACGAGGAGGGGCTGTTCCCGCTGACACGAGTGGATGTCTTCGATGCTCCCGCGGTGCTGATGCATGTCGACACCGATCTGACTTACTCGTACACACCGGCCGACATCGCCCTGTTCAAGCACGTCTCTGACGCGATCCGTGCCGTCAGCGAGCGTGCCGGAGCGGAGATCGACGACCGGGCGCCGAAGAGCCCGTCGTTCCTGCAGCGCTACGAACGCGGCACCCGGGTGTACCCCCTCGTCGAGACTCTCAGTGCGGCAACGGACCTCGCCGTGCTGCAAGGGTTGGCTGACGTTTCTGAGAGCGAGATCGCGAGCGTTCCCGAGATCCAGCAGGCTGTGACGGCGTTGCAGTCTGACAATATCGCCGCGCAGCAGGCGGTGGCGCGTAACCGGTACGAAGCGAATACTCAACTCTCCGCGGCCGTCGCCGCGGTTCAGCAGTTCAACGCTGACGCTTATAACGCCACTCTCGAGAACCTGGCCGAGGCGATCGCCGCTCAGGATCAACTGACTGTGACCACCTCGACGACGTTCGGCATCCCAGGCGCGGAGAGCCCGCAGTGGCAGACGTTCGTGAGATCCGGTGATGAGTACCGGCGCCATCTCGGGCTTGTCGATTATCCCCACGAGGGCGACGCATGCCTCTACTGTCGTCAGCCGCTCAGTGCAGACCAGATCGAGTTGCTGAAGGCTTACCAGGACCTCGCGACGAACGCTGCCCAGGCGATGATCAGTCACGCCCAGAACACTGCCGGGACCCTCATCGGCCCCCTGGTATCGATCGATACGGAGCGCCTCCTCGCGGCTCTCAGTGCGGATTCTGATGGCGGTCGCGAAGACCCCCACACGGACGCGGCGCTGAAGATGATCGAGTGGTTGCGGACCGCGCAGGACAACCTCAACGTACGCAGTCCAGTGGCCTGGGATGCGCCTTCCGGGCTCAACGAACTGTCAGTGGAGGCTGGCAGGCGGGTAGAGGCGAGCCGCAGCCTCCTGAGCGAACTCGCCGAACGCTCGGACACGAGAGCGGAGAAACTGTCGGAGGAGAAGTCGCGGCTGGCCGAGCTGCAGTCTCGCATCCGACTGCAGGCTGACCTCAGCGACATCACCGCATACGTCGAGGACGCGAAGTGGACGGCGAAAGCGAAGCAGGCCGCGGGACGCCTCTCGACCACCTCGACGTCGCTGACCCGTGTGACAAAAGAAGCCGGCGAACTGCTCCTGAATGGCAACTTCGAGGCGCGGTTCGAGAAGGAGCGCATCGCGCTGCGCGCACCGGAGGTGAAGCTCGACTTCCCGGGACGGCAGGGCACGACGCGGCGGCTCAAGACTGTGCAGCAGCACAAGCCGTCCGAGGTTCTCTCGGAGGGTGAGCAGAAGGCCATCGCCCTCGCGGACTTCCTCGCCGAATCCGGGCTGAGGTCCTCTTCCGCCCCGGTCGTATTTGATGATCCGGTCAACAGCCTTGACTATCGGCGCATCGAAGAAGTGTCCGCACGGATCGCTGTGCTCGCCGAGCAGCGCCAGGTCATCGTGTTCACCCACAACATCTGGTTCGCCACGGAACTGCTGTCGAGGTTCGACAAAAAGCAGGCCAGCTGCAGCTACTACTCGATCGAGGACGACGGTGAGACCAAGGGAATCGTCACTGCCGGCAACCATCCACGCTGGGACACGGTGAAGAAGCTGACCAGCAAGGTCGATTCGATGCAGAGGGCCGCGCGGGGCGCTGAAGGAGAGACCAGGGAGGCGCTCGTCGAAAAGTGCTACAGCCTGCTGCGGTCATGGATCGAGGTGGTGGTGGAGCAAGAAATCCTGCAACAGGTCGTGCAGCGCTACCAGCCCAACATCATGCTCACCCGGCTCCCCGCGATCGACGGGCAACGGCTGGATAAGGCCAAGCAGATCATCTATCCGCTGTATGAGAAGGCCTGCCGCATCATGGACGGACACTCGCAGCCACTGGAGACTCTGTCGGTGCGCCCCAAGCTCGACGAGTTTGAAACCGAGTGGGCGCAGATCCAACAGGCCCGCAAAGATTACATCAGCTAAGCGACGTCCGGCCTGCACCTGCCGCGCTTCCGCAGATGGTCCATAGCGATCGCGAAGTCCGGGGCGGGATCCTGCGGACCCGCTTGCGCACCATGCCCGTCTGTGGATCCGGCACGCGCCCAGCTGCGGCGGGTTTCGAGCGCCCCGGCCGGTATCGTCAGCCTGTGGACTGGGTCAATGCCGTCATCGCTGCGCTGGGGGTTGGCGTGACAGGTCTCGTGGCGTGGGCCTCCACGCGTACGTCGCGAGCACGTCGCCGTGCCGAGGAGGCGCAGCTGGCGCTTGCCCTACTGAAGGCTCGCCGGGAGTCAGGTGAACGCGAGGGCGCAGACGGCTTCATGGAAGCCCGTCTGACCAACACCGCCCGGTTCGCCACCGCCGAGTTCACGCGCCTCATGCTGAACGATGGCCCGGGATGGTGGTCGACGTTCGGAGTGCTCACCTACGGAGTGCTTCTCCTCATCGCGGCCGTTCTTGCACCGTCGTCGACTGCGGTAGTTGCCTTTGTCTCGATCGCGATTGTGTGTATTGGCTACGCGCTTGTTGCAGTCTGGGTGAAGCGGCGACGTTCGCGACGACTGAGCGAGGCCGGGATCCATGTACCGTCGCTGCTTGAACTCGTAGAGGGCGAACGCCGCGACTGGCAGCGCATCTGGACAGCGAGGCGTGAGGCGCGGTCGCGGCGAGAATCGGCCGGGCGCGAGAGCGATCACGCTTCGGGCGAGTGATGTCGGCCCCGATGGGCTCATAACTACGCGAGCTCAGTGAGGGCACGGCTTACCAGGTCGGTAACGTCTCGGCCAGCAGTGCGGGCGGGCGCCATACGGAGTCGCCAACCATCGGAGGCGTGTGGACGAGCCAGTACACGTACCTGATCCGCAGACAACTCGCGCGCCCAGTCCACTCGTGATTCGGCGCGGTCGAAAGCGATCACGACGGCTACCTCGAACTCGAAGTCGCTGAACGCCCAGTGGCGCATGTCGCCCTTGGGCAGGGAACGAGTCTTTACCTGAATCCGTCGACCGTCGCCCGTGATGACGTCGAACGACTTCACGCCAACTGGTGCCAACGTAGCCGAGTATGCGTCAGCGACCGCGCGCTCCATCAGCTCACCTGGCAGCGATGAGGCCGTCCTGCTATGGCCCCGCTCGGCGATCTCCTGATCGATCGCAGCACGCAATGCGAGAAGATCGGTCAGAGATGCGTCGTGTAGCTCGGCCAGGTTCACCCACCTACAATGGCGCCGGGCTCGGTTGGTAGCAACATCTCGGCGGGGTAACCAGCTGGACGGGTCGAGATCCGGGCAACGCACGTGACGGTCCCGCGTCCGTGCACTGCCCGCAAGTGGATCGCAGAGTAGATCCGGCTGCCACGCCCCCACACGGTGCAGTCCTAGCGCGGGGATGGCTCCGCATCAGGCTGTGTCGCGGCCCACTTGAGCATCGCCTGGGTGTACGCCTGTTCACCGATCTGCATCGTCGTGACGCTGCGCCGCAGCACTCCCCGCAGATCATCCAGGGTGTAGAGAGCAAAGTCCTGTTCGCGTTCGCTTCCGGGTAGGTCGACCATCGAGAGCGTCGCAACCTCGCCGGAGGTCTGCTTCCTGGTCTTGTACCGAATTGCTGTGACTACGTCAGGCCCACTCGTGTGCGCGCCAAACGTCCAATGGGAGTGCACAATGGCGTTTCGATCCGACTTCTCCGCACTGACCCGCGCGAGGAACTGCTCGACCTTTCTCGTCCCGTTCGTCTCGGAGGACGGCAGATGGCTCAAGCGATCGTGTAGGTACTCAATCTTTCCGTTGACGGCCAGGATTCGGCCCAACACCTCAAGAACTCCGAAGGAACTGGCTCGCCGAAGGCGCCAAGGGGCACACCGTGTGCATCGACTTCCGTTCCGGGGCCTATCTCAATGCGCCCCCACGATGGACCTTTAGCGCTCGCCATGAAGAGAGTCTGCACGAGGCTCACGCCCCGGCTCCCGCAAGGACGTTCGTTTGCGTGAAATGAAGTCGCTGGCACGAGTTCGCCGGCCGACACCCCGACCGCAGGACTTCGACGAGCGCACGCGAGGGTCCCTCAACCGGCAACGGCCCGGATAAGGATCGAAAGCTGGCTGCGCTGGTCAAGGCCCCGCGTCACGGGAATGCAGGCGCCGAGTCCGCAGCGAAGTTCGTTCCCTGTGGCGGGATGAACCGCTGACCAGTTTTCTCCGACGGCCCACGGGCACGCACGAAGCTACCCTTGGCCTATGAGATGCTCAAATTTGGAGCAGCCAGAGAACTTGCTGCAAGCCACGAAGCGAACGAACGGCGCCACGCTGATTCGGCGCGACGAGCTCATCGGTGTGGCGTGAGCAGTTTGACGCCAGCTGATCGGGAACTGCTCTCACGGCCGTTGCAAGCGATGGTGACCGTGCAGCCAGCGCGTCACAGATGGCCAGCGCCGCGGCCGGTGTGGTTTGAGTTAACGAACTCGGACGCGGTTCAGATATTCTCGTTTGCCTCTACAACGCGCGTCGCCCGCCTGCGCGAGGTTCCTCGCGCATCGATCGTTGTGGCCGCGCCCTTAGGAGAAGCCGAGCAGTGGGTGTCGCTCGAAGGGTCAGTGACGTTGACCACTGAAGGTGCGTACGAACTGGCTGAACGATTGGCGCTCCGGTACTACGCAGGCGAGCCCGAGAAGCTTGCCGTTCTGGACGATTGGCGCGCCGCGGAGCTGGTGCGGATCGTATTCTCGCCTGAGCGTGTATCGCGCTACGCGGTCTAGCTCCCACGCCTTCGATCGCTAGCGGCATCGACACGCTGGGACAGACAGCGCGCTGACTCCGTCCGCACTCACCCGCTCACGGACCGGGTTGCGGGCTGGCAATCCCAATGAGGTGTCCGACGGAGCTCGCTCAGTTTTTCAGCCCTTCCCGACTTTCCTCGTGCTGGTCTGCAAGCCAACGCGATGGCCTGACGGCGATCCGACCGCGCAGGCACTGAGCGCTACGTCATCGACCAGACGGCGGTCGAGAACGCGAACCAGGTGACCTGGGAACCAGCATCAATCGAGGCGTCGAGCCAATCGGAGACGAGGGCCTCACTGTTGATCGAGTTCCTATCCTTGCTTGGGAATCCTTGGTTGAAGAACGGAACGAAAGTCAGGCCGATTCAACCGTCACCAGTCTGTGCGGTAGGTCCGGTTGCCAGGCGAAGGATGTGGCTCAGGTGGTGCTCCACCTCGGGCGTCCCTTCGGGGACGCCGTCGTCGTAGTCGGAGGTCGTGGCGACCACGTGTGGATACTGGACCGCAGCCGCGCGGACGAGGGCTTCGGTCGGAAACCAATGCGGCAGTTCACGATAGGAGCGCGCAGCATGCCGCGACCCATCGACTCTGCTCTCACGTTCTAACCAGGAGGCGCATGTGAGCACGACATCGTCCAGACGCGCGGGTGCGGCGTCCAGCGCACCCGAAAGCGCACCCTTCACCGCGTCAGCTGACGCCCAGTGCGACCACGCTGTGAATATCTTCGCCCCATGCACGTAGTTCCCGACCCATGCGTTCTCGGCCGACCAGTCCTGGGCCGCGAGCTCCTCGAGAAGGCTCTCGCGGGCCAGGTTGGCCAGGTCGCCACGTTCGGCGGCGATCATCTCTTGCCACAGCTCCACCAATAGCGCCGCGGCAACTACCAACGGCCGGCGCGCGCGGTCCTCGCTGATGAGTGCCGCCACCTCTTCGCCAGTGGCGTTCCGCGCGACGGAGGCAGCAAGGCTGGCGACAGAACCCAACGCGAACCCATAGGTGGACCACACTTGCGGTATTAGCGTCACCTCGTCGGCTGCCACAACGAGCTCAGCGCGCAGGTCGGGGTCGTATGCCTTTGTCTTTACTCGGGCCCACGGCCGGGCCCGTTCCAGGAGGGCGTTGTGCGATGCCATTGCCTCAGCGAGAGCAGCACGAGTTTCGTCCTCCTTGCTTGCAACCGGCTCCGGCACAGTCGGCGGCGCAGGCGGGTTCTCTCCACGAAGCGATGATGCGAGCCCGCTGACCGCCGCACGCACCTCGGCAGCAGCCTCGCTCAGCCGGTCAGTGTCTTCGTACGGCGGTACCCAAGGCCAGGTTGAGGCAGCAGCAAGGAGCTCGTCGACAGCACGTGCAACCCAGTCGCACCAAGGACCCGACCGTAAGGAGGTGTGCCGGGCGGTCGCGACCTTCGCCAGGACGTCTTCGTACAGAGGCCCCACCACCGCCCGCACCCCATCCAGCGCCGCAAGCACCGCTCGCTCATGCTGCTGCCGCTCCATGTTCGACGGCTCCACGAACACACGATTACCGTCGTCGTCGTAGGCGAGCACCATCGCGTTCGCCTCGGCACGCGTCCTCCGCCAAGCCGCCGCAGCGGCTGCCGGCCCAGATCTAGTACCCAGAGCCCGAAGCGCATACAACTCTGCAGCCTCAACGACCGACCTCAGCACCGGCGCCGCGATCGGCGGAGAGTCGAACGAGGCCGCCAATACCTCAACGGCCTCGTCCTCGTCGATCGGCCAACCATGACGACGGTCGAAGTACTCCTGAATCTGTCCAACCCGCCACTCCTGCAACAACTCCGGCGAAAATCGGGCCTCGTGCTCATCAATCTCGTACGAGTGCGGGATGCACATCAAGAGCAGGTTCTTGACCGACCGGTTATCTTCCGATGACATCCCCGGCTTCCAGCGCGGCCCGCCCGGCTGCCTCGCATGAATGTGCGAGACCCGGCTGTTCAGCACCGGTCGCGCAACACCCGACTCTTGCCGGTACAGCCATTCCGCGCACTCCGGCTGTGCGCAGGTGAACGCGTGCGAGTACAGCTCTCGAACCGTCGCCAATGTTGGCTTCGGGTGAGCAACCTCGTCCGGATCAGGCACACTCCATCCTGGCCTGTTGCCGAACGCGAACGCCACATTCGCAATGCACCGAGTCCAGCTCAGCACATGTACGTCGGGACTGCTGACTGAGCAGGGTGACATCCGACCTGGCTTGAACGAGGCGGTCCGCTCAACGAGCGATGCCCGGATAAGAATGCCGGCAGTGACTAAACGTGCGCTGATACAGTCGCGGCATGACCGTCCCGAGCTCTGCCTGCGGATCACGCAATGGCGATTTTCAGTGCGCCCTGCCTGCTGGCCACGCGAACTTGCCGATTCCCGATGCGGCCGACCACGCAACGCGGTGGCGGGATGTGTCCGGCGAGAAGCACACCGCTTGGTGGACGGAGTCAGGCGGCGAGGTTCGGATTACGGACAACTGAAGAAGCTGCCTGCGAGCGATCGCCATCCACCCCGACCTTTCTAGTCTCCCGGGCACGCACCTTCACCGTGCTTGGCCCTAATGGGGATCGCTCGCCCACAAGATCTTCCGGTTCGATGAAAGTCGTGAGTCTGATCGGACTGCGTCATCGACGACACAAGGTCCGTGTACCTTTGGCGCATGACGCTCCCGACCACCTATGTCGCCATCTTCGCCCGAATGAACGGACGCATTGGCTCCGAGGTTGGGCGTGAGATCGTCGAACTCTACGAGGGTGAGCCCTTGAATGAGATGAACTTCTACGGCGAGCGGTACGCGCGCATCTCGAACCTCGACCACAACGAGGTGCACTACATCGCGACAGAGGACCTCATCACCCGCTAGCCGCCCGGCAGGACGCTCGCGCTAACTTGCTCAGTCAGCGTCGAGTTCGAGCCTGGAAGTGAAGCCGGTACCCGTCTCCAGCTTGTGCACCGCCTCGAGGAACGCGTCGAACACATGCCACATGCTGTCGGTCTCCGCTTCGAGGAGGATCGCACGCTGGTGCGGCGTCAGATCTTCTCCGAGCTGCTCTTTGGCATCCTTTCGCAACAGCCGCATGTCCGCGCGCTGACCCTCCATAAGCGCATAGAGCGTTGCCGTCACGGGAGCCTCGTCGGCGTTCATAGATTCCTGCAGGCGCATGCTGCGAGGCTACAAGACGCCTCCGACTCCGACGCGTGCCAAAAGGGCTCCCGGCTCGTGACGCCGCGTGCCCGCACATCGAGCAGAATGGTCACCGGTGCTTGCTCGGGTCCCGCTTGCGGGCACTGCCGGTTTGCGGATCCGGGATGGAAGCCGGACCAAACGTAGCGACGGCGAGAGCGCGCCGAAAACGTCTGAGGAGCGTTTCGGCGGACCGCCGTTTCGGTGGGGGTTTTCGGTGGCCCGATCCAACGGCGTGTCGCGCGCCTATCGTGCCGGATGGTAAGCCCGCCGAAAACGATCGTTACCGGCGCGGGTGTAGTTGGGAAGTAAGCAACTTCTGCGTTCGTCTTCTCCCCACTTCGGTTCCTGACGACTCAACATTCGCTATCCCCCGTGGACGCGACGGCCCTGGCCGGACATGTACGTGATGAGTGCATCTGGAGGATCATCATGGACATGGACGACCCACTCGACGAGGACTTCGAGCAGGTGCTGCAATCCGCAGCACCGAAGACGACGACAGTCAGCAATCGAGTGGAAGACGAGCTCGCGCGGATGACTGTGGCCGCAAGGACCGACGATGCGCTGGCGCGCCGGGCAGATCGGTGGAACCGCCCAGGCGTGGCAACGGGTGCAATTGTCGGGGCTTTGCTTCTGACGGGGGCGGGCGTCGCCGCTGCCAGCGCCGGCACGAACTGGATCTTCCCATGGGCGGAAACCCCTGCGGTCGAGTTCTCCTACACGCTGCCCAGCGGAAAGACGTGTGAGTCGCGGATCGGCGGGCTCAGCCTGTCGCCCGAGTTCGAGAGCCAGGAGACAGACATCCTGAAGTACCTTGCGGGTCTCGATGTCATGGACGCCATCGACATCGACGAGGAGATCGCGGCGGCGCGCAGTAACCGGGACGTGTGGATGGAAACCGACGAGGGCATCGATGTCCCTGCTTGGTACGGCACGGAGTACTACCCGTCCCCGGACCGCGAGTACTCCATGGCTGTACAAAAGGCCCTCCGTGAGGTCATCTTCGATGAACTCGAGCGTCGCGGGCTGGACCCAAGAGGCGGCCAGGGATTGCTCGGGCTTGAGGCCGAAACGAAGTGCCCTGGAGCGGAGGGGTGACCGCCCACGACGAGCGGGTGCGCGACGCTCTGGCCCTGAATGCTGCCGATTTGCTCGCGTTCTTCGAACGTCGGGTTGATGTTTCGGCAGACGCGGCCGATCTCCTCGCAGAGACGATGATGATCGCCTGGCGTCGTTCAGCGGAACCGGAAATGATCGTTAGCGGTGGGCTGACCGACGTCGACCGCCCGGTGCGCACTAAAGCTAAATCGCTTCGAGGCGGTGTTCTGCTATCACTCTGTGGCGGCGCCGAAGTCGCCCAGGCGAACCTCTTCCGGGCGTTGCTGAACAGCGATAGAGGTCTCAGATGTCTGTGATCCGCTTGAGCGCCGCGATATGTGAAGTGAGGGCGACGCGACCTTCCTCTGTGAGGGAGAGCCATGTCTTCATGTAGCGGCCGGAGCGCTGTTTATCGATCAGGAGGTAGCCGACTTCAGACAGTCGGGTGAGTTGTCGCGAAAGCTCGGCATCGTTCGTCTCGATTGCATCCCGAATGGCGGCGAACTCGGCCTCCCCCACGCGGGAGAGAGCGGCGAGGACCGAGAGGCGGAGAGGCGAGAGGAGCTCCTTGTCGAGCTCGGATCGTGGGTGTGTCATGAGCGGACCGCTCGGCTCCCTGTGATGACGAAGGCGACCGGCGGGATTGCGCACAGGATCGCCGCGGGGATCCAGAAGCCCCACACATGGGGGAAGAGAAGCATGCCGATGACGATCGTCGCGGCAAAGAGCAGCCCCCAGCAGCCGATGGTGAGAACGTAGCGTCGAGAGAACGCACGGTCACGTGCTCGTGCGGTTGCTCCAACGAGCGAAACCGGAACGGTTGCAGCGACGATCGCGGCGGTGCCGGCGATGATCGCCCCGATCGACGGAACCAGCCCGATGATGAGCAGCCCGAAGGCGGTTGCAGCGGACAGGCTCACCATAGCGACACGCATCGCGTAGACGTCCTTGCTCATCTTTGCGGCAAGCCGGTCGGTTTGCGCAAGCGTGGCGGCGGCGTCCTGCGGGTCTACTTCATGGGAACTCATGCGTCGCTTCCTTGCTGTGTGGACGTTGCAGTTGCAAGCATGGCATCTAGTTGGCATGTACGCAAGTAGATGCGGAGAGCGAAACTGGGACTAGCCGAACACACTGAGGCCACCCAGGGGCTGCCGAAAACGATCGTTTTCGGTGAGAAGGCGTGCAACATCGAGGCGAGAGGCCGGTCGAAACGCATCGAGCCAACGTGCGCCCGCGTCACCTTCGGATCGTTCAGTGCCCGCTGAGGGATCCATTCATGCATCGCTGCAAATGCGGAGGGTGGTCGGGCTTCGACTTGTCGACACTTCGCGCTGGGTAACAAATCCTGACGTGAAGCTCTTCGCCGTCTGCGGATATCCGTCAACTATCTTTGACAGATGACCGCGGAGAAACTCTATGGGCTCGTCGATTCCCTGTCTGGCAAGGGTCCGGCCGCCGCACTACGGGCCGTCACCCAGCTCCGGGGCGAGGTCGCCCGCACCGAAGCTGGTCTCGTCCGCAGCGCCCGCCAGGCTGGCCTGTCGTGGGAGGCAATAGCGGAGTGTCTCGGCGTGACAAAGCAGGCCGTGCATCGTAAATACGGCAAGCAGTAGGGCTGGCGGCGCAGCCGCCCATCGATGTCCTGATGGGCGCACCAACGCGACTCGTCAATGAATGTTGACGCAATAGACCTTCATGCACTACGTTCAGCGAAGAGGACGCGTCAACGTATGTTGACAGGCTCTTGGCATATACGGGCGTGCGGAGCGCCCCGAGGAGGATCTCATGCAGCCATGGGAGTGGACAGGGGACGCGGAGTTGCTCCGCCCGGCTAATCGGGTACTCCGGCCATCGTGGCCGGTGGCGATCGCGGTCGCTTCTCCGCAGCGGGTCTTCGTTGCAACTGCGGGGACCGAGGTGAAAGACACCTTCGAGATCGGGTCGGTCTCGAAGGCGCTCACCGGCATGCTGTATTCCGACGCGCTTCAGCGCGGCGTAGTTTCGCCGAAGACGACGCTGGGGGATTTGCTTCCTCTGAACGGGTTCGGACCCGTCGCCGCGGTGCCCCTCGGCTCGCTGGCCGTCCACGGATCTGGCCTCCCACGCCTGGCGCCCGGGATGCCCGTTCTACGTCGCAGTCTGGCGTTCTCGATCCGCGGGGAGAATCCGTACGGCGAGACCCTCGCTGAGCTCCTCGAGCAGACGCGGGACGTACGCGTAGGGTCGACGCGACCTCGGTACTCAAACCTCGGGTTTCAACTTCTCGGGCACGCGACCGCGAGTGCTGACGGGCGAAAGTACGGCCGACTCCTCCGTGAGGTCTTTGGCCCCGGGTATTGGACGCCGTCGCGTCAGGACGACCTTGATGACGCAGACCTCCGGGGAACCTCCCGGCTTGGCCGCCTGGTCCAGCCGTGGGTCGGCGAGGCTCTGGCTCCGGCAGGCGGCATCCGGGCAAACATAGGCACCATAGGAGACCTCCTGCGATCGATCCTGGATCACACTGCTCCGGGTGTCACCGCGCTCGAACCCGTTGCAGATTTCTCCTCAAGGGTCCGGATCGGCGCCGCATGGATTACTATGCCGTACCGCAGCCGCACAATCACGTGGCACAACGGCGCGACTGGGGGGTTCAGTAGCTGGATCGGTATCGACAGGGAAGCCCGCATCGGTGTGGCCGTGCTTTCCGCACGGCACGCAGCCGTGGACCGTCCGGGCTTTCGTCTTCTCGAGGAACTCGTAGCTAGTGGATCGGCAGTCCTCGACTGATGAGGCTGCACTCGATCTACCGATAGCCGGGGCTGCTTCTCGATGCGCAAGCGGATCCCATGCGGGCACGACTAGGGCTGAGTAACGGTGCTTGAACCCGTCAATCAGCGTCGCGGTGACGGATGCCCGTAGCTCGCTACGGGGAGCCCATGAACCAAGACCGCAACAATCTGCTAACGCGCCGACAGATTCTCCGCGATTACGTCACCGTCCTCGAGCGCACTGGTGAGCTGCTGCACGTCTGCGCCAGCGTCGACGGTGATGCCGCGGCAGCAAGGTCAGCGGTCGCCGAAGCTTTCGGCGTCAGCGAGATAGCGGCCGACGCCATCCTCCATCTGCAGGTACCGAGATTCACGCCGGCGGCCATGGTAGAGATCCGACAAGAGTTGGACGACCTCGACCGTCTTCTGCGCCAAATTGACGGGGCGTAGGAGGACCGGCAATTGCACCTCCGTGGTTACGCCGTTGACCCTCGGGAGGACGGGATCTGCGCTCTCCAGAGAATCCAGGGTCCCGCCTGCAGGGCATCCTGAGTTGCGCCTCTACGGCTACGCGGGCACAGTCCCCCGCGCTGTCCACGCTGACCCCGTGACTTCGAACGGGGCGGGCGGCATCTCGGACCGAAGCGTGTGTTGCAATCGCAGCCGTCCCGCGTCGTCAAGCGACGCGATGTACGCCCCGACCGGACCCACGCCGCGCTCGTAGGGTTGCCACCAGTCTTCGAAGGTCGGATGAAGCACGCGCACCGTCAATACGGTCTCGGCGATCTCACGGAGCCCGGCCGCAGCCAGGTAGCGGCCGAGCTGTCCCCGTCGAGTACCCGGGCGCTCGGATTCGGACGGCGCGTCCGGATCGACCGTGCTGAGCACCTCCCAGAATTGACTAAGCGGACTGGTACCCCCGGCGTGGTCCCATACGCACGCTGCAACCACGCCGCCGGGGCGGACCACCCGCGCCACTTCCCGAAGGTCGTGCACCGGGTCGCTCATGAAGTGGACCACCAGTTGCGCCAACGCGACGTCGAACTCGGCATCTTCGAAGGGAAGATCGCCCGCAGCCGCCATCTCGATTCGTGCTCCCGGAAAGCGCTCCCGCGCCGCCGCTGAGTACGAGACTGAGGGCTCGACTCCGGTGACGGCCGCCGCTCCCAGTCGAGCGACGAGCTCAGCTGTCAGCGCCCCGGGCCCGCACCCCACATCGAGCACGCGCTGACCCTGCTGGACACCCGCAAAATCCGAAAATGGGGAGCTCAACAGCTCGGAATAGCGACCCATGAAGCGGTCGTAATCGACCGCTGCGCCCTCGAATCCCATGCGCACACCGTACGTCCCCCGACCCATCGGTGGAAGGGACCGCCCGATCAGTGCAGGCAGCGGAAGCATCCTCCAAGATCGGTACGCGCGAATAGTACGGCGCGCCACGAATCCACGCCGACCAGCACCACCCATCCGTGCCCTTCGGGAGCGGGTTGGCCGACCGCATTCATTCACGATTCGCCGACCAAACGATCATGCATCGGCGCCGACCTTGTTTGATGGCAGGGAGTTCACGTCCGTCGCTGACCTCTCGAGGCCGCACGCAGGAGGATCTCCCAGCGGGCCGCGGCCGTGTCGGGTCGGACGCTCGAGTTGGGCGACCGCGGCTCCAAGGGCGCTAGAAGATGTGCGCTTCGCAGGATGCGAGGAACTTCTCACGGCGATGCTGAAGCTCGCGGTAAACGGTGGCGCGCGAGACGCTGAACAGTTCCGCGATCTCGGTCTGGGTGTACTCGCCTCGATCGTGCACCTCGAACAGCAGGCCGCGCTGCGTCTTCGACAGCTTCGGCTGCTTTCCCTTCAGCCTCCCTTTGGCGCGGGCGACCGCCATCCCCTCCCGGGTGCGCATGCTGATCAGGTCCCGCTCGAACTCCGCCACCATGGCGAGCACGTTGAACAGCAGTCGACCAACGGGATCGGTGGGATCGTATCGGTTCCCGCCGAGGCTGAGTGCGACGCCTTTCGACGTCAGCTCATCCGCGAGCTCGCGCGCATCTCTCAGCGACCGGGCGAGCCGGTCGAGTTTCGTTACGACGAGGGTGTCTCCGCTTCGCACCGCGGCAAGCGCCTCCCGCAATCCCGGTCGGGCGCGATTCGCGCCGGTCATGCCGTGGTCGACGTAGATGTGCGCGTCGTGAACGCCCAAACGCAGCAGTGCGTCGCGTTGAGCGGTCAGGTCCTGATCCGTGGTCGAGACCCTGGCGTATCCAATCTGTATTCCATCCATAGGCCCAGCGTCGTGCCGCGCTACCGACGCCACACGATGAGGACCCCTCGCGGGATGATGGCCTGATGTACATAGACGTGGGCGATGGCGACGAACCGGTGCTGATGCTCCATGGAGCCGGTGTCAGCGGGTGGATGTGGTCACCCACACGTGCGCTGCTGAATTCTGCAGTGAAAACGATCGTTCCCGACCTCCCCGGATTCGGCCGCAGTGCTTCCCATCCGTACGTTTCGCATCAGGCCACGGTCGAAGAATTGCGTGTGGTCATTGAACGTCACGCCCCGCAGGGAGCGCACGTCGTCGGGTTCTCACTAGGAGCACAACTCACGATCTTGCTCGCGTCGGAGGTACCCCACCTCGTACGGAGCGCCACGATAATCAGCGCAGAAACCAAACCCGCACCACTCCCCGGTCCCACGCTCGGTCTGCTGGCACTGGCTGCACCACTCTCCCGTCAGCGATGGTTCGCCGAAGCTCAAGCCCGCCAACTCGGCATCCCGAAGGACCTTTGGGCTGAATACCTGCGCGACAGCGCGACGACCTCACGCGAAACCCTCCTCGCCAGCGTCAGTGAGAACATTCGATTCACACTTCCCTCAACATGGAGCGACTACCCGGGCTCCGCCAGCATCCTCGTCGGGGCACGGGAGAGGAAGCTGATGCACGACTCTGCCGGTCTGACCTCGTCAGCTCTACCCGGGAGCACCCTGCTCACCGTGGAGGGTGCTGCGCACGACATCCCCCTCTCAGACCCACGTGTCGTCGTGTCGGAACTCGATCGCCAGATGAGCGACTGGCGGACGCGTCCGTAAGCCCATGCCAGTCGGACCAGGTCATGCCTGCCCGCCAGGGGCGCTCCCGCGCAGTGCCCATTAGTGGATGACCTCTGAGAGCCGGCCAATTTGTTGTCCGCGGGATGGGCGTCGTTCAGAATTCGAAGATCGTGGCGAGTTCATCTGAGAACAGCACCGTGTGCGGGAGGTCCCGCAGCGTCTCGGCCCCAACTGAGATTCCGCGCAGCTTTGCGGCCTGCGAGTATTCTTCCCAGGGAAAGACCCCGGGGTCGGGCTCATCACCTTGCACCAGCGTTAGCACTTCTGAGATGACATCTGCCGAAGTTCGTTTCCACGAGACCGGTTCGGTGTACCCGTACTTGAAGGTGTTGACTCCGCGATCCATGTCGAGGCGAATCATCGATTCATCCGACAGCCGTAGAAATTGAGTCATTTTCATGCTCATGGTTGGCCTGGAGTTCCCCGGGGGCGGGTCATCGATCTCACAGATGATGACCAGACCTGTCACGGACAGTGTGGAAAGGTCAAACGGCAGACGTTTGGCGGGCTCGGTACGGGCCGCGTCGGGATCAAGCGGGACGTACCGAACACCCGCATCGCTGTCTTTCATGTCAGGGACAGCCTACGTCGGGGTCGCTTTTGCATGAGTAGACATCGATCCGGCTAATGGACGCGGCGCCGTTGCGATTTCATCACTGCGCCGGCAAGCCGGTCGTTTGAACGCGGCATCGTTGTCGCGCAGGTCGATGGGCTTACGGACGCGCCCGGTCGCTCATCTGGCACGGGGCTGAGGCTCGCACCCCGCCCGAGCCCGTACAAGAGGGTCGGTCGACGCGCGGATAACGCTCGGCCCCATCCAGCGCCTACTCCGCCGCCCTATCTTGGTCACGATCGGATAAGGCGCATGCCGGTCACGAGCAGCCAGACGAGCCAGGCGGCGAACCCCAGGAGCCCAACGAAGATCAGCGCCGAGCCGTCGGCGATCGCGAGATTGCCGAGCCCCGCGGCCAGCAGCAGGCTCCCGCCCCCCAGGCCCAGCAAGCGCTGCCACGCCGGAGTCAGCCCGCTCGCGTGCGCGGCGAGGGCCACGCCGATGCAGGTGGTGCCGATCATCGGCAGCGCCAGCCCGAACGCCGCCGCGTGAATCTGCCAGACGAGCTCGAAAGCGGGCGCCGGCTCGTCCAGCCCGCCGGCGAAGAGCGAGAGCCCGATCTGGGTCACGTTGAAAAGCACGAAGATGGCCGACAGCGTCGCGCCAGCGGCCATGGCGAGGCGCGACCAGTCCGCGCCCGCCCCTCCGCGTCGCTCCACCAGGCCGTGCAGGCCCGTCACGAACACGAGCAGCAGCGGCAGGTACAGGGCCACCAGACCGGACACGATCGCGACCGTATTGCGGTTGGCCGCGTAGTAGGCCAGCACTTCTTCGATCGGCGCACCGTAGGTCGGCGGGACCGTTGCCGCGAACAACGCGTTCTCGCTCACCCACAACACCGCGAACCCGATCGCCGCGGCACCGACGAGCCGTCCTTGAGCGAACCCACTGCGGGCTGGGGCGGTGGCGGTGTTCTTCGGGGATGTCATCTCATACTCCTTGGTTGCGGTCGCTTGACCGGCGGATTGCGAGCAGTTGCGCGGTCTTCGTTTCACGAGCAGGTCCGGTGTACAGCGAGGCGGTTTCACGCCGTAGGGCTCCAACGGATACCTACTGTCGAAGGCCCTGTCGAAGGTCGGCCGTCGCAACACCGGCGGGAACGGCGACGGTGCGAGGCCACGTCCAGGCGGAGCGCAGGATGAGGGCCAGGATCAGCACCTCGACTCCGATGGTGAGGGCGTAATAGAAGGCATAGTCCGGGAGCGCCCCCAGGAAGTTCATCCCGACGGCGGGGATGTACAGCAATCCAATGACGAGGTTCGTGACGCGGTTCACCCGGGCGGGCAGCGTCATGGAGAGCATCACCATCAAGGCCGGGACCGCGATGATCACGAAGAAGATGGACATCAATGTGCCGCTGATGTCGAACTCGAAGATGATGCCACCCCGGATGTCGTCGATTTCGCCGGGCTGATAGAGGTGGAAATAGTCGATGTAGATGATGAGGAACATGAGGCTGGTCCAGGCTGCCGCGAGCTTGGCCTGGACGGGGATCGGCGCGTTGTCGAGCAGTTTCGGGGTGCTTGTTCGGGTGATCATCGGTTCTTCTTCCTTCAGGAGCGGTCCGTGCCCCGGAGTGGGGGAAGGTCTGTGGTCCGTACGCACAAATGGGCGTTCTCGTCGGTCTGCTCGTCAGACGGTGATCACGACCTTCCCTTGGGTGTGGCCCGCCGCGACGTAGCGGAGGGCGTCGGCAGCTTCATCGAGGGCGCAGGTGCGATCGATGACCGCCCTGACCTGCCCCGTCGTGAGCAGGTCGGCCAGGGCGAGCAGGTCCTGACGCTTCCCGATCGACGTGAAGGGCTTCAGTCGCTGACGGGTGAACCCGGACAGCAGGCGCGCTTTGACGATCCGACGGATGGGGCCGAGCCAGCGGCCACCTCGTCCACTGTTGGGGATCAGGATGCCGGTGAGCGTCAGCGCTCGGCGGACAGCCGCGAGGGGCTGAGCTTCCACGTTGTCGAGGATGACGTCGTAGCGCTTCTCGCTCCGGGTGAAGTCGGTCCTCGTGTAGTCGACGACGTGGTCGGCGCCGAGCGATCGGACCAAGTCGACGTTGCGGGTGCTGCACACACCGGTCACCTCGGCGCCGAAAGCCTTGGCGATCTGGACGGCGAAGGAGCCCACGCCGCCGGACGCGCCCGTGACCAGCACCGTCTGGCCTGGTTGGACGTTCGCGATCTTGCGCAACGCCTGCAGCGCCGTCATGGCCGACGTGGGCACCGCTGCGCCCTGGACGACCGACACGTTGGCGGGCACCGGCACCAGGTTGTCCGCCGGGACGCAGGCGTACTCCGCGAGCGCTCCAGCGGTGCTCCATCCGAACACCTCGTCGCCGGGGCGGAGGGCGGTGACATCGCTTCCGACCGCCGCCACGACGCCGGCGAGGTCCATGCCGGGGATGCCGTGGCGTGGCCGGCGGAGCCCGAACACCAGACGCACCATGTACGGCTTCCCGGTCATGACGAAGTAGTCGCCAGGATGCACCGAGGCCGCGCTCACCCGGACGAGCACACCGCCTGAACCCGGAACCGGGATCGCGACCTCGGACAACGCGAGCACTGAGGGCGGGCCGTATCGGTGCTGGACGACGGCCCGCATGGTCGCCAGGTGTTTTCCCGCATTCAATTGCTGTTCGATACCCACCGAAGCCTCCTCACACCGAGCCGCGACCCTCGCTGCTCGTACACCGTACGTCGTACGATGTACTATCGCCGTACGCTGTACGCTTGTCAAGCGGTTCTAGCCAGCGAGGAGACCTGTGTCTGCGAAGGAACAACGCCCGGTGGCATCAGACGCGGGGCTGAGCAAGCAGCGGGTGGTGTCCGAGGCGGTGCGGCTCGCCGACCGCGAGGGGGTCGACGGCTTGAGCATGCGCCGCCTGGCCGGCGCACTCGGCGCGGGCGCTATGTCGCTTTACCACTACGTGGCAAGCAAGGACGACCTGCTGGACGCCATGATCGACATCGTGTTCCAGGAGATCGAACCCCCGCTCGAAGAAGCCGACTGGCAGTCGGCGATGCGACGGGAGGCGGTATCCACACGACGGGTTCTCGCCCGCCACCCCTGGGCGATCGCCCTTATGGAGTCGCGGACCAGGCCCGGGCCCGCGAACCTTCGCCACCGCGAAGCGGTCACCGCCTGCCTGCGAAAGGCCGGGTTCTCAGTCTTGATGGCGACACACGCCAACTGGTTGCTCAACAGCTATGTCTACGGTCACGCCCTGCAGGAAGCCAGCCTGCCGTTCGACACCGCCGACGAACTCGCCGACATGACCGAGGACGTCTACCTGCCTCAGCTTCCTCCTGATCAGTTCCCCTTCCTCAACGAGTCCGCCTTGGGACTCGTCGCTGCCGGCTATGACCCGGCGGAGGAGTTCATCTTCGGCCTCGACCTCGTCCTGGCCGCTCTCGAGCCTCTGAGAGCCTCCGCATAGCGGCGACGCTTACGGTTGGCGGCGAGGGCTCTGCACCGCCGCCCGAACCCGATCGTCAACCTCGCCGGCGACGCTGACGGTGACCGTGGAGTACCGGAGGCCATGTAGGACTGGCGTCAGAAGAATCCGCCCTCAGGATTAGGTGCCAGGTACACGTCGACGATTTCATCGTGAAGGACGAATCGGACGTTTGACGCAGGTTCACCGGACGGCGCGGGTGGAACCAAGTTGGGGTCGATGTCGAAATCGGCAATTGTGTCGAGTGTCGGCGCGGCACAGTTGAACACCGAAATACGATTCTCCACGACCACCGCGAGGCACCGCTTCGCCTCCGGCGCTGTTGTACTCCAAATCTGCAAGTCACCGTACGAGCCGTGCGAGACGAAGTCAGCCTCCGTCACTCCCCAGTTGCGGGCGGTCTCGTCGTCCAGCGGAATGGTGCCCTGGGCGGAATCGGTCTGCGGCGCGAGCTGTGCGACGGGTGTGGGTTCGCTGGCGTTGTCGATGAGGAGAGCGGCGATTGCGATACCCGCCACCAGCACGGCGGCCGCGGTGACGACCCACGGCAGGATCCGTCGAACCTGCGCCTTGTGCGGATCTCGTGGCTTGGTGTGGAGCGCCGCAGCCGGGGACGGATCCGAAGCCCGGCCCGCTGCCTGCCAACCGGCCGGTTCGCTGTTCCTTGCACTTGTCGACTCGTCCATCGGCGTGTCCTTTCGGTTCGGCTCAGCCGGTTGACTGTTCGATGCCAGGAACCGGATCAGTGTCGCGGTACGTCCCTACCCAGACGACGAAATCGGATAGGCGGCCCTCACATATACGTAGACGTCGACGTGGTCGCCCTTGAGCACGAATCGAATCAGACTGCCAGTCGGCAGGCCGTCGAAGACGTCCGGGGCTGAGCACCCGGAGCACAGCGTCAGGTCAGCGATGGTGTCGAGGCCTTCCGGGGAACAGCGTGCGTCGCCGATCCCCTCCAGGAGTCCCTGCACGGGGTGGGCTACGAGCAGGCAAGCCCTGCCGTGGCGCGATTCTCCACTCCAGATGCTGAGGCCGCGGAAGTTCTCGTACTGCCGCAGCTCGCCAGGGCTGAGACCGAGCATGGTGAGCGTGCCGTGCGGGTCCTTCGGCTCATCCACGTCGGCGCCGACTGCCTGCAGCGCGAGTACGTACTCCGGTCCAGGCCCATAGTTGGGTACACGTGGCTGCACGTCAGCGGGTGCGAAGAGGCCAGCGGGGGCAAGAGCGGCCGCCGACGCCCCGGCACCGGCCAGTGCCCCAGCGAGCACGAGTCCCGCAGCCCAGAGGGCACGGCGCCGTCTCGGCCGTCGGTTCTCGGCAACGTGATTGATCAGGGCAGCCCTGATCGAGTCGGCGCGTCTCGGGGTGAAGTCGACCATCACGAGCCTCCTTCACGGATCGGTTGTGCAGTGACCGCACTCCTGAGCCGGGCACGGAGCCGACTGAGCCGCATCTTCGCGGCCGACTCGGAAAGTCCGAGCGCGGTCGCGGCCTCGCGGGTGGTGAATCCCTCCAGCGCCGTCATGGCGAGAAGCGTCGCGTCCGCAGGGCGCGCGGCGGCGATCGCAGCACGCAAAGCGATCAGGTGCACATCATCGCGATCAGCGATCGGGTCGGCGGGGTCGGGCATCACCGGTGGCGGGGGAAGTGCTGTGAGGAACCGCTGGTACCGGCGGGCGGCACGGGCGGCGTTCCTCGAGATGTTCTGCGCCGTGACGATCAACCAGGGCAGCAGGGAACCATCCACGAACCTCACCGAGCCCCGCCGCCGCCACAGCTCGAGGAACGCCGCCGCCGTCAGATCCTCGGCATTGCTCGGGCTGTTCCCGCTCGCAACCAGGTGCCGGAAGATGCGGTCCCGATGCCGGTCCCAGATCATGCCGTAACAGCGGCTGTCTCCCGACAGCACCAGCCGCCACACCACCTCATCCGAGTCTTCCGACACACTCCATAATGTCCGGAGCCGGCCGAATAGTCACACGTCCTTCACGCGTTGAGCAATCCCCCGGCGAGTCGTATGTCAACGATCGCGTAACCAGCGTCCGCTCAGGGATCCCGCGAGAGGCTCGACGCCTCGGGTCTGGATGCCGGATCACCTGCGCCGAGCCCCGTCAAATCGGCTCAGTCGTCCGGATGAGACCGCAGGTGACACACGACCAGGCGACGAGGAATCGCTCATCGTCGAGGATCTCGAACTTCAGCTGGTCGCCGCAGGTCGGGCAGCTCCACGTCTCTGAAGGGCGCATCTCCATGCCCCCAGCGTAGGGACGCGGTGGAGCACGCACCGGTCACTCGTGCTCAGGGAGCACCGGCGTCGACCACCCCGGGTCGCGCCCGAGCTGGGTCGCCCGGCCGAGCGACGCGGAACCGAAACGATCCCGGACCGTGTCGAACACGGCATCCAGGTGCGCGCCATCGCCCCAGTCGATGGGCAGCTCGGGCGGAAGCTCCTCCCCGCGCGCCAGCTGCGTGAACGAGATGCCGATCAGGGTGATGCCACGCGCCGCGATCTCGGGCTGCGAGGCATCCAGCAGCGCTCGGGCCACGGCCAGCAGCACCGCGGTGCGGTCGGACGGCGACCGCAGGCTGCGCGACCTCGTCGCCTTCGTGAAGTCCCCGAACCGCAGCCGCAGCACGACAGTGCGGCATCCGCGCTCCCCGTCGCGCAGGCGGCGCGCGACCCTGTCGACGATCTGCGTCAGGATGACGTCGAGCTCCTCGGCGGTGCGCGGGCGGATGCCGAGCGCACGCTGCGAACCGATCGAGCCCCGACGCCTGGTCGTGACGACGGGGCGCGGATCGCGCAACCGCGCCATCGCGTGCAGGTGCGCTCCGACGGCCCCACCCAGCAAGCGCTCGGCGGTCGCGGTCTCGAGTTCGGCCAGTTGACCGACGGTCCGGATGCCGAGCCGGTGCAGCTTGTCCGCGGTGACGGCGCCGACACCCCACAGTCGCTCGACGGGGAGGGGTAGCAAGAACGCCTCCTCACCGTCGGGCTCGACCACGAGCAGCCCGTCGGGCTTGCTGACGGCGCTCGCGACTTTGGCGAGGAACTTGGTGCGCGCGACGCCGACCGAGATCGGCAGGCCGACCTCGAGGCGGACGCGCTCGCGCAGGCGCACCGCGATCTGCTCGGGTGTACCAACGAGGCGCCGGAGGCCCCCGACCTCGAGGAACGCCTCGTCGATCGAGAGTCCTTCGACGAGCGGCGTGGTCTCGTGGAAGATCGCGAACACGGCACGGCTGGCAGCGGTGTAGGCATCCATGCGCGGCGGCACGACAACGGCATCCGGACACAACTCGCGCGCCTGCCGGCCGCCCATCGCGGTCCGCACTCCTCGCGCCTTCGCCTCATAGCTCGCCGCCAGCACCACACCACCGCCGACGATGACGGGACGACCGCGGAGCGCCGGTGCGTCGCGCTGCTCGACCGACGCGTAGAACGCGTCGAGATCGGCGTGCAGCACGGTGGCCTCGCCTCGCATATCGGCCTCCTCCTCCGTGATGTGGATCGTGCCACGCACGGCGGACACCGCCCTCGCGATGTCGGGGGCGGGTCGTACCCTCCGTGACATGACGGAGCGCATCGAGGATTGGTGGGCGCGGCGGCAGTTCTCCCGCGGCCGCGCGGTGCCGTACGACGTCGGCACCTATCACGACGCGTGGGCGTCGTATCCGATGCTCGTGCGGCAGTACCACCCCGAGCTCAACGCCGGCATCGTGCTGTCGCAGATCCCGCCGGCCGCGGACGTGCTGCTGCTCTGGCAGTGCGAGGCCGGCCATCTGTTCGTCGCCACCCCGACGGAGCAGCGCGAGCGCCCCGAGGGCCGTCGGCGACGCTCGGCATGGTGCCCGGATTGCACCGCCGGCGCCGTGCAGCAGCGCTTCGCCCCGGCCCAGGCGCGCTCCCCCGACGCGCCACAGCCACGTGCTCCCCGGCGCAAGCAGGTCTGCCCGAAGACTCCGGACGTCCCGGTGGGTACCGCCTTCGTCAGCACCTGTGCGCCGAAACCGGCGTCGGCCGCGGAGGAGAAGATCCGCGCCGCCCTCTTCGGCACGCTTGCCGTCACCGGCGGCATGAACGCTGTGCGCGTCTCCCGTCCCTTCTTCGAGCACCTCGAGGTGTGGCCCGA
This sequence comes from Microbacterium sp. zg-YB36, assembly GCF_024623575.2. Classification (NCBI taxonomy): domain Bacteria; kingdom Bacillati; phylum Actinomycetota; class Actinomycetes; order Micrococcales; family Microbacteriaceae; genus Microbacterium; species Microbacterium sp. zg-YB36. The sequence goes on from NZ_JANJFD020000001.1 coordinate 1,182,619, forward strand.
CATGCTGCTGCCCGAGTTGCGCGTGGCCGTCGAGTACGACACGACCGGCAAGTTCGGTCTGGAGCACGTCGGACAGCGTGAGGAGACGGACCGCCGCAAGGACCGACTGCTGCGCGCAGCCGGCTGGGAAGTGGTGCGCCTGCGCGCGGGCGCGCTGCCGCCGCTCGGGCCGCACGACATCACCGGGGCCACGACGAGCCGCCGCACCGTCGAGCGACTGATCGAGGCGCTGCGTGACATCCGCGGCCCGCTCATGGTGGACGCTTATCGTGTCTGACCGGAGGGCGCCAGGCCCGGAGCGAGATCAGGGGTGTGGGTAGCCTGAAGTCGCCGAACAAAGGACTCCCCATGGCATCCGCGAATGAGCACCACTCTCCCGACCACGTTCCCGATCGGGGCGAGTCGACGATCCCCGAAATCGAGGACGACCAGACGGTCGCGCCGCGGCCGGAGGAAGAGATCGCCGACGTGCTCCGGGCCAAGCCCGACATCGACCACGGCGACTCCGGTCGGGAGTAGATCTCGGCGACACCGGTCTTGACGCGCGAGGTCATCCTCCCCCACAGTCAGACCATGCGTCGGACCCTGCCCAGCCTGCTCGGCCTTCTCGCCGTCGCCGCCGTGCTCGCCGGATGCACGAATCAACCGGCGCCGCAGCGCTCGGACACGGCGAGCTCGAACACGCCGAGTCCGGCGACCTCCCCGCCCGTGACCCCGACTCCGGCTCCGACTCCGACCCCAGCGACGGCGGAGGTCACGACGCTTCCCGACTGCGCGAACCTGCTCACGCTCGACCAGGTCAGGAACACCGCGCAGATGCCGAACGCCGAAGCCTTCGGTGACCTGGAGGAGTTTGACGGGAGCCACTTACCCGGTCCGGTTGCACGGCAGACCTTCGCTTCGGCATCCGCCACCGTCGCCTGCAGCTACGGCGTTCCGCAGACCGACTCCGGCGCGTACGTCTCCGTGGCGCTGATCGCTCCCGGCGCGAGCGAGAGCCTGGTTGACGCGCTGAGTTCCGCTGCCGTGTACACCGCGACCACCCGCGGCGGCATCCCGGTGTTCTCGATGTCCATCGAGGACGAACTCGGGTCGACGATCGCCTACGCCTTCGACGCGAATGTGTGGGCGATCGCCGACGGCACGGCTCTGTCACACGAGACCGCGGCGAACCTCGCCCTCGCGGCTGTCACCCGTGTCGTGGAGGGCTCCTCGTAGGAGCCTTGCCGCCACCCGCGCTCGCGCCGCGCTCAACGCGACCGCCTAGAGACGCCTGTGATCGGGCACCGGTCGCGGCTACCATCCGTCGCATGAGCATCCAGCTGGTGAACGTCGGCATCGCCGTGCGCGACCTCGAAGCGACGATCGCCTTCTTCACCGACCTCGGTCTCACCGTGCTCGGGCGCGACACGGTGAGCGGCGAGTGGGCCGACACCGCCGTGGGCCTCGACGGCAACCATGCCCGCATCGCCGTGCTCGATACGCCGGACGGGCACGGCCAGCTCGAGCTCTTCGAGTACATCCACCCCCAAGCGATCGAGACTGAACCCACCCTGCCGAACGAGATCGGCATGCACCGCGTCGCCTTCTCCGTCGACGACATCGACGAAGCCCTCGCGATCGCCGCGCGGCACGGCTGCTTTCCGCTCCGGGGAGTGGCGACCTACGAGGACATGTACAAGCTCACCTACGTGCGCGGGCCCAGCGGCATCCTCGTGATGCTCGCCCAGTCGGTGCAGGCTTGAGCCCGGTCACCCCTCCAGCACGACGAGCCCCCGCGTCGCCCGGGTCATCGCGACGTAGTGGTCGACGACCCCCTCGATTCCCTCCCCGAAACGGTGCGGATCCACCAGCACCACCAGGTCGAACTCCAGCCCCTTCGACAGCTCCGGCGTCAGCGACTGCACCCGCGCCGACGACGCGAATGTCGGGTCCCCGATCACGCACGCCGTGCCCTCCTCGTTCTCGGCCAGCCACGACGCCACGATCGTCTCGAGTTCCGACCGCGTGCCACGCCTGACCGGCACCCCACCGGTGCGCACCGACGTCGGCACGTTCGCATTCGGCACAGCCGCGCGGATCACCTGCTCGGCCTCGGCCATGATCTCGGCGGGCGTGCGGTAGTTGATCGTCAGTTCGGACACCGTGATGTTCTTCAGCCCGGCCCGCGTCAGTCGCTCCGGCCACGACTGCGTGAACCCGTGCCGCGCCTGCGCGCGGTCTCCCACGACGGTGAAGCTGCGGGAGGGACAGCGGCTCAGCAGCATCCGCCATTCGGCATCCGTCAGCTCCTGCGCCTCGTCGACGATCACGTGCGCGAACGGCCCGGCGAGCAGGTCGGGCGACGTGCGCGGCAGCGCGTCGTGGTCGTCCAGGCTGTTCTGCGCGTCCTCCCCGTGCAGGATCGACATCAGCCCGAGGTCGTCGTCGGAGGACCGCATCAGATAGTCGGCGATGTCGGCGCGGTACTCCCGTTCGGCGGCGAGCGCGGCCTCGCGCCGGCGGCGCACGCGGCCGGCGCCGGGGTCGCCGATCCGCTGGTGGGCGGCGTCGAGAAAGGGCAGATCGGATGCCGTCCACGCGCGGCCATCGTCGCGCTGCAGCAGCAGCACCTCGGCGTCGCTCAGCCAGGGCGCGCAGCGACGCAGGAAATCGGCGTCCGTCCACAGCGTCGCGACCAGCCCGCGCGGATCGAGCACCGGCCACACCCGGTGAAACGCCCGGGCGAGCGCGTCGTTCTGCGCCAGCACCTGCCGCGTGTGCGCAGCGGGGATGTCGGACTTGGCGGTCAGGATGCCGAGCAGCGCATCCCAGACCTCGTCACGAGCGTCGTTGTGCGGCTGGCCGGGCTCGGCATCCATGGCATCCGCCCACTCGTCGGGGGTGAGCCGCACGTCGTCCCAGTCGGTTTCCACGACGATGGCGGTCAGCGGCGGCTGTTCGTACAGCCGGACGGCGTTGTCGATCGCGTCGACGAGGCGGCCGTCGGCCTTGATGCTCGCGACGCGGGCGTCGGCCTCCGGCAGTGCGGTCGCGCCCTCGGCGACGAGGTCGCGCAGGGTGCACAGCTGCACGCGGTCCTCACCCAGGCTCGGCAGCACATCCTCGACGTAGGCCAAGTACGGCTGGTGGGGTCCGACGACCAGCACGCCGCCGCCGCTGCCGCGGGTGATGCGGGAGTCGGCATAGAGCAGGTAGGCGGCGCGGTGCAGCGCGACGACGGTCTTGCCGGTGCCCGGTCCGCCGTCGACGACGAGCGCACCGCGGGATCCCGCGCGGATGATGGCATCCTGATCGGCCCGGATGGTGGCCAGCACGTCCCGCATCCGCGACGTGCGGGCGCCGCCGAGACCGGCGAGGAACGCGGACTGCTCGTCGACCGCGGCGGTGGCCTCCACGCCGTCGGCGGTGAACACCTCGTCCCAGTAGTCGATCACCCGACCGCCGGCCCAGCGGTAGCGGCGGCGGCTGACGAGGCCCATCGGGTCAGCGTGCGTCGCGGCGAAGAACGGTTCGGCGGCGGGCGTGCGCCAGTCGACGAGCAGCGGGTGGCCGTCCTCCCCGGTGAGACCCATTCGCCCGATGTAGAGCGGGGCGGAGCCATCGGATGCCACGAGGCGGCCGAGGCACATGTCCAGACCGAAGCGGCGCAGCGTGGTCAACTGCGAGTTGATGCGGTGGATCTCGAGGTCGCGCTCGAGCGCGGCCTGACCCTTGCCGCCGGGGGCGTTGAGCATCGCGTCGAGGCGGGCGGTCGCCCGCGCCCGCGACAGCTGCAGCGTCTCGGCGATACGGGTGAAGTGGGCTTCATCGGCGGCGATGAGGGCGGCATCCGCCTTCATCGCGAGTCGTTCGGGGAGGTGGAAGGCGTTGACGGTGGCTGGACTCACGGGCGGCTCCGTTTCGACCGCGGCGCCTGGCTTCACGCGCGCGATCGCCCAGTATGCACCGCAACGGGGACCCTGCCGCAAGCCCCGGTGCGGGCGATAAACTGGAACCGCGGACAGGGGCGTCAGCCGAGTTCGTCGGGGTGCGTGAGCTTCCACCAGTCATCCGGCGGTGTGATGCTCCCCTCGATCTCCACCGGGACGGTCACCGTGTTCGGGCCGCATGTCCACGTGACGCTGCCGACCACCTCGCCGTCTTGCCACGTCGTGGGTGTCGTGGTGTCCATCGTCACGGTGATGGGTGTGTCCGACCAGCTGAATACCGAGGCGTCTTCGCTGAGGACCATCTGCGCGGTGCTCCCCCACGGGGTCGTGTAGGAGCCGACCTGCTGGCCCTCGTCCGCCAGCGGCACCTGGGTGAAGCCGCCGGCGATACCGTCGAGAAGGCTGGTCACACTGTGGTTGACCGCCTCGCGTGAGGAGCCGCCGAGCACGACACCGACGATCTCCAGCGGCTGGGCCGCGCCGACGTCGAGGGTCGCGGTGTAGAGCAGGTTCGAGCCGCCGGGGTCGAGCGTGCCGGTCTTGAGCCCGGTGATCCCGTGGCTGCCGAGCAGCCCGTTGGTGTTTGACATGGGGCCGGGGCCGGGCAACGTCAGGCCGCGGGTGGAGACGATCTGGGCGATCGTGGGGTTCGCGGCGGCGAGCCGTCCGAGCGCGATGAGGTCGGTAGGAGTGCTGGTGTTGCGCGGGTTGATGCCGGTGGGCTCGACGATCGTGGTGTTCGTAAGCCCGTTGGCGTCGAGCCAGCGCCGGGCCGCGCCGACGAAGCCGCTCTGCGACCCGAAGGCCCAGCCGGCGACGGCTTCGGCGTAGTTGCTCGCCGACGGGATGAGCATCGTCGCGAGCGCGTCGCGCAGCGACATCGAGCTGCCCCGCGGCATCGCGGCGATGGTGGCGCCCATCAGGTAGTACTTGTCATACAGCGCGTAGTCGGCACTGTCGAACCAGAGCGTGGGGCCGGGATCCGTGGCATCCGCCAACGGCACCGCGTCGAGCACGACCAGGGCGGTGATGAGCTTGCTGATGCTCGCGATCGGGCGGGGCTCGTCGGTTCCGCTGGTCGCCCACATGGTGCTGGCTGTCGAGCCGAGGTACTCGTCGGCGCCCGAGATCGCGATCGCCGAGGCACCCTCGGGCGGCAGCGGGATGCTCGCGGCGGCCGGCACCGGCGCATTGGGGGCCTGCGACGTGGCGACCGGGTCGCTCAGCGGCGCGGTCAGCGCCCAGCCGGCGTACCCTCCGCCGGAGGCCAGGGTCACCGCGAGGACGACCGTGGTGACGATCAGGCCGCGGCGACGGTTTTTGCGCCGGAGCTCCGGGTCGAAGCGGTCTTCATTGAAGGGTGCGTGTTCGTCACGGAGCAGTTCCGTGAAGTCCTCGAGCGCATCGTCGGGCCGGTGCTGCGTCGTCATCGTGCGGGACCCCCATCCAATTTCTGTCTACCACGCATATGCGCGGGAGCGCATCTACGGGTTTTCGGGGGTGGGCGGGGGCGCGGGTTTGCCGGGGTGAGGAGATCTGCCCGGGCGCGGGCCGTGGCGCGGCATCCGCCCTCAGCTCGGCCGATCCCCGCTCCTCGGCAAGACCGCGGCACCTCGGGTTTGCCGGGGTGAGGAGATCTGCCCGGGCGCGGGCCGTGGCGCGGCATCCGCCCTCAGCTCGGCCGATCCCCGCTCCTCGGCAATTCCGGGGGGGGCGCGGCTCAGGCAGCGGACTCGGCCAGGTCCGCGCCCGCCGCGCCCAAGCCGCCCTGCGCCACGAGCTCCCCTCTGGGGTGACGTCAGCGCGCCCAGAACTCCAGCTCCGAGAGCGCGAGGTCGCGCTCCCCGGAGACCGGCTCGTATGGCAGATGGACGGACACGAGCGTGAACTCGACGAAGTCGGTGCGGCCTGGCACGATCGCGATGGACTGCCGAACCCGAAGCTCATCCGGTGATTTCTCGCGGAGCGACCTGCGTTCCACACCATGTTCGGTCGCCGCCTCGACCGTGGCCAGCGTGGCGTTCCGCGCGAAAAGCGCCTCGCTCCTCGCCCATCCGTTGGCCAGGCAGACCAATGCCAGATCGGTGCCGGCAGGCAGCTCAACCCGCAGGGTCACGCCCTCCCCGTGGTCCGCCATCCCCTCAATCCACGCGGAATTGAGATCCCCATCAATGAGATTGCTCGCCTCATAGCCCGGTTCCGTATAAGTGCTGGAGGCTTCCACAGACACAGGCACAACTCGCTGTAACTCCCCGGGGTCGTCGCACATGGGCTCCGGGCGCGGCGCAAAGAACGCGGCGGCGACGGCCACCACTCCCGCACCGACGAGTGCCTTGACGATACCGTCCAGGTGACCGAGCACCCAGGACCGGAGCCTTCGCCCCCGCGAAACCTCTTCTTCAGCCACGATGCCCTCCACGGACTCGCCCCCACACGGCTTGGAGTTGGGCGCGAGAATACACCTTCCGACGTCCGTCCCGTAGGTTGCGATTTCGAGGACCGCGCGCTGCCGAGGCGAGGAGATCTGCCCGGATGCGGACCGCAGCGCGGCGTCCGCCCTCACTCCGGCCGATCCCCGCATCTCGGCGAATCGGGCGCGGCTCCCGCCTCGGCTTTGCCGGGACGAGGAGATCCGCCCGGGCGCGGGCCGCGGCGCGGCATCCGCCCTCAGCTCGGCCGATCTCCGCAGCTCGGCAACAGGCTCAGGCGCCGGACTCCGCCAGCTCGGCGCCGGCTTGGGCGAGCTCGGCCAGCGCGGCGTCGCTGGACTCCGGCGCGACCCCAGCGACCAGGTCGGTGAGCACGCGCACGCGGATGCCGTGGGCGATGGCATCCAGCGCCGAGGCCCGCACGCAGTAGTCCGTCGCCAGTCCGACGACGTCGACCTCCAGGATGCCGCGAGCGGTCAACAGCTCCGCGACGGACTCGCCCTCGTCGGTGGTGCCCTCGAACAGCGAATAAGCGGGAACGCCCTGCCCCTTCTTCACGTGGTGGGTGACGGCGTCGGTGACCAGGCCGGGGTCGTATTCGGCGCCCTCGGTGCCGGCGACGCAGTGCGGCGGCCAGGTGTCCACGAAGTCGGGCTCGCCGGGGGCGAAGTGCCCGCCGTTGTCGCCGTCGGCATCGTGCCAGTCTCGGGAGGCGATGATCAGGTCATAGTCATTGGGGTTGGCGGCGAGGTGCCGGGTGATCGCCTCGGCGACCGCGTCACCGCCCTGCACGGCCAGCGCGCCCCCCTCGGTGAAGTCGTTCTGCACGTCGACGATGAACAGTGCCTTACTCATGCTCGCTAGGGTACGCCGTCGCGCGCGTGCACAACGTCGCTAATCCGGGTCAGCGACGGCGCAAGGAGCGGCGGGTGGCCCCTGTCGGCGCCGGATTGGCGACGTTGTGCTCGGCGGGAGCGCCAGGCTCGCCGGCGCCGGCCCCGACCTCACCCGCAGCCCGCTGCCGCCCGCCGATGTCGTTGCGCCACAGCTTCGACGGCCACCAGATGGCCCGGCCGATGTCATACGACAGCGCCGGCACCAGCAGGGAGCGCACGATGAATGTGTCCAGCAGCACACCGAACGCGACGATGAACGCCAGCTGCGCGAGGAACAGGATCGGGATGACGCCCAGCGCGGCGAAGGTCGCCGCGAGCACGAGCCCGGCAGAGGTGATCACCCCGCCGGTGGCGACGAGCCCCCGCAGGATGCCGAGGCGGGTGCCGTGCGCGAGGGACTCCTCCCGCACGCGCGTCATGAGGAAGATGTTGTAGTCGATGCCGAGCGCGACGAGGAACACGAACCCGTACAGCGGGACGGCGGGATCGGCCCCGGGGAAGTCGAAGATCCCGTTGAAGACCAGCGCGCTCACCCCCAGCGCCGAGCCGAACGACAGGATCACGGTGCCGATCAGGAGCACCGGCGCCAGCAGCGATCGCAGCAGCGCGATGAGGATGATCAGGATCACCAGCAGGATGATCGGGATGATCAGCGTGCGGTCGCGGATCGACGTGTCGTTGGTGTCGACGTCGGTCGCCGTCTCGCCGCCCACCAGCACGTCGCTGCCGACGGTGTCGGTGAGCTCGGTGCGCAGGTCGCGCACGACGTCCTCCGCGGCGATCGAGTCGGCGGTGTCGGTCAGGGTCGCAACGAGCAGCACGTCGCCCTCGGCCACGGTCGGCGCCGGCACGGGCGTTCCGGGCGGACCCATCGCGGTGAAGACGACGTCCCCACCCTCCAAAGCCACGCCCGCCTGACCGTTGGGCGAATCCTCCGACGCCACGGCGACCGAGTCGATGCCGTCGTTGGCGGTGAGCACCTCGACACCTGCGGCGAGCTGATCCTCCGGGAGGATCACGTACACCGGGCTGCCGGAGCCCCCCGGAAAGTGCTCGACGAGCTCGTCCTGCCCGTCGCGGGCTTCGGACGCGCCGAGCACGAGGTCGCTCGAGGGCACTCCATCGGCCTTCAGCTGGGTGACCCCGAAGCACGCGCCCAGCAGCACGAGCGTGGAGACGATCCACACGGCACGCGGATGCCGCGAGACGAACCGGGCCTGGCGGGGCCACAGTCCCTTCTGCGGCTGGGTGAAGTCATCCGGGATGCCGAGCGCGTCGGGCTTGGGAGCGAACGGCCAGAACGCCGCCCGCCCGGTGAGCGCCAACATCGCCGGCAGGAACGTGAGAGCCGACAGCATCGCGAACGCGATGCCGATCGACGCGATCGGGCCGAGCGCCCGGTTCGTGGCGAGGTCACTGAGCAACAGGCACAGCAGCCCCGCGATCACGGTGCCGCCGGAGGCCAGGATCGGCTCGAACGCCCCACGCCAAGCCGCCATCGTCGCGTCCCAGCGATGCTTGCCCGAGGCGAGCGCCTCCCGGAAGCGCGCGACGTACAGCAGCGCATAGTCGGTGGCCGCGCCGATCACGAGGATGAACAAGATCCCCTGTACCTGCCCGTTGAGCACGAAGATGCCCGCCTTCGCGAGCCACCACACCGTCAGCAGCGCCACGCACAGCGCGAACACGCTGGTCAGCAGCACGAGCACCGGCAGCAGCGGCGACCGGTAGACGATGATGAGGATGACGAAGACGGCGATGAGCGCGACCGCCAGCAGGATCCCGTCAATGCCGAGGAACCCCTCGACGAGGTCCGCGGAGAACCCGGCGGGGCCGGTCACCCACGTTTCGATGCCGGCCGGTGCCACGTCGACGAGGTGCTGCCGCAGCTCGGTGACGGCGTCGGCGAGCTCGGCGTCGGCATCCAACGGCACGAAGATCTGCACAGCCTCGCCGTCCTCGGACGGCACCGCGGGCGAGACCTCACCGGCCACTGCGTCGAGGTCGGCCAGGCCCGCGGCAACCTCGCCGAGTTCGGCCAGCTGCTCTTCGGTCAGCTCGCCGTCGCCGGTGGCCACGACCAGGGCGGGCACGCTGTCATCGCCGAGGAACGCCCCCAGTCGCTCGTTCACCTGCGTCGCGTCGGCGCTGGAAGGCAGGTAGGCGGAGCGGTCGTTGATCGCGACCTCGTCGACCTTGCCGAAGTACGGGCCGCCGATCGAACCGCCGATCAGCCACACCAGCACCAGGATCGCCGGAATTCCGATGCGCAACCAGCGCGGCACGGTTCGCTCATTTGCCATATTGCTAGCTTATCTAGCGATCACGGAGATCGCCACCGGGCGACCTCAGCCGCGAACGAACAGAAGAATTCCGGATGCCGCGAACGCCAGCACCCCGAGCATCGCGAGCCCCGCGGCCAGCCAGGCGGCGGCGCGCACACCGGGTGAGTGGTGCGTCAATCGGAAGCGGTCGCGGGAGCCGTGCCGGTACCAGATGTCGACCATCGACTCGCCGGCGAGGCGCTCCGCGTCGGCGTGGCTGGCGACAGCGCCGCCCACTCCCCCGTCATCGTCGAACCAGCGGACGACGGTGCGGTCCTCGTCCTGGTCCACGACACCGCGGGTGGGAAGCCACGATCCGTCCACCGCCCACAGCACGAGGGCGACGAGTCCGACCACCGCGCCGGCGCCGAGGCCGACCCAGCTGAAGATCTCGAGGATCGCGTCGAGCGCGGCATCCATGAGTCCCCCTGCGCGCTCGATCACCCGATACGAAAATGGGGCTCCGAAGAGCCCCACTTTCGGTCAGAGCCACCTAAGGGAATCGAACCCTTGACCTATTCATTACGAGTGCGTTTAGGCCTTGGTGGAGCAAGTTTCGGGAAGTGGAGCCTCGGGCCTTTTCCGCGTATTTCCGCGGTTCCGACCTCGACTGTTAGTTGAAGGTTGTGGGCCATTGGTGACCCTGTTCGCTACACGTTACGCTACACGCCGAGGGTCGTACATCGCCGCGTCCACTTCCTCCATCGGCATGAGCGCGAGGTGCGCGTACCGCTCGGTCACCCGGATGGAAGAGTGTCCCATCAGCTTACTGACCTTGGCGATCTCGACGCCGGATTGGAGTAGCCAAGAGGCGTAGGTGTGGCGCAGGTCGTGGATGCGACCGCCGGTGTCCAGGTGGCTCCAGACGTCCCGCCGCCAGTTGGACGAGTTGGTGCGCATGAAGACGAATTCGCGTCCCTCTTTCACGAACGGCTTAATCTCCGCCACCACCCACTCGGGGATCGGCACATCGCGGATCTTCCGGCCCTTCGGGTACTTCTTGACCTTGCCGTTCTGCTTGCGGACGTGCGACACCCGGAGCATGCGGCGCTTCAGGTCCACCCGCTCGGGTCGCAGCCCCGCCATCTCGCCCCAGCGCAGCCCGCAGCCGACCATGATGGCGAGCATCGCCCGATCCTCCGGCCGGTCCTTCAGCTTCTTGAGCATCTTCGCCACGCGCTTGCGGCTGAAGAACCGCACCACATCCGTCTCGCCCGGCTCGAGCCCGAGTCGGAAGCACGGGTTGGTGGCCAAGATCTCCTTGTCGATCGCCGCAGAGAGGGAGCCAGAGAAGACAGCGACCACGCGCTTCACCGTCGACTCGGAGAGCCCGGCGCCGCCATCCTCTTTCGACGCCCCGAGCTTCGCGGCCCACGCCCGCACGTCGAACCGCGTGATGCTCGCCAGCGCGACATCCTGCCAGGCGGGGATGATGTGATTCTTGAGCAGCGACTTGTCGGTTTGGCTCAGCTTGTCGGCGTCCTCGCGGACGGCGCGCCACTCCTCATACCACTCCCCCCACTTGCGCGCGCCCGCGCGAGGGTCTCGCCAGCCCGGCTTGTCTGCTTCGTGTTCAGCATTGGTGGCTTCCGCTAGGGCGCGCTTCTGATGGGCGAACGTGCCCGCATTGCGAGGCTTGCCGTCCGGCCCCCGGTAGAGCCCCCGCCAGTTGCCCGATGGGAGTTGCTGAGTCCATGCCACCCTTGCACTGTAGGGGATAGGTGGCTAATGTGCCATTTAGTGGACTAATGAAGGGAGTTCCAATGAGGTACATGACAATGGCGGAGATGGTCGAAGAGTCGGGCATCTCTCGATACACGATCATGCCCGCCCTCCAACTGGAGGAGCTGCACGGCGGCCAGCCGAAGACGCGCGGAACGTGGCGCGTCGAGGAGGCGTGCTTCCGGGCATGGATGCTGAACGAACCTTGCCCGCATGGCAAGGGCGGCAAGAAGGCCAAGAAGAAGGCGAAGGCAGCATGACCTTCCACGCCTATCGCCTACCCAAGGGCGCACCACAGAAGCAGGTCTGGTTTGCAGTGTGCGACGCCTGCCACAAGGCCACGAAAGGCCCGTTCGGCAACACCTCAGACCACCAGGCGCAGATGAAGGACGAGATCATCGACGCTGGCTGGCGATACCAGCGCGAATACCCGATGGACACCTGCCCCGCTTGCCTGGCGGCCGAGAGCGCCCCCGATTCGCCGCCCGGTTAGTCCACTATCCTGGAACTATGCCTCTGTCTCCGATCCCGACCGCCGCTCATTGGAGCGACGTGATCGCCGAGGCTGCCAGAACGATGTTCAACGGCGAGGCTCGCGTCATGCTGCCGGGTACGCCTGGCACCTATGACCCGATCACCGACACGGTGACTGGGGGCACGCCGCCCACGGTCGCGCAGGACTGGCGGCCGGCCCGCGCGCAGCACGTCGGCATGCCACTGGAGACGAGCGACGGCAACGGCTGGAGCACGAAGCGGCGGTTCCGCTTCCAGTGGGATCTGCTGCCTGACGACCCGATCATCACCAAGGGCATGTACGTGGAGTACCGCGGCGGGAAAGACCCCAGCCTCGCCCGCTTCGACTACCAGGTGCTCTCCGCCGTCAACTCCTCGCACGCCGCACTGCGCACCGTCGAGGCCATGAGCGAGTTGGGGATCTCCGAATGACCGTCCGCTTCAAGATGCACAAGCCTGACCAGGATCTCGGCGCCTGGGCGGAAGCGCAGGGCCGGCGGATCAAGGAAGAACTCGACAAGATCCTCGAGGACGTCATCGCCGAAGCGGCCGAAGACATGATCCGCATCCTCGAAGCCGCCTGGACGCAGACCGGCGCCGATCGCGCCGAGGCTGGCGGTAACGGGCCTGGCCGCGTGGACAGCGGCACCATGCGCGACGCCATCCGGTCCCGCATCCTCACGAAGACGAAGGATCGCACGGTGGGCGCGTGGGGATGGCTGGACGAGTTCCTCGAATACTTTCTGTTTCAGGAGGCGGGCTCCGAGAAGTACGACGTCCAGTTTGAGGGAATGTCGGCACTCCAGGGCAGCTTCGTTCAGGCGCGCGAGAACTTCAGGACACGCCTCCGCGAGATCGGTAGGGAAGTCTGATGGCAGCAGATGGCGACATCGAGATCGACGCGGTTCTCGCGCGCCTGCGCACGCTGGTCGGCGGCCGGGTCTACGAGAGTGCGTTGCCTGATGAGGCAAACCCGCCGCGCCTGGCCGACGGCAAGATCGCGCCCTACATCGTGGCCGACTTCGGCTCCACCATCCGCTCGGCGCGCGAGCGCAACCTCGCCAACCCGGAGAAGGGCCAGCCGCACGTCCTGCCCGTCAATGTGGCCTGCTACGCGGGCAATGCGAATGACGCTCGGAAGACACGGAAGGCGGTGATCGGCCTGCTTCTCGACTGGGCGCCCTCCCCCACATCGGACGCCTTCGAGATGAAAGGCGGCTACGGGACTCGTCGGCCCTCCACAGCCAACACCCCCACTCGCTTCATCTCCGGCACCTTCTTCGAGACGACAGTGAACGTGGGCGTTGACGGTCCCTGGTGACCCGCGTTTAGTCCACTAATTCGCTCTAGACTGGTAGGTATGAGCGCACTTCGGAAATACAGGCACGGTGTCACCGGCCTGACCCAGTGGCTCAGCCCCCGCGTGGCCGAAGGAAATCCGCATCTCACCCTGATCGCCGATGACGCCAAGCCGCTCGCATACCTTCCCATTCCGCAGGAGGTCATCGAGGGCTACCTCGCCTCCGCATCTGACGAGCCCGAAAAGGGCGAAGACGAGCAGGAACTCACCCTGTAATCAGGCGGCGCGCAACCCGCGCGTTTCCAGGTAGGTGATCGCGGCTCCAAGGATGGCGGTGCTGTCACGAGCATGCCCAAGCAGCGTGTTGCAGTCCTTGCATAGGAGCCCGCGCACACACTTGCCACACGAGGTGCCGCGGGTTGGGCAGCACGCGTGGTCGTGGTCGACATGAAGAGCATCTCGCGATCCGCACATGGCACACTTGGCCTCCGTAAACAGCTCAATCAACTCCGCGACCGTCAGGTTGTACCGACGACCTTTCTGAACGTGCCATGGGCAGCACTTGATACGGGACTTCGCGGTGTAGCTCCCCCGGCACTCGGGAACCGGACACGGGATCTCCTGCTTGATCGGGTGCAGTTCCTTCCCCGAGTAATGCTGGGAGTAGTGCGTCCGGCACAGGCCGATCGAGCGCGACGGGTTGTCGCACCCCTCGAACGAACACTGCGCGAATGTGCCATCTGGCAGCTTCGCCCGCTTGCGCGCCTGAATGGGCGACAGGGCTTGACCCTTCTTGATCTGCTGGCCATGGGGGTCGCAGTAGGCGGTGTCGTAGGACGGGCTTTCGCAGCCCTCGAACGCGCACGCCGGCACATCCCACGGCTCCGTCTTCTGCTTCTTCAGGGGGTGCGCCCCCAGGTCACCACGTCGCATCTGCCAGACATGCCCGTAGCACAGGCCCCCAGAGTACGTGCGGTTATAACAGCCCTCGAAGGAGCAGAAGAGATTGTCCCAGTCAGTGCGTTGATTCACGTATTAAGTCTAGTCCGCTCTCGCGTGTTAGTCCACTAATAATCGCTAGACTTGTGGCAAGCACGTACTAGCCGAGCATCAGGAGACCCGATGGCCAGCCGCCGTATAGATAACGAGGATGAAGCCGTCGTGGTGCTCCCCGCCTACGAGGTTCTGGGTGAGCCGTACGCCGTCCTGCCGTCTGGCCTTGTGCCGTGGGATGAGCTGACGTCCGCGGACATCAACCACTACGCAGTGGTCACGACCCCCGCGCACTCGAACGCCGGCGCCGGTGGCAACGTGACCTGCGCGATCGTCTCGGATGGCTTCACCCTCCAGATGACCGGCTCCGAGGAGGACGACGAGCGGACGCTGTGCGATCCGGGCAACTCGGTCGACCTGACGGACTTCAACTTCGACGCCGACATGACCGGTTTCCGGGACGCCAACCCCGCGGCCACCGACTCGGTGTTCAACCTCTGGAAGAACCTGACCTTCGCGCCGGATGTGCCGTACATCATCATCCACCGCGTCGGCTTCGACTCCACCACGGCCTTCGCCGAGGACCAGGAGATCTACACCTACTACGCCCACACCGACCTTCCGGTCAACGTCCACGATGACGGCTCGAAGCAGAAGATCCAGAGCGTCTTCATCCAGAAGGACGCCCTCGGACCCCGCTTCCTGGACGCCTAAGGAGCCCGCCATGCCCGCAACCAAAATCTCCAGCAACAAGCACACCGCCCTTCACATCGGTGTGCGCGCAGCCATCGCAGACGTTGAGACTGCGATCCTCCCCGAGCTTCAGGCGTTGACCAACGCCTCGAACGTCACCAAGTGGGACGGCTACGACTTCGGTGTCGAGGCTTCCGAGACGGACGAGGATCGCGTCCTCACTGACGCCGCCACGGCCGCCACGCGCGGCTACGAGAACTTCGGCGGCTCGATCGCGTTCTTCCCACCGCTGCCCGGCGAAGTCGGCACGCCCGAGCGCGCTGTTCGCAGCCTGGTGAGCACGCCGCACACCGAACTGGTGCTCACCCAGCGCGACGGCTACGCAGCCAGCGCGGCCTGGGCTCCCGGCCAGGTGTACAACGCCTTCCACGTCATCACCGACGCCAACTCCGAGCAGCGTGGTGACAAGAACCGCTTCTACACGATCGACTTCCGGCCGAAGGGCGCTGTCGGCATCAACCGGATCGTCCCCTCGCTCACCCCGACCGCCGTGGCCATCACCGGCCCCGCGGCCGTGGGTGTCGGGGAGTCGATCCAGCTTCGCGCGGCCTACGAGGGCAACGACATCACCGTCGGCGCCGTCTGGGTCTCCAGCGACGAGTCGATCGCAGTCGTCACCCCGCACGGCAAGGTCATCGGCATCGCGGACGGCGAAGTGGAGATCACGGCCACCTACCCCGGTTCGGCCGCTGGCACGGCTCACGAGATCACCGTCTCGGCCTAGTTCCGCTACCTCGGAGCACGTCTCGCCCCCATGAGGGGCGTTTCGTGTTTTAGTGGACTAACACGGCGTACCATTGTGAGTGACCGCACGTTTCGACCACAGGAGGTTTGGCTATGGGCAAGAAGGACAAGAGCACCGTCGAGGAGATCATCAGCGAGGCTCGCGAAGACTACGACCTTGGCGCGAGGCTCGCCGGCATCACCAAGCGCGAACGCAAGGTCACCGTCTTCACCGACGAAGTGACCGGCGAGCAGCTCGGCGGCGTGGAGCGCACCTACGTCCCCAACACCAAACTCATCCAGCACACTCGCCGCTGGGGCGTGCGCGGCGAGCAGGACGAACTCAACGAGAAGCTCAAGGTCTTGCTCACGCAGGAGAATGTCGCCGACGAGGATGTCGCAGAGGCCAAGGCGGAGGCGGCCGAACTGGCCGACCGCGCGGAGGCTCTGGAGAAGAAGCTCGCCGAGACGTCGATGACGTTCACCATCCGCGCGCTGCCCGAATTCATTATGAAGGATGCCCGCCGCAAGGCGTATCGCAACCTGAAGTTGAAGCCGAAGGGCGGCCTCACTGCCGAGGAAGACGAGGACGTCCGGGACGAATACCTGAATGTCGTCCTGTCGACCAGCGTGACGAAGTGGACGGACGCGGCCATCGGCAAGACTTTCGACTCGCTCAGCCTGGAGAACGCTCGAGCCTTGAAGAAGAACCTGCTCCCCGAAGAGTGGGCGAAGCTGGAAGGCGCACTGGACGAGCTTCAGGCGCGGCGCGCGATCGGCGATGCGGGGACTGACTCCGCGGATTTCTAGCCGAGTACCTCGCTGAGCGCGGGGCGGGGTACTTGTCACTCATTCAAGCGGCGCTTGCGGCTGGCGTCAGGCCTACGACGATGATCCTGGGTGCGGACAACCGCAAGAAGTGGTCGAAGCAGGACGTCCTCGTCATGCAGGCGTACCAAATGGTCCAGGACGAGCGCTGTACGCAGTGCGGGCTCCCCCGCTGGCTGTGCCACAACAAGGACGCCCGCCTCCAGGTCCGCATCAAGGAAGACGAGTGCTGGGTGAAGCCAGAACTCAAAGCCCACGAGGAGAGTCGCTCCAAGGACGACAACTTCATCGGCGGCACCGCCTACCCCGAGGTTTACGACCGGCGGGGTGCGCCGCTGCACACATTCCGCGCGTCGTACTACAAGCAACTCGCGGAGGAGCGCGAGGATGCCGACCCCGAAGACGGGTCCTTTTAGTCCACTAAACTGAGAAGGACTTGTTCGCCTGATCGGAGCCTTGCATGGATAACCTCAACGCTCGGGCAGAGCTTGAAGTTATCGTCACGGGACTCGACAAGGCTGTCGCCCAATTCGAGAGCCTCTACGAGAGCACGGGCGACAAACAGTGGGACAAGTACGGCCGCACGGTCGCTCGCGTCTCCGGCCAGATCAAGGGCGCCGGAGCCGAAGCCAGCACTGCGGGCGGACAGTTGCGCGGGCTCGCAGGTGGCGCCGATGAGGCGAATGCCAAGAACAAAGAGCTGGAGTCCACGCTCCCCCGCCTGCGGTACGCGCTCTACGACGTTGCCAGCACGGCGACGGTCGCAGCCGGAGCGCTCACCGCCGCCGGCGTGGCGGTCGGCGTTCTGTCGGCCAGCTTCGAGTCCTCCTTCACGTCTGTCGAGAGGACGTCCCGCACGTCGGGGCTGGCCGCCGAGAACCTTCGCGGCCAGCTCATGCAGCTCACGCGCGAGATCCCCACCTCGTTCGGCGAAGTCTCGCAGATCGCCACGCTCGGTGCGCAGCTCAACATCGCGGCGGGCGACCTGGCCTCGTTCTCCGAGTCGATCGCGCAGTTCTCGGCCACCGCAGGCACGACACTCGATGCCACCGCCACCGGGTTCGGCCGTATCGCCCAGTTGCTCGGTGTCCCGACATCGGAGTTCAACAAGCTCGGCTCGGCGATCCTCTACGCCGGTAACACCTCAGTCGCCACCGAGCAGGACGTCCTCAACTACGCCCAGCGTCTCTCCATCGTCGGCAACGAAGTCGGGCTGACTGCTGACCAGGTTGTCGCGCTGTCGGCCACCCTCTCCTCGCTCGGCATCGGGCTCGAGGCTTCCCAGGGTGCCACGCAGCGCGTCTTCCAGCAGATCACCCGCGACGTCTCCGAGGGCGGCGACGCGCTCCAGAACTACGCCGCCATCTCCGGCATGGCCGCCGAAGACTTCGCCTCCGCATGGAACTCGCCTGACGGCCCCCAGGGTGCGATTAGTGCACTGCTGAAGGGGCTGAGCCAGACCGGCGACCTGACTGCCGCGCTGGACGCGCTGGGGATCGTGGAGACCCGCGAGGTCCGCCTGTTCACCGCGCTGGCCAACAACGTCGAGTTCTACAACGAGCAGCTCGCCAGCACCAACCAGGCCTACCAGGAGGGCACCTACCTCGCAGGCTCCTACGGCCTGGTGGTCGACGACCTGGCCTCCAAGTGGCAGATCTTCGTCAACGCGCTCTCCGAGGCGGGCGCGGCTGTCGGTGACGTGCTGGCCCCCGCCATCAAGGTGGCCCTCGACTTCCTCGCCCAACTCTTCCAAGGCTTCGCGGCTCTCGCAGCCAACCCGGTCGGCTCGTGGGTGATCGGCATCGCCGCGGCGCTCGGCGGCATCGTCGCAATCCTTGCCGCTGTTGTCGCCGCCGGGGCGCTCACCATCGCCTCGATGGCTGCCCTCCGCACCGCGATGGTGTCGCTCAATATCACGTCGGCCGCCTCCATCTTCACGTTCCGGGGCCTGTCGGCGGCGATCGGCTCTGTCGGCACCTCGATGGGCTTGACCACCGCCGGTGTTCACGCTTTCAAGGTGGCGCTCGCATCCACCGGCATCGGCCTCGTGGTCGTAGCCCTCGGCACGCTGGCCGCCGCGTTCATGGCCACCGGCAACTCCGCCGAGAACGCCTTCAACACCTACGTCAGCTCCACCGCGGGACTCAGTGACGCTCTCGCGGCCGACCGGGCTACCTACACGCAGGCAATGGTGGAAGGCAACTTCGCCCTCGCCAACTCGTTCGTCGCCATGACGCCCAGTGTCGACACGAACAGCGCGAGCCTCGCCGACAACGCCACTGCGATCTCCAACACCGCCACGGTGCTCGGCCTCACGCCGCCCGCGATCGGCAACGCCAACGACGCCATCCAGACCAACACGCAGTACCTCGGCGAGAACACGAACGCATGGGTACGCAACCAGCTCATGCAGAACGAGGCGTTCCGCAACCTCGCGGGCAACGCTGAGTTCACGGACTACTGGACCACCATCGGCGCCAACATGGACGAGGTTATCCGCGCCTCGGCCGCTGGCGGCGAAGATGCGGTCCTCGACTACTTCCAGCGGCTCGAAAACGCCGCCCGCGTGGGTGGGGCGAAGTTCCAGTCCGCCTTCGCGGCCGGGGGCACTGGCCCGATCGACGCTGGTTGGGGCAGCGGGCGGGCCGACGCCATCGGCCAGGGCGCCGGTGCCTTCGGAAGTGTCATCGGTCGCACCGTCAACGAGATGTCGCGCATCACCGGCGGCTTCATCAACCAGGTCGACATTCTGGGGGTGACCGGTCAGAGCGCCGCGCAGAAGATCGAGACCGCCAACGAGGGTGCCACCGAGTCGTACAGTGACCTGGGCGGCGGGGCGGCGGCGGCCACCCAGAAGGTCCGCACCCTCGCCGACTACGCGAGCGACTTGCAGAGCGTCTTCTCCCGCTCGTTCGACATCCGCTTCGGCGGCGACCAGGCGTTCGACACGATCTCCACCGGCTGGTCTGCCATCGCCAAGGCCGCCGAGGAGGCGCGCGAAGAAGCCGCCGGCTACCGCGCCGAACTTGCCGACATGGCCGCCGACCGCAACATCAAGAAGTATTGGCTCATGGTCGCCGAGAACTACGGCGACACGCTACGTGCGGGCAAGCTGCGGGCCGAACTGGCTGAACTGGATCAGAAGCAGACCGGTACGCAGAAGAAACTGACCGCCGCGCAGGACAAGAGCAACAAGACCCTCGAAGGCAACTCGGACGCCGCGATCGCCAACCGCGCGGAGATCCTCGGCCTGGTCGGCAACTACCAGAACTACCTCCAGGCCCTCGCCGCCTCCGGCATGGAGCAGGCGGAGCTGGAGCGGGAGTCGCAGCGGCTCCGGGCGGAGTTCGTCAACCAGGCCGCTCAGATGGGCTACAACCGCAGCGAGATCGAGCGGTACGCCGCGGCGTTTGACGACATGGGCACGATCATCCGCAACATCCCCCGCGACGTCACCATCGACTTCGACGGCAACGCCGCCCTCACCGCGATCGAAGAGTTCAAGGCGAAGGCGCAGGCGGCGCTGAACTCCGGCGGCGGGCTGAGCGTTCCGGTCTCCACGTTCGGGGACACGACGGGCGCGAAAGAATCGCTCCAGGCTGAGATCATCGCCATGCGCGGGCGTCTCGCTTCCGCGTATGCGGCGGCGGGCGGCAACTCGAACATCGGTACCACTCGCCTCGAAGACGCCCTCAAGAAGCTCCTCGACTCGTACAGCCAGCTCGGCTTCCGCTCCGGCGGCTACACCGGCAACGGCGGCGTCAACGACGTGGCGGGCCTGGTGCACGGCAAAGAGTTCGTCATGTCGGCGCCCGCTGTCCGCAACGCCGGCGGCCCCAACGCGATGGCCTACATGCACAACATGCTCAAATCCGGCAAGGGCTTCGCGCCATCCGGGCTGGCAGCCAGTGGCAGCGGGATGGTCGAACTGTCGCCGTACGACCGCCAGTTGCTCAGCGACATCCGCGACAACGTGGGCATCTCCATCCCCGGACAGACCCTCCAGGCCGTGACCAACGGCGCGAACGCGAACGCCACAGCGAGGAGAGCCGGATGATGCGGTCCATGTACTTCGGCACCAAGCGGAAAATGCGCTGGGTGAAAGTCGACGCGCCTGGCCGCGCGCAGACATCCAACGGGTTCTCCGAGCGCCTCGACTTCACCAACGGCGGTGTCGCCATCCGGGAGTCGGTGAACGGCCACCAGGAGTACACGCTCACCTGGAACTCGATGACCCGCGAGCAGGCCCGCCAGGTCACCGACTACGCCTACGGGATCTACGGCTCCGACCCCATCTACTTCGTCGACCCGATCGCCGCCGACCAGAACCTCCTCAACCCCGCCTGGTCGGCTCCCGGAATCACCGCGAAAGACGGCGTGCCGCTGGCAGGCAACAAGCGGCCCAAGATCGTCTACAACAGCGACATGAGCCTCGACTACCCGTACGAGATGGCTCGCTACGACCTGACGACCACCGACAAGTCCCGGTCGTTCTACATCCCCATCCCGCCCGGACACACCGCTGTCATCGGGGTGCACGGCGACATCCTCTCCACCCTGGGCGTCCAGGTGCAGCCCACGATGGCGGGCATCGTCTCCGGCGCCGCCACGATCGTGCCGGTGTCCCCCGTCTCCACCCGCGAGCGGTTCAGCCACGCTTTCGCGTCGGCAGGCGACCAGTCGGGCATTGAGATCAGCCTGGAGATCGGCAACGGCTACTCCACCATCGCGGGCATGATGGTGCAGGTCCTCCCCTCCGGCATCGTGCCCACGGATGGCGTCGGCTACGGCATCGGCGGCTACGGTGAAGACCCGTACGGCGGCGGGTTCGCCATCCCCAGTCTCGGCGGCTTCATCCTCGGGCAGGGCGCATCCGGCTGCACGATCGAAGGCAAGCCGCGCGCCGTGCCCTACCACCTCACCAACCGGCACGACCGGGTGGGCCTGGCCATCAAGCTCACCGAGACCGAGGACTTCCAGTGAGCGGAACGGGGGTCGATGTCACAATCGGCGGCCAGCCGTTCTGGTCGACCGGCGCTTACTCGATCGTCGAAGACTCCACCCCCGTCGACCCGTCCGACATGACCGGCGGCACGGGGCAGATCAGTTTCACCGTGCGCGACAAGCCGGGCATCAAGCTGCTCGGCGGGAAGGCGCTGGAATTCACCGACGGTGCGCAGGGTAAGACGAGCGGCATCGTGCGCGGGCTCAACGGCACCGGGCTTGCCGCCACGATCACCGCCGACTCGCGGCTTGCGCTCACCGCCGTCACCCGTAAGGCCGCCCCGTTCGTCGGCACGCTCGGCGGAGCACTGCGCTACTACCTCGGGCTGTGCGGCATCACCTCGGGCATCGTCATCGACGAGACGCTCGAGAACGTGCCGGTGAAACTGCCCGGCTGGGATGCGGTCGTCTACGACAAGCTGAAGCAGCTCGGCCCGGCGCGCGGCTTCGAGTTCACCCTCGCCAGCAGCAACATCGTCTTCCGGCCGTTCCGTGGCCGCATCGCCGAGAACTACCGGGACGCCGGGGTCACCTGGACGCTGGACGAGTCGAACCTTGCTCAGCGGGTGGAAGGCTACGTCTACAACACCACCTCCGGCACGAAGCTCGCCTACCCGCCCGGCGGCTGGACCCCGGACGTGCAGAATGCTGACGGCGTGACCGTCGACGCGGGCGCAACAGTCGTGCTCGACCTGGACCTGGACGCCTCGCTGTCCTCCGTTGAACAGCCGGTCTGCGTGGAGTTCGTGGATCGCACCCATGAGGCGACCAGCGTGTACTCGGTCAGCGGCAACGACGGTATCGCCATCCCACCCGCCCAGTGGGCCGCCGGCGGGGGCAGCGTGACCGTTGCGATCGGCGAAGACACTCGCAGCCTGAAAGTCACGATCAAGGCGTCGACAGAGACCGAGTACGCCCCATACCGCATCGCCGTCTCGGCAGGCACATCCGACTACTACTCCTCGCTGCGCATCCGCGGGACCGGCGTGTTCTACCGCCGCGAACTGCACACGCTCGTCGCCTGCACGGACACCGACCGGGCGCCGCAGGAAGTCGGCGTCACCATCGACAACGAAGCATTCGAGACGTGGGACCAGCTTTACCACGCCCTCCTGTGGGCCAGCACGCGGTTCGGCACGCCCCGCCAGACGATCACCGTCCGCTCCAAAGGCATCAACAGGCGCGGCGACACCGGCTCGTACGTCTACCCGACCATCGGCGACCTGAAGGCGATGTACCCCGGCGCCACCATCGGCAGCCTGAAAGCGACCCCCGGCTTCGATGGCACGATCGGCGAGTGGAACGCCACCCTTTTCGCCTCGGTGGCCAACGACTTCGAGAACCAGGCATTCGGCAACGTCGGCGGTGCGCGGGTGCGCTACGAGGACTCCTGGTACCGCATCCGCACCGCCACCCTCACGCAGGGAAGCATCAACTACACCGCTGAGCGCGACAACACCGTGGCCGACGTCTACCGCACCGGCGAGACCATTGGGCAGTGGAAGGCACGCTGGGCGGGGAAGACGATCAAGGACGTCAACATCGCACCACTCCAAGGATTAGTGGACTAAACTGGGCACATGCCCGTTGTCCCGAATGCTGCTCTCGGTGGTCCTGGTGACCAGCCGTGGAAGCGCAGCGTGGACGGCAGACTCGATGCTATCGAGCGACAGATGGACCGCTCCGCACTCGACGGCAAAGCCACCGACAAGGGGTTGGCCGCCACCGTCGCCAGCCTGAGCGAGGCTGTTCTGCTCGTCAAGGAGCAGCAGGCAGCGCTCGCGGTCCAGCAGACGGCCCTCGCCGCCGCGCAGGGGCAGATCGCTGGCCAGGTGGCGTTCCTCCAGTCGCAGACGTCATACGACTCGCGCTCCACGCTAACAGGCGGCGACACCACGATCAGTAGCACCACTTGGCGACCGTTCGATCCCGTCTACGACTGCTCGCTCACCGTCAACACGACCGGCAGCGGGCTCCTCGTGGTCCAGGTGTCCGCGTTCCTCGGCGGCGGCGTCCTGGACGCGCTGCTCGGCACCGAAGTTGTGGGCATCATGTCGCCCGAAGCCATCGGCCCACGGTCTTGCAGCGTCACCGACGCCACAACCACCATCGCCCGCGCAATGGTCATCTCCGTCCCCGCCAACTCGGCCGTGACCATCCGACTGCGGCGCGGCATCGGCGGCACCGGCACCGGCGTGGCCCTGTGGGGCTACCAGTCGCTCGCCGTCACCCGGATCTACTAGGAGAGCATCAATGCCCACCCCGACTCACAACCTCCCCTACTACGACGACACCGATACTGCCGCGCTCGACGCCCTGCTCAACGGGCAGTCGGATGCCATCGAGCTGGCACTCAACAACCTCGCCAAGAAGTTTCCCCAGCCCGTTGCCGACGAGGGTGCGCGCAACGACCTCTTCCCGTCCCCGGTTCACGGCAATGCCGTGTTCCGCGAAGACCTGGGCTACGTCGAGAGGTACTACAACAACACCAGCGTCTTCCCCACGACCGGGTGGATGCGAGACGGCGGAGACACGGGGTGGCAGACAGTCACACCCTCCGGCACCGGCTTCACGCCGTACGGCACGGGCATCATCTTCCGCCGCATCGGCAACGTTGTGCACTTCAACGTTTCGGCCACCAACGGCTCGTGGGGCGCAGGCAACTGGAGCATCGCCCCCATCCCTTCCGGCTACCGACCGACCAAAGTTATGACGTTCACCTCGTCGTACAACGACGTGGCCAAAGAGGTGCAGTTCACGCCGGCAGGAAGCGTTGTGGTCGCAAAATCCGGGTCCGGTGGCATCACCGTTTCCGGCGAATACCCCGTGGGCTAAGTGCAATGAGATCACTTGTGGACTTCTGGTCGTCGCAGTTCTGGGGGTGGGCGTTCGGCAAGCCCGGCGGCTCCTACACGATCGTCTTCGGCAAGCACATCGGCTTGGACATGAAGCGCATCGGCGACGTCCCCGCGCTGTTCGGCGGCGTGGTCGTCCATGTCGAGCGAACCGGCACGATGGCGTGGGTCGTGGTCATCGACACCGGGCTCCCTGGTGCGTGGCGGTACCACTCGTACTGTCACCTCGCGGGCGACAGGCTCCCCCGCGTCGGGCAGCGGATCGGTCGCGGTGAACGTGTCGGTCGCGTGGCGCTCGGTTCCCGCGACAAGAACTCCCCTGAGTGGGGTGGGACTGCGTGGGACGGCCCGCACCTGCACTTCGTCGTCGGCGGTCACCCGCGTTCGGCTTTCGAGATGATCGCCGGGCATCGCACCCTCACGGCATTCACCGACCCGACCATTCTCATCCGTGAAGCTCTCGCCGCGCCCTCGGGTGGCGGCTACACCCCGTTCGAGGAGGACGACATGCCATTCACCGAAGCCCAGTTGCGGGGCATTGTTTCCAGCGAGATCGCCAACTACCTGAAGAAGGGTGAGAGCGGCGGCGTGCCTTACGGCTACCCGCAGGCCACCGATCAGAAGGTCGAGGATATCCACAATCGGATGTTCGTTCGGGCTGAGGACGGCAGGGTGCTCTGGGATTACCACCAGGACACGGCGAGCCGACTCTCCGCGCTGGCGACCGCGTTCGGGCAGCTCGCAGCCGGCGAGAACGTGGACTTCGAGGCGCTCATCGCGGACATGGAGGGGCGTCTCGGTGCGTCGTTCATGCAGCAGTTGGCCGACTTCGGGGTTGCTCTCCGTGCGGAGATCGTCGCGGGCTTGGGTGGCGTTGACGGCGCTACCCCCGGAGAGGTGGCGGCGATCGTCGATGGTGCGCTCGCGAAACTGACGCTGCGGGCGGGCTGATGTACCGCCGCCGAGCCTCCCCCGCAAGCAGGTAATCATGGACCCTTGGGGCGAGTTCATCTCCAGTTTCCGCATCGGCGATGTGGGGCCGACAGCGCTGGTCGTCATCATCGTGGTGATGATCCTGCGCGGAGATCTCGTACCCAAGTCGAACGCCAACTCCTGGAAGGACGCCGCCAGCTCATGGAAAGACGCCTTCGAGAAGTCGCAACAGGCGGGCGAGATCAAGGACGACCAGATCACCAAGCTGGTCGACGCCACCGCCGTTGTAGCCCGCGCGCTGGATGCGCTGCCCCGAGCGGAAGGAGGTGAGCTTGATGGCATTTCGGATACTACGGAAACTCGCCGGCGCCGATCTCAAGGCTGAAGCCGACAAGGCCAACGTCGTGGCGCAGAAGTCCATCATCTCGGCCGCTTCGCGCAGTGCAGAGATCGAGCAACTCACAAGCCGCGTTGAAGCGCACGGCCGCCGTAACCACTTCGGCGAACGGTGGGCCGCTGACCTTGCCCGCCGTTCCGCCGCGACACCGAGGAACGCATAACCCATGACCATCGAATTCCTGACCCTAGCGGTGCTGGCGTGCTGGCTGATCCCGCTGACCCAGTTCGTCTTCTTCTTCACCACCGACCCGGTGCCCGGCACGAAGCACCAGCGGCGCGTGTTCGACATCCGCACGCTGATGCCGGTGTCGAAGATCCTGCTCGGCCAGAAGATCGCCCTCATCGCCATCATCGTGTTCGTGATCGCGACCCGCCTGTTCGGCGAGTTCCCTGGCCGCGAGTGGATCGCCCTCCTCCTGTACGGGGTGCTCAGCTACTTCGCATGGGCTGCCTTCCTCGATCTGCGCCGCGACCAAGGCCCGCGGGACGCCTTCATGCGGGACGGTAAACCCCGCGAATAGGTCGCGTTAGTCCACTAAACTGACGGGTAGACCACAAAGGAGCCGACATGGCTAAATCGCCCCTCTGGGACAATCCTGACTTCATTTCCGATTGCCGTTCTGGCATGCGGAAAAAGGACATCATGGAGAAGTGGGGGGTGTCCTCCGGTCTCGTTGTCGACGTGCGGAAAGAGTCCGGCGTCAGCGCCTCCACGGGCTCGGCGCAGGGGGGCGGCAATGCGATCTACCCCCAGGGCCGCCAGCTCCTCGAAGAACGCGAAGTCCTCGCAGACGGGACGCTCAAACTCACCAAGGTCGCCGAGCGCGTGATCCCGCTCAGCGAGTGGCTGGAAGACCTGCGGCTCGACGGGCACAACCCCGACGACTTCGACACGTCGCACGGCCACTCCATCTACCTCCAGCACACCCGCGATCAGGTCACCAAGACGCTCTACGCCAACAAGTTCTCAGCGACCAGGCGGAACAAGAAGCTCGTCAGGTCGGCAACCGACATCGACCCGCTCGCACTCCTCAACTCCCTGCGCGCCCAGTCGCCCGCCCGCCCATCGGCCTATGTGCCCATTGAGTCCGACGAGGATTCGGCGTTCATCATCTCGATCAACGACATCCAACTCGGCCAGGCCTACAACGGCGGCTCCCCGCGCGCCATCAAGCAGTTCTACGAGTTCATCACCCTCGCGCAGCAGCGCGTCCTTGAGTTGCGCGCGCTCGGCCGGCGGCTTTCCACGCTCGTCGTCGTGGGTGGCGGCGATCTGGTCGAAGGCTGCGTCATCTACGGCAACCAGGCCTTCTCGCTGGACCTGAACCGCAAGCAGCAGGTCGAAGGCGTCGTCTCCATGATCCTGCACACCATCGACAGCCTCGGCCCGATGTTCTCCCGCATCAAGGTGCTCGCTGCCCGCGGCAACCACGGCGAGAACCGGATCAACGGCAAGTACACGACCCTCGACGACAACGACGACACCCACGCTTTCGAGATGGCCAAGCTCGCCCTCTCCCGCGACCCGGACTACGCCGACAAGATCGAATGGACGATCGCCGAGTCGGAGGCAGGCGTCTGGTGCGAGGTGTTCGGCTGGGTCCTGGTGACTACGCACGGCGACATCTACGCCAAGGGGGTATCCGGCGCCACGATCGACAAGAAGGCGCACACCTGGATGAAGAACATGGCCCTCGGGCGCGGCAAGTTCGGCCGCCTCGGCGAGGCTGACGTGCTCATCACCCACCACTTCCACCACGACAAGATGAGCGACTGGGGCTCGTGCCTCTGGCGGCAGACCCCCTCGCAGGACAACGGCTCCCCCTACTTCGAGATGGCCACCGGCGAATACTCCGAGCCCGGCATGCTGTCGTTCGTGATGACCGAGAACACGCGCTACCAGGATGAGGCCGTCCTCCGCGTCGCGGGTCGTTAGTCCACTAAACTGAGATCACCTACTTTCAAGGAGGCCCTATGAAAGACATCTGGGATTCGCTCGTGCGAACCCTCATCCCCATCGCCGTCGGCGCAGTGCTCGGCGGGTTCACCGCCGCAGGTATCCCCGTTGACCCTGCCTTCGAGCCCTCGCTCATCGCGGGCCTGACTGCCGCATCGTCGGCCGTCTACTACGCCATCGTGCGACTGCTTGAGGTCTACGTCTCGCCGAAGTTCGGCTGGCTGCTCGGCCTGGCAAAGGCGCCCGTCTACCAGGGGGCCGCCAACTAGACCTGCCCTCTTCGTTCCCCACGCAAGCGGAGCAAAGAGAGCAGGTGATCGACGTCTCGGCCTAGGCCCTGGTCTTCGGACTGGGGCCTTAGTCGTTCGCCCGGAAGCCCGCGGGACGCGCGCGATCCAGGACCGGATACTCGTCACCGAGCCGCTCGTGAGACGAACCGCTTTCGTGGATCATCGGCTGGTCTGCGGGCTCCTCCGGCATCTCGTGGCGATGCGATGCTCGCCAGTCCTTGATCTGCTCCATCCGCCAATCCCACCGCTCGAGCGCGGAGTTTGGGAACACCGCTATCTCGAATCGGGCGCCGCATGAGCACTTCTCGGCAATCTTCATGCGGCTCTCCTTCCAAAGTAGAAATTCAGGGTGGGCATGTGCTTACGCCTTTTGAGGCTCACAAGCCCGTGGGTCGCGCAGTCGTTGGTGTCGTCGTTCTCGGTGCCGGGAACGAACAGGCCGTGGCGTTCCAGGAAGTCAAACCGGACGCGCTGGCGTTGCGCCTTGGTCTTGGCGCTCTCAGGATAGCCGATTAGTCCACTCTTGTCGCTCCTCGTCTGCCAGATCACTGGAACTTCCTCGATGTGAGCCAGGTGAGCGATCACGCCTTCGATCGGCACACCACTCAGGTCCGCGGCATCGGCATTCGGGTCGTGGATGAACTTCTCCACCACGTACTCGTCGACCGGGGCGCCCACCCCGCCGGTGTCCAGCCATGCGAGGAAACCGTTCAGCCCGCCGTGCACCTGGAATCGCTTCACAAGCTGGAACGGTGTGATGGCGTCGTAGTAGGCGAGGGCGACCCCGGTGTTCCAACCGGGGTCCGTGATCTGCATGTAGGTCATGCTGCAACCTCCGGCCGTTTCGGGTAGCCCTCGAGTACGTTGACCTGCACTAGCCGGCGCAGCATCCGGCGATGCGCTGGCCCGTCGCCCAGGAGGAAGAGGTAGCGGTGCTTTGCGTCCCGCATTTCCCCCACCCAGCCACGCTCGGCGGCTTCTTCTGGCGTGATGTTGTGCCCATTCTGCCGGGGATGGCGCAGCCTGCCGGTTTGGTCGCGCCAGAAGCGGGATCGTCCAGTTGTGCCGCAGTACAGCGCGTTGGTGGCCTGGTAGATCGTCCCAACGTGGCCCTCTGTCCCATCCGCGAATGACAAGACAGCCCAGATCCCCGGCCGATACTCCTGGAGCCCGCGCAGGGCGCGCACAATGAACCAGGACTCCGTATTGGTGGGCGTCTCATCGAGAATCACAAGCCGGTGCAACTCGGTAACACGGCTCTTGTGCTCCACGCCGAACACACTCGATCGCACATTCTCCGAACTTGGCGTGGCGAAGGCGCACACGCCAATGAGGCGTTCGCTGTCAAAGAGACCCCAGCACATTGGGCCGTTGTGGCACCCTTTTGTGTAGTGGTGCTCCTTGATGAAGTCGCGCCCCATCCCACCCGGTATCTGCCTTACCGTGTAGCCGTTCATGCCGCCTGCCCCCTCCACCTGGCGCGCAACCCCGCGGCGACGAGGATGTCTCGCCCCCAGGCCGCTCCGAACTGGTCGGCCATCGCGGCGGCCTGGTGCAGCAGCTCGTACTCTTCGTCCGTGCACGGAATGCTGAAGTTCTTGTTGCGCACGCCGTTGCGGCGCCGCGATCCCTTGGTCGTCATGCCGCCTCCTTCTTCGTTGTCATGTCGATTGCCTCATCCAGCCAGGCGGTGAACTCCCCCGCGGCCTTGAACAGCGGCCGGGTGTTCAGCCACGAATGCCCCGTGTTGTAGGCGTAATCGCGCCGCTCCGCGTCGGCCTTCACGCGCGCCACCCGCTCCGCATGCGCCCAGCCCGGCTCATCCTTGACCTGCTTCAGGTCGTCACTGCTCGGCTCGTAGTTGACGAACAGTTCGACCGGCATACCCAGTGGGTCGCGGCACTCCGCAGACTGGAAAGTGAATGACCGCCCCCCTTTCGCCGTGACGCCTTCGAGGTATTCCACGCGCATACCCAGCCGGTAGGTCGGGTGGATGGCGACAACCCACCACCGCCGCACGTCATGGGCAGCCTTCTTCAAGTCGCCTTTCCGGTTCGCCGGCGTCTCCTCTCCCGGCTTCAACTTCGAGTCGGCCACACGGAACGCATCCGAGACGTGGACCAGCGACGTCGCCAGTCGGACAGTCGGCCACTGCGCAGCCGTCAGACGGCCCACCAGGCGCTTGATTGCGCCAGCGGGCAGGGTGGCAGGGTCCACGTCCTCCTGCTCGAGGATGGTGGTTGTGACGGGCGGGATGACCACCTCCTGCGCGGCCTCGGCGCGGACCCGCTTGAAATACTCAGCCCAGTCCTCGCTCATGCCGCCGCCTCGTACTTTCCGACCCGGTAGGCGAGGGCGACGAGCACCTGGCGAGGGAGCGGCTCGGGGTCCTTGTTGATCTTCGCCTTCACGGTGGCGTGTAGTCCTGCCTTTCCCCATCGCCAGTCGTAGATGCGCTCGGGGTCGAACTCCCAGAGCCCGCAGCCCGCAGGAACCTCCTCGCGGCGAATCAGACCGACTGGCGCCGCGTACACGAAGCGGTTGGACACAGCCATCCAGGCGCGGCGCTTCTCCGGCGTCTCGCGCAGGAAGTCGGCACGGCTCACCTTGATCTCGACGGCCGTGGTCTGCGTCCCGCTCAGGATGAGCGCGTCGATGCGGCGGGTCGGGATGCTACCGCGCAGCGACCAGCCCTCGGGGATCTCATCAGCAACCATCTCGCCACGCTTGGCGTAGTGCTTGCGGTAGAACTCGGCATGCGGGCCTTCAGTGTGCACTCGCCGGCGGATCGCCATCTCGATCGGATCGGTCATCACCACTTCGCGGATCACGGCGTCCTTCAGGTGCTTCGTTCTCACCGCAGCCAGAATGTCTTTCGCCGTGACGCTCATGCCGCCGCCACCTTGGCCCGCTCGACAGCCTCATCAAGGGCCGCCTGGAACGCTTCGCGCTCGGTCATGCCCGACTCGTCTACGCCCTGAGCGTGCGGGCAGACGTCATTGTGCGCCTCGGCGGCCCGATCTGCGTCCCACTCATCGTCGTACGACTCGTCGGATTCCCAGTCGCACTCCTCGCAGTGCGCGACGTAGACCTTCACGGCAGAGGCGCTCATGCGAACACCACCTTCCCCGTGTGGTCTTCGGAATGCGAGTAGGTGACCGGCACGCCCATCGCGCGGCTCAGCCACGAGGCGTCATCGAAGCGGGCACTCGAATCCTCCAGGCAGAAGCGCAGCGCCGCGGCGATCGACTCCACCTTGTCAACGTTCTCCGGCAGGATCGGGGCGTACGGGGCAAGCCACGGCTGCACCGCCCCGAAGCACAGAACGCGGCCAGGCGAGCCAGGGACCGCCGGTACGGGCTGAATCAGGTACGGCAGGCCCAGGGACGCCTTCGCCGCTTTCAGCAGCGCCATGCGGGCGTCAGACAGCGGCCACGGGTACACGGGGAGCGGTTGATTCACGACCACAGCTCCTCAAGGATCGCCTTGGCCAGCAGCGGCGGGACGGCGTTCCCGATCTGGAGACCGATGGAGCCTTTCGTGCCAGCGAACTTGAAGTCGGCGGGGTATGACTGGAGTGCCGCCGCCTCCTCGATGGTCACTCGGACGCCGGGCAGCATACCTGCTCGCAGACCAACGCTGGTCTGGTGTCCCCCGATGTCCCGCCGCGAGTTGTCATTCATCTGTCGCCCCACGAGTAGTCCTCCTTCACTTCTTCTACTTCCGACAATGGTTGGGGCTGGTCGTTCAAAAACCCAAGGCTCCACTGGCCACCTTCTTCATCCGGTCGAACTTGCTGGTGATGGTCGCGGCGGGCTCGGTGCTCATGCGGCGGCCTCGCTTTGCAGGATCTCCGCCGGTGCCGTAGTTGCTGACGACAGTGAATTGCGGATCGCCCGCCGGCCGCCCGTCCCGAAGGGCTCCCAGCCGCCTGTCATCACACCCCCCCCCTGTCACAGTGGGGCTAGGCCGGTCGGCGGGAATGCTGCCGATCGCGTCAGCCATCGAGACCCACTTCGCCACACCGGGGTCCAGCTTCTCGGGGTCGTGGGAGTAGTAGCGCGAGTGAGTCGGCTTCGGCGGCCTCGCCTCCTTGCCGTCGCGCCTCGCCATGAGGATCGCGCGCTTGCGGGTCTGCGGCACGCCGTACTGCTCGGCCTGGAGATTGCCCACCCAGACTGAGTACCCCATGCCGCGCAGAACCTCGGCGTACGCCTCCCAGATCGGGAGGACGGCGGGCACCTGTTCCAGCGAGATGTAGGTCGGGTTGAACCGGTAGGCGTAGTGGAGCGGCACCACCGTGAGGCCGGTGCGGGGGTCTTCAAGAGAGTCCGACCAGGCGCGCAGCTCGTGGATGTCGCGCCAGATACCATCCTGGATGGCGTCGAGGATGAGCGGCATCTGCTTGCGGCCACTCCCCTTGCCGGCGGCGCTGAACGACGGGCAGGGCGGCGAGCCGTGTTGAGTGTCGTGCTCCAGCCCCTCGGCCAGGTGGACGTCCCAGACGTCTTCGTAGGCGATGTCCATGCCGTTGGCCCGCCGCGTTGCGATTGCGTCCGGCGCCTTCTCGACTGCGTGCTCGTTCGCCCCAAGTTCCTTGATGGCGACCCCTACGCCGTGGCCGGCGAAAAGCTCGAGCACAGTGTGGTGACTGTAATCCTTCATGCGGCAACCCCTTCCTTCATCGTCATTGCCTCCGCGCGGTCTGCCTGCCTGCGGAGCTGTCCCTCGGACCACCCCGTCAAACGCGCGCACATCCTTCGGCTGGCGCCGGCGTCCAGCGCCTCCTTCACAGCCAGCACATCCACCTCGTCGCGCCTTCTGAGCTGCGCGAGGTGCAGCAGCGGCTTCAGGGATTCCACCGTCAGGCGGCCACCCGTGCGGTCCTTCTTGCCGATCAGCTTCGCCACGGTCGCGCGGTTCAAGCCGGTGATCGTCCCGATCTGGGCGCCGCTGAACACGCCCCACTCGGCCAGCGACACGGCGGCATCGAAACGGGCCTGGCGGTCCAGGTTGTCGCGGTGCTCGTGGACGAAGATCGCCTCCTCCAGTGCGGTGTTCATTGCTCCTCCTTCCAGATCAACAGGCAACATCCGAATGGCGGACGGTCACCCTTGGGTCCTATGACGACGTTGGGCCTGACGAACCTCATGCGGCCGGGCAGGAACTCCACCGAGAGCGGTGAGCCCGGCCTGTCGCGGTACGGCTCGACAAGTTCCTGCCACCACTTCTGCTCAACTCGGTTAGCGGGAAGCAGCATCACGATCCCGCGGGTATGCGGGTGCTCGCGCCACGCCTTCTCGACCCACGAATACAGGCCCGAATAGGGCGGGTTGCACCACACGCGCTCCCCCGCCCACGACTGTGCGAGCCCGTCGTCCTGGCGGGTGTAGAACTTCTCGCACTTCGCGTTGTGCGGGGCTGCGGCGACGTCCAGCGTGAAACCGCCGAACCGCTCGTTCCACGGGTCGAAATACTCCGGCGCCGTGCCGCGGTCATCCACCTCGTCGAGGGCTCCCCGCGCGCCAGTCTGCTGCGGGTGATTCTTGGCCTTGAAACCTGTCAGGGTCATTGCTCCTCCTTCACAATTCGGATGATCTCGGCCCGCTCGGGTCCGGGCAGCGGGAGAACCTCAGCCCTCCCCTGTGCGACCAGTTCTTCGATGAGGCCCTTGGTGTACTTCGACTGGCCTGCGTACGCCTTCTCGCGGTGAATGGCCGACGGCGCCATCCGGCCGCCCCGGCTCACCAGCAGGTCGTACAGCTTGTTGACTTCCCGAGCCCGCGGCGTCTCGTCGGTGGCCGCCACCATGTCGAGGATGTTCTCGGCCCACTCCTCCGCCTGCTCCAGCGCGATCAGGTAGTCGTCCATCTCGATCTGCCTTCGCCTCTTCGTGATGGCGACCAGCGCTGCGCACTTGAGGATCGTCTTCTCCAGCCGCTTGAACGTCGGCTCGAGCCTCTCCTCGTACGGCGAGTTCTGCGCGATCGCCTCGAACGTCTCCTTCATCTGCACGTCGCGGTCCAGCACGTCATCGGCGATGTCGATCCAGGCGTACTTCTGGCCCGTCTCCGGCTTGAGCGTGGTGTTCTCGATCATCTTGAACATGGCCGTCCACTGCTGGTACCAGTTCGTGGTCTTCGCGCCCGACGCTGACTGGCCCGACCTTCTGATCGGCGCCTTCTTCTGCTCGGCGGTCAGTGTCTTCCGCTCACCGTTCGCCCACACGAACCGGTTGATGTAGCCGGTGATCCAGTCGTCCGGGTGGATGGCGTCAGCGATCTTGTGCTGAATGCCCATCATGTGGACGTTGGGGAAAGCCTTGGCGTGAATGCCGGAGATGTCTCTCTGCGTGTTCCGCCAGATCGCCGGCACGTTGCCGGTGTAGATCTCGGTGATGAGGTGCGGCATCCCGGAGTACGGGCCACGCACATCCGCCCACTTGCGGAACTTCGCATCCGCCTCATCGGCGTGGATCAGCGACGGCTTCCCGTCCCGGCGGATGAGCGCAGCCGTCAGCGCCTCCGGCGTCGCATCCCCACCGATGTCCGGGTCGTCCATGCCCAGCCAGAACTGCCGGGCGATCTCCTTCACCGGCTCCAGCGCCTCGGTCTTCCCACTGTTCGAGGGGCCGACCATGATGCCGTAGAAGTTGAGGATCAGGTGGGTGCCGTTCGTCCACGGGATGACCGCCTTGTCCGCGAAACACAGGCTGAGGGCGATCCAGCGGTTGAGCCGGTAGTACGGCTCGCTGAGCACCGGGTTCATCACGGCCATCGCCCGCATGAACTCCTCGCCCCACCAGTCGGCGTCGGCGACCCTCTCCCGCTCGTACTCGTTCAGCAGGCTCACCCGCCGCACCGGCTCCGGCTTCACGGCAGGCTCCGGCTCCGGCTCAGCGGCGAACTGCTGCTCGCTGACCACCGGGCTCTTGGCGACGTGCAGCGCCAGATCCCAGACAGCCTGGAGGCCCTGCTGGCGGATGCCGTGCTCGTGCTGCGCGGCGGCCGAATGCCAGCCGAGGGTGGCGGCGTCCAGCGTGGACCCGCCCTGCTCGTAGGCGATCGACATGACGCGGGCCACGCGCTCGCGCAGCGAATCGGGGGTGACGACGCGCGGCAGACCCGTCCAGGCGTCGAACAGTTCCTCGCTGTTCAGGCGGCTGTAGATCTCGGCCTGCTGCTGGGTGAGGATGTCTTCGGGCTCGTCGGGGAGCGCGCCGAACTTGGCGATCGCGCCGGCGAGGCTGACGTCGAAGTCATTGGCGTAGTCGGGGGTGTTGTACTCGCCGCGCAGCCACTCCTTCCGGAGTGTGTTCAGTGCGGCCTTCGCGCCCGTCTCACCGGACGCCGCCAGGCTGACGAACGAGGCTTGCAGCGACACCATCTCGTCGTGCCCGAACGGCCGGTCACGGGGGATCTCCCCCATCCGGGCGGCCATGAAGAAGCCCGGCTGGCCCTGCGGCGCCGCCTCCAGCCATTCCGCCACCCCGCCGGTGAAGCCGTGCCCCTCAGCGTCGTGATCGGGGATCGACAGGCGCTCCACCCAGGCGTCCGGCAATGCCTCGAAGTCGCCTACGGACGGGATCTCCTCCAGCAGCTCGCCCTCGTAGCCGTACCAGGCGTACTGCTGCCCGGTGCGCGGGTGCTGGGAGGGGTAGACCATCGCGTAGCGGTGCGAGTGCTGCACGATCTCGACATCGGTGAAGCGGGTGACGAAGTTGAGGCCGGTGGGCACAGAGAAGAAGTAGATGCGGCTGGGCGAGTCGATGCCGCGGGACGTGGAGGAGATCGTGGCGGGAAGTAGCCCCAGCTCCTCCTCCATCGCCGCGAGGGTCTCGTCGCCGATCTTGCCGTCATAGGCGTCAGCGTCAATGCCGATCCACGAGCCGTCGGAGCGGAGTGCGATGTTCGCGTCCCGCCAGAACGGGCTGGCGATCCACTCGGCGATTTTCTCGTCAGTGACGGTGCCCTCACGGCCCGTTGCCCCCTTGGGGAGGCCGCCGGTGCCGTCTTCCTGACGACCTTTGCCGATGACGGGGATGGGCGCGAACCCGTTGGCGCGATACTGCTGGGCGACCGCGGCGTAGCCTCCGAAGGAGTTCAAGTGGGCCGTACTCCTTCCAAAATTAGTGGACTATGTGGTCAATGTGGCCGGGCGGGACTCGAACCCGCATCGGTCCCCCGGCTGCATTTCTCGGGGCTACCGCTCTACCGTTGAGCTACCGGCCTGACTCGTCACGGTGAGTCACCCCGTTCCCGCCGCCCCACTTGCGGAGCCCCCCGGTTCCAGGGGCGGCGGGAAATCGGTTCGGGCCTAGAAGCCCTGGGAGCCGTCCGCCGCCGCCTGGAGGCGAACCGCCGCGGCCGTCTGGATGTCGATGCTCAGCGCCGTGGCGATGTCGCCATCCTGGAGGCCCAGGCCGATCAGCTTCTTGATCTGGTCGGCGACCGCCGTGTTCATGCCAGCGGCCGTGGGGGCCGGTGCCGGGGTTGCGACGGGCTGTGCCCACTGCTCGGCGGGTGCCGGGGAGACCACGGCGTCCAGCGGCGAGGCCTTCTTGATCTCGTACTTGTACAGCTTCGGGGCGCTGAAGGCGGGGTTCGTCTTCTTGCCGAGACCCGTGAAGGTGGCCGTGAAGGAGTCACGCACGACCGGGCCGCCGCCCGCCTCACGCGACGCCTCGATGAGCGCCTTCTTCTGGAGACCCCAGAGCTTGATGTAGACCGTGCGCTGCCCGTCATCCTCGGCATCCTCGCGGAGCTTCGTCTGGAGGGTGATGATGGCCTGCTGCTTGGGGTTGCCGTCGGGCCACTCCTCGGGCTCGTTGGTCGTGACGTTGCGGGTCTGGCGGACCTGGATGTCAAGGATCTCGCCGGTCACGCTGGTCCCGAACGGCGCCATCTGGTCGTTCTCGTCGTTGGCGAACGGGTTCTTTGCTGCCTTGCCCTTGAGGAAGTCGTCGAGGATTCCGGTGCTCATTTTGATTGCTCTCCTTTTGTCGGTTGTTCGGATTTTTCAGTCACCCAGCGAAGCCGAGGATGGCGTCGAGGGAGTTCTTGGGCGCCGCTTTCGGCGCGTCGTGGTAGCGAGCGCAACTGAAGCAGTCGGCATCGCGGGGAAGGCTGGTGATGTAGGCGTCGCGCGCCTCTTCGGAGGTGAACGACTCGAGGGTGTCAACGATCTTCGCCGCCCGGTCGAGTGCGTCCAGCGCGATCATCGGGTTGAAGGGCTCATCCCACCAGACGCCGTGCCGCAGGCTGATCGCGTTGCGGGGCAGGTAGTTGATGGCCACAGTGTTGACGTCCAGGCCAGCGCGCAGGAAGCCGAGGCCGTACAGGTGCGCCTGAGTGCGGTAGACCGGTGTGGGGCCGCCCTTCGCCTTCTTGAGCGTCGTGGCGCCGGTGAGCTTGTGGTCGATCACGGTGCCGCTCGGGATGTGGAACAGGTCAGAGGTTCCATGCACCTCGAACCGCCCGATCCGCCCAACGCTCACCCGCGTCTCCGTCAGCCAGCCCTCGGTGGACGAGAAGACGGGCTCCAGGTAGGCGTGCATGGCCGTGCCGACGTAAGGCAGCCAGGCGGCGTCCTCGCGCTGCTCCCAGCCGGCCAGCTTGGCCGACAGGCAGTGCTCGCACGCCGTCCCGATCTCCGAGGGGCCGATCATCGTCTGCTGCGAGCGGGGCTCGCCGATGATCGCCTTCTCGATGGTCGAGAGGACTGCTGCCTTCACGTCGATGGTCATGCGATTCAGCCTCCGAACTGTGGTGTGTAGTCGCCGGTCTGATTGATGCGCTCCACCTTGTCGAGCGTGCGGCGGATGGTCTGCTCGGCCCGCGGGTGCCGCTTGCTCTCAGGCAGAGCTACGATCTCGTCGGCGTAGCCCCGGAGGCAGGCCTCGATGCGCCCCCAGTCGTCGGAATTGAGTGCCGGGATGCCGGTCTCGCGGGCCACCAGCGCCCGGTGCGCTTTACTCGGGACCAGCACGTAGTCCGATTTCCGGCCGCTCACAGGTTGCTCCCCAGGAACTTCTGGTCGTCCTCGAAGACGGCCTTGCAGTCGGGGCACACCGGGTACTTCTCCGGCGACTTGTTCGCCACCCACGTCTTCCCGCAGAGCGCCGTCACCGGCACGCTGTCGAACGTGGAGCGGATGATGTCCTCCTTGCGGACGTAGTGCGAGAAGCGGTCGTGGTCGCCGGGCTCCTGCGGCGCGAGGATGGTCGTGGCGTCCTCGATGATGTCGAGCATGCTCATGCTTCGTCCTCCTTCTCCAGGGTGGTCAGCGTGCGAGCCACGGCTGCCGCATTGAGAACCTCGATAGCGAGAGGGTAGAACGTCGAGACATCGACGCCGGTCGCGTCATACTGCTGCTCGTAGTCGTTCCAGAGGACCAGGGAGGCTGCCTCGATTTCCGCCTGCGTGGCCATCACTTCACGACCAAACGCGGCTTGCCCTCGGAGTAAAGCTCGTCCAGCTCCACCGGTGCGATGTGCTTCTTGACGGCCTCGGTGTTCACCGCGGGCTTGTACAGGTGCGGGAACTGCGCGACCGGGTAGCGGGCCTGGATGGCCTCGGGGTTGAGCCGGCGGTTGTGGCTGACGATCAGCGACCAGTCGCCGGCGTCATGCGTGCCGTAGGAGTGCTCCTCCAGCAGGCGGCTGTCGATGAGGGCGATCTCATCTTCGATGTTGTTTCGCTGCTCCAGCAGGGCGACCCTGCGAGCGACGTCTTCCTTGAATCCCATTGGAAGGCTCCCTTCGGTGGTGTGTGGTCCGCCCAGTCTAGCCTGATTAGTGGACTAAATGCGAGCGTTTCTGGATCGGATTTCGGGTGGTCTAGATGTGGTGGTGGGGGGCTGGTTGCTCCACTACATGTGGGCGGCCCACCCCTTTCGGGTCTTGCGGTGATACCGCGCTGCGTTCCACAGCTTCGGCTTGATGTACGTGGAGCGGCGTGGCCGCTCCTGCCTCCTCCTGCTGAGTCCGCCGGAACCGCTCATAGTGGAACCTCCTCTGTATCCTGTGGCTCACCGCCTATCTGGCGATACCCACAGATTACATATTTAGTCCACTGTTAGCAAAGGAATAGTCCACTATTGAGCCAATCTTGAGCGCAACGAGACTATGCGGCTTCCTGAAGACGAGGATCATCCTCCGCCAAAAGGTGCGCCTGCCTGCCGTTTACGTAGGCCACGCCGCCGAAAACTCCCCAAGCCGGCTTCCTGTGCCTGGCGTTCGCCGCGCACACCTGAAGAAGCGGGCATCGGGAGCACAGCAGCTCAGCGGTCTCACGATCAGGCATGTCCGCCATCTCGTAGTCGCTGAACTCGTCGCTGTGTTCCCAGCAGTCCGGCTGCGGACCCTCCCCGATGTGCGCGAGGTTCATCGCCGAGGTGTAGGCGGGAAGGTCACTTTTACTGCGCCTGCGGTGAGGCATCAGGCGGCCAATCCTGCGATGAGAGCCAGTCGCTCCGCCTCGTCAGCGTCGAACGTCGCGCGGGTCGCAAGCTCGCGGATCTGCCGCATCCGGTCCTCCATGTCGCGCACCCGCAGGTACTCCTGATACTGCTCCACGGTTGGATCGGGTGTGCCGCCGAGGATCATCTCCTCAGACCACGCCTGGTACTGCTCGACTGCTGTAATCCTCGGGTCAGTCATGCCGGCTTCACCGTCGACAGGTCATAGCCGTTGAAGTCGTTGGCCACCAGCCAGGCGACCGGCTCGCTGCTGCTGTTGTCGTCAGCCTTGAGCGGGATCGCCTCCGGCAGGATGAGCCGCAGCCCCGACCCCCATTCGGTCTCGTCGTCCATCTCCTCGATGATCTTGGTCAGTCCCTCCATGAGGGCGAGTGCGTCCTTCACCTGGCTCGGAATCAAAGTTGTCATGTCATGCCTTCACTTTCTTCTTCGGGCTGAACTCCTGGTGGAGTTTCAGCAGCTCAGCGTCCTTAAAAATCTGCGGCCAGGTCTGCTGCCACACATCCGTCTCCGCATCATTGCGGCACAACCGGCTCACCGCCTTGCCCTGGATGTCCAGCGTCTCCGCGATCCACACCGCCGGGACACCCTCAGCCCGCGACCGCATCACCCAGTCCCGCTCCTCCGCCGTCAAACGGCGCAACGGCTTCGCCGGGACGCCCGCCTCCCGCAACCGCCTTCTCACCTGCCACTCGGGAATCCCCATACGTCTCGCAATCTCGACGGCAGTGGTGCCGGCGGCATGCAGCGCGAGGAGATCTTCGGTGGTCATGGGTAGCGGACCACGGGGTTGTCGGCGCCCAGTTGGCGACCCAGCGACGAGAGCGCGGCCCGTTGGGTCCACCCCTTACCGCAATGGTAGAAGTTCAGACTCGCGGGCGGGTAGTCGATCTCGGCTAGGTAGCCATTGAAGTAGTTCCGAACGGCTCGCCAGTTCTTGCGCTGAACCTGGGGCCAGAGGTAGCCGCGCACACCGCGCCACACTCGGCGCCGCTTGATATCCCACAGCAGACCCACTGGGTAGACGCTGATCGTCGAACGCTCGCTCACTGCTCCCCCTCCGTTGCCTTCGCCAGCACGCGCCGGAGGAGTCGTTCGGCGTCGTCCAGCAGGCCTCGCGTCGTGGGCGAGCAGATTCCGCTGTTGCGGAAGGCGTCGAACCGCGCGAACAGCAGTCCCACTTCGTCGCGTGCTTGCTGTTCGGTCATCGCTCCCCCTCCCCGACCGGCGCCGCGGCGTGGTGTCGGCGTTCGTGCAGCCGCATGTGGAGTCGCGGCAGCCACCAACCCAGCCAGATGGGGACCATCACGGAGCCCCACTGCGGGTGCTCAAGGCAGCCGAGGCCTTTGCGCGCGCCCATCACTCGCCGCCGATCGGGAGCCACGGGCCAGCGCGAAACATCCTGCGGCGGACAGCGGCTCGGGTATCCGGGTGCTGGGCCGCGTACTCAACGGCTTCCTCGGGCGTGAGGAAGTAGTACGGGGTCGACAGGCCTAGTGGGCCGTTGTGTCGTACCGTGTACTCCCACTCGGGTTCCGGCGCCTTCTCGAACCCCGCGGCGCGAACGGCGGCCGTCACCTTGTCGATCAGCGGTGCCATGTCCTGCCCGAGCAGGCGGGCCTGCACGCGCTCGGGGAAGTTGAAGGCGTTGACCAGCACGGCGCCGATCGCGGTGCGCAGCTCGTCGCGTGGTTCCGGGGCGCCCATCACTCCGCCTCGCGCTTCGCCTGCGTCGGGCAGTCCTCGGGGCTACAGTGCCCCCACCGCAGACCGGCCCAATGCCCGTGCCCATCCGGGCAGATGCCCAGCCGGTCGCGCCACTCGGGAAGTGTGGTCGCCGTCGGCTTGCGGATCTCCTCGATCCATGCCTCGATGACGCCCTGCTCGCGCCGGCCGTCGAACTCGCTCCAGTCCCCGCGGACGGCATCCGCGTACTCCCGCATTGCGGCAGTCAGGGCCTCGTGGGCTTCGGTTGTCGTGGTCATGCTTCCCCCTCGTGGTGGTTGTATGGTACGGGTTAGTGGACTAATACCGCAAGGGCGGCGGCCCATCTGTCTAGGCGGCGTTCAAAGCCTGCGCGCCGATGGAATCCCGGATCGCCTTGCCTTTCAGTAGCAGGTTCTCGAGGATCTCCGTGTCAAGCGAGTCCCGCATGTTGATGCGTACGTGCTCAAACGCCCCGTACTCGGTCGTCATGCCGGGCCGGAACACGCGGCCGAGTGCCTGCTCGACCAGCTTCGGGTCACCCTCCGGGATGCTCAACCAGACGATCTTCGAGCACGCGAACTGGAGCCCATCAACACCGGTGCCACCAGACTGCACAGTCATCACCAGGTACGGCAGGCGGCCCTCGATGAAGTCGGCCTTCAACCGCTGCCGCTCACCCTGCGAAGAGTCGCCCGTCCACGCCTCAGCACGGTAGCCGGCGGCCGTCATGCGGGCGGCGACCAGCTTCGCGTAGATCTTCGAGTCGGTCATAATGACCACCGGCTGACCTGCCCACCGGTCCAGCACGCCGCGCAGCGCGCGCAGCTTCGCCGAGGCGGCGTTCGGTGCAAAAGTCACCTTGCCTTCCTGATCCAGCGACAGTTCGGCCAGCGCCACCTGGCGCAAACGCGACCGCAGCACGGCGGGGATGTCCACGACCAGCGGCTCACGGTCGCCGCTCCACGACGACGCCCAGGTCATCAGTTCGGACTTGAGATCCTCGTACTGGGCTCGCTGCTCCACCGTGGAATCGCACTCCACGATCACCGCGGGCGGTGCCTTCATGTCGTGCTCGCGGCGCAGGTACAGCGGCAGGGTCTTCACGAACCCGCCTTCGGGCTCCTTCTCCCCCACAACCTCCTGCACGGCACGGCCGCCGTTGACGTACTTCGTCTCGGTGCGGCACCATTCCTCACGCCACGTCCAGTACGCGGGGATCAGTTCAGGCCACAGCCAGCGCGTGGTCGACCAGGCGAAATCGAACCGATTACCCGACCAGGTGGCCGACATGGCGATCTTCCAGTCGGTCTTGATGGACAGCAGCGTCTTGCGGCCGATGCTGTCCCGGTTGGCGATCGCGTGGGACTCGTCGAAAATGATCGCGTCCACCGGTCCCGCCTTGCGGTTGCTCATCTTCTCGTAGACCTTCAGGTTCACCCGCTCGCGCTCGAACTTGTCGGTCGGCAGGCCCGTCTTCCGGTCGATCTTCGGGATCTTGTTGCCCGCGTAGTCGGTCTTGTCGCGGTGCAGGTTGTTCTGCGCCGTCGCCCATTGGATTGTGGTGAAGTAGTGGCCCGGCTCGCCGGCGAGGAAAGCGTCGAACGCCTCCCGGCCCGCCTTCGTGGAATCCAGGCGGCGGAGCTGGATGGCGCCGTCACTCTGAGCCGCCAGCCGGTCGGCCCACTGGGGGAACGTCGCCGAGATGCCCAGGAGTAGCACTCGC
This sequence comes from Microbacterium sp. zg-YB36, assembly GCF_024623575.2. Lineage (NCBI taxonomy): Bacteria > Bacillati > Actinomycetota > Actinomycetes > Micrococcales > Microbacteriaceae > Microbacterium > Microbacterium sp. zg-YB36. The sequence continues at coordinate 1,225,378 of NZ_JANJFD020000001.1, forward strand.
TTCCACCCAGCCCGCACAATCACCTCGGTAGCCAGCAACGTCTTTCCGTAGCCGGTCTCGTCACCGATCAAGGCCGCCTTCGTCGGCTCAGCGAGGATGCGGACAATCGAGTCTTCTTGCTCGACGCGCGGGGTGAGCTTGGCGGGTGCGGTGGTCATGCGGGAGTGTTCTCCTTGGTGAGTGCGGCGAGGTGGGTGAGCACCTTGCGGGCGTGGTCGATCTGAGCGATGACTGTGGCGTGGTGTCCCCAGAGGGACCGTGAGAGAGCGCCCTTCGCCAGCCATTCCTGCGCAAGCTCTGCCGCGGTGAACTGCTCGCCCATTCCGCCGTCGTGCGCTCGGTAGGGCAGCTCCTCGCGCAACTCCACGAGTACCGGATTCGGCTTGTTGTGCTGCACGTACTCCCGAACGACCAGGCTCGCGGGCTCACCGTTCAGCGTCGCCTCGTGGATGGTGACAGCCTGGCCTGCGCGGAACGGCAGGTCGCGGGCTTCGATGCTGGAGAACATCATGCGGTCTGGCCCTCCACGTACTCGAGCGCCTTCTGCTTCCAATCCCCATTGGCGGCCGTGACCACCTGGACAACCGGGTGCATCCAGGTCTCCTCCTTCTCGTGGTCCACCGGCAGGATGTTCCCGTCTGCCACGGTGAACGAGTGGGACCGCTGCGAGGCTTCCTCGATGGCGTACGGCTTGAAATCGGCGGGGTGCAGCGTCACGGTCAGCGTGTCACCGAGCAGCGCGAAGTTGGGGCTCGTGGCAGGCTCGACCGGCTTCGCCTCCTCCTCGTGGAAGAACTGGGCGCCGTGCAGGATCGCAGTGTCAGCCTTCGGGGTGTGCTGCGAGGATAGCCCGTGGATGGCGATCTTTCGCTTCGAGATGCCGGCGCGGTACGCCTTGTAGGCCAGCTTGTCCCGCTCGATGAGGAGGCCCTGCACCTGCTCCTCGGCCATGCGCTGCGCCATGATGAACGCGGTTGCGCGCGCCTCCTGGTATGCCAGGTTCGCCTTGCGCACCTGGTCGACCAGCGGCTCCTCTTCGGGCTTCAACTTCGGCAGTCCGTTCATGCTGTCTCCTTCGTTTTCCGCCAGGAAACCTGGCTTCTGGCGCGTATTAGTCGGTTGTTCGGGTCACTGAGCGGTGTCAGGACCATCAGCGTGGAGCCCGGCCTGAGCTGCTCCACCAGGCACAGCCCGCGGCGGGGCTCCCAGGCTTGCCCGAGGATGAGGCCGCTCACGGCGCCTCCGCATCCATCCAGGCCACCAGGCTGATGACCGTGACGCCCATACCCCAGGCGATGCCCGCGGCGTTCGCCAGGGTCAGCGAGTAGAAGTTCAGGCTGCGCATCGTGAACGGGATCAGCAGGAACCCGGCGACCAGCAGCGCGGCGGTCACAATGATGACGACGGTACGGATGGCGGCGGTCTTCATGCTGCGTCCTCCGGCCAGATGCGGCGGCCCGCGGTGATGCGGGCGTCCGTGATATGGAGCCACGAGTTGTCGCCCACGTAGGCGGGGTCGCGGACTTCTCGGTCCTCGTCAAGGGTGCGGGCATGCTCGATGTCGTCGATCGTGAGGAGCCATGTCTCCCATGGCTTGGCATCGTGCCATGCGGGCTTCGGCTCCAGGTGCGCGGCGAAGTAGGCGCGGGCGGCGTCCCGGCCCTTCTTGCGGGCTTCCTCGTCGGCAGATGTCCCGTAGAGAGTGTCGATGTTGTCCTCCCAGACGGTGTACGGGCGGGGGATCTGTTCGTTGAGTACGGTCACGCCGCGCACTCCCTTCCGGGCGGGGTCTGTCGTCCCCGGATAGACCACGTAGCCAGCGTCCTCGAACCACCGCCACCGCCCGAGATCCTCGTCCTTCTCGTGGTCGAGCGTCTCAATCAGGGCTCGCATCTCTTTGCCGCTGAACGTAATGACGCGGGCATTGTCGCCGGAGCCGAAGATGATCCGCCGGTCACCCGTAATGCCCTGGGTCTCGGACTGGACGGCGATCCCGTTGCTGGCTGTGAAGGCGCTCATGCTGCCCACGCCTTCATGTTGTCTTCGCGCGGGATCTCCAGAATGATGACCGATCCGCAGCAGCCGTAGCCGTCATCGTCGGCCTCCACCGGCCAGACGCCGCACGAGGAGCAGGTGCCCCAGAATCGATTGTTCTCGCAGGTGGCGCAGGCGTCGGGGCAGTATTCGCGATGTTCCTGGCGCTCGGCGGGCGAGAGGGTGTCCCAGTCGGGGCCGGCGTCCTCGGTGCGGTCGTGGGAAGCGTAGAAGGCCGACTGTGCGGCGTTCGTGAGGGTGATGCTCATGCCGCCACCACCTCGGGCTGCACGGCGCTCAGGTGCTCGGCCAGCTCGGTGAGCATGCGCGCGGCCTTCTGAGCGACGTTCGGCGCCTCCTCCTTGAGCCCGGCGGCGATGTAGAAGAACTGCATGTTGCCGCCCATCTGCTGGTGCCCGAACTCGGCGACCATGCCCTCCAGGAAGAGGCCCTGCTCGTCGGAGCGTGCGTTCGCGAACAGCTCGCCCAGCACGCGCCAGTCCGGCTTGATCGAAAGGCTGAGGGTCATGCCCTCGATTTCGGCGGTGTGAGTGATGGTGCTCATGCGTAGTCCTCCTTGTTCTGGGAATAGCCAGGGCGGGGTGCGAAGTAGTTGTCCCCGATGGGGTTGCGGTCCCAGCGCCAGCCGTCGAGCGACGCCCACGGCTCGGGGTCCAGCGGCAGGGCCTCGGCGGGCTCCGCCTCGGGCTCGTCCGTGTCGGCGCCGCACTTGGCGCACTGGACCGGTGCGTAGTCGTCGGGCTCCCAGGAATTCCAGGCGGCCAGAATGCCGGCGTTCACGGCGGCGGTGGTGCGGGCGAGGTACTTCTGGCGCAGTTCCTCCGGCGCGCTCTCCCAGGAGTCGTGGGCGACGAGGTTCGAGACGTGCTCTCGAACCTCGTCCTCGTCCTCCTCGAACTGCTGACGCGACAGGCGCTCTGCGATGTCATCGACGTTCTCCTCGGTGGCGGCGGGCTCGATGAGGGCGCGGAGGGCTGCGGCCAGGTCGTCCGCGTGGTGCGCGCTCGATCCGGGCATGTCGTACTCTGCGAGAGCGGCGCGCGCGGCCTCGTAGCGGTCGGATGAGCTGCTTGCAGTGGTCATGCGGTGACTCCTTCGTTTTCCAGCATGCGGATGATCTGAGAGGCGTTGGGGGCCTGATCGGTGGTCAAGTCGTGGTTGTGGATCAGCGCGGCGTGCCAGAGGGTGCGGCCCGTCGCCGTGTTAGTGGACTGTCTGACTGCTGCCCAGTGGAACGAGGCGCCCGAGCCGGCGGCCTGCGAGGTGTTGAACAAGCACATGCGCTCGAACGGGGTCAGCGGGTGGCGGGCGAGGGCCTCCATGAAGAGGGCCAGCATTACGGCCTCGCGGCTCAGGGTGATAGGGGGCATGTCAGGCCGCCCGGTTCTTGTCGCCGCATGCGTCGCACGAGCCGTCCGTGACCTCATGGACGCCACCGAACGCCTCGGGGCAGGGGAAGTCTTCGCCTGCCGTGTAGGCGTTCCAGGCGTCCACGAACGCCGTTTCGTCGCCCCTGTACTCGTCCCACGCCTGCAACAGTTCATCGACGGTCGCCAGGCGATAGGGGCGGATGCCGGGGACGGGGCCAGCGCTGGCCAGCGCCTCGCGGAGCTGCGCGCGGTCGGCCTCGATGGCGGCGACAGCGATTGCTCGCCGGAAGCCGTCGCCGTTGATGTTCTGGCTGTTGCGGTAGGTCCCGATGCGGGGAAGGTCGGCCACCTCTGCCGCGATCTGCTGGGGGGTTTTCATGGTCATGCTGCGCCGCCATTCGGGGTGAGGGCGCTGATAAGTGCGCGGGCTGCCATGACTGTACGGACGGCGGCGTAGTGCTCTTCTTCCTTGTCGAAGGTCGCATCAACCAGCGCGATACCCTCGCGGACGGCGGCGATCAGCTCGCCCAGGTTGTTGGGCACCAGTTCGGATGTCCGCGATTCGGCCAGGACGTAACCGCCGGCGCGGTAGACCGTGACTTCCTGGCCGGGCTCGTCGTAGTCGTACTCTTCGCTGTGCGTGATCGTGCCCGTCGTCTTGGATAGTTCGATCAGGGCGGCGATGGCCGCGCTGGCCTCGTACTTGCTGTGACCGCTGATGACGATGCGGCCCTCCGGGTTGCCGGGGCCGCCAGGGTCGCCCTGGTAGTAGGTGTTGGGCTGGCGGCTCTCCCGCTCGTCGGTGACGTCGTAGCCCTCCCAGATCTCACCCTCCCCCGTGAGTGCGTCGGGGAGCGTGTCGATGGTGAGGCTGCCAGGCTGCTCGATGACGATGGCGTTCCAAGTGCTCATGCTGCGTTCTCCTTCGTGGTCGCGTTCTTCAAAGCCCACCGGCGCAGGGCTGCGCGGCTGGCTGGGGCGGTGAAAACCTCGTCCCGGTGGTCCCGGTAGCCGGTGATCTGCTCAACGATGTACAGGGCCATTGGCGTGGCGGCGTGAGCACCGGGGATGAGGGCGCGCAAGGGGTCGTTGATGCGGTGGCCGTTGCGCGGGTCGATGGGGCAGAGGATGGACTGTGCAGCGGCCTCGCGGTAAGCGCTGTACGCGCGGCGGGCGGCGGGGTGGATGGTGGGGGTCATGCGGATGCCTCCAGGGCTGCTAGGCGGGTCAGGACGCGGCGCGCGTGGTCGAGTTCCGCTGGCGTGTACTGCGGATAGCGCGCGCCGGGGTCAGCGTGTCCGCGGGTCCAGAAGTGCGGGTTCTCATCGAAGTCTCGAACCCAATCGGCGTACTCATTCCGGCCAGCGTCAATCTCACGGAAGGCAATGAGGATCGGGTTCGGCCCGTTGTGCGGCGTGTAGGTCTGCGACTCCCATCCGCCCATCGGCTCATCGGTGATGCACAGGGGCTCATGGTGAGCGGCGCAAGCGGCGCGACTGTCGCAGCTCTGCGTGCCGGTGTTCTGATAGAACGGGCAGCCGGCGAGCGTGTCGGCAAGGCGGACTGTGTGATCCTGGCTGGCGTAAATGGTCATGCTGCTACCGCCATGTCCTCTAGGCGGGCCAGAACGCGGCGCGCGTGGTCGCGCTGGCCCGGCGTTGCCATGAGTACGGGGTGATCGTCCGGCCAGGACACGTAACCCCCGAAGGCGTCGAAAGCGTCCAGCCAAGAGAGGGCGGAGAAGATGCTTGCCTCACGGGCGTGGATGAGGATCGGATTCGGCTCGCTGCCCTGCCCAATGCAGCCGGTGCAGTCATCCGCGCCGCACTGGGCGAGCGGGAGCTTGATGCTGTTGAAGATCATGCGCGGGCCAACCTTTCGAGGACTTTGCGGGCGTGGTCGAGTTGCTGCTCGGTCACGCTTTCGTCTGCGTACCGTTCGTGGCTGGTCCAGTTCATAATCCAGTGCCCCGCAAGCCATGACGCCGGATGGGCCGACAGGTGGGGCCGGGCGTGAACCTCGCGGAACTCGGTAAGGATCGGGTTCGGCTCGTTGTGCTGCTCGTGGTTGTAGTAGTCACGCGGCTGGCGGTGGAAGCCGCTCAACCCCGCGGGAGCGACTGGCGTGCGAATCAGGTCGTTGGTCACGGGTGAGCGCCCTAGCCAGGGCTCGGGGTCGCTGTTGAGCATGCGGGGCGTCTTGCTGGCGTAGGCGGTCATGCTGTGGCCTCTTCCTGGCTCTGGCCGTGTCCACAGTTCGTGCAGACCCCGCGGCGAATGGTGCCTTTACGCCGGCGCCCGGTTACCAGCGACATCGTGAGGCACGGGTCGGTGTCGGAGTGCAGGGAGCACAGCATCGCGGACGTAGAGCCGTCGCTGTAGTGAGCGCAGGCGCACCGCGGGGCGCGGGGGGTCGTGGTGGTCATGCGAACCTCGCCCACTGCGCCGAGAATCGCACCAGTGCGTCGCGCTTCGTGCGGGCGGTGGCGCCGATCCGTCCGCCGTTGTGCTCGGCGTAGGCGTACCAGGTGCAGCCGTCAACGGTGCGCGGGATGCGCTCGACTGTCGGCGTGGGCTCGGGCTCCGTGGCGGTCGGCAGTGGCGCGCCGAACGGCTGGCGGTAGGTCGTGGTGGTCATGCTGCGGCCTCCATGCCGGCTAGGGCGGCGGCAGCCAGGGCCGCGCGGATCTCTTCGGGCGTGGGGTCTCCGAACTGCGGGACGTAGCGCTGGTAGGTTTCGGCGGCGATGCGTTCGGCCTTCTCCTGGCGCTTGGCTTCCATGCGGGCGCGGTGGGCTGCGCGGCGCATGTCGCCGCATTCGCCCCAGCCCCCCGTGAGGTTGTGATACATCTGGTGTTCTTCGCAGAACGGGGGCATTAGTTGGCCTCCTCGAAGTAGGTCCGCACCGAGCAACCGACGCCGGCGCGCTCGATCTTCCCGTTGCGGTAGCGACTCGACCCGTCGCGCTTGAACAGCCCGCGCGTGGTCCAGTTGGCGACAGCCTCGCTCGGGGACGTCCAGCCGTGCGCCTGCGTGCGGTCCGTCGAGAACACCGCGCCGGTTTCGTCGTCGATGCGCTCCGTGACCATCTCCCACGCCGTCAACTCTTCGCGAGCCTGGCGCACGGCGCGGGCGTGGCTGTTGGTGCCGTGGTCGCGTGCCAGGTCAAACGCCTGTTCGGCGGTGAGCGGTCGCCCACTGATGGGAGCGAATCGCGGCGTCTGCGCGTGAATCTCGCGGGCGCGGGCTTCGATGGCGCTCATCGTCGCCCGCCCAAGCTTGCGAGGGCTGCCGCGTGGCGGGCCTTGGACTTGGCCGCGCCCTCTTTCGCCTTGGCGAGAAGCTGCGCGCGCTGGTCATCCGTGGGGACGGTGTGCGCGGTCAGGTCGCCATAGGCGATTGTGTCGGTGTGCATGTTCTCGGCATCCCAGCGCGGCCAGTAAGCGGCGGTCACCGTCTTAGGGTTCACGCGGATGACAATCGCGGCATTCGCGAACCGGTAGCGCACAAGGTCGCCCTTGGCGATCGTCGCGGGTGAGTAGTCGCCCGCCTTGCCCTCTTCGATCTGTGCGGCACGGATGCCGCGCCAGTATTCGAGCTGTTCGGCGTTCTCATCGGCCATGAGCTGGAGTCGCGCGGTGTGCGCTTCGGCGCGTTCGGCGCGGTCAGTCGCGAGGAATCGCCGCGTGTCGTCCTCCGTCATTTCGGCAGCGGCGCGGCCCTCTTCGGCGTTCGCCTGTGAGCGCTCGATGCTCCGCGCGAGCTTGCGCCCGTCCACTTCGAGCGTTTCGATGCGGCGCGCGACCCTGGCCGGCGCATAGCGGGCGTCGGTCGTGTGGGAGGCAATCTCAGCCTTGGCGCGCGCCTCGCTAGCCGCCTTTCCGGCTTCGACGGACGCCCGCATGGCGCGGTCAGCCTTGGCGATTCCGGCGCGGTGTCGCCCCTCTGAGTGGTGGCCGATCTTGATCGGTTCCCCTCCCTCGGGGAGCGACTTCAACGCACCGAGCGCGCGGGCATAGGCGGCATCGTCGGCGGCATCCTTGCGCTGCGCCTTGGCTTCGAGCGCTTCGACGCGCGCCGCTTGTCGCTCGATCTTGCCGGCCTCAACCTCTGCCATGTCCCTGCGTTCGGTGGACACCTCCAGCTCTACGGCGAAACCCGCGGCGGTGAGTGCGTCTCGCGTCGCGTTGATCGTGTGCATGGCGGGCAGCCGGTCGCGGCTGTTCGGCACGAACCAGGCGCCGATGCTGCGCCCCCAGCGCCAGCGCTGGCCTTTCAGGACTTCGGCGGAACCGTCGCCGCGGGCGGTGCCTTCGATCAGCGTTCCGGCCTCGTGGGTGTGGGTAATCGTGAGCGTGGCTACGGGCGTTGCGGTGGTGGTCATGTCTTCGTCTCCCTAGACGTTTGTGGACTAACGGGCGCGGCCGGCGGTGGTGACGCGGGCGGCGGACTGGTACTTGGTGGCGCGCTGTGCGCGGCGGGCGATGGTGGCCCGCTTGCTCTGCGTGGTGGTCTTGCGCGTGGTGTGACGGGCCATGATCGAGACTCCCTTAGCTCTGCGTGGTGGTGGTGGTGGTGGTGGTCAGGCCTCGTAGAGCGACAGCGCCCCGAGCGGCTTCGAGTCCGCATCGGTGAAGCGGTGGACCTCTCGGACCCACTCCCCCGAGCCATACGGGATCACGCTGATGCGCTCTTCGATCTGATCGGCCATGAGGCGCAGAGCCTCGGCGATGGCGGCGCCTGCGTACTCTTCGCGACTCTCCGCCGCTGCGATGCGGGCACGGTTGACGCTGACGATGATGCGGGGCTTAAGGGTGCTCATGCTGGTCAGTCTCCCTTGTGTGGCGGTGGCGCCGGCTGGGCCGGCTGGTGTGGTTGATCTGAGTTTAGTGGACTATCTCAGGTTTTGTCTATACGTCCCGTATATGTGGATCACATAGGTTTTCCGTCTATGTATTGCGATGTATAGGTTGTGCGGCGGGGTTGTGTGGAATGTGAGGCAATCCACATCACTCCAGCGTGTTACATGTATAAGTACATAACCCCTTGGGACTAAATGTGTCGCGGGGGAGGCTGCTGGGAGGGGGAGAGAACCGCGTGATTCCGCGGGAGGGGTTTTTGGTTTCCTGACTCTCTTAAATCCTAGTTATGTATTGATGTGTATAAGTGTGTAAGTACATAAGGCCTTCTTCGCTTGCTGCGGCAAAAAAAACCCAGCCCTTGATTTTCCGGGGTTTTCGGGTCGGCTGGAGGCCTCGGAGCCTCTCACATTTAGTCCACTACACATCTGGTCCCCCCCCTATGTAGTTGTATGTGCAGGTGTACAGGTTTTGCCGTTTCTGAGTGTCGGCTGTGAGGAATCGGGCCTTTTTGGCCGTTCTGACGGTCTCACTGGGAGCTGTCGGCACCTTCGGTTTCAGGGCTGCACAGCGGAGTTCCGTCACACCCGCCCGTGCGTCGGCACTCGCAGCGGCAACCCGCGCGCCGTGCGGCGTTCAAGGATCGGCAAGTGTCGCTGGTGGAAGGCGACGATGCTCCCGGCGTCGTTGATGACGACACCTTCGCCCATGTCACTGTAGGCGTCTGCCAGCTCTTGCCGGCGAGGCGCGAGGGCGATGCGAGCGGGCGAAACGTCGGGGTGTGCGAGGACGCGATAAGCCATGTTCGTTACACCATCTTCGCGGCGCGGTAGATGACGACGCGCAAGGCGTCGCGCGCCTCACCCGCGGTGAATCTTGCGCCTGACTGGCCGCGCTTGCGCGAATCCCCTACAGCAGTGGTGCCGAGAATGTTGGGGAAGGCGGTGCGGCGCGTGTCCGTGGTGGGTGCAATCGAAACGGTTGCCCATGGGGTGCCGTTCTCAGTGGCTGTGACCGTGGCGCGCGTTTCGTGCGGCATGTCTGCGAGCAGGGTGGCGAAGGCCGCTACGGACTTCGCTTCGATGGTGAGTTTCTGAGTCATGGTCGTTCAACCTCCGAAGAATGCGGCGATGATGCCAAGCGCGTACGTGCTGGAAAGTGCTGCTGCGCAGCCTGCTAGCAGGGCCAGGGCGCGACATGCCGCGCGGGTGAGCAGGTAGGCCGGTGTCCGGTTCTCGCGCTGCGAGCGGGCGGCGAGGGCGTCGGCGGTGTCTTGGATGCCGGCCTTCAGCCATGCGTCTAGGGTGCGGGCGGCGAGGGTGTCGCGGTCGAGCGTTTCGGGGGACATGGCGTTAGGCCTCTTCCAGCGCGACGCGGCGCCACGAAACGCGCATGCCCTGGGGGTAGACGGTGAGGCCGGCGTCGACGGCCATTTCCAGGGCGAGGGGGCGATAACCGGCGATCCAATCGGCGGTGAGCAAACCCCATGCGGGGATGCTGGGACCGGCGACGGTGACCGTTTCGCCGTCGCTGTTGGTCACGGTGGCGAGGGTGCCGACGTAGGCGGTCGGTTCGGTGGTGTGCGGCATGCTGTCAGTCTCCCTAGTTGACTGTGTAACAGTGGGTTAATTGCGTGCCCTAGCGGCCTTCGACGGCCGACGCCTGTAAGCGCGCTAGGGCGGTGAGGCTGTTTAGACAGAAACGTATCGGTACGTGTTGTGCTGCGCGTTCGGGTAGGCGGTGGCGAGCATGTCGCGCAGGCGCCCCGCGGCGCGCAGGTCGGCCGCCGTGTAGTTGGTGAGGCGGTCCCACACAAGGGCGCTGCCATCCGAGTAAACGGTGAGGGATGCGAGCTGCACGGGGTAGTTGCCGTTAGCACGCGGGCGGGCGACATCGAAGGTGCGGTAGGCGGCGCCGCTGTCTGCCACGCCGTCGCCGTAAGGGTCGACAGTGACAATGAGACCGCGGAATGCGGGGGTGGGAATGCGAGCGGCTGCGACGGCGGTGGCGATAGCGTGCGACATAGTGTCAGTCTCCCTAGTTGACTGTGTGACAGTGGGTTAATGCGTGCCCTAGTGGCCCCATGACGGGCCTACGCCTACGCGCTAGGGCTATGGTGCTGTCAGGCCTCGATGGGCTCAAACGTGTGGTTCGCGCGCTGGTAGCGCATAGGGGTTGCTCCCTGCTCAACGACAACGCCGTTGTGCCGGTGCACGTAACCCTGTAGGACGGTGACACCGAACGGGTCAAGCGCGATGACTTCTCCCCCGCCGGCAACCTCGCCGTCGTTGTCCATGGCGCGGATACGAGTACCGATAGCCGGCAGCATAGCGGGAGCGGGGGCAAGGAGTCCGGTGTGGTTGGTCATAAGACAAGCATGGCAGAGTGGACCAAATATGTATAGGGATTAGTGGGTTAATTTGGTAACAGTTTGGTAACAAGCGCAGGTGGGAGGGGATATCCGCTGCGCATGCCGCGCCGCATGGATGGTGCGCCGGCGTGGCAGTGGGACGGGAGGGGAGCGGGGGTGCGGTGCCGGCGAGCTGCGGGGCCGGCGTTACCGTTTGCGGGAGGGTGGCAATGTCGCCGGATTGTGTGGCCGGCGGGGCGGTTTGGGGGTTGGGCTGCCACCGCGCATATTTTTCGCCTTCAAGCCAGTGGCCGGGGGCATAAGCCCAAAGGAGGGCCGCGCATAATTTTCCGCCTGAAACCATCCAACAGGGGTAAAGGCCCAAAGGCCAGACCCTCCCCCGAAAATTTTCAGCATTCAGGTTCGCTGCCCCAAGGGGTAGACGCACACCCCGTTAGTCCACTAAAATAGCGGGACCACACTCAACCGAAAGGACCACCGATGACGAAGGCAGAAGAAGCCCGCGCCGAGGCGTTCAAGCGCTACGACGGCGACACGATCCTGGACGAGAACACGGGCGAGCGGGTCTCGCACGACGACTGGGGATACGCCGAGACGGCGCGACAGGCGTTCATCGCTGGGGCCGAGTGGGCTCGCCCAGCGGCACCCACCGACGCCGACCGCGAGGGCTTGATAGTCGCGATCGGCTATGACCCTGTGCCGCTCTCAATTCGTGACCACCCGGAGATCACATTCGAGTACCGAACGATCACCGATCGCGACGGGCTGATCGAGCGCATCCTCGCCGCTGGCTACCGGAAGGTGGCGGCAGAGTGACCGCCTACGGATCGGACGAGTGAGCATCGTCGCCCGGTTCCGTGTGGCGTCACGTGCAACCGGGCGGCGCCGCCAAATCCACGTGCTCGTGTACGACGACAGGCAAGAGCTAGCGCGGGCGCACTGTGCCGCACTGCAACGCCCATACGACCCCGATAATGACATCGCGGGCGGAGTCGCCTGGGATGGATTCCGTTGGCCCCAACCTGATGTCGCGATGGTCACCATGCGACTGTGGACCGGGCAGCTCACTACCCGCACGATCGCGCACGAATCCACCCACGCCGCGGCCGCGTTCTTCTTCATGGACTCCATTCCCGGATGGGACTCCCGAGCCAGGACGCACCTCGTGGGCGACCACGAAGCGATGGCCTACCTCGTCGGCGACTTCACGGCCGAAGTTGTGCGCAACCTGTACCGGCTCCACCTGCTGCCATGAAGAGGGGCACCGCGCACAGCATGGCCGCCACACTGCCCTTTAAGCCGCGTAGCGGTTGACAGATAGTCCACTAACCGCAAGACTGGCCTTGTTCTTCCTACGGAGCAGCCACGGAGAGTCACCGGAGTCATAACCCGGTGGCTCTCCGCTTCTCGTTGCACCGCTCCCACGCAAGCACGCCGGCCGATCGAACCGCCGTAAACGCCGCGCTACCGCGCTATTTTTGGCCTTTTCCGCCCGCATTGGGGGTAGACGCCCACGGATTAGTCCACTAAACTGGCGATACCACACCACCACACGGCTGCGAGGCCACAAGGAGAGGACCACACCTTGAGCACCATCACGAAGACCATCACCGCGTACACCGAGGAGGGCTACCTCACGCTCGGCGACCTGCGCCGCCTGCTGGAGCAGTCCAGCAACTTCGAGAACTCCGCCCGCGTCACGGCTGGAGTGGAGGGTGCGCATGTCGAACGGATCGACACGCTGAATCTCGAGGACGCGGCGCCCGCCGAGGAAGCCGCATGAGCGACCAGGAAGCGGGGGGCGAGACCCTGGCGGCCCGCATCCACCTCGTCGTGGACGTCTACAAGGGGACCGATCCGGGCATAGACACCCCGGACGTTCGCGAACTGCCCTACGAGTACCTGGTGATCCGCGAGGCCGAGGCTGAGAGCGCGGAAGGCTTCATCCACAACGGCATCTTCTCGGTTGTCAACGAGGGGCTCTTCGAGGACCCCGACCCCGATGGGGTACTGGTGCGCGCGGTCACGGAAGGGCTGTCCATGCTGGCTGGCCCGTGGCTGACAGAGAAGGAGGCCACCGCGTGAGCGAGGACGAGGCACGAGAAGCGCTAGAGAGCGTCGGCTGGTCGCCGTCCGCAGTGCGCCGCTTCCCTGACAAGGCGTTCGTGCTGATGGTGGAATTCTACGCGCGCAGCCACAAGCACCCGAAACTCGAGATCACCGACGAGGTGCTCAACGTCGCCGTCGATGCATACATGCGGTCAGCAGTAAAGGACGCTGACGGTGGTTCCTACGTGCACCGCAACGTGCACGCCGCGCTCGAGGCCGCACTGGGCGCCGGGGCGTCCGACACGAAGGACGCCACCGCATGAGCGCGCAGGGCGAACTGGTGGGCAAGATGGTGCGCGCCGCCAACCCGCACCTCCCCGGAGTCGACTGGCAGGGCCGCGCGATCGCGTTCGTCGACCAGCCCTGCTACGTGCTGGAGACGACGAGCGGGTTCCGCTACACGCTCAACGCCGCCTGGTGCGAAGAGGTGACCGCATGAGCGTGCTGGAGCGAGCGACCATCGTGCACCCGCACCGCCGCGGGGGCTACGTGGGGAGAGTCGTGTACGGCACAATTCAGTCGTACCAGCCCTCCTCCACCCGGCAATACTGGCGCCCCACCGCCGCCTGGGCGAAGAGTGCCGGCGACCGGTCCATCCGACGCGAGGAGGCTGCGTATCTGCGCCAGCGCCGCCGAGAGATGGCCGCACGTAGCGCGACTGGCTACGACACCCCGACCCAGAAGGAGGCCACCGCATGAGCGACTACACCCCCACCACCGACGACGTGCGCGACTTGGTCAAGCATCTCGGCATCGAATGGTCCATGGATGCCGCCGACTTCGACCGCTGGAAGGCCGCGAACGACGCAGCAGTGCTGCGGGAGGCCGCCGACTTCCTGGATGAGTTCACTGGCGAGGACGGCACGCTGTATCGCGAGTTCGATGACGGCTCCGGGGAGAACCTGAGCCCCGCCGACGCCCTGCGGTCCAAGGCCGCAGAGAAGGAGGGCACCGCATGAGCGACTACACACCCCAGACCGAGAATGTGCGGCTGGGCTACAGCTACCGCCCGAACCTCCCTGAAGGCGAGCGGCACCACCCCCCGCTGCTGGCTGAGTTCGACCGCTGGAAGGCCGCCAACGACGCCCAGGTGGCCGCGACGGCGCTCCGCGAGTTCCGCGACAAGCTGATCGCCCACCAGCAGCACTGCTACGGGATCGTGATGCCGGACGTGCACGAGGTGGTCGACGACCTGGAAACCGAGGCCGCCCGCATCGAGAAGGAAGGAACCGCATGAGCACCTTGGCAGAGCAGGCTGAGGCCGCCTGGGCCGACCACTCGATTGGCTTCACTTGGCGAGACGAGGGGCACCTCTACGGCGAGTACCGCATGTTCATGGCTGGCTACATGGCCGGGTCCACCGCCGAGATCACCGACGAGATGGTCCACGCCGGTGCCGGCGTGCTGGACGGCTGGGCGGCACTGCCCGCCCGCATCGCGCTCTCCCGCGCCGTGCTGGAGGCCGCCCTGGAAGCGAAGGAGGGGGCGGCATGAGCGCCCGCGACGAGAACCGCGCCTGGCTACAGCGCGAGTCCGAACGGCGCCCCGACGGCTGGGAGGCCGCGTGGCTCCAGCTCTACGGCATGGAGGGGGCACTGGACCTCCTCGAAGCGCAGGAGGGCCGCCCGTACGCCATCAACCTGACCCGCCGCCCGTTCAGCAGCGACCCCGCCCTCAAGCAGGCCGTGCGGGACGCGCGAACGGCAAACCACGAGCTGGCGCGCCTCGCCTACCAGCGCTGGTGGGCCGATATGGAGAGCCACCGGCACGAGGAGGCCACCGCATGAGCGACCTGGATGCGCGCGACACTCTCCGCCGCATCCTCGCCGAGCAAGGCCTGGACGACAACGGCGCCACGCCGCACTCATGGCGGTGCGAGCACCCCGACCGCTACCCGGACTACTGCACCTGCGTGGACGACATGATCGACGCCATCCTCGCCTCCAGAGCCGCCTCGCAGCAGGCCGCCGCCGCAATCGGCTGGGACGCCGCCGTGGCTGCCATGCGGTACGAGGACGGCACGCCCGTCGAGATTGTCAGCATGAAGAACCCCTACCGAGAGGGGGCGACGGCATGAGAAGGGACCGCCGGCAGTGCGAGTATGTGCACCCGTCGTACGGCCGTTGCCTTCGCCTCGTGCACGGCGGGGAGCGGCACACCCTGGAGAAGTTGGTTCGTCAACGCGAACTGGAGGCGCACCCAGAGAAGCGCGGCAAGCCCGAATGCCCGACGCCCCAGAAGCGTGCGTACCGGCGGCAAGAAGATGCCCTGCACTTCACCTATATGTCCGCCCGGTCGTGGGGCAAGCCGATGCGGGCATACGAGTGCCTATGTGGAAAGTGGCACGCATCCAGCCAGCCGACAGCCCCCCGACGATTCCAGAAGGAGCAAGCATGACCGAGCCCACCGTCCAGAAGCGCGGCTACCGCGTGAGCGTCAGCGAGGAGATGCTGGCGATGATGTCCGGCTTCCCCCGCAAGGGCCACTACGAGCCGGTCACCCCGACGCCTGAGCAGGTTGCCCAGCATGCCCGCGCGAAGGCCGTGCTGGAGGAGCTGGAGGTGAACCCGTACCTCTACGTGGGCCGCATGGAGGAAGACATCACACTGGAGCCCCTGGAGACGGAGCGGTGGGTGCCGGATGAGACCACCGAGGAGTGGCTGGAGCGCTACCGCGCGGCGAGGGCCGCCGGCGAGCCGATGGAGAGCCCGTTCACGAGCATGGCGAACTCACTCGCCCAGCGCGTGCTGGCCGTCTACCCGCCGCTCGCCGCGGTGCCCGACACGTTCAAGGGGGTGGGGAAGTGAGCGAGCGGGAAGTGCGTGATGAGCGCTGGTATGACATGCCAGGCGTGGCGGGCCTACTTGGCGGCGCCATCTTCACGGTCGTGCTGGTCGGTGGCCACTGCCTGCTCACGTGGCTCATCCATGGAGAGGTGACGTGGTGACGGACCCGAACGAGGAGAGCGCCGAGTGGATCTGGTCGGACGGCCGCAAACGCCCCACGGAGGTCTACATCGACTCTGCGATGAGCCAGCACATGGGCGACGTCTTTGTGCGCTTCACGCAGGACCAGAGCGGCCTCGGCATCTTCGTGACCGAGGAGCAGTGGGACGCGATCGACGCAGCCGCCCGGCGCGCCATCCAGCATCGGCAGGACTTGACGGAAGCGGGCTGGACATGACCGACCCCACCGCACTGATCGCCGAACTGCGCGGCTTCGCCGAGGGCTCCACGTCCGCGCGCGCCAGCCTGATGCGCGACGCCGCGGACGCGATCGAAGCCCTCTTGGGCGCCGCCCCGTTGGAGGGTGCGCTGCCGCACATCTGGGTCCAATGGAAGGCCACCACGGCCTGCTTCGACTTCTGGTGCGAATGTGTGAGCGAAGACTCGCAGGGCGACTTCGGGCACGGGGACGTGGATTACGCCTACGCCGTGCAATGCGCGCGCTGTGGCCGCCGGTACGACTTGCCGCAGACGCTCCCCCTTCTACCGTTCTCCGGCAAGTTCGAGGCGGCAGTCGTGGACGGGTTCGGCTCGTGACCGATCCCACCCGCTTAGCCCGTTAAACGGCTGTTTTCGCCCGTAAACTGGTGTTGCGGCCGAGTGTGGTCCTGGGCCGCAGACCCGCCCGTCGAGCAGTCAGATGCTCCGGGCGGGTCTTCACATTTAGTCCACTAAAAAGGTGGGCATTTGGCCGTGATGCGTGCTAGATTGAGGTAACCACACCAGATTAGTCCACTAATCCGCGACCACAAGGAGGCTGCATGTCCGTTCTAGAATTCACTCCGTTCCCAAAGCTGCCGAGGCTCAACCGCGACATCACCATCAGCGAGAAGCTCGACGGCACCAATGCCGCCGTGGTGATCGTGACACTCGGCGAACTCGACCACATCAAGACCGAACGCGCCTCCATTCGCCTATTTGATGACGACGCGAGGAACCTCGTGGCAACAGCAGCCGGACCCGTGCAGGGCGGATACCTCGTCTTCGCGCAGTCCCGCACTCGCTTCATCACGCCCGAACGGGACAACTACGGCTTCGCCCGCTGGGTGCAGAACAACGCGCAGGCGCTCGTCGATACCCTCGGCGCCGGAACGCACTTCGGCGAGTGGTGGGGCTCCGGCATCCAGCGCAAGTACGGCCTCACAGGCGGCGACAAGCGATTCTCGCTGTTCAACACCGCGCGGTGGGGCAAGGAGGCCGTCTGGATCGGCGACTCCGATACGCCCGCCATGGGCGGGGTTCCCGGCCTCGGTGTCGTCCCCGTGCTGTACGAGGGCATCTTCGATCAGATCGAGATTGACCGCGCCCTACGGCGCTTGGGCGTCTATGGCTCCGCAGCCGCCCCCGGCTTCATGCGCCCCGAAGGCATCGTGGTCTGGCATACGGCCGCCCGGCATGGCTTCAAGGCCACGCTGGAGGGCGATGAGGCCCCCAAGGGCATCGCGGCGCACGCGCTCGACGAAGAGAAGCTGGCCGCCTGATGTCCAGGACGATGATGCGCCGCACGCTGACGATCAACGGCACGCTGGACGACCTGGCCGGCGTGCTCCGCGACGCCACCGAGGACTACGGCATCCCCGCCGATGCGACCCTCGTGCAGGCCGACCTGGACGTCACCAGCGACACCACGTTCGGCAACCACGAGGCGGTCTACTCCGCGCTGCACGTCGTGTTCGAGTGGCCCGCAGACGAGACGAAGGGCGGGAAGTAAGGCATGTACGAAAGCAAGAGGAAGATGCGGACGCGCCTGGAGTCGATGGTGGCGCAGCGCAATGAGGCCAACGACCGGGCGAACGACGCCGCATCGAAGCTCGAGTCGCTCGGATACGAGGAGCACATGGAGCCGGGCGTCTTCGGCGGGGGTCTGGAATACTCCTGGCACCTCACGCCCGAGGCGAAGGCGGTGCAATCTGCGGAGGCAGACGATCGCCGCGAGTACCAACTCGACCTTGTGCGGAGCTTCAAGCGGGATATCGAGAAGGCCCGCGCGGACGCCGCCGAGAAGACCCGCCGCGAAACGCTGGCCGCCGTCATCGAGGCGCTGGGGATCAAGGGGTACTCCCCCGCAACCCGCCTCTACGCCAGCCTCATGGGCGGCAACGAGGAGACGGATCGCCACCTGCAAGCCGAACACGACCGACTCCAGGCCGCCCACGCCGACCGCTTCTGGAATGACCTCCAGACCACCCTGCGCGTGCGCGCCGAGAAGGCCCAGCGCGAGGCGGACGAGAAGACCGCCGAGAAGGTGGCAGGCCTCATCAAGCCCGAGGCCCCGAAGGCGACCGGCGGCTACATCGGCAGCCTGAACAACACCGTCTCATTCAGCGACATCGCGGTAGTGCGGCGAATGGGCGACGAACTCGGCGTAAAGGGCGACGGCGCGGACTTCGCGGATACGGTCACCAAGCTGGCATCGCCCGCCGCCAGCACGCCCACCGTCGAGGATGCGCGGCCGGAGAAGGCGCCCCAGGGCATTACGCGGCGCGTGGATGGGAAGAAGCCCGCCAAGAGCAAGAAGGGCAAGGAGTGAGCGCCCTGCTGGTCGGAATCGTCTTCCTTGCCATCGGGATCTTCGCCTCCATCAACTACCCCGAGGATGGGGCGAGGTTCTACTTCGCGATGGGCGCCGCACTCTTCTTCTTCGGCGTAGGCATCATCGCATCCGAGATCCGCAAGAACTGAGAGGCTTCCAAGTGACCCACTACTTCCCCGTCGACATCGAGACCACCGGCCTGGACTTCGAGGAGGACATCATCATCGAGGTGGCCTGGACCATTCTCGGTCACGACCTGGGGCAGATCAGCCCGCTTCGGTCGTTCGTCATTCGCAACGGCCCCAACGGAGTGATCCGACGGCTCCGCGCCAACCCGGCCGCCTACCAGATGCATTCGGAGAACGGGCTCCTCCTGGAGGTCCTGGCACCAGACGCGGGTGAGTTCTTCAGCACCGTGATCGACCAGATGCTGGACGACATCGAGAAGCATGTCCCAGAGGGCGAGAAGCCGTACCTACTCGGCAACAGCGTCGAGTTCGATCGGCGCATGCTCAGTTCGCGCAGCCAGGACTTCGCCGAGGCGGTCCACTACCGCAACCTGGACGTCCGCGCTCTCCAGCAGATCGCGCAGGCCGCCGGCGTTGAGGACAAGTTCACCATCCCCGACAGCGGCACCGCTCACCGCGCGGCCGACGACATCGCCTGGTCAATCAGTTACGCCCAGAACTTCGCCAAGGTCATCGGCGGCCTCGCATGAACCCCGTGGCCGCCCTTGAAGCGCCTCCGGCGCTGGATGCGCACGAAGGCCCCGAGTGGAACGTCACGCTCGGCACGACAGCCGAGGCGGTCCCTGGCCTGGTCATCCTCAAGACGGTGCGCGTCCGCGCCTTCTCCGATTTCGGCGCCTACTGGGCTGCCGTGTTCGGCCAATCGCTCAACTGGAATGTCCACTCGATCAAGGAGTCCGTCGCATGAACCCTGCCCTTTCCGCCGCTGTGGAGGAGCAGCTCAGCGCGCTGCGCACGGCCCGCGACTTCCACGAGCACAAGATGGTCGCGTTGCGCGCCGAGGCCGAGGAGCACGAAGCCAAGTTCAACGCGGCAAAGGCCAGCATTGCCGAGATCGAGGAGGCGCTGCTGTGAGCCTCCTCGAAGCCCTCCTGGTCATCCCGCAGGCCCTCTGGGCAGTGATCTCGGCGCCGGGCGTGGTTGCCCTGGTGGGCGCCCTTGCTTGCGTCCTCTCCCTCGCCGCCACCTACGCATACCTGTTCGTGGAGGACAAGCCGCGGCCCTCGCGGTGGTGGGCGCTGCTCAGCCTCCTCATTGCCTGGCTCGGGGCGGCCCTGTTGATCTGGGCTGTCAACTCATCGTCGCCGTTCGTGTGGGCCGCATGAAGACTGCCCTCCCCGGTATCGCCGCGTTCCTGATCGTGGCCGCCGCGTTCACCATCTACTACTCGCCGAGCGCCATGCTCCGCCGCGCGCGACTGGCGGGCGCACACATCCCCATTCAGGCCTTTGAGGCCGCACGAACCGGAAGGAAGACGCAATGAGCCGCAAGACCAACTACCCCAAGGTCCGCATCTGGGCAGCCGCCACCGTCGCACTCGCGCTCACTGCGCTTGTGGGGTGCACCAGCGACGCAGACAAGGCCAGTGAGAACATCGCGACAGCCGCCGAGGCGTTCGAGGTGCAGCGCACCATTGTCGGGATCAACGGCATCACAGGCGAAACGATCTTCTTCGCAGAAGGTCGTTGCTCATTCGAGTACCCGTCAGCCGCGCGCGTGGATGTCACCTGCAAGTACAGCCCCGAGGAGTACCGCAAGCACGTCTTCATCCTGGGCGACCAGGACTCGGTGGTCGTAACGCAGGAGGAGTCGATTGATGTGAGCGAATACCACACGCGCATCGTGCTGAAGCCGCAGAACCTCCTCCCGGAGTTCGACATCATGGTCGGAGAAGACGAATGATCGACATCGAGAACGCCGACCAGAGCGGCTCGCTGGCCATCGAGCGCGACCCCGCCCACCCCGGCTACGTGAAGGTCACCAGCCTGGAGGGCGCCGAGGAGGAATGCGACGTATTCAAGCTCGGCTCGTTCCACGCCGCCAGCCTCATCGCGGCCATTGCAGGCTCGACCAATGCGCCGGCGATAAGCGGAGAGCCGATATCGGTGAAACATAAGCGACGTTCCTTGTTGGAGCGGCTGCTCGGCCACACCGACCGGCAGCGGGTCGAGAAGTACGCCTTCCAGGCGAACGGCGGCAACGCATGATCCGCATACCGGCCACCGGCCAAGACGACTTCATCGAGGACGACCGTGTGACCGTCTACGTGTCCCACGGGAAAGGCAACAGGACCGGCGACGAAGTGCACCTGACACTCATCGACCCGGAGGACGGCGCCGAGGTTCGCGGCTGGTTTCCGAAGGCCGCCCTGCTCGCCGCGATCGCCGAACAGTCCACTAATCCCGAAGGAGAACCCACCGCATGACCCACATCGACCAGGACTTCAAACCCGGCGACATCGTGTTCGTCGGGCCGCAGCGCCCGCTGGACCGCAAGGTCACATGGAAGGTCCTGAACCTACATCAGGCCGCCGACAACCTCGTGTACGCCACGCTCGTGTCCGGCCAGTCCGCCCGCTCGGCGACCGTGCCTGTCTCGCGGCTCACGCACTACCGACTCACGGAGGTGGCCGCATGAACCGCTTGACCGTGTACACCCAGCCCGGATGCGCCTCGTGCGGCGCATCCATCAGGCGTCTGAAGTCACTCGGCATCGAGCACACGACCATCGACGTGACCGAGGACGCGGAGGCCGCACGGCGGCTCAAGGCGGCGGGGTTCCAGACCGCGCCAGTCTTCGGCTTCGGGGGCAGCCTTCACACGATCGTCGACCTGTCCGACATCATCAACCAAATCCAGGAGGCAACAGCATGAGCGCCGGAGACTACCGCAAGCCGTACAACCGCCCCGCCGACCGACCGCTGGCGGCCGACTTCGGCGAAGACCCCAAGTTCGACCGCGCACGAGCCGCGTGGTTCGAGTGGATCAAGTACGAGATCGCGGTGCGACTGGGCATCGTGAGCCGCAGTGGCGCCCCGCAGGCGTCGGTGATCACCATCAACGAGACCGACGAGATGCTGGACCGCTTCTTCGACAAGTGGGACGAGCACTTCGGAGAGGAGACAGCAGCATGAACCACCCCGAGTACGGCCCCTACCGAGCCATCATCAACCTGGACGACCGCAAGCGCGCCCCTGTCGGCCGCTTCGCCACCCGCGAGCCCGTGGAGGGCTGGGAGGTCTACCGCTCGGCGGACGGCCGCGAAATCCTCCTGAAGGCCATCGTCAATGGCTGAGCTGCGCGCGGGCGACAAGGCCCGCCTGAACGGCCACGAGGTGGTGATCGTCCGCCTCATCGACGACGGCATGAACGCCATCATCCGCATCGGGCTGGACACGCAGGTCGTGCCCGCCGTCTCGCTGAACCTGAAGGGGGTTGTGCGATGAGCGCAGACAAGAATCACTTCGTTGGCCGGGAGGAGTTGCTCGCCGCAGCCGGTGTCGACGTGAAGAACCTCGGCTTCGTGGGGCTTACGTTCGACCCACTGCCAGTGCGCGAGATCCTCCACGGCATGTCGTACGGCGTCGACATCATCGACAGCGATTACGTCTACGCGCCGGACGGCGACTACCGCACCTGGGTCAAGGGGCCAGTCGGCGAGACGAGCGCCCATGCGACCGCGAAGTACGGACTCCTGACCCCCGCCCACCAGCAGAAGGAGATCATCAACGAACTGATCGGCTGGCCGCGCGCCGTCTCGGTGGAGATTGTGGGCATCGAGGTGTTCCCGTCTCCCTTCCCTGATCTGCGCTACGGCTGCTTGGTCGCGCGGCTCGGTGGCGAGGAGTTGCTCGAGATGAACGCGGCGCTGAGTGCCCTCCCCCACGTCGACTCGTACGCCTCGTACAAGCCGCACCTGACCCTGGCGTACCTCAAGCCTGTGATCGCGACGCACGCGGGCATCCCGGAGGCGCAGGGTGCGCTCCTTGGGAAGCGACTCACCGTGACGGGCAT
Organism: Microbacterium sp. zg-YB36; assembly: GCF_024623575.2. Lineage (NCBI taxonomy): Bacteria > Bacillati > Actinomycetota > Actinomycetes > Micrococcales > Microbacteriaceae > Microbacterium > Microbacterium sp. zg-YB36. Next base: position 1,247,721 of record NZ_JANJFD020000001.1, read on the forward strand.
CGACTACGGGCGGGAGGCAGCCGCATGAGCACCAACCTCCGCATCCTCGTGGACATGGATGGCGTCATCGCGGACTGGCACCATGCCTATGACCGTCACGTCGCCTCATACGGCGCCAGGTCGGTTGGCATCCCCACCTTCAAGCAGCAGGTGGCCTGGGACCTCAACGAGGGTCGCACGGACGACGAGAAGACCATCATCCGCGAGGTGATGACCCTCCCCGGCTTCTACGCCGAATTGTCCCCTATTCCGGGGGCCAAGCAGGCGCTCAAGGCCCTCCTCAAGCAGGGCCACGACGTCCGCATCGTTTCCGCCCCGTACATCAGTAATCCCACCTGCGCGAGCGACAAGATGGCGTGGATTGCCAAGCACTACGGCACCCACTGGGCGCAGCGGCTCATCCTCACAACGGACAAGACGTTCGTGCGCGGCGACGTGCTGATCGACGACAAGCCGTCCGTGACTGGGACGCAGGCGCCGGAGTGGGCGCACATCGTGTTCGGCGACTACGCCTACAACCGGCACGTCCGCGGGCACCGCCTGCACTCCTGGGACATGGGCGAAGTGCAGCAGGCGATCTGGAAGGCGGTGGTCTCCCGATGACCGCTCTCGTCATTGGCGTCGGCGGCAAGCTGCGCGCAGGCAAGGATGAAGTCGCCATGCACTTGGAACGCGCGCACGGCTTCACTCGCCTCGGGATGAGTGACGCCCTGCTCGAGCACGCCCTCACCGTCGACCCGTACATCCCGGTCAACGCGCAAGACTCCCCCGCCGGCACGCTGTCCGGCGAGTTCATCCGGCTATCTGATCTGGTGCAGCGGGTCGGCTACGTGGAGGCGAAGAAGAACCCCGAGGTTCGTAGATTCCTCCAGCGATCGGGCACCGAGGGCGGCAGGCACTTCCACGGCGAGAACGTCTGGGTGGACCGCATGGCGCGCCGCATCGACGACCACCTCTACGCAGACCAGCGCGTCGTGGTGGCAGGAGTGAGATTCCCCAACGAGCTGGCCATGATCCACCAGTTCGGCGGCCTCACCGCATGGGTTGAACGCCCAAGTCCGGGCACCACGCCCGCGTCCACCCATGCCAGCGAGAACGGGGTGAAGGCCGAGGATTTCGATATACAGCTCCTCAACGACTCCACCCTCGAACATCTATACAGCCTGGTCGACACCCTCCTCCTCTGACGAGAGAAACCAGACCCCGAGTTCGCGTTCGATGGCGCGGAGGAAGATGCTGCGGTCAAACCCGTAGCAGAACCTCCCGCCATCGACGTAGACCACACCATCCCGCTCGGTGATCTCGATGCTCCTCGCGCCGTCTGTTTCTTTCACATTGACCGCCACACTAGCCTCCCTGCCATTAGTAACTCTGTTCGAGTTAACGTATGCCTTGGTACAGACATTGCGCTACCACAGGGCCACTATTCCGCAAGGGGTTGACTCGCTCCGTCGAGAACCGATATATAGGTGCTTGCGGCCCCCAGTGCTTCCGTGATACATATTTAGTCCACTGTTCATTCCAAAGGACCAGATATGACCACTGCCACTGAGCCCAAGATCTCACCGATCTCCGGCTACACGACCGATGAGCGGTTCATCGCCACCCGTTACAAGCAGGGTGGCCGAACCGTCTTCCTCGTCGCGCTCACGCCCGATCAGGTCATCAACAACATCCCGCGCCCCAACCCGGACGCCCCGAATCCGGGCAACCGTCGAATCCGCCTGCCTCACGCCCGCGGGTTCGCCCAGTATTACCTGGAGCACGACAACTGGGTCATCCCCGGTCTCATCCTCCGCGCGCCCGCCATCTTCAGCTTCGATGAGACGCTGGACGTCGGCGACGACAACATCGGTTTCGGGGTGCTGTCCTACCCGAAGCGCAGCCGCACCGACATCCAGATCCTCGACGGCCAGCACCGTATCCTCGGCTTCCACCTGGCCCTGGAGATGATCTCCGAGCAGATCGAGAAGGCCCGCGACCACCGCCAGCGCGCAGAGCGCACCGAAGGCAAAGGCTCCAAGGTGGCAAAGGACGCCATCAAGGAAATCGAGGCTCTCGAGCGCAAGCGTGACCGCTTCGTCCAGGAGCGCGTGTCCGTCGAAATCCAGATCACCGACAACATGCAGCAGTACCGGCAGATGTTCTTCGACATCGCCGACAACGCGCTCGGCATCACCGCCTCCGTTAAGGCACTGTTCGACAAGCGCAAGGTCGTCAACCGGGCACTGGCGCTGGTCACCGAGCACGACCTGCTGAAGAACCGCGTCGACCCAGAGAACGACCGGCTCGGCCGCACCGGCCCCTACCTGCTGAGCGCGCGCCACGTCACCGAGATCATCCGCACCACGAACGTCGGCATCGAAGGCCGCATCGGGCGCGTCCTGGAGCGCGAACTCAACGAGGTCGAGGTGGCCAAGAACACCGACGCCTTCCTCGACATGCTGGTCAAATGCTTCCCGCAGATCGCCTCCATCGAGAACGGCAGCCTGGCCCCCGACCGGCTCCGCCAGACCAGCCTCCTCGGCTCCCCGCTGTTCCTGCGCATCCTGGCGGGCACGTACTACGAGCTGCGCCAGAAGCACGCCTTCACCAACGCGATGGTCGAGGAGTATTTCACCGCCCTCTCGCAGCACATGGCGGCCCCCGTGCACGCCAACTCCATCTGGATCAAGTACACCCCCGAGGAGACCTTCAACCTGGGCGCCACCGGCCCCAACGGCCGCCGGCAGGACATCGTGAACCTGTCAGAGGCGATGTGGGGCTGGGCGGTCGACAAGGCGCCGTTCGTCTACGCAGCACCCGAGCCCGCCCCGGTTCCCGAGGTCGACGAGGACGAAGGCATCGACTTCGCCCCCGACCACGACGGCAAGGCCGCTGGTGTGCAGGCCCGCAACGAGGCCGAGGAGATCAGCACGGCATCGCGAGGTCGCAAGTAGCAGGGCACATGCTGAAGGCCCCCACCGGAGTCAGACTCAAACGGTGGGGGCCTTCACTGCACCACACAGGCGGAAGGGAGATTCCGACAAGACCCACTTTACCCCAGGGAATGCCGTTTAGTCCACTAAACTGAGGGAATGGACCTAGCGAGGAACGAACTGGACGCGAAGATACTGCGCCTCGCAGACCACTGCTCCCCCGAAGAGATCAGCCGCGAACTGGGCGGCGCCCTCTCCCCCGCCCGCGTCGCCGCCCACACCAAGGCGCTACTGAAGTCCCAGGACTGGCTGACCGACGCCGAGCAGGACGCGATCGTCACCTGGAAGATGCGCCGCATCCTGGCCAAGCTCGAAGAGCAGTACATGGACCTGGACAACGCCAAGGCGCAGCTCGCCGCACTGAAGCTGATCGGCGAGCGGCTCGACAAGCGGCGCGCGGCCACGCAACTCGACCTGACCACCTACAGTGAGACCGTCGGCCGCCAGCTCGGCCGCGTTGTCGACCTCTCCCTCACCTACATGAAGGGCGCACTGCGCGACGAGGTGGACCCCGACCGCTGGGATGAACTGGTCCAGGAAGCGGTCCTGATGGCTCGGGAGAAGATCGAGGAGAAGCAGGTCGAGGGATGATCCTTGACGGTGCGGTCTTCGACGCCGCGATGGATGAGATCGCCCAGCGGTCCCGCAAGTCCCTCTACCAGCGCGACTACCTCGCCTGGGCCTCCGACGTCCTCGGCCGCCGGTACTACGAGAAGATGGCCGGGATCATGGTCGAGTGCGCTACCCCGAGCAACGGCCGCATCCGCAACGCGATCAAGAGCGCCAACGGCTGCGGGAAATCCTTCGCCGTCAGCGACCTGGGCGTCTGGTGGATCACCGCGTTCCCGCCCGAAGAATCGCTCGCCCTCTTCTCCGCCAACGGCCGCGAACAGATCAAGACCGTCATCTTCAAGTACCTCAAGGACGCCTACGGCTACATGGCCACGCAGGCGAAGCAGACCGGCGGCGCCCGCCCGATCGGCTGGATCAGCGAGCAGCTCGAATGGAACTACCAGAAGCCGGACGGGTCCGGTAAGGAAGCCATCGCCATCGGCAAGCGTCCCGCTGACGCCGACATCGTGTCCGCCTTCCAGGGAACACGAAAATACCGCACCCTCGTCGGCCTGGACGAGATGGGCGGCCTCCCCGAAGATCTGCTCACCGCGGCGGAAGCCGTGATGACAGGTCAGGACTCCCGCATCCTCGGCATCGGAAACCCCGACAACCGGGCAACGCCGTTCTACAACCTGTTCACCACTGACGCCGGCGCCGACTGGAACCTGCACACGATCAGCGCGTACGAGCTGCCCACGATGACCGGCGAGATCGTCTACCCGGACGACCCCCAGAAGCAGGCCGGGATGCTGAAGGGCCTCACCTCCAAGTCCTGGATCGCGCACAAGGAGCGCGCCTGGAAGGTCGGCGGAGACCTCGTGCCCGACGACGAGTTTCCTGACGATGAGCAGTACGTGCGCCGCGTGGGCGGCACCCCGAATGGCCGCTTCCTGGCAAAGGTGCTGGGCGAGTTCCCCGGCGACGCCGACAACACGTTCTTCGCCGAGGAGCACATCACCCTCGCCCGCGAGACGGTCATCGAGTACGAACCGACCACCCCCGTCGTCCTCGGCGTGGACATCGCGACCACCGGTTCCGACGAGTCCGTCATCTACGTCAACCGCGGCGGCAACCTCCGCCTCTTCGCCGACACCATCACCTACCAGGACGGCCTGGAGATGCGCGAGACGACCGGCGTATGGTCCAAGGAGGACACGCTCACCAACGCGCGCCGCATCCACGCGATCGCCAAGCACCTCGGCGCGTCCGAAGTCCGCATCGACGGTAACGCAGTCGGCTCCGGCGTGGCGACCGACCTGATGCGCTCTGCCGAGTTCTCCGACCGGGAGTACGACGTCATCCGCGTGGTCGGCTCCAAGTCGTCCTCCGACATCGCACGCTGGCGAATCTGGCGCGACGAGATCCACGACCACTTCGCCGATCAGATGCGCGACGGGCTGCTGGACCTGGACCCCGCCGACAACCAGCTCCGCGATGAACTCATGCTCATCACCTACAAGCTGCTCAGCGGCGCCATCAAGATCGACAAGAAGTCCGACATGAAGACGATGATGGGCGGCTCCCCCGACCGGGCGGATGCCGCCATGTACGCCGCACTGCGAGTGCGGGTCGACCCGGATGCTGGCGTCGACCAGGCAGTGCCAGCGCGTGATGTAGCTCGCGAAATCACCGCCGAGCGGCGGCGCCGTAGGCCACTCCCCGTCTGAACTGCCCGAATTAGTGGGCTAAACGGGCCATAGACTTGGGCTATGCGCGAATCCAGGCTGGTCGAAGAGATGCTCACCGTCCTCGAGGCTGCGCAGCACGCCGACCACCGTGCCGCCTCTGGCGCGTCCTCCATCATCAAGGAGGGCCTGGACAACGTTCGCGCCATGCTCGCCCGCGAAGACCAGGGCTGGGAGATCTTCAGCGGCGGCAACGGCCGCGCAGAGGAAGGGCTGACCCTCAACGACCTGAAGGCCTGGGCCGCGAAGATCCACGAGTCGGCGCAGGTCGGCTGGATGAAGCAGGGCTACATGCTCCGCTCCACCTACATCTGGCAGGGCGGCATCCACTACGACAAGATCCCCAGCGAATCCCGCGGCCGCGGAGTGAACGTCCAGGACAAGATCGACGACCCGCTCAACCAGAGGGCGTTCTTCAGCAGCCAGGCGCACATGCGCCGCGAGAAGCGCCTATACGCCGAAGGCCTCGCGCTCTGGGTCGGCAACGACGCCACCAAAGACCTGAAGGTGGTCCCCCTCGATCAGGTCACTGGCACGCTGTCGGACCCGGATGACGAGTCCATCATCTACGCCTACAAGCGCGAGTGGACCCATCGCAAGCCGGACGGCGAGTACGAGCCGATGAAGCGCTGGTACTTCGTGGACACGTACAAGCACCTCCAGACCGAGCACATCACCGTCGGCGGCACGAACGAAACAGTGGAGACCGGCTGGACCGCGTTCGACATGCACGCCAACAGCACGGACGGGTGGAAGTTCGGCATCCCTGACGCGCTGGGTGCGTGGATCTGGAACAACTTCGCCAAGCAGCTCTACATGGACGGCCTCGACGTGTCGGAGGCGATGGCCTCCATCGTCTACCTCGCCAGCGGCAAGACCAACGCCGGCGCCCAGAACGCCGCCAACCAGTTCGCCACCGCGACGGGCGCGGGCGGGGCAGCCGTGGTCGGGGCTGGCAACACGCTCTCCGCAATGAGCACCGCCGGCAAGGCGTTCGACTTCTCGCAGGCCCGCGAAATCATCGCGGTCATCGCGACCAACCTGTCGGTCAGCAACATCGCCCTCACCTCCAACCCCGGCGACGCGGGCTCCAGTTACGGTTCGGCCGCAACCCTGGACCTGCCCGTGCGGCTGGCCATGCAGGTCCGCCGCGACGAGCACGTAGATCTCGATCTGCGCGTGCTGCGCTGGATGGCCGGCAAAAACGCCGGCAAGGACATCCAGGTCTACTTCCAGCCTTACGACGACGGCGCGGAGGTGTACCGCCGGCTCCAGGCCATCACGCTGCCCTGGCTCCAGGGCGTCATCACCGATGACAAGTACAAGGAGCTGGCGGCTGGTGTGCTCGGCCTCCCGGATCTGGGAACTACCCCCGATGGCGTGCTCATCCCCAACAACATCGCTTCGATGGCCCGCCGCGACATCGACAAGGACGGTCACGGCGGCACGGGGTCAACCAGCGCCCCCACGCAGGGGCGCTCGTCGGGCCTCGGGGACGCGAGCGGCGCGCCGCGGGACACCCGCGACGACACCATTTCGTGACCGGGTGAAAGCCCCGTTTAGTCCACTAATCCGATAGGCTGGAAGGAACAAGCTCCCGCGAGGTTGCAGCCTCCGGGAGCGTGGTCGACTGCGAGGAGTCAACGTGGAAAGTGTACCGCTATCAACGCCGGTGAAGAGGTGCGCCATCGATTGGTGTGACCGCCCCTACGGCGCCGCGGGGTACTGTCACATGCACTACAACCGGAGTCGCAGCGGTCGCGACATGGATGCTCCCCCTCATACCGCCTACGTCCCCAAGGGCGTGACCCTAGTCTGCACGATCGACTCATGCAGCAAGCCTGTTTCTAGCAAGGATCTCTGTGGCATGCACGCCCAGCGGCGAATCCGCGGGCACGACATGGACGCACCGCCGAAGCGCATTCACGCAGTTGAGCGCCCATACTGCGCAGTCCCTCGTTGCGCGAAGCGGGCAGACTCGTCGCAAGCGAATGCGGTCTGCCCGAATCACCGTGCCCGAATGGCGCGACGGGGCTCCTACACCCGGACGCGGCTCGAGGGTAGCGTCATCGGCCGCTGCACCGTCTATGGTTGCGCCCGGCCTTACAAGGCGGCCGGCATGTGCAACAACCACTACGCGCGCGCACACAAATACGGCTTGTCCGCGATGCAGCTAGACATGCTCGCCCGGACCGGGGCGTGCGGCTGCTGTGGCCAGCCTATCGACTGCGACACCATGCAAATCGACCATGACCATGCCTGCTGCCCTGGCGAGATCGGCTGTGGTGCATGCGTCCGCGGCGTCCTCTGCGTGGGGTGCAACGTTGGACTCGGTGCATTTGGCGACTCGCCGGAGCGGCTCGAGCGCGCAGTTCTCTACCTCGCGCGAAACCGCGTTTAGTCCACTAATTCCCCGTAGACTGGGGATCATGGTTAAGAGGTACGCGCTCGAGTCATCCGCGATGGCGACCGCGCGCACCGACGGCACCTACCGCATTCGGATCATCAACGCTGGTGAAGGATCTTCCGGCGTCTACCCCCGCGAACTGTTCACTCAGGAAGAGGCGGACAAGTTCGCCGGTCTGGCTTCCTTCCTGAATCACCCGATCGACCCCGGCAAACCTCACCTTCGCCCGGTTGAGTCGATCGCTGGCCGCCTCGTGGGCGACGTATCGGTTGAGGAGCACGAGGGCGAAGTCGGGTTCTATTCCGACTTCAAGCCCCGCTCCGAGTACAAGAGCTTCTTCGAGGAGTTCGCCGACGTCCTCGGTATGTCGATCTTCATGTCCGCACAGGGCGACGTCATGGAGGACGGCCGCATCGCAGTCGAGTCGTTCGCGCGGGACGCCTACTCCAGCGTGGATGTCGTAGTCGCCGCAGGCCGTGGTGGGCGCTTTGAACGCGCAACCGAGTCCCTGCGCGTCATCGAATCTTCCCTCGGCCTCGCCGAGGGCAACAAGCCTGGTGCCACCGCGGCGCCCGGAGAAAAGGAAAGCAACATGGATCTGAAGGAGCTTGTGTCGGCCGTTGAGGCCCTCGCCAAGACCCTCGAGCCCGTCGTTGCCTTCGTCGCCGAGCAGAAGGCCGCCGCGGATGCCGCAGTGGCTGAGGCGGAGGCCAAGGCCACCGCTGCAACCGAAGAGAAGGATGCGGCCATCGAGTCGTACGCCGCCGCTGTCCAGGCGGTCTCCGAGGCCAAGCTGCTCCCCTCGCAGGAGAGTGACATCCTCACCGCCGCCAAGGCTGGCAAGGACGTCACCCCGCTGATCGAGTCCGCGAAGAAGGTCGCCGTCGAGGCACAGGAAGCCGTCGCAGGCAAGCTGCCCGGCTTCGTCATCTCGGAGTCCGCCGCCGGCGGCTCCACCAGCAAGATCACGGATTGGAGCTTCTGATGGCTGTCGCAACTCAGGAGGTCTTCCAGCGGACCGACGCCCTCGTCGAGACCTGGGACCTTGGTGCCGCCACCCCGGCCCGCACACTCGTCACCAAGGGCGGCCGCTACGGCGTCTCGCTCACCGACACCGTGGGTGTCACCAAGCCCGATCACGTGCTCTACGGCGGCGTGAAGGTCACTGGCATCACCCGCCCCGGCTTCAGCAACGACAAGGCAACCGCCATCGGCACCTACGCCGCCGGCGTCGCCACGGACGGCACCTGGGAGTTCGAGGGCGTCACCGGCGCCAACACCTCCACCGAGCAGAGCACGCCCGTGTTCATCACCAGCGCTGGCGCGCTCACGATGACCTCTTCGGGCAACACCCGCGTGGGCGTCGTGAACTACCCCGCCACCTACGAGAAGGCCTCCGGCGTTCTCCCCATCAAGATCGGAGCCTGAGCATGAAGACCTACGCAGAACTGCTCGAGCAGTACCGCGACAAGTTCACGCTCGACAACCGCATCAACCCGCAGGTTGGTGTCACCGAGTCCAGCGTCTCGCGCGCTCGTGAAATGCTCTCCGCCGCCCGCCGCTCGCGCGTGGAGGAGGCCCGCGTCGCGGAGCTGTTCACCACGTCCGACATCGGCTTCTCGGTGGCCCACCTGTCCTCGGCGATCGCCATCCCGCAGCTCGAAGAGGAACTGAAGTCCCTCGACGGCCTCGCGGGGCAGCGTACCGTGAAGGACCTGAACCCGGTCGTCCTCCGCGGCGTCATCGGTAGCGCGGGCTTCGAGGGCGCTGGTGTCGACCAGTACGGCGCGGCCGCGGTCATCCCCGAGGGCACGCCGTTCCCCATCGTCGAGGCTCGCTCGACGGAGGAGGCTCACTTCTCGAGCATCGTCAAGCGCGGTGTGCAGTTCAACGTCACCGTGGAGGCGCTCATCAACGACCTCCTCGGCGAACTGGACCGCATCCCGGAGGAGTTCCAGCAGATCGTCTTCGACTCGAAGTATGCGGACATCCTGGGCGCACTGCTCCAGGCTGACCAGTACCTCGAGGCGGTCACGCTGCCGGACGGCACCACCACGCTGCCGAACGCGCCGCTCTCGGCCCAGGGCCTGATCGCCGCGGCGGTCGCCCTGGAGAACCGCGAGATCAACGGCCGGAAGATCGGCCGCGTCGGCACGGTCAACGTCGTCGTCCCGATGGGCGCCGCTCGCTTCCTGGAGTATGACCTGGCGCAGTTCGGCCGCGTCATCGCAGTCCAGGACGGCGCGCTCACCCTCTCGCCCGACCGCGAGATCCAGGCCCTGCTGCCGTCGCTCAACATCATCGAGAGCGATCGCGTCACGGGCACCGAGTGGTTCATGTACCCCCGCCCCGGCACCACGCGTCGCCCGGTGCTGGAGCGCCTGAACCTCCGCGGCTTCGAGAGCCCCGAGATCCGCTTCCGCTCCGACAGCGGCCAGATCCTCGGCGGCAACGTCGCTGGCTTCCGTGCCGGCTCGTTCGATGCCGACGTGTCGAGCCTGCGACTGCGCTTCTTCGGTGGCGCCGTTTTGTGGGACTCGGTGTGGGTGGTCCGCTCGAAGGGCACCGGCACCGCGTAAGCACGCGACCAAAGAGGGTCACCCTGCGGGGTGGCCCTCTTTGCGTTAGTCCACTAATCGCCGCCTGATTCGACGCCGTTTAGTCCACTAAACTGAGAGGGCGCGCAACCAAACCTCCAGGAGTGAACATGCCGAACCCGAAGCCCATCAGCCTCGTCGCCGGGGCCAACCCGTCCCCGCTCGTTGACCCCCAGGAGTTCGTGCTGGTCGGCCCCCTGCCCGCCGCCACCGCGACCGTCAACGGCGGCGTGAAGCGCGCCGCCGCGCAGGCCAACAGCACCGCGACTGACGTGGCCGGTCTGGTCGCCGACTTCAACGCCCTGCTCGCCAAGCTGCGGACCGCCGGCGTCATCGCGCCGTAAGCCATGAACCCGCCTCACCCGAGCTGTATACCCGCTCGGGTGAGGCGGACCAACCCGAAGGGCCAGCATGGCTAACAAGGGCGCGTACCCGCTCGATCCGCTCTCCCCGGTGGGCCAGCTTCGCAGTGCCGTCGGCGACACCGCCAGCACCCCCTTGGAGCCTGACGAGCCCGGCTTCGCGTCCTACGCCGTCTGGTCCGACGTTGCGCTTGAGGCGGCCCTGAACCTGGCCGGTGGGAGCGTCTACCGCGCCGCCGGTGACCTGTACACCGCGCTTGCCGCCCAGTACGCGCAGGTCGGCCTGGACATCACCACGGATGACCTGCGGCTGAACACCAGCAAGCGGGGCTCCGACTTCCTGCTGATCGCCAAGAACTTCTACGCCCGCGCGGATGAGTTGGAGGGCGGCAGCGACTTCTTCCAGATCGTGCCGTTCGGCGGCCGAGCAGGCCGCACCTTCAGTCGCCCTGAAGCCACGCCGTGGCCGGTTGCGCCGCTCCCCTCGCTTCCCTCGCCCGCCCTTCCGGTAACCCCGGAACCCACCGGATACGGATGGTAACCCATGCCTGATATCAGCCTGCCGACACGCGGCGAAAAGCCCTACGACACGAAGCTGAACGTCGCCATCCAGACGATCAACCAGGCCGTCGATGCGACCTCGGAAGTCGTTGCGGAAACCGCTGCCGTCGTGGAGACCGGGCGGCTGTCGGAACCGAACCTAAACGCCACGTTTGTCACGGGCAAGGTTGCAGCACGAGTGGCTGACATCATCCCCGCGGCCGGGGGAAGCCACTTCGTCCCGCCCGCGTCAATGCTCGCCGGAAGTGTGGGAGCCTCGTGGTACACCGCGAACAAGGCGCTGGGGGACGTGTTCCGCGTGGACTCGCCCACCCTGGTCCGCTACGTCAACGTCCGGCTCGGCGGCGGGACCGGCAACTATCAGGTCTACGTCGCTCGCCTCAATGCCGCCCATACCGGCCTCTACGTGCTCGGCGCGTCGGCCATCACCGCAGCCCCCAGCGCGGGCACGAACGTGCGTGCCGACCTCGGAGGGAACGTGCTCCTCGTGCCCGGCGATTACGCGGTTGTGCTCTGGTGTAGCGCCATCACGGTCCTTGCCAACCACGGCATCAGCAACGACCACGCCGCCACCCGGTCATCCATCGAGGTGAACGGCGTGCAGGCGGCTGGAGCGGCGGCTGGGCACACGCTCACGTGCAACCCGGCGACGGGGCGATGGGTTTCCCACATCACCGTCAGTGGCCCGGAGTCCGCCCCCCAGGTGCTTTCCCTGCTCGGGGACTCCATCACGGCCAACCCGGCATGGTGGACCCGCGGCAACCTGCTGGCCGGCTCTCCGTTCTCGGGTCTCCACAACCACGGCGTCGGGGGCAACAACACCACGCAGATGCTCGCCCGCGTTGGCGCCTCCCTGTCCACTGCGCCCGACGTTCTACACGTCATGGGTGGGACCAACGATGTTGGGCAGGACGTGCCCACGGCCACGAGCATCGCCAACCTGACCGCCATGTACGACGCAGCGGTTGCGGCAGGGGCGACCCTGATCCGCTACACCGTTCCCCCCCGGACCCACAACAACAACAGCCGCCGCAACCTCTGGCACGCGCTCAACAGGTGGATCAGAGAGTCCGCGGCCGACTGGCCGGGGCTCGTTATCGACTGGGCCCCGGTCCTTTCCGATCCGGCAGACCCGACCGGAGCGACCCCACTCGCCTCCCTGTTCGACGATGGGGTTCACCCCAACGACGCTGGACAGAAGGCCATGTCGGACTACTGGGCGCTCCGAGTTGGTGCGGAGGTCCAGACCAAGGGCGCTGTCTGACCGCACCCTTTCCGGGCGCAGTGTGTGCCTGTCAGAAGGTGAAGATCTCGCCACCGACCTCCACGCAGTGGTCCTGGAGGTCGGTGATCGAGTAGGCGAGTTCGGCGCTGGCGGCCGATAGGGCGCTGCTGTCGCCCCCGTTGGTCAGTGCCGCCCGCCCACCCGCCGCCATGTCCTCCAGGTTGGCCACCACGGGCTCCAGGACGTCCGTAAGCTCGGGGATGCCACCCAGTGCACCGGCCGACTCTTCCAGCGCCTCCAGGTGTACGCGCATGGCACTGGCGGAGGGTGCAGTCTGACCGGCCTCCAGGGCCGCCACGGCGCCCCGCAGCTCGTCGTACGCGGCCTCGCATGCGGCCAAGTCGTCCGCCGGCTCCGCCGCGCACCCGCTCAGTAGTCCAAGTCCCAGGATTCCGGCCACAATGCCCGCTCGCTTCATCACGGGCTGATCGTAGCGGGTCGCGGCGGTGGCGAGGGCGCAAGGGGGGTGCCGAGAACCGCCCGATCTAGGCCGTTTTGCTACACGTTTGCTACACGCGGCGCCCCGTAGACAGCGAAGAGGCCCGAACTTCCGCAGAAATCCGGGCCTCAATCCGAGCCACCTAAGGGAATCGAACCCTTGACCTATTCATTACGAGTGAATCGCTCTGCCGTCTGAGCTAAGGTGGCGTACTCCGCTTGCGCGGTGCACGATCATCGATCTTACATGGCCGAAAGTGCGCTCGCGAACCGGCGGATCACTCGCAGCGCAGGCCGTCCTCGGGCACGGTGCCGTCCACGAGATACGCCTCGACGGCGGCATCCACACAGGCGTTGCCCTTGTTGTAGCCAGTGTGTCCCTCGCCCACGCGCGTGACGAGCACACCCGAGGCCAGCTGGTTCGCCAGCGACACCGACCACTCGTACGGGGTGGCGGGGTCGTTGGTGCTGCCGACCACCACGATCGGCGGTGCACCCTCTGCCGCGATCGGCTCGCGCACGCCGGTGGGCGGGTAGGGCCACACGGAGCAGGAGTCCGGGCCGCTCCAGTACGGCGCCACCGTCGGCGCCTGCGCGTTCAGCAGCGTTTCGGCGGCGGCCTCTTCGGTGCCGTCGCTCACCGGGTAGTCCATGCAGTTGTACGCCCGGAACGCCTCGGTCGAGTTGTCGGTGTAGACCCCGCCCTGGCGCCCGTTGTAGAAGTCGGCCAGCTGCAGCGCGAGGTCGGGGTTGCCCTCGAGTGCGTCGGCAAGCGCGTCGATGAGGAAGGGCCAGCTGCCCTGCGCGTACAGCGCGGCGATGATGCCGGTCATGAGCGAATCCGCTCCCAGCTGCCTGCCGTCCGCGCCCTGCAACGGGCGTGCGTCGACGCTGGCCAGAAGCGTGCCGAGGTCGGCCATGGCATCATCGACCGTGCCGCGGAAGGGGCAGTCCTGCCCCTCGAGACACGCGGCCATGAACGCGCGCAGTGCCGACTCGAAACCGACGGCCTGGGTGATGCCGACCTCCAGCCCTGATACGGCGGGATCGATGGCGCCGTCGAGCACCAGCCGGCCCACCCGCTCCGGGTAGAGCTTGGCGTAGGTGGCGCCGAGGAACGTGCCGTACGAGTAGCCGAGGTAATGCAGCTGGTGGTCACCGAGCACGCCGCGCAGCAGGTCGAGGTCGTGCGCGGCCTGGATCGTGGTGATGTACGGGAGGATGCCGTCGCTGTTCGCTTCGCAGGACTCGGCGAACTCGGCGTTGCGGTCGGTGAGTTCTTCTTCCCATTCGACGGAGCCGCGTGGGTTCTGCGGCAGGTCGTACAGGTACGCGTCCATCTCGGCGGCGTCGAAGCAGCGCACGGCGGTGGATTCCCCCACCCCGCGCGGGTCGAAGCCGATGACGTCGTAGTTCTGCCGCAGCGCCTCACCGGTGGCGAAACTCGCCGAATCACGCACGAGCGCGACGCCGCTGGCTCCCGGTCCGCCGGGGTTGGTCAGCAGCGACGCGATGGGCTCACCCGAGTCGGAGTGGCGGCGGATGACGGCGAGGTCGATCTCGCCGGCGCCTGGTTCGTCCCAGTTCAGCGGTGCGGTGACGGTGGCGCAGTCGTAGTACCCGCCGTCGACGCCGTCGCAGGGCTGCCAGTCGACGGCCTGCTCGTAGAACGGCAGCAGCTCGGCAGAGACGCCGTCGACGACGGGAGCACGGCTCGGCCCCGGCGAAGGCTTGGCCTCGTCGGGGATCATCGCCGACAGGCACCCGGTGAGGGCGAGCGTGAGCGCGGCGAGTGATGAGGTGACGAGCAGGAGACGGCGGCGAATGCTCACGGGGTCCTTCCGCTGGCGACGGTGACGAGCATGCTCTCGAGCGCGAGCACCGGCGCGGCGTTCTGCTCGAGGTTGGTGCGGGTGACGGCGATCTGGTCGAGCACGGTGAGGGTGCGCTGCATGGTCCACGCCGCGGCGAGGGCGCGCAGGTCGGCTTCGAGTTCGCGGTTGATCAGGTCGCCGTCGCGGCCGAACTGCAGCATGAGGGTGTCACGGTACAGCGACTGCAGGTCGGTGAGCACCCGGTCGATGCCGTCGCGCAGGCTGCGCGTGGCGCGGCGCTTCTGTTCGTCCTCGAGGGCATTGATCTGCCCCCGCACCGACGGCGGCACGGCGGCGCCCTCGGCGATTCCGAGCGTGCGCCGCAGCGACGCGCGTTCGGCCTCGTCACGGTCGGCGGTGAGCGACTTGGCGTCTTCCGTGGCGGCCTGCACGATGCGTCCGGCGACCTCCACGGCATCGCCCACGCCGCGCACGCTCAGCACGGCGCGCACGGTCTGCTCGCGGCGGGCGCGCGATGCGGCATCCGTCGCCAGTCGCTGCGCCATGCCGATGTGACGCTGCGCGAGCCGGGCCGACTGCTCGGCGATCGCCTCGTCCACCCCGGTGCGCTGCACGATGAGGCGCGCCACGTCAGCGATCTCGGGATCGCGCAGGCGCAGCGTCCGCACCCGCGAGCGGATCGTCGGCAGCAGGTCGGCGTCGCTCGGCGCGCACAGCACCCAGACGGTGCGCGGAGGTGGCTCTTCGAGCGCCTTGAGCAGCACGTTCGAGGTGCGCTCGGTCATGCGGTCGGCGTCTTCGACCACGATCACGCGGTACCGGCCCAGCGACGGCGAGAAGTAGGAGCGCTCCACGAGGGAGCGGGCGTCCTTGATCGAGATGATCACGCCCTCGGTGCGCAGCGTCGTGAGGTCGGGGTGGGTGCCGCCGAGCACCTGGCGCATCACATGCTCTTCGCCCTCGTCGGCGATCAGCTGCGCGGCGAAGGCATGCGCGATGGTGGAGCGGCCCGATCCGGGTGGACCGGTGATGAGCCACGCGTGCGTCATCGCGGCGGGATCGGATGCCGCGGCCTGCAGCTGCGCGACCGCCTCGTCCTGCCCCCAGATCTCCCCCCATGGCAATGAGTGCACGGTGGGGGCGGATTCCATGGGCTCCAGCTTATCGACGGGCATCGACACGACAGGCCCGGTCAGGACAGCGCGGCCGAGACGCGGGCCTGCACCCGCGCGGCGATCTCGTCGACGGGCAGCAGGGCATCCACCACGAGGAAGCGGTCGGGTTCGGATGCCGCAAGCTCCAGGAACCCGGCCCGGACCCGCTCGTGGAACTCGGTGAGCTCGGCTTCGAGCCGGTCGAACGGCTTGTCGTCGGCGTCGAGGCGGGTGCGCGCGGCGACCGGGTCCAGATCCAGCAGCACCGTGACATCGGGCAGGGCGCCCTCGGTCGCCCACAGCGACAGGTCGCGCACCTCACCGGCATCCAGCACCCGCCCGGCGCCCTGATAGGCGACGGAGGAGTCGAGGTAGCGGTCCTGGATCACGACGTCGCCGCGCTCGAGCGCGGGACGAACGAGGGTCGCGACGTGATGCGCGCGGTCGGCCGCGTACAGCAGCGCCTCGGCGCGCGGCGCGATGTCCCCGCGGTGGTGCAGCACGATGTCGCGCACCAGCACTCCGACCTCGGTGCCGCCCGGTTCCCGGGTGCGCACGACGGTGCGCCCCTGCGCCTGCAGCCACTCGTGCAGCAGGCCGGCCTGGGTGGTCTTTCCGGCCCCGTCGCCACCTTCGAACGTGACCCAGAGACCCGCAGCGCTCACTTCTTGGCCGCGGCCTTACGCGGCGCAGCCTTGCGGGCGGTGGCGCGCTTGGGCGCCGGTCCCTTCGCGCGCTTGTCGGCCAACAGCTCGACGGCGCGCTCGAAGGTGATCTCTTCGGCGTTCTCGCCGCGCGGGATGGTGGCGTTGGTCGTGCCGTCGGTGACGTACGGACCGAAGCGGCCGTCCTTCAGCTTGATCGGCTTGCCGCTGACCGGGTCGGCCTCGAATTCCTTCAGCGCGCTCGACGCGCCGCGGGCGCCGTACTTCGGCTGCGCGTACACGGCAAGGGCCTCGTCGAGGGTGATGTCGAAGAGCTGGTCCTCGCTCTGCAGCGTGCGCGAGTCGGTGCCCTTCTTCAGGTACGGGCCGTACCTGCCGTTCTGCGCGGTGATCTCGGCGCCCGTTTCGGGGTCCACACCCACGACGCGGGGCAGCGCGAGCAGCTTCAGCGCGGTGTTCAAGTCGACCGTCTCGACCGACATGCTCTTGAACAGCGACGCGGTGCGCGGCTTCGGGGCGGCATCCGCCTTCTTACGCGTGGTCTTCTTCTTCGGTGCTTCTTCGACAACACCGGTCTCGGCGTCGGCGGCATCCGGATCGACCGGCTCCACTTCCTGCACGTACGGGCCGAATCGGCCGTCCTTCACGACGACCAGCTTGCCGTTGTCGGGGTTCTCCCCCAGCACCCGGTCCCCGGCCACCGGAGCGTCGATGAGCTCCTGTGCGCGGGCGGGAGTCAGCTCGTCGGGGGCGAGCTCGTCGGGGACGTTGACGATGCGGGGCTTGGCCTCGGGGTCGCCGCTGGGGTCGGGGACCTCCAGGTACGGCCCGTACTTGCCGAAGCGGAGCGTGGCCACGTCGCCGATGGGCGTGGAGTTGAGTTCGCGCGCGTCGATGTCGCCGAGGTTG
The DNA here is from genome assembly GCF_024623575.2 of Microbacterium sp. zg-YB36. NCBI lineage: Bacteria > Bacillati > Actinomycetota > Actinomycetes > Micrococcales > Microbacteriaceae > Microbacterium > Microbacterium sp. zg-YB36. The sequence continues at coordinate 1,265,212 of NZ_JANJFD020000001.1, forward strand.
TCGACGATGTGACGCAGGCCCACGTGGTCCTTGGAGCCGTAGTAGAAGTCCTTCAGCCACGCGACCCGCTGCTGCTCGCCGCGGGCGATGGCGTCGAGGTCATCTTCCAGCGCGGCGGTGAAGTCGTAGTCGACCAGGTCGGCGAAGTACTGCTCGAGCAGACGCACGACGCTGAACGACAGCCAGCTGGGCACGAGTGCCTGGCCGCGCTTGGTGACGTAGCCGCGGTCGAGGATGACATCGATGATGCTGGCGAAGGTCGACGGACGGCCGATGCCCTTCTCCTCCAGCGCCTTGACCAGGCTCGCCTCGGTGTAGCGAGGCTTGGGGCTCGTGGCGTGACCCTTGGGCTCCACCTCGCGCAGCGACAGGGTGTCGCCGACGGCGAGGATGGGCAGCGACTGGTCGGCGTCACGGTCGGCGTCGCTGCGCTTCTCGTCACGGCCCTCTTCGTACGCCTCGAGGAAGCCCTTGAACGTGTAAACGGTGCCCGACGCGGTGAACTCGGCGCTGCGGCCGGCCGCGGTGGCGGTGAGGACGACCGTGGTGGTCTCGTACTTGGCGTCGGCCATCTGGCTCGCGACAGTGCGCTTCCAGATGAGGTCGTACAGGCGCGCCTCCTCGCGGTCGAGCTCGCCCGCCACGGATGCCGGCGTGCGGAACTGCTCGCCGGAGGGGCGGATCGCCTCGTGCGCCTCCTGGGCGTTGCGGCTCTTGCTGCGGTATTCGCGGGGCTTGTCGGGCACGGATGCCGCGCCGTACAGCGCCGTCGCCTGCGCCCGGGCCGCCTCGATCGCCTGCGTGCTCAGCGCCGTCGAGTCGGTACGCATATAAGTGATGAAGCCCTTTTCGTAGAGCCGCTGGGCAACGCTCATGGCGTGCTTCGCGCTCATCGAGAGCTTGCGGCCGGCTTCCTGCTGCATCGTCGACGTCGTGAACGGCGCCTTCGGGCTGCGGGTGCCGGGCTTGGAGTCGACGGAGGTGACGGATGCCGTGGCTTTCGCGGCGATGGCCTCGGCCAGTTCCCGCGCCTGCTTCTCATCGAAGACGATGACGGCCTTCTTCAGCTCACCGCGGTCGTCGAAGTCGGTGCCGCGGGCCAGCGGCAGACCGTCGACGCGGGCCAGGCGCGTGCCGAAGCTCGCGCCGTCCTTGGCGGCGGTGGCCTCGACGTCCCAGTACGACGCGGAGACGAACGCCATGCGCTCACGCTCACGCTCGACGACCATGCGGGTCGCGGCGGACTGCACGCGGCCGGCGCTGAGCGCCTGCCCTTCGCGGCCACTGCCGATCTTGCGCCACAGCACCGGCGAGACGTCCCAGCCGTAGAGGCGGTCGAGCACCCGGCGGGTCTCCTGCGCGTCGACGAGCGCGTGGTCCAGTTCCCGGGTGTTCTCGGCGGCCGCCTGGATGGCGTCCTTGGTGATCTCGTGGAACACCATGCGCTTGACCGGCACCTTGGGCTTGAGCACCTCGAGGAGGTGCCACGCGATGGCCTCGCCCTCGCGGTCCTCATCAGTGGCGAGCAGCACTTCGGCGGCACCCTTCAGTGCGCGCTTGAGTTCGGCGACCGTCTTGGTCTTGCGGTCGTTGACGACGTAGAGCGGATCGAAGTCGTTGTCGACGTCGATCGAGTACTTGCCGTAGGCGGCCTTCTTGTCCGCCGGGATGTCCTTCTTATCCGCGAGATCGCGGATGTGGCCCACCGAGCTGAGCACCTCGTAGTCATCGCCCAGGTATCCCTGAATCGACTTCATCTTCGTCGGGGACTCGACGATGACGAGCTTCTTGCCCTGTGCCACGGTGGCCGCCTTTCTATCCGTGCACACCATACACACCGGCAGGCAGCGGAAATGCTGAGTACGCTCAGGGCGCAGGACCCTCATTTCGCGGTGGCGGGTGGGGCGGACACCGCGGCATCCACCCCACCCTCACCTCACTCGGCCCTGCGGCGCTTCGCTCGGACGGCCGCCATCAGCAGCACTCCGAGACCGATCACGCCCGCTGCCAGCGCCAGCAGCGGCGTCGGCGCATCGCCTCCCGTCTTCGCCAGCGCGTCGCCTCCTGACATCGACACCGCGCCACCGGGCACGGCCTTCACCGGCTCCACTGTGTTGGTCAGCCTGGCCTCCGTGGCTGCCCCCGGCGCGATCGTCACCGTCACCGGGTCGTCAGCGACCACGCTCACCGAGCTGTTATCGCCCGACTCCCGCTCCGCGACGGTGCACTCCGTGCCGGCGGGCAGGTCGCCGAACGTCCGCGCGTACTCCCCCGCGGCCGCGCCGGCCGCGATGTCGAAGGTCTCGGCCAACCCGTTCTCGCAGATCACCGACAGGGAGATGGCGGACTGCTGGCCGGCTCCCGTGCCGTTGATGACCTTGACGACGTTGAGTGCGCCGGGATTGAGCTCGAAGAACTCCGTCGTCGCCGTCGCGACGGCCTCCCGCTGCGTCGTGTCGGCGAGGACCAGCGGCTGCGCCTCGCTGTACGACGGGGTGTTGCCGTCGTAGAGGTAGATGCTGCCTCGCTGCACCGTCACGGTGGCTCGGGCGGTCAGGACGGTTTCCACGCCCGGCACCCCTGGCCCGGTGATCCAGATGGATGTCTCCGACGGGACGCTGCTCCCGTTCGCGATCGGCGTCGTGGCGGCGGAGTCGCTGTACATCGTGTAGTCGTCCGGCACGCTCACGGTCACCGCCTCAGCACCCTCGACCGTGACGACGTAGGGGCCTGCCACGCTCTTCGCGGGTGCGGAGACGAATGCCGGGTTGATCGCCACCTCGGCCGCCGGCTCGGTGACCGGCCCGTTGGCCTGGGCGTCCGCGATCATCGCCGCGGTGGCAGCGCGAACCACAGGCGACTCCGCGCCCAGCACCAGCCCGTCCGTGAAGTACCAGATCGCCGCCTGGGTGGCGGCCGCCTGCTGGTCGGGCGTCAGCTCTGCCGGCGCATCGACCGCCGGGAAGTAGTTGTTGAGGAGGTAGGTGACGTAACCGATGTTCGGCACATTGGCCTCCGACCACGTCCCCGACTGGTAGCCGATGTCGACGGCGGTGGGAGTGCGTGCGGCGATGCAGTACATCTCGCGGGTGCTGGACGGGTCATCGACCGACTTCGTGGTGATGATGCCGATGAACCCCGACCGTGAGGTGTAGTCCGCCGGTGGGCCGTCCGGATACGGGGTTGCGGGATCGGGCACGATGGCCGTGGGGGGCAGATAGCCCGTGGTCCGCAATCCCTCGTCGATGCCCGTGGTGACGATCTCGGTGTTCGATCCCCTCCCGGCATCGGCCACCGGGGTCGCGTCGTCGATGCTCGCTTGTGCGGCCGTCAACGGCGTCGCCACCAAGGCTGCCGCGGCGAATGTGCCCACAAGCGCGAGCAGACCGTGTTTGCGGTGGCGGGAACGGGTGGGGGAAGAGAATGGTGAGTTCATGATTGCCTTCCGAATTCTTCGCAGTGCGGCGGACTGGCGGATGCCTCGGCATCCGCCCCACCCTCATCTCATTCGGCGTTGCGACGGTTCGCCTGGACGGCCACCATCAGCAGCACACCGAGACCGATCACGCCCGCAGCCAGCCCCAGCAACGGCATCGGCGCGTCGCCTCCCGACATCGCCAGCGCGCCCCCGGTCGCGGTGGTCTCCGCGCCCCCGCTCGGGGTGCCGGGCGCGCCACCGCTCGGGGTTCCCTCCGCGCCACCGCTCGGGGTTCCCTCCGCGCCACCGCTCGGGGTGCTCTGCCCGCCACCGCTCGGGGTGCTCTGCCCGCCACCGCTCGGGGTGCTCTGCCCGCCACCGCTCGGGGTGCTCTGCCCGCCACCGCTCGGGGTGCTCTGCCCGCCACCGCTCGGGGTGCTCTGCGCCGGCTGCACGGTGTTGATCAGCCTGGCATCCGTGATCGCCCCCGGCGCGATCGTCACCGTCACCGGGTCGTCAGCGACCACGCTCACCGAGCTGTTGCCACCGGCCTCCCGCTCCGCGACGGTGCACTCCGTGCCGGCGGGCAGGTCGCCGAACGTCCGCGCATACTCCCCGGCGACCGCGCCGGCGGGGATGTCGAAGGTCTCGGCCAACCCGTTCTCGCAGATCACCGACAGGGAGATGGTGGACTGCTGCCCGGCTCCCGTGCCGTTGATGACCTTGACCACGTTGAGCGAGCCGGGGTTGAGCTCGACGGTGTTCGTCACCGTCAGCGCCAGACCCGCCTCCACCATCGTGCCCGTCTGCGGCGCGTCGGTGGTGACGCCCACCTCGGTGGTGGCGCCGGTGGCCGGCTCTGTGACCGTGCAGGTGTTGCCGACCGGGATGCCGGGGAACCTATAGGTCTGGGTCGCGCTGGTCCCTGCAGGGATGTCCTGCGTGAACGTGTAGCCCTCGCCGCAGTCGATCACGAGCTGGGCCGCGCCCTGCTGACCCACCGCGCCGCCGGCATATGCCTTGTTGACGGTGAGCTCCCGGGCGGTGAAGAACTCCGTCATCGCCGTCGCGACGGCATCCAACTGCGTCGTGTCGGCGAGGATCAGCGGCTGCGCGGTGCTGTACAACGGGGTGTCGCCGTCGTAGAGGTAGATGTTGCCGCGCTGCACCGTCACGGTGGCTCGGGCATTGAGGACGGTTTCCACGTCCGTCGCCCCTGGCCCGGTGATCCAGATGGATGTTGTCCCCGATGGGAGTGGGACGCTGCTCGCGTTCGGGATCGGCGTCGTGGCGGCGGCGTCGCTGTACATCGTGTAGCCGTCCGGCACGCTCACGGTCACCGCCGCGGCGCCCTCGGCCGTGACGACGTAGGGGCCTGCCACGCTCCCCACGGGTGCAGAGACGGATGCCGGGTTGATCGCCACCTCGGGCGCCGCCGGCTCGGTGACCGGCCCGTTGGCCTGGGCGGCCGCGATCATCGCCTCGGTGGCAGCGCGAACAGGCGAATCGGCGCCCAGCACCACCCCGTCCGTGAAGTACCAGATCGCCGCCTGGACGGCGGCCGCCTGCTGGTCGGGCGTCAGCCCCGCCGGCGCAGCGACCGCCGGGAAGTAGTTGTTGAGGAGGTAGGTGACGTAACCGATGTTCGGCACGTTGGCCTCGGACCACGTCCCCGACTGGTAGCTGATGCCTGCGGCGGCGGGAGTGCGCACGGAGATGCAGTACATCTCGCCGATCAGGGACGGGTCACCGACCGACGTGGTGGTGATGATGCCGATGAACCCGTACTGCGAGGTGAAGTCCGCCGCTGCATCGTCCGGATACGGGGTTGCGGGGTCGGGCACGATGGCCGTGGGTGGCAGATAGACCGTGGTCCGCAGTCCCTCGGCGGGGGCCTTGGTGACGATCTCGGTGTTCGGTCCAATTCTGGCGTCGGCCACCGGGGTCCCGTCGTCGACGCTCGCTTGTGCGGCCGTCAACGGCGTCACCACCAAGGCTGCGGCGGCGAGTGTGCCCACAAGCGCGAGCAGACCGTGTTTGCGGTGGCGGGAACGGGCGGGGGAAGAGAGGTGTGAGTTCATGATTGCCTTCCGACTTGCGTGGCAATGCGGCGGAATGACCACGCCGCATACCCATCGGTGGCCCGGACGAATGAAGCTGACGGTCGGGACCACCGCTAGAGTCGCGGCGACAGGATAACCACTGCGACGTTCGCGGCTCAATTTGGAAGCTGCTATGAAAAATCCGTGACGTCCGTCACTGCGCGTCACGGCGCAGCGGGAGGCGGACCTGCGCGCGCCGCCGCCGAGACGGGCAGCACGCCGTACGTCGCACCGAGGGTGACGGTGGCCACGAGGCCGTCGAGTTCGCACGCGATCACCTCTGCCCCCACGGTGGCGCCGACCTGCGCGGCACGTTCACAGGGCACGCCGGCGAGGGCGCCGGATGCCGCGTCGGCGGCGGCGAGCGCGGCGGCATCGGCCGCTCCCGCCAGCCGCTGGCTCCACGCCGCCGCGGTTCCGACGCTCAACAGCGACGCGCCGAACAGCACGCCGGCCGCGAGCACGCCGACAGTGGCGACTGTACCGGGCATCAGCGCCCCTCCCCCACGGCGCACGCCGTCGCGCGCAGGTCGCCGAGCGGCAACGGCAGGCCCGTCGGCGCGGTCGCGGTGACGCACACGAGGTCGCCGTCGGATCCGATGGTGGCGGCGGCACCGGTGACCGCGCGCGACACGGCATCCTGCACGCGCCCGTCGGCTTCGCCCCGCGCCGCGAGGCGCGCGCCCTGCGCCGCGCCCTGCTCGAGTCTGACCTGGCGCCCCGAGGCGGTCAGCGCCCCGGCGAACAGCAGGAACACGATGATCACCGCCGGCAGGGCGACCGCGAACTCGGCGGCGGCCGAGCCGCGATCGTCCCACCGGCGGCTGCTCATCAGGCGACGGTGAGGGCTCGGCGGATGAGATCGGTGAGGATGCCGCGCACTTCGTCCGAACGCATGATGATCACCAGCAGCCCGGCGAACGCAACGGCGGCCATCGTCGCGATCGCATACTCGGCGGTGGCGGCGCCGGAGTCCTCTTTCAGTAGCCGGGCCGCGCGGCGGCGGGTGAGGCCGGGCAGGGGGTCGGGTGTCGTTCTCGTCATGATTCTCCTTGTCGTGAGGTGGTTCGGGCACGGGTCAGAGAGTGAGCGGCGTCGTCGCGAGCACGCCGAGGAGCATGGGCGCCACCCCGAGCAGGAGGAAGGCGGGGAGCGTGCAGACGCCGAGCGGCAGCAGCAGGCGTGACGACAGGCGCGCCGCGCGCAGCCGCCCCTCGACGCGCGAACGGTGGCGGGCGTGGGCGGCGTCGGCGCGCAGCAGCTCGACCGCGGGCGCGCCGGCCGTGCGGGAGAGGTCGAGCACGGCGACGGTGCGCGGGTGCTCTTGCATGCCGGTCGCAGTGACGAGATCTCGGGCGCGGGGAATCGAGACGCCGCCGGCGAGGGCGACGGCGAGCAGTTCGGCATCCAAGCCGGGAACTCCCGGGGGCGGCTGCGCGCGTGCGATCAGCCGGGCGGTCCACCCGCGCGCGGCGAACATGAGCAGGGCGCCCGCCACGACCGCTACCGTGCCCAGCGGCTGGGTGAAGACGACGCCCACGGCGTTGAAGCCGAGCGCTGCGCCGAGGGCGACCGCGACCAGCGGCAGCCAGGCGATGAGTCGTGCCGTCGCGATCGGCTCGGCGAGCGCGACCCGCACGTCGTCGGCGGCCGCCTGGGCATCGCGCAGCGCTTCGGCGACCGCCCGCAGGCTCACGGCCAGCGGGGCCCCGACGGTCGTCGCCACCGACCAGGCGTCGGCGACGTGGCGCCAGGTGCCATCGGCCCCCGCGATGGCTGCCGGCAGCGCCGCACCCTCCGCGACCCGCGCGCACACGCCCGCCGCCGTGGCGTTTCCGGACGAGGCGAGGTGCTGCCAGGCACGGTCCGGTGTGATCCCGGCCTGCAGCAGCACCGCAAGCTGCAGCACGGTGGTCGCCGCGGCATCCGCATCGGGGGCTTGCGGGCGTCGGCGTCGGCGGATCGCCGCGGCATTCGCATCCGGAGTTCGCGGGCGCCAGCCGATCACCGCGGCACCGCCTCGAGCGACAACGCCCCGCCGGACAGCACGGGCCACGCCATCCCCGCGACCTTGCGCGCCCCGTCCGCCCCGCGCGCCACGTGCACGATGCAGCCGATCGCACTGACGACCTGCCGTGCGACCGCGCGCTCATCCATCCCGGCAAGCGCGCCCAGAGCCTCCAGCCGGGCGGGCACGTCGTCGATGCCGCCGGCGTGCAGCGTGCCGGCCCCGCCGTGGTGGCCGGTGTTGAGCGCGGTGAGCAACTCCCGCACCTCTTCGCCGCGGCACTCCCCCACCACGAGACGATCGGGACGCATCCGCAGCGCCTCGCGCACCAGCCGCGCCAGGGAGACGGAACCGGCACCCTCGAGGTTCGGTTGACGTGCCTCCAAGCGCACGTGATGCGGATGCCGCAGACGCAGCTCGGCGACGTCCTCGATCGTGACGATCCGCTCGGTGGACGGCACCCGGCCGAGCAGGGCCGCAAGCAGGGTCGTCTTTCCCGCCCCGGTGGCACCGGTGATCAGCACGTTGACGCGCTCGTCGACGACCGCCTCGAGCAGCTCCCGGGTGCGGATGCCGAACATGCCGCGGGTCTGCAGCGCGTCGAGGTCGGGGACCTCGGCGGCGGGCGCTCGCACCGAGATCATGGTGCCGCCCCGCGACACCGGCGGCAGCACGGCGTGCACCCTGATGCCGCCGGCCAGTTGCACGTCGACGCAGGGCGTCGCGTCATCGAGATGACGCCCGCCGAGCGCGATGAGGTCGACGGCGAGCGCTCGGACGTCCGCCTCGTCCGCCCGCCACGCGAGCACCGGCTGGGCGCCGTGACCGCGGTCGACGAAGAGCCCCTCGGCACCGTTGACGAACACGTCGGTGACCGCCGGGTCGGCCAGGTAGGGCGCGAGCGGTGCCAGCGCGGTATCGGTGGGCAGCTTGCGAGCGAGCACTTGGCGGGGTGCGGCCACGGCGGCGGGCGGGCGCAGCAACGGATCCGAGAGGGTCGTCGGTCGGGGCTCGACGCCGACGAGGGCTGACACCTCAGCCGTGGGGGTCACCGCCGCTGCGCGGCGCGGGACGACGACGAACGTGCTGGTCATGCACCGACGGTAGGCCGTGTCCAGGACGCGGCGGAGTGCCCACCGGGCGATCGGTGGACGAACGCCGGCTGCAGCCGCCCTGGGAGGAGGCGGGAACAAGGATGGGCGGCATCCCATGGGGGGATGGGATGCCGCCCTGACAACGAACACCGTCCGGGGGGAGGACGGGCGCTGCGAATGCCGAAAGAAATCGGCTCGGATCGAGCTTACAAACACCGCACGCGCCGACCAAACGAGCGCGCCGCGTGGCGGCGGACCTCGCCCGCGCGCCGTGACAACAATTCGACAACACCCGCCGACAGCTTCGCATTATTGAGGGCGATCGCGGCCGTGGTCACGGAGCTGACACGGGGGCTGCGGACGATCTTCGTCGACCGCAGTGAGACCGCACGTCGGCCCCGCGGCCGTTTGCGACGTTCAACAGAACCGTCTCGTACACTTCTCCTGCTGTCCCAACGGGGGGCGAGGAGGGTGACGGTTCCCGCGTTTTCCGCCACTTTGATATCTTGTTGATTCTTACGATAGTTTCCCACTGAACGAAGTTGTTCACTTTCTCCGCTCGTCAAAGTAGACGGAGCAATCCGGTCGGTCGCGGCCGGGACGCTTACCCGAATCCTGCGCAAGGTGCGATCACATGACGAAAAAGAAACTTCGCTGCGCCCCCGGCATTGTCGCCGCGGCCGCTGTAACCCTGTCCCTGGCGGCGTGCTCCTCTGGCGGGACCGCTGGTGCCAGCGAGGTGCCCACCGGCGTGACGCTGACGATGTGGCACATCACCGCCGACAGCGACGCGCTGCTGAACCTCTACAAGGCGTACGAGGAGCACTCCGGCAACACCATCGAGTTACGCAGGTGGGTTTGAACCGGATCGATGCCGGGCTACGCGCTCACGATCATCGGAACCAGGCTGGGGGTGGTGGTCTTCATCGCGACGGGGTTCGTTCAGGCCCTCCCGACCAGCTATGAGGAGGCCGCGCAGATCGACGGCGCGAACCGCTGGCAGATCTACTGGCACGTCGTCCTGCCGTTGCTCGCACCTGTGCTGTTCACCGCGGCGGTGCTACTGGTGATCTCGGTATGGAACGACTTCTTCTTCGCGCTGTTCCTGCTGCAGGGGAGCGAATCGGCGACTTTGCCGCTCGCGCTGTACCAGTTCGCCAACTCGGGGACTTACGGCGTCCGGTGGAACCTCGTTTTCGCGAACGTCGTGCTCACGAGCGTGCCGCTTCTCATCGCCTACATCTTCTTGCAGCGCCGGGTCCTGGCGGGGCTGACCGAGGGCGGGGTGACCGGCTGAGCATGCGGGAGACCGGTTCGTGGGATGACCCTGCCCAAGCGGTGGGCGTCGTCAGCGCGCTCAAGTTCGTAACTGGTCAGCGTCCCCGGCGTCGATAGGGGCGAGCATGCAATCTCAGACATCTTGGAGAACACGATGACATCACCTCAGCTTCACCTCTTCCTCGACCGTGCGCGCGAAATCGTCGGCGAAGCGCACGTGTACGCGTCGGACGACGAACGGCTGGACACCCTGCGCGACCGGTTCGGCGCCTACTACGAGACCGAGCACGAGCCCCGCCCGGGCGGGGCCGTGCGCCCCGCCTCTACGGAGGAGGTGCAGGCAATCGTGCGGCTGGCCAACGAGACCGGCGTGGCGCTGTGGACGAGTTCGCGGGGCCGCAACTTCGGCTACGGCGGGCCGGCGCCGGTTCGTCGCGGGGATGTCGCGCTCAACCTGCAGCGCATGAACCGCATCCTGGAGATCGACGAGAAGCGCGCCTACGCTGTCGTGGAGCCCGGGGTGGCCACCGGTGAGCTGCTCGCAGAGATCGAGCGGCGCGGCCTGAAGCTGTGGCCGGGCACGACGTCGTCCCCGTACTCGAGCATCATCGGCAACGCGCTGGAGCGCGGGATCGGCTACGACATCATGTCCGAGCGCTTCGAGTCGTTGTGCGGGCTCGAGGTCGTCCTCGCCGACGGCACGCTGGTGCGCACCGGGTCCGGGTCGATGGACGGCTCGACCGTGTGGCACGAGAACAAGTACGGCTACGGCCCGATCGTTGATGGACTGTTCTCGCAGTCGAACTTCGGGATCGTGACGAAGGCCGGATTCTGGCTGAGCCCCGAGCCGGCGGCATTCCGCCACTCCGAGCTGTACCTCGAGGACTTCAGCCGGATGGCGGAGTTCATGGACATCCTCGGCGACCTGCGTCGGCGCCGCATCCTCGAGAATGGGGTCAGTAGCGGACCGGACTTCCCCGCCAGCGCGCCGGGTGATATGGCCCCGCCCCACGACGCTGCTCCGGCCGGCCCACCACCTCAGCGCCTGCGCTCTCGCCTCGGCTGGCACGGCCCCCGCTCCGTCATCGACGCAAAGTGGGAGGCGACGCTCGCGGCGCTCCAGGGCATCGATGGACTCACGTACGACACCGCGGTGTACGAGGCGCCCTACGACTACACGATGTGGAATGCGAACGCGCGGATGGCCGCGGGGCTTCCGACCGACCTCGAGGAACCAGACTGGGAGAACGCGCACTACGGCCTGTTCATCGCCCCGGTCATTCCGAACATTGGAGAGGCATACGTCGAGGTATGGAACCTCATCAACGAGGTGTTCGAGCGACACGGTCGCGTGGGAGGTATGCCGCCCGGGTTCCACATGCACTCCGCGCGCTCGCTCGTCGTGATCCCGCCGGTGCCGCTCAAGGGGATGCCGATGCTTCCGAACCGCGGTGCGGATATCGACAACGCGGTGTCGGTTGCGCTGGTGTCCGATCTCATTCACGAGTGCGCGCAGCGCGGCTGGACCGAGTATCGCGCCGGCACGCTGTTCATGGACCAGGTGCTCGCCGAGCAGGACTTCGCCGGCGGAACCAGGGCGGAGCTCTACGAGCGCATCAAGAATGCCCTCGACCCGAACGGCATCCTGAGCCCGGGCAAGTCCGGCATCTGGGGCAGCGCCACTCGGCCCGCCTCAGCCGCCCCTGGCGTGCGCTTCGGCGTCGCGCGGTCGGAGGACTGACATGCGCGTAGGCAACCTTGGTGGCCGCGCCGTGGTCATCGACGGCGACCGTGCCGTCGACGTCGCCGTCGCGAGCGACGGTCGCTTCGGACCGGATCCCATGGACGTGCTTGCGGCGTGGCCGGACTTCGCTTCCTGGGCGGGCTCCGCCACTCTGCCGCCAGCGAGCCGTTCGACGAGACCGGCCTGCTCGCGCCGGTGCCGCGGCCCGCGCAGGTGTTCACGCTCATGACGAACCACCCCGACGGCGCAGCGCTGCCCGGCATGAGCATCCCGGAAGAGCTCATCGTGCTGACGAAGTTCCGCTCGTCACTGACCGGCCCGTTCGAGGACGTGTCGCTCGGCGGGCCGATGGTGGACTACGAGACCGCGGTCGTGGTGGCCGTCGGCCGTGGCGGTCGGGGCATCCCGCCGACGAGGCGTGGGACCACGTGGCGGGGGTCTGCGTCGGTCAGGACCTCAGCGACCGGGACCGGATGCTGCACGCTTCCGTGCCTCAGCAGTTCAGCATGGCCAAGTCCTTCGCAGGCGCGGGTCCGTTCGGCCCGTACCTCGTTACGCCGGACGAATTCGACGACCCAGACGACATCCCCTATAGCGCCACCCTGGAAGGACCGGGGGTGGACGGGGTACTGACCGTGCAGGCGGCCTCGACCGGGGAGCTTGTGTACGGCGTTCCGGAGGTGATCGCCCGGCTGTCCGAGACGGTCGAGCTGCTGCCCGGCGACCTCATCTTCATGGGCACCCCGGGAGGCATTGGTCTGGCGCGCGGCCAGTTGCTGCGCCCGGGCGTCGTGCTCACCAGCATCCTCGATGACGTGGCCCGGATGCGGACGACGTTCAGCTCGCAGCTCGATCCCTTCCCGGTTCCGCCCCCGCCGCCCGGCGCTCCGGCCGGACCGCCACCTCGGTAAAACGAGCAGGAGGAATCAAGGCGCGCGCGCGGCACGGGGACGAACAGGGTCGACTCCCCTGCCGCGACGGAACCGACCGGTGGACTCGCCGGGCAGAAGAGTGGCGGCATCCCATGGGGGGAATGGGATGCCGCCAGGGCAACGAACACCGTCCGGGGGGAGGACGGGCGTTGCATATGCCAGAATTTGAATTCGGCTGGGCCCGAGCATACAAACCTCTACGCGCCGCACCAAATATGCGCGCCGTGTCAAAGCAGATTCGTCTCGTCGCGGCGCGCGCCACCCACTATCGGCGGTAGTGACCGCGCCGCGTCGCTGCATAGAGTGACCCGCGATGACCGAAGACCCGTCATCGCCGACCCGCAAAGGAGCGCGCCGACATGAGCAGCCAGATCGACCACCTGCTGAACGAGACCCGCCGGTTCGCTCCGGCCGAGGATTTCGCGGCCAACGCCGTGGCGACCGCCGAGCTGTACGAGCAGGCCGCGGGCGACCGGGAGGGGTTCTGGGCGACCCAGGCCCGCGAGCTGCTGCACTGGGACACCCCATTCACGCAGGTGCTCGACTGGTCGAACCCGCCGTTTGCGACCTGGTTCGCCGACGGCGAGCTGAACGTGGCATACAACTGCCTCGACCGTCACGTCGAAGCGGGCAACGGCGACCGGGTGGCGCTGTTGTGGGAGGGCGAGCCGGGCGACGAGCGCCGCGTCACGTACGCCGAGCTCACCGACGAGGTCAAACGCCTCGCCAACGTGTTCACCGACCTCGGCGTGGTCGCCGGTGACCGCGTCGCGATCTACCTGCCGATGATCCCCGAGGCGGTGGCGGCCATGCTCGCCGTCGCCCGCGTCGGCGCCGTCCACTCGGTGGTGTTCGGGGGGTTCTCCGCCGACAGCCTGCGCACCCGCATCGACGACGCCGGCGCGAAGCTCGTGATCACCGCCGACGGCGGGTACCGCAAGGGAAAGGTGTCACCGCTGAAGACCGCGGTGGATCTCGCCCTGGCCGGACGCAACGGCAGCGGCGCCCAAGAGACCGTCGAGCACGTGCTGGTGGTCCGTCGCGGCGGCAACGAGGTGGAGTGGACCGAGGGCCGCGACCTGTGGTGGCACGACGTCGTGCCCGCGGCCTCGGCCGACCACACGGCGCAGCCGTTCCCCGCCGAGAACCCGCTGTTCATCCTGTACACGTCGGGGACGACGGGTAAGCCCAAAGGCATCCTGCACACCTCTGGCGGGTACCTCACGCAGACGACCTTCACGAACAAAGTGGTGCACGACCTGCACCCCGAAACCGACGTGTTCTGGTGCACGGCCGACATCGGCTGGGTGACCGGGCACAGCTACGTCGTGTACGGGCCGCTGTCCAACGGCGCGACGCAGGTGCTTTACGAAGGCACCCCCGACATGCCGCATCCGGGCCGCTGGTGGGAGATCGTCGAGAAGTACAAGGTGTCGATCCTCTACACCGCCCCCACCGCGATCCGGTCGTTCATGAAGATCGGGCGCGAGGTGCCGCAGCGCTTCGATCTGTCATCGCTGCGGCTGCTCGGCTCGGTGGGGGAACCCATCAACCCCGAGGCGTGGATGTGGTACCGCAAGATCATCGGCGGCAAGACCACCCCGATCGTGGACACGTGGTGGCAGACCGAGACCGGCGCGATCATGATCTCGGCGCTGCCGGGAGTGACCGAGACCAAGCCGGGTTCGGCGCAGGTGGCTCTTCCCGGCATCGCGATCGACGTCGTCGACGAGGACGGCACGCACGTCGGCAACGGCAACGGCGGGTTGCTCGTGGTGACCGAGCCCTGGCCCAGCATGCTGCGCGGCATCTGGGGCGACCCGGACCGGTTCGTCGAGACCTACTGGGAGAAGTTCCGCACGCAGGGCTACTACTTCGCCGGCGACGGCGCACGCCTGGACGACGACGGCGACGTGTGGCTGATGGGCCGCGTTGACGACGTCATGAACGTGTCGGGGCACCGGCTGTCGACGACCGAGATCGAATCCGCCCTCGTCGGGAACGAGGCCGTTGCCGAAGCGGCGGTGGTCGGCGCCTCCGACGAGACGACCGGACAGGCCGTGGTGGCGTTCGTCATCATCAAGCAGAGCTACCTGTCGGCGCACTCCCCCGCCGGCTTGGCCGGCGGGCTGCGTACCTGGGTGAGCGAGCAGATCGGCCCGATCGCCCGCCCCCGCGACGTGTACATCGTGGGCGAGCTGCCCAAGACACGCTCCGGCAAGATCATGCGGCGCCTGCTGCGGGACGTGGCCGAAGGCCGCGAGGTGGGCGACACCACGACGCTGGCCGATACCGCCGTCATGAGCGTCATCAGTGCGCAGGTGCGCTGAGCGGCATCCGCCCCACCGGCATCCACTCGGGGAATGCGCGCGCCGCCGGCTCAGCCGACGATGAAGACCACCTCGACCTCGACCGGGCTGTCCAGTGGCAGCACCGGCACACCGACGGCCGAGCGGGCGTGCCGCCCGGCGTCGCCGAAGATCTCGCCCAGCACTTCGCTGGCACCGTTGATGACCCCGGGCTGGCCGGTGAATTCCGCAACGGATGCCACGAAGCCGGTGACCTTGAGCACACCGGCGATGCGGTCGACACCGCCGACGGCGTCAGCCGCGGCCGCGAGGGCGTTCAGCGCGCACTGCCGCGCGAAGATGGCGGCATCGGCGGCGGGCACGAGGCCATGGCCGTCGCCCACCTTTCCGGTCGCCGGCAGGGCGCCGGAGACCATCGGCAACTGGCCGGCGGTGTAGACGAGATCGCCGTGTACCTTCGCCGGTACATACGCGGCCACCGGCGGCACGACGGTGGGCAGGTCGATGCCGAGTTCGGCCAGGCGCTGCGTGACGCTCACGGTCACTCCTGCTCGAACTGGCGGGCCGCCTGCGCGGCGGCATCCAACCCGGCGTTGGTCGAGCCACCGCCGGTGGGGCGCTTGAGGTAGGCCACAAGCCCGCCTTCCGGGCCGGTCACCACCTGCACCAGTTCCCAGCCCTGCTTGCCCCAGTTGTTGAGGATTGCGGCGGTATTGTGGATCAACAGGGGCGTGGTGAGGTATTCCCACGTGGTCATCGCGGCTCCGGATCTGAACAGTTCGGGGGTGGTTTCGCCGATACCACAGGGCGCGACGCACGGCATCCTGTCGAGCCTTCGCCCAGGGTTCTGGCTTACGATCAGCCTATGCCCCATAAGAAACGGACGGCCAGCGGCGTGCTCGGCGGAGTGCTCGGCCTGGTCGGCTTGAGCACCGTGGCCGGCATTCTCATCACCGCAACGGTCACCCC
The DNA here is from genome assembly GCF_024623575.2 of Microbacterium sp. zg-YB36. Classification (NCBI taxonomy): domain Bacteria; kingdom Bacillati; phylum Actinomycetota; class Actinomycetes; order Micrococcales; family Microbacteriaceae; genus Microbacterium; species Microbacterium sp. zg-YB36. Next base: position 1,281,066 of record NZ_JANJFD020000001.1, read on the forward strand.
CGCAATCGCCGTATCCGGGTATGCAGCAGGCAACGCGATCTCGATGTTCGAGAACATGCCCAGCTACCTCGAGATCGACGAACTCATGGAGCCCACCGAGATCTACGCGACCGTCGGCGACCAGCCACAGTTGCTCGCACGGTTCTACGACCAGAACCGCGTACCGCTGGAGTTCGACCAGATCAGCACCCTCGCCTACGACGCGGTGCTCTCCAGCGAGGACAAGAACTTCTACAAGCACGGCGGCGTCGACCTCGCCGGCACGATGAGCGCCCTGATCGCCAACGTGCGCGGCACCGACGACCGCGGCGGATCCTCGATCAGCCAGCAGTACGTCAAGAACATCCTCGTGCAGCGTTGTGAAATGAACGCCGCGACGGTAGACGAGAAGAACGCCTGCTACTCCGAGGCGACCAACTCCAACATCTCCGAGGGCGGACTGCAGCGCAAGCTGCAGGAGATGCGTTTCGCGATCCAGCTGGAGAAGACGTACACGAAGGACGAGATCCTTCTCGGGTACCTCAACATCGTGAACTTCGGCGGATCGAACTACGGCATCGGCGCCGCAGCGAAGTACTACTTCGGGGTGGATGCCGCGAACCTGTCGCTGGCCCAGGCCGCGACTCTCGCCGGCATGGTGCAGGAGCCCAACGGGTACCGCATCGACCGCGACAGCGAGTCCAACAACGCCGCCAACGGGTTCCAGAAGACCCTCGACCGGCGCAATTACGTGCTCACCCGCATGCTCGCGGACGGCAAGATCACCCAAGCGGAATACGACGCGGCCGTCGCTGAGCCGATCACGCCACAGATCACCCCGACCGATCAGGGCTGCCAGATGGCCGGCGGGTCGGCCTACTTCTGCGACTATGTGCGCACGATCATCGAGAACGATCCGGTCTTCGGAGAAACGCCCGACGAACGCAAGGCGATGCTGCGCCAGGGCGGGTTGCGCGTCTACACGACGCTGGATCTGGATCTGCAGCTCGCGGCTGAAGAGGCCCTGTCGATCGTTCCGGCCACGATGACCGGCATCGAGCTCGGCTCCACCGGCGTACAGATCGAAGTCGGCACCGGCCGCGTGCTGTCGATGGCGCAGAACACGCTGTACTCGCAATCCAGCGACCAGCTGGCCGATCCGGCGTACTCCGCGATCAACTTCAACACCCGCAAGGTCAACGGCGGCTCCAACGGCTTCAACGTCGGCTCGACCTACAAGGTGTTCACGCTGCTGGACTGGCTGGAGAAGGGCCACTCCATCAACGAGACCCTCAACGGCACGGTGCGCAACTTCAAGATCGACCGCGGCTGCGACGGCGGCGTGCAGACCGTCGTCGGTGCGGACATCGGCAACTTCGAGGGGTCGCGCGGCTACACCAGCAGCCCGTTCAAGTTCACCGCCGACTCGCTCAACACCGGATTCTTCGCGATGGCCGAGAAGCTCAACGTCTGCGAGATCAACCAGCTTGCCGACCGCATGGGCGTGACCCTCGCCGATGGCACCAAGACATACGAGGCCGGCAACGCGCCGTACGACATCCTCGGCTCGATGAACATCGCGCCGATCGACATGGCGGGCGTCTACGCCACCATCGCCTCGGGCGGCACGTATTGCGAGCCGAAGGCGATCGACCGGATCACCGACTCCGCCGGGGCCGAACTGCCCATCCCCCAGAGGACCTGCACCCGCGTGCTCGACCAGTCGGTGGCCGCCACTGCGGCCTACACGCTGGCGAACGTGCTGAGCAACGGATCGGCGGTCGCTTCGCGCACCTACGACGGTGTGCCGGTGATCGGCAAGACCGGCATCCACCAGCAGTTCCAGACCTGGATGGACGGCAGCTCGACCAAGGTCGCCACGGTCGTCTGGGTCGGCAACGTGATCGGTGAGTCCCAGCTGCACCGTCTTTACGCCAACGGCTACGCACTATGGCGCATGCGGCACGCGATCTGGCCCGACATGCAGCGCGCCGCGAACGCCAAGTACGGCGGCGACGCGTTCCCCGCGCCCGACAACAACCTGACCCGCCGCGTCTACGTGGACCTGCCGAACGTCATCGGCATGGGCGTCGATGATGCCACCAGGACTCTGGAGGATGCCGGCTTCAACGTCGATGTGACCGAGCCAGTGGACGGGGTCCAGCCCGCCGGAACCATCACGGTGCAAAATCCCGGTGCCGGGCGCGTGACCAGCGGTACCACCATCGTGATCAGTCCCAGCAACGGCCAGGGCGTGGCTGTGCCCACCGTGGCCGGAATGGACATGGACAAGGCCGTCGACGCGCTGCGCAGCGCCGGGTTCTCTTCCATCACACCGTGCACCGACGGCGGTGGAGGCGGCGGCCCGGGCAACGACGATGATGACGATCGCTCCGTCACCGGCACCGACCCCGCGGCCGGCACCGTGACCGGCCGCAGCGCGACCATCACGCTCGTCTGTGGCTGACCGCGCCCGAGCACCGCGCGCCGCTCTCACCGCCCTCGCGGCGGTGGGAGCGGTGGGCGCGGGCGCCGCGATCTGGGGCATCGGCATCGAGCGGCACCTGTACACACTGCGCCGTCACGAGCTCCCCGTGCTCGCCCCCGGCTCGCGGCCGCTGCGCATCCTCCATATCTCGGATGCGCATATGGCGCCGTGGCAGGGCCGCAAGCAGCGATGGATCGCCTCGCTCGCCGAACTTGAGCCCGACCTGGTGGTCAACACCGGCGACAACCTCGGGCACGTCGACGGCATCCGCGGCATCCGCATCGCCCTCGCACCGTTCGCCGGGATCCCCGGCGTGTTCGTACACGGCTCCAACGACCTCGTCGCCCCGTCGCCGCGCAACCCGCTGCGGTACTTCAGCGGACCTTCGCAGCGCCGCCGCAAGACCACGCGGCTCGACACCGGCGCGCTGGACAGGTTCCTCACCGACGATCTCGGCTGGGCGGATCTGAACAACAAGGCGACGACGGTGGATGCCGGCGGGTTGCGCGTCCGTGCGTATGGCGTCAGCGACGCCCACCGCGATTGGGACGACCTCGACGCGATGGCGGCCGCCCTCTCCCCCGTCCCCGCCGGCGACCTCGAGCTGGGCGTCACGCATGCCCCGTACCGGCGCATCCTGGACGACTTCACCGCGCGCGGGGCCGATCTGGTGCTGGCCGGTCACACCCACGGCGGACAGGTGCGCATCCCCGGGTCACCCTCGGCCCTCGTGGCGAACTGCGACATCCCGCTCCACCAGGCGCGGGGACTGAGCACCTGGACCAGCGGCGGCAGTACCGTGCCGCTGAACGTCAGTGCCGGCATCGGACACTCCATCTACGCCCCGGTGCGTTTCGGGTGCGCGCCCGAAGCGACGCTGCTGACGCTGGTCCCGCGTTCGTGACCCGGTTCGGAGCACACCCGCACATCGGGTAGGCTGGATGGGTTGCCACGGGGTGTGGCGCAGCTTGGTAGCGCGCGTCGTTCGGGACGACGAGGCCGCAGGTTCAAATCCTGTCACCCCGACATCAGAAGGGCTCCGCCGCAAGGTGGGGCCCTTCGTTCAAGAAGCGTTCGACAGGAGCAGCCCGATGCCGACCCCCCGCCTCATCGCGTTCGACCTGGACGACACGCTCGCTCCGTCCAAGAGCGCGATCGACCCCGTGATCGGCGAGCTGCTGGTCGCACTGGCCGAGCGCGTCGAGGTGGCGATCATCTCCGGCGGACAGCTGCAGCAGTTCCAGGTGCAGGTCGTGGACAACCTGCCGGCGGCATCCGCCGCGGTGCTGGCCTCGCTGCACCTCATGCCCACCTGCGGTACCCAGTACTACCGACTCACCGACGCCGGCGTCGAGACGGTGTACGCCCACCGGCTGACCGACGACGAGAAGGTCCGTGCCCTCGCCGCCGTCGAGGGTGAGGCGCGTCGACTGGGGCTGTGGGAGAGCGAGACCTGGGGTGACATCCTCGAGGACCGCGGCTCGCAGATCACGTTCTCGGCGCTCGGCCAGACGGCACCGCTCGCGGTGAAGGTCGCGTGGGACCCCACCGGGGCGAAGAAAAACGCCCTGCGCGAGGCCGTGGCCGCGCGCATCCCCGACCTCGAGGTGCGATCGGGCGGGTCGACGTCGGTGGACATCACCCACCGCGGCATCGACAAGGCCTACGGCATGCGTCAGCTGTCCGAGCAGACCGGCATCGCCCTGGATGACATGCTGTTCGTGGGCGACCGCCTCGACCCCGACGGCAATGACTACCCGGTGCTGGCCATGGGCGTGGCCTGCCAGGCCGTCGAGGGCTGGGAGGACACCGCCGCCTTCCTGACGACCCTGATCCCCACCCTCCCCGTCCGGGTCTGACCCAGACCTCCCAGCGCGTCCTGGGGGCCCTGCGGGGCGCATGCGAGCGTCTCTGGTTCAGTCGTCACAAACGCCCCGGCATCCGGCGCCGCAGGGACATTCGAGACGACCGAAGGAGATGATGGCGCGGCGCGCGCGGCGGCGAACCGTTCAGTCGTCGCAAACGCCCCAGCATCCGGCGCCGCAGGGACATACGCGACGGCTGAAGCGAAGCAACGCAAGAACGGCCCCCACGCGGAGGGCCGTTCTTGCATTCGGGGGTGCGGGGTCAGTCCTGCATCGCCGCCATGGCGCGCGCGGCGTCGGTGGGCTGCGCCACCGGCGTCAAGCGCTGCAGCTGCGTGACGTGGCGCGGCTCCAGCTCTTCCAGGCTCGACACGCCCAGCAGCGTCATGGTCCGCTCGATCTCGGTGCGGAGGATCTCGATCGCACGGTCGACACCTGCCCGGCCGCCGGCCATCAGGCCGTAGAGGTACGCGCGACCGATGAGGGTGAACTTCGCCCCCAGGGCGACGGATGCCACGATGTCGGCACCGTTCATGATGCCGGTGTCGATCATGACGGTGGCATCCTTGCCCACCTCACGCACGACGTGCGGCAGCAGGTGGAACGGGATCGGCGCCCGGTCCAGCTGACGTCCACCGTGGTTGGACAGGATGATGCCGTCGACACCGAGGTCGATGAGGCGCTTGCTGTCGGCGACGTTCTGCACGCCCTTGATGACGATCTTGCCGGGCCAGATGCTGCGGATGTACTCGAGGTCCTCGTAGCTGATGGTCGGGTCCATCGCGGCGTTGAGCAGCTCGCCCACGGTGCCGCCGGTGGTCGACAGTGACGCGAACTCGAGCTTCGGGGTGGTGAGGAAGTCGATCCACCACCACGGCCGCGGCAGCGCGTTGATGATCGTGCCGACGGTCAGCTGCGGCGGGATCGAGAACCCGTTGCGCTTGTCGCGCAAGCGGGCACCGGCGATGGGGGTGTCGACGGTGAACATGAGGGTGTCGAACCCGGCCGCGGCGGCACGCTTGACCAGACCGTACGAGATGTCGCGGTCGCGCATGACGTACAGCTGGAACCAGTTGCGCCCGCTCGGGTTGGCGGCGACGACCTGCTCGATCGAGGCGGTGCCGAGGGTCGACAGCGTGAAGGGGATGCCGGCGGCGGCCGCGGCGCCGGCGCCAGCGGTCTCGCCCTCGGTCTGCATGAGGCGGGTGAAGCCGGTCGGCGCGATGCCGAACGGCATCGCGGAGCGGCCGCCGAGGATCTCCACCGAGGTGTCTACGTGCGCGGCGGGGCGCAGGATGTCGGGGTGGAACTCGATGTCCTCGAACGCCTGGCGGGCGCGTGCGAGCGACAGCTCGCCCTCGGCGGCGCCGTCGGTGTAGTCGAAGGCGGCCTTGGGGGTGCGGCGGTGGGCGATCTTCTGCAGATCGGCGATCGTCAGGGCGCCGTCGAGGCGACGCTTGGTGGCGTTGAACTGCGGCTTTTTGAACTGCATCAGCTCGAGCAGCTCTGCTGGCTTGGGAAGTTGGCGCTGGACCATTTTGGGGTGACCTCTCGCGATCAGTGGGTGTAGTAGCCGGCAATGTGTAGAGGCACGAGGGCACGCGCGCGCTCGACGTCGCCTGCCTCGATCGCTTCGAGGATGGCGTGGTGCTCATCGCGAAGGCGCTGCGACTCCGTGCCCCAGTCCTCGATGTGGCGGGCGATCTGCGCGGTGTAGCCCTGGATCGACGAGCGCAGTCCGGCCATCGTGGCCGCCACGACGGTGTTTCCGGATGCCGCGGCGAGGGCGTAGTGGAACTGGGCGTCCAGCGCGAGGAAGTCCTCCGGGGGCAGCGGCTCGGCATCCATCGCGTCGATGGTGGCGCGCGCGACGGCGAGGTCGGTGTCCGACTGCGCGGCGAGCGTGCCGACGATCCACTCCTCGACGAACAGGCGGGTGGCCACGACGTCTTCGATGGGGAAGCCCTGTGCGGCCACCTGCAGCCGCAGCAGCGCCGACATCCCACCGGTGGGGGACGAGATGACGATCGCGCCGGCGGAGGGCCCGGAGCCGGTCCCGGTGCGGATGAGTCCCATCACCTCGAGCACTCGCAGCGCCTCACGGACGCTGGAGCGGCCGACGCCGAGCTGCGCGACGAGGTCTCGTTCGGAGGGAAGCCTGTCCCCCGGGCCGAGGCGACCCTCGATCAGGTCGGTCTCGATCTTGTCGAGCACGACCTTCCAGGCGCGCGCGGGCGCTGGTGCGGTGTCCGTCATTGGCACGGTCCCCTTCGTTGGTGGTCCGACCACGATAATCGATGTGGTCAGACCATGCAACCCCCGGGCGTCACCCGTCGAGACGGCCCCCGGATTCCCGCAGGTAGCACTCCGCGCACATCGACTCGTAGGTGACGCGATCGGCGGTGAGTTCGTCGATGGCCACCTGGTCACCGTCGAAGACGAACCGGCCGCCGACGAGCCGGGCGTTGAAGAGCGCCTTACGCCCGCACCGGCAGATGGTCTTGAGCTCCTCGAGCGAGTGGGCAAGTTCCATCAGCCGCGCCGAACCCGGGAACGCGTTGGTGCGGAAGTCGGTGCGGATGCCGTAGGCGAGCACCGGCACCCCGTCCATCACGACGATGCGCAGCAGATCGTCCACCTGCTCGCGCGTGAGGAACTGCGCCTCGTCCACGAGCAGACATGCCACGTCGGTGGGCGCCTCGGGGAGCAGTTCGTCGGCCGCGCCGGCGCGCACCTGCTCCCGGTGTTCGCGGAACAGCGACCGCAGATCGGCATCCGGAGCGATGAGGAAGTCAACCGGACGGGTCATCCCCAGACGACTGGCGACCTCGCCGGCACCCTTCGTGTCGATCGCGGGCTTGGCCAGCAGCACGCGCTGACCGCGTTCTTCGTAGTTGTAGGCCGCCTGCAGCAGAGCCGTCGACTTGCCGGAGTTCATCGCTCCGTAGCGGAAGTACAGTTTGGCCACCCGTGGATTCTACGTGCGATGTCGATTCCCGCGGTCGCCGTTCGACGCGATAGTAGAGGGCGACAACGAGCCCCATCGAGACGAAGGAACGCGAAGATGTCGAAATACATGCTGGTCATGCGCAACAGCGGCTCCGAGCAGAGTTACGAAGACATGGACGTCGAGGCTGTGATCAACGCCATGGGCGCCTACAACGAGTCCATGATCAAGGCCGGGGTGCTCCTCGGCGGCGATGGGCTGACGGATGCCGCGCAGGGCGCGGTGGTCGAATTCACCGACGACGCCCCGATCGTCACCGACGGCCCCTATGGCGAGACGCACGAGCTGTTCAACGGCTTCTGGATCATCCAGGCCTCCACCCGGGAGGAAGCCGTGGAGTGGGCCAAGCGCGCTCCCCTGGGACCGGGAAACAAGATCGAAGTGCGCCGCGTCACCGACGACTCGGACTTCGCCGACTACCAGGACAACGAGTACGTGAAGAAGGAGAAGGGCTGGCGCGACGAACTCGGTCTCAGCGTGGGCGCCGACACCCCCTGACGCCGTGCCCTCATGACCGACCACATCCACCGCACAGTCGACGCCGTCTGGCGTATCGAGAGCGCGCGCATCATCGCGACGCTCGCGAAGGTGACAGGCGACGTCGGGCTGGCGGAGGATCTCGCCCAGGAGGCGTTGGTCGAAGCGATCGAGCAGTGGCCGGATGCCGGCATCCCCCGCAATCCCGGGGCATGGCTGACCGCCGTCGCCAAACGTCGCGCGATCGACCGGTGGCGGCGGCGCAGCGCGCTGGATGAGCGCTACCGCGCGATCGCACACGACCTGTCGGCGACCACGGCCGACGAGTGGGAGCCGATCGACGACGACATGCTGCGGCTGGTGTTCACCGCCTGCCACCCGGTGCTGTCGCGGGAATCGCAGGTGGCCCTGACGCTGCGGGTCGTGGGCGGACTGTCGACGCAGGAGATCGCGCGGACGCTGCTGGTGCCGGTGCCCACCGTGCAGGCGCGCATCACGCGGGCCAAGAAGACCCTCGCTGCCGCGCACGTCCCGTTCGAGACCCCCGACCCCGCCGACTGGCGGGAGCGACTGGGCGGCGTGCTCGGGGTGATCTACCTGATCTTCACCGAGGGGTACGCCGCCACCAGCGGCGACCGCTGGATGCGCGAGGAGCTCGCCGAGGAGGCGCTGCGGCTCGGCCGGGTCCTCAGCGGCCTGTTGCCGCGGGAGCCGGAGGTATGGGGCCTGGTCGCGCTGATGGAGCTGCAGTCGTCGCGGTTCGCCGCGCGCACCGCGCGCGACGGCACGCCGGTGCTGCTGGCCGACCAGGATCGCACGCTGTGGGACCGCAGGCAGATCGCGCGGGGGCGCGGGGCGCTGGCGCAGACCGATGGCCGGGGCGGGCGGGGTCCGTACGCGCTGCAGGCGGCGATCGCGCTGTGCCACGCGGTGGCGCCGAGCGTCGAGTCGACCGACTGGGACCGCATCGTGCTGCTGTACGAGGCCCTCGGGCGCATCGCGCCGAGCCCCGTGGTGGACCTCAACCGTGCCGTGGCGGTGTCGATGGCCACGGGCCCCGCGACCGCCCTGCGGATCGTGGACCGGCTGCAGGCCGACGGTGCGCTGCGCGGCTCGCACCTGCTGCCGAGCGTCCGCGGCGAACTGCTGCGCCGGCTCGGCCGCGTCGACGAGGCACGGTCGGAGCTGCTCACGGCGGCGGCGCTGGCCGCGAACGACCGCGAGGCCGCGGTGCTGCGCGGCAAGGCCGCCGCGCTGTGATTCGTCCCTCCCCTCTCCTCCCCACGCCCCGGTTTGGGGCGCGTAACGGGCACCGAACCCCGCGATCCCCCGGTTCGGGGCGCGTATCGGGCACCGAACCCCGCAATCCCCCGGTTTGGGGCGCGTAACGGGCGCCGAACCCCGCAATCCCCCGGTTCGGGGCGCGTAACCGGCGCCGAACCCCGCGCTACGGCCGCTCCCACGTCTCGATCGGCCCGGCCACCACCGTGAACGACGGGCCGGCGGCCGGCGCGTCGGCGGGCAGCCGCTCGAGCCACTCCGGCGATCGTTCGGTGACCTTGCGGCGCAGGTGCTCCAGTTCGAACGCCAGCTGGCCCTCGGTCACCGGGATCGCCGGATTCGCGGCATCCGCGCACCGGATGCGTGTCACATCGAACCGGTAGCCGCGTGAGGTCGCCTCGGCCTGCAGGCTCCCCAGGAAGTGTCCGATTGCGCCCTCCGGGTCGGGCTGGGCACGAAAGCGCTCCAACTGCGGATGCCGCGTGTAACCGCGCGTGGCCCCCACGAGCACCGCCTGCGCCAGCAGCCCTTCGCGCCAGCCGGCGACGAGGGCTGCCCGGTCCAGCAGCGCCGGGTGCAGGGACCAGAGCCGCATGCGGCTCGCTAGGGGTGGATGCCGAGGGCAGCGGCCGTGGCGGCCATCGACGCCCGCGCGGCATCCGGTCGGGCGTTGAGCGTCTCGCCGTAGCTGGGGATCAACTCCCGCAGCCGCGGCTCCCACTCGTCGACACGGTCGGGGAAGCAGTCCTTCAGCAGGCCGAGCATGATCGACGCCGCCGTCGAGGCCCCGGGTGAGGCGCCCAGCAGGCCCGCGATCGAGCCGTCCGCGGCCGCGATCACTTCGGTGCCGAACTGCAGCACACCGCCCTTGTCGGGATCCTTCTTCATCACCTGGGCACGCTGGCCGGCCTGGATGAGCTCCCAGTCGGCATCCTTGGCCGTCGGCACGAAGTCGCGCAGGCTGTCGACCTTCTTCGCGTGGTTCTTGGCCAGCTCCCCCACGAGGTAGGTCAGCAGCGACGGGTTGTCGATGGCGACCTTGATCATCGGGAAGAGGTTGCCCGGGCGCACCTGGGTGATGATGTCCAGGAACGAGCCGGTCTTGAGGAACTTGGGACTGAACGTGGCGAACGGCCCGAACAGCAGCGATGCCTCACCGTCGACGACGCGGGTATCGAGGTGGGGCACCGACATGGGAGGGGCGCCGACGGATGCCTGCGAGTACACCTTCGCCTTGTGCTTGGCCACGACAGCGGGGTTCGAGGTCTTGAGGAACTGCCCGCCGATGGGGAACACGCCGTAGCCGGATGCCTCGGGGATCCCGGAGCGCTGCAGCAGCTTGAGTGCCCAGCCGCCGGCGCCGACGAAGACGAAGCGGGCGTTGATGCTTCCGGGCGTGCGGCCGATGGTGTTGCGGAACGACACCTTCCAGGTGCCATCCTTCTGCTTCTTCAGACGCTTCACCTCGCGGTTGGTGACGACCTCGACGCCCTGCTCCTTCAGGTGGGCGAACATCTGCCGGGTGAGCGCCCCGAAGTCGATGTCGGTACCGGCCGGCACGCGCGTGGCCGCGAACGGTTCGCCCTTGCGGCGGTGCTCCATCAGCAGCGGTGCCCACTGGTGGATGACGCGGGAGTCCTCGCTGTACTGGATGCCCTCGAACAGCGGCTGTCCCTTGAGCGCCTCGTAGCGCTTCTTGAGGTACGCGACGTCCTTCTCCCCGCGGACGAAGGTCATGTGCGGGGTCTCGTTGATGAACGTCGACGGATCATCCAGGATGCCGCGTTCGACCAGCGACGCCCACAGCTGCCGACTCTGCTGGAACTGCTCGTTGATGGCGATCGCCTTGGCGGGATCGACGGAGCCGTCCTTGCCCTCGGGCATGTAGTTCAGCTCGCAGAGGGCGGCGTGTCCGGTGCCTGCGTTGTTCCAGGCGTTGGAGCTTTCCAGCGCCACATCGCCCAGCCGTTCGTAGACGACGATCTTCCAGTCTGGCTGGAGTTCTTTGAGGAGGGTGCCCAGGGTGGCGCTCATAATTCCGCCCCCGACCAGCACGGCATCGTACGTCTCGATCACGATGAGCCAGTCTAGTTGGCCTTGCGAGGGGCACCGGACCGCGCGGCATCCAGCATTCGCCGCCGCATGCCGCCGCGTGCCGGCGCGTGCGGTGTGCGTCAGGCGGTGACGCCGAGGCGCGCGGCGACGATCTCGGCGATCTGCACGGCGTTGAGGGCGGCGCCCTTTCGCAGGTTGTCGTTGCTGATGAACAGCACCAGACCCTTGCCCTCGGGGGCGGACTGGTCCGCGCGGATGCGGCCGACGAAGGCCGGATCCTTGCCCGCCGCCTGCAGCGGCGTGGGGACTTCTTCGAGGACGACACCGGGGGCGGATGCCAGGATCTCGCGGGCCCGCTCCGGCGTGATGTCGCGGGCGAACTCGGCGTGGATCGACAGCGAGTGGCCGGTGAACACGGGCACGCGCACGCACGTGCCGGCGACGCGGAGGTCCGGCAGCTCGAGGATCTTGCGGCTCTCGTTGCGCAGCTTCTTCTCTTCGTCGGTCTCGTTGAGGCCGTCGTCGACGATGGAGCCGGCAAGCGGGATCACGTCGAACGCGATGGGGGCGATGTACTTCTCCGGCTGCGGGAAGTCGACGGCCGAGCCGTCGTGCACGAGGCGCAGCGTGTCGCCCTGCGCGAGGACGCCCTCGACCTGGCCGAGCAGTTCTTCGGCGCCGGCGATGCCCGAGCCCGACACCGCCTGGTAGGTGCTGATGATGAGCCGCTCCAGGCCCGCCTCGGCGTCGAGGGGCTTGAGCGCCGGCATCGCGGCCATGGTCGTGCAGTTGGGGTTGGCGATGATGCCCTTGGTCGCCTCGGCGATGGCGTGCGGGTTGACCTCGCTCACTACGAGCGGCACGTCGGGGTCCATGCGCCAGGCGCTGGAGTTGTCGATGACCACGGCGCCGGCCGCGGCGAACCGGGGGGCGTGCGCGCGGGAGCCGGTGGCGCCGGCGGAGAACAGGGCGATGTCGATGCCGGCGGGGTCGGCGGTGGCGACGTCTTCGATGATCACGGTGTGGCCGCCGAACTCCACGGCCGTGCCGGCGGACCGGCTGGTGGCCAGCAGCCGCAGCTCGCTGATCGGGAAGGCCCGCTCGGCCAGGATGTCGCGCATGACCGTGCCGACCTGGCCGGTGGCGCCCACGACGGCGACGGTGAGTCCTGAATCGGAGATGCGGGTCATGGTGGATCCTTGCGTGGCGCCGGGGTGCGGGGTGCGGTCGTGCCCGAGTGGGCGGTGCCGCGATTCTACCCGGTGGGGTCGGGCAGGGGGCGGTCGGAGGCATCCGTCACCAGCGCAGGCGAACTCCCGGGAACAGGACGATTCCAGCCGGAACGTCCTGTGTCGGTGAGTCTTCCTGTGGTGGGGAGAGGATGGATGCCGCGTCAGCGCCCGGTGCCGGCGTGCACGACGGCTTCGCCGTCGCCGTCGAGGCCGTATGCGGTGTGCACGACGCGTGCCGCGGCGGCCAGGTCGTCGCCCCGGACGACGACCGAGATGCGGATCTCCGAGGTGGAGATCATCTCGATGTTGATGCCCGCCGTGCTCAGCGCCTCGAACAGCGTCGCCGAAACCCCGGAGTGCGTGCGCATGCCGGCGCCGACGACCGAGAGCTTGCCGATCTGGTCGTCGTGCACGAGGTTCTCGAACCCGATGTCGGCCTGGTCAGCGGCAAGGGCACGCAGCGCGGTGGCGGCGTCGCTCTTGGGTAGCGTGAAGGAGATATCGGTGCGACCGGTGGTGGCCGCCGACACGTTCTGCACGATCATGTCGACGTTGGCGCCGGACCGGGCGACGACCTTGAAGATCTCGGCGGCCTTGCCAGGCACGTCGGGAACGCCGGTGACGGTGACCTTGGCCTGCCCGAGGTCGGTTGCGACTCCCGCGACGATCGGCTCTTCCATCTCTGCTCCCTCTTCGCTGTCCGGCATGCTCATCCCGGGCGCAAGCACATAGGTGCCGACGCCCGACGAGAACGTCGACCTTGCGTGGATCATGACGCCGTGGCGGCGGGCGTATTCCACCGCACGGATATACAGCACCTTGGCGCCGTTGGCGGCCATCTCGAGCATCTCTTCGCTGCTGACGACGCTGAGCTTCTGGGCCTTGGGCACCACGCGCGGATCGGCGGTGAAGACGCCCTCGACGTCGCTGTAGATCTCGCACACGTCGGCGTTGAGCGCAGCGGCGAGGGCGACGGCGGTGGTGTCGGAGCCGCCGCGGCCGAGCGTGGTGATGTCGCGGGTGTCGCGGTTGAACCCCTGGAACCCGGCGACGATGACGATCGCGCCCTCGTCGAGCGCTTCCCGCAGCCGCACCGGGGTCACATCGACGATGCGGGCCGCGCCGTGCGTGGCATCCGTGATCATGCCCGCCTGGCTGCCGGTGAACGAGCGCGCCTCGAACCCCATCGAATGGATCGCCATCGCCAGCAGCGCCATCGAGATGCGCTCACCGCTGGAGAGCAGCATGTCCAGCTCGCGGGGTGCCGGCATGGGGGCGACCTCGTGGGCGAGGTCGAGCAGTTCGTCGGTGGTGTCGCCCATCGCGCTGACGGCGACGACCACTTCGTGGCCGGCGCGGCGCGCGTCGACGATGCGCTTGGCGACGCGCTTGATGCTCTCCGCGTCGGCGACCGATGAGCCGCCGTACTTCTGCACGATCAACGCCATAGGGAAAGCTCCAAGGGATGGTGGCGCACGCGCGCCCGACGCTCCATTCTATGGATCCCGCCATTCCCGCTCTGCCATGTGACGGCGCCCGGGCGTCGCGAGCGTAGGAGATGTAGCGACGGTAGGACCGATCACCGCGGAAACGTCCTACGCCGGGCACATCTCCTACGCTCGGCACGCGGCGGGCGCGGCATCCGGCGACGATGGATGCCGGCGACTAGGACTCGACGGCGTAGAGCAGCCATCCCCGGGCGCCGATGTGGCGCCCGGTGTGGTTCACATCGAGCGGCGACCCTCGAACGCGCGCCCCAGGGTCACCTCATCGGCGTACTCGAGGTCTCCGCCGACGGGCAAGCCCGATGCGAGACGGGTGACGCTGATCTCCAGCGTGTGCAGCAGGCGACTGAGGTAGGTCGCGGTGGCCTCGCCCTCGAGGTTGGGGTTCGTGGCCAGGATCACCTCCTGCACGGTGCCGTCTGCCAGGCGTTGCATGAGCTGCGTGATGCGCAGGTCGTCGGGTCCGATGCCGGCGATGGGGCTGATCGAGCCGCCGAGCACGTGGTAGAGCCCGCGGAACTCGCGGGTGCGCTCGATGGCCGACACATCCTTGGCATCCTCGACGACGCAGATGAGGGTGGGATCGCGCCGCGGGTCGCGGCAGATGCCGCACCGGTTCTGCTCGGAGACGTTGCCGCAGACCTCGCAGAAGCGCACCCGCTCGCGGATATCGCTCAGCAGCGACGCCAGCCGCGCGACGTCGAAGTTGGGGGTCTGCAGGATGTGGAAGGTGATGCGCTGGGCAGACTTCGGACCGATGCCGGGCAGGCGCCCGAACTCGTCGATCAGATCCTGGACGATGCCGTCGTACATGGCTTAGTTGAACCTCGTCGGCGGGGTGTACGGCTCTTCGCGCACGAAAGTGGCGCCGAGCATCTGGCGCACGACCGGCTCGCCGTAGCGCTCCACTCCCCCGCGCGTCGCGATCGGACGGCTCGTGACGACCACCGGCGGCACGGGCACGTCGACGGGGACATCGGGGACGTCCGGCTCGTCGTCTTCGGGCTCCGGGGGCGCGACGACATCCGCCGGCAGCACGTCACCCTCGCGCACCGGCGCGAGTGTGGCCACGCGTGCTCGGGCGGCGGCATCTTCGGGCTCGTCGTCGACGGCGAACTGGGCGGGAGCCACCGGCACGGTGGGGTCGTCGGCGGGAATAGCCGCGACCGCCCACTGCGTGACGGGCGCCGACGCGGATGCCGGTGCGGGTGCGGCCGGACCGGCGGACGGGACCCGCGAGCCACCGGAGCCCCCACCGTCGCGGGGACCGCTCGGGGCGGGTCCGGATCCTTCGGGGCCGGCCGACGGCGGACCCGGCGGAACGGCGCCGGCGGGCGGCGGCGTGGGGTCGGTGTCGTGGCGGGCGATGTACTTCACGCGGATGCCGAGCACCTGCTGGATCACGCCGCGCAGGTCTTCACTGGGCCCCTGGCCCGCCTGCAGCTTCTTGAACGCCGTGACGTCGGCCTGGCTCTGGAACGCCAGCGTCAGCACGTCGTCGTCGAACGCGGCGACGCGGGCGACAGTGGCCACCAGCCACGACGTGCGGCTGACGTTCTCGAGGCGCTTGAGGATCTCGGGCCACGCGTCGCGGACGTGTGCGTAGGTGATGGGGCCGGCCGGGACCACGGGGGCATCGGCGGCCGCCGCGTCGGGTCCGGGGTCGGGCACGGTCGGGTCGGGACCGTGCTCCTCTTCGTCGTACGGCGGCGCCTCGGAGGGATCGGCGGGTGCCGTGTCGGTGAGGGGAGCAGCGGATGCCGCTGCGGACGTCGCCGGCGGTGCGGCGGCCGGCGGCGCGGCGGGCGCAGCGGCGGCAGCAGGAGCAGCGGCGGAAGCCGCAGCGGCGGCAGGGGCAGGCGCTGCAGCAGGCGCGACCGGGCGCTCCTGCCGAGGCGCAGGCGCGGCCGCAGGCGCCGCAGTCGGCGCCGCCACGCCAGGCGCAGCGACAGGCGCAGCCGCGGTGGGAGCCGCGACACCCGCACCCACAGGCGCACGCCCGGCGGGCGGGGTCTGCGCCAGCACGCGCGCGACCAGCAGTTCCAGCTGCAGCCGCGGCGACGTCGCCCCGGTCATGTCGTCGAGGGCCGCGACCACCAGGTCGGCGGTGCGAGACAGGCGCTCGGTGCCGAAGACACCGGCCTGCCGGCCCATGCGCTCGAGCGCGTCTTCCGGGACGCCGCGCAGCACTCCGGCGGCGCCGTCCCCGGTGGCGGCCACCACGATCAGGTCGCGCAGGCGCTCGAGCAGGTCGTCGACGAAACGACGCGGGTCCTGGCCGGTCTGGATGACGCGGTCGACGGCGGCAAAGGCACCGGCGGCGTCACCGGAACCGAAGGCCTCCACGACTTCGTCCAGCAGTTCGGCGTGGGTGTAACCCAGCAGCGCCACGGCGCGCTCGTAACGCACGCGCACGGCGCCGTTCTCTGCGGCATCCGACCCGGCGATCAGCTGGTCCAGCAGCGACAGGGTGTCACGCGGCGACCCGCCACCGGCCCGGACGACCAGCGGCAGCACGCCGGTTTCGACTTCCACGCCCTCCTGCGTGCACAGCTCCTGCACGTAGTCGAGCATCGGCCCGGGCGGGACGAGCCGGAACGGATAGTGGTGGGTGCGCGAGCGGATCGTGCCGATGACCTTTTCGGGCTCGGTGGTCGCGAAGATGAACTTGATGTGGTCCGGCGGCTCTTCGACGAGCTTGAGCAGCGCGTTGAAGCCCTGCGGCGTCACCATGTGCGCCTCGTCGAGGATGAAGATCTTGAACCGGTCGCGGGCGGGCGCGAAGATCGCGCGCTCGCGCAGGTCGCGCGCGTCGTCGACGCCGTTGTGGGATGCCGCATCGATCTCGACCACATCGAGCGAACCGCCGCCGCCGCGGCCGAGTTCGACGCAGCTCGGGCAGGTGCCGCACGGGGTGTCGGTCGGTCCCTGGGCGCAGTTGAGGCAGCGGGCGAGGATGCGCGCCGACGTGGTCTTGCCGCAGCCGCGCGGGCCGGAGAACAGATACGCGTGCCCGATGCGGTCACTGCGCAGTGCGGTCATAAGCGGGTCGGTGACCTGGGACTGCCCGATCATCTCGCCGAACGCCTCGGGACGGTAGCGGCGATAGAGGGCGGTGGTCACTTCACTAGCCTACGGCGTGCCCACGACATCGCGCCCGGCACAATTCCCAGGCTCGAATCGGACCTGTCGCGTGTCCGCCGCCTGCGGGAGACTTCCTGCATGGCACACCGCCCATCCCGCCGCCCGCTCCCGACCACCCGCGCCAGGGCGATCGTGGCCGCGGTACTGGCGGCATCCGTCGCGGCATCCGGAATGCTCGTCGCCTGCACCCCGCGCATCCGCGCACCTGCCACCCCCACCGCGACGGTCACGCCGACCCCGACGACACCGGCGCCGCGGCCCGATGCGACCATCCCGGAATCCCCCGACAGCGCCGACGCGGCGCTGTCGTGCACCGACGACCTCGCGGCGTGGATCCTGGGCGAATCCGGACTCATCGCCGACGAGCGCGTCGCGACGCCCGCGCCGAGCGACCCGACGGTGGACTTCACCCGGCTCTCCGCCCCCGCCTGCGCGTTCCGCGGCACCCACCGCTCCTTCACCGACATCGATGAGCTCGAGGCGACCTCGGATGTGCGGGCGTGGGTCTTGCCGGATGCCGCGGCGGCCGCGGCCCACGCCGACGCCGCCATCGCCGTGCTTGAGGCCGCCGGCTACACCACGACATCCCGGAAGGACGGCACGGACCCCGCCGCGCATCTGCTGCGCGTGGTGGGGACCGAGGTCGCCGATGAGAGCGTCGTGCTCACGCGGGACCACGTCCCGTCGGTGCGCGGCCTCGGCGCCGACGCGGGTCCGGTGGCCGTCGTGGTCGGGGTGGTCACCTTCGCGACCGTCGGCTGACGCCGCGCGACCGCGCCCGCGCCCCCGACAACCCGCACAACCGAACGGCCGGCGCCAGGGACCTCACGTGGCCCCGCCGCCGGCCGTTCATCGGGTGCTTACGTGTCGGCCCGGACGTTCGCGTCGTCGCCGGACAGCAGCTCCTCGTCGGAGATGACGGGAATGGAGCTGGTGAGGGTGGGGATCGACGCCGACAGGAAGGTGCCGTCGTCGCGACGGGCATCCTCGATCTGGCGCAGCGACGGGCGGCCGGGGATGTTCGGCCCCTGCCCCTGCAGCGGCACCACGAGCGTCTCGCCGCCGGCGATCACGTGGCCCGCACCCCGCACCGACAGCACGATCGGTCCACCGGGGCCGGCACTCAGCGTGATCGCGTCTGCGGTGATCTCCACGTCCAGCCGCGTGCCGTGCCACAGCAGCGAGTAGGACAGCGACGGCCAGTCGGCCGGCAGGCGCGGGTCGAACGACAGGTCGCCGAAGTGATCGCGCATGCCGCCGAACCCCGACACCAGCGCCGTCCACACCCCGCCGGCCGATGCCACGTGCACGCCGTCGGAGGCGTTGTGGTGCAGGTCGCCGAGGTCGACGTAGATCGACTCCAGGAAGTACTCCAGCGCGAGCTCCTGATAGCCCACTTCCGCCGCCAGGATCGACTGCACGACCGCCGACAGGGTGGAATCCCCCGTCGTCAGCGGGTCGTAGTAGTTGAAGTCGGCGAGTTTCTCCTCGTCGGTGAAGTGGTTGCCCTGCAGGAACAGGGCCAGTACGACGTCGGCCTGCTTGAGCACCTGGTAGCGGTAGATCACCAGCGGATGGAAGTGCAGCAGCAGCGGCCGGCGGTCCGCCGGAGTCTTCTCCAGGTCCCAGACTTCCTTCTCCAGGAACACGTGGTCCTGCGGGTGGATGCCGAGCGCCTCGCTGAACGGGATGTGCATGGCATCGGCCGCGCGATCCCACGACTCCGCCTCACCCGGTTCCAGTCCCAGCCGGTCCGCCGCCAGCTGGTACGCGTCGGGCGCGTCCTGCTGCATGTCGCGGATCGTCCGCGCCGCGAAGCGCAGGTTGAAGCGGGCCATGACGTTGGTGAACAGATTGTCGTTGACGACGGTGGTGTACTCGTCGGGCCCGGTGACGCCGTGGATGTGGAACGTGTCGCCGTCGGCGTCATCGTCGTCGTCATGGATGCCGTCGCTCGTGCGCCAGAAGCCCAGCGTCGCCCACAGGCGCGCCGTCTCCACCGCGATGTCCACGCCGTCGGTGTAGAGGAAGTCGAGGTCGCCGGTGGCGCGCACGTACTTGGCCAGCGCGAAACACACGTCGGCGTTGATGTGGTACTGCGCGGTGCCGGCGGCGTAGTACGCCGACGCCTCCTCGCCGTTGATCGTGCGCCACGGGAACAGCGCGCCGGCCTCGTTCAGCTGGGCGGCGCGTTTGCGGCCGGCCGGCAGCATGAGGTACCGCATGCGCAGGGCGTTGCGCGCCCACCGCGGGGTCGTATACGCCAGGAACGGCAGCACATAGATCTCGGTGTCCCAGAAGTAGTGGCCGCTGTAGCCCGACCCCGTGACGCCCTTGGCCGGCACGCCCATGCCGTCGGCGCGGGCCGCGGCCTGCGCCAGCTGGAACAGGCACCAGCGCGCCGCCTGCTGCAGGTCGTCGTGACCGGCGATCTTGACGTCCGAGCGCTCCCAGAAGTCGGCGCACCACTGGCGCTGCTGCTCGAACAAGGCGGGCACGCCCACGCTCTGCGCGCGATCCAGGGTGCGACGGCACCGGTCGACGAGTTCCCGCGCCGGCACGCCGCGGGACGTGTGGTAGGTCACGATCTTGGTCACCGTGGTGGGCACGCCCGCCTTGGCCTGCACGCGGTACAGGTTCTTGGCGATGTCGGGCTCGATGAGGCCCCGTACGTCGTACTCGTTCTCGGTCTCGATGATGTGGTCGGCGGCGACGGCGAGGGTCATCCCCGACGCCGTCACGCGGTACGACAGCGCGGTGCGCGCGCCGTCCTGCCAGTAGTCCTGCGGCTGCAGCACCCGCTCCTGCATCCGATCGGCCTTGCGCGGGTCGAAGCCGGCGCGGCGCGGCGTGACGGCGGTGCCGCCGTAGACGTCCTCGCCGTCCTGGCGGTTGACCAGCTGGCAGTTGATCGTGACGGGGGCGTCGGCGTTGAGCACGGTGACGGTGATGGACATCACCGAGAGGTGCTTCTCCTCGAACGACACCATCCGCTCGAAGTCGATCTGCACCTCCTTGCCGCTGGGAGTCACCCAGAGCACGTGGCGGCGCAGCACCCCGTCGCGCATGTCGAGCACCCGCTCGTACTCGCGGACGTCGGCGATGTCCAGCGACAGCGGCTCGTCCTCGACGTAGATGCGCATGACCTTCGCGTCGGGGGCGTTGATGATGGTCTGCCCGACCTCGGCGAACCCGTACGCCTGCTCGGCGTGACGGATCGGGAAGGTCTCGTGGAACCCGTTGATGAACGTGCCGTGCTCATGGCCGTGCAGCCCCTCGGGCTGGTTGCCGCGCATGCCGAGGTACCCGTTGCCGACGGCGAACAGGGTCTCGGTCACACCGACGTCCTCGAGCGAGAAGTTCTTCTCGACGAGACGCCAGGGGTCGACGGGGAAGCGATCGCGGTCGATCATGGGGGGCCTTCCGGGTGTTGTCAGGTTCGGGAAAAGTCAGTCGAGGAAGGCGTCGAGGTCGTCGACGACCACGTGAGCGCCGGCGTCGAGGAGCACCTGCGCCCCCACACCGCGGTCGACTCCGACGACGAGCGCGAAGCCACCGGCAGCGGCGGACTGCACGCCGCTGTGGGCGTCTTCGATCGCGGCGCTGCGGGCGGGGTCCACGCCCAGCATCTGCGCGGCGACGAGGAACATCTCGGGTGCGGGTTTGCTGGGGATGTGCTCACGCTCGGCCACGAGGCCGTCCATGATCACCGGGAACCGGTCGATGAGCCCGGCGACGGTGAGCACTTCGCGGGCGTTCTTCGAACTCGACACGACCGCCACCGGCATCCCCGCCGCCTGCAGCTTGTCCAGCAGTCGCAGCGACCCCGGGTACGGCGCAATGCCCTCCTCGCGCAGCACCCGCTCGAAAACGATGTTCTTGCGGTTGCCGATGCCGCACACCGTGTCGGCGGTCGGCGGGTCCGACGGGTCGCCCCAGGGGACTTCCACGTCGCGGCTGCGCAGCAGGCTCGCGACGCCGTCGTAGCGCTTCTTGCCGTCCAGGCTCTGGAAGTAGTCACGCTCGGTGTACGGCGGAGTGATGCCCCACGCCGTGAACAGTTCCGTGAACATCGCCTGCCAGGCGTGCATGTGCACTTCGGCGGTCGGAGTCAGCACCCCGTCCAGGTCGAAAAGAACGGCGTCGTAGGAGGTCAACTCGGGAAGAGTGCGTGTGGACACTCAGTCAGCGTAGTCGCGCATTCTGTACGCCGGAATGCGCCTGCGCGTCACAGCCCGGCGACGACCTCGAGCGCCTGGCGGGCGATCTCGAGCTCTTCGTTGGTGGGGACGACGAGCACCGTGACCGCGGAGTCGTCGGCGGAGATGACGCGGATGCCGCGACCTCGTGCCTCGTTGCGCTCCGGGTCCAGCTTCACACCGGCGAAACCGAGCGTCGAGACGGCCCCGGCACGCACGATCGGGGAGTTCTCGCCCACGCCGGCCGTGAACACGATCACGTCGACCCCGCCCAGCTGGGCCATGTAGGAGCCCGCGTAGGCGCGCAGCCGGTGCAGGTACACGTCCATCGCGAGCGTGGCATCCTCGTCACCGGCTCCGACCCGTTCTTCCAGGTCGCGCATGTCGGTGACCCCGGCCAGCCCCAGCACGCCGCTGGTCTTGTTGAGCATGTCGTCGAGGTCGTCGATGGTCATCCTGGCGCGGCGGGCGAGGTGGAACAGCACCGCCGGGTCGATGTCGCCCGAGCGGGTGCCCATGACCAGGCCCTGCAGCGGCGTGAGGCCCATCGAGGTGTCGACGGACTTGCCGCCGTCGACGGCGGTCGCCGACGCGCCGTTGCCGAGGTGGAACACGACCTGCTTGAGTTCCTCCAGCGGCCGGCCGAGGAACTCCGCTGCGGTGCGGCTGACGTATTTGTGGGACGTGCCGTGGAACCCGTAACGGCGGATACGGTGCGCCTCGGCCAGGTCCTTGTCGATCGCGTAGGTGTAGGCGGCCGGCGGCAGCGTCTGGTGGAACGCGGTGTCGAAGACGGCGACGTGCGCGAGCTCGGGGAACGCGGCCTTGGCGGCACGGATGCCCTGCAGCGCACCGGGGTTGTGCAGCGGCGCGAGCACCGACAACTCGTCGATGTTGATCTCCACGAGGTTGGACACCAGCGTCGGCTCGAAGAAGCGCGCCCCGCCGTGCACGACGCGGTGACCGACGGCGACCGGCGGGTTCTCCGTCAGCGACGGCCCCCACTCGGCGAACGCGGCGAGCATCACGCCGAAGCCGGTGGTGTGATCGGGGATCGGCAGCTCACGGGTGTACGTGGCAGCCGTCGCCGTCACGGCCTCGGTGCCCCCGCCCGAGGGCAGCCCCATGGTGACCTTGTGCTTGGCGGCGCCGATCGACTCGCCGATGCGCTCGACCAGACCCGAGGCGAGGACGCGCCCGTCCTCCGGTTCGACCAGCTGGTATTTGAACGACGATGATCCGCTGTTGACGACGAGCACGACGCTCATGCGGTTGCCTCTCCCTGCGCTTGGATCGCAGTGATGGCGATCGTGTTGATGATGTCGTCGACGAGTGCGCCGCGCGACAGATCATTGATGGGCTTGTTGAGTCCCTGCAGCACCGGGCCGATGGCGATGGCGCCGGCCGAGCGCTGCACAGCTTTGTAGGTGTTGTTCCCGGTGTTCAGGTCGGGGAAGACGAACACCGTCGCCCGGCCGGCGACGCTGGAGCCGGGCATCTTCTTGGATGCCACGGCGGCGTCGGTTGCCGCGTCGTACTGGATCGGTCCCTCCACCGGAAGCTGCGGCGCGCGCTCGCGCACCAGCACGGTGGCCGCCCGCACCTTCTCCACGTCGGCACCGGTACCCGACTCGCCTGTCGAGTAGGACAGCATCGCCACGCGCGGTTCGATGCCGAACTGCGACGCCGTCGCCGCGGACGACACCGCGATGTCGGCGAGCTGTTCGCTCGTGGGGTCGGGGATCACGGCGCAGTCGCCGTAGACGAGCACGCGGTCGGCGAGCGCCATCAGGAACACGCTCGAGACGACCGAGACGCCCGGCTTGGTCTTGATGATCTCGAACGCCGGCCGGATGGTGTGCGCCGTGGTGTGCGAGGCGCCCGAGACCATGCCGTCGGCCAGGCCCAGGTGCACCATCATCGTGCCGAAGTACGACACGTCGGTGACGGTGTCGGCGGCGCGCTCGTAGGTCATGCCCTTGTGCGCGCGCAGTCGGGTGTACTCCTGCGCGAACTTGTCCACGTACTCGCCGTCGAACGGGCTGATGATGTCGGCGCCGGTCAGGTCGATACCCAGGTCCCGGGCGCGGCCCCGCACATCGGTCTCCTTGCCGAGGATCGTGACGTCGGCGATGCCGCGGGTGAGCACGGTGGCCGCGGCGCGCAGCACGCGGTCGTCGTCGCCCTCGGGCAGCACGATGCGGCGACGGGCGCTGCGGGCACGCTCCATCAGGCCGTATTCGAACATCAGCGGCGTGACGACGGTGGTCTTGGCCACCCCGAGTGCCTGGGTGAGATCTTCGGTGTCGACGTGCTTCTCGAACAGGGCAAGCGCGGTGTCGTACCGGCGCGGCGAGTCGGCGGCGAGGCGCCCGCGGGCGCCCATGACGCGCACCGCGGTGTCGTAGGTGCCGAGGTCGGTCGCGATGATCGGCAGCGTCGACCCCAACCCGTCGATCAGGCTGTCGATCGTCTCCGGCAGCGGGAACGGGCCGTTGAGCACGACCGCGGCCACCGACGGGAAGGTACCCGATGTGTGAGCCAGCAGCGTCGCCAGCAGCACCTCGGTACGGTCGGCGGGGATCACCACGACGGCCGACTCAGTCAGCCGCGGCAGCACGTTGACCATCGACATGCCCGCCACGACGATGTTCACCACCTCGTGGGTCAGCATCTCGGGATCGCCCTTGACCAGCGTGCCCTCGAGCGCGTGCAGGATGTCGCGCACCGACGGAGCGACGAGGTACAGATCCTCCGGGATCGCCCGCACCGGGATATCGCGGCCGGGGAGCGCTGCGGCGACGGCGGCGGTGAGGGCGTCGACGGTCTCGCCGAGGCGATCGGCGTCGGCACGGTTGGCGACGACGGCGAACAGGTCGGCGCGCCCGTGGGCAAGTTCGGCGAGGCCGAGCGAGGTGATCTGCCCCATCTCCTCGGGGGTGCGGGCGATGGTGGTGCCCAGCTGCTCGCTCTGACCTTGGAGGTCACGCCCACCGACGACCAGCAGCACCGGGACGCCGAGGTTCGCGGCGATGCGCGCGTTGTAGGCCAGTTCGGCCGGGCTGCCGACGTCGGTGTAGTCACTGCCGACCACCACGACCGCGTCGCACTGCCGCTCGACGGCCTTGAACCGCTCGACGATCGTCGCCAGCGACCCCTCCGGGTCGGAGCGGACGTCGTCGTAGGTGACGCCGATGCACTCGTCGTACTCGAGGTCCACCCCGTCGTGGTCGAGCAGCATCTCCAGCACGTAGTCGCGCCGGTCCGTCGACCGTGCGATCGCGCGGAACACCCCCACCCGGGGGGTCGCCCGGCTCAGGGCGTCCAGCACCCCGAGGGCGATGGTGGACTTGCCGGAATGACCTTCGACCGAGGTGATGTATATGCTCTGCGCCACACGCCCACCCTAGGCGGGCCCCCGCCGGGCGAACAGGCAGGGGTCCGTGAATAATCCCGACGGCCCCCCTTGCGGGTGTGCGGGGCCGCCCGGTTGAGTGTGCGCATGGGTAGCGTCATCTACTCCGTCGCCTCCTCGCTCGACGGCTATCACACCGATCTGCAGGGCGATTTCAGTTGGACCGTCCCCGACGAAGAGGTGATCGCCGCACTCACGGCGGACGCGGCATCCGTCAGCACCTACCTCTACGGGCGCCGCATGTACGAGACGATGGCGGTGTGGGAGACGGAGCCGTCCGCCGCCGCGCAATCGCCGGAGTCGGCCGCGTACGCCCACACCTGGAAGCGCGCCCGTAAGGTCGTGTTCTCCTCGACGCTGGGAGCGGTGTGGACCAAGCGCACGCGGCTGGAGCACACCCTCACCGCCGAGGCGATCGAGCGGGCCAAGGCCGAGTCGCACGGGGACCTGACCATCGAGGGGCCGACCATCGCCAAGAGCGCGCTGCACATGGAACTGGTCGACGTGGTGGAGTTGCTGCTGTGCCCCGTCGTCCTCGGGGGCGGCATGCGCGTGTTCCCGGAGGGACTGTGGCTGGGGCTGCGCCTGGTGCGCGAACGGGCGTTCGGCAACGGCATGGTGCAGATCACTTACGAGCGCAGTCGCTCCTGACCCTCGCACGGCGACAGTGCCGGGGGGAAGATTAAGACTCTCCGCGAACCCGGCAGAGCCTGGTTACCCTTGCTACGTTTCCGTCCTGGGGGAGTTGGCCTGGATGCCGCCTCGCGGAGAGCTGACACCAGTGTATCCCGATCGACCCACCGGTCGCGCCCGCGGGATACGATCGTGGCAGCGACGCATCGATGCGCCGCACCCCGCCACCGTCGAGGGGATGGCATGAGCGACCAGTCCGTCGAGCCGATCACCGCAGAGACATTCGCCCGGTCGACCACAGCGATCATCGATTCGGTCACCCGCGTGATCGACGGCAAGCCGGATGCCGTGCGGTCGGCGCTGATGTGCCTGCTGGCCGAGGGGCACCTGCTGATCGAGGACGTGCCCGGCGTGGGCAAGACGATGCTCGCCAGGGCACTGGCGGCATCGGTGGATGCCACGGTGCGCCGCATCCAGTTCACCCCCGATCTGCTGCCGGGGGACGTGACCGGCGTGTCGGTGTTCAACCCGGTGGACCGCGAGTTCGAGTTCAAGCGCGGCGCGATCTTCGCGCACATCGTCATCGCCGACGAGATCAACCGCTCCTCCCCCAAGACGCAGTCGGCGCTGCTGGAGGCGATGGAGGAGCACCAGGTCACCGTCGACGGCGAGTCGCATCCGCTGCCGGAGCCGTTCCTGGTGGTGGCCACCCAGAACCCGCTCGAGATGGAGGGCACCTACGCCCTCCCCGAGGCGCAGCGCGACCGGTTCATGATGCGCATCTCGATGGGATACCCCGATGCCGCCAGCGAAAAGCTCATGCTGCGCCAGCGCGACTCGGTCAATCCGCTGTTGGCCATCACGCCCGTCGTCGACGCCACCCGCATCCGCGAGCTGATCGCGTGGGCGCGCAGCGTGCACCTGTCCCCCGCCGTCGAGGAGTACGCCGTCGCGCTCGCGCAGGCCACCCGCACGCACGCGGACCTGCGGTTGGGGGCGAGCCCCCGCGCGACGCTGCAGCTGGTGCGGGCCGCGAAGGTGCGCGCCGCCCTGGACGCCCGCGACTTCGTCATCCCCGACGACATCGCGGCCCTGCTCGTCCCGGTGTTCGCGCACCGTCTCATCGCCACCCGCAGCGCCGGCACCGCCCGCGCCCGCACGACCACCGACGCGATCGCCGCGGTGCTGACGCAGATCGCGGCATCCGTGCGGGTGCCGCTCACCGCCCGCGCGTGAGGTGACCGTGGGACGCCTGTGGCCGCTGACGATCCGGGGCACCGGCGCGGTGCTGCTGGGCCTGGTGTGCCTGATCGTCGCCGCCGACCGCGGGCTGGTCGAGCTGCTGTACGTGGCGATGCTGCTGTTCGCGGTGGTGGGGGCGGCCCTGTTCACGCTTTTCGCGGTGCGGCGGGCTGACGGTCTCACCCGCACCGTGGAGCCGGACGTGCTCGCCGTCGGACGGGAAGGCCGGGTCACGGTGCGGGTGTCGGTGCGCGCCGCGCTCGCCTCGGGGCCCGGCGCCTGGCGCGACACCCTGTCGCCGGGGCTGGCGTGGAGCGGCCCGGAGGCGGATTCCGACAGCGAGACGGACGGCGCGGGGCGCGGCTTCGGCTTCGCGCGCCCGGATGGGCGCGCCCGCGCCGAGGGTTCTGCCCGCGGCGTGTTTCCCGCACTCGATTCCGGACTGCGCGGCGAAGCGCACACCGTCGACGTGGACTACCGGGTGCGCGGCATCCGTCGGGGCATGCACACGCTCGGCCCGCTCACGGTGTCCTCGACCGATCCGTTCGGGCTGGTGCGGCGCACTCACGTGCTCAGCACCCGCACCACCGTGATCGTCGCACCCGAGATCGTCGACCTTCCCGCGCTGAGCGACCTGCCGGGCGAGGCGGGCGGCACCAGACACGCCGCGACCAACGAGCTCGGGCAGGGCACCGACAACCTCATTCCCCGCGCGTATGTGCCAGGCGACTCCCGCCGCCGCATCCACTGGCGCGCCAGCGCACACCGTGATGAGCTGATGGTGCGTCAAGAGGAGCAGGAGTCCACACCGTCCGCCACCGTCGTGATCGATCTGTCCACGCCCCGGTTCACCGTCGCCGCGATGCGCGGGCCGGGCCTGGACCCCGGCTTCGAAGCGGCCGTCAGTGCGTGCGTGTCGGCGGTTGCCCGGTTGGTGCGGGAGGGGTACACCGTGGCGGTGATCGACTCCGACGGGCATGCCCTCGCCGACCCCATCGAGGGCGGCGACATGGCGGCGGTCGAGATCCTCGCCATCGACTTCGCCACCCTCCTCACCCGCCGCGACGACCGCCTCCCGCAGCTGGTGCCGCTGTTCGCCGGGGCGATCGGCGGGCCGGTGGTCGTGATCGTCGGGCACTTCGATGAGACGGATGCCGCGACGCTCGCCCCCGTCGCGCATCACACGTCGCTGCCCGTGCTGCTCGCCGTCGCCCCCATCGCCGACGCGCTGCCGCAGGCCGTGGCATCCGGCTGGCATGTCGCCGCGATCGGGCCGGACGCCGACCTCGCCGCCGCCTGGGCGGGGGCCGTGGAACGGGGGGCCGGTCATGTGGTCGCCTGACGTGGCGCACCTCGATAGCGTGCACGTGCTCGCCAACCCGATCACCACCACCCAGCGCACGGCTCCACCGCCGCCGCGCACCGGCCGGCGGCGGCGACCCGACCTGCGACTCACGCTCGCGGTGGCGGGCGTCGTCGTCGCGGCGATGCTGCCGCTGCTACGGGTCATCGTTCCGGGGCAGTGGCTCGGCGAGTCGCTCTTCCTCACCGGGCTGCTGCTGACCGCCGGCCACCTCGCGCACGCCCGGCGGGTGCCGGCGGTGGCCGTCAGCGGCATCCAACTGGTGCTGTGGGCGGTCTTCCTCACGACGGTGTATCTGCCCGACACCGGCCTGGTGTGGGTTGTTCCCACTCCCGAGACGGTGCGCCAGGTGCCGGCGCTGTTCTCCTCCGGGATGAACGAGATCCTCGTCGGTTCCGCGCCGCTGGAGGCCAGCGAGGGCCTCGCGTTCCTGCTGGTCGCCGCGGTCGGGCTGTTCGCGATCGCGCTCGACCATGTCGTCGTGACGGCGCGGATGCCGCTGCTGGCGGCGGTCGGCGTGGTCGCGGTGTGGCTGGTTCCCGCCATCGCCGCTCCCAGCGACATGGACGTGTGGTCGTTCACGTTCCTGGCGGTGGCGATCCTGTATCTGCTGCGCGCTGAGACCCGCACGCGGGAGGTCGCCGAGCCGCCGTCGACACCGGCCGCCGACACCGGCCGCCGCGCCGGCGTGGGCGCCACCGCCGTCGGCATCGGGGCGATCGCGGTCGTCGTGGCCATCGCCGTCACCCCGCTGCTTCCCACCCCGACGATGCGGCCCGGGGCCGCTGGACTCGGGGTGGCGGCGACGATCAACCCGAGCCTGGATCTGGGCGAGGACCTGCGGCGGCTGAACAACGTTCCGGTGCTGTATCTGCGCGCCAACTCGCCCCTGCCGCCTTATCTGCGGGTGGCGACGCTGTCGACGTTCGACGGCAGCCGATGGCAGCCCGACCGCATCCGCACCCTCCCGCTGGACAGCGAGTACGGGTTCGGCGAGCTGAAGGTGGACGAGTCGCTGCGGATCACCGAATACCGCACCACCGTCGACATCACGAACCTCGCTTCGACGTGGCTGCCGGTGTCGTTCCCGGCGGTCGCCGTGGAGGGCCTCGACGGGCAGTGGGAGGCGATGCCCTTCAACCGCACCGTGATCAGCAGCACCTCGAACACGCAGGGTCAGGCGTACGAGGTGATCAGCCAGCTGCCGCGCCCCACCCGCGAGCAGATCCGCGCGTCCAGCGCGGGCGGCACCGTGCTGCGCGACGCCACGTACGCGCTGCCCGACGTGCCGATGGACACGATCCTGCAGACGGCGCTGGCGGTCACCACGGGTGCGGAGACCGACTACGACAAACTCATCGCACTGCAGGGCTGGTTCCGCGGCGACGAGTTCACCTATTCGCTGCAGGCGCCTGTCGCCGACGGCTTCGACGGCTCGGGCATCGCCGCGATCAGTCAGTTCCTGGAGCAGAAGGAGGGTTACTGCGTGCACTTCGCGTCGGCGTTCGCCGTGATGGCGCGACTGCTGGACATGCCGGCGCGGGTCGTGGTGGGCTACCTCCCCGGCAACGGCACGGGCGACCTGGTCGACGGCCAGACGCAGTACGAGGTCACCAGCGACCAGCTGCACGCGTGGCCCGAAGTGCACTTCGACGGCATCGGCTGGGTGTCGTTCGAGCCGACAAAGAGCCTCGGCACGCCCACGTCGTTCCTGCCCGAGCGTGTGCCGGCCGCCGACGATGCCGGTGAGGACATCACCGAGGGTGCGGCGGCGGCGGAGGCACCGGTGCCGTCTGCCGGCCCCACCGACCCGGCGCTGGCGCCGGAACTCGAGGACCAGGCGGGCGCAGGTCAGGCCGCGAGCCGCGGAGTCTCCCTCACGACCGCGCTGACGGCGCTC
Source organism: Microbacterium sp. zg-YB36 (assembly GCF_024623575.2). Lineage (NCBI taxonomy): Bacteria > Bacillati > Actinomycetota > Actinomycetes > Micrococcales > Microbacteriaceae > Microbacterium > Microbacterium sp. zg-YB36. The sequence goes on from NZ_JANJFD020000001.1 coordinate 1,310,851, forward strand.
GGAGTCCTGCTGGCGCTGGCGATCCCCGGCGCAGTGCGCGACGTCGTGCGCCGACGAAGGTTGGCGGCAGCCGGCCGGGGCGATGCCGCCGCAGCGTGGCTGAGTGTGCGGGAGACGGCCGTCGACCTCGGCATCCCGGTGCCGGCGTCGGAATCGCCGCGGGCGTTCGGCGCGCGCCTCGTCGCCGACTACGACGTGCCCGCCGATGCGGTGGCGCTGCTCGTGTCGGCGATCGAGCGAGCGTCGTACGCGCCGGCTGGGGCTGTGGGTGCGGTTGGTGCGGCGTCTGGGCGTGGTTCGCAGCCCAGTTCGCAGCGCAGTGACCTGGCCGCTGCCGCGTCGGCGGTGCAGAGCGGACTGCTGTCCGGCGCCACCCGCGGGCGGCGGCTGCTGGCGGTGATGGTGCCGCGTTCGCTCGTGGTGCGCCCCGGCAGCGCGTATGCCGCAGCGCGGGTCCCTGCCTGACCCGGCCCTTCGGTGGCCTGCGGCACGAGCGGCCTCGCGCACCAGGTAGACTGTCCCGCGGCCCTTCGGGGCCACGGAGGATTCGCCTAGTGGCCTATGGCGCACGCTTGGAAAGCGTGTTGAGTGAAAGCTCTCAGGGGTTCGAATCCCCTATCCTCCGCCGATTTCTCCGACCGCTCGCCCGCGTCGGCGCAGCGCATGCTCTAGCCACAGCGCCAGCTCCGCGTCGCCGGAGATCGTGTTGCCTGTGACGCGCATCCATCCGATCCCCATGGATCGACCAGTACCCATCTCGGCGCGCGCGGCTCCGCCGCGGTGAAGCAGCGCGGCATCCGCTTCGGGTGCGACGCGCACGAGCAGGCTGCCGTCGCCGTTTACCGCGACAAGCATCGCCTCGTCGAACATGACCGCGATCGCCCCGAACATCGCCACCTCGCGGATCGAGCCGCCGGGCAGCAGGCGCACGATCCTGTCGAGGAGCGCGCGGCGGTCATCGATTCTCATCGGTCACTGCGGCGGTGCCGGCATGTAGCCGAGCCGGTCGAAGGCCAGGCGGATCTCGGTGATCTGGTCGCCTTCGACGGTGAAGAGTTCGCTGGCGAGGGTGCTGTCGGTGACCGCTGTCTGCGGGTAGTACCAGAGGGCGACGCGGCTGCCGTCGGCCATGCGGGTCAGCTCGGGGGCTCCGGTGAGCATCGGGACGAACCCGGCGAGGTACTCCCGCCAGTGCGCCTTCGTCGTGATCTCCGGGTCGGGCGCGGAGCACACGACCGAGTCGGCGAGATAGGTCAGTGCGCGATCGACGTCGCCCCCGGTCCAGGCGCGGTGGTAGGCGTCGACGATGGCAACAGGTGTGGTGGTGTTCGGCATCCGGTCATCTCCTTCGATTTCGGTCATGGTCTGGGGGTCCAGCTGTCGGGGGGCAGGATCTGCCCCGTTGCGGCGAGCGCGAGCCGTGGGACGAAATGCTCCCATCCGCCGACGTGGCCGGCGACCTCTCCCTCCGGCAGGTCGGTGTGGATCACCTCCAGGCGCGTGCCGTCCGCGGTCTCGCTCAACTCGAACGACACCGTGGACGCCCCCGGTGGGAGGGTGTCGCTGCCCTCGAAGCCCCACGACACGGTCACCCGGCGCGGCCGGTCGACTTCGAGGAAGGTCCCACGGGCGCCGTAGCCGGCGATGTTGACGGCGAACTCGCCGCCGGGGGTCGGCTCGACGCGGGCCCAGTCACCCATCCACGCGGTGATCCCCGCCGCGGTCACCAGGTACTCGAAGACCCGCTCGGGCGCTGCCGCGATGTCCACGGTCGACCGGTGCTCAGCCATCGCGGACTCCCCCGTCGCGCTCCCCGGTCTGCTCGATCGCCTGCTTGAGGCGCGTCAGGCGCTCGGGCCAGAAGTCGTCGAAGAACGCTTTGCCCACCGCGAGCCCCTCCACGCGCACCGCATACAGGTGTCGCGTGCCCGCCCGGCTGCCCGAGACCAGTCCCGCCTCTCGCAGCACCTTCAGATGGTGCGACACGATCTGCTGCGACAGGCCGAGTTCGGTCGCGATCTCCCCCACCGGGCGACGACCATCGCGCACCAGCGCCAGGATCGCCCGCCGGTTGCCGTCAGCGAGAGCGTGGAACGCGTCGTCCAGAGCGGGAGCTGTCATGGTTCCTCCGCGCTCATTCTGATCACAAACATGCATTTGTACAAGGGGTGGTTGGTGGGACGTGCGATAGGTTGCGGAGAACCGCAGAGCGCGGCCAGAGCGCGGCCCCCCGGAGGAACACTCATGCCCGTCGTTCAGTCCCAGGTCACCATCCCTGTGCCGGTCGAGGTGGCGTTCGCCGTCTCGCAGACGACCGGCGAAGCCCGCCTGCGCTGGGACCCCTTCATTCGACGCCAGTATTTCGTCGATGGCGCCGAAGTGCCCGCGCCCGGCGTCCGCACGTTGACGGTGCATCGTCTCGGTTTCCGCATGGTCAGCGAATACGTCTCCTACAACCCGCCGACGAACGTCGGGATGAAGATGGTGACGGGGTCGTGGTTCTTTGAACGGCTCGGCGGAGGCTGGCGGTTCGCGCCCGCCCCGAACGACCCGACGAGCACGATCGCCACGTGGAAGTACAACTTCGCGTGCCGGCCCCGCTGGCTCGCGCCCGTGGCGGAGTGGATCGGTGAGCGCGTCCTGCAGCGCGACATCGACCGACGGCTCGAAGGGTTCGCGCGCGGGTGCGCAGACCCGGACGTGCTTCGCGCCATCTAGGCCGCTCACGCTTCACCGGGTGCAGCGGCCGCCGCGGCCGCCGCCGCGGCCGCCGCGGATAATGATCGGGTGGAGCCGTGGGAGATGCGCGAGTGGTACGCCGACTACCTGGATGCCTGCAACCGTCACGATCTGGAAGCGATCCGCGCCTTCGTCGATCCGTCGGTGCGGCGCGCGCACCTGCCTGGCGGAGCCCATGCCTGGGTCGCCGACATGGCGGAGTTGTTCCGTGCGTTCCCCGACTGGCGCTGGCGCCGCATCCAGCTCGTCGTCGAGGATGATCGGATCGCCGCGCACCTGCGCGCAAGCGGCACACACCAGGGACCGTTCCGCGGCATCGCGCCGACGCGACGGCACGTCAACGTCGCGGAGTTCGCGATGTACCGCGTGACCAACGGACGCATCGCGGAGTTCTCCGGCACGACCGACCACGCCGAACTGCTCAGCCAGCTGACGAAGTAATCGCCTCGGATCCGGCGGGCACGACGCTCTCAGTCGCGCAGCGGCGATCCGACGACGTCGAACTGGAAACCGCCGACCTCGCCGCTGAGCAACGGCCGCGCCTTGGCGATCGCCGCCTGCACCTCGGGCAGGGTCAGCGACGCGCGGTGCGCGTCCGCGCTCGTCCACAGCTCCACCACGAAGACCGTGTCGGGCTCGCGGTCGCTGATGCCCACCTCGTAGGCGAGGCATCCGACATGATCGAGCGTGTCACTGCGCTGGATGAGCAGCGCCACGAGCGCATCGCGCTTTCCGGCGATGGCGCCGAGAGTGCCCACGTTGGCGAAGATCATGGGCCGAGTGTAGGCCCGCGCAGCGACGCGCGCACCGCGGTCACTCGCGGAAGTCTTCGGGCTCCACGTCGTCGATGAAGTGCTTGAACTCCTCGATGTTGTCCTCGGCGTCAGCCGCGGCGAGCACATCGGGGATGCCTGCTTCGGCGAGCACCTCGTCGGCGACGAAGATCGGGGCGGCCGTACGCGAGGCGAGCGCGATGGCATCCGACGGACGGGCGTCGACGGACTGCGTGCCGCGGGGCGAGGTCAGCGTGACCTCGGCATAGAAGGTGCCGTCGTCGATGCGCGCGACCTCGACGCGATCGACCTCGGCACCGAGCGTGGAGAGCATCGACCGCATCAGGTCGTGCGCGAGCGGCCGCGGGGTGATCGCCCCCTCGACGGCGATGAGGATCGACGTCGCCTCCTGCGCGCCGATCCAGATCGGCAGGATGGCGCCTTCGCCGGGGAGGGCGTCGATGGGCTTGAGCAGCACGACGCGCTGCCCCTCGGGGTCGAGGGCGACACCGGCCACACGCACCTGCACCATGTGTGCTCCCTTCGACCCGAGGCATCCGGCTGGACCCCTCGGAGCCCATCGTAGGCACGTCGCGCCCCCCGGGGCACCGGTCCCCGTCATTCGCCGCGACAACCCCGCGCCACCGCGGCCCTGGGCGTATCGTGACCGCATGGCATCCGCGAAGGACGACGCCGTCATGCTGCAGATCGGCGACCACGATGTGCGGGTGAGCCACCCGCACAAGGTCGTCTTCCCCGTACCCGGTCTGACCAAGCTCGACCTGGTCGATTACTACCTCGCCGTCGCCGACGGCGCGCTGGGGGGAGCGGCCGACCGGCCGATGGTGCTCAAGCGCTTCGTGAAGGGCATCGACCACGAAGCGTTCTTCCAGAAGCGGGTGCCGGAGAACCACCCCGACTGGGTGCAGACCGCCACGCTGCGGTATGCGTCGGGCACGAGCGCCGAAGAGGCGGTGATCCAGGATGCCGCGGGGCTGGCGTGGATCGTCAACCTCGGCTGCCTGGACCTGAACCCCCATCCGGTGCGCGCGCGGGATCTGGATCACCCCGACGAGCTGCGCATCGATCTGGATCCGATGCCGGGGGTCGACTGGCAGCAGATCGTCGATGTCGCGTTCGTCGTGCAGGACGTGCTCACCGACCACGGGCTCGTGGGGTGGCCGAAGACGTCGGGGTCGCGCGGCATCCACATCCTGGTGCGGCTGCGGCCGGAGTGGGACTTCGCCGCCGTGCGGCTGGCCGCCCAGACGCTCGCCCGCGAAGTGGAAAACCGCGCGCCGGGGCTGGCCAGCGCCCACTGGTGGAAGGAGGAGCGCGGCGAGAGCGTGTTCGTCGACTTCAACCAGAACGCCAAGGACCGCACCGTGGCATCGGCGTACTCGGTGCGGGCGCTCCCCGATGCCCGGGTGTCCACCCCGCTGGAGTGGGACGAGCTGCGCACGCGCCGCCCCGAGGAGTTCACGGTGCCGACGGTGCGCACCCGGTTCGCCGAGCGGGGCGACCCGCACGCCGGCATCGACGACGCCCCGGGGTCGCTCGACGCGCTGCTGGCGCTGGCGGAGCAGCTGGGTCCGGCCGAGCGGGCGCCGCGCGGATCGGGCACGGCCGAGGGGCGGCGCGTGTCGACCATGCCGCTCATCGAGATCGCGCGCGCCAAGACGAAGGACGAGGCGCTGGCGGGGTTGGAGGCTTGGAAGGCGCGGCATCCGGAGGTCGTGTCGCAGCTGTCCCCCGCCGACGTGCTCGTGGACGGCATGCGCGGGTCGAGCACGCTCTGGTACCGCATCCGCGTCAATCTGCAGCACGTTCGCGAGGCCGAACGCCCGGCGCAGGAGCCGCTTGAGGTCGACTACGACCCGTGGGCCGGGCGCAGCTTCCCTGGTTGACGCTGGACATCGGCCTTCATTCCTCCCCGTCGACCGGCATCCCGAGCCACTCGCCGAGCTCGGCGATCTCGGCGCGCACCATCTCGTGCTCCTCTGGCTCGAACGGCAGGAACTCGTGCACCGCGTTGACGCGCAGCACGCCGCGGCTCTTGTCGACCTCGGCGTCGAGCATCCCGACGAACCGGTCGCCCATCAGGATGGGGTGCGCGAAGAACCCGTAGCGGCGCTGGGGTTTGGGCTTGAACTGCTCCAGCACGTAGTCGAACTCGAAGATCTCACTCAGCCGCGGGCGGTCGAACAGCATCCCGTCGTACGGGTTGAGGAAGGCCACGCGCCCGCCGTCGTCCTCGTCGAGGGCGGCGAGCGCATCGGGGTCGACGCGGTACTTCCGCGTGCTGCCCTCGATCGTCGCCGGCTCCCCCGCGTCGCCGACACGCGTCCACGGTGACCGCTGTTTGGCGATGCCCGCCGCCTGCAGCCGCCGCATGTTCCGCAGGCGCGCGGCCTCCTCGGGGTCGTACTCGGGCAGGTCGGCGGGGTAGACGCGTTCGGCGAGGTCCCACACGCGCTGGCGGCCCTCGCGGCCGGCGATCGCGACGACGCCCTGGCACATGAGGAACTCCAGCATCTGCGGAACCTGGTTGGCCCCCGACCAGCCGTCGGGCGGGCGGCTGACCTGCGCGGTATCGGGGATCTGCCCGGCCAGCAGTGGCCCCTCGGCCCGCAGGCGCGCGATCACGTCGGCGCGGAAGCGGTCGTTCGCCTCGAGCCACCGCCGGCTGCTCTCCCGCTGCGGCCACGCCCGCATCTCGGGGAGCATGAGCGGCAGCATGCTCATCGGGCGGAAGGTGCCGGCGAACTCGAACAGCAGCCGGTCGCCTTCGACCACCTTGCGCAGCTGCCCCGGTTCGTACGACCACCCGATGCGCGACCACAGCACGGTGTGCTCGCAGGGCGCGATCGTGGCGGTCGGGTCGATCTTGATGCTGCCGAGTTGCTCGGCCACTTCGACGACGTCGCCGGGCCGCACCGCGTCGAGCAGCTGCGCGCGCACCGCGATGCGGCGCGCCTGGTCGAGGGTGAGCCGGTGGGTCACGGGCTCGACGCTAGTCCAGAGGTGCCCCGCGGGGCACCAGTGCGCAACAACTCCTCCGCGACGGTCCACATCCGCGTCGCGTCGTCGGCGTTCACCACGCGGCGGAACGGATGCCGCCGGCGCGCGGCTCCCACCATCTGCAGCAACCCCGATGGTGCGAAGAAGTGGCCGTGCGCGGCATCCGCGGCATCCGTGGCGTCCGTGGCATCCGTGGCATCCACGGTGAGCGCCTGCAGCGCCGGTTGCGCGGCCTGCGTCAGCGGGTTGCCGAAGTTCGTCGCTGCCGCGTGGACGAACCCCTGCGGCAGCCGGCGGCGCAGGTCCGACGCGATCGCCGAACCGGGGGCGATGCCGGGGTGCGCCTGCGCCACGGTGATCCCCCAGCCGTCGGCGGCGCTGCGGCGGGCGAGTTCGGTGCCGACCAGCGCCAGCGCGAGCTTGGATCGGCCGTAGGCGCGCAGCGCACCGTAGCGGCGTTCGAGCTGCAGGTCGTGCCAATGGATGCGGCACACCGCGGCGCCGAGGCTGGTCTGCATCACGGTGCGCGCCCGCGATGCCTGCAGCAGCGGCAGCAGCCCCACCGTGAGGGCGAAGTGGCCGAGGAAGTTGGTCTGAAAGTGAAGTTCGAAGCCGTCGGCGGTGACGTGGCGCTCACTGTCGCCCAGCATCACGACGCCGGCGTTGGCGAGATAGAGGTGGATCGGGGTGCGCTCGTCGTTCAGCTCGCGAGCCAGTGCCGTGACGGAGTCGAGGCGCGCGAGGTCCAGGTCGCGCAACTGCAGGCTCGCGTCGGGTGCCGTGCGGCGGATGTCGTCGATCGCGCGGCGGCCCTTGTCGCGGTTGCGCACCGGAAGGATGACGTGCGCGCCGGCGGCGGCGAGCGCGCGGGCGATCTCGCGGCCGACCCCGTCGCTAGCGCCGGTGACCAGCGCGTTGCGGCCGGTGAGGTCGGGCAGCTCGGGCAGCGGGGCGGCGCTCGTCGTGGCCATGGCGTCCCTTCGGTCCCCCAACGGATACCACGCCGGCCGCACCCAGCGCAGTCTGCGGCGACGGACTCCGCGTCGCTGGGTGCCGCGGCGTGGACGCGGCGCAACCCCTCGCTGCGCAGTGCGGTCGCGGGTGACACTGGCGTCATGACGAAGATCATCGCGGTGCACGGGGACATCACCGACCAACGGGTGGACGCGATCGTGAACGCCGCGAACAACGGCATGCGCGGTGGCGGCGGGGTCGACGGCGCCATCCACCGGGCGGGCGGCCCGGCGGTGCTGCGAGACTGCATCTCGCGCTTTCCGGACGGGCTCGCCACCGGTGACGCCGGCTGGACGACCGCCGGCGACCTGCCTGCGCAGTGGGTGATCCACACCGTCGGCCCGAACTACGCCGCCGGTCAGCGCGACCGGTCGCTGCTGGTGTCGTGCTATCGACGTTCGCTGCAGGTCGCCGATGAGCTGGGGGCGCGCACCGTGGCGTTCCCGCTGATCAGCGCCGGGATCTACGGCTGGCCGAAGGCGGATGCCATCGCCGCCGCCGTGGAGACGATCGCCGCCGCCGACACCGCGGTGGAAGAGGCTCGGATCGTCGCGTTCGACGCGGCGACGTACGAGCAGGTGGCCGCAGCCGTCGCGGCCGCAGCCGCCGCGGCGGCAGCCGGCGCGGCCGACGAGACGGGCGCGGCCGGCGCGGGCTGATCCGCCGCTCACGCCGCGCGCCAACCGGATCTGTCGGGGGGCGGGTCCCACGCCCACTTCACCGGGGACTTCGACCGCAGCACGATCGGCGCACCCCCACCCGGCGGGTGCAGGATGAACGGTCCCTGCCCATCGCGGGTGATCTTCCACCCCGCGTTGTGCAGCTGCATGTGATGGAAGCGGCAGAGCAGGATGCCGCGGTCGATGTCGGTCCGGCCCTGATCCTCACCCCAATGGTCGATGTGATGCGCTTCGCAGTACGAAGCCGGGCGGTCGCACCGCGGCGCCATGCAGCCGCCGTCGCGCGCCGCGAGCGCGAGGCGCTGCTTCGCCGTGAACAGGCGCCGCTCGCGCCCCACATCCAGCGGGTTGCCACAGCTGTCGACGGTCACCACGACCGACGCGGTGTCGCACAGCGTCCGGTCGAGCACTGAGCCGGGCATCGCTGCCCCGCCGTCCTCGACGTGGGCGACGCTCAACAGCCGCCCGAACGCGTCACGCGGACCGACGGCATCCTTCACCGCGATCAGCCGCACGCCGGGCTGGCGAACGCCGAACACGTCTTCGGCGGACGCGAGGGCGCCGGCCCGCAGCAGGTCCATCATGAGGTCGTAGGTCAGCTGGTCGTTCGTGCGCGGGTCGTGCGTGAGCGCCTCAGCCTCGGCGCGCTCGGCATCGGTGACGAACCGCGGACCACCCCGTCGCGGCCGCAATGCCGCGGAGATCATCGAGTCCACCCACGCGTACATCTCGTCGTCGAAGTCGATGCGCGCGTGGTGCACGCCGTCGGCGTCGGTCCACATGCGCCACGAGCGGGCGGCGAACCGGCGCGCGAACCGCTCCTCGGCGCCGGCGGGATCCAGCGCATCGCGCACGGCGCGCGCCCGCTTGGCCAGTTCTTCCACGGGCATCCCGTGCACCTCGTCCATGAGTTGCTCGGCCGCGATCGCCCAGACGGCCGCCGCCCCGTCGCCGTCGCACGGCTCCCCCAGCCCGCGCCGGATCGCGTCGTGCTGCGCCGTCGTCAGCGTGCCGTCAAGCATCGCCGCCCGTAGCCCCGCGTGCCACGGCGGCGGAGGCGCGACCACCGGCACCGGCCCACCCGGCGCACCCAAATCCCGCGGTTCCACCGCCGCCACGTCGTCAAGCAGCGACGAGCCCACCCGCACCGTGCGGGTGGCATCCGCGCGCGAACCGCCCGTGATGTCCTGGATCATCGTCACCGGCGACCGATGCCCTCGCTTGCCCGCGAGACCACCGTGCGGCGCCGCGGACCGCTCCGTGATGACAGCCGCCGCCACGACCTGCAGCCGCTCGGCGCACCCGATGACCGCGGCGGAGTCTTGGAACAGCGCCACGACGTCGTCGTCGGACAGGTTCCGCACTGCCGCAAGCAACGCATCGGGCTCGACATCGAGAGCGTCGTGGCCGCTGACGGCCTGCGCTCTCGTGGCGAACTCGGCGAGGAAGGTCATACCGACATCATGCTCCTACCCTCGGACATTTGTTCGAGGGTTGGGGCGAGATGTGGACAACTCGCCGGCGTAGCCGGCTGGGGAGGCGCCGCCGCACCGCTCCCCCGCGGCGTAGCATCCGACCGTGATCTACGCCGTCGGATTCCTGCGCAACGTCAACCAGGGCCAGCGCGGGCACCCGTCCGCTGCCGACATCCTCGCGGCGTTCGCCGACGCCGGGGCTCCCGACGCCGTCACGTTCCAGAGCAATGGGACGGTCCTGTTCACCGCCGACGATCCGCAAGCCGTCATCGCGGATGCCGTGACCGCACTGGCCGCCCGCACCGGGCTCCAGCGTGCCGCGCACGCGCTGCCGTTCACCGAGATCGAGCGCATCGTCGCCGGGCACGCCGATCAGCCCGACGCGAGTCGGCGCGAGGTGAGCTTCCACGGCCGTCGCAGCGGCAGCATCGACATCGCCGACCCCGACGTCGTGCGGGCCGCCGCCGAGTACCGGTGCCGGATCCTCGAGTTCGCCGACGGCTGGGCGGTGTCGCTGAACGACATCGAGGGGGACGGGAACGGCACGCCGGTCATCGAGCAGCTCACCGGCCACCCCGCGACCTCGCGCGGCCTGCGCACCCTGGCGCGCCTGGTCAACCGCTTCGGATCCGACGCATAGGCACCGGGCCCAGCCGCACCGACCCATACCAAATCACTTCATCAGTTCCTCGAACTCCGCGACAGCGACCACCCCCTGCGCTCCGGCGAGCAGTCGCGCGTCCTCGGCCACGAGAGCATCGGCCTGCAGCACCGCGACCGCGAGGTACTCGGCGAGCGGGGTGTCCTCCCAGCCCAGCTGCGCGGCAAGCTTCCACGCCGTCGCGCGTGAAACGCGGTCGCCGAGCAACCGGATCTTCAACTCGGCGACTCCCTCCAGGCGCGCGCGCCCGAGTTTCTCGTCGAGCGTTCCCTCCCGCACCGCTCGGTACAGGTACGAGAGCGCGTGCGAGCGCAGCACCGATGGTGCCACCAGCGAGTGTCCGGCGCCGAGCGGGCGGCCGTCGGCGAGGAGCCGCAGCGCCGTGGGCGCGTCGATTGCGAACCGAGTCATGACCGGATGATGGCAGCCACCCCCGACACGACGGATGCCGGACTCAAGAATCCCCCACCCCGGACCCCGAGAGGCCGCCGCTACCACCCCGTTGCCCATGTCCGACCCCCGCGCTAGACCGGTCGCATGAGCAGAACACGCGAATGGCTGAACGGTTACATCACGGCGTGGGAGTCGAAGGACCCCGACGACGTGCGGAAGATCTTCACCGAGGATGCCGAGTACTTCTTCCAACCCGACGATCCGGAGGCGGCGCGCGGAATCGACAAGATCATCGAGGAATGGCTCGACCCCGAGCCGACCAAGGCCGAGCACAACCTCGACGTGCTCGTCGAGAACGATCAGGTCGGCATCATCTCCGGCCACGTCACCTACCCCGGGCACTCCTCCTACGTCAACCTCTGGGAGGTGCATTTCGCGCCCGACGGCCGCGCCCAGAAGTTCGTGGAGTGGTGCCGGCGCGACGACGAATAACGACGACGAATAACACCGAGATTCACCGCCCGCGCGACCACGGCTCGCGTGGTCGGGCATCGAGCAGACCAACCTGCTCGAGGGCGCGGTGCCGGGAGACGTGATCCGGTCGGCGATGACCCCCGGGGGCACGTCGCGCAGGTGGTCCCAGCGGCAGTGGTTGACGAGCGTGAACGGCACAGCACGGTCGACGGGCTGCAGCACGGTCGACGGGCTGCAGCACGGTCGAGTTGTCCAGGCCGGTCTGGTCCTGGAACCAGCCCGCCGTGTATTGCCACGCGAACAGGGCCGATACATTCTGCCGATCGTCGCGCTCGGACACGACGACCTGGTCGCCTCGGTCGGCGCCGTCGTGCAGCGGTACCTCATCGATGACTTCGTCCCGATTCAGCAGCAGCAAGCGGTCACCTGACTGCCCCGCACCTCACCGATCGGGCAGGATTTCCAGCGGCAGTTCGCGCGTGGCATCCCACGGCTCGGTCCACCCGAGCCGGTCGAACAGGGCGTCCAGCACCATCGCCGTGAAGCCCCACACCAGGTGCACCCCGTCCGCGTTCGGCACGTGGAACGCAACACTGCGGTACTCCGCGCCGTCGCGATGGATCACCGTCATGCCGCGGTTCGCGGGGTTGAGCAGGTCGGCGACGGGCGCGCGGAACACGTCGGCCGATTCCGCCTGGTCGACAGCGTGCACCGGCGACGGATGCCGCCACCACCCGAGCACAGGTGTGACGAGGTGCCGGGAGAAGGCGAGCGGGATGTTCTCCAGCGGGCCGAGCACCTCGACGCCGGCGGGATCGAGCCCCGTCTCCTCCTGCGCTTCCCGCAGCGCGGCGGCGACGGGGCCGCCGTCACCGGGGTCGATGCGTCCGCCGGGGAACGCCACCTGACCCGGGTGGGCACGCAGGGTCGTCGCGCGCGCCAGCAGCAGCACGTCCAGATCGCGCGACACCGCGGCATCCTGGGCATCGTGCGCGCTGGGCGACGAGTCGAGCACGCCGAACAGGATCAGCACGGCGGCCGCGCGGGCGTCCGCGGGGGCGGGCAGTTCGTTGAGCGCCTCGAAACCGGGCCCGTCACCGGCTGCGGCCGCGTCGGCGAGGGCGGCCAGCTGCGCCCGCGCGTACTGCGGCGTCTCGTCGGCGGGCATTCGTTCAGGCTACGCCGAATCCCGAATCCCGGATGCCGCGGTGCGCTGCCCGCACCCCGGGTCGTTGAGCGAGCCGCAGGCGGGCCGAACCGCGCTAACGTCACCGCATGCCGATGCACGCCGACGAGCTCGCGATCGACGAGCACGTCGTGCGCAGGCTGATCGCCGAGCAGTTTCCGCAGTGGCGCGACGAGCCGGTGCACCGCATGACGACGGACGGCACCGTCAGCGCCATCTTCCGCATCGGCGACGCCCTCGCGGCGCGGTTCCCGCTCCGTGACGCCGACCCGCGCGAGGCGCGTGCCCTCATCGCGGAAGAAACCGCGGCGATGCGCGAGCTCGCGGCATCCTGCCCGTTTCCCACACCCCTTCCGGTGGCCGAAGGCGCTCCCGGTGCGGGCTACCCGCTGCCGTGGTCGGTGCAGACGTGGCTCCCGGGTACCGTCGCGACGCCCGACGGACTGGCGCGCTCCGAGGGCTTCACCCGCGACTTGGTCCACCTCGTGCAGTCGCTCCGCGCCGCCGACACGAGGGGGCGCGCATTCGCCGGGTCCGGCCGTGGCGGCAGCTTGACGGATGCCGATGAGTGGATGCAGGTGTGCTTCGAGCGCAGCGTCGGGCTGTTGCCGGTGGATCGCCTTCGCGCGCTGTGGGCGGAGCTGCGCGCACTCCCCGCCGCCGGGCCCGATGTGATGACGCACGGTGACCTGATCCCCGGCAACCTGCTCGTGGACGGCGAGCACCTCGTCGGCGTGCTCGACGGCGGCGGCTTCGGGCCCGCAGACCCGGCACTGGATCTCGTCGGGGCGTGGCACCTGCTCGACGTCGACATGCGCGCGGTGCTGCGCGCCGAGCTGGAGTGCGACGATCTCGAGTGGCGCCGGGGCGCGGCGTGGGCGCTGCAGCAGTCGATGGGGCTGGTCTGGTACTACCGCGAGACCAGTCCCGGCATGAGTCGGCTCGGCGAGAGCACGCTGCGCCGGATCCTCGCCGCTTTCGGTCGTTGAGCGAGCGCCGGAGTCACGAGACGCAACGCGCAACCCCTTCGGCCCGATCTCACCTCCCACCTACGATCGAAGGATGACCGACTCGCACCTCGTCCTCGTCGCCAACGCCAAAGACGGCTCCATCAGCACCTTCCGTCTCACCGAGGGCACGCTCGACCGTCTCGCCGTCACCGACGGTCTCAACGGCTGCTCCACGTTCGCCGTCGACGCCGACCGCGACCTGGTCTACGCCGGTGTCAAGGGCGCTTCGAAGGACGACCCCTCCCGCATCCTGACGCTGTCGCTCGACCGCGCGAGCGGGCGCCTCACGCCGCAGAGCAGCCGCGACCTCGAGGGCGGCGGCATGAACTACCTCGCGCTCACCCGCGACGGCGCCGGACTGCTCGGCGCCTCGTACAGCGGCGGCTTCGGCATCAGCTCCCCCATCGTCGATGGCGTCGTGGGCGAGCCGGTGTCGCGTATCGAGTTCCCGAACCTGCACTCCGTGCTCCCCAGCGCCGATGGCCGCTTCGCCTACTTCGTCTCGCTGGGCGCCGACCTCGTCGCGCAGTATGCGCTGGCCGACGACCTGGCCCTGGTTCCCCTCGACCCCGCAACCGTTGCGGCACCCGAGGGCAGCGGCCCCCGGCACCTCGTGCTGAGCGACGCGCAGGATGCCGTCTACGTGCTGACCGAGTTCTCCGGCGAGGTGCTGCACTACGCCCGCGACACCGAGACCGGCACGCTGAGCCTGCAGGGCGCAACCACCGCGTACGACACCACGCTGGGTCTCGGCCACAGCGAGTTCGGTGCCGACCCGATGGCGAACCACTTCATCTGGGGCGCCGACCTGCACCTGGCCGACGGCGGCCGCCTACTGTGGGCCTCCGAGCGCACCGAGAGCACCCTGGGCGCCGTGTCGATCGCCGACGACGGCACCGTGTCGGCTCCGGAGATCTTCTTCGAGACCGAGCCGCAGCCCCGCGGATTCGCCGTGAGCCCCGACGGCGCCTACCTCGTCACCGCCGGCGAGCGCTCGACGACGGTCTCGCTGTACTCGGTCCATGGCTCCAGCGTGGTGCTGCTGCAGCAGGCCGAAACCGGCAACGGTGCGAACTGGGTGCGGTTCGTCTGAGCCCGCGAATCCACGCGCCGATTCGGCGCTGATCGAGCCTTTTCCTCGACGCCGTTGCCAGGAACCACCCAGGTAACGCACCGGAACCGTCCAGAAAGTGCAACCAGACTCGGGCACTTGCGTCCGCCCGAACGGATGCCACGCGTCGCACATCGGCGTGCCATCGACATACGGAACCGGTTTTCTCTTGCTTTCTACCTCCACGTCACTGCCCGATCGCCGCACCGCGCGCCGCACGGAACGCCGCGCTGAGCGCCGCATCCAGCGCCGCCCGATTCTGGTCGTGGCAACCCTGACGGTCGGCCTCGTGGCCGCCGTCGGAGTCACCGGAACGTCGGCCTCGACCGCACAGGCATCCGGGGCATCGCCGAACTTCGTGCTCGCATCGTCGACTGCTCCGCTGCAGCCCGGTGCCGTCGAGTCGAACTCGACGATCGAGGTCGCCTCCGCAGCCGATGAGGCGCGTACCCTCGCCGAGTCCGCGATGACGGCGTCGACGACGGTCACGGCAGACATCACGGCATCCGGGCTCGACATCGGTAGCCCCGTCACCACTGTCGACACGACGGAGCTTGCGACGTCGGTGCAGCAACTCGAGCGCGCGCAGGCGCTGCCCTTCGCCGATCTCTCGGAGGTCACCGAAGATGTGACCGCCGAGGCCGCCTCGGTCACCGAGCAGGCCGCCGGACTGCGCGGTCAGCTAGACGCCGCGATCGCCGTCAAGGCCGCTGCGGAAGCCGCTGCCGCCGAGGCGGCACGTCTCGCAGCCGAGGCCGCAGCGGCCGCCGCCACCGCCGCCGCCGCGGTGGAAGAGTCCTCCCCCGCGGCCGCGCCTGCCAACCCCGTCTACGCCACCGGCGGTGCCGTCGGCGGCAGCAGCCCGGCAGACGCGCAGGCGACTGCCCGCTCGATGCTCGGCGGCTACGGCTGGGGCGACGACCAGTTCGGATGCCTCGTGTCGCTGTGGCAGAAGGAATCCGGCTGGAACTACAAGGCGCACAACCCCTCGAGCGGCGCCTACGGCATCCCGCAGGCACTGCCCGGCAGCAAGATGGCCAGCGCCGGCGCCGACTGGCAGACCAACGCCGCCACCCAGATCGCGTGGGGCTTCGGCTACATCTCCGGCCGCTACGGCACCCCGTGCGGCGCGTGGGGTCAGTCGCAGTCGGTCGGCTGGTACTGAGTCTCCGATAAGCCCTAGCGCGTCGGCTCCTTTGCGAGCGAGTCCACGTGACTTGTTCGCGGCGGTGATCTAACGCTCGAGTCATATCAGCGAGTTCGTTGCGCGCTCGTAATCGGCGACCGCTTTTACATTTGTCGCTGCGCCTCAATTGGAGGTGGATTCGAGCACGTCAAATACGAATAGAGAATCAGAGGGCCCTAGGCTGTCGACCATCGCCATGGCGGCATGACCAGAGGGGGCACGTTGACCGCCGAAGTCACCACTTCCGATTCCGCAGCCCTGCCGATGCGCGTCCGCTCCCCCTGGCTATTTCTCGCCATCGGCGCTGCCAGCGCCCTCGTCGGCCTACTCCCCTGGCTCATGACCGGCGCGCACATGCCGATGCAGAACCTGTGGGCCTTCCAGCCGACCGACCTGCCGGTCGTGCTGCTGCCGTTCAGCCAGTACGCCGTGGACCTGATCTTCGCGCTGCTGATCGTCGGCGCGGCGGCGGCGGGCATCGCCGGCCGGGCGCTTCGCGCACGCGACATCCCGTTGGCCACTGCCCTCCTCATCGCGGGAGTCGTCGTCCCGCAGCTCATCGCGACGGTCCAGACCGCCATCACCGTCGCGGGCAGCCTGCAGGACCGCGTCGAGTCCACGATCTACCTCGCGGGCCTGACCGGCGGCTCGGTCTTCACGATCGCCGTCGGGGCGCTCGTCACGCGACTCATCGTGCGTGCGCCACGCGCCGGCGCGTTGCTCGGGCTCACGGTCGGCGCGATCGCTATGCGCGCGTGGATAGCCTCGCTCATCGTCCCGTTCGGCTCGGCATCCGCCGGTATCCCCGACGCGCTCATCGTTGCGCAGTGGGTGACCCCGGTGCTGGTGGGCGTCGCGATCGCTTGGACAGGCATCAACACGGTCGGCCGCGTCATCTCGGCAGTGGTCGCAGTGGTGCTGGCTTGGGTCGCACCCGCGGCTATGACCGGCATCGGCAGCGCCCTGGGTGCGCGCGTATACGTCGACCATCCAGCCGAGATGCTCGACTTCGGGCTCGGTGTGTTCCGATCGGCGCTCCTCATCCCCGAACTGGCCCTGCGACCGATCATCACCACCGTCGTGACGGCCGCGATCGGTCTCGGCATCCGCCTGCTGATCACTCGGCGCGATGCCCGGAGGGACGTATGACTGACACACCTATCGCTGACAACGAGCGGCGCATGCGGCTGCGATACGCGGGGGTATGCCATCTCTGCGCGACGCCACTGGCCGCAGGATCCGAAGCGATTTATGAACAGGGCCGCCGCCGCGTGCGGTGCGTCTCGTGTGTTAGTGGCGAGGTACCGGCGACCGTGCCCCCGCCAGCGCCGACGCCAACGTCCGTGCCGGTTCCCGACAGGGAACCGACTCCGCCCGCTCGCGAGGCCTCCGACGCCCTGCGGTTGCGCCCACCCGGTTCGGCCGTCATTGCCGAGATGCTTCGCGAGCACGCCGCGACCCCACCGCGCACTGGAGTTGCACGCTTCTTCGGCGCCTCCCCGCTCGGCGTCGAAGCTCGCCCCTGGTACATGGGCGCGCTCGGCGAGCTCGAGATCGCTCGCGTGCTCGACCAGGTCGGCCCCGAATGGCATGCCATCCATGCAGTTCCCGTCGGCACCAAGGGCAGCGACATCGACCACGTTGTCATCGGACCCGGCGGCGTCTTCACGATTAATTCGAAGAATCACGACGGCGGCAAGGTATGGGTGGCCGGAAAGGCGCTGCTCGTCAACGGGCAGCGTACAAAGCACCTGCGCAACGCCGAACATGAGGCCGACCGAGCGGCAAAGCTGCTCACGCTCGCGGTCGGCGCACCCGTTTCCGTCACCCCGATCGTCGCCGTCGTCGGTGCGAAGGACATCACGGTGCGCGAGCGGCCCGACAGGGTGATCATCTTGCGCGCGTCCCAGCTCGCCAGGTGGCTGCGTCGCCGCCCGCAGACACTCGACGCGTCCCAGGTCGCTCAGCTCGTCGACCGTGCGTCCGACCTGGCCACCTGGGGGAACCAGCCACTGCCAGTCGCCGATCTGAGCGCCTTCGACAAGCTCCGCGCCGATGTGGTGAGCGCGCACCGGCGTCGGCTCGCATGGGCGGTGGTCGGACTAGCCGCGTTGTTCCCGGCTGCATACGCCTTTCTGGCTGTGCTCCCCGGGCTCGTGTCGGCTTTCATCACTCGCTGAGTGCGCCACGCCCTCAGCGAGCCGTATTGGCGAGGCCTGGTCGCGCGACCGATTGTCGCGCATAACTCAATCCTTTTCTCCGCCTTCCCCGCACGCATATGCTGTTTCGCATTGCACCAACTCCGCATAGTGCCCGACGACTCGTATGTGAACGGTGATTAGGTGAACACTGACGTTTCCGCTTTGACCACGGACATGCTCCGATTCGCGGCGCTTCTCAAGCAGGTAGCCCGACCCGGACCCTCCGCCGCCGTGGACTTCATCGAGCAGGCAGAGAAACTCCTCGCCGATTCGTCACCCGAGACCATCGATGAAACGCGCCTGTGGCTTTCCAAAATGCTGCAGTACACCGGCGACAACAGCATCTTCGACCGATACGTCCTGAAGGACGGTGAGCCCGATACCGATCTGAGCCGCGAGTATCTGGAGCTGGCCAAGCGACTTCGCCGGTACGCGTACCCGCGCCTCTTGGTCGTGAATCCCTACCGCCGCAAGTTGCTCTCCTCGTAGGATTCGAACCCGCGCGAGCTCCGCTAACCCGCCCCGCGCGACCCGCCGCCGCCGAGCCACCCGGCGAACACGGCGTGCAGCAGCGGCAGCACCGACGCCCACATCAGCACGATCCCGAACACCTCGTCCGTCCCCCGCAGCAGCGCGCCGCCCACCAGCAGCGCCCCGAACAGGACCGCCGAGATGATCCGCCGCGCCGCGCGCTCCAGCCGCGCCAGGCGCCGGTCGATCCGCGGCGTCTCGACCGCGAGCCCACCCGACTCGATCCGATCGATGAACGCGTCCAGACGCCCCGGCAGCGCGGCAGCGACCGACAGCGCCGAGCCCGCCTGCTTCATCACGTCCTGCACGAGGTTGCCCTGCTCGTCGCGCATCAGCTGACCGGCGAACGGCTCGATCGCCTCCCAGATGTTGAAGGCGGGGTTCAGCGAACTGCACACCCCCGAAACCAGCGACATCGACCGGATGATCAGCAGAAAGTTCTCCGGCAGCTGGAACGGCATCTCGCGCACGACGTCGCCGAACTCCACGGCGAAGTCGCGGAACTCCTTCGGATCCACCTGCTGCAACTCGGCGAACCCCATGCCGCCGAACCGCGCGAACAGCTGCGTCATCGCGCGCTCGAGCTCGCGGGTGTCGGCCGACGGCAGCAGCACGCCTACGTCGCCGATGCTGTCCACCAGCCCCTTACCGTCGCGCGCGGCGACGGCGATCACGAGCCGGCGCAGGCCGCGGCGCAGCGACTCCGACACTTCGCCCATCATCCCGAAGTCGACGAAAGTCAGCTGGAACGGCCGCGACCCCGCGGCATCCGTCCCATTGCCCGAAGCGAGCACGGGCGTGACGAAGATGTTGCCGGGGTGCGGGTCGGCGTGGAAGAACCCGTCGCCGAACAGCTGCCCGAACATGACAGAGGCGAAGACGTTCGCGACCTCGCTCGGGTCGATGCCGGCCGCGCGCAGCCCCGCGACGTCGTTGATCTTGATCGCGGTGACATCCGACAGTGTCAGCACGCGCCGGGTGGTGCGCTCCCACACGATCTCGGGCACCGACACACGCGGGTCGCCAGCGGCGTTCTCGGCGAAGCGCTCGGCATTGCCCGCCTCGAGCAGGTAGTCGATCTCGGCGAGGCTCGTCAGGGCGAACTCCTCGACGAGGGCGGGCATGTCCACGCGACGCGAGACGGCCTGCACGCGGCTGAGCCACACCGCGACCCTGCGCAGCGCTTCCAGGTCGACGTCGACGACCTGCTGGATGCCGGGCCGCTGCACTTTCACCACGACCGCGTCGGAGCCCAGCACTTCGGCATCCAGCGGCGCGAGCCCGGCGCGATGGGCCTGACCGAGGGATGCCGCAGCCACCGGCACCTCGTCGAACCAGGCGTAGGCGCGGTCGAGCGACACCCCGAGTTCGGCTTCGGCAAGCTCCCGGATCGCCGGGAACGGCACCGGCGGCACCTCGTCCTGCAGCCCCTCGAGCTGCTTGGTGATCTCGGGCGGGAGCACGTCGAGGCGCGACGACAGGAACTGCCCGACCTTGATCATCAGGCCGCCGAGTTCGACCGCCAGCACGTGGAAGCGCTCCGCGATGCGCGTCATGCGCGCCGCGCGGCTGCGCGCCGTCACCCGTGCCAGCCCGATGCGCGGCAGGAACAGCTCGTACCACCACGACTGCAGCATGTAGCGCGCGGCGAAGCGCAGGATGCGCCCGCGGCGAGCGCGCATGCTCCCCACGCCGGGAACGCTCGCGTGCGGTTCCCGGCGCTCCGTCGTCACGCGGATCAGCTCTGTGCGAGAAGCGCGTACAGCCGGCGCCGGGCCTCGTTGAGAATCTCGACGGCTTCCTGCACCTGCTCGGGCGTGCCCGAGCGGCCGACCTGAGCTGCGGCCTGAGCCAGGTCCATGCCGGCCTTCGGCAGTGCGGTGACGCGGACGTTCTCCTTGGTGGTGCTCTCCCAGGGCGCGGACTTGCCTGCAGCGGCATCCGCTTCGATGTGCCCGGCCTCGGTGAGGGCGTAGGTCTTGCGACCGCCCGCCTCTTCCGCGGTGATCAGGCCCTCGTCGGCAAGCAGCTGCAGGGTCGGGTAGACGCTGCCGGCGCTGGGCTTCCACGAGCCGCCGCTGCGCTCCTCGATCTCCTGGATGATCTGGTAGCCATGCATCGGGCGCTCCGCGAGCAGCGCGAGTACCGCGGTGCGCACGTCGCCGCGTCCCATGCGACTGGTGCCGCTCGGGCGGGGTTCGAATGCGCGGCGCAGCTGGTCGACCGCGTCCCACACGCCCTGGCCGAGGTCGCCGATGCCGAAGCCGTGCGAGCCTGCGCCGCCGAAACCGCTGGCTCCGCCGCTGCCGCTTCCGCCGAAGCCGCCCGTACCGAATGAACCGTTCATGATGGTCCCCCTCTTACTGTCGGCGAGTCTCACCGATACCTGACGATATATCGTTCACGGCGGATGCGACAGGGGCTCGTGCGATCGCGGATCCCCGCGTTTGGGGCGCGTATCCGGCACCGAACGCGCAATACCCCGCGTTTGGGGCGCGTATCCGGCACCGAACGCGCGATACCCCGCGTTTGGGGCGCGTATCCGGCATCGAACCCGGCCACTGCAAGGATGAACGGGTTCTGGCTGCAGCTCGACGTCGACGTGCTCGACGCATCGGTCATGCCGGCGGTCGACAGTCCCGACCCGGGCGGGCTGCTTCCCAACCAGTTGCGGGAACTGCTCCTCGCGCTGGCGCCGTATGCCGTCGGCGCAAGCATCACCGTGTTCGATCCCGACCTCGATCCCACCGGCCTCTACGCGAGCCGGCTCACTGAGCTGATCACCGACGGGCTCGGCGAGCTCGGCACGCGTGTCACGCGCCACCGCGCCGCGGGCTGAGAGGAGGCGCCGACCCAGACTCCTCACCCCGCGGCATCCGGCAGCATCGTCGGGCACACTCCCCCGGGCTCTGTCGCGAGTTCGAAGTGCCACCGCTCGTTCGAGTACGTCTGGCATAGCCCGTACCGGGATCCGTTGTCGATCAGCCATAGCTGCGCATCGAGCGACGCGATGTCGACGGCGTCCCCGGTGACGTGGTGCGAGTTTTCCGGCGTCGCGACGAACTGGCGCGCCAACTCCTCATCGGCCCACAGCTCGATGCGCTCGTCGAGCATCCACTGCTGCAGCTCGGCGCTGCGCCAGCCGCTCGTGATCTCGAACGTGATGCCGTCTGCGGCGGCATCCGTCTCGGCCCGCAGCATCGCTTCCCGCAGCTCCGGGTCGAGCCCCGAGATCGCCGGCAGGTGCGTCGCGTCGAGCGTCACCGAGATGCCGTCGGCGAGCCGGCCGTCGGCCTCGCCCGGCGTGTGCAGCGCCGCCTTCATCGGACCCCACAGGATGGGCGACAGCATCGCCAGACTCAGCAGCACCGCGACGATCACGAGGATGAGGGACGCAATGACGACGGTCTGACGGCGGCGCACGGGGCGCTGGGTGCTCTGGAACATGACACCCATCCCACGCGGGCGCGTGTTGCCAGGGCATCGCCGAAAACTCATACGCTCCCGATACACCGGCGCACCTACGATGGGCGCATGCGGGTGCTGATCGTCGAGGACGAACCGTTCCTCGCCGAGGCCATCCGCGATGGGCTGCGGCTCGAGGCGATCGCCGCAGACATCGCCGGCGACGGCGACACCGCGCTGGAGCAGCTGGCGGTCAACAGCTACGACGTGGTCGTGCTCGACCGCGACATCCCCGGTCCGAACGGCGACGAGATCGCCCGACGGCTGTCGGCCACGCCCGGCGGCCCCCGCATCCTCATGCTCACCGCCGCCGACCGGCTCGACGACAAGCAGACCGGGTTCGAATCCGGCGCCGACGACTACCTCACCAAACCGTTCGCGCTGCGCGAGCTGGTGCTGCGCCTGCGCGCCCTCGGGCGACGCCCGGCGGTGGGGAACCCGCCGGTGCTCGAGCTCGCCGGCATCCGCTTGGACCCCTTCCGCCGCGAGGTCTACCGCGACGGTCACTACGTCGCGCTCTCGCGCAAGCAGTTCGCCGTGCTCGAGGTGCTGATGAACGCCGCCGGCGGCGTGGTCAGCGCCGAAGACCTGCTCGAACGGGCCTGGGACGAGAACGCCGACCCCTTCACCAACGCCGTGCGCATCACCATCTCGTCACTGCGAAAGCGGCTCGGCGAGCCGTGGGTGATCGACACGGTCCCCGGCGTCGGGTATCGCATGACGGATGCCGCATCGTGACGCCGCGCCTGCCCGGCCCGTCCGTACGCGTCAAGCTCACCCTGAGCTATGCAGTGTTCCTGCTGATCGCGGGACTCGCGCTCTTCGCGGTCGGGGCGCTGCTGCTGCGGTTCGTGCCCGAGGGCAACCTCACGCTGCTCGAGGGCGGCTGGGTGCCCGACCGAAGCGACCTGATGGACGTGTTCGTCCGCTGCGCGGGCTGGGCACTGGCGCTGTTGGTCGTCATCGGCCTGGCCGGCGGCTGGTTCCTCGCGGGATGGATGCTGGCGCCCATCGACCGCATCGCCAAGGTCGTCCAGCGTGCCGGCGATGCCGGATTCGACGATCGGGTGAACCTGCCCGGGCGGCGCGACGAGCTGACCGACCTCGCGGATGCCTTCGACGGAATGCTCGACCGCGTGCAGCACACGATCGAAGAGGAACGCCGGTTCGCCGCGAACGCGTCGCACGAGCTGCGCACCCCGCACGCGATCATCCGCACGATGGTCGAGGTCGCGCAGGCCGACCCCGAGGGGCGCGACATCGACCTGGTGTTGCAGCGTATCGCCGCGACCAACGAGCGGGCGATCGCGAGCACCGAGGCGCTGCTGCTGCTCGCGCGCGCCGGTCGCGGCGACGTCGCGAAGGAGGCGGTCGACCTCGCCACGCTCGTCGCGGAAGTCCTCGACGACGTGAGAGAGGGCTCGCGCGGCGCGGGCACGGTGCACATCGAGGAGGCGCTGCACGCGGCATCCGCCTACGGCAACCGCGGCCTGCTGACCCGCGCTGTGGCGAACCTCGTACAGAACGCCCTCGTGCACAACCTGCCCGAGGGCGGGCAGCTGGCGGTGTCGACCGATACCGCACCGGGCGGTGCCGCCGTGCTGACGGTGTCGAACACCGGACCGGTCATCGATCCGGCGGTGGCGCAGACGCTGACCGAGCCGTTCGTCCGCGGCGCGGGGCGTGCCCGCCCCACCGGGGAGGAAGGGGCGGGGCTGGGGCTCGCGATCGTCGCGTCCGTGGTGCGGACGCACGGCGGCCAGTTGCAGATCACCGCGCTGCGCGAGGGTGGGCTGCAGGTGCGCATGACGCTGCCGCGCGGCGCCGTATGACCCGGTATCCGTCGCCACGCAAGGCCATTGCCCCGCAACAGGGCACCAGGTAGACCGGATGCGTGGACAGCGAGCGATACCAATGGCGCGGTGAGGACGACCCGTCGCGCATCGACACCGCCTATGTGCGGTTCCGGCCCGCCGCGATGCGGGCGCACGGCTCCTCGGTCACGCGGCAGTACACCCTGTCGTGGACGCTCGACGTGGGCGAGGGCTGGCTGACGCAACACCTGCGAGTGCGGGTTCTCGGGAAGGGCTGGTCGCGCTCCCTCGACCTGCGGCGCGACAGCGCGGGCGAGTGGCGTTCGACCGTCGCGCAGACCGGGACCGTTGACCTGCCCGCGCCGGGCATCGGCCCGGACGTGGACCTGCACGATGCGGTGGACTGCGACCTGGGGCTGTGTCCCGTGACGAACGTCATGCCGATCCGCCGACTCGACCTGCATCGCAGCGATCACGACGAGACACGGCTGGCCATGGCGTGGGTCGAAGTGCCGACGCTGCGGGTGCTGCGCAAGGAGCAGCTGTACAGCTCGCACTACGACGGCGTCGAGCGCAAGGTGCGCTATCGCACCGGCGACGGGGAGTTCACGTCCGACATCACGGTGGACCATAACGGCATGGTCATCGACTATCCCGGGCTGGCGTGGCGCGTGACCGCCGACGCGTGAGCCCGTCCCGGCCCGCCCCCATACGCTGGTCGGATGACGACGTTGATGCGCGCCTGGACCGCCGACGACGCACCGGCACTCGTCGACGCGGTCACCGCCACGCCCGATCTCGTGACGCAGCTGCCCGTCGATCGACTGGGTTCCCCCGCTGCAGCGGGCGCGTTCATCGCGGAGTCGCTCGGATCGGATGCCACAACGCGCAACTGGGTCATCGTCGCCGCCGGGCTGCCGGTCGGCAACGTCGCGCTCACCCACATCGATGCCCGGCACAACACCGCGTGGGTTTCGTACTGGCTGGCATCCGGATTCCGCGGTCGAGGTTTGGCGGTCCGCGCCGTGGTCGCCGCCGCGGAGTGGGCGTTCACCGACGGCGCCCTCTTCCGGCTGGAGCTCGGGCACCGGGTGAACAATCCGGCATCCTGCGCCGTCGCCACCCGGGCCGGGTTCATCGCCGAAGGGATCGAACGCGCGAAGCTCCGCTACGGCGACGACCGCTTCGACGTGGAACTGCACGCGCGGCTGGCCACCGACCCCGCGCCGGCGGTCGAGCCGCTCCCCCGCGAGTGACCTCCGCGCGCCCCGCTCCCGGCGAGGCTCAGCCGCGGAAGAAGACCTCCGCGACGCGCTGCAGGTCCCACAGGTCGCTCACGCCGGCGAGTTCGCGGGCGGAGTGCATCGACAGGATCGGGATGCCCACGTCCACCGTGCGCATGCCCAGCCGCGTCGCGGTGATCGGGCCGATCGTCGAGCCGCAGGGCACCGCGTTGTTCGAGACGAACTCCTGCGAGGCGACTCCCGCGGCGGCGCACCAGCCGTTCCAGGCCGCCGCTCCCATGGCATCCGTCGCGTAGCGCTGGTTCGCGTTGATCTTCAGGATCGGACCCTGCCCGAGCTTCGGCTGCACCACCGGGTCGTGCTTGTGCGCGTAGTTGGGATGCACGGCGTGACCGACGTCGCTCGAGACGCACCAGCTCGCAGCGAGCGCACGCAGCTGCTCCTCGCGGTCGGCGCCGAGCCCGATCCACACCCGCTCCAGCACGTCCGAGAGGAAGGGCCCCGCCGCCCCCGACCGCGTCCCCGAACCGACCTCTTCATGGTCGAACACGGCGAGCATCGGGATGTGGTCGCCGTCGAACCCGTCGGCGGCACGCACCAGCGCGACGACGCCGGCATGAACGGATGCCAGATCGTCCAGGCGCCCGGACGCGAAGAAGACGTCGTCGAGCCCGAAGACGGTGCCGCGGGCAGCGTCGGCGGTGACGATGTCGTAGCCGCGGATTCGCGCGGCATCCACCCCCGCCTCCCGCGCGAGTTCACCGAGGATGTCCGCAGATTCCGCTTCGCCCAGACCCCACACCGGCTGGGTCTGGGTCTGCTTGTCCAGGGCCAGGTGGTCGTTGGCCTCGCGGTCGAGGTGGATCGCCAGCTGCGGCAGTCGCAACAGCGCGCCGGTCGCCGTCAGCACCGACGAGCCGTCGTCGAGCACCAGCCGGCCGGCCAAGCGCAGCTCACGGTCAAGCCACGAGTTCAGCAGCGGGCCGCCGTAGATCTCCACGCCCGCCTGCAGCCAGCCGAGCTTGCCGGTCGTCGGCTGCGGCTTGAGCTTGAACCCGGGCGAATCGCTGTGCGCGCCGAACACCCGCACCGGCGTCTGCGCGGTCGCGCCCTGCGGCACGACCCACGCGATCGCCGCGCCGTCGCGCACGACGACGAAGCGACCGCCTGCAACGTGCGGCCACGACTCGCCTTCGTTCAGCAGCGTGAACCCGGCATCCAGCAGTCGCTCGACGACATGGGCGGCGGCGTGGAAGCTCGACGGGGACGACGCGACGAACGCGGCCAGGTCGTCGGCATGGGCGAGCGCATCGGCGGCTGCAGGCACGAAGGGACTCCTCGGGTTGGTCGGTGCTTCGATCGTAGTTCGCAGGTTGGACGGGTCCGAAGACGCGGGCCGCATCACGGCGTCGCGCGCAGCAGTTGCGCCACCAGCATGCCGGCGAGCCACTCCTCGAAGCGCTCCGGCTCCCAGCCGGAGTCGACGACGAGTTCGCCGAAGACCCCGGGCGCGGCGAACGCCCGGTAGATCGCCTGCGCATCCGCCAGCGGCTGCACGAGCGACTCCTCCACCGACGCGATCAGCTGGTCCATCACCCGGTTGCGGCCGCGAAGCTTCGCGCGCAGCACGGCGCGGGTGTCGGCATCCTCGTCCATGGCGGTATCGAGGATGCGCACGACGTCGAAGTCGGTGGCGTACAGCACCGTGAGCCAGTGCGCGGCGCCGCGCACTCGTGCGACCGGGTCGGGCTCGGCCAGGATGCCGCGGGCGAGCCCCCGAGCGTCGGCGCGCTCCAGCCAGCGCTCGCAGATGAGGTTGAGGATCTCGCGCTTGGCTCCGAACGCGGCGTACACGGTGCGGTTGCCGACGCCGGCCTCTTTCGCGATGGCATCCATGCTCGTCGCCGCGTAGCCATCGCGCGCGAACAGGCTCTGCGCGGCCTCCGCGATACGCACGCGTGTCGCCTCCGCCTGCTCCTGGCGGTACGACGAACCATGGGTCTTGACGTCCGGCTCCACGAGAGCAACACTAGCTACTGCATTCGTTGCAGTGTTGCTGCATTGAATGCATAGACAATGCACCCAACGGAGGGGCAAGGACATGGATGCCACACGGATCGAATCGACCGCCCTGCAGGTGGTCGAGCGGATGCTGCACGAGGGCTTCGCCACCGGCAATCAGGACATCGTCGACGAGCTGTGCTCGCCCGATCTCATCGAGCATCAGTTCGGGCTCTCCGGCAGCGGCCTCGAGGCGATCGCGAAGGTCAAGCGCGGCATCGCCGACGTGCACCGCGCGATGCCCGACCTCGTCTTCCGGGTCGCCGACTGGGCCGAGCACGACGACATCGTCTGGGTGCGCGCCGAAGCAGCGGCCACGAACACCGGACCGTTCCTGGGACCGGCGACGGGGCGACCGGTGAGCTTCACCGTGATCGACGTCGCACGCGTGCGCGATGGCCGCATCGTCGAGCACTGGGGAGTGCCCGACCGCTTCGAGATCCTGGTGCGACTGGGGCGAGTGCCGCAGGCCGCCGAGTGAACCCAGCGGTCAGCTGATCACGAGCGCGACGGAGCCGGAGGCGGCGGTCCGGCGCAGCTTCTGCGAGGCACGGATCATCGTGACCGGGGCCGGGTTCGGTCGTCGCATCCGGCCCCCGCGAGCGCGCTGCAGGGACGTTCGCGACGACCGAGCGGGGTGGATGCCGAAGCCCGCGCGCTCGGTCGTCGCATCCGACCCCGCACCCCCCCCGCGAAGGATCGTTCGCGACGACCGAGCGCACCGGCCCTAGAACGGCCTCGCCGGCACGAATACCCCCTGCGGGTCATGTTCGGCTTTCAGCTGCCGCAGCCGTTCCAGCCCCGCACCGTACGCGGGAGTCGCATCGGCGTCGGCGACATCGATGAATGTGAGCGCCACCGCGTCGGTGTGCCACGGCGCCAGCGCGGCGACGGTCGCGCGCACGGCGGCATCCACCATCGGCACGGCGTCCGGCATGGGAGCCATACCGATCCCCTGCACGACGTACTCCCCCACGATCGCCGACAGCGCGCCGCCGCCGGCAGCCGGTCGCGCCACGGCCCCGCCGATGTGTCGCAGCTCGGCGACGAATACGCCGGGGGTATTCGCCGCAGCGACGAACGCGTCGACGGCCTCGGCGGGCAACCCGCCGAGCACCGCGTGCGCCGACACGGAGGGCGTGGGCGCCGGCGGGTCCATGTGGATCTCGACGAGTCCGGCCGCGGGAATGCGCGCGAACGTGTCGATCTCGGGGCTCAGCGCGCGCAGCGGCTCGAGCAGGGCGGATGCCGCGGCATCGGTCTCCACAATCGCGCCATCGATCACGACGAGCGACCGCCCGCTCAGGAACGGTGGCAGTTCGGGCATCGGCGGGAGGTGCAGGATGCGCAGCGCTGTGGTCACGCTCTCCGGCGCCGCCGCGGTCCACTGCGCCCACGCGTGCGAGACGCGCGCTGCGTGCGACACGTCCCACAGCAGCATCCCTGCGAACACGTCGGGATACGGCAGCAGGTCGATCTCGACCGAGACGACCACGCCGAACGCGCCGGATCCGCCGCGCACCGCCCAGAACAGGTCGCTGTGCTCGTCGGCGCTCGCACGCACGAGCGCACCGTCGGCGGTCACCAGCTGCACCTCGCGTACGCTGCCCACGGCCAGGCCGTGCGCTCGGGCGTAGAACGACACCCCGCCGTTGAGCGAGTAGCCGACGACCGAAACGTCGCCCGCGCTGCCGTGCAGTGCGGTCAGACCGTGCGGGGCACTGGCGGCGAGCACGTCGTTCCAGTGCGATCCACCGAGCACCCGGGCGGTGCGCACGGCCGGGTCAACGGTCACCCCGCGCAGCCGCGCGAGGCTCACGATCACGACGTCGGACAGGTCCGCCCATGACAGCGCCCCGGCGGCGTGACCGGTCGACTGCGGCGCGACGCGCAACCCTGCGGCGGCGACGGCGCGCACGACGTCCACGACATCTTCGGCGCTCTCGGGCCGGGCGACGGCGAACGGGCGCTGGTCGGCGACGACGTTCCAGGGCAGGCGGGCGGTGTCGTACTCGGCGTCGCCGGCGAGCACGATGCGGTCCCCGAGCGCGTCCCGCAACTGCGTTGCACGCGTGTCGACGGGCTGGTCTTGCAGTGTCATTTCAACTTCTTCCGATTTTGTCTCGTACGGATAGGGCCGACGCCGAGTCTGCCGAGGCCCCCGCGGCGCCACCATCCCAGTGCAGAAGGGAATTCGTCACTCCCAGAAACCTGGGGGATGGTGCAATCCGCGCGGCGCGAGCACACTGATCTGCATGGCCTCGGCACTCGCCCTGGGGCGCGCCCGCAGCGACATCGATGTGATGTCGCGCGCCGGGTTGCCACTGCTGCATTTCGCCGATGAGGCCGCCGCCGCCCTGCAGACGGCAGTCCCGTTCGTCGCAGCCTGCCTGTCGACGCTCGACCCGGCCACCGCGATGGTGTCCAGCACCGCCAAGCTCGGTGCGCTCACCGGACGCAATGAAGGGGACATCCTCTGGGCGCAGATCGAGTACGGCGGCGACGACCCCACCACCTACAGCGCGATGCTCGCCGCTGGCGAGGTCGCCCTCGGGCTGCACGAGGCGACTGCCGGCGAGGTGGAGCGCTCCCCGCGCATGGCGCAGCTGTTGCGGCCGCAGTTCGACTTTCACGACGAAGCCCGGGCCGTGTTCACGGACCGCAACGGCAGCTGGGGCGCCTTCGCTGTCTTCCGGGGCAGCGACGACGCGCCGTTCTCCCCGGACGAGATCGCCTTCATCGCGGCCGTTGCGCCTGCGTTCACCCGCGGCATCCGCACCGGCCTGCTCGCCCAGCAGGGCAGCGTCGACGAACCGCCCGCCGCCGGCCCCGCCGTGGTCGTGATCGACGCGCACGACCGCATCGTGCAATCGAGCCCCGCCGCCGAGCAGCAGCTGCGGCAGGTGTCCGCCGCCGCCGGAATGGGAGACCCGCTGGTGGCGGTGCAGGCTCTGGTCAGCGCCGCGCGCCGGTTGACGCGAAGCGAGAGCGACCGGATGCCGCGCGTGCGCGTCCGGCGCCACGACGGCGTGTGGCTGGTGCTGCAGGCCGCGCCCCTGGGCGGCAGCGGCGACCGAGCCGGCGACGTGGTCGTGACCATCGAGCAGGCCCGCCCGCAGGAGGTCGTCGACCTCGTCGCGGCCGCCTTCGGACTGACGGTGCGCGAGCGCGAGGTCGTCGGGATGGTGCTGCGCGGCGCCGACACCCGGGAGATCGCCGGTGCGATGCACCTGTCCCCCTACACCGTGCAGGATCACCTCAAGTCGGTGTTCGACAAGGCGGGCGTCACGAGCCGCCGCGAACTGGTCTCGCGGGCGTATTTCGATCAGTTCGCGCGCTCCGCGGCCGAGCTCGGCCCCGGCGGCTGGCAGGCATCCGCCACCTGATCATCGGCGAGCGCGCACAACTCAAAGCCCGCTCCCAGGTTCACGGGACCAAAATCGCCCCGGCATCCGTTGCTCTCTATGACCGACACAGCGCCAGGGACCCACAGAGGCTGAAATACTTCAGGAGCCCCACCGGGCCGCTGACACGACAGCACGAGGAGCACGCATCATGACCGACACCGGAGCCATCACCCGCACCCCCGGCACCGAGACCGCCGTGCTCGCCGGCGGCTGTTTCTGGGGCGTCGAAGACTTGATCCGCCGCCAGCCCGGCGTGCTGGACACCCGCGTCGGCTATACCGGCGGGCAGAACGACCACGCCACCTACCGCCACCACCCCGGTCACGCCGAGGCGGTCGAGATCGTCTTCGACCCCACCAAGACGACGTACCGCGACATCCTGGCGTTCTTCTTCCAGATCCACGACCCGTCGACCCTCAACCGGCAGGGCAACGACATCGGAACCAGCTACCGCTCGGCGATCTTCCCGCTGACGCCCGAGCAGGAGCAGACCGCGCGCGAGACCATCGCCGACGTGGATGCCTCGGGAATCTGGCCCGACAAGGTCGTCACCACCATCGAGCCCGCCGGTCCCTTCTGGGAGGCCGAGCCCGAGCACCAGGACTACCTGCAGCGGATCCCCCACGGGTACACCTGCCACTTCGTGCGCCCCGGCTGGGTGCTGCCGAAGCGGGACACCGCGACGCAGACCGCGTAATCGAACCGGAGGGGGGGGGGGGGGGGGGGGGGCGCCCCCCCCCCCCCCCCGGGGCCACCCACCGGGGCGGCCGGGCGCCCCCGCACATGGGGCACACCGCTCCGCTGACCGCGAAAGCGAAGCGTGGGGGGGGTGGCCGCGCTGCCGGGGCCACCCACCCCTCTGCTGTCACCACCCGGTGGAGCCGGGCGCGCCCTTGAACGGTCCCACGACGTCCGGCGTGATCCACCCGCCGTAGAAGTCGCCGGGCTGCGGTGTCACCACGACCTCGTCCACGAGGCACCGATCCATCGCCTGCGGGTACACCGCCACGCGGTCGGCCAGTAACTCGTACCCGCGCGAGGGACGTGGGTAGTTCCACGCCGCCGCCGGACGGTTCACCTCGCCGGCCTGCACGTCGAGATAGCGCGCGGCCCCCTTGAACTCGCAGAATGACGTCCCCTGGCCTGGGCTGAGCGACCCCGGCGCGAAATCGGCGATCGGCAGGTAGTAGACCGGCGGATGACTCGTCTCAAGCACCCGTACGACGTCGCGGGTGTCGACGATCTGCTGTCCGCCCAGCTCGATCCGCACCCGCCGGTCGACACGTTCGACGCGAGGCGGTCGCGGATAGTCCCACACCGACTCCTGCCCGGGGCCGACCTCCTCGCGTACCGGACGTGTCACGTGAGATCGAACTTCTCGTTCTCGCCCTCGAGGCGCTCACCGGTGACCTTGTGCTTGACGAATGCCAGCGCGCTCGCGACTCGGCCGCCCGGGCTGTCCCAGTACTCGCCGCTCTCGGCGTTGACCTTGAGCAGCACGATCTCGGGATCCTCCGGACCCTGCGGGAACCAGGCTTCGAGCCCCGAGTTCCACTGCTCCTTCAACTTGGCCTTGTCATCGACGATCTCGGCGGTGCCGGCCAGCGACAGCCAGGCGTCGTTGGAGCTGAACGAGACCCCCACTTTGGGGTCGTGCAGCACGTGCTGGGCGGCGGCGGCGTGACGACCGATGACGAACCAGAGGTCGCCGTCGGACTCGGTCTCTTGCACGGTCAACGGGTGCGCGGTCAGCTTGCCGTCGGCTTGCCGCGTGGTCACCATCGCGAAGCGGAACTTCTTGAGCAGCTCGTTCAGCTTCTCAAGCTCGGTCGTGTCAGCCATGGGGCGTCCTTTCGTTGGACAGCGGATGAGTGCCATCCCACCGTGATCCCCGCTGCGGCGGAACGGGTTGACAACCTCCGCACCGCCGCCCCGGGCGGCATCCGTCTCAGAGCTCGACGCTCTCCTCGTCTGGCACCGCAGTCTGCTGGTACACGGCGAGGCGCCACGTTCCTTCCCGGCGCACGTAGACGCTCGACATCACGGCGTCGAACGGCGGACCGCCCGATGCGCGGAAGGCCCGGCCGCGGTAGACGAATGCCGCGGCATCCGGGCCGAGCTCGACCAATCGCTCGTCGGTGATCTCGTATGCCGACCAGACCGGGGCGTCAGCCAGCGCGGCGATGACCTGTGCGCGGTCGAGCACCGTTCCGTCGGCGAGCACCATGACGCCGTCGTCTGTCATCACCGACCCGTAGAAGTCGCCCCCCGTGCCGTCGCACAGCGACTGCCAGCCGGCGGTCTCGAGCCGGAGCAAGTCGGAGACCTCGAAATCCATGGGGCCAGTCTGCGCACCGCCCGGGTCAGATTCAACGGGCGAGGACAGGGGTCAGCTCCTGACGCGTTTGCCTGCCAGGCCGGTGCCGCCCCGCATCACGTCGCCGAACTGCGCCGCGAGCACGAAGGCCATGCCGAGCGCGCCGAGCCCCGCGGCGATGCGTTCGCCGACGGTGCGCACGCCGCGACCGAGCAGCAGCGAGCCTGCGGTGGCGTTGATCGCGCTCCACACCACGTTGACAGCGGGCCGCGACATCCCCACTCCCGGCGGGTCGGCGAACGGCGAGGGGAACGGCTCCCCCTGCAGGGCCTTGACTCCGTGGGGCACGGCGTTGAGCAGCAGGGCCGCTCCCGCGGCGGAGCGGACGATCGAAAGCAGCGACATGCGCGCCAGCCTAGGGCCCGGCAGCGGCGTCGCATCCGACCAGCATTTCGGGGCGTCCTGGGTGGACGGGGCGCCCCGGACAGCTGTCATGACGTCAGGGCGTGCCACGCTGGAACCGTGAAACGGACAGACGAACTCGTTCGCGCCGTAGCGGCAGCGGCCTCCGCTGACGGGTTCTCGCTCGATCCGGCCCAACGCGCCACATTGGATCGGCTCGCTGTGCTGGGCGGCGAGCTGACCGGAGGCTCGGTCCGACGGGGATCCGCGCGCAGCCTCTACGTGCACGGCGACGCCGGCCGAGGCAAGTCCTGGTTGGCCGATGCGTTCTACGCGGCGCTTCCGATCCAGCAGAAGACGCGCGTTCACTTCCACGGATTCTTCGACGAGCTGCATCGCAGCATCCACAATCACCGGAGTGAACGCGACGCTGTGGAACGCGCGATCGATGACGTGGCTGGGAGCACCCGGCTTCTCTTCTTCGACGAACTGCACGTGCATGATTCCGGCGACGCTCGCCTCCTCACGCGGCTGCTCGACCACGTGTTCGCTCGAGGACTGACTGTCCTGGCGACATCGAACTACGCGCCCGACGACCTTCTGCCTAACCCGATCTGGAACCACATTTTTGAGCCGGGCATCGCCCTGATCAAAGCCAACATGGAGGTCTGGCCGCTCAACGGCCCCATTGACTACCGGACGGTCACCCACAACCACACGCGCGGCTTCGCAGCGGGCACCTGGTCGACAGCGACACCTCCGCTCAGGTCGTTCCAGCCGCGCAGTGTCACCGTGCGGGGAAGATCATTCCCGGTGGCCTCGACAGACAACGGCGAGCTGACGGCGACATTCGATCAGTTATGCCGCACGCCTACGTCAACGGTGGAATACCTGCAATGGGCCCGCGAGTTCAGCCGCTGGTCGATAACGGAGGTGCCGGCATTCAGCGCCGCCGATCCCGAGGCTCAACAGCGTTTCATCAACCTCGTGGACGTCCTCGTTGATGCGGACGTGCCGGTCGGATTCTCCGCTGCCGTCTACCTCGACGACTTCCTCGCGGATGCCTCCCGGCGCCCCGATGCCTTCCGTATGGCCAGTCGCCTACGGCTCCTCCGCAATGCAGGCGTCCCGAAGCGCGCCGCCGAATCCCCGATCTTCGACCCGATACCGCTCGTATAGGGACGGTCAGATCACGCCGAGCGGAACACCTCCACAGCGCCGTCACGCACGCGGGAAGCAAGTACGAGGGCAACGACCCCGAGGCCGAGAGTCTGCGCCAGATACGGCGCGGCAGAGAAGCACGCTACGAACCAGTGCGCGGGATACCGCGGGCGATGCGCCTCGCATGAGATTTCACCAGGGCACCCCGATTATCAACCGGTAACGATCGTTTGCGGTGACGTTGCCGGGCGCTCTCGTGAGCTGCCGGTAACGCGCCCCGTAACCCCGGTTCGGCAAGGCTTGTCGGCGTGCTCCGCGGGCGGTCTGCCTGAGGGCGATGTGCTGTTCGTTGGGGAGCCTCACCGGGAGAGGTCGATAGGCGCTGAGACATCTAGTACTTTCCGACGACTAGGGGCGCCACCGTCGGAAAGATGCATCACTCTCCGATGCTCGGCATCCAGCCATGATTCGGACGCACTCGACACCTCCTCAGCGCGCTGAGGGTCGTTCGTCTCCATCGCGTAGACCAGGAGTGGGCCGTCGCTCGTGTCCACGATGACAGCCTTCTCGTGCGTCACTCCCTCGGCGACGAGAGTTGCTATCGCCTCGTCTCGCAACTCGGTATTGACCCGCAGTAGCCAGGCCTGTAGTTCTGCGCGATGCTCCGGCTTGATGCGTCGGATGCCCAGGGCAATCATGAGAGCATTCTAGGAGGCGGAAAAGAGGCTCTGGGCGGTTGATGTAGCAACAGACGATCTCTTTCCGACCGGACCCCCGTGCCCCTGGTAATCGCCTCGGTCGAGGCGAAGAAACCGCAGTCATCAGATCGGCGTGCCTTCATCCATCGCCGCAAACGATCGCTTCTGGCGGACTGAGACTCGTCGGGCGTGGGCGCCGAGGTCAGAGACCGCCGGCGACTCTCAGCACGGCGCCAGTCGCATACGCAGCATCCGCAGACAGGAACCACGCCACGGCTCCCGCGATTTCCTCGGGGCTTCCCGCTCGGCCGAGCGGGATGGAACTGGCCACTTTCGCTGGCCGCTCCGGGTCGGCGTGGAAGTCGGTCCAAATGGTGCCGGGTTCCACGCAGTTCACGCGAACTCCACTGGAGGCAAGTTCACGTGCGAGGCCGACCGTGAGCGTCGCGACGGCAGACTTTGCGGCGGCATAGTGAACGTAGGTTCCCGGGCTGCCACTCGTTGTGGCAGCTGACCCGATGAGGACGATTGATCCTCCGGTGTCGGCAAGACGCGTTGCGGCGGCGCGGCAGGTCAGCACGGGCCCGAGGAAGTTGACGTCGATGTCGCGACGAATCTCGGAGGGATCGAGAGATGTCAGAACGCCCACGGCGCGGACAGCACCCGCGTTCCCAACGACGCCAACCAACTCGCCCATCTCAATCGCTCCGTCAAGGAATCTCTCAAGCGAGTCGAAGTCGGTGATGTCGACGAGAAAAGACTGAGCGACATAGCCCTGAGCGAGCATCTCGTCGACCAGCGCGTCAGCGCTCGCCTCGTCGGCGCGGTATCCGATTGCTACGCGAAAACCGTCGGCCGCGAGTCGGCGGGCAATGGCCGCACCTATCCCGCGGGATCCACCCGTGATCGCGACCACCTTCGCCTCGGCAGAGTTCACGTTGTGATTCGCCATCTGTTCCTCCCGGCCACAGGCTGACACACCAGGACGTCTGGAGCGAACCGGTGAACGAGGTCTTCCGGTGCATCCGAGTTGAACATGGGAGTCAGCGGTCAGACACCGAACCATCGGGATAGGCGCACGGGACCGCGACGACCTGGACATCGTCTTCGTAAGTGATCCTGCCAGGCGTGTTCGTCCGTAACTCAACCCATCGGACCTCGTAACGATCCAGAAGATCGAGGTATCCGCGGGTGAGCGCGAGGAGGTCCTGCGCCGAGGATCTGAACCACGAGCGGGCTCCTGGATTCACGATCGGGTCGTAGCAGTTCGCGACCAAGGTCGTCGGATCAGCGTATGCGGCATTGGCTCGATCGTTCGATGACCGCACCCACATCGCATCGTCGGGAGACAGCAGCGCGGAATTGACGAGGCCGTTCGCGAGAGCGAACACGCCGGGGAACCGACCGCTCCGGCTCGGGACCATGCTCTGATATCGCACGAATTCACGCACAAGCCGAACCTAGTGCGGTCAGGTCTAAGCGCTGAGGCTTGCCCGGCCCCTTTCCTGCACCCATCCGCTCTCCTAGCCTGGCCGGATGGACCAGAAGCCTCGACTGCTCTATGTCGAGGATGAATCGGAGATCGCCTCGATCGTCAACGAAGTGCTCGCCGATGAGTACGACATCGACCACGCGACCACGGGCGAAGAGGGCCTGCGCCTCGCGCTCGGCCGCCGCTACGACGTGATGGTCATCGACCGGCGCCTGCCCGGCATGTCGGGAGTCGACCTGCTCGAAGCGGTGCGAACCGCCCGCATCGCCACCCCGGCGATCATGCTCACGGCGCTCGGCGCCGTCGACGACAAGGTGAGCGGATTGGATGCCGGCGCCGACGACTACCTCGTGAAGCCCTTCGACTTCGCCGAACTGCGCGCCCGGCTCCGAGCGTTGCGCCGCGGCCGCGGCGCCGGCGATCGCCGCGAGATCGGCGACTGGGTGTTCACCCCGGCCAGCCAGGCGCTGTATTCGCCGTCCGACGGCCGCATCGCGCTGACGCAGGCCGAAACCGAGCTGCTGGAACTGCTCACCTCCAGCCCCGAGCACGTGTTCTCCCGCGACGAGATCATCGCGAGCGTCTTCCCCGGGGGCTCCGCCGCCACCGTCGACACCTACGTCCACTACATCCGGCGCAAGTCCACGCCCGAGATCATCGACACCGTCCGCGCCCGCGGCTACCGCGCCGGGACACCGCGATGAGTGAGCAGACGGATGCCGCCATCGCCGCGGACCAGCGGCGGGTGCAGCGCGCCGCACTGCGCGCGGGCCTGTGGGTGGCGCTGGCATCCGCCGCGGTCGTCGGGCTGATCACGGCGGTGACGGTGACCGTGATGATCGTCGCCTCGCGCCCCGAGCGCCGGCCGCCGCGCGACGGCGACGGTGGCTTCGGCGACTTCGGTGACGGCGGTCCCCGAGCGCGCGTCATCGACCTCGACGATGTCGTGCCCCTCGCGATCGCCCTCGGCATCCTCGGCGTCATCGCCCTCGGTGTCATCGCCTGGTACGCCTCCAAACGCGCGGCGCTGCCGCTGGCCGAAGCCCTCCGCGTGCAGCGCGCGTTCGTCGCCGACGCGAGTCACGAGCTGCGCACCCCGCTGACCACGCTCACCAGCCGCATCCAGCTGGCGCAGCACCGCGCCGAACGCGGCGGCGACGTTGACGCGGTGCTGGCGGACCTGCGCCGGGATGCTGCGGTGATGGATGCCGCATTGACCGACCTGCTCGTCAGCGCCGAGTCGGCGGGTGCTCGCGCCGGGGACGAGAGCGCGGTCGCGCCGGTGGCGGCGGCCGCCGCCGACGCCGCGGCGGTGATCGAGCCGCGTGCGGCCGAGCGAGGGGTTGCGATCGTCGTGGACGCGCCTGCCGAGCTCGAGGTCGGGGCCGACCGCGCCGCGCTCACCCGCGCGCTGATCGCCCTGATCGACAACGCGGTGCGGTACTCCCCCGCCGGATCCGCGGTGCGCGTGCAGGCGCGGCCGGCCGGGCGGCACGTGGCGATCCGCGTGATCGATCAGGGCACCGGCATCGCCGGCATCGCCCCCGACCGCCTGTTCGAGCGCTTCGCGCGATCGACCGAGCCGAGCGGCCGGAGCGGATTCGGGCTGGGGCTCGCGCTGGTGCGCGACATCGCGACGCGCTTCGGCGGATCGATCGAGCTGGAGAGCACGTCGCCGCAGGGGACGGCGTTCCTGCTGACGCTGCCGGCGCGCGGCAGGCACGGCGCAGCCCGGGCTGACTGACAGTCCCCGATCACGATGCTATGAACTGGCTTGGACCGGCCGACTCTTGGAACCGTCTTGGAACGCGCGCGCGACAGTGTGGTCATGCCTGAGAACACCAACCCCAACCAGAACAAGGAAGACCTGACCCCCGACCCCGCCGCGCACGCGACGCCTGCCGCGCACACGCCACCGCAGCCGACGCACCCGGCGCCGGGCGCGCACGCACCGGTCCCCCCGACCCCGTCGCACCCACAGCAGCACGTGCACACCGAGCACGTCGCGTACGTTCCCACCGCGCCGGCCCAGGCCGAGACGACTCCGTTCCTGCACCGCACGTGGGTGCGGATCGTGGGAGCCATCCTGGCCGTGCTGCTTCTGCTCGGCATCGGCTTCAGCGCCGGCTTCGCCACGGCGGCAGCCGTCGGCGAGCTTTCCGATGGACCCGGCGACTCGGAGATGTGGGACGACCGCGGCGACATGCCCGGTCGGCCCGGGGACTCGAGCGACTCCGACCGCGGCCCCTTCGGTGGCCCGCGGGGCGGCATGCCCGGTGACAACACCACGCCCGACGACGGCGAGTCCAACCAGGTAACGCCTGACGAGAACCAGCGGACGCCCCAGGACGACCAGTCCGACGTCCCGACCCCCGAGGTCACCCCGGACGCCCCGGCGACCTCCTGACCCCTCACGACCCGGCCGGCCGCCCCGCACGCAAACGAGGCGGCCGGCCGGACCAGTTCATGCGGCGCGCAGCACCTTCGCCATCGCCTTGCCGCGGGCCAGCTCGTCCACGAGCGTGAAGATCCGGTGCACGCGCGTAAGCGTAATCCCGGTGGCCGGAGCGGAGAAGGGTTAGCGTTGCACCCACGTGCCGCCGAGGAGGAGACGTGACCGCAGAAACCGGGAGCAGGCCCACCGTGTCGGTGGTGATCCCGGTGAAGGACGACGACACCGAATTGCGGCGGTGCCTGCGCGCCCTCGCGCTGCAGACCCGCCTGCCCGATGAGATCGTCGTCGTCGACAACGGCTCCACCGATTCCTCGGCCGAGGTGGCGCGGGCTCTCGGTGCACACGTCGTGCGCTGCGACGAGCCCGGCATCCCGGCCGCCAGCGCCTGCGGCTACGACGTCGCGACGGGCGACTACATCCTGCGCCTCGACGCCGATTGCCGCCCCTCGCACACGTGGGTGCAGACGATGGCCGAGGCGCTCGAGCAACGTCCCGAAGTCGCCGCGTTCACCGGCGGCGCCCGGTTCATCGACGGCCCCCGCCGGCTGCGTCGGCCGCTGGCCGCCGTCTACCTCGGCGCTTATGCCGTGGTCACGGCGTCGGCGTTGGGCCACCTGCCCCTGTTCGGCTCCAACCTCGCCTTCCGCGCCTCCGCCTGGCGCGAGGTGCGCGATGGGGTCCACCGGCACGACCCTGAGGTGCACGACGATCTCGACCTGGCGTTCCACCTGGGCGACCGCCACCGCATCCGGTATCTCCGCCGCGCCGCGATGGGCATCTCGATGCGCCCCTTCGGCGACCGCGTCGGCTTCCGCCGCCGGGTGTGGCGTGGCGTGCACACCGTCACGGTGCACTGGCCCGAGGAGTTCCCGCCGGTGCGGTGGCAGAAACTCGCGATGCGCCGCGGACTGCACAGCCTGAACGTGCCGACCCCGAAACAGCGTGCCCGATGACCCCGCTGATCGGCCCCACCGGCGCCCCCGACCTGCACGTGATGACCTTCAACGTCCGGCGGCGGTTGCCGGCGTTGGCCGCGCGGCGCGCCGACCGCTGGCGACTGCGCCGCCCGCGCGTGCAGGCCCTGCTGCGCGCCGAACGACCCACGCTCCTCGGCCTGCAGGAGACGCTGCCCGACCAGGCCGCAGCGATCAGCGACGCCCTCGGGGCGAGCTACCGCTTCATCGGTCACGGCCGACAGCCCGGCCCGCGCGGCGAGGCATCCCCGCTGTTCTACGACACAGACCGGCTGGAGCTGCTGCAGTGGCGGCAGCAGGCGCTGTCCGACCGGCCCGATGAACCGGGCTCGGTCTCGTGGGGCAACCTCCTCCCCCGCGTTCTCGTGCAGGCGACGTTCCGCGACCTGGCGACCTCCGCCGTCTTCCTCGCCGTCAACACGCACCTCGATGCGTTCTCCGCGCGGGCTCGGGTGCGCGCCGCGCAGGAGATCAGCGGGCTCGTCGCCGACCAGCCGTGGCCGGCGATCGTCACCGGCGACCTCAACGCCGGCCCCGATTCCGAGCCGGTCCGCGAACTGCTGTCCGGCGACACCCTCGTGGATGCCTGGACGGCGGCATCCGCCACCCTGACGCCGGAGTGGGGCACCTACGGCGGCTACCGCGACCCCCGGCCCGGGCGCCGCATCGACTGGACCGCGGTGTCCCCCCGGATTGCGGTGCAGAGTGCCGGGATCAACGCGCAGTCCATCGACGGCGGCTGGCCGTCGGATCACCTGCCGGTGCAGGCGGTCGTGCGGATGCCGCGGCCGGAGGGCACCGCGTGATCGAGAACTTCCTGCGGCGCCCCCGCGGCGTGGCCGAGTGGACGGCGGACGCGCTGCGCGTCGTGGCACTGCTCAGCGTCGTGGCGGCGGCGATCTGGAGCACCGCGACCGACGCCGGCATCCTGTCCCTGGCCCTGCCCGCCCTGCTCGTGCCGCGCTTTCTCGGCGTGCGCGCGGGGCTCGACATCGCGTACTGCGCGACGGTGCTGGTGGCGGCGTGGAGCAACGTGCTGGATCTGTACCGCACGATCCCCGGCTGGGACCTGGTCGCCCACTTCGTGTGCACCGGGTTGATCGCGGTGGTCGCCTACCTCGCACTGGCCCGCTTCTCGATCGTGACCGCACCCCGCGACCCGGCATTCCGCGCCCGCACAGCTTTCGTTCTCGTGACGGTGCTGGGGCTGGCCGCCAGCGCGGTGTGGGAGATGATCGAGTGGTTCGGCTACGCCTTCATCACCGACGCGATCTTCGTCACCTACCAGGACACGATCGGCGACATGGCCATCGGCAGCCTCGGCGCCGCCCTCGCGTCGACCCTGGTCGCGTACGTGCGGCTGGAGCGTCCCGACGCGTAGTCGACTGCCACACCCGCCCCCCGCGCGCAAGGGCGGAGCGTGTGTGCGAACGCGGTGCTCTACTGGGTTTCAGGTTCATGGAAGATCATGGGAGGCGATCATGAGCACCGATCCGCACAACACTCAGGGCACACCCGACGGCGACGTCGAGGCCGACACCGCTTCGGGCGGCGCGCCCGAAGAGCCCGAATTGCCTGAGCTGCCCGATTTGCCCGACACCACCGACGAGAACGACCGTCCGGTCGACAACCCCTCGGGAGGATGAGCGCGGCGTCACCGCGGGCGACTCGCTCCGCACAGAACCTGTGGTCCGGCGTGCTGTTCGGCGTCGGACTTGTCGCGTTCATCGATGAGGCCGTCTTCCACCAGCTGCTGCACTGGCACCACTTCTACGACCTCGGCACCCCGGCGCTGGGGCTCGTCTCGGATGGCGTCTTCCATGCGATCAGCTGGTTCGCGACGATTGCGGGGCTGTTCCTGCTGGCCGACCTCCGCCGCCACGACGCGCTGCACTGGCGTCGGTGGATCGGCGGCGTGCTGCTGGGCACCGGTGTCTTCCAGCTGTACGACGGCACCGTGCATCACAAACTGCTCGGCATCCACCAAATCCGCTACGTCGAGGACGTGTTCGTCTACGACGTGGTCTGGAACGTGACCGCTGTGGCCCTGATCGTCGCGGGGGTGGTGCTCACCTATCTCACCCGCCGCGCGGCCCTTGCCCGCGTCGAGACCACGGCGGAGTGAGCGGATGCCGGTGATGACGGATGCCGCGCACTCCCACGGCGGCGGGTTCTCGCTCGACCTCCTGGTGCTGGCTGTCGCTGCCGTCGCGATCGCGATGTACGTCGGCGGCGTCCTCGGCTCCCGCCGCCGCGGGCGGGACTGGCCGGTCTCGCGCACGATCCTGTGGTGCGCCGGTGTCGCTGCCGGCGCAGCCGCCGCCGCAGGTCCGCTCGCGGCCGCCGCCCACGAGAGCTTCACCGCACACATGTGGGCACACCTGCTGGGCGGCATGATCGCGCCGCTCCTGCTGGTGCTCGCCGCCCCGGTGACGCTTGCGCTGCGTTCGCTCGAGGTCACTCCGGCCCGGCGGCTGTCACGGCTGCTGCGCAGCGCGCCCGCCCGGTTCGTCTCGCACCCCGTCACCGCCGCGGTGCTGAGCGCCGGCGGACTGTGGCTGATCTACCTCACACCGGTGTTCGACGCGATGCGCACGCAGCCGCTCGTGCATGTGCTGGTGCATGCCCACCTCGTGGCGGCCGGGTGCCTGTTCCTCAGCGCCGTGATCGGACTCGACCCGCGGCCGCACGCGCCGAGCCGCGTGCTCACCGCGGTGGCGCTCATCGCGACGATCGCGGCCCACGGCATCCTCGCGAAATACCTGTACGCACACCCGCCCGCAGGTCTGGATCCTGTGGACGTGCGCGCGGGCGCGGAGTTGATGTACTACGCCGGGGCGTGGGTGGAGGCCGCCACGATCGTGATCCTCTGCGCCCAGTGGTACCGCTCCGCCGCCCCCGCGCGCGCCCGAGTGAGTATTCGCGCTGCCGAGTGAGTATTCGCGCCGCCGAGTGAGTATTCGCGTCCTCGAGTGAGTATTCGCGCGGACGCGGACGCGGATGCCGCGACGCTCAGGTGGCAGTTCGTGTCGCTTCAGCACGCGCGAAGCGACAACAACTGCCACCTGAAGCGGCGGGCGGCGGGCAGGCAGACAGCCGGTGTCAGCGGTGGCGCTTCGACGCGGGCAGCATGATCGCCCGGCCGAGCTTGAACACGGCGAACACCGCGAGCACCCAGGGGCCCACGACCAGCAGCGGGTCGAGCCAGGAGTGCTTCAGGTCGATCCGGCCGCGGCCGAAGCGCGACGCGATCGGGTGGTGGGCCACCTCTCCGGTCACACCCGACTGGGTGAACGGCTCGTCGGGACGCTTGCTCACCAGCGATGCGACGTGCGCCGTGATGGCATCCACCCGGTCGCCCAGTATCAGCAGCATCCAGTGCGCCGTCTGGCCCTCGCTGTACCGGTCATAGGCAAGGCGGCGGATGCGGCCGGCGACACCGTGCAGCGGCTGCGCGGTGCCGAACACGGGGGTCAGGCGCTCGTGCTCGACGGAACGCTCACGGCTCGCGCCACCCGGCTGCTGCTCGGGCAGGTCCCAGTGCGCGCCGGTGACGATGTCCGGCTGCTCGCGCGGGAACGCGGGGCGGTTGGCCGGATCGAGGTCACTGCCCCACCCGGGGATGCGGGCGCGCAGCTCGTCGGGATCGGGAGTCGCGCCGGGCTTTTCGGAGGTGTACGGCATGTCGGTCTCCTTCGGATGCCGTCGGCTCACGCCGTCGGCGTGATCACGGGCTTGATGATGTCGTCGAGCTTCGACGAGAAGATGTGGTATCCCTCGGCGATGTGCTCGAGCGGGATGCGGTGGGTGATCATCTCGCTGGGCTTGATGTGGCCGGCGGCGAGGTGCTCGAGCAGGCGCGGCCACTGGCGCTTCACCGGCGCCTGGTTGGTGCGAAGCGTCAGGCCCTTGTTCATCGCGTCGCCGAACTTGACGGCGCTGAACAGCGGCCCGTAGGCACCCATCACCGAGATGGTGCCGGCTTTGCGCACCGAGTCGATCGCCCAGTTGAGCGCGACGGGCGATCCGCCCTGCATCTTGAGCTTGGCCGCGGTGACGTGCTGCATGACGTGGCCATCGGCCTCGGCTCCCACAGCCTCGATCACGACGTCGGCACCGAGTCCGCCGGTCTGCTTCTTCAGTTCCAGGACGATGTCGTTCACCTGGCCGAAGTTGATCGTCTCGGCATGGGCCATCTGTTCGGCCTTGCGCAGCCGGTAGTCCAGGTAATCCACGACGATCACGCGTCCGGCGCCCATCAGCCAGCTCGACTGCGCCGCTGCCAGCCCGATGGGGCCGGCGCCGAATACCACGACGGTGTCGCCCTGCGTGATGTCACCCAGCTGCGCCCCGAAGTATCCGGTGGAGAAGGCATCCGTCAGCATCAGCGCGTCTTCGGGGTCCACCCCGTCGGGGATCACCATCGGTCCGACATCGGCGAA
Organism: Microbacterium sp. zg-YB36; assembly: GCF_024623575.2. Classification (NCBI taxonomy): domain Bacteria; kingdom Bacillati; phylum Actinomycetota; class Actinomycetes; order Micrococcales; family Microbacteriaceae; genus Microbacterium; species Microbacterium sp. zg-YB36. The sequence goes on from NZ_JANJFD020000001.1 coordinate 1,355,238, forward strand.
CGGCACGCGCACGAGCTCCGCCTGGCCGCCGTCGTAGCCGCCTGCGGTGTGCGAGTAGCCGTAGATGCCGCCGACCGCGGTGGCGTTCGCGTTGACGTTGTGGCAGTTGGAGAACAGTCCCCGCGAGCAGAAGTAGCAGCTGCCGCAGAAGATGTTGAAGGGCACCATCACGCGGTCGCCGACGGAGAGGTTCTGCACCGACGAACCGACCTGCTCCACCCGCCCGATGAACTCATGGCCGAAGGTGTGGCCGACCCGGGTGTCGGGCAGCATGCCGTGGTACAGGTGAAGGTCCGACCCGCAGATCGCGGCGAGCTCCACGCGCACGATGGCGTCGTTGGGGTGCTCGATCTTCGGGTCCGGCTTGTTCTCGACGCGCACCTTGTAGGGCCCGCGGTAGGTCATCGCTTTCATCACGCCTCCTTGTGGTCCTTCAGTCTCACCCGGGCGAAAAACCCGCGCGCGGGGGTTGCCAATCACGCCGACGCGTGCCACACGTGTGCCTCAGAGCACGACGAGCTGCACCTCGCGCAGGGCACCGTCCTCGACGCGCGCGGTCATCATGGTGTGGCGCGGCTGCCGCCGCCGGTCGGTGGGCGACCCGGGGTTCAGCAGCCGCAGCCCGCCCGGGGCCGTGGTGTCCCACGGGATGTGACTGTGCCCGAACACCAGCACGTCGGAGTCGCCGAATGTCTGCTGCATCCGCTCGTCGCGGCCGCGCGCCTGGCCGGTCTCGTGCACGACCGCGAAGCGCACCCCCTCGATCTCGCGCCGTGCGATCTCCGGCAGCCGGGCGCGCAGATCCGCCCCGTCGTTGTTGCCATAGACGCCGAGCACCTCGACGTGCTGCTCGAGTTCGTCCAGCACGGATGCCGTCACCCAATCCCCGGCATGGATCACCAGGTCGGCCGCATCGGCGGCGCGCAGCACGGCGGCAGGCAGCACCCGCGCGCGTGCGGGCACGTGCGTGTCGGAGATGAGCAGCAGGCTCGTGCTCATCGGCGGCATCCGTCCCCGGTCGCTTCGGTCAGGACATGGAGCCGAGGGTGGCGACCAGGTAGATCCCCACGAAGATCAGCACCGCGCCGGCGGCGAGCACGATCATCAGCGTCGCGAGGCGACGGGTGCTGCGGTGGATGCCGGAGGTGCCGCGCGACGCCAGGAACATCGTCACCCACAGCGCCACGACCCACACGATGCCGAGAATCGGCAGCAGCACCTGGCCGGTCTGGAATGCGATCACGTACAGCACGGTCGCCACCGCGGCCAGCACACCGGCGGGGACGAGCCAGCGCGAGGGCGCACCGGCAGGCAGGTTCGGATCGGCGGACGGGTCGGCGGTGGCCGGCACCGGCTGGCGGTCGGGCATCTGCTCGGGGCCGTGCGCCTGGAATCGTTTGTCGGTCATGTCACGCTCCTTCCCCATTACGATCCCCGATCGCCGCTGATCGGAAGTGGGGCTTGACACGACGGCATGCGCTGACGCAGCCGAGTGGGTTGCGAACGCGCGACCGCGCCATTAATTCCGGTCATAGGTTGTTCCTTTGTCACAAACGATTGCGATAGTGTCCCTTCGGTGGGAATCACCTCAAGGACGAGCGAGAGGCACGGCATGTTCGGAGCACGCAAGAAGCACCTGGCGATCATCGGAGCGACGGCAGCTGCCGTGCTGGCTCTGGGTGGATGCGCCGCGGGCGAAGAGGAAGCCGACACCGGCGACGCCGCCGAATCGGCCGACGCGACGCTCATCGTCTACACCAACTCCAACTCCGACGGCCGTGGCGAGTGGCTGCAGGCCCAGGCCGAAGAGGCCGGCTTCGACATCGAGATCGTCGGGCTCGGCGGCGCGGACCTGACCAACCGCATCATCGCGGAGAAGAACAACCCCGTGGGCGATGTCGTCTTCGGCCTCAACACGATGTTCTTCGAGCAGCTCAAGGCCGAAGAGGCCATCGCCGGCTACGAGCCCAGCTGGAGCGGCGAAGTCCCCGCCGACGCCGGGGACCCCGCCGACGGCGTCTACTGGCCGCTGGTCGAGCAGGCCATCGTCACCGTGTACGACCAGAACACCAACACCACCGCTCCCGACGATGTCGACGAGCTGGCGACGGATGCCGCCTACCAGGGCCGCTACGAAGTGAACCCGGCCCTCGGCCAGGCCACCCCCCAGCTGGTGCTGGCGGGCATGCTGACCCGCCACCTCGATGAAGACGGCGACCTCGGCGTGAGCGACGAGGGCTGGGAACTGGTCGAGGCGTACTACGCCAATGGCTCCCCGGTGGTGGAAGGCACCGACCTCTACGCCCGCATCACCCGCGGCGAGGTGGACTACGGCGTGCTGCCCTCCAGCGCCATCGAGGCCCGCGACACCGAGTACGGCACCGAAACCGGCATGATCGTCCCCGAGTACGGCGTGCCGTACGTCACCGAACAGGTCGCCGTCATCAACGGCAGCGCCAACGAGACCCGCGCGCAGGAGTTCATCGACTGGTTCGGCAGCGCCGAGGTGCAGGGTGCCTTCGCCGCCGAGTTCAACGCCATGCCCGTCAACGAGGGCGCGATCGCCGAGGCCAACCCTGAGGTCGTCGCGCTGCTGGCAGAGCTGCCGCGTCAGGACATCGACTTCGGTTTCGTGAGCGAGCACCTCGGCGACTGGGTCGAGAAGGTCACTCTCGAATACATCGGCTGAACAAGGGACAGGCAGCGATCGTGATCCGCTTCGAAGACGTCGACGTCACCTTCGGCGAACACCGTGCGGTGCGCGGGCTGAATCTGGAGATCCGTGAAGGCGAGTTCTTCACCCTCCTCGGCCCGTCGGGGTGCGGTAAGACAACCGCACTCCGGTCGCTCGCCGGATTCATCCAGCCCAGCGGCGGCCGCATCTGGATCGGCGACCGGGACGTGACCAACGTCGCCAGCGAGAAGCGCGGCGTCGGCATGGTCTTCCAGAACTACGCCCTGTTCCCGAGCATGAACGTGCGCGAGAACATCGCGTTCGGTCTGGCGGTGCGCAAGTCGTCCAAGGCAGAGCAGCGCTGGCTGGTCGACGAGATCGCGGATCGCACCGGCCTGGCATCCGCTCAGCTGGACAAGAGCGTCGCAGAACTCTCCGGTGGTCAGCAGCAGCGCGTGGCGATCGCCCGCGCGCTGGTGCTGACCCCGAAGATCCTGCTGCTCGATGAGCCGCTGTCCAACCTCGACGCCAAGCTGCGCGTGCAGCTTCGCGAACAGTTGAAGCAGCTGCAGAACGACCTGGGCGTGACGACGGTCTACGTCACCCATGACCAGGAAGAGGCGCTGACGCTCAGCGACCGCATCGCAGTGCTGGATGCCGGGCAGTTGCAGCAGGTGGGCACGCCCGAGGAGATCTACGACCGCAGTGCGACGTCGTTCGTCTGCCGCTTCATCGGCGAAAGCAACCGGCTGTCGCCGGCGGTGCTGCGCCGACTGCGCTCCGGCGCAGAGGCGGGGACGCCTGCGGCCGCCCTCGACGAGCACGCCGAGAGCTACGTGCGACCGGAGAAGGTCGCGATCGTCGCCGGCACCGAGACGGCATCCTCCTCGGGTGCCGCCCCGGTGTACGGGACGGTGCAGGACCGCACCTACCACGGTGGCCACAGCGTCTACACGGTCACCGTGGACGACACCCCGCTGCGGGTGAGCGTGGCCGGCACGGCCGCCGCGCGGCGATGGGAGCCGGGTACCGAGGTCACCCTCGGCATCGACCCCCGCTGGGTGCTCCAGTACCCGGGGCGTTGAGATGGCGCTGACCACTCCTCCCCCGCCACCGGAGGCGGACGAGCTGCCCGCGGCATCCGCACCCCTCGGCCCCACTCCGGGCCGTCCGCGCCGCCGGGGCCGCAAGCCGGGCAGCATCCGCGCCATGCTGCGCTCGCCCATCGTGTGGGTCACCGGCATCGCGGTGCTGTGGTTCTCCGCCGCGTTCCTCGTGCTCCCCAACGTCACGCTGCTGGGCGCGACCTTCTTCCCGGACGGCCAGTTGAGCCTGCGGGCACTGGAGAAGCTGTTCGGCAGCGAGCGGGCCATGAGCACGCTGGGCAACAGCTTCCTGCTGGCGATCACGCTGTCGATCACCGTCAACGTGGTCGGCGTCTTCATCGTGCTGGTGACGCAGTACTTCCGCATCCGCGGCGCGCGCCTGCTGTGGCTCGGTTACGCCACCACCCTCATCTACGGCGGCATCGTGCTGGCCGCCGGCTACAACTTCATCTACGGCCGCTTCGGGTTCATCACCAACATGGCAGCCAACTGGTGGCCGGATCTGGACCGGGACTGGTTCTCGGGCTACTTCGCCGTCGTGTTCGTGATGACCTTCGCCTCCACGACCAACCACATGCTGTTCCTGTCGTCATCGCTGGCGAAGATCGACTACGCCTCCATCGAGGCCGCCAAGCTCATGGGCGCCTCCACCTGGACGATCCTGCGACGCATCGTGCTGCCGGTCATGCGACCGATGCTCTTCGCCGTCACGGTGCTGACCTTCCTCATCGGCCTCGGCGCGCTGACGGCTCCCCTCGTGCTGGGCGGGCCCGACTTCCAGACCGTCGCCCCGCTCATCGTCGACCTCTCCCGCAGCCCCGTCACCCGCGACATCGCGGCGCTGCTGGCGATCGTGCTGGGTGTGGCGACCATCATCCTGCTGGCGATCATGAACCGCGCCGAGAAGTCCGGCGTGTACTTCTCCGTCGCCAAGGTTGCCACCCCCATCCAGAAGCAGCAGATCCAGAACCCGCTCGCCAACGCGGTCGTGCACGTGCTGGCATACGTCGTCTGGCTGATCTACCTCATCCCCGTCGTGCTGATCGTGGTGTTCTCGTTCGTCGACGCCCGCAGCATCCTCGCCGGCAGCATCACGTTCGACAGCTTCACGCTGGACAACTACATCACCGTGTTCACGACCGCTGACGCGATGCGTCCGTTCGTCGTGAGCGTCGTCTACAGCGCGCTGGCCTCGGTGATCGCCGTGGTGGGGCTGCTGTTCGTCGCCCGGATGCTGCAGCGCTACCGCAACCCGCTCACCTCGGCGATCGAGTACGTGCTGCACATCCCGTGGATCCTGCCGACCGTGCTCATCGCGCTGGGGCTGGTGATGACCTTCGACAAGCCCAACGGCTGGATCGGCAACCTGGTGCTCACCGGTACGCCGGCACTGCTGCTGATCGCGTACATCATCGTGAAGATCCCGTTCACGCTGCGCCTGCTCAAGGCCGCGTTCGCGTCGGTGCCGGATTCACTGGAGGACGCCTCGCGCATCCTCGGTGCCGGGTCGCTGACGGCGTTCCGGCGCGTCATCATCCCGCTCGTGCTGCCGACGGCCGCGGCCATCACAGCGCTGAACTTCAACAGCCTGCTGGATGACTACGACGCGGCGATCTTCCTCTACCACCCGCTGTACCAGCCGCTCGGCGTGGCGATCCAGGAGAGCACGCGCGGCGAGAACAACCTGGACGCGATGCCGATCACCTTCGTCTATACCGTGCTGCTCATGGTCATCATGGGGATCACGATGTACCTCGTCTACGGACGCGGCTCGAAGGCCGGCTCGCCGCGCCGCGTCGGTCGTCGCGCTCTGGCGCGCGACGCCGTTGCGCGCGATGCACGCGCGGCGCAGGATGCCGGTGTGCGTGCTGCTGCCGGCGCGGGTGCGGGTGTCGCGCCTGCGGGCGCGGATGGCGCGGGTGCGGGTGTCGCCGGCGGCCGCCGTGCCGCCAGGAGGAAGAACGGCGCATGAGCGAGACGCCCGACCGCGCCCCGCTGCGAGTGACGATCAGTGACGTCGCCGCCGCAGCGGGAGTGTCGCGGGCGACCGCGACGCGTGCGCTGAAGGGCGAGGGCCGGTTCTCCGAATCCACGCGGGAGCGGATCCTCGAGATCTGCGCGCGCCTCGGCTACGTGCCCAACACGATGGCCGCCGAGCTCGCCGCCGGGCGCACCGGGACGGTCGGGCTGATGCTGCGCGACGCCAGCAACCCGGCGTACGGTCTGCTGTTCTCGCGGCTGCAGGACGAAGCCCACGCGCGCGGCCTGGATCTGGTCACTGTCACGATCGGCGCCGACACCGGCGGCACCAAGCAGGTCACGGCGCTGCAGCGGCTGCTGGGCATGCGGGTCGCCGGCCTGATCGTCGCCACCGGTGGCGTGACCAACGAGCAGCTCATGCCGTTCGCCGACCAGGTGCCGATCCTGCGCGCCGGCCGGGACGAGACCGGTGACCGCATCCATGCCGTCGCGTATGACGAGCACGCTCACGGCGAGCTGCTCGCCCAGCACATCCATGCCCTCGGTCACCGCCGCGTCGCGGTGCTCGCCACCGACCCGGTGGCCTCCTTCCCCGAGCACGTGCGGGCCACCGCGATGCGCGAATGGCTCGAAGCCGCCGGCGCGAACGTCGTGGCCGTCCCGGTGGGCGCGGCGCCGGAAGACGGCGTCGCGGACGTGCTCGCACTGGCATCCGCCGGGCGCATCACCGCGGTGCTGTGCTCCTCGGACTACCGGCAGCTGGCCGTGCTGCGCGCCGCGCGCGCGGCGGGGCTTGATGTGCCCGGCGACCTCAGCGTCACCGGGTGCGACGGCATCCTGCCCGGGGCGGACCTGCTGGGCCTGACCACCGTGCGCATTCCGGTGGAACAGGTGGCGCGGGGCGCCATCGAAGCGATACAGCACCTGCTCGACACCGGCGAGGACACGGTGGTGCGCCGGTCGCATGCCGGGCCGCTCGTGCCCGGCGCGACCGCAGCGCCGCTGTCGTGATGACCTCACTGCTCTTGCTCCGAGATATCCCCGAAGGGACCATCCGATGATCCTCAGCGAGTACCCCCGCCCCCGCAGGGTGTTCGTGCACCTCGCCGACACGCACCTGCCGGGCGACCCGGAGCTGCTGTACGGCGCTGCGGATGCCGACGGGCACCTGGCCACGCTGCTGAAGCGCATCGAGGCGAGCGGGCTGCGGCCCGACGCGCTGCTGCTGGCCGGCGACCTGGTCGACCGCGGCGACCGCTCCGCGTACCGGCGCCTGCGGGCGCTGGTGGAACCGGTCGCCGAGCGCATCGGCGCCGAGATCGTGTGGGCGCCGGGCAACCACGACGACCGCGCCGCGATGCGCGAAGAGCTGCCGATCGACGACGCCGGCACGGCCGACCCCTATGCGCCGATCTGCTTCACGCGGTGGTTCGGCGGACTGCGGGTGCTCGTGCTGGACTCCACCGTGCCCGGCGCGCACTGGGGCGAGGCAGGCCCGGCGCAACTGGAGTGGCTGCGCGATGAGCTGTCGCGGCCCGCGCCGGAGGGCAGCATCCTCGTCGTGCACCACCCCCCGCTGCCGACGGTGCTGGATCTGGCGGTCACCGTCGAGCTGCGCGAGCAGAAGGCACTGGCCGATGTGCTGCGCGGATCGGACGTGCGGGCGATCCTCGCCGGGCACGTGCATCACCCGTCGTTCGGCAGCTTCGCCGGGATCCCGGTGTCGGTCGCGTCCTCCAGCGCGTACGGGCAGGATCTCGCGACCGTCGTGGGTTCGACGCGCGGTCACGATGGCGGTCAGGGCTACAACCTGGTGCACGTGTATCCCGAGACGATCGTGCACTCCCCCGTCGCGCTCGAGCGCGGTGCGAACGTGGGCGAGCACGTCCCCGCCGCCGAGGTCGCCACCCGCATCGCCGCCGCCGGCCTAGCCTGGCGTCCCTGAGCCACCGAGTGAGTATTCGCGCCGTCGAGTGAGTATTCGCGGTGCCGAGTGAGTATTCGTCGCGTCGAGTGAGTATTCGCGGGCGTGGGGACCGCGCATCCGCTGTCAACCCCTCGTCGGTCGCTGCGGCGCCTTCATAGGCTGAGCGGGATCGAAAGGATGCCCCATGCTTCGCGCACTCGTTCTCAACTGCACCCTCAAGCCCTCTCCTGCCGAGTCCAGCTCCGACGTCCTCGCCGGGCAGGTGCTCGACGCCCTCGCCAAGTACGACGTGCACGGCGAGAGCATCCGCGTCGTCGACCACGACGTCAAGCCCGGCGTCGAGGCGGACATGGGCGACGGCGACGAGTGGCCCCTGATCCGGGGGCGGGTGCTGGCATCCGACATCCTGGTCTTCGCCACCCCCACCTGGATGGGTCACATGTCCAGCGTCGCGCAGCGCGTGCTCGAGCGACTGGATGCCGAGATCTCCGAGACCGACGATGAGGGCCGGCCGATCATCGCCGGCAAGGTGGCGGTCGCTGTCGTGGTCGGCAACGAAGACGGCGCCCATGCGATCATCGCCGATCTGTTCCAGGGTCTGAATGACGTGGGCTTCACTGTCCCGTCGCAGGGCGGCGTCTACTGGAACGGCGAGGCCATGCAGTCCACCGACTACAAGGACCTGCCCGAGACGCCCGAGAAGGTAGCGAGCACCACCGAAACCCTCGCGCGCCATGCGGCGCACCTGGCGAAGCTCCTGAAAGAGCGGCCGTACCCCGCGCCGGCATCCTGACGTTGCTTCGGCCTACGTCGACAACGCCACCACCGCCACCCCGCCGAGCACAAGTGCCACCCCGAGGATCTGCACCAAGAGCAGCCGTTCCTTGAGGAACCACCACCCCAGCACAGCGGTGACGGCAGGGAAGACCGACGCGCACACGGCGACGACCGACAGCATCCCCGACTCGCTCGCGATGGCGAAGCAGAGGTTCGCCGTAAAGCCGAGCACGCCGATGGCCACGATGCCGACGAGGTTGCGCCCCCTCGCACGGGGGACCACGCGCAGCATCAGCATCGCGACGACGTAGATGACGAGCGTCGTCACGACGTTGGCCACCAGCGTCGCGGAGATGTCGTAATCGCTCCCCCACGCGACTGCGAGATTGTTGACGCCGAACCCGAGCGCGGCAACAAGCGAAAGCAGGATCGGCTTCAGCCCGCCACCGCCCTTGCCTCGACGCAGTTCGGGCCCGCTCGCACAGACCGTGCCGATGATGGCGACGGTCATGCCTGCCAGCAGCAGCGCCCCCGGAGCATCTCCCCCGACGAAACCCGCGACGACGGGGACCAGCACGCTGAGCGCTGCGATCGGCGCGACCACCCCCATCGTTCCGATCGCGAGGGCTCGATACAGCGCTGAGACACCCACGGCGGCCCCTACGCCGCTGACGATTCCCCACCCATAGGCGGGGAGCGCGTCGGCGCCGATGGGCTCCGCAAGCACTCGCGGAATGACGGCGAGCGTTGCGACCAGTTGCGAGAGCACGAGCACGGTGATCTGCGGCACCCGGCGTGAGAGCGCACCGCCCAAGAAATCGGCGATACCCAGAAACAGCGAGGCGAGCAGGGCGAGCGCAGCGGTCACCCGACGGCCCTGCGCTCGCTCGCCGCCGCGTCGACGAACGCATCGACTGTGCGCGGTTGCGCGCGCCACCCCAGGTGTGATGCCAGGCGCATGAGTTGCGGCGGCTCCACGCGCGCGGCCTCGACGATCTCGCGCTGCGTGAACACGTCCTCTGGTGCGCCGTCAGCGCGCACCTGGCCCTGTGTCATGACGATGACCCGATCGAAATGCTCGACACAGAAGTCCATGTCGTGCGTGATCGCGATCACGGTGCGTCCCTGCTCGCTGACTTCCCGCACGACGCGGGCGACCATCGCAATTCCACGGGCGTCCTGTCCCGTTGTGGGTTCGTCGAGCACCAGGACAGGTGTCTGCATGGCCAGCACTCCGGCCAGTGCCACCCGCTTGCGCTCGGACAGGGCGAGCTGGTGCGGATGCACGTCGGCCGTCTCGGCGAGCCCGACGGTCTCCAGCGCCGTCATCGCACGCTCCCGCGCGGCATCCTCCTCGAGTCCGAGATTGCGCGGACCGAAGGAGACGTCTGCGATCACGGTGCGAGCGAAGATCTGTTCATCCGGATTCTGGAACACATAGCCCACACGCTCGGCCATCTGCGCGATCGTGCGCGGTTCGGTGGTCCAATCCCCCACGTGGACGGTGCCGCTGGTCGGCACGAAGATGCGGTTGAGATGCCGCGCGAGCGTGGTCTTTCCTGCACCGTTCTGCCCGACGATGGCAACGCGCTCGCCAGCGCGTACGTCGAGGTTCACGCCACGCAACGCCTCCGCCCCGTTGGGGTAGGTGTACCGCACGTCGACGAACCGGATGTCCATGCCGGTCATTTCGCTCCTCCTACCGTGAAGACGGCGGCTGCTTCTTCCAGTGACACCGGAATGTCGATCTCCGCCGACAGGATGCCGCGGCGGACCGCTGCTCGTGCAGCTGCGGCGTAACGGGTGGCCTCGATCCCCCACTGGTCAAGGCGCTCGTCCGAGAGGATCTCGCGAGGTTCACCGATCGCGGCGACGCGCTCGTGGGCGATGACCGCGATCCGGTCACAGTGCTGGCGGAGCAGTTCCACCTTGTGCTCGAACACGACAATCGTCGTCCCGGCGTCGCGCAACGCAGCCAGCACCTCGAAGACCATTCGGGTGCCAGCGGGGTCCAGCTGCGACGTGGGTTCGTCCATGACGAGCACCGGAGTGCGCAGCACCACCATCGACGCGATCGCGAGCAACTGCTGCTGCCCGCCGGACAACGCGTAAGGCGAGCGGTCGAGCAGGTGAGAGATCCCGAGCAGTTCGGCTGCGGCATCCACCCGCTGCGCCATCTCTGCACGAGGCACGCCCAGATTCTCCAGCCCGAACGCGATCTCGTCGCGCACCGTGTACTTCGCGCCGGAGATCTGGTTGAAGGGGTTCTGGATGACCAGGCCCACCTTCGCCACTGCGTCCGCCAGCTTGAGGTCGGCGACGTCGGCGCCGTCCACGGTGACCGTGCCGGTGAGTTCGCCGCCATCGACATGCGGGATGAATCCCGCGATGATCTTCGCGAGCGTCGTCTTGCCGGCCCCGGATGCGCCGACGATGCCGACGATCTCGCCCTGCGCCACCTCGAGGTCGACGTGCTCGAGCGCGAAATGCTCCGCATCCGGGTAGGCGTATGAGATATCGCTGAGGGTGATCACAGTGCTCCTGTAACGATGGGAAGGACGATGGCGGCAACGGCGACGACCGGCATCGTCCAGCGGAAGACGCGCTGGGCAGTGGTGTCGGGGACCGGTGTCAAGGCGGTGCGCCTCGCCGTCGATCCGAACCCGCGAGCCTCCATCGCGGTCGCCCGCTCCTCGACGTCGGTGAACATGCCGAGCACGAGCGGCGCCAGCAAGGGCATCATCGCCCCAACCCTGCCTCGCAGGCCCTTGCCGATGGCAAGTCCCCGCGCTTGCTGCGCCAGCAGGATGCCGTTGGCCCGATCCTGAAAGGCCGGGATCAGCTGCAGCGTCGAGCTGATGATGTAGCTGAACTTCGGAGACATCCCGCGTTCGGTGAGGGCCGACAGCAGATCCCCCGGGTGCGTGGTCAGGACGAAGAGGATGGATGCAAAGACGAGACAGATGATTCGCGAGCCGATCCCGAGGGCGAAGTACAGGCCTTCGGTCGTGATGGCGATCCCGCCCCACTCCCACAGCGCGGTCTTGCCGCCGGGGAAGGTGAGCCCCTGCACGATGAAGAGCACCAGGATGATCGGCGTGAGGATCGCGAATCCCAGCTTCGCGAGCCGGCCGCCGCAACCGGAGACGACGGCGGCCGGCACGATGACGGCGACGACGGCGATGCCCGCGACCCACCAGAAGGGGATCGCGAACACTACGACGATCAGGGTGAGCAGAGTCACCAGTTTTGTCACGGGGTTCAACCGGTGAACCGGCGACTCCCGATCGACGTACAGCGTCGACGCCATGGGTGGTCAGCTCGCGCTTTCGCTCTTGCTCGTGACGGTGGGTGCCGCCTTGCCGAAGACGCGGTACTGCCGCACGAACGGGAAACGCTGCCGGAACCGGTTGGGCAATGCCGCCAGGATGAGCACGACGATCGTGAACGTGATCGCCTTGTCCAGCGGATCCGACAGCAAGCCCTGCAGGGTCGTCGCTCCCAGGATCGATTGCCCCATCGCCTGGAACGCCCCCACGATCGCTCCCGTGCCCCCACCGGTCGCGCCACCGAAGACAAAGGCGGAGATGGGCGCCGAGATCACGGCGGCGACGATTCCGGTGACGAAGCCCGCAACCGGAGCGAGGTAGAACCGGCGGAACATCCCCATCCGGGCGGCGTAGCCGGCCATCACGCCGATGATCACCTGCACCACCGCGAACGGCAGGGCGATCGGGCTCAGTGTCAGACCCCAAATCACATTGGTCAGGATGCCGGTGACGACACCGGCCGCGGGACCGGCGAGCGCCGCGACGAGGACCGTGCCGATCGAGTCGATGTACACCGGGAGCCCGAGCACCGCCACGATCTGCCCGACAACGATGTTCAAGGCGATCGCCACCGGAATCATCGCGATCGTTGCCGTGGGCAGCCGGTGGATGGATCCGGCTGCGAGCAGGATCGCGCCGATGACGTAGCCTCCGATGGCGATCAGCGAGGCCTGGCTCGTGCTGCTCTCAGCGACCTCGGTCGGCTGCCCGACCACGAGGTAGAGATAGGTCGCCACGATGACGAGTGAGCCGACGGCGACCAGGATGGTGTTCCTCAGCCGATTCGGATCGACGTTCTTGGTTGTTGTGGTGCTGAACATGAATGCCTCCTTGCATTCTCTACGGGTGGGTGAAAACGGTCAGCCGACCTGACGGGCCAGGCGGCCGACGCGATCGACGACGCGGCGGAAGAACTCCTCCGGATCGGTGTCGACGACGATGTCGGCGTTTTTCGGACGACCCCAGATGCCTCGCCAGTCCGCGACAGTCTGACCGCGCGTCAGCGTGCCCGCCAGTTCCATGTCGACAGTGGCGGCGCGGGTGATCCCGAGCGACGGGTCCAGTGCGATCGCCGCTGCGAAGGGGTCGTGCATGTGCGCGAGGAAGCCCTGGTCGTAGGCGCGATGGAACTCCATATAGAACCGCACGGCATCCGATAGATGACGGATGACCGCGTTCGACGCGGTGGAGCGCGTCCCGATCGCGTCCTCGGGTGAGACGACCTCCTCGGGCGTGCTGCCGGCTGCCCGGGCGAGGGCGGCGAGGTGCGCCGGCTTCATCTCGATGCGCTCGGTGACATCCAGCGCGCAGACGATCGGGCGGCGCCCGGCGGGCAGTCCGCTGAACGCGTCGAACACGATCTTCGCCGACTCCGGATCCACCGCGATATTCCACTCCGTCGTCGGGGTGGTGTTGCCCGGGTGGTTGAAGGCGCCGCCCATGATGACGAGCCGTTTCAGCAGCGAAGGCAGTTCGGGGAACAGCTTGATCGCCAGGGCGAGATTGGTGAGAGGACCGGTGACCAGGCCGACGACCTCGCCGGGGCGTCGGCGCACCGCATCGATCCACACTTCGGTCGCGTGCCGCTTCGACACGGTGCGGCTGGGCGCGGGCAGCTCAGCGTGCCCGATACCCTGCGGCCCGTGCGTCTCCTCGGTGGTCATCAGCGGCTGCACGATGGGGATCTCAGCACCGAGGGCCACCTCGACATCGTCGTAGCCGCACAGCTCGAGCCACGCGAGGTTGTTGATCGCCACCTGCTGCGCCGGGACGTTTCCCGCCGTGCAGGTGATGCCGACGATCTCCGCTTCCGGGCTGGCCATTAGATACAGCAGCGCCAGCGAGTCGTCGATGCCGGTATCGACGTCGACGAGCAGCGGAACACGGGCCTGGGCGTTCGGGTCTGTCACAGGAATCCTCATCTTTGGTCAGCGTCATGAAGGGGGTGTCGACGCAACAGCTCGTCGATCACGTCGGCGGAAAGCTCCGGATGCCGCGCCCCGCGCGCGGTGACCGTCAACGCGCCGGCCGCCGCCCCCCGGCGCGCCGCGGAGAGCAGGTCGTCACCAGCAGCGAGCGCGGCCACCAGCGCGCCGACGAAGGCATCGCCGGCGCCGACCGTGTCGACGGTGTTGACCGCGATGATCGGAACGCGGGAGGGCACGCCGCCTCGCGGAGAGAGCACCGCGCCCTGTCGTCCCAACGTCACCACGAGGTTCAGATCGTGCCGCGCCGCCACCTCGGCGACGGCATCCGGGCTGAAGTCGGTCAGTCCCAGAAGGTCGGATGCCTCGCCCTCGTTGACGATGAGCGTGTCGACGAGGGGAAGCAGACGCGCTGCGCCCGGGGTGACCGGCGCGGCGTTCAGGACCACGCGCGCACCGCGGGCGTGCGCTGTGTCGGCGACGTGCTCCACCACGGCCAGGGGCAGCTCCAGCTGAAGGGCGACGATGTCGCCGGCGTCGATGGGAACGTACGGCTCCGCCGGCCAGGCGTTGTTCGCACCGGGCGCGACCACGATGACGTTTCCACCCTCGCTGTCGACGGCGATCATCGCCATGCCGGACACCTCGTCGACCTCGCGGATGAGGCTGACATCGACCCCGGCGCAGGCAAGCTCATCACGCATCTGCGCGCCGACGGCATCCTGCCCCACGGCACCGGCCATCGCCACGTGCACATCCTTCGAAGAGCGCGCGGCCGCGTGCGCTTGGTTGGCCCCCTTGCCGCCGGAGCTTCGGTGCACGGCGTCGGCGATGATCGTCTCCCCGACGACGGGGATGCGGCGGACCTCGAAAGTCACGTCGGCGTTGATCGAGCCGACGACCATTACTCGCGAACCCGGCATCACGCTCCTCCTCGCCTGCTCACGCTGGCGCCCTCGACAAGCGTCGTCGGGAGCACAACATCCAGCGCCTGGCCGTCGCCGTCGAGCTGCCTAAGCAGAAGTCGGCCCGCCGCGACGCCTAGCTCGCGGATCGGCTGCGCGATCGTGGTCAGCATGGGAGTCGTGTAGCGGGACAGTCCGATGCCGTCCAGACCGATCACGGACATCTGCTCGGGAACGGGGATCCCCCGCACCGAGCAGCACGCGAGAAAGCCGATCGCGCTGAGGTCGTTGGCGGCGAAGACCGCGGTGATACCCGGCTCACGCTGAAGCAGTTCGGCACCGGCGCGGTGCCCGCCCTCCTCCTCGAAGTCTCCGACGGCGACGAGGTGGTCCCCGACGGGGAGGCCCGCCTCGCGCAACGCGCGCTCCCATCCGGCGCGACGCAGTTCCGACACCGCCAACCCTTGAGGGCCCGCGATGTGTCCGATGCGCGTGTGGCCCGCGTCGATGAGGTGCCGGGTCGCGGCGAAACCGGCTGCTTCCTGATCCACACCGACGCTGGCGTGCCGACCGGAGCGCCCACGGTCCAGGAGTACGGCGGGGGTGCCGGCGACGAGCTCTTCGGTGTCGGCGTCGATATCGCTGGCGACGAGCAGGATGCCGTCGACCTGCTTTCGCCGCAGCGCAGCGAGCCGAGCGCTCAGCGCCACCGCGCTGCGCGGTGCGTCCAGCAGGAGCAGGAGCAGGTCACGCTCGTCGGCGACGGATTGCACGCCCTTGACCAACTCGGGGAAGAAGGGGTTGGTGATGTCCGGTACGAACAGCGCGATGGTCTGGGTCGATTTCGCGACCAGGGAACGCGCGACCTCATTGCGCTGGTAGCCGAGCTGATCCGCAATCAGACAGATGCGTTCGGCGGTCCTCTGGGAGACGCCGGGCTGGCCGTTGAGGGCGCGGGAAACGCTTGCGATCGACAGTCCGCACGCCTGCGCCACGTCGTACACCGTCACCATTGACCCACCGCCTCATTGCGAACGTAAGCGCTTACTAAGGCGCTGTTGGAGACACTAGTGGAAACTCTCGCGGGGGTGCAAGCCGGTTTCTGCCTGTCGGTGCCGAGGCCGCGAAGCGACATCACGCGACAGGCGAACGAGCCGGCATCCACTCCAGCGCCCGACAGCGCGAATACTCACTCGACGCCGCGAATACTCACTCGACGCCGCGAATACTCACTCGACGGCGCGAATACTCACTCGACAGCGGCGCGCAGCGGCGCGGCGGGGACGGATGCCGGGACGGCCGCGACCGACGACGACGCGACCCGCGCGCGGCGCTCCACCACGAGGTTCACGACACCCAGCGCGAACGCGAGCACGGCCGCGACCAGCGGCAGCACCATCGCCGCGCCCGCGCCGACGCTCTCGGCCACGGCACCGGTCACGGCGGCCGCGAGCGACTGCGCGAGCGCCATCGCCGACCCGAGCACGGTCATGATCGTCGCCGACCGCCCGACGGGACTGCGCGTCCCGGCCAGGCTGAACAGCGTCACCAGGGTCGGACCGACGCCCAGTCCCATGATGCAGAGCATCACCGTCACGGCCGGCACCGACCCGCTCAGCGTGAAGCCGAGCGTCGCGACGGCCAGCACGCCCGAGAACAGCAGCCAACGCCACCGCAGCGCGAACCGGGCAGGCAGCACCGCGACCGCCAGCGCCAGCACGGCCGAGCCGATCCCCATCAGGCCGTACAGCAGCGCCGCCGAGTCCACGTCGCCCTGCTCCTCCATGAACGCGGTCAGCGAGGTCAGCGTGGAGCCGAAGAACATCCCGACCGCGAAGGTCGCCGCCACCAGCACCAGCACCGGGGCGCGCAGCAGCTCGCGCGCCGGCGCGATCTCCGCGGGGCCGGCATCGGCGTGCGTGCCTGCTCCGGCACGGGCGGTGGGGTGCAGCGCGAACGCCGTGACGAAGACGAAGCTCAGCACCGCGGCGCCGGCGATGGGCGCCCACGGCGCGATGAACGAGGCGAGGATGCCGACGACCACCGGCCCGATCACGAACGCGGTCTCGTCGGCGGCGGATTCGTACGCCATCGTCCGGGAGAAGGTGCGCTCCCGGCGGTGCGGCGACAGCAGGTTACCGATGATCGCGATCATGCGGCTGCGCGACATCGCGGCAGCCTGCGGCGCGGACAGGCCGATGAGCAGTGCCGACAGCAGCAGCATCCATTCGGCCGAGCCGGAGAACACCACGAACGGGAACGCGGCCAGCAGCGCGCTGTTGACCAGCCCCAGCGGCACGAGCACGCGACGCTGACCGAGGCGGTCGACGGCGTCGCCCACGAGCGGCCCGGCGATCACGGTTCCGATGCCGACGGCGGCGGAGGTGAGCCCACCGAGGGCGACCGACCCGGTCGCCGAGACCACGAGCGTCAGCACGCCGACCACCATCATGGCGAACGGCAGCCGCGCGATGAACGCGATCGGGAAGTACGACCGGCCGGTGTGGTCGATCAGCGAGCGATCACGTGGGGCGGGTGCAGACATGGTGGGGTACCTCGGTTCGGCCAGCGGACAGACGTGCCGCCTTGCCTTCCCAGCAGGTAGATGCACCGTGTCGTGCGCCGCACGTTGCGGACGCACCGGCTCAAGGATAGCGCGGCGCACCTTTGAAAGGGCTTAAACGCCCAGTCGCCGCCTGACGTACTCCGGGACGACAACGGATGCCGGGCCGAGCACGACCTCGTCGAACAGCGACGTGTCCTCGTGGGTCTCCAGATTCAGCAGCGCCGTCTTCGCGCCGACCGCGCTGGCGAGCGCATGGAGGGTGGATGCCGGCGACACATTGCCCGACGTGCCGATCACCCACAACTCCTCACACTGCCCCACCGCGTCATAGATCTCATCCAGCCGGTACACCTGCTCGCCGAACCAGACCACGTCCGGCCGCAGCGTGCGGTGTCCACACGACGGGCACGGCGGCTCGTCGGCCAGGTCCTGGGCCCACGGCATCCGCTGCCCGCACGTCGTGCAGCGGGCGCTCGCAAGCTCGCCGTGGATGTGGATGACGTTGCGCGACCCCGCGCGCTCGTGCAGGTCGTCGACGTTCTGCGTGACGATCAGCACATCCCCCTCCAGCGCCCGCTCCAGTTCGGCGAGCGCGCGGTGCGCCGGATTGGGTTCGGCCGCGCGCGCCGCCCGGCGCCGCTGGTCGTAGAACGCGTGCACGAGCGCCGGGTTGCGGGCGAAGCCCTCGGGGGTGGCGACGTCCTCGATGCGATGCTCCTCCCACAGCCCATCGGCGGCGCGGAAGGTCGCCAGCCCCGACTCCGCCGACACTCCCGCCCCGGTGAGGATGACGATGCGTGCGGCCATGCTTCGACGCTACTCGCGCCGTGGCAGGGTGTCCGTATGGTCTCCCCGCAGGCGCTCAGCGAACCCGATCGCCGCACCGTCGCCGCGTGGGCGGCCGACTGCGCCGAGCGGGTGCTGTGGATCTTCGAGGCGGACGCGCCGGCCGACGACCGGGCGCGCGACGCCATCGCCCGAGCGCGCGCCTTCGCCCGGGGTGAGCTCGGTGCGGCCGGTGAGATCAAGCGGCGCTTCGTCGCCGGGCGCGCGGCCGGCGCCGCCGACTCACCGGCCGCGAAGGCTGCGGCGCGGGCCGCTGCGCAGGCTGCGGGTGTCGCCCACATGGGCGCTCATGCGCTGGGTGCGGCCGCCTACGCGGCGCGAGCCGCAGCGCTGGCCTCGCCCGACGCCCCGGATGCCGCGCGTGACGAGGTGCGGTGGCAGCTCGCGCACATGAGCGATCCGACCAAGGCGGCGCTTGCCCTCCTGCCACCGCTGGGCGAGGACTCCGCCGGGCCGCTCGGGCCAGGGTTGCTCGCGTCCGGCGTCCTCGGCGAGATCATCCGCGAGATTCAGACGCACACGGGCACGCGTTAGCGCGGCGCGAGGTCGGGTGACAGGGCTTCGCGCTCGTCGAAGACGAAGCACTCGCCCGTCCAGTGGTCGCCGCCGACCTGCTCGAAGTAGCCGAGGATGCCGCCGTCCAGCTGGAACGCGTCGATCCCCTCTTCCCGGAGGTGGATCGCGGCCTTCTCGCAGCGGATGCCACCGGTGCAGAAGCTGACCACCGTCTTGCCTTCCAGGTCGTCGCGATGCGACGCCGCGGCATCCGGGAACTGCGTGAAGCGCTCGATGCGCCAGTCCACCGCGCCGCGGAACGTGCCGTAGTCGACCTCGAACGCGTTGCGGGTGTCCAGCAGCACGACGTCGCGGCCGTCGTCGTCGTGTCCCTGCTGCAACCAGCGGTGCAGCGTCGCCGGGGCGACGGCGGGCGCGCGGCCCGCCTCGGGGCGGATGGTGGGGCGGTCCATGCGGATGATCTCTCGCTTGAGCCTCACGAGCATCTTGCCGAAGGGCTGCGCCTCGGACCAGCTCTCCTTCGGGGTGAGGGCGGCGAAGCGCGGGTCGGCGCGCAGGTCGGCCACGAAGCCGCGGACGGCGGTGGCGTCGCCGGCGAGGAAGAGGTTGATGCCCTCCTCGGCGAGCAGGATGGTGCCCTTCAGCCCCGCGGCATCCGCTCTGCTGCGCAGCAGCGGGCGGAGGGTCTCGCGGTCGTCGATCCGGGTGAACAGATACGCCGAGATGTTGAGGACGGCAGGCACGGGCTCCAGCTTACGGAGCGCACGGAGGGCATCCGCACCCACGCGAAGACCCCGCCGGCACAAGGCGCGGCGGGGTCTCAGGCGGTCAGCTCACGTCGCCGCGCCACGCACCGGTCTCGGTGCCGCGCGATTCGATGAACTCCTTGAACTTCTTCAAGTCCTTCTTGACGGCATGGTCGTCCCAGCCGATCGCGGCGCCGACCTTCTCGGCGAAGCCTTCCGGCGTCCAGTCCAGCTGCACCGTCACGCGCGTAGTGGTGTCGTCGAGCCGGTGGAAGGTCACCACACCGGCGTGGTCGACATCGCCGGTGATGCTGTTCCACGCGACGCGCTCGTCGGGGTGCTGCTCGCTGATCTTGGCGGTGAACTCGCGGTGCACTCCAGCGACGGTCACCTTCCACAGCGTGGTCTGGTCATCGCCCTGGGTGATCGAGTCGACGAAGGTCAGAAACTCGGGGAACGACTCGAACTGGGTCCACTGGTTGTAGGCGACCGACACGGGGACGTTGACATCGATGCTCTCGGTGATACGGGCCATGGGCATTCCTTTCTCCGAACGGGATGACACGCCCATCGTGTCGCGCACGCCCCACCGTGGTGAAGGGGTTGCCCGGAACCGGCTCGTCTGTTATCCCCGAGCGAGCTCGCCGAGCGCGTCCCCGGTGAGCCGCTGGGTCGTCCACTCGCTCATGGGCTCGGCGCCGATCGCGCGGTAGAACGCGATCGACGGCGCGTTCCAATCCAGCACCGTCCACTCCAGGCGCGAGTAGTCCCGCTCCACGCACAGCGCGGCCAGCGACGCGATGAGCGCCTTGCCGTATCCGCTGCCGCGGTGCTGCTCATGCACGTACAGATCCTCGAGCCAGATGCCGTGGCGACCGGTCCACGTCGAGTACGTCAGGAACCAGATCGCGATCCCCACGATCTCGCCCTCGCGCTCCACGACGTGCGCGAACACGCGCGGCTCGTCCCCGAACAGGGCGGCGGTGATGGCGGGCTCGGTGTTGGCCACGGCATCCGGCTCGCGCTCGTAGACGGCGAGATCCACGATGCGGGCGAGGATGCCGGGCTCGTCGCCGGGCCGGGCGGCGCGCAGCACAGCGCCGTCGTCGAAGGTGCGGAAGATCACGCCCCGAGCCTACGGGGCGGGTCCCGGTCGGCATCCGTTCGCCGGAATGCGGAGATCCGCCGGAACGCGGATGCCTGCGCGCCAGCGGCCCTCACCCCGGCAGATCCCCTCCCCCCGGCAAGACCGCAACGCCGCGCGCGCAGACCGCCACCCCGGAAAACATACAATCGACACGCCCGCCTTTGTGCCTCCGCGCACCCCCGTCAAGGAGTCCGCGTGACCGCCCCCGCCCGCCCTCGCATCGAATCCACCGTGGTGCAGGCCCTGCGCAGCCCCCGTCTGCTCACCCGCGAGGTGCTCGCCGGACTGGTCGTCGCGATCGCCCTCATCCCCGAGTCGATCGCGTTCTCCCTCATCGTCGGCGTGGACCCCCGCGTCGGGCTGTTCTCCTCGTTCGTCATGGCCGTCGTCATCGCCTTCACCGGCGGCCGCCCGGCGATGATCACCGCCGCGACTGGAGCGGTCGCGCTCGTGATCGCACCCGTCGCCCGCGAGCACGGCATGGACTACCTCATTGCGACCGTGATGCTCGCGGGCGTGCTGCAGATCCTGCTCGCCGCGCTCGGGGTCGCGAAGCTCATGCGCTTCATCCCCCGCAGCGTCATGGTGGGCTTCGTCAACGCGCTCGCGATCCTCGTCTTCGTCTCGCAGCTGCCGCACCTGACCGAGGTGCCGTGGGCGGTGTATCCGCTCGTGGTCGTGGGGCTGGCGATCCTGTACCTGTGGCCGCGGTTGACCCGCGCCGTGCCGGCACCGCTCATCGCGATCGTCGTGCTCACCGGCGTCGTGGTGGTCTTCGGCATCGCCGTTCCCACCGTCGGCGACCAGGGCGAGCTGCCCCGCAGCCTCCCGGAGCTGTTCATCCCGAACGTGCCGCTCCAGTGGGAAACGCTGCAGATCATCGCCCCATATGCCCTCGCCGTCGCGGTGGTGGGCCTGCTGGAATCGCTGTTGACCGCCAAGCTCGTCGACGACATCACCGACACCCACTCCCGCAAGACCCGCGAGGCGTGGGGTCAGGGCGTCGCGAACGTCGCCTCGGGCCTGTTCGGCGGCATGGGCGGCTGCGCCATGATCGGCCAGACCATGATCAACGTGAAGGCCTCCGGCGCGCGCACCCGCATCTCCACATTCATGGCGGGGGTGTTCCTGCTGATCCTCGTCGTGGTGCTGGGCGACATCGTCGCGATCATCCCGATGGCCGCGCTGGTCGCGGTGATGATCCTGGTGTCGGTGGGCTCGTTCGACTGGCACAGCATCCGCCCGTCCACCCTCAAGCGGATGCCGCGCAGCGAAACCCTCGTGATGATCGTGACCGTCGCGGTCACGGTGTGGACCCACAACCTCGCCCTCGGCGTCGCCGCAGGCGTACTCACCGCGATGGTGGCCTTCGCCCGGCGCGTCGCCCACTTCACCACCGTCACCCGCACCGTCGACGACTCCCCCGAAGGACCGGTGGCCCGCTACACCGTCGACGGTGAGCTCTTCTTCGCCTCCAGCAACGACCTCACGACTCAGTTCGACTACGCCGCCGACCCCGAGCGGGTCGTGATCGACATGACCCGGTCCCACGTATGGGATGCCTCGACGGTGGCCGCCCTCGACGCGATCGTCACGAAGTATGCCGCCCGCGGCATCCAGGTGGAGCTGGTCGGCATGAACGATTCCACCGCGGCGTTGCACGGCCGGCTCAGCGGCGAGGTCGACGGCGTGCTCTGACGCCGGCTACCCGGCGCCGACCAGCGCTGGGTCTGGTTGGTCCCACGTCTGCGTCGTGCGCAGCACCCAGTACAGGCAGAACAGCGCGAGCGCGGCGAACTCGCACACGAACACCAACGGGAAGTCCGAGGCAGCCGGCCTGCCGACGGCCACGAAGACGGTGACCACCAGCAGGTCCGCCGCCATCAGCGCCGCGATCACGGCGTACCCGACGCGCACGGCCTGGGACGGCGGCGGCTCGGGCGCCCAGTCGGTGCGCAGCGCGTCCAGCAGGGCGACGACCGCCAGGATCCCGAAGAACCCGGTCGTCGCCACCCCGTGCCCGAACCCGACGAACGATTCGCGGCCCAGCGCCCACCACGCCCACACGCCTCCGAGCACGACGACGGCGACCACGATCGATGGCCAGGTGCGCGAAAGGGCGGCGCCCCCGGCATCCGCCCGCACGCCCATCAGGACGGCCACCACCACGGCGAGCGCGCCCACGATGAGGTAGGTCACGATGCCGTTGTCAATGGCCGGGTGCACGGAGGCGGGCACGCACGGGACGCCGCCGCACACGGGGGCGTCGGCGATCGCGAAGACCGGGGTCGGGATGACCGCCACGAGCGGGGCGAGCAGCGCCGCCGCGTCCAGCAGTGCGCGCTGCGGCCCACGCCCGGAGAGGGCGAGCAGGCCCAGGGATGCCGCGATCAACGCCCCCACGAAGGCGACCTGCGCGGCGGTGTAGTAGTAGGCGCTGATCGATTCCAGCACGCCGACGTCGGGCACGGCCACACCGACGGCGACGGCGATCGCCACCGCCGTCCCCGCTACCCCCAGGCGCAGGTAGCGGTACGTGCGTTGCAGCGACGTATCCGCTGCGACCGCGCCGCCCCCGGCATCCTGCGTCATGGCGTGAGCGTAGCGCGGGCCGGCCACGGCGCGCCCGGCCTCTAGCACTCAGCGCGCACGGCTGCAAGCACGTGCACACCTTACGGGCACCGGCCTACGTTCGTAGACACCCCGATCGAACAGGAGCCCGAAATGGCGAAGACCACGACGAACAAGAGCACCTCGACGACCGCGACGCCCAACCGCCGGCGCAGCGCCCGCGGCGGTGCCGGCGCGAAGCTGACCAAGGAGGAGAACGCCGAGAAGGGCTTCACCGCCACGGCCGACCTCAGCGAGAACCTGCAGAAGGTGCTCGTGGACCTCATCGAACTGTCGCTGCAGGGCAAGCAGGCCCACTGGAACGTGGTGGGGACGAACTTCCGCGACACGCACCAGCAGCTGGACGAGATCATCGATTCGGCCCGCGAATTCGCCGACACGATCGCCGAGCGCATGCGCGCCCTGCATGCCCTCCCCGACGGCCGCAGCGACGTGGTCGCGCAGACCACCACCCTGCCGGAGTTCCCGCAGGGCGAGATCGCCACCACCGAGGTCATCGACCTCATGACCGAGCGTCTCGACGATGTCTGCGGCACCTGCCGCGACGTGCACGACGACGTCGACGAGGAAGACCCCACGAGCGCTGACATCCTGCACGCGGTGCTGGAACGCCTTGAGCAGCTCTCGTGGATGGTGAGCGCGGAGAATCGCACGCCGAAGCGCTGATCCTCTCGCGCAGGTGAAACGAAAGCCCGTCCGGTTCGCCGGACGGGCTTTCATCGTTGCGGCGGGCGTCCTCAGGGGGTCGGCATCCCGCCATTGACGTTCAGCGTCTCGCCGATGACGTAGCTGGACTCCGCCGAGGCGAGGAAGACGTACGCCGGCGCGAGCTCGGCGGGCTGTCCCATGCGCCCGAGGGGCGTCTGCTCGCCGAACTCCTCGAGCTTCTCCGGCGGCTGGCCGTCGGTGGGCTGGAGCGGCGTCCAGATCGGTCCCGGGGCGACGGCGTTCACCCGGATCCCCTTGGGCGCGAGCTGCTCGGCCAGGCCCTTCGTGAAAGCGTTGATGGTGGCCTTCGTCGAGGCGTAGTCCACCAGGATGCCGGACGGCGAGTACGCCTGGATCGACGTGGTGTTGATGATCGTCGATCCCGGGGTCAGGTGCGGCAGCGCCGCCTTGGTGATCCAGAACATCGCGTACACGTTCGTCTTGAACGTGTGATCGAACTGCTCATCGGTCAGCGTCGTCAGGTCCTCGTTGTAGACCTGCTTGCCGGCGTTGTTGACGAGGATGTCCAGGCCCCCGAGCCCTTCGACCGTCTGGGCGACGAGGTCGCGGCAGTATGCCGGGTCCTTGAGGTCGCCCGGCAGCGTCAGCACGGTCGCGCCGGCGTCGCGCAGGATGCCGGCGATGCGCTCGGCGTCCTTCTCCTCCTCCGGAAGGTACGACAGGGCGACGTCGGCGCCCTCGCGCGCGAACGCGATCGCGGTGGCGGCGCCGATGCCGGAGTCGCCGCCGGTGATGAGCGCCTTGCGGCCGGTCAGGCGGCCGGAGCCGCGGTAGCTGTCCTCGCCGAGGTCGGCCTTGTCTGTGAGCTCGGCATCCAGGCCGGGCTCCGACATCTCCTGGTTCTCGGGCTCGATGTCGGCGTAGAGCTTCGCCGGGTCGGTGAACGTGTACTGGTCCCGTGACATGGTGTTCCTCTCTCGTGATGGTCAACGGCCGCGGAGCTTGTGCTCCGGGACGAGTTCGCGGATGGTCAGGGCGGCGCTGAGGAACCCGAGATGGCTGAGCGCCTGCGGGGTGTTGCCCCAGGCCGATCCGTCGGTCTCATCGATCATCTCGGCGTAGATGCCCACGTCGTTGGCGGTGCCGACGAGGGCATCCATGAGTTCCAGCGCCTCGTCATGCCGGCCGACGCACGCCATGGCGTGCGCGCGCCAGAACGCACAGGCGACGAAGGTCTTCTCGATCTGGTCGGCGCCGGTGAAGCGGTACAGCAGCGGGCCCGCACCGAGCTCGGCGGTGAGGGCGTCGATCGTCCGAGACATCCGCTCGCCGCGATCGAATCCGCTCGCGGCGTGCAGCAGCACCGAGGCGTCCAGGTCGTCACCGTCGGCCACCGCAACGTAGGCGCCGCGTTCCTCCGACCAGCAGCGCTGTTCGATCCACTCACGGATGCGATCGCGCTCGGCCTGCCACCTCGCGGCACTGCCCGGGATCACACCCGCCTCGGCGAGCCAGACGGCATCGTCCAGCGCCTTCCAGCAGCCCATCTTCGAGGACGTGTAGTGCTGCAGTTCGGGGAGCTCCCACATACCGGAGTCGGGGTTGCGCCACAGGTCGCAGGCGCGGTCCGCGATGCCGGCGAGCATGCGTCCCGTCCCGGTGTCGAGCACGTTGCCGGCTTCGACGTAGGTGCGGCAGATCGCCATCAGGTCGCCGTAGACCCCCAGCTGCAACTGCTCCTTGGCCGGGTTGCCGGTGACGACCGGACCGATGCCGTGCCAGCCGGGCACGTCGGCCGTGGTCGGGGCCGGGACGAGGGCGCCGTCGAGCGTGTACATGACGTGCAGGTTCGGGCCGTGGGCGCGGATCGTCTGCAGCATCCACGACAGCGCCGCGTGCGTCTCCTCCCGCAGTCCGAACCGCACCAGCGCGTGCGCGGTGTAGGCGAGGTCCCGCACCCACGCGAAGCGGTAGTCCCAGTTCTTGCCGCCGCGCGGGCTCTCCGGCAGCGACGTGGTCGCGGCGGCGGCGATCGCGCCCGTAGGGCTGTAGATCAGCAGCTTCAGCGCGAGCGCGCTGCGCTGCACGTGTGCGTCCCAGGGTCCGTCGTAGGAGAAGACGCGGGACCACATCCGCCAGTTGGCGATGGTGCGATCGATCCCCTCGTCGGCGGCGTGCGGGTCGGGGAACGGCAGCGGCTCGTCGTGCGTCGCCGCGATCGCCACGAGGTGGCGCGACCCGGGCGTCGTGGTGAATGCTCCCGCGAGCACCGGTCCGGCCGCGCCGTCGTCATCGGGCGTGTACGGGCCGTGGTCCAGTCCGACGACGCTCATGCCGGTGCGGCCGCAGCGGATCACGGCGCCGTGCGGGGTCTGCTCGATCCACGGCGACGCGGTCTGCAGCGAGGTGCCGGGGCGCACGGCCCATGCCATGGGCACCTCGCCTTTCACCCCGTCCACCCGTCGCGCCAGCTCCGCCCACGGCAGACGTCCCGCGACGCCCGAGACGAGCGCGTCGGTCACCCGCACCACGCCGTCCGCGGTCGTGAAGGTCGTCTCGAGCACGTTGGTCTCGGGGACGTAGCGCCGCCGCATCGTGAACTCCGCCGCCGGGGCGAGTTCGAAGCATCCGCCGGTGGAGTCATCGAGGATGCGCGCGAACACCGCGTCGGAGGCCAGTTCGGGCAGCGGCATCCAATCGATGCTGCCGTCGGAGCCGACCAGAGCGACCGTGCGGCCGTCGCCGATCGGGGCGTACGACTCGATCGGCTGACACGTCACGCTTGCTCCCTCTCGCCCTGGATGCATCCAGTCTTGGCGAGAGCGCCGGAGGACGCCTGCGGGTTGACAACCGCGCCGGGGCCGTGCGATCCGCGCGCGGGCGCCGCGGCACCGCTACCCCCGTGGGATCGCCTGTCACGAATGGTCGCGCGCGGCGACGATACGTGACAGGTGAACCAGTGCGTCAGCGCAGGAACTGCAGCGGGTCGAACTCCTCGATCGGGATGACCCGGATCCGCGGCAGCGCGGCGTCGAACGCGCCCGCATCGAACTCGAGGTCGTAGGTCTCCAGTCCCGGGATGCCGACGAAGCCGCTGCTGCGGAACTCCCCGAAGCCGAGCACGCCCAGGCGGCGCTTTCCGTCGGCGAGCGCGCCGAGGTCCTCGACGAAGTCGCCGTCGTGGCTGACGAGCATGACGTCTTCGTCGCGGTCGCGCAGTGCACGCAGCGTCCGCTGGATGGCGATGTCGACGATCTTCGCGTCTGCGGGACCCGACAGCGGCACCGGCTCATAGCCGAGCGCGACGAGAGCCTGCACGAACGTCATGGGCAGGTTCGTCGTGGCGTTGAGGAAGAACAGCCCGCGCGTGGGCTGCTGCCAGGTGCGCGCGACGAACGAAAGGATGCGATCCCAGCGGGGTCGCTCTTCAGGCTGGGGCCGTCGGCCGAGGATCGATCCGCCGAGCGTCGCGTCGATGTTCTCGCCGTCGACCAGAACCCATGCGCCCTGTGCGTCGCTCACTGCGACCTCCCTGCGACGCTGTACGAAACGCCGCTTCGATCCTATGGCCGCAGACGGCTCCGCCCGTCGCGCCGGTCAGTTCAGCGCGCGCGTGCCGGCGGGGATGACGCCGTCGGCGTAGAGGCTCGTGGCGAGGTCCTGCAGCGCGGTGAGCGCAACGCGCTGCGTCATCGGACCGTACGAGATGCGCGCGACACCGAGCGCCTCGTACTCCGCCGCCGTCAGCGCGCCCGGAGCGCCGATGACGCTGACCTTGCGCTCGCCGATGCCGTCGACCAGCTGCCGTGTGATGTCGGCATTGAGCGGGCCGGGCACGAAGACGACATCGGCGCCGGCATCGAGGTAGGCGCGGCCCCGCTCGATCGCGTCGGCGATCGACTGCTCGACCGGCCGGTCGCCGGCGCGCACGAACGCGTCGGTGCGCGCGTTCAGGGCGAAGGGCACGCCCTCGGCCTCGCCGGCGGCGACGATCGCCGCGACGGCGGCGACGGATTCGGCCAGCGGCTTGAGCCGGTCCTCGACGTTCGCGCCGACCACGCCCACGCCGATCGCGCGGCGCACCGTCTCGCCCGGGTCGCCGAACCCGGCATCCAGGTCGGCGGAGACCGGCAGGTCACCGGCGACGGCGACGATGCGCCCGACCATGTCGAGCATCAGTTCCAGCGGGATGTTCTCACCGTCCGGGTACCCGAACGTCGCGGCGATCGAATGGCCCGCGGTGGCGATGGCCCTCGTCTCGGGCAGGGCGATGATCGCCTTGGCGGACACGACGTCCCACACGTTCACGACGCGGAGGATCTCGGATGCCGCATGCAGTTCGGACAGGGTCTGGGCGCGTTCTGCCTGGGTAGTCATGCCCCTACGCTAGCGGCGCCCCGTGGGCGCGGGACCGGGCGCGGCGCCGCGCGCCACCGGCATCCGTCGCCCTCTGCTGGTTACCCTGGCGACATGGCCGTTCGTCAGACCCGTCGCGCCCGTGCGCAGCGCCGCCGCGTGAAGCGGGTGGCGGCGTCGGGCAGCGATCTGACCGATGCGCAGTGGTTCCGCATTCTGGATGCCTGGGCGGCCTGCGCCTATTGCGGCGCCGACGGCGCGGGGTTGCAGCGCGACTGCGTGCTGCCGATCTCCCGCGGCGGCCGGTACACGATCGACAACGTCGTGCCGGCGTGCCGCTCGTGCAACGCGAGCAAATCCAACGACGAAGTGACCTCATGGATGCGGCGCCGGCGCCTGGATGAGCCGGCGTTCCTGCTGCGCTGGCGGCAGATCGTGCTGGAACTGGTCGCGGAGACCGCCGAGGCCGTCGAGGTCGAGCCCGAGACCGCCGGGCCCGCAGCCCCCGCAGCTTCCAGTGTCAGCTGATGCCGCTTCGCCCGCGCTGAAGCGGCACGAACTGACACCTGAACGCCCCGCACCTGCGGCCGCACCCCGAAGCTGACGCCAGTGTCGCGTGCTGGGGCCGCTGTAGCCGTCGCCGACAATGGAGGCATGACCCGCTCCGCCCTCGCCGCGTTCGCCCTCGATGCCGTGCTCGTCATCGCGTTCGCCGCGTTGGGGCGCGCGAGCCACGAGTCCGACGCGTTCGGCCTGGGCCTGATCACGACGGCGTGGCCATTCGTCGTGGCGCTCGTGGTCGGCTGGCTCGTGCTGCGCGCGTGGCGGCGCCCCGCCGCGCCAGTGCGCAGCGGCCTGGGCATCTGGGCGATCACCGTCGCCGGCGGCATGCTGCTGCGCGTGCTCAGCGGACAGGGCACCGCGCTGCCGTTCGTGATCGTGGCGACCCTCACCCTGTTGTTCCTGCTGGTGGGCTGGCGGCTCATCGCGGCCGCGGTGCGGCGGCCCCGCCGCGCCCGCGTCGCTCGGTCGTCGCAAACGTCCCCCACCGGCCCCGCAACCGGCCGTTCGTGACGACCGAACCGACGGCCCCCGAGCCCGCACGAACCCGACGCACCGGAATGGATGCCGCGCGGCATCCGTTGCACTGAGAATGCAACGCTTCGGAACGCTCTCGTTCGGCCACTACGGTCCCCTGGGCCAGGGCCGGCAGCTGACCGCCGGCGATTCGATGCGCCAGGCCATCGACCTCGCGCAGGGGATGGATGACCTCGGCGTCAACGGCACCTACTTCCGCGTGCATCACTTCGCGCGGCAGCAGGCCTCACCGATGCCGTTGCTCTCGGCAATCGCCGCGACGACCAAGCGCATCGAGGTCGGCACCGGTGTGATCGACATGCGCTACGAGAACCCGCTGCACCTGGCCGAAGAGGCCGCCGCGGTGGACCTCATCAGCGACGGCCGCCTCGCCCTCGGCGTCAGCCGCGGGTCACCGGAATCCGTCGTGCGCGGCTACGAGGCGTTCGGGTACACCGGGTCGACCGATCCCCGCGGCGCCGACCTCGCCCGCGCACACTTCGACCTGTTCCTGCGCGCGATCGACGGCGAAGGCCTGGCCCAGCGCGACCCGGAGAGCCCCTTCGGCGGCGGCACCGGGATGCAGCGGGTCGAGCCGTACTCCCCCGGCCTGCGCTCGCGCGTGTGGTGGGGCGCCGGCAACCGCGACAGCGCGCAGTGGGCGGGCACGATGGGCGTGAACCTGATGTCCTCCACGCTGCTGACCGAAGACCGCGGCGTGCCGTTCGACGTGCTGCAGGCCGAGCAGATCGACGCGTTCCGCGCCGCGTGGCGCGAGGCCGGTCATGCCGGCGAACCTCGCGTCTCGGTGAGCCGGTCGATCTTCCCGATCACCACCGCAGAGGACGAGCTGTACTTCGGGCACTCCGCCGACAGCGAGGGCGTCGGTTACATCGACGGCATCCGGTCCAGGTTCGGCAAGACCTACGCGGCCGCGCCCGACGTGCTCGTTGAGCAGCTGCTGCAGGATGCCGCGATCGCCAGTGCCGACACCCTCATGCTCACGATCCCGAGCCAGCTGGGTGTCGAGTTCAACCTGCGCATCATCGAGTCGTTCGCGAAGTACGTCGCGCCCGCGCTCGGATGGCAACCGACCACCCAGCCGACCACCCAGGCCTAGCCCTCACGGCGGATGCCCGCGATCACGTCGTCGACCGCTTGCGCGGCGAGCGGGCGGAGATCCGCGGGATCCTGACCCCGCAGCGGCCCGTGTATGGCGAGTTCGGCAAAGCCGTGCACGGTGGACCAGCACGACCATTCCGCACCCGCGCGCCGTTCGGCGCTCAACAAGCCGGCCGCGACGAGGCCGTCGAGAGCCTCCCGCAGCAGCTGGAGTGGCGGGGGTGTGCGGCCATCCGGGCGCACGATGCCATCGGGCGCGAAGAAGGCGAGCTGGAACCAGCCGGGCTCGCGCAGCGCGAACTCGATGTACCCCATGCCCACGCCCCGCAGCCGAGCAATGGCACGGTCGCCCGCCTCATCACTCTCGCCGTCATCCATCCGTTCGCGCATGGACTGGGCCATCTTGTCCTGAATCCTCGCGGCGACCGCCGCCAGGAGCGCCTCGCGATCAGCGAAGTGCCGATAGGCCGCCCGCGCTGTGACTCCGGCCCTGCGCGTGGCCTCCCGCAGGCGCAGCGCGTCCGGGCCACCGGCGCGCGTCAGTTCCAGGCCGGTCTCGACCAGCGCCGTGCGCAGGTCACCGTGGTGGTAACTGCCCCGCGTCGCCGTCTGCACCTCGCACCATCTCCTGACTCTTGACGAGTGACACGGACCACCCTACTGTCCATGTACACGCCGTATACATGACGCCCCACCGCCCGTGCGGCAGGAGCCGATGGCAGAGGAGGAATCGTCCGATGGGTCTTCTCACGTTCAGCATCAACGTCACCCTGGATGGGTGCGTCGACCACGAGGAGGGCATCGTCGACGACGAGACACACGCTCTTTTCACTCGCCTGTTGGACGAGAGCGGCGCCATGCTCTGGGGCCGCACCACGTACGAAATGATGGAGAGTTACTGGCCGGCCGTCGCACGAGGCGACGTCGATGCGCCGCCGGCGATGCGCGCGTGGGCGACCACGCTGGAGGCCAAGCCGAAGTACGTCGTGTCGTCGACGCGAAGCGACTTCCCGTGGCACAACAGCCACCACGTCACCGGCGATCTGCGCTCGTCGGTGCGGGAGCTCAAGGACCGGACTCCGCGCGGAGTGCTCGTCGGCAGCGGCAAACTCGCGACGGAGCTGGACCGACTGGACCTGATCGACGAATACCGGTTCCTCATCCATCCCATGATCACCGGCCACGGCCCCACCCTGTACCAGGGCGGACTGCCCGGCACCCGACGCCTCGAACTGATATCGGCGGAGCCGCTGCGCAACGGCGCGATCGCCGCGCGCTATCGACGCGCGGCTACCGACGCCGCCGGCGGATAGAGCAGGCGGAACCGTTCGCACACGACCGGCATGTCCGGCTCGTAGCCGCGCGGGTTCTCGGAGTGATTCCGCCAGTACCGCTCGTGCACCTCGCGCCAGTGCGCGAGCGTGCGATCGCCCTCGCCCTCGGCGTGCGCGTGCTCCGCGTCGACCTCGTCGAACGGGATGGTGCGGATGCGCGTCGTCTCGATCACGGCGCGGGGCGCACCCTCACCGTCGAGGATGATGCTGAACTCGCCCTCCTGCGGCAGCGGATCGCCGGATTCCTGGTAGTCCCAGAGGGAGGATGCCGTGCCCGTCTTCACTCCGGCGAGCACAAGCGCCAGCAGTTCATCGGCGTGCGCGGGCGTGGCTCCGAACGCCCACGCCTCGGGGAGCGTCTCCGGCAACTGCGGCAGCTCTGCGCGGCATCCGGCCCAGAAGTCATCGACGGAAACGCGCTCGGTCACCCACCCAACCTAACCCGCGTAGGCGCCGAAACCGGGTTTGGCAAGTGCCTGCGCCCATCGCCGGGCGCAGGTAGCGTCGCTGCCAAGACACGGCAGTCCCCCACCCGGGACGCCATGAACGAAGGAAACACCATGACCGACGTATCGAGCCAAGGTTCCGCGGAAGGTGACGACCGACCGGTGCTGACCACCCGTCAGGGTCACCCCGTTTACGACAACCAGAACCAGCGGACGGTCGGGGCGCGCGGCCCCGCGACGCTGGAGAACTACCACTTCCTCGAGAAGATCAGCCACTTCGACCGCGAGCGCATCCCGGAGCGCGTCGTGCACGCGCGCGGCTTCGTCGCGTTCGGCTACTTCGAGGCCACCGGCATGTGGGGCAACGAGCCGATCTCGCAGTTCACCCGCGCCAAGCTGTTCCAGCAGCCCGGCAAGCGCACCGACCTCGCCGTGCGCTTCTCCACCGTCATCGGCGGCCGCGACTCGTCCGAGACCGCCCGCGACCCCCGCGGCTTCGCGGTGAAGTTCTACACCGAAGACGGCAACTGGGACCTGGTCGGCAACAACCTCGGCGTCTTCTTCATCCGCGACGCGATCAAGTTCCCCGACGTCATCCACTCCCTCAAGCCCGACCCGGTCACCTTCCGGCAGGAGCCAGGCCGCATCTTCGACTTCATGTCGCAGACCCCCGAGTCGATGCACATGCTGATGAACCTGTTCAGCCCGCGCGGCATCCCGGCCAACTACCGCACCCAGCAGGGGTTCGGCGTGAACACCTACAAGTGGGTGAACGAGCAGGGCGACACCAAACTCGTCAAGTACCACTGGATCCCCAGCGTCGGCGTGCACTCCATGACCGAAGCGGATGCCGCAGCGGTGCAGGGCGGCGACCTCGGGCACGCCTCGAAGGACCTCTACGAGGCCATCGAACGCGGCGAGTACCCGGAGTGGGAGCTGCGCGTCCAGATGATGGATGACAACGACCACCCCGAGCTGGACTTCGATCCGCTGGATGACACCAAGCTGTGGCCGGAGAACGACTTCCCGCCCAAGACCGTCGGCAAGATGGTGCTCAACCGCAACGTGTCGAACCACTTCGCCGAGAACGAGCAGATCTCCTTCGGCACCGGTGTGCTGGTGGACGGCCTGGACTTCTCCGACGACAAGATGCTCGTCGGGCGCACGTTCTCGTACTCCGACACGCAGCGGTACCGCGTCGGCCCCAACTACCTGCAGCTGCCGGTGAACTCGCCGAAGCACGCCCGGGTGGCCACCAACCAGCGCGATGGGCAGATGGCCTACTACCAGGACAACGCCGGCGAGAACCCGCACGTCAACTACGAGCCGTCGATCACCGGTGGGCTGCGCGAAGCGCAGTACCCGACCGCGGACGAGCAGGGGCCCGAGATCGTCGGTCGCCTCACGCGCAAGCGGATCCCGCGCACGAACGACTACACCCAGGCCGGCCAGCGCTACCTCCTCATGGAGGACTGGGAGCGTGACGACCTGGTGCGCAACTTCGTCGAGCTGATCTCGCAGGCCGCCCGCGAGGTGCAGGAGCGCATGCTCTGGCACTTCTACATGGTGGAGGACGACCTCGGCCGTCGCGTCGGTGAGGGGCTCGGCATCACGCTCGATGAGGTCAAGGACCTGCCCCCGCTGCAGTCGCAGACCCTCAACGAGGATGAACTGGCCCGGCTGGGGAACCTCGGCAACAACGGTCCCCGCGATGTCACCGGGCTGGTCATGACGCACTGCGTCCCCAACACCCGGGCGAACATGGTCGGCTGACCCGACGGAGTCCTACCCAAGACAGGAGGACTCACCGACACAGGACGATTTCGACAGAAACGTCCTGTACCGGTGAGTCCTCCTGTTTTCGTGAGCGCGGTAGGGCGGGCGGATGCCGCGGCTCAGCGCCGCACGAGCAGCGCGCCGGGCTGGATGGTCGCGAGGATGTCGGCGGTGCTCCCCACCTCTTCACCGTCCACCTCGAACGGCAACGGCGTGGGCAGGGTCACCCGCACCGACGTCGCCTGGCGGTGCCGGGTGGTGGCGGTGTCGACGGCCGCGTCGTCGCGGGCGACCGCTCGACGGATGCCGTTGTCCCAGACGACCGACTTCAGCGCATCCAGCCACTGCAGGCCCTCCGGACCTTCGCCGCCCACCAGCACGATGTCCAGCAGCCCATCGTCGGGCTGAGCGTCGGGGAGGATGCGCAAGCCGCCCTGCACCATGCCGCAATTGCCGATGAGCACGGTGTGGGCGGGTTCGGTCACCGGCAGGTCCGCGTCGAACACGATCGTCGCGTCCACGAGATCGGTCGCGGCCATCGCGCGGCCGAGCGCCCCAACGTAGGCGAGCCAACCCGCCTTGTCCTTGGCGTCGTCGTCGGTCTCGGCGAGCATCTGCGCATCGATGCCGAACCCCACCATGACGAGGAAGATGAACTCGTCGCCGCGGTCGCCCAGTTCGAGGTGACCCACGTCCAGCGGGGAGTCCTCGCCGTCGATGGCACGGGCCAGCGCCGCCGCCGGGTTGCCCAGGCCGATCCCGAGGTTGCGCGCCAGCAGATTGCCGGTTCCGGCGGGCACGATGCCCAGCGGCACGTCGGTGCCGGCCAGCGCCGCAGCGACATCGCGCACGGTGCCGTCACCGCCGGCTGCCACCACCAGGGTGCACCCGTCTTCCAGTGCGGTGCGGGCGAATCCCTGCCCGGCATCCGCAACGGTGGTTTCGTACCAGCGCACCTCGACCGGTTCCCGGCGCGTGGCCAGGGCGTCTTCGAGCACGGAACGGTCCACTTTCGTGGGGTTGAAGACGATACCGATCATCCCCCCACTCTGGTGGAGCAGCGGCCCAGACGCCAGCCGACACCCCATCACAGGACCTTGCCGCCACTCCGGCAAGTTGATGAGTGCGGTCAGACCAGATTCCGTGAATAATGGGGACCGTGACGACAAAGGCAGCAGGGTACAGCGCCATCTCCAGCTACTCCCGAGTGGAGATCCTGCACCGTATTCAGGAGAATCCGCAGCGCACCGTGACCGACCTCGTCGGCGCCACAAAGCTTCATGCGAACACGGTGCGCGAGCACCTGCACCGCCTGCTCGACGACGGCTACATCGTGTCGCAGGTCGAGCACCGCAC
This sequence comes from Microbacterium sp. zg-YB36, assembly GCF_024623575.2. Taxonomy (NCBI): domain Bacteria; kingdom Bacillati; phylum Actinomycetota; class Actinomycetes; order Micrococcales; family Microbacteriaceae; genus Microbacterium; species Microbacterium sp. zg-YB36. Next base: position 1,390,449 of record NZ_JANJFD020000001.1, read on the forward strand.
CACTCGCGGTCGGCCACGCGTGCTGTACAGCGCCGCCGACGGCGCCGGGTCGTCCAGCGCCGTCCAGCAGCGCAAGGTGAAAGAAGCCGCCCACCGCGGTGACCTGATGCGCCGGGTGCTCCCCAGCGAGCTGCCGCCGGAGCTGACCACCGAGGCGCTGCACCAGGTGGACGCACTGGTGGAGAACCTCGTCGACGCCGGGTTCGACCCCATCGTCGACGAATCCGACCTCACGATCGACCTCACCCCCTGTGCGCACGCCGAAGTGCAGGCCGCGCACCGTCAGGTGCTGTGCTCGGTACACCTCAGCCTCATGCAGAGCGTCATCGCCCAGGCGGGCGGCCCGCTCACCGTCGACGGCATGCGCTCCTCGTGCGACCCGCGCGACTGCATCGTGCAGCTGTCGGCGCGGGGCTGATCAACCCGTCTTCACCCGCTCGGGGTGCGCGTAGACGTTGAACGTCTCGCCCCGCGAGAACCCGACGAGGGTCAGGCCCGACGCCACCGCGAGATCGACGGCCAGCGACGACGGCGCCGACACGGCGGCCAGCATCGGGATGCCGGCCATGACCGCCTTCTGCACCAGCTCGAAGCTCGCCCGGCCCGACACCTGAAGCACCGTACCCTTCAGCGGCAGCCGGCCCTGCTGCGCCGCCCACCCGACGACCTTGTCGACGGCGCTGTGCCGCCCGACATCCTCGCGCACCACCAGCGCCCGGCCGGTCGCCGCCTCGAACAGTCCGGCGGCATGCAGCCCGCCGGTCTTGGCGAACACCGCCTGCTGCACCCGCAGTTCGTCGGGGAGGCTCGCGAGCACCCGGGCGTCGATGGATGCCGCGTCGGCGGCGACGTCGTACGACGAGACGGTCTCCACCGCGTCGATCGACGCCTTGCCGCACACCCCGCAGGAGCTGCTGACGAAGAAGTTGCGGTCGCGCTGCGGCACCGCCACGTCCGGCGCGAGGGTCAGATCCAGCACGTTGTACGTGTTGCCGGTGTCGCCGCCGCCGGTGCCGGGGCCGCCGCAGTGGATCGCCGAGCGCAGCTCGTCGCCGCGGGAGATGATCCCCTCCGAGATGAGAAAGCCCGTCGCCAGCTCCACGTCGTGGCCGGGCGTGCGCATCGTCACGGCCAGCGGCACTCCCCCGACGCGGATCTCCAGCGGCTCCTCCACCGCCAGCACGTCGACGCGGCGCACCTCGCCCGCACCCACGGTGACCTTGACGATGGGCTTGCGTGCCGTAATCCGTCCCATGCGCACATCGTAGGCGTCAGCCGCCGATGGCGTTCATCCCCCGAGCCGGCTGCAGGAACGACGGGTCGTTGATCGCGTGGCCGGGCAGCTTGCCGTGCACGCACGCGCGCAGCACCCGCTCGATCGCGGCATCCATCGGCTCCGCACCCTGCCCGCCCGCCGGCCGCAGCGTCGGCATGAGGTCGTACTCCGCCGTGGAGAACAGGCAATTGCGCAGCTGGCCGTCGGCCGTCAGGCGCAGCCGGTCGCAGTCGCCGCAGAAGGGTGCCGTCACCGACGCGATCACCCCGACCGTCTGCGGGCCGCCGTCCAGCAGCCACCGCTCGGCGGGGGCGCCGCCGCGACCGGGCACCGGCGTGAGCGCCCACCGCGTGGCGAGCGCGGCGAGGATCTCCTCGCGGGTCACCATCTGCGCACGATCCCAGGTGTGCCCGGCATCCAGCGGCATCTGCTCGATGAACCGCTGTTGCGCGTCGTGCGCGAGCGCGAACTCCACCAGCTGCACCATCTCGTCGTCGTTCACGCCGCGCATCGCGACGGCGTTGAGCTTGAGCGGCCGCAGCCCCGACGCCTGCGCGGCGCGGATGCCGGCCAGCACGTCGTCGAGCCGGTCGCGACGTGTCAGCGCCGCGAAGCGGTCGCGGTGCAGGGTGTCGATCGAGACGTTCAGCCGCTGCAGTCCCGCCGCCATCAGGTCCGGCAGCAGCTCGGGCAGGCGGATGCCGTTGGTGGTCATCGCCAGTTCCACCGGCGTGCCATCGGGCCCGGTGATGGCGGCCAGCCGCCGCACCACCTCGACGATGTCGGTGCGCAGCAGCGGCTCGCCGCCCGTGAGGCGGAACGTGGTGATGCCGACGCCTGCGGCCACGCGGGCGATGCGCTCGATCTCGTCGAGCGAGAGGATGCCGCTGCGCGCGAGCCACTCGTTGCCCTGCTCGGGCATGCAGTAGGTGCAGCGCAGCGAACAGCGGTCGGTGAGGGAGATGCGCAGGTCGCGGTGTACGCGGCCGAACGTGTCCGACAGCGCCCCTGACGACCGCTCGCCGAGCGGCGCGACGCCCGTCGTCGGGCGCACGCCGATGGCGACCGATGTCACCGTCACGACAGTGTGTCCGCAATCACGATTTCAAGGGTACTCTCGTAACTGGACTTTGTGGTCTGACCACAGCCGGGATTATTCACGGCTGGTCGCCCTTCAAGCGCACGAAAACCGCGGATACCTTCAGCCCGAAGGAAACCGCACGAGGGAGGACTCCGATGGATTTTCTGGATCCACTGCTGCTGGCCCGGTGGCAGTTCGGACTGACCACGCTGTACCACTACCTCTTCGTGCCGCTGACGCTGGGCCTGGTGCTGGTCGTCGCGATCTTCCAAACCGCGTGGCACCGCACGGCGAACATCGCCTGGCTGCACCTGACGCAGCTGTTCGGCAAGATCTTCCTCATCAACTTCGCGATGGGTGTCGTCACCGGCATCGTGCAGGAGTTCCAGTTCGGGATGAACTGGTCGTCGTACTCCCGGTTCGTCGGTGACGTCTTCGGCGCGCCGCTGGCATTCGAAGGCCTCATGGCCTTCTTCTTCGAAGCCACCTTCATCGGGGTCTGGATCTTCGGGTGGAACAAGCTCCCCAAGGCGCTGCACCTGGCATCCATCTGGATGGTGGTGTTCGGCTCGACCCTCTCGGGGTACTTCATCCTCGCCGCCAACGCCTTCATGCAGAACCCGGTGGGGTACGAAATGGCCGCCGACGGCGGCAGGGCCGAGATGGTGGACTTCTGGGCGGTCCTGACCAACCCCGTCGTCCTGGCCGCCTTCCCTCACACGATCTTCTCCGCATGGATGTTCGCCGCCGCCGTCGTCATCGCCGTCAGCGCGTGGCACCTGCGCCGCGGTCAGCACCTGGTGACACTGCGCAAATCGCTGCGGTTCGGCATGTGGTTCATGATCATCTCCTTCATCGGCGTCGCCATCTCGGGCGACCAGCTGGGTCTGGTGATGGTGGAGACGCAGCCGATGAAGATGGCGGCCGCCGAAGCGCTGTGGGAGAACGCCTGCGGCGCGGATGCCTCCTTCTCGCTGTTCTCCCTCGGCACGCCCGACGGCTCCGAGGAGATCTGGTCACTGCGCGTGCCGTACCTGCTGTCGTTCCTGTCGACGCACACGTTCGACGGCTGCGTCGAAGGCCTCAACGACCTGCAGGCGCTGTACACCGAGCAGTTCGGCGACGGCGTGGACTACATGCCCGTCGTCTGGGTCACCTACTGGTCGTTCCGCTGGATGATGGGCCTGGGCGGCGTCGCCACCCTCATCTCGGTCGCCGGCCTCTGGGTCACCCGCAAGAAGGCGACCCGTCCGGTCGCGGACTGGATGTGGCGGGTCGCGATCTGGTCCGCGCCGCTGCCCCTGCTGGGGAGCCTCGTGGGCTGGGTCTTCACCGAGATGGGCCGCCAACCCTGGATCGTGTTCAGCCTCATGCTCACCGAGGACGGCGTCTCCCCGAACGTCCCCGGCTGGACGGTGCTGATATCGCTCGTCGCGTTCACCCTGATCTACGCCGCCCTCGCGGTGGTGGAGTTCGGGCTGATCCTCAAGGCCGCACAGAAGGGTCCTGATGCGGTGCCGGATTCCGGCGTCGACGGCCCCGCGGAGCCGGTACCCCTCGAAGACACCCCGACGACGGTCTACTAGGAGCACGTCATGGATCTCGCCTATCTCTGGTTCTTCATCGTCGGAGTGCTGTTCGTCGGGTACTTCGTGCTCGACGGGTTCGACTTCGGCGTGGGCATGTCGCTGCCCTTCCTCGGCAAGGACGAAGTCTCCCGCCGCCAGGTGATCAACACCATCGGCCCGGTCTGGGACCTCAACGAGACCTGGGTCATCGTCGCCGGGGCGTGCCTGTTCGCGGCGTTCCCGGAGTGGTACGCCACCCTGTTCAGCGGGTTCTACCTGGCGTTGCTGCTGATCCTGCTGGCCCTCATCCTCCGCGGCGTCTCGTTCGAATACCGCCACCAGCGCGACAGCCTCCGCTGGAAGCGGGGCTTCGACAAGATGATCATCATCGGCTCGGCCGTGCCGGCGTTCCTCTGGGGTGTCGCCTTCGCCAACATCGTGCAGGGAGTGCCCCTGGATGCCGACCACGAGTTCGTCGGTTCGCTGCTGACCCTGCTCAACCCGTACGGGCTGCTGGGGGGGCTGACCACGCTGCTGCTGTTCTTCACGCACGGCGTCTACTTCGTCGCGCTGAAGACCGACGGCCAGGTGCGCACCGACGCCCGGGCGCTGGCGGCGAAGTCCGGCATGCTCACCGTCGTCGTCGCCGCGATCTTCCTGGTGTGGACGGTGGCGATGGCCGCCGGCGGCGGTGCCCCGCTGCTGATGCTGTCTATGGCCTGCGCCGTCCTCGCCGCGGTGCTGCTGATCGGCTCCGTCATCGCCAACCGGCGTGACCGGGAAGGCTGGGCCTTCGGGTTCGGCGCCGGCACCGTGATGTTCGCGGTGCTGACCCTGTGGCTGGCGCTGTTCCCCAACGTCATGCCGTCCACGACCGACCCGGCATTCAACCTGACGATCGAGAACGCGTCGAGCACCGACTACACCCTCACGATCATGACGTGGGCTGCGGTGATCTTCCTGCCGCTGGTGCTGCTGTACCAGGGCTGGACGTACTGGGTGTTCCGCAAGCGCGTCATGCGCTCGAGTATCGAAAAGGCCGCCGCGACGGTGCACTGAACCCTGACCGTCCCCGTCGCGGGCCGCGCGAGTCGCGCGCCGGACCGGGGCGGTCTGCTGTGCCGGCGCGTCGGGCACACCGTGGGAGGATCGAATCATGGCTTCGCAGGACGCGGAAGCACCACCGCGCGCGGGCGGCCGGCCCCTCGACCCCCGGCTGCTGACATACGCGCGCGCATCGCGGGCGTTCTTCTTCGCGATCGGGGCGATCGGGCTCGCCCAGACCCTGGTCATCGTCGCGTTCGCCTGGCTGCTGACCCGCGCGATCGTCGGCGCGATCGACGGGATGCCGTGGGGTGAGCTGTCCGGCATCCTCGCCGCCCTCGCCGGCGTCGTCGCGCTGCGCGCGCTGCTGCTGTGGTTGCGCGAAGTCGTCGCCGCCCGCGCGTCCGCCCGGGTGCAGGCCCAGCTGCGCGCGAACCTCGTCGAAGCCGTCGACACGCTGGGACCGGGGTGGCTCGCCCGTCACAACTCCGCCCACCTCGCCGTCACCGCCGGCCGGGGCCTGGATGCCCTCGACGCGTACTTCGCCCGCTACCTCCCCCAGCTGGTGCAGACCGCGCTGGCCACCCCGCTGATCATCCTGGTGATGTGGTGGATGGACTGGGTCTCGGGACTGACCGTGGTGCTCACCATCCCGCTCATCCCGTTCTTCATGATCCTCATCGGCATGGCCACCCGCGCCGTGCAGGACAAGCAGTGGCAGACGCTGCGGCAGCTGGCCGCGCGGTTCGCCGACACCGTCCGGGGGCTTTCCACCCTCACCGTGTTCGGCCGCCAGCATCGCGCCGTCACCTCGATCCAGCGCGTCACCGAGCGCTACCGCGACGAGACGATGCGCGTGCTGCGGGTGTCTTTCCTCTCCGGCTTCGCGCTGGAGTTGCTGGCGAGCCTGTCAGTGGCGATCATCGCCGTGTCGATCGGCTTCCGGCTGCTCGACGGCGAGCTGGCGCTGCTGGTCGGCCTGTTCGTGCTGCTGCTCGCGCCGGAGGCCTATCTGCCGCTGCGCCAGGTGGGAGTGCAGTTCCACGCCGCCGCCGAGGGCATCTCGGCCACCAACGACGTGTTCGCGGTGCTCGACGAGGCCCGCGCGGCACGCCGCGCCACAGCGGCGGATGCGGGATCGGACGGCGCCGCTTCGTCGGCCCCCGAGCCCACCACAGTGGCATCCGGAGTGCTCGTACTGCGCGACCTGCGGGTGCGCTACGGCGATCGCGTGCTGCCGCCGGTGGACCTGGTGGCCCACGCCGGCGAACTGGTGCTGCTGGAAGGCGCCAGCGGCGCCGGAAAGTCCAGCGTGTTCGCGGCCCTGCGAGGAGCAGCCGAGTTCGACGGCGAGGCGACGCTGGGCGGCACGCCGGTGACCGAACTGTCGCCGCATCGGTGGCTGGGCTGGGCCGGGCAGCGCGCCGGGCTCATCGCCGGCACGATCGCGGACAACGTCGCCCTCGGTGACGACACCTCCGACTCCGCGACGATCCACCGGGCGCTGGACCTCGCCTGCGCCGAGGACCTGAACCCCGACTACGAGCTCGGTGTGCAGGGCGCGGGACTGTCGGGCGGGCAGGCGCAGCGCGTCGCCGTGGCCCGCGCGATCCACCGGCAGCTGCGCGGCACGGCATCCGTGCTCGCGCTGGATGAGCCCAGCGCCGCGCTGGATGCCGAGACCGAGGAGCGGCTGTGGCTGAGCCTGCGGCGCATGGCCGACCAGGGCGCGATCGTGCTGCTCATCTCGCACCGCACGACGGCACGCGCGTACGCCGACCGCATCGTGCGCCTGGATGCCGCGGAGGTGCCGGCATGACGATGCAGCCGACCCGCCGGGCACCGTCCACGACCGCCGCGGACGTGCTGCGCGGCGCGATGCCGCCGTGGCGGCGCTTCTGGCGCGCCGCAGCATCGGGCTTTGCCACCGAGGCATCCGCCGTCGCCCTGCTCGCCGTCAGCGCCTGGCTCATCGTGCGGGCCAGCGAACAGCCCGCGGTGATGTACCTCACCGCCGCGGTCGTCGGGGTGCGCGCGTTCGCGCTCTCGCGTGCCGCGTTCCGGTATCTGGAGCGCCTCACCGCCCACGATGCGGCGCTGCGCCAGCTCGCCACCACGCGCACCTCGCTCGTGCGCCGACTGATTCCGCTGGCCCCCGACGGGCTCACCCGCACGCGGCGCGGCTCGGTGCTCGGTGCCCTCGTGGACGACGTCGACGACCTGCAGAACCTGCCGCTGCGGGTCGTGGAACCCCTCGTCGGATCGGCGGTGGTCGCGATCGCCGCCGTGGTGTTCATTGCGTTCGTGTCGTGGCCGGCCGCCCTGACGCTGCTGGGCTGCCTGCTCCTGGCCGCCGTCGTCGCGACGGTGTGGGGCTGGGCCGCCGGCGGACGGGCCGAGCGGGCCATCGCGCCGCTGCGTGCCACGCTCGCCGACGCCGTCACCGATCACCTCGGCAGCCTCGACGTGCTGCTGGCCTACGGCGCCGAGTCCGCCAGTCGTGCCCGCATCGCCCAGGCCGACGCCGCCGTGCGCCGCGCTGTGGTGCGCCGGGCCGGCGCGCAGGCGGCAACCACGGCGATCGTGTCGCTGCTGGCCGGTGCCGCCTCGATCCTCGCGGTCATGGTGACGGCTCCGGATGCCGCCGGGCTCGGCGGTCCCGCCCTCGCGGTGGCCGTGCTGGTGCCGATGGCGGTGTTCGAGGTGTTCGGCGCGGTGCCGCTGGCCGCCGCTTCGTGGCGGCAGGTGCGCGCGTCGGCCGAGCGGATCGCCGACGCGGTGCCCGACGGCATCCCCACCGGACTCGTCCGCGACGACGTGCCGGCCACCGGTCAGGCGCCTGCACTGGGCGATGGCCTGCGACTGCGCGGGGTGTCGGCGAAGTGGCCGGGTGCCGCGGAGCCCTCGCTCAGCGGAGTGGACCTGGACGTGCACGCCGGGGAACGGCTGCTCGTGGTGGGTTCCAGCGGCGCGGGCAAGACGACGCTCGCGCACGTGCTGGTGCGGTTCCTGGAGTGCACCGGCACGTACGAGATCGGCGGCCGGTCGGTGCGCGAGCTGCCCCCCGACGACGTGCGGCTGACGGTGGGGCTGTGCGAGCAGCAGCCGATGCTCTTCGACGAGGACATCCGGCAGAACCTGTTGTTCGCCCGGGACACCGCGACCGACGACGAGCTGGTCGCTGTGCTCGAGCGCGTGGGTCTGGGCCCGTGGCTGGTCGAGCGCGGCGGCCTGGATGCCCGCGTCGGCGAACGCGGCGCCCTCGTGTCCGGCGGTCAGGCGCAGCGCATCGCGCTGGCCCGGGCACTATTGCACGGCTTCCCGGTGCTCGTGCTGGACGAACCCACCGCGGGCGTGGACCCCGCGGCATCCGATGCGCTGCTCACCGACCTGCTGCAGGCGGTCTCGCCCGAGCAGGCGGTCGTGCTGATCTCACACGTCACGGTGCCGGCCGGCCTGGTCGATCGGGTCGTACGGCTCGACAGCGGCCGGCTGCGCTGACGCTCGCGTTCGGTCGTCGCGCACGCCCCCTCGTTGGGGCCAGGGTGGGCCGTGTGCGCCGACCGAATCGGCCGCAGGATGCCTCGGTCGTCACGAACGTCCCCGGCGTCGGCCGCGGGAGGGGCATTTGCGACGACCGGACAGGACGGGGCCTCGGTGGCCACGTATGCCCCGGAGTGGGCCGCGACACGGCCGTGTGCGCCGACCGAATCGGGCGCTGGATGCCTCGGTCGTCACGAACGCCCCCGGCGTCGGCCGCGGCGGGGCCGTTTGCGACGACCGAGCGCGTGCGCAGGAGGCCTTGGTCGTCACGAACGTCTCCGGCGTGGTGGCCGGGGTCAGCCGAGCAGCAGCACGAGCGCCGTCATGGTCGCCGCGGCCACCGTGAGCGCGGCGAGGGCGTACCCGACGACGAGGCCGGCGCGGGCGTAGCCGCGGCCGGGTTCGCCGGTGGCGGCCACTTCGCGCAGCGCGAGGTGGCCGAAGACGATCCCGAGCGGCGCCAGCACGAACGCGAAGACCAGCGCGAGGAGGGCCTTGGCGTTGACCGCGGCCGCGACCGCCGATGCGGGGGCGGATGCCACGGGGTAGGAGCCCGCGGCATCGGCGGCACTGCGGTTCGGCAGTGCCGGGCGCTCCGGTACGGCCGACTGGGCCTTCGCCGCGGCCTCGCCTGCTGCGGATCCGACGGCGATCGCCTCCGCCCGCTGCGGGCCGACCGGGGCGAAATCGGCGCGATGCATCGTGTGGGCGGCGGCGGCGTCCAATGCGTCACCGGGCGCGGGGGCGTCGGTGACCCACCAGGGCTGCGGTTCGGCAGCAGTGACGCTCAGCGCAGCCGCGGCGGCGCGGGCGGCCGCCAGTTCGGCGGTCGACACGGTGGCGTCGGCCGCGGCGTCTTCCACTCCGGCCGGGGTCCACCGGACGCGATCGGCTGCGGCATCCGTCACCAGCCGGACGGCCTCCGTCATGGGACGGCCCGCGTCCGTCAACGGACGGCCCTCATCCGTCACCAGGCGGCCGATGGCCGTCACGGGACGGCCGGCGCCCGGCGCCGCATCGGCGCTCTGGCCCCGCGCGGACCCGGCGGCGACCGCCGCGCGCCAGGCATCGGCGTCCGCGGAATATGCCAGCGGATGCGCCCCGGAATCGCGGCGCCTGCCAGCGATCAGGTCGGTGAGCCCGGCCACCTGCGGTGGCGATCCGGGGGTGCGCGGGGCTCGGCGGGTGGATGCGACGATGCCGGCCCACTCGATGAGCGCCGGATACGCCTGCGGATGCTCGGCGATCTGCTCGGCGTAGTCCGGGTACGCCGCCGCGATCGCGGCGAGATCGTGCGCAGTCGTCTCCGCCCGATGCAACGCCGTCCAGGCGTCGGCTGAGTCCCACCCGGCGGCGGGCGGCACGGTGACGGCGGTCATCGGGTACCTCCTGGCATCCAGTGCACCACCGGCCGGTCACCCACGCGATGGGGAGATCTCCCCATCGCGGCAGCGACGTGAAGCGTCAGAGGTCGCGGGCGAAGGCCTGCACGCCGTCGTGCGAGGGCACCCGCTCGAACCCGAGACGGTCGTAGAACGCCAGCGCGCCGGCGTTGTCCTCCGATGCGACCAGGTGCAACCCGGTGACGCCCCGCGCACGCAGCGCCTCGACGAGCGTGTCGATGAGCCGGCGCCCCCAGCCCTGCCCCTGCAGTTCGGGCAGCAGGTCGATGTGCAGGTGCGCCGGATGCGTGTCGCCGTAGGGCTCCGCGCCGGGGCCGCGACCATACGCGTAGATCAGCGTGCCGTCCTGCCTGCTGCGCTCGATGTCGGGCTTCGGCCAGCGCTCCGCGAAGCGCGGCCACCACTCGGTCGCGAACCACTCCTCGAAAGCCCGGGTATCGGGCACTCCCACGACATAGCCGGCCACGCGGCCGTCGTCGGTCTCCACGACGAACGCGAGGTCCGGATGCCGGGCCACATACGGCAGCACGAACACCTCGGCCCAGAGGTCGTCGTCGGCGAAGACGCCGGTGGCATCCGTGCCCGCATCCGCCGTCAGCAGGCACACGCGGGCGACGTCGGTTTCGTCGCCGGGGCGGTAGGGACGGATGTGAGTCATCCCGCCATCCTGGCAGCATCGGCGTCGACACCGACGATGCGGACGTCGGAAGCCGCGACGCGCAGCCGCACCGGTCGCCCGGGAGCCAGCCCCAAGGCGGCGACGTCGTCCACCGAGACGTCGGCGGCCACCGCAGGCTCGGCGGTGTGCACGCGCACGCCGGCTGGTGTCTGCTCCAGGCGGACGACCCGTGCGAGCCACTGTCCGTCGACCGGGCTCGTTGTCTCCGCAGCGCGGAGGGCGCCGGTCCAGGTCGGATCGGCGACGGCGTCGACGGCTACCGCACCGGGGCGGAACAGAGCGGCCGCGGGGCCGTCGGTTGGCGCGCGGCCGATGGGTGTTCTCGCGCCGACGACGCCCTCCGGCAGTCGCAACCCGCCCGCCGACCACGCGCCATCACGGGTCTCCCCGAGCACCCGGTTGAGGCCCGCGATCGCCGCTCCGAACCCGGTGGTCGGCGCATGCAGCACCTCTCGCACCGGCCCCTGCTGGGTCACCCGCCCGTCCTCGAGCAGCACCAGCTGCTGGGCCGCGGCCGCGGCATCCACCGCGTCATGCGTCACGAGCACCGTGGTGGTGTGCACCGCGGCGAGCTGCTCGGCGAGCATGGTGCGGATGCCGGCGGCGGTCTCGGGGTCCAACGCCGTCAGGGGCTCGTCCAGCAGCAGCACGTCGGGGGCCGCCGCGAGCGCGCGCGCCAGGGCGACCCGCTGCTGCTGGCCTCCGGACAGTTCCCGCGGCGCGTGGTCGCCTGCACCGGGCAGGCCCACCCGCCACAGCCACTCGTCCGCCCCCGCTGCGGCCTGCCCGCGCGGCACACCCCGGGCACGCAACCCGAAGGCGACGTTGTCGCGGGCGCTCAGGTGCGGGAACAGCCGTGGATCCTGGCCGAGCAGCACGATGCCGCGCCGGTGCGGGGCCACGTGCACGCCGTGGCCGGACACCTCGCGGTCGCCGACCCGGATCGTGCCCGCCGAGGGCCGCACGAAACCGGCGAGCGCATCCAGCAGCGTGGATTTGCCGGCGCCGCTGGGCCCCATCACGGCGACCGTCTGCCCCGGTGCCGCCTCGATCGCCGCCTGCAGCCGGAAGCCACGGCGGACCACGTCGATGTCGATGTGCAGGGCCGTGCTCACCGCAGAGCTCCCGGTCGCCAGGCGCGCACCAGCAGCAGCACCGTGACGGCGGTCACCAGCAGCAGCAGTGACAGCGCCACCGCCGTGCCCTGCGAAACTCCGGCACCGTTGAACGCGGTGTAGATGGCCAGCGGCATCGTCTGGGTGACGCCCGGAGCGTTGCCGGCGAACAGCGCGGTCGCCCCGAACTCCCCCACGGCGCGCGCGAAGCACAGAATGGTCCCGGCGACCAGGCCCGGCGCGGCCAGCGGCAGCGTCACCCGCCACAGCGTCGTCCAGTGTCCGGCACCGAGCCCGGCGGCGGTCTGTTCGTAGCCCACGCCGGTGGAGCGGAGCGTCCCCTCCAGCGCCAGCACCAGGAACGGCAGCGCGACGAAGGTCTGCGCCAGCACGACCGCGGTCGTGGTGAACGGAATCTGCACGCCCCACTGCGCCAGCGCCTGCCCCAGCCAGCCGTTGCGCCCGAACAGGAACAGCAGCGCGACACCGCCGACCATCGGCGGCAGCACGAGGGGCACCGTCACCAGCGCCCGCAGCACCGCGGCGGTGCGTGCGCCGGCGCGGGCGATCACGAGAGCCAGCGGCACGCCCAGCACGAGGCACACCGCGGTGGCCGCGAGCCCCGTCCGCAGCGACAGTCCCAGTGCCGCGAGTGCTGCCGGCGCGGTGACATCCGCCCACAGCGTCGACCATTCCACCCGCCCGATGAGCGCCGCCAGCGGCACCACCAGCAGCGCGAGGCCGACGACCGCGGGGATCGCGAGCACCGGCGGCATGAACCCACGCGTGGCGCGGGCGGGCCGGACCCGGCGGGTGGTGCCTGCCGGCCGGGTGTTGCGGGCAGCCGGCCCGCTCACGGCGCCCCGAACCCGAGGCCGGCGAGCACGCCCTGCCCGTCGGGGCTGCGGACGAACGCGACGAACGCCGCGGCCGCGCGGGGGTTGGCGGATTCGGCGAGCGCGACGATCGGGTAGCGGTTCACGATGTCGGCGGCACCGGCGACGGGGATCGTGTCGACCGCGGCGCGCGCGGCATCCGTCACATACACCAGCCCCGCGTCGGCCTCGCCGGTCGCGACCTTCGTCAGCACGGCGGTGACGTTCTGCTCGTGGCTGTCGATGCTCGCCGTCACGCCCGCCGCGTCGAGCAGGGCTTCGGATGCCGCACCGCACGGCACCGCGCCGGCGCAGGCGACGACGATGAGGTCGGGGTCGGCGAGGTCGGCGAGGTCCTGCACGCCGCCGGGGTTGCCGGGAGGGACAACCAAGGCGAGGGTGTTGGTGGCGAACGCGGCGGGGTCGGTGGCCAGACCGGCATCCACCACCGCGTGCATCGTGGCCTGATCGGCGGCGGCGAACACGTCGACGGCGGCACCCTCGACGATCTGCGTCGCGAGGGTGGGAGAGCCGTCATAGGCGATGGGGAGCACCTCCAGTGACGGATGCCGCGCCTCGAACGCCGTCGCGAGGTCGTCGAACGCGGCCTGCAGCGACGCCGCGGCGGCGATGGACAGTTCGCCGGTCAGTTCCGGGCCGGGGTCGGCCGCGGGCGCGGCGGGAGCGTTCGGGTCTTCGTCGGGGCCGGCGGCGGTGCCGGTGCCGGGGGCGGTCGCGCCGGCGGCGCAGCCGGCCAGCGTCAGCGCGATGGCCGCGAGCGCGGCGGCGACGGCGTGACGCGCGCGCACGTCAGGCCTTCGGGGTTTCGACGATGACGTTGGTGGCCTTCACGACCGCGACGGCGAGGGAGCCGGGTTCCAACGCCAGTTCGCGCACGGCCTCGGCCGACAGCAGCGACACAACGCGGTGGGGCCCGGCCTGGATGTCGACCTGCGCCATGACGCCGTCGATCTGCACGCGCGTGACGAGTCCGACGAACCGGTTGCGTGCGCTGGAGAGCACGTCGGTGGGGTCGGCCGTCGTGCGCGCGAGTTCGGTCGCGTGCGCGGCGAGCGCATCGCCGGGGATGCGCGCCGGGCTCTCCCCCGTCGTCGGCAAGGTGCCCTGGTCGACGAGGCGGCGCACGGTGTCGTCGCTGACGCCGAGCAGGCGCGCGGCCTCGGAAATGCGGAAGCTGTCCACGCCCCGACGCTAGCACCGCAGCCGCGGAGGTTCGAGCCCGATTTTCCCGCACCCGCGGCAGCCGTCGTCCCCTCCCCGGCGCCCCTGCTCCCCTGTCACAAACGGGCGCGCCCGGCGACCATTCGTGACAGGGGCGCGCCACGCGGGCGCGGATGCCGCGGGCGTACGCTGGCTGCATGCCGCTGCCGCCATTGGTCGAGCCCGTCGCCGCGCTCTCGGACGCCGAGACCGCGCGCACGGCACGGCACCGCACGCTCGCCGGGCTCGGGGACATCGGCCAGCGTCGCCTCGCCGCCGCGCACGTCGCCGTCGTCGGTGCGGGAGGGCTCGGTTCCCCCGTCGTCCTCGCGCTCGCCGGTGCCGGCATCGGCTCGATCACGGTCATCGACGACGACGAGGTCGAGCACTCCAACCTGCACCGGCAGGTCATGCACCGCCACGCCGACGTCGGCTCCCCGAAGGTCGACTCGGCCACCCGCGTCACCGCCGACCTCTCCCCCGAGACGGTCGTGCACGCGGTGCGCGAGCGCCTCACCCCCGACAACGCCGACCGGCTGCTGGCCGGCGCCCACGTCGTGATCGACGGCACCGACACGTTCGAGACCCGTTCCGCCGTCGCCGACGCCTGCGAACGGCTCGGGACGCCGCTGGTGTGGGGCGTGCTGCAGGAGTTCCACGCGCAGATCACGGTCTTCTGGTCCACCCCGCCCGCGGGCCACCCGGCGGTGCGGCTGGCTGACCTGTACCCGCCCGACAGCGTCGGCGAGGTCCCCACCTGCGCACAGGTCGGCGTGCTCGGGGCGCTGTGCCTCCAGGTGGGCGGCATCATGGCGATCGAAGCACTCAAGCTCCTCGCCGGCATCGGCGAGCCGCTGCTGGGCCGCGTCCTCGTGATCGACGCCCTCCGCTCCCGCCAGCTCGAGGTGCCGCTGCGGCCCACGACCGCCACCGAAACCCCCACGGCCAAGACCCCCAGCGCCGTCCCCATGCTCACGGCCGAGCAGACCCGTGCGGCGCAGGATGCCGGGGCGACGCTGCTCGACGTGCGCGAACCGTTCGAGACGGCCACCGGCGTCATCCCCGGCTCCCTCCTCATCCCGCTGGACCCCCTCCTCGCCAACCCCGCGCACGCGCTCCCCGACCCCACGGCGCGCGTCATCGTCGTGTGCGCCGTCGGCTTCCGCGCACAGCGCGCGGCCGCCGCCCTGCGCCTGGCCGGGATCGACGCGTCGGTACTCGCGGGCGGCCTGGCCGAGTGGCGCTTCGAGACGGTCCCCGCGTGAGCGAACTGCAGTCGGTCGAGCAGCACCTCGCCGGCATCCTGACCGTCACCCCGCTGCTCGAGACCGAACACCGCGACCTCACCGATGCCGCCGGCCGCACGCTGCGGCAACCGGTGCGGGCCGCCGTGGACATCCCGGTGTTCGACAACTCCGCGATGGACGGGTTCGCGGTGCGCTTCGCCGACGTCGCGGATGCCGCGCCCGACCGCGCCGTCACCCTGCGAGTCGTCGCCGACCTGCCCGCCGGCACTCCCGACGACCCGCCGCTGGCCGCCGGTGAGGCCGCACGCATCATGACCGGCGCCCCGGTGCCGACCGACGCCGACACGATCGTGCCGTTCGAAGACACCGCGGGCGGCCTCGCCGACTCCCTCGGCTCCGTGACCGTCACCCACGCGCCCCGCGCACCGGGGGCGCACCTGCGCCGCGCCGGCGGAGACGCCCGCCGCGGCGACGAGGTGCTGCCCGCCGGGATCGTCCTGGGTGCCCTGCAGGTGTCAGCGGCCGCCGCCGCCGGCGTCGCCACCGTGGTCGTCTCACGCCGCCCGCGGGTCGCGGTCGTCTCGACAGGATCCGAGCTGGTGGCACCGGGACAGCCGCTGCGCCGCGGACAGATCCCGGAGTCCAACAGCCTGCTCCTGGCCGCCCTCGCCGCCGAGGCGGGGGCCATGGTCGTCGCGCGCACCAGCGTCGACGACGACGGCGAGGACCTCCGCCGCGTGCTCGACCGCGTGACCCGCGGCCCCGACGCCGCCGACGTCGTGGTCTTCTCCGGCGGCGTGAGCGCGGGCGCCTACGAAGTGGTCAAGAACGAACTCGCCGGCACGATGACCTTCACCAAGGTCGCGATGCAGCCGGGAAAACCGCAGGGATTCGGGCGGATGCCGCACGGCCCGCTGCTGTTCGGCCTGCCGGGCAACCCGGTCAGCTCCGCGGTGTCGTTCGAGACGTTCGTCCGCCCCGCCCTGCTCGCCCTGCAGGGCCGCACCGACCGGCACCGGCCGCTCCTGCGCCTGCCGGCGGCGGTGGGCTGGCGCACCCCGCAGGGGCGCCGACAGTACCTGCCCGCCGTGATCGACCGCACCGACCCCGCCCGCTGGACCGTTCGCCCGGCGACCGCCGGGGGCTCCGGCTCGCACCTGGCCGGCGGACTCGGCCGCGCCGAGGCCTACGCGATCGTGGCAGCCGCGGTCGACGCGGTCGCCCCCGGCGACCCCGTGGATGTCATGCTGGTGTCATGAGCTTCACGCACCTGGATGCCACCGGTCACGCCCGCATGGTGGACGTCACCGCGAAGCAGCCCACCGTGCGCTCCGCGACCGCGCGCGGGTTCGTACGTTGTGCACCGGAGGTCGTCGCCGCACTCCGCGACGGGTCGGTCCCGAAGGGCGACGTGCTCGCAGTCGCGCGCATCGCCGGCATCCAAGCGGCCAAGCAGACCCCGGCGCTCCTCCCCCTCGCCCACGTCATCGGCGTGCACGGCGCGACGGTGGATCTCGCGATCGTCGACGACGGCGTCGAGATCGAAGCCACCGTGCGCACCGCCGACCGCACCGGTGTGGAGATGGAGGCGCTGACCGCCGTGTCCGTCGCCGCACTCGCCGTCGTGGACATGGTGAAGGGCATGGACAAGTCCTCCTCAATCGAGCACGTCCGCATCACCGCGAAGGAAGGCGGGCGCTCGGGCACCTGGACGCGCCCAGGCGAGCCGTGAGCACCCTCGCCGCGATCCTGCTGGCCGGCGGCCGCGCGACCCGCGTGGACGGCGCGGCCAAGCCACTGTTCGACGTGGGCGGGCGCACCCTGCTGCGCCACTCCGTCGAGGCCGCCGCTGCCGTCGGTGCCACGCCGATCACGATCGTGGGTCCGCAACCGGATGCCGCCATGCACCCCGAGGTCGCGATCGCCGCGGCATCCATCCCCGCCCAGGTCACCTGGGTACGGGAAGACCCGCCGTTCGGCGGCCCGGCCGCGGGCATCGCCGCGGCTCTGGCGTCGTGGGATGCCGACCCGGAGTGGACCCTCGTGCTCGCGTGCGACCTACCGGGTGCCGGGGCCGCCGCCGCCCGCCTCATCCGGGACATGGTGCTGCTTCCCACCGACACCGAGGGCCTGTGCCTGGCCGACGCCACGTCGCGGCCGCAGTGGCTGACCGGGGTGTACCGCACCGCCCCGCTGCGCCGTGGCGCAGCGGCGCTGCCGGCACGGGGCCACGGGGCATCCATGCGGGAGCTGCTCGACGACCTCGCCATCGCGACCGTCGTCGCTCCCCCCGCCGAGACCGCCGACGTGGACACGTGGGAGGATCTCACCGAAGCCCGGCGCCGGTTCACCCAGGAGGACTCCCCATGAGCGATCGCACCCTCCCGCCCGAGGCCCTGGACGCGTGGGCGCTTGCCCTGCGCGAGCGCTTCGACCTGAGCCCCGAAGACGTGCCGATCGCGCTGATCCTCGACCTCGCCCGCGATGTCGCGACCGGCGTCGCGCGCCCTGCCGCGCCGCTCAGCGCCTTCGTCGCCGGACTCGTCGCCGGTCGCGCCGGCGGCACCCCCGACGACGTCCGCGCCGCCGTGGCCGCGATCACCGAGCTCGCCGCGGGCTGGCAGGGCGAGGGCCAGGCCTGATGGCCCGGGTGCGCTATTTCGCCGCCGCCGAGGAGATGGCCGGCCGCGCCGAGGAGCACCGGGACGAACCGACCCTCGGCCACCTGCGGGCCGCTCTCGTATCGGAGCGGCCTGGGCTGGGCGGCATCCTGCCCCGCTGCGCCGTGCTTGTCGGCGGTGCGCGCGTCGACGACGACACCCCGCTGGGGGCCGACGACCTGGTCGACGTGCTGCCGCCGTTCGCCGGCGGGTAGCCGGGGCTTCAGCCGCGTCAGCCGCCGATGCCCTTCCAGGCCCTGGTGCCGTCGGCTTCGACCTGACGCTTCCACACCGGCAGCTCGGTCTTGATCGTCTCGATGAGGGCGCGGCACACCTCGAACGCCTCCGCGCGGTGCGGGGAGGCGACGGCGATGACCACCGCGAGGTCGCCGACCTCCAGCCGCCCGATGCGGTGGCTGACGGCGACGATCGCCCGGCCGTCGCCGATCGCGCGGTCAGCGATCGCGTGCAGCGTCGCCTGGGCGTCGGGGTGTGCGGAGTACTCCAGCGCGACCACGGCGGTCGCGGCATCCGGATCGTGGTCGCGCACCCGGCCGATGAACGTCGTGACGGCGCCGGCGGTGTCGTCCTCGACGGCGGCGAGGTGCTCGGCGATATCGAGGGCCTCCCCGCTGATGCGGGCGAGGCGCACGGCGGTCACGGGTGGTCCCCGCCGGCGAGCTGGTCGATGACGTGACCGGCCACCGACACGACGACCGGGATCCCGGCTGTCACCCCCGCAGGCGACCCGGGGAGGTTGACGATCAGCGCGCCACCGGCCACCCCCGACAGTCCGCGGGTCAGCAGACCGGCGGGTTTCTCGGCCGCGCCGCGGCGGCGGAGCTCCTCGGCGATGCCGGGGATCTCACGGTCGAGCACCCGGGCGGTGCCCTCCGGCGTCTGGTCGCGCGGCGAGACTCCGGTGCCCCCGGTGGTGACGATCAGGTGTGCCCCGGCGGCGAGCGCATCCCGCAGGGCACGCTCGACGCTGTTGCTGCCGTCGGCCACGACCACGGCGTCGTCGCAGGTGAACCCCGCCTCGCGCAGGGCGGCGACGGCGACGGGGCCGCTGCTGTCGGGGCGCAGACCGGCGGCGGACCGGTCGGAGACGGTCACGACGACGGCGGTGTGCGGCATCCCCACAGCCTACGAGCCCCGGCGCCGTCGGAATTCAGGCTGCGCGGCCGATTCCGCCCCGAAAACCGGCTCCGACATCACCTCAGCCTGAATTCCGACAGCCCGCGCCCGCCCGCCGCGGCAGAATTCAGCCTCAGCGACCGATTCCGCCCCGAAAACCGGCCCCCGCGCCGCCTCAGGCTGACTTCCGCCGCCCCGCCGCCGGCGCCCCGGCCGCCTCGGCCTCGGCCGTGGCGATGATGCGGTTGGCCATCCCGCGGAACACGAACCCGTGGAACGGCAGCACCGCGAGCCAGTACAGCCGGCCGGCCAGGCCACGCGGGAAGAACACCGCGCGCTGGTCGTACCGCGACCCGCCGTCGGCCGCGGTGGCCCGCAGTTCCAGCCACGCCTGGCCGGGCACCTTCATCTCGGCGCGCAGGCGCAGTACCTGCCCCTCCTCGACCGTCTCCACCCGCCAGAAGTCGATCACGTCGCCCACGGACACCCGGGAGCGGCTGCGCCGGCCGCGGGCGAGCCCCACGCCGCCGGCGACTTTGTCCATCCAGCCGCGCACCGCCCAGAGCACCGGGGTGGAGTACCAGCCGTTCTCACCGCCGATCCCGGCGATCACCGCCCACAGCCGCTCCGGAGCGGCCGATGTCAACGCCGACCGCTCGTCGACGTAGACGGTGCGCCCCGCCCACTCCGGGTCGGACGGCAACGGGTCCGACGGCGCCCCGAGCACCTCGGCGTCCTGCCAGCTGGTCTCCACGTCGTCGGCCGCCACTCGCCCGAGCGCGAGGGCCACCGCCCGCCGGTACGGCATGAGGCCACCCTCGGGCAGCGGGATGAGGTCGTCGATGGCATGGTCATCCATGACGCACTCGTTCTGCAGCGATGCCACCAGCGGGCGGGCGATCGCCCGCGGAATCGGCGTGACGAGGTTCACCCAGTGCGACGCGAGCCCCGGCGTGAACACCGGCAGCGACGCGATCGCCCGCTGCGGCAGCCCCGCCTCGACGGCGTAGCCGTTCATCATCTGCCCATACCGCAGCACGTCGGGCCCGCCGATGTCGACGGCCAGGTTCACATCGGCATCCACCCGTGCCGCCGACAGCAGGTAATACAGCACGTCGCGCACGCTGATCGGCTGGATGCGGTTGCGCACCCACCGCGGCGCCGGCATATACGGCAGCACCTCGGTGAGGTGGCGCACCATCTCGAACGACGCCGAGCCCGACCCGATCACCACTCCGGCCTGCAGCACCAGCGTCGGCACGGCCGACCGCAGGAACACCTCCCCCACCGCCACCCGCGAACGCAGGTGCGGCGACAGGTCCCCGCCGGCGGGATGCAGCCCGCCGAGGTACACGAGGCGACGGACGGATGCCGCGGCGGCGGCATCCGCGACCGTCTCCGCCGCCCGCAGATCTGCGGTGTCGAACCCGGGTCCGGCCGCCATCGAATGCACGAGGTAGTAGAGGACGTCGACGCCGCGGACCGCCTCGGCCATGGCTGCCGCGTCGTCGGCGGACCCGGCCACGACCTCGACGTCACCGCCCCAGGGGAAGGCAGCCAGCCGTGCGGGGTCGCGCGCCAGCACCCGCACCCGGTACCCGGCGCCCCGCAGACGCGGGACCAGTCGGCCGCCGATGTACCCGGTGCCGCCCAGCACAAGAGCCAGCGGCGCCGACCCGTCGGCCCGCGGCACGGCACGCAGCGCCGGTTCCTGCCCGGTGGGAGCCGTCAATTCGCTCATGCCGCGACGCTACGTCGTGGCATCCGTCCGCGCCTGGTCTTGCGCCGGATGCCTCGGCGTGCACGCCGGACCGGCATCAGGCTGGGCGGCGCTCCAGCCGCACGATGACGGCCTTCGACGTCGGCGTGCCCGAGACGTCGGCCACCGAATCCAGCGGCACCAGCACGTTGGTCTCGGGATAGTACGCCGCGACGTTGCCGCGGGGAGTCTCGTAGCCGACCAGGCGGAACGCCTCGGCGCGGCGCTCCTCGACGCCGGCAGGCCCCGACCACTCCGAGACCAGGTCGACGAGGTCGCCGTCGGAAAAGCCCAGCTCGGTGATGTCCTGCGGGTGGATCAACACGACCCGGCGCCCGCCGTGGATGCCGCGGTAGCGGTCGTCCTTGCCGTAAATGGTGGTGTTGTACTGATCGTGCGAGCGGAGGGTCTGCAGCAGCAGGCGCCCCTCAGGGATGTGCGGGTACTCCAGCGGGTTCGCGGTGAACCGCGCCTTGCCGTCGACCGTGGCGAACCGACGCGCGTCGCGCGGACCGTTGGGGAGGAAGAAGGTGCGGCCCTTCTCGATGCGCTGCTCGTAGTCGTCGAACCCGGGGATGGTGCGCTGGATGTGTGCGCGGATGAGCGCGTAGTCCTTCTCCAGCGCCGCCCAGTCCGCCCGCGGGGCGTTGACGGCGGCACCGTCGAAGACCAGGGCGCACAGTCGCGCGACGATCGCGACTTCGCTGAGCAGATCGTCGGCGGGCGGGGTGAGCCGGCCGCGCGAGGCGTGTACGGCTCCCATCGAGTCCTCCACGGTCACCCGCTGCTCCGCGCCGCCGCGGCGATCGCGGTCGGTGCGGCCGAGCGTAGGAAGGATGATGGCGCGGCGCCCGGTGACCACGTGCGACCGGTTGAGCTTGGTCGACACCTGCACCGTGAGATCGAGGTTCGCCATGCCCTGCTCGACCACGGCGGTGTCGGGGGTGGCGCTGACGAAGTTGCCGCCCATCCCGAAGAAGAACCTCGCCCGCCCATCGCGCATCGCCCGAATCGCCTCGACGGTGTCGAACCCGTGCTCGCGCGGCGCCCGGAACCCGAACTCGCCGTCAAGCGCCGCGAGGAACCCCTCGGACGGCTTCTCATAGATCCCGACAGTGCGGTCGCCCTGCACGTTCGAGTGTCCCCGCACCGGGCACACTCCGGCGCCGGGCCGGCCGATGTTGCCCTGCAGCAGCAGCACGTTCACGACATCACGCAGCGTCGGCACCGAGTGCTTGTGCTGGGTGAGCCCCATCGCCCAGCAGACGATCGTGGACTTCGAGGTGCGCACCGCTTCGCCGACGGTGCGCAGCGTCTGCTCGGTCAGGCCGGTGGCCTCCTCGAAGTCGGGCCACCGGGCGTCGGCCAGCTCACGCCGGTAGGCGTCCAGTCCGCTGGTGTGGGCGGCGATGAAGTCGTGGTCCAACACCCCGCCGTCGCGGTCCTCCGCCTCCAGCAGGTGTTTGCCTATCGCCTGGAACAGCGCCTGGTCGCCGCCGAGACGGATCTGCAGGAACAGGTCGGCCAGCGTCGTGCCGCCGAACGCGATGCCGCGCGGGGTCTGCGGATTCTCGAAGCGCACCAGCCCCGCTTCCCGCAGCGGATTGACGGCGATGATGGTGGCGCCGCGCTGCTTGGCCTTCTCCAGGGCGCTCAGCATGCGGGGGTGGTTGGTGCCGGGGTTCTGGCCGGCCACGATCAGCAGGTCTGCGTCGTGGATGTCCTCGATCGAGACGGTGCCCTTGCCGATGCCGATCGTCTCGTTCAGGGCCGACCCCGACGACTCGTGGCACATGTTCGAGCAGTCGGGAAGGTTGTTGGTCCCGAATCCCCGCACCAGCAGCTGGTAGAGGTACGCCGCCTCGTTGGACGTGCGACCCGAGGTGTAGAAGACCGCCTCGTCGGGGTCGCCCAGGTCGCGCAACGCCGCGGCGATGATCTCGAGCGCCTCGTCCCACCCGATCGGCCGGTAATGCGTCGCGCCCTCCTCCAGCAGCATCGGGTGCGTGAGCCGGCCCTGCTGACCGAGCCACCAGTCGTCGTGGCCGCGCAGTTCGGCCAGCGAATGCTCGGCGAAGAACTCCGGGCCGACGCGGCGCAGCGTCGCCTCCTCGGCGACGGCCTTCGCGCCGTTCTCGCAGAACTCCGCGGCGTGCCGTTTGTTCTCCTCGGGCCAAGCGCAGCCAGGGCAGTCGAAGCCGTCCTTCTGGTTGATGCGCACCAGGGTCTGTACCGACCGGGCGATGCCCATCTGGTCGTTCGCGACGCGCAGGGAGTTGAGGACCGCGGGAATCCCGACCGCCACCGTCTTGGGCGCGGTGATGCGGATCTGCGACTCGTCGATGTCGTCGGCGGGGGGCTTCGATGCCATGCTCCGATGCTAGGCCGCATCCCGGTCGCCCGGCCAGGACCCCCGGGTTCTGCACAGCCTGCACGGATCGCCGATGCTACGGGATGCGCGCGACAACGCATTCGGCGCCGGTCGCTCGGCGGCGGCCGGTGCCGAACACCGGATCACGCCGGCAGTGACGCGACCCTGCGGCTCACCCGGTTCTGCTCCGCCCGCAGCTGCACCGCGAACGCCGCCGCCACCACGAGGGCGGCTCCGGCTCCCACGAACGCCCCGCCCAGGGTGTCGCTCAGCCAGTGCGCGTGCAGATACGTGCGACTGAACGCCATCAGCGCCACCCACACCGCCCCGGCCACGGCCACCCACACGCGCGGGAACAGCACCACCGCGACCACCGCGATCGTCGCGGCGTTGGCGGTGTGTCCGGACGGGAACGATCCGTAGTCGCTGATCACGATGATCTCTTCTGGGCGGGCGCGGCCGAACAGATGCTTGAGCACCTGTACCCCGGCGGCGCTGAACACCGACGCGGCGATGAAGAACAGCGCCCCGATGTAGCGGCGCAGCAGCACCAGCACCAGGGCGCCGCCGATCGGTACGACGAACACCCCGACCACTCCCCCGCCGAGCCAGTTCATCGCGTAGGAGAACAGCGTCACCGGCTCCACCGTCCACTGCAGCAGGGTGAGGTTCCACCAGTCGTCGACGATGAACGGCGTGGTCCCCCGCAGCAGAATCCAGCCACCGAGCCCGCACGCGAACGCGATGAGCACGAGGCCGGGTACGAGCAGTCCTGCCACGGGGCGACGAAGGGGATCCATGAGCCCATTGTGCGTGCTCAGTCCGTCACCCGGCATGGGCCTTGCGCGCGATGCGCTGCGGACGCTACGGAGCCAGCCGCGCAACCGTCTTCGGCCGCACCACGAGCCACAGCGACAGCGTCGCGATCACCGCACAGCCGACCATCACCGTGGCCATCGTGGTCGGGGTGATCCCGGCGTCGCCGGCGACCCAGCCCACCACCGGCGAAACCATGCCGGCGACGCCGAAGTTCACCGCGCCGATGAGGGACTGCGCCGTGCCCGCCGCCTTGCCGTGGCGGTCCAGCGCCAGCACCTGCACACACGGGAAGGTGAACCCACACGCGGTCATGAAGACGAACAGCGGGATCATCACGCCCCACAGCCCCGCGCCCAGCGCGTCGCAGAGGATGATGGCGGATGCCGCGATCACGAGAGTCCCGGTGGAGAACGCCATCACCCACTGCGGCCCGAACCGGGTCGCCAGCCGCGAGGCGCTCTGCACGCCGATGACGACGCCGACGGAGTTGATCGCGAAGAGCAGTCCGTACTGCTGCGCGTCGAAGCCGTAGGTCTGCTGGAACAGGAACGACGACGCCGACAGGTACGAGAACAGGCCACTGAATGTCATGCCGCCGATGATGAGCACGCCGATGAAGACCCGGTCGCTCAGCACGCTGCGGTAACGCTGCAGCACCGTGGTCGAGCCCCTCTCGCGCCGGCGGGCAGGCGGGAGCGTCTCGGGCAGGAACAGCAGGGCGCACACGAGCATGACCGCGCCGTAGACGGCGAGGACGATGAAGATGCCGCGCCACGGCATGACGGCCAGCAACCCGGAACCCACGAGCGGGGCCACGACGGGAGCCACGCCCGACACCAGCGCGAGGCGGCTGAGCATGACGACCAGCCGGCGTCCGCCGAACAGGTCGCGCACGATCGCAGCGGCCACGACGCCACCCGCGGCAGCACCGGCACCCATCAGCACGCGCGTGACCGAGAGCAGTTCCAGCGTGGGGGCAAACGCGGCGGCGGTGCTGGCCAGCACGTGCAGTGCGGTCACCACGATGAGCGGGATGCGGCGGCCGACCTTGTCGCTGAGCGGCCCCACCACCAGCTGACCCAGCGCGAAGCCGATCATCGTGCCGGTGAGGGTGAGCTGGATCGCGGCCGCGCTGGTCTGGAAGTCGGCCTCCAGCACCGGGAATGCCGGGAGGTAGAGGTCGATCGTGAAGGGCCCCAGGGCCGTCAGCGCGCCGAGCAGGATGATGTAGAGCACGCGGCGGCGGGTCGACAGCGAGTCGCCCGGATGCACCACAACCGGTGCGGTGATCGGGTTGGCACCGAGCGTGCTGATAGCCCCCGTTGAGGGGCGCGCGGCGTGCGGACCGTGGGATGCGGAGACGGTGGGAACGGGGGCGGTATCGAGCACAGTATCCAGAGCTGTCGCGTTCGGGCGACGTCGAAACGATTCGAGAACCGATCGAGTCTAGCGTCTTCCCAGCCACAGGCCCATGCGCACGAATAGGCTGAACCCACCCACGCGCTTGCGCACCCGCTATCGAGCCGAGATCACAATGACCCCGACGCCCCCGAGCCCCTCCGCCAAGCGCGTGAGCGGCAACCCCGCCACCCAGGCGGGCATCACCCTCACCGTCAAGCAGCAGCGTGAGCAGCAGAAGCAGGAGAAGCTCGCCGAGTATCAGCGGCAGCTCGCCAAGCGCCGCCGCAGCAAGCTGGTCTGGTGGACCGTCGGCGGGGCCGCCACCCTTGCGATCATCGCGCTCATCGCGGCATCCATCATGCTCACGCCGAAGCCGGTCACCTTCGACCGCGGCGACGGTGATGGGTCGTCCATCTCGGGTCTCGAGACGTTCGAGAACACCGCCAACCACGTCGAAGGCGACGTGGCGTACCCGCAGAGCCCGCCCGCCGGCGGCGACCACCACGCCGGCTGGCTCAACTGCGCCGTGTACTCCGAGCCGGTTCCCGAGGAGAACGCGGTGCACTCGATGGAGCACGGCGCGGTGTGGATCACCTACGACCCGGATGCCGTCGACAGTGCAGCCCTGGACGGCCTCAAGGCCAAGCTTCCCTCCAGCTACGTGATCCTCTCCCCCGTGACGGGACTGGACGCCCCGGTCGTGATGAGCGGCTGGAACGCGCAGCTGAAGCTCGACTCGGCCGACGACGAGCGGGTCGAGGAGTTCCTCACCGCGTTCTGGCGCAGCCAGAGCGTGCCCGAACCGAACGCCGCGTGCACCGGCGGGCTGGACGCGCCCGGCAAGCAGTCATGACCGAGGCGCCGCGGCGCCGGTGGATCGCGATCGTCCTGATCGCGGTCGCCGTCGCCGCGGTGGCCTTCGCGATCGGCCGCTTCTCGACCTTCGCTGCATCCGGCCCGGCGCTGCCGACGACGGATTCGGCGGAGGCAGGGTTCGCCCGCGACATGCAGGTGCACCACGCGCAGGCCATCGACATGGCGATGACGATCTACCGCAAGACCGAGGACGAAGACATCCGGGCACTGTCCTACGACATCGCCACCGGCCAGTCGGCCCAGCGAGGCGAGATGTACGACTGGCTGGTCAAGTGGGGACTTCCGCAGGCGGGCGGCCCGGCGATGGCGTGGATGTCCGAGTCCGAGGCCGGACACGACCACGGCGTCTCGTCGGCGGAGCCGCTGACGGCCGAGCAGGAGCGGGAGGCGATGGGCATGGCATCCGCCGATGAGCTCACCGCCCTCGCCGACGCCGAGGGCACAGCCGCCGACTGCCTGTTCCTGGAGCTGATGATCCGCCACCACGAGGGCGCGATCCCGATGGCCGAAGCCGTGCTCGAGCTGGGCTCCGAACCGCGCACCCTCGCCGTCGCGAAGAGCATGCGCAACGGCCAGCAGTTCGAGATCGACGCGATGACCTCGATGCACCAGCGCCTCTCCTGCCCGGCCTGACCCGCCCCCAAATCCGTGAGACCACAGCTGGTGGCCGAGACAGTGGTTGTTTCCCACGGTCTCGGCCACCAGTTGTGGTTTCAGCGATTCTGGCGCCGGCGCCGCGCTAGCCCTTCGTGGAGCCTGCCAGCAGGCCCCGGACGAAGTACCGCTGCAGGGAGAAGAACACGATCAGCGGGACGATCAGCGAGACGAAGGCGCCCGCGGTCAGCCGCTGCCAGTCCTGGCCACGAGTGCCGACCATCTCCGCCAATCGTTGTGTGAGTGGCGCGACGTCTT
The DNA here is from genome assembly GCF_024623575.2 of Microbacterium sp. zg-YB36. Lineage (NCBI taxonomy): Bacteria > Bacillati > Actinomycetota > Actinomycetes > Micrococcales > Microbacteriaceae > Microbacterium > Microbacterium sp. zg-YB36. The sequence continues at coordinate 1,417,436 of NZ_JANJFD020000001.1, forward strand.
GCGTACCGCCGGAGAAGATCAACGCGACGAGCAGGTCGTTCCACACCCACAGGAACTGGAAGATGGCGACGGATGCGATCGCCGGCGTGGCCAGCGGCAGCACTACCCGCAGGAAGATCTGGCTGTGGGACGCGCCGTCCACTCGGGCGGCTTCGATGACTTCGCCTGGTATCTCCGAGATGAAGTTGTGGAGCAGGAAGATCGTCAGCGGCAACGCGAAGATCGTGTGCGCGATCCACAGCGGCAGGTAGTTCTGCGCCGGGATGATCGGGATGACGTCGTGCAGCCACCCCATCCCCGGCTTCAGCCAGATCGAGAACGTCTGCAGCAGCGGGACGAGCGCCATCTGGATCGGCACGATCTGCAACGCGAAGATCAAGATGAAGAGCCAGTTCGAGAACCGGAACCTCATCCACGCGAACGCGTAGGCGGCCATCGACGCGAACACCAGCGGGAAGATCGTCGCCGGAATCGCGATCGCCAGCGAGTTGACGAAGTATGCGCCCAGCTGCGGGGAGGACCGCGATGGCGACAGCAGCACCTCGCGGTAGTTGTCGAGTGTGAACCCGGGGTTCTGGAATATCGTCCACCAGCCGGACGAGTCGATGAGTTCGGCCGGGCGGAACGACGAGACCAGCAGACCGAATGTGGGGATCGTCCACAGCACCGCGATGATCAGGGCGGCGACGGTCGCCGTGCGGGAGGTGAGGCGGCGCTTTGTGCGGGCGACCTTGGTCGGCTCCAGGACCTCTCGGTAGATATCCCGTCCGTCGTCGGTCGGCAGGTCGACTGGAGCCACGCTGCTCATCGGATCTCCCTCTGCTTGCGAAGCACGTTGACGTTGTAGATGACGATCGGCAGCACGAGGAGAAACAGGACCACTGCCAGGGCCGAGCCACGACCGACCTCACTGGCGCGGAACGCCTGGGTGTACATCTCGTTGGCGACGACGCTCGTGTTGAAATTGCCGCCGGTCATGGTGCGCACGATGTCGAACACCTTCAGGGTGGCGATCGAGATCGTCGTGAGGACGACGACGAGCGAGCCCCGGATGCCGGGGACGGTGACGTTGGTGAACCGCTGGATGGCGTTGGTTCCGTCCAACTGCGCGGCTTCGATCTGCTCGGTCGGGATGCCTTTGATTGCCGCACTCAGCACGACCATCGCAAACCCCGTCTGAATCCAGATCATCACGATGATCAGGAGCACCGTGTTGATCGGATCCGCCTGCATCCACTGCACCGGCTCACCACCGAACGCCACGACCATGGCGTTGAGCAGACCGATCTGTTCGCGGCCCGCCGCCTTGTACTCGTAGACGAACCGCCAGATGATGCCGGCGCCGACGAACGAGATGGCCATCGGCATGAACACGAGCGCTTTGTAATACTTCTCACCGCGGGACTTATCGATCCACACGGCGTAGAGCAGGCCGAGCGCCGTTGCGAAAGTAGGCACCAGCAGCACCCAGATCACGGTGTTGATGAGTGTACGGATCGCCGCGGGCTGAGTGAACATCCACACGAAGTTCGACCAACTGAAGTTGCCCGAGTTGTCGAGGAAGGCAAGCCCGGTCGTGCGGATCGCGGGCCAGATCAGTCCGACCGCGAGCAGCGCGACGGCCGGAAGCAGGAACCACAGCAGCTGCCAGTAGTCGCGGCCACGCTTCGGGGAACGGCTCATCAGGAGGATCAGCAGCCCGACGACCGCCGCGAAGACGACGAGGCCCATCACCACCTGCAGGATTTTTCCGATCAGATCGCCGGTCGTCATGCGCTTGCACCTCTCGTCGTCGAGGGCGGTTCGGGGCGGGAGGCATCACCTCCCGCCCCGGACCTACAGGGATGTGGATCCGCCTACGGCGTCGGCCAACTGGCCTCGACCGCGTCGACGGCCTGCTGCGTGGTGGCGTTGCCGGTGACCCAGGCGACCATCTGCTTCCAGAATGTGTCTGCTCCCACGGCGCCGGGCATGAGGTCGGAACCGTCGAACCGGAACGTGGTGTCGGGGTCCTGCAGGATCTCGATGCCCTGACGCAGCAGGTCGCTGCCGGCATTCTCGGGGTCCAGTCCCTTGTTGGCGCTGATCACGCCACCCAGGCTCACTCGGTTGTTCGCCCACAGGTCACTGGACAGGTAGGTGCGCACCGCCTCGATCTCCTCGGCGTCGCGGAACGCGACCGGGAACTCACCGGCACCGGTGACAGCCTGCCCGGCATCTGCGTCGACCGGCGGGAGCAGGAAGGCGAAGACGTCGCCATCCTCAGCGACTTCGGTGCCCTCAGGCCAGAAGGACGAGTAGAACGTCGCCTGGTGGTGCAGCGAGCAGTCGCCGTCGAGGATGGGCAGCCCGGCGTCACGGAAGTTCGTCGCGACGATCGTCGAGACGTTTCCGAATCCGCCGTTGACCATCTCATCGCTCTTGATGATCTCGCCGACGCCGTCCCACGCCTCCACGATCTGCGGGTCGTTGAAGGGGATCTCGTGCGCCACCCACTGGTCGTAGACATCGGGGCCGGACTGGCGCAGCACGTAGTCCTCAACCCAGTCGGTTCCCGGCCAGCCGGTCGCTTCGGCGGATTCGAAACCGGCGCACCACGGCTGGCGGCCGGTGTCCTCGGCGATCTGCTCGGACAGGGTCATGAGCGCGTCGATCGTCGTCGGGGCTTCCCACCCGTTCTCCTCGAACTCGGCCGGCGAGTACCAGACATAGCCCTTGATGCTGGCCATCAGGGGCGCCGCGTAGAACACGTCGTCGACCGTCCCGTACTCCTTCCAGATCGGATCCCACCATTCGTCGGTGTTGGCCTCGACGCTTTCGGATGCCGGGATGAGCCAGCCGCCGTCAGCAAGTCGCGCGACCAGGCCGGGCTGCGGAACGATGCCGATGTCGGGGGCGTTGCCGCCCTCTGCGAGCACCGCGATCTGCGCTTCGAACTCTCCGGATCCCTGATAGTCGATCGTGATCCCGGTGCACTCTTCGAAGTCGGCCCATGACTCCACCAGCGCATCGGCCTCCACTTCGAGGATCGTGCCGCCGATGGTGACTTCGGCCCCGTCGAACGTGCCGTACTCCTCGTAATCCGCGCAGTCCGCCGCAGCGCCACCATCCTGCACATCACCCGTACATCCCGCGAGCGCGAGCGCTGCGACCCCCATACCGGCCAGCGCGATCGTCAGCCGGGTGCGTGTTCGGTTCGACATCTTGCCTCCTCGTCGAGTGTGTCCCCGCCGGGCTCGCACAGCGATGTACGGGAACCGATTCCAGGCTCACGGTACGGGAACGCCCGAGTGCACACAACGACGATTGGTCACAACTGCATAACCCCGACGCGTTGCTCTGAACCTCGCCGAACATGACGAAGGCCCCGGATGCCGAAGCATCCGGGGCCTTCATCGAACAAGCGTGATTACTTGAGGGTAACCGTCGCGCCAGCCTCTTCGAGAGCGGCCTTGGCCTTCTCGGCGGCTTCCTTGGTCGCGCCCTCGAGCACGGCCTTGGGGGCACCATCGACGACGGCCTTGGCCTCGCCGAGGCCCAGCGAGGTGAGCTCGCGGACCGTCTTGATGACCTGGATCTTCTTGTCGCCAGCGGCCTCGAGCACGACGTCGAATGCCGTCTGCTCCTCGACCTCTTCGGCGGCCGCACCAGCAGCGCCGGCAACGGCGACGGGGGCAGCAGCGGTGACGTCGAACTTCTCCTCGAACGCCTTCACGAACTCGCTGAGTTCGACCAGCGTCAGGCCGGCAAACTGCTCGAGCAGCTCCTCAGTGGTGAGCTTCGCCATGATGTATCTCCTAGATAGATGGGGTTTGTGGGAAAGAGTCCGCAGGTCGCTTACGCGGCCTCAGCGGTCTCCAGCTTTTCGCGAAGCGCGTCGACGGTGGCCGCAGCCTTGCCCATCGTCGCCTTCATCATGCCCGCCGCCTTCGCCAGCAGAACCTCACGGCTCTCGAGCGAGGCGTACTTGTTGATCTCCTCGGCGGTGAGGGTGTTGCCCTCGAAAACGCCGCCCTTGATCACGAGAAGCGGGTTGGCCTTGGCGAAGTCACGCAGAGCCTTCGCGGTGGCGACGAAGTCGCCGTGCACGAATGCGACAGCCGACGGACCGTTGAGGTCGTCGTCCAGCGCGGTGATCCCCGCGTTCTTGGCGGCGATCTTGGTCAGCGTGTTCTTCACCACGGCGTACTGCGCGTCCTGACGGATGCTGTTACGCAGCTGCTTGAGCTGGGCAACCGTCAGACCGCGGTACTCGGTCAGCAGGACGGCGTTCGAGTTCTCGAAGTTCTTCGTGAGCTCGGCGACCGATGCATCCTTCTGCGCCATGGTCACTCCTTGGTATGTACGAGGCGCTCCGCAGTGGCGGGGCGCCAGCCTCGGTCCGGTGCTCGGGCAACAAAAAAGCTCCGGCGCAAGCGCACGGAGCTGGATTCCGAAGAATAAGTTCTGTACACCTGCGTGGGCCCCTGCTGTGCAGAGCTTCGATCGTCATGCGCTTGCGCGCACACCGATGACCGACGGTCTTTGGCTTGGCTCCGAGTCTACGTGACGTGATCGCACCCGCCAAATCCGCCCGACCGCGTGCCGCACTGCGGCCGTCGCGAGGCGGGGTTAGGGTCGAAGACGTGACCCCCGAACTCTCCGCTCGCATCGTCGCGGATTCCCGCGACAGGGTGGCGTGGGTGCGGGCCCGGTCGCGCGGCATCACCGCGACCGACGTGGCATCCCTCACGTCCGAGAAGTCGATCGCCCGGGCTGCCGACGCGAAGCTGATGGGCTCGGGATTCTCCGGCAACGCCTACACCGATCACGGCCGCCGCCGCGAGCCGGAGATCGCCGCGTGGGTCGCCGCGACCCATGGCATCCAACCCTCGTCTGCGCTGTTTCACGCCGTGGTCGAGAAGCGGCACTTGGCAACGCCCGACGGGGTCGGCCTCGACGCCGGCGGTCGGGTGACGCTCGCGGAGATCAAGACGACCAACAAGCACTGGCGGTCGATCCCGCGGTCGTACATGCGGCAGGTGTGGTGGCAGCAGCACGTGCTCGGCGCCGAGCGCACGCTCGTGGCGTGGGAGCAGCATGTGGACTTCGTACCGATCGGCGACGAGCCGCGCTGCGCCTGGGTCGACCGGGACGAATACGAGATCGCCAAGCTGGTCAAGCTCGCGACCGCGCTGATCGACGAGCTCTACCACCGCACCACCCAGCGCCGCGCCCTCATCGCTCCCCCCGTCGCCCCGCGCGAACCCTTCCGCGCCCTGGCCCTCGCCGAGTGAGTATTCCCGCCGCCGAGTGAGTATTCGCGGCGTCGAGTGAGTATTCGCGGTAGCGCCCGCCCCTGCCTCTTGGTTGATGAACGTCAACAAGTGACCTATAGTTGACCAGTCTCAACTATTGACTCGCATCAACTTTCCGGTCGCCAGTGTCGTCGCGCGGACTCGCACCGACCCGCCAAGGAGTTCCATTTGTCCACCCCGGCAACCCCCGCCGCACCCTCGAAGATGACGCATCGCCAGGTGCTCGAGGCGCTCTCCGGCCTCATCCTCGGCATGTTCGTCTCGATGCTGGCCTCGACGGTGGTCTCCACCTCGCTGCCGGTCATCATCCACGATCTCGGCGGCGGCCAGTCGGCGTTCACCTGGGTCGTCACCGCGACGCTGCTGACCACGGCGATCTCGACCCCGATCTGGGGCAAGCTCGCCGACCTGATGAACCGCAAGCTGCTGTACCAGATCTCGATCGTCATCTTCGTGCTCGCCACCGCCGCCGCCGGCTTCTCGCAGAACCCCGAGACGCTCATCGCCTTCCGTGCGCTCCAGGGCATCGGCGCCGGTGGCCTGGCCGCCCTCAGCCAGGTGCTGATGGCCGACATCATCAGCCCGCGTGAGCGCGGCAAGTACATGGGCCTGTTCGGTGCCGTCATGGCCGTCGCGACCGTGGGTGGTCCGCTCCTGGGCGGCCTCATCACGGATGCCTGGGGCTGGCGCTGGAACTTCTTCGTCGCGCTTCCCGTCGCCATCGCCGCCCTCATCATCGTGCAGCGGACGCTGAAGGTTCCGGCACGCCCGAAGGTGAAGGCCAAGATCGACTACCTCGGCATCGTGCTGCTGTCGGTATCGGTGTCGCTGCTGCTGGTGTGGATCTCGCTCGCCGGCGACTCCTTCGCCTGGTGGAGCCTGGAGACCGTGCTCATGGCCGGCGGCGCGCTGCTCGGCGCGGTGTTGTTCGTGATCGTCGAACTGCGCTCCCCCGAGCCGCTGGTGCCGCTGTCGCTGTTCCGCGACCGCACCTTCTCACTGTCGGTCGTGGCATCCATCGCCACCGGCATCGCGATGTTCGGCGCGTCGGTCTACCTCAGCCAGTACATGCAGCTCGCGCGCGGAGCGACGCCGACCGAAGCCGGCATCATGACGATCCCGATGATCGCCGGTCTGCTGATCGCGTCGATGGGCGTCGGCGCCCTGATCACCAAGACCGGCCGCTGGAAGGCGTTCCTCGTGGTGGGCGCGGTCCTGCTCGTCGCCGGCTCCACGATGCTCGCAACCATCGAGTCCGACACCAACTTCGTGCTCGTGTCGATCTACATGTTCGCCCTCGGCGCCGGCATCGGCATGACGATGCAGAACCTCGTGCTCGTGGTGCAGAACACCGCCAACCCCAGTCAGATCGGAGTCGCCAGCTCCGGGGTGACGTTCTTCCGCAGCCTCGGCGGCACGATCGGCGTCGCCGTGATGGGCGCCGCGCTGGCCACCCGCGTCAGCGACCTCGTCACCGAACGCACCGACGACATCACCGCGGCGCTGGCCAGCCTGGGCGACGAAGGCGTGAGGTGGGCCGCGCAGCTGCAGACCGGCGCGCTTCCCGAGGTCGCCGCCATGCCCGAAGCCTTGCGCGTCGTCTTCGAGCAGATCTATGCCAACGGCATCTCCCGCGCGTTCCTCATCGCGGTGCCGTTCGCCGTGATCAGCCTCATCGCGATCGTGTTCCTGCCCAGCACCCCGCTGACGAACATGACCACCGCCGAGCGCCTGCGCGCGGCGGAGGCAGACCTCGCGACGGTCTCGGTCCCGGTCGGGATGGCCACCCTCACCGCGACGGGATCCCTGCCGCAGGTCGATGCGGATGCCGAGACGGATGCCGTAGTAGACGCGGATGCCGCATCCGACTCATCCGGCGCGCGCGACAGCCGACGCTAAAGTGAGCGCGATGGCCGGCGATGAGACCCCCGTGGAGCGCACCGTCGCGGTGCGCGCACTGGAGGCCGAGTTCGGCGAACTGATCAACCGGTTCCGCCGGATCGTCACCGACAACGCCCACCGGGTGAACCCCGGCATGCTCCCCGGCGCCTACAAAGTGTTCACCACGATCGTGCGCCGCGAGTCGGTCACCCAGTCGGCGCTGGCCGAACAGCTGCTCCTGGACAAGGGGCAGCTCAGCCGCACCGTGCGTGAGCTGGAGGAGCTGGGCCTCATCCAGCGAACGCCGGACCCGACCGATGGCCGCGCGAGCCTGCTGTCACCGACGGCCCTGGGCCTGGAGCGGCTCGAAGCCGCCCGCGCCCCCCAGCAGGACACCATGATGGATGCGCTGGATGCCTGGTCGGTCGCCGACATCGACAACCTCACCCGGCTCCTGCACGCCCTGACCGCCGGCACCCCGCCCGAGCCCCCGGCCCCAGCCCCAGCACCCACCCCGTGAGACCACAGCTGGTCGCCGAGACCGTGGGAAGTTCCCAACGTCTCGGCGACCAGCTGTGGTTTCAGCGACTGAGCGGCGCCGACACCGAACGTCACTGGGTGCGGAAGGCGGCGTCGAACGGGGCGTCGGGCGGCGGCCACAGCAGGGAACGCACGAAGTGCAGCGCCTCGGCGGCGCCGTGCAGGCGGTCCATGCCGGCATCCTCCCACTCGATCGAGATGGGCCCGGTGTAGCCGACCGCATCCAGCGCCCGGAACGAGTCCTCCCACGGCACATCCCCATGCCCCGTTGAGACGAAGTCCCAGCCGCGCCGCGGGTCCCCCCACGGCAGGTGCGACCCGAGCACCCCGGCGCGGCCGTTGCGCGGCCGCATCCGGGTGTCCTTGCAGTCCACGTGGTAGATCCGGTCCTGGAAGTCCCAGATGAAGCCCACCGGATCGATGTTCTGCCACATCATGTGGCTCGGGTCCCAGTTGAACCCGAACGCCGGCCGGTGATCGATGGCCTCCAGCGCCCGCACCGAACTCCAGTAGTCGTACGCGATCTCCCCCGGGTGCACTTCGTGCGCGAATCGCACCCCCTCCCCGTCGAACACGTCGAGGATCGGATGCCAGCGCGTCGCGAAATCCTCGAACCCCGCCTCGATGACCGACTCCGGCACCGGCGGGAACATCGCCACGAACGGCCAAATCGACGACCCGGTGAACCCCACGACCGTGTCGACGCCGAGCTTGCGGGCCACCCGCGCGGCGCGCTGCATGTCCTCGGCAGCGCGCCGCCGCACCCCCTCCGCGTCGCCGTCTCCCCAGACGTAGTCGCGCAGGATCGCCTGGTGGCGGAAGTCGATCGGCGCATCGCACACCGCCTGCCCGGCGAGGTGGTTCGAGATCGCGAACAGCCGCAGTCCGTGCCGATCGAGGATCTCCAGCCGCGACCGCGCGTAGGCGTCGTCCTCGTCGGCCCGGCGCAGGTCCAGGTGATCCCCGGATGCCGCGACCTCCAGCCCGTCGTAGCCCCACCCGGCCGCCAGGCGCGCGATCTCCTCGAACGGCAGATCGGCCCACTGTCCGGTGAAGAGGGTGACGGGATGTTCTGCCATGGCTCGGCTCCTTCGGGTGGGATGACCGTCAGCGCGCGGTCAGCGCGGTCAGGTACGCCAGCGATCGTTCGGCGAGCGCATCCGGGGATGCCGCGAGCGGCCGCCACACCGACGCTGCCACCGCGATGGTGGCATTGTCCCCCGTGAAGCTCTCCACGCCCAGGATCCCGTCGTAACCGGCGTCGTCGAGCGCGGCGAGCGTCGCGGGCCAGTCGGTGTGGTCGTCGCCGACCGGGCCGCGGTCGCTGCCGCACACCTGCACGTGGGCGATCGCGGCGCCGGCGGCGCGGATCGCGTCGGTGGGCCGCTTCTCCTCGATGTTCAGGTGATAGGTGTCCAGCGCCAGGCCCACCCCGGCCCCGAACAGCGGTCCGAACACCTCCACCGCCTGTTCGACGGTGTTCACCACGCTCGTCTCGTAGCGGTTGAGCGGTTCGATCGCGAGGGTCACACCGACTGCGGATGCCGCGTCGGCCAGAGGCGCGATGTTCCGGCGCAGCTGCGCGGTGGCATCCTCCCGCTCCTCCGGACTCATCCGCCAGGCGACGCCGGTGGGGGTGTAGAAGGGACCTGCCACCACCGGGCTGCCCAGCACGCGCGCCGATTCGATGCACACCGTCAGGTACTGCTGGGTCGCCGCGACGTTGCCGGCGCGCTCGAGCAGCGACCGGCCCGGACCCATGGCCCCCACTACGACCGCCGCGAGCCCCAGCTCCGCCAGCAGGTCCCGGGCCCGCTGGGCCGACCAGTCCCCCACGCTCTCCAGCGGCAGCTCGATCGCCCCGAACCCCATCGCGGCGATGCGCGGAGCCAAGCGCGCGAGGGACTCATCGGTCAGCGGGGAGGTCCACACCCAGGTGTTGACGCCGATCGTGCGGGGCATCATGGCATCTGGCGCTGCTGCCAGACTTCGGGGTATCCGGGCAGGTTCTCGCCGCCGAACTTGGCGTAGTGCCCGTCGGGCATGCCGTCGTTCTCGGTGAGGTACTGGTCGAGCTCCTCGGCGGTGATCGGGCTCTGCGGCAGTACCCACTCGGCCGGCACCTCCTCGCCGGCGAAGATCATCTGGGCCGCCAGCAGCGGGGTACGCCACTGGAAGTTCGAGTACACCGGCGCGAGGCCGGTCAGCCCCGTCTCCTGCCACTTGCGCAGGAAGCTCATCTCGTCCTCCCCGGTCATGACGGGGTAGTCCACCCCGGCATCCTCGAAGGCCTCGATCGCGGCGACCGCGCCGTCACCGGCATCCATCCAGATGCCTGCCACGTCGCCGGTGGCCAGCTCGTCCGCGATGATGTTCTTGATCTCGGCGGGGTCGGCTCCGGTGAAGTAGTCCACCGCGTCGATGCCCGCCTCGTTGAACAGCTTCTCGGCCGCGGCCCACCGGTGTTCCAGCACATCGACACCGGGGAGGATCCGCAGCGCCACGACCTTGTCGCCCTCCTCGAGGTTGTCGATGAGGAACTCGGCGGTGTCGATGCCCCAGGCGAACCCGCCAATGGGATGGATGAAGGTCACCGGGCAGTCGGTGTTCACGCCGCGGTCGAACACGATCACCGGCTTGCCCGTCTCGCACGCCCGCTCCACCGCCGGAGTCAGAGCCGCAGTGGAGTTGGGCGAGATGATGAACACGTCGCACTCGCCCTCGGCGATGAAGTAGTCGATGTCGGCGATCTGGGTGTCATCGGAGTCCTGCGCGTCGCGGGTCTCCATCTCGCTGATCGCACCGGCATCCTGCAGCGCCTGCAGCTGCTGGTTCATGGTGATCCAGCCGGTCTGGCGCCACGGGTTGGAGATCGACGCGTTGGCGAAGCACGCCTTCTTGGCCCCGGTGCTCGCGAACTCGGACGTGTCGACCATCTCGGCGTCGATGTGCTGCAGGTAGGGCTCGTCCTCGGGCCCGGCCGGCGCCACCTCGCGCTGGGCGAGCTGGGTGTCGTACATCTCCTGGTCGAACCACTCCTGCTCCTCCTCGGCGGCGGGGCTCTCGGTGTTGGCGGGGTCGACGTTCGGATCGGTCGTGCACCCCGCAAGCGCGAACAGGCCGACGAGGGCCACCGCCGCGGTGGCGATCTTCATTGATCGTCGCATTTCTAGTCTCCTCTGGTTGCTGTGCCACCGTCGGCGGCAGGGGCAGGTGATGCGGATAGTCGAGCCGAGGCGCCGGCGAGCGCGTCGGGCTCCTTCCCCTGATCGGGAGAAGCGGGTGGTGCCGCGCGAGGCCGGCGCGCGCGGAACGCGACGCCCGAATAGGCCACGGCCGCGATGATGATGACGCCCTGCACGGCATCGCGCAGCGTCGCGGGCACCTCGGCGATGTTCATCAGCAGGAACAGTGCTTCGAGCACGAATGCACCTGCCACGGCCGCGACGATCCAACCTCGGCCGCCCCCGAGCACGACACCGCCGAGCACGACCGCCGTGATAGCGACGAATTCGTAACCGCGCCCGACCGACGGGTGCACGCCGGCGTGGCCCACCAGCACGACGGCCGCCAGGGTCGCCGACAGCGACGAGATGATGAACGCGCGCGTGGTGACCCACCAGTCGCGGGCGCCGGCGTACCGCACCGCCCGGGCGTTGTCGCCCACGGCGATGAGCGTCTTGCCGAGCGGCCGGGTGGTCAGCCAGATGCCCAGCGCCAGCCAGGCCGCGAGGATCAGCACCGACCACGGCACGAAGTCGATCAGCGGCAGGTCTCGGATGCCACCGCGGCCGATTTGCCGGAAGCTGTCGGCGGGGTTACCGGTGGCGGCCCCGCCGGTCCACCACATCACCCCGCCCAGCAGCGCCAGCATCATGCCGAGCGTCACGATGAACGACGGCACCTTCAGCAGTGTCGTGAGCAGGCCGTTGACGATCCCGACCATCACGCCGAACACCGCCATCAGTGCCAGCACCGGGAGCGTCCGGGAGTCGTCCTGCCCGACGAGGTTTCCGGCGATGATCACCTGCGCGGTGACGAGCGACCCCTGCGACAGGTCGAACTCGCCGGCGATGATCACGAAGTACTGTCCGATGGCGACGATCGCGATCGGGGCGACCCGCTGGATGAACCGCATGATCTGACCGGGTTGGGCAAACGACGGGTTGAGGATGATCACCGCGACCAGCAGCACGATCAGCAGCAGGAACACCGCCCCGCGCGGGCTCAGCAGGGTGCGGATGGCGTTCATCGGCGGTCACCACCTTCCGGTGCGTCCCCTGAGCCGGGCCTGCCCGGCGCATGCTCGGCCTCGGCGATGAGGCCGGCGGAGGCGGCGACCATCGCCGGAGCGGCGGTGGCCGCCGCCGCATCCCCGCCGGTGCGGGTACCGCCAAGGCCGAACCGCGCACGCCGGCGCACGATGGCGCGGCGACTGTAGACGGCCACGGCGGCGACGATGACGACTCCGCGCACGACGTCCTTGAGGAACGGGTTCACCTGCATGACGCTCATGACGTTGTCGACGACGGCGAAGATCGCGACTCCGCCGATCGTGCCCCACACCGATCCGCGTCCACCCAGCAGCAGCGTGCCTCCCAGCACGACCGCCGCGATCGACAGCAGCGCGTATCCGCCCTGCTGCCCGACGGTGGGGCTGCCCACCCCCAGGCGGCTGGCCAGCAGCAGGCCGGCGAGCCCGGCGAACACCGAGCACAGCACGTGCGCGACGATCAGCGGCGGCTGGGTGCGCAGGCCAGACAGTCGCGACACGACGGGGTCGCCGCCGACGGCAAACAGGTGCGCACCGGTACGGGTGCGATCCAGCAGGAACCACACCACCGCGGCCAGCGCCAGCATGATGATCGTCGACACCGGCACCGGCCCGACGCCGGTGGCGCCCAGCAGCTGGAACGCCCAGGGCACCGAGCCGGCGCTCCCCTGGAAGTTCGTGTTGAGCACGCCCTGCAGGATGAGCCCCACCCCGAGCGTGGCGATGAACCCGTTGACCTTCAGCACCGTGACGATCAGCCCGTTGGCCAGGCCGATGCCGGCGCACACCAGCAGCGTCAGCGTGACCGCCCAGGGGATGTTCGCCGGGTTTCCCGCCATGGTCGTCGCGGCGATGAGGCTCGCCAGACTCATCACGTAGGTCACCGACAGGTCCAGCGACGCGCCCAGGATCACGAGGGTCTGCCCGATCGCGACGAGCCCCAGCACGCTCATGCCGGTGAGGATGTCGCGGATGTTGCCGGGGCTGAAGAAACTGCGCCCGGTGGTCGCCACCAGGATCGCACCCACCGCGATCACGAGGATGAGGATGCCCAGCACGATGAGACTGGCGTCCAGGCGCACGCGCTTCATGGCTGCCTCCCTTCGGCATCCGGGGCCTGATCGAGGTCGTCGGATCCGGTCGCGGCGGCCAGCACCTCATGCTCGGCCGACCCCGCCGGCAGCTCCGCGATGAGTTCGCCGTCGCGCATGACGAGGATGCGGTCGCTCATGCCGATGACCTCCGGCAGTTCGCTGGAGACCATCAGCACCGCTTTGCCCTCGGCGGCGAGCTGGCGCATCAGCTGGTAGACGGCGATCTTCGCGCCGACGTCGATGCCGCGGGTGGGTTCGTCGAACAGCACCACCTGCGGGGCGGTGACGAGCCACTTCGCCAGCACGACCTTCTGCTGGTTGCCGCCCGAGAGGAACCGCACCTCCTGATCGAGCCGCCCGGCGGTGATCTCGAGGGACCCCAGGATGCCGGGTACCTCACGCCGCGCAGCGCGGGTGCGTCCTGCGAAGACGCTGCGCACCACCAGCAGGGTGTTGTCCAGCGCCGATTGGCTCAGCGCCAGGCCCTGCGCCTTGCGATCCTCGGTGACCAGCGCGAGCCCCGCCTTCACCGCGGCGCGGGCGGTGGTCAGCTTCACCGGGCGGCCGTCCAGGCGCATCGTGCCGCGGCTGAAGCCGTGCACCCCGAAGATCCCCTCGACCAGCTCGGTGCGGCCGGATCCCTGCAGCCCTGCGACGCCCACGATCTCGCCGGCGTGGACGGCGAGGGTCACCGCGTCGACGAAGTCGTTGCCGCACCCCGCCAGCTCCACCCGGGCGGCGCCCCGCTCGGTGCCGGCGACCGGCCCGGGGAAGTACGCCTGGATCGGGCGGCCGACCATCCGCCGCACCAGCTCACCGGTGGTGAGGTCTGCGGTGGCATCGGTGGAGACCAGCGCACCGTCTTTGAGGATCGTGATGCGGTCGCACAGGTCGAAGATCTCCTTCAGCCGGTGCGAGACGTAGATCACGGCGACACCGCGCGAGGTGAGTTTGCGGATGATCGCGTACAGCAGCTCCACCTCGTGGTCGCTCAGCGCCGCCGTGGGCTCGTCCATCGAGATGACCCGTGCGTCGAACGAGAGCGCCTTGACGATCTCGACGATCTGCTGCTCGGCGACGGTGAGCGACCCGACCCGTCCCGCGGGGTCGATGAAGGTCACGCCGAGGTCGCTGAGCAGGTCGCGGGTGCGCCGCACCATGGCCCGCCTGTCGACGAAGCCGCCGCGGCGGGGCTCCCGGCCGAGGAAGACGTTCTGCGCGACGGTGCGCTCGGGCAGCAGGGTGAACTCCTGGAACACCGTGACGAGCCCGGCATCCATCGCCTGCCTCGGGTGGGTGAACGAGACCGGGTGGCCCTCGTACTCCACCGTGCCGGCGTCTGCCTGGTAGACCCCGGCGAGGATCTTCATGAGCGTCGACTTTCCGGCGCCGTTCTCGCCGACCAGGCCATGCACTTCGCCCCGGCGCACCTCGATGCCGACGTCCTGCAGCACGGACACCCCGAAGAAGCTCTTGCCGATGCCGTGGGCGCGCAGCACCACGTCGCCCGGACCAGCCGGGACCGGGGCGCCGGCCAGCGCGGTGTCGGTCATGCGTCCACCTCCACCCATTCCCGGCGCTCCGCCGAGGCCAGCACCGCCTCGGTGAGGTGCGCCGCCCGGAGGCCATCGGCGAAGGTCGGCAGCCCGTCCGGCGCACCTCCCCGGATCGCGGTGTGCACGTCGGCGACGAAGTTGTCGAAGGCATCCTGATACCCCATCGGGTGCCCCGCCGGCATCCGCTGCAGCCGGGCGGATGCCGCATCGGCGGTGGCGGGATCGCGCAGGAGCAGCTGGGAACCGTGACGCCCCCCGACCCACAGCTCCTCCGGCCGCTCCTGCGCGAATCTGAGGCTCTCGCCGGTGCCGTGCAGCTCCAGGACGAGTCCGTTCTTGCGGCCGGGGGCCATCTGCGACACCAGCAGCGTCGCGACGGCCCCGGAGCCGAGTTCGGCGAGCACGGCCGCGATGTCCTCGTTGCCCACCTCGCGATCGGCGCGCCGATCGAACACGCGCCGGGTCACCGCGGTCAGGCGCGCGATGCGCTCCCCGGTGACGAATTCCAGCAGGTCGCACAGGTGCGAGCCGATGTCGGCGAACGCCCGCGACGGGCCGCCGGATTCGGCATCCACCCGCCAGTCGTCGTCGGACGCGGCGAGCATCCAGTCCTGCAGGTACGCCGCCTGCACGCTCAGCAGCGTGCCGGTATCCCCACGGGCGACGCGGGCGCTGGCCTCGCGCACCATCGGGTGGTAGCGGTAGACGAACGGGACGGCGGCGACCACACCGGCATCCGCCGCCGCATCGACGAGCCGGCGCGCGTCGGCGGTGGTCGTCGCCAGTGGCTTCTCGCAGACGACGTGGTGCCCGGCCGCGATCGCGGCGAGCGCATACGGGGCGTGCGTGGCGTTGGGAGTGCACACGTGCACGACGTCGATATCGGATGCCGCCACGAGCGCCGCGGCATCCGCCTCGATCCGCCCAGCCCCGAGTCGGCGCGCGGCGTCCGCGGCGCGAGCCGGTGTGGAGGAGGCGACGGCGACGAGCGGGGAGCCTGCCGCCTGCGCGGCGGCGGCGTGCACGCGGGCCATGAAGCCCCCGCCGAGTACCCCGGTTCGGATCGTTCCGACGCCGGTCTCGATGACGCCCGTTGTCATGCCGGCGATTCTCACAGCAGCGAGGGACTTTTGCTAGTGGGGTGGCAAAAGGGACCGAGTTGAGATGCGAATGATGTGCGGGTGTCGAGGAGAAGTCCTGTGATTTACTGTGCCCATGGTCGATGCCGCACGCAGCACAGGAGCTGCGAATCCGGAGGCGGGAGAGATCTTCCAGATCCTTCGCGACGGTAGGGCGCGCACGAAGGCTGAGCTGGCGACGCTGACCGGACTGGCGCGGTCGACCGTGTCGTCCCGGGTCGATGCGCTGCTGGCATCCGGTCTCGTCCGCCCCGCAGGCGAGGCGGTCTCCACCGGCGGGCGGCCGCCCGTGCGAATCGCGTTCAATCCACTCGCGGGGTTCGTGCTCGCCGTGGATCTCGGTGCGACGCACGCCACCGTTGCGGTCGCGGACCTCGCCGGGCACATCCTGGGTTCCCGCACGCGGCAGCTCGACATCGCCGATGGACCGGAGCCGGTGCTCGACAGCGTGCTGGCCGATGCCGACGCACTGCTCGGCGACGTCGGCGCCCCGCCGGAGCGGCTGGTGGGGGTCGGCATCGGCGTGCCGGGGCCTGTCGAGCACTCCACCGGCCGCCCCACCAACCCGCCGATCATGCCGGGGTGGGATCGGTTCGACGTGCCGGGGTACGTGCAGGCGACGTACCAGGTGCCGGTGCTCGTGGACAACGACGTGAACATCCTCGCGCTCGGCGAGCAGGCGCTCGGCTGGCCTGGTGTCGAGGACCTGGTCTTCGTGAAGGTCGCCACCGGAATCGGCGCGGGCATCATCTCCGGTGGGCAACTGCAGCGCGGCGCGCAGGGATCGGCCGGCGACATGGGCCACGTGCAGGTGCCGTACAGCCACGACTCCCCCCGGCCACCGGGCGACGAACGCGACCTCGAGGCCATCGCCAGCGGCACCGCGATCGCCGCGGAACTGCGCGCACAGGGCATCGAGGCGAGGGCGAGCTCGGACGTGGTCACGCTGGTGCGCTCCGGGAACCCGGCGGCCATCGCGGCGACCCGCCAGGCCGGCCGCGAGGTCGGTGAGGTGCTGGCGACGGTGGTGAACATGCTCAACCCCTCCCTCATCGTGATCGGCGGCAGCATCGCCCGCGCCGGCGAACACCTGCTCGCGGGGGTGCGCGAGGTCGTCTACCGGCGGTCGATCCCGCTGGCCACCCAGCATCTGGGCATCGTGCAGTCGCAAGCAGGCGAGACCGCCGCGGTGCTGGGGGCCGCGATCATGGTCACCCGGCACGTGCTGGCCCCCGCCAACGTCGACGCCCTCGCCGCCCGTGCCTGACCCGGCGCGGGTCCCCACCCTCCCCAAGACCGTGAGACCACAGCTGGTGGCCGAGACAGTGGGTGTTTCCCACGGGGGCGGCGGCCCCCGGTGGTGTGACGCGGGGGGGGGGGGCGCGGCGGGGGACGCGACCCTGAGCGGATGCCGCAGGCGGCGGGCACGGGCGGCGCGGCATCCGCGACGCGGGGGCGAGTCTTTTCACCCGCGTAACACGGGCGAGACATACTCCGGGTTGACTGGGACCCCCAGCCCCATCCCGGGCCGAACCGAGCAGCACCTGCCGCCACCCGCGGAGCGCGAAAGGAGCGACCGATGAGATTCCGGCCGCTGAGATCGACCGCCGTACCCGATGCGGGACCCCTTGTCGTGTCCGACCCGCCCCCGATGATGAAGGCGGTGCTGTTCGACAAGCCCGGCCCTGCCGACGTGCTGCACGTCGCCAAGGTGCCGGTGCCCGCGCCGGTGCTCAGCGAGGTGCTGGTGCGCGTCGTCGCCGCCGGCGTCAACCCGATCGATGCCAAGACGCGCGGCGGCGGCGGCGCGACTGCCGGGATCACGTCCTACCCCAGCACGATCGGCTTCGACTTCAGCGGCGTCGTCGTGAAGACACCGTATGAGTCCCACCCACTGCCGCCCGGCACGGAGGTCTACGGGATGGTGCCGTTCCCCCGGTCCGGCGGCACCTACGCCGAGTACGTGGTCGTCCCGTCGCTGTCGGTCGCCCGGAAACCCGCATCCCTCTCCCACGCCGAAGCCGCTGGCGTCCCGCTGGCCGCCCTGACGGCCTGGGGGCTCGTCGTCGAGACCGCCCATGCGCACGAGGGTCAACGCATCCTCATCCACGCCGGCAGCGGCGGCGTCGGCCACTTCGCCGTACAGCTGGCGGCGTACTTCGGCGCCTACGTCATCGCGACCGGTTCGGAGCGCAACCTCTCGTGGCTGCGCGACCTCGGCGCATCCGTGGCGATCGACTACGCCACCACGCGCTTCGAGGACGTCGCCGGCGAGGTGGACGTCGTGATCGACCTGGTCGGCAACGTGTACGACGACACCGGTTCGCGGTCGCTGTCGGTGCTGCGTCCCGGCGGGCTGTACGTGCTGGTGCCCACCGGTGGCTGGCCGGGCTACGCGGAGGCGGCCGCGGCCGCCGGCATGCGGGCGACGTCGTACAAGGTCATCCCGGACGGCGGGGTACTCGCGACGCTCGCGCGCCTGCTGGAGTCGGGCTCGATCCGGGTGTTCCTGGACCGGGTCTTCGACCTCGACGAGGCGGCAGCGGCGCATCTCGAACTCGAGCGTGGGCACACCCGCGGTAAGTCGGTGCTTCGAGTCAGCGACGACTGACCGCCCCGAGCCCACCCGCCCGCTGCCGCCCGCTCACGGCCGCGTTCTTCCTGAGTCATGCGCCGGAAGGGGCGAGCACCCGCCGCGCCTCGGCGATCAGTT
This sequence comes from Microbacterium sp. zg-YB36, assembly GCF_024623575.2. Taxonomy (NCBI): domain Bacteria; kingdom Bacillati; phylum Actinomycetota; class Actinomycetes; order Micrococcales; family Microbacteriaceae; genus Microbacterium; species Microbacterium sp. zg-YB36. The sequence goes on from NZ_JANJFD020000001.1 coordinate 1,435,929, forward strand.
CGCCGGCAATCGCGTCCAGCAGTGGGGAGCGCAGGTTCCACTGCTGCCAGTACAGCGGCACGTCCACGCCTGCCCCACCGAGCGGCACCAGTTCACCGGCATCCAGCGCTTGCTGCGACTGCAGGCGGGGCAGCATCGCCCAGCCGAGGCCGAGTCGCACGGCTGCGGCGAAGTCGTTGGATGCCGGCACATAGTGCCGCGGCGCTGCATCCGGGTCGACGCCGCGACCGGCGAGCCAGGTGCGCTGGATATCGTCGCGCCGGTCGAAGTCCACCAGCGGCGCGGTAGCCAGCGCACTCGCGCTCGCCCCGTCGGGCAGGTGGCGGGCGACGTAGGCCGGCGTTGCAACCGCCTCGTACCGCAGCGTGCCGAGGGCGCTGACCGCGCACCCTGCGACCGGGGTCGCCCGCGACGTGACCGCGCCCATGACGGTGCCGTTCTCCAGCAGCGCTGCCGTGAAGTCCTGGTCATCGCGGTGCAGGTCGAACACGACCGGATGCCGCGCCGCCAGCCGCGCCAGCGGTGGCAGGAACCAGGTGGCGAGGGAATCGGCGTTCACCGCGAGCGGCACCGAGACCCCACCCTCGTCCGGGTCGCCGAGCTCACGCAGCGCGTCGTGCTCGAGCAGCCCCACTTGGCGGGCCAGGCGCACCACGGCTCCCCCGGCCTCGGTGAGCCGCACGGGTTTCGCCCGCACCAGCAGCACCCGCCCGACGTGCTCCTCGAGTGCCTTGATGCGCTGACTGACGGCGGACGGGGTCACGTGCAGGCGGCGCGCCGCGGCATCCAACGTGCCCTCGTCGACGACGACGGCGAGGGTCTCGGCCAGCTCAGCAGGAACTCGCATCATCAATCATGCTAATGGTACGGAAGAATCCTGAGCTGTACTGATAGCCGCCGCGGTCGTAGCGTCGAACCGTGCTCCCCTCCCTCGCCGCCGGATTCGCGCTCGGCCTCTCGCTCATCGTCGCGATCGGCGCGCAGAACCTGTTCGTGCTGCGGCAGGGGGTGCGCCGCGAACACGTCGCGGCGGTGGCGACGGTGTGCGCGGTGTCGGATGCCGCGCTGATCGCGGCGGGGGTTTCGGGACTCGGCCTCGTGTTGCAGGCGGTGCCCTGGCTCATCGACGTGGTGCGCTGGGCGGGCGCGGTGTTCCTGCTCGGCTACGCGCTGCTGGCGGCGCGGCGCGCGTGGCGGCCGTCGGGCGCAGCACTCCGGGCGACTGCGGCGGGTGGGGCGCCCGCGGCGGAGTCGGCTCCGGCGACGCCGGACGGCGCCGTCTCGACGGGCACGCGCCTGGGCCCTGTGCTGCTCACGTGCCTTGCACTGACCTGGCTGAACCCGCACGTCTACCTCGACACGGTGTTCCTGCTGGGCAGCGTCGCCAGCACCCACGGCGACCATCGTTGGGTGTTCGCCGCGGGTGCGATGACCGCGAGCGTCGTGTGGTTCTTCGCTCTGGCATACGGCTCGCGCGTGCTGGGCCGATGGCTGGCGACGCCTCGCGCATGGCGGGTGCTCGACGGTATCATCGCCGTCGTGATGGCGGCGCTCGCGGTCAGCCTCGTGCTGCCGCGGTGAGCCCGGTCGCGGTGACACCCGATGCACGGCACGATGGAGGCTATGAGGCGCGTGCACGTGATCGTTCGAGGCGACGTTCAGGGCGTCGGCTACCGGTACACGATGCGCATGGTGGCACGGGATGCCGGCACCTCGGGATGGGTGCGCAACCGCCGCGACGGCTCGGTCGAGGCGGAGATCGAGGGCACCGACGACCAGGTCGATGAGGTGCTCGCGTGGATGGCCGAGGGCCCGCCGGGATCCCGCGTCGACGACGCCGCCGTCACTGAGCGCGACCCGAGCGGCGAGGCCACGTTCGAGGTGCTCCCCGACGCCTGAGTCACCCGTCCGCGCGTGCCCGCAACACCCGCTCCCCTGTCACGCATGACGGCCGGCGGCGACCATCTGCGACAGGCGAGGGATCAAGCGAAGTGCCCCGGGAACGACGAAGGGACCCCGCCCGAAGGCGAGGTCCCTTCGTGTAAGCGCGGTGGCTCAGAACACGTTGACATCCAGCGGGATGCCGGGGCCGAACGTGGTCGACATGGCACCCTTCTGGATGTAGCGGCCCTTGGAACTGGACGGCTTCAAACGCACGATCTCTTCGAGAGCGGCGTTGAAGTTCTCATCCAGCTGCTCAGCGGTGAACGAGGCCTTGCCGACGACGAAGTGCACGTTGGCGTGCTTGTCGACGCGGAACTCGATCTTGCCGCCCTTGATCTCCTCCACGGCCTTGGCCGGGTTGGGGGTCACGGTGCCGGTCTTGGGGTTCGGCATGAGGCCACGGGGACCCAGCACCTTACCCAGGCGACCGACCTGGCCCATGAGCTCAGGGGTCGACACCGCGGCGTCGAAGTTGGTCCAGCCGCCGGCGACCTTCTCGATGAGCTCGGCGCCACCGACCTCGTCGGCGCCTGCGGCGATGGCGGCCTCAGCGGCCGGACCCGTCGCGAAGACGATGACGCGGGCGGTCTTACCCGTGCCGTGCGGCAGGATGACCGTGCCACGGACCATCTGGTCCGCCTTGCGCGGGTCGACGGCGAGCTTGAGCGCGACCTCGACGGTCGAGTCGAACTTCTTCGACCCGGTCTCCTTGGCCAGCTGCACCGCCTCGGTGGACGAGTAGAACTTGCCGGGCTCGATCTTCTCGGCGGCAGCGTTGTAAACCTTGGACTTAGCCATGTTCGTTATCCCCTCAGTCCTCAACCGTGATGCCCATGGAACGGGCGGTGCCGGCGATGATCTTCGAGGCGGCCTCGATGTCGTTCGCGTTCAGGTCGGGCTGCTTCGCCTCGGCGATCTGACGGACCTGGTCCTTGGTGAGCTTGCCCACCTTGGTGGTGTGGGGCACGGCGGAGCCCTTGGCCACACCGGCGGCCTTCTTGATCAGCTCGGCTGCAGGCGGCGTCTTCAGGATGAACGTGAAGCTGCGGTCCTCGTAGACGGTGATCTCCACGGGGATGACGTTGCCGCGCTGCGACTCGGTCGCGGCGTTGTACGCCTTGCAGAACTCCATGATGTTGACGCCGTGCTGACCGAGCGCGGGGCCGATCGGCGGCGCCGGGTTGGCGGCGCCAGCCTTGATCTGGAGCTTGATCAGGCCGGTCACCTTCTTCTTGGGTGCCATGTGTTGCTTCCTCTCCTCGAGGGACCGGTCCTTAGCGCGGACCGTATCCATCTCCCGCGAATCCGGCGGTTCCGGACGGCGGTTCGTCTGCGCGCGCGTTAACGAACGTGCAAACCCCACAATCTTACCCGATGCCCGGTGCACGCGAGAACGCCCCGTCTGGCGTGAGCCGGGCGGGGCGTTCTCGGGTGCGTTCGGGGGTTTCGATACGCCGCCTGCGGCGGCTACTCAACCACCGGGCCGAATCAGAGTTTCGTGACCTGGTCGAACGAGAGCTCGACGGGGGTCTCGCGCTCGAACAGGGAGACGAGCACCGTGAGCTTGCCGCTCTCGGGCTTGATCTCGCTGATCGTGCCGGGAAGACCGGCGAACGAGCCTTCCTTGATCGTGATCGTCTCGCCGACCTCGAAGTCGACCTCGGCGGGGATGGAGCGCGCCTGCGTCGCGGAGCCCTTGGCGCCGCCACCCTTTGCGGATGCGACCTCCTTGATCTCCACGAGCGACTTGAGCATGTTGAAGGCCTCTTCGAAGCGAAGCGGCGTGGGGTTGTGCGCGTTGCCGACGAAGCCGGTCACGCCGGGCGTGTGACGCACGACCGACCAGGTGTCCTCGTTCAGTTCCATGCGCACGAGCACGTAGCCGGGGATCCGGACGCGCGTGACCATCTTGCGCTGACCGTTCTTGATCTCGACGACGTCCTCCATGGGGACCTCGACCTGGTAGATGTCCTCTTCCACCTCGAGCGTCGACTTGCGCTGCTCGATGTTCGCCTTCACCTTGCGCTCGAAGCCGGCGTAGGAGTGGATGACGTACCACTTGCCCGGCAGGCTGCGAAGTTCGGTGCGGAAGGCCTCGTACGGGTCCTCTTCGGCGTCTTCGTCGGCGTCTTCAGCGGCGCTGGCGGTACCTGCGGCGGCCGCGAAGTCGCTCAGGAAGTCGTCGTCCAGGGCGGGCTCATCGGGCTCGCCGTTGACGTCGGGGCCGTCGTAAGGAGTGACCTCGTCGGCCTCCTCCGCGACGCGCTCGGCCTGCTCTTCGGCGAGCGAGTCGGTGAGCACCTCGGCAGCAGCCTCGACCTCGGCGGCCTCGTCGATCTCCAGGGCGTCGTTCACGATGGCATCCGCCTCCGGGTCGTCGATTTCGATGTCGTCCAGCTCGCTCAGGTCCGCGTCGTCGCCGTCCTGGTCCTCGGCGTTGTCGTCCACGATGTGCAGCGCGAGGTGCTCAGCCGGCTCGGCGGCGCGCTCCTCAGCGGCGAGCACGTTGCCCTCCTGGGCTTCGTCGTCCTCACTGGACTGCTCTGCGGCGGTCGCCCAGTCGGCGTCGTCGACATATTTTTCAGTCACTTGGGTTCTCTTCCGTTCGTGGTTCCGGTGACATCTCAGCCGAGGTCACCGGATTGCGTACGTCTGCGCGGCTCAGCTCGGGACGCCGAAGACGATCTGGACGACCCAGGTGAACACCCAGTCGAGACCGTAGACGATCGCCATCATGACGACGACGAATCCGAGCACGACCCCCGTGAACTTCAGGAGTTCTTGGCGGGTCGGGGTCACGACCTTGCGGAGCTCCGCGAAGACCTCGCGGAAGAAGTTGGCGATGCGCCGGAAGAAGTTGGCGATGCGCTGGAAGAAGTTGGGCTTCTTCGAGCGCGGCGTGTCGCTGGGGGCGACGCGCGGAGCATCGCCGGTCTCGACGACCTCGCCCTTCGATTCGTCCTGGACCATCAACTCCGCCTGTTAGTGACCTTGGTGTGCCAGCATGTGCTGACGCGCAGGGCGGACAGGAATCGAACCTGCAACCTGCGGTTTTGGAGACCGCTGCTCTGCCAATTGAGCTACCGCCCTAAGACCCGGAGGTCTTGGGTGAAATCGCACTCCTGTCGTGTCGCTGCGGGGCTTCCCGTCGGCGGGCACGGCGAAAGAATGCAGATTTCGACTGCACATCCCAGTGTACGGCATGCCTTCACTGCCCAGCGAATCACCCGGGGCCGGCGGCGGCCGGGATCAGTAATCTGCGATGCCGTAGCGGTCTGGTTCCGGCCACCGCTGGAAGGCCCTCCCCGACAGCACGTGCGGATCGATCCGCACATAGTGGTACTTCAGCGTGGGCACCCACGGCCGCAGCGCCAGCGCGTCGGCGGCGCGCACCTCATCGCTGGTGTCCAGCACGCGGGCACGGCCGCGGGCGACCACGCTCCACGCGTCGACATCGGTGTGATCGTCGACCTGGAACAGCACCTCGTCGTTCACGCTGAGCTCGAACAGCTTGCTCCCCGGCGCGGTGCGGAACAGGATCGCCCCGTCGGCGACGACGTAGTTCACCGGGAAGATGTCCATCACGTCGTGGACGTGCGTGACGATGCGGCCGAGCTCCTGCTGGGCGAGCTTGTCCCAGCATTCCTGGTCGGACAGGGCGGCAACGGGTTCCTGCGTCTGGTCCATGCCCACATCCAAGCGTGGAGGGGGCGCGGATGCCAGTGCTTTACGCCCCGCCGTCCCCACCCGCCGCACCCGGCGCCACCCGGATGAGCTTCTTGTTGACGAACTCGTCTGCTGCGAGCAGGCCCAGTTCGCGTCCGGTGCCGCTGCGCTTGACCCCGCCGAAAGGCAACTCCGGCGAGTCGGCGAGCACGAGGTTGACGTAGACCATGCCCGCTTCGATCCGGTCGGCCACGCGTTCGGCCTGCGCGGGATCCGTCGTGAAGACGTAGGAGCCGAGTCCGAACCCGGTGTCGTTGGCGATCTGGACGGCCTCGTCCTCGTCCGCGACGCGGTAGACCACGCCGACGGGTCCGAAGAACTCCTCCTGATAGGCATCCATGTCCGGCGTGACCCCGGTGAGTACGGTGCCGGGGTAGAACGCGCCATCGCGGGTGCCCCCGGTGACCAGCGTCGCCCCCTGCGCGACGGCGCGGTCGACCTGGTCGGCGAGGCGCTCGGCGGCGGTCACCGACGACAGCGGGCCCAGCACGGTGTCCTCCGCGAACGGGTCGCCCACGGTTGCTGCCGCCATGGCCGCGGTGAACTTCTCCAGGAACGCGTCATACAGCTCGTCCACGACGAGGAAGCGCTTGGCGCCGTTGCAGGACTGCCCGACGTTGTCCAGCCGCGCGTCGACGGCCGCCTGCACCACCTGGTCGAGGTCGTCGGTGGACAGCAGCAGGAACGGGTCCGAGCCGCCGAGTTCGAGCACGGCCTTCTTCAGGTTGCGGCCGGCGACCTCCGCCACGGCGGCGCCGGCGCGCTCGGACCCGGTGACGGAGACGCCCTGCACCCGTCGGTCGGCGATGACCTCGGCCGCCTGTTCGTTGGTGAGCCGCAGGTCGGTGTACACCCCCGCAGGGAAGCCTGCATCGGCGTAGATCTCGGCGATCGCGGCGGCCGACTGCGGGCACTGCGAGGCGTGCTTGAGCAGGATCGCGTTACCCAGCGCGATGTTGGGGGCAGCGAAGCGGGCCACCTGGTAGTACGGGAAGTTCCACGGCATGATCCCCAGCAGCACGCCCAGCGGCGCCCTGCGAATGACAGCGGTGCCCTCCCCCAGGATGTCCACCGGGGTGTCCCCGGTGATCTGGTCGATGTGGTCGGCGTAGTACTCGGTGATGTCGGCGGCGAAGTCCACCTCGCCCTCCGCGGCGGCCAGGGGCTTGCCCATCTCACGCACGATGATCGCGGCGAGGTCGTCACGGCGCTCGCGGTGCAGTTCGGCGACGCGGCGCAGCAGCCGCGCCCGCTCGGCGGTCGATGACCGGCGCAGCCAGCCGCGGTAGGCCGCGTCGGCGGCGGCGAGGGCGGATTCCACCTCATCCGCGGTCGCAGTGGGGTAGGTGGCGAGGGTCTCGCCCGTGGCCGGGTTGACGACCGCATACGTGCTCATGATGCTCCGTTCCCCCGGTCAGTCGACGGGGATCAGCGTGTACTTGGTGGAGAGGTATTCGTGGATGCCTTCGAGGCCGCCTTCGCGCCCGACACCGGATTGCTTGACCCCGCCGAACGGCGCGGCGGCGTTGGAGACGACCCCGACGTTCAGGCCCATCATGCCCGTCTCGAGGCGGTCGATCATCCGGTGTCCGCGGGCGAGATCCTGCGTGAAGACGTACGACACCAGGCCGTACTCGGTGTCGTTGGCCAGGCGCACGGCTTCGTCCTCGTCGGTGAAGGTGGCGATCGCCAGCACCGGGCCGAAGATCTCCTCGCTCAGGATCGCGCTGCCGGCGGGGACGCCGGCGACCACGGTCGGCTGGTAGAAGGTGCCGGGGCCGTCGATGGAGTTGCCGCCGGTGAGCACGCGGGCACCGCGCGAGACGGCATCCGCCACCAGTTCGGTCGCCTTCGCGACCGCCTTGTCGTCGATGAGGGGGCCGATCTGCACGCCGTCCTCGGTGCCGCGACCGACCGGCATCGCGGTGACCCGCTCGGTCACCCGGCGGGTGAATTCCTCGGCGACCGCGGCGTGCACGATGAACCGGTTCGCCGCGGTGCAGGCCTGCCCGATGTTGCGGAACTTCGCCAGTATCGCCCCGTCGACCGCCTTGTCGAGGTCGGCGTCGTCGAACACGACGAAGGGCGCGTTGCCGCCCAGCTCCATCGACACCCGCAGCACCCCCTCCGCCGCCTGCGCGATGAGCTTGCGTCCCACCGGGGTCGACCCGGTGAACGAGAGCTTGCGCAGCCGCGGGTCGGCGATGATCGGGCCCGACACATCGGCAGAGGTCGTCGTCGTGACGACGTTGACCACCCCGGCGGGCACACCCGCCTCCACCAGCAGCTGCGTGAAGAAGAGCGTCGTCAGCGGCGTGAGCTCGGGAGGCTTGATCACCACGGTGCACCCCGCTGCCAGCGCGGGAGCGATCTTGCGGGTGGCCATCGCGAGCGGGAAGTTCCACGGTGTGATGAAGAACGACGGCCCGACGGGGCGCTGCGAGACGATCATCCGCCCGGTGCCCTCGGGGTTCAGTCCGTAGCGGCCGGCGATGCGCACCGCCTCCTCGCTGAACCAGCGCAGGAACTCGCCGCCGTACCCCACCTCGCCGCGGGCTTCGGCCAGCGGCTTTCCCATCTCCAGCGTCATCAGCAGCGCGAGGTCCTCCTTGTGCTCCTGCACCAGGTCGAACGCGCGCCGCAGGATCTCGCTGCGCGTGCGCGGCGCCGTCGCCGCCCACGCGTCCTGCGCGGCGACGGCGGCGTCGAGGGCACGGATGCCGTCTTCGGGCGAGGCGTCCGCGATCTCGCGGATGACCTGGCCGGTGGCGGGGTCGCGCACCGCGAAGGTGCGGCCGCCGGCGGCATCCGTCCACTCCCCGTCGATGAACAGGCGGGCCGGAACCCGTTCGAGCAGGTTCGCTTCGTTCGCTGCGGTCATCATGTGACTCCAGTTCGGTTGTGCTTTGCCCGGCGCAGGCTCGGCGGGGCATCGATTGAGAGGGTTTCGCCGCGGAAGAAGGCGGGCCGCTTGATGGCCTGCCACACCATGATCACGATCCCGAGCAGGATGATCGCCACGCCCAGGATGAACACCAGCCCGACGCCGGCGATATTCGAGCCGCTGCCGTAGTCGGCTTCCATACTGTCGCGCAGGGTGATGACGAACAGCGCCGCCAGGCTCACCCCGCCCACGAGCGGGAACAGCAGCGTGAAGAAGAACGAGCGGGCCGAATCGAACCACTGCTTGCGGAAGTACCAGACGCACGCGAACGCCGTCAGGCCGTAATAGAAGCAGATCATCATGCCCAGCGCCGTGATGGTGTCCCACAGCACGTTCTCGCTGACGAAACGCATGACGGCGTAGAAGCCGGATGCCACGACCGCCGACACAACGGTGGCGAACCCGGGCGTGAAGAACCGGGGGCTGACGGTGGCGAATTGCTTCGGCAGCGCGCCGTAGTGCCCCATCGCCAGGAGCGTGCGGGATGGCCCGACGAACGTGGACTGCAGCGACGACGCGGAACTGGTGAGCACCGCGAGGGAGACCAGGAACGCCAGGGGCCCCAGGATCGGTCCCGACAGGAAGAAGAACACGTTGTCCTGGATGTCGGGGTTTCCGAGCCCCAGTTCGCCGTCGCCGATGCCGGCGAACGACAGCAGCGCGATAGCAAGCAGCAGATACAGCACCACGATCGTGACGACGGTCAGCGTCGCTGCCCGGCCGGGGGTGCGCTCGGGGTCCTTGGTCTCCTCGTTCATGGTGAGGGTGACATCCCACCCCCAGAAGATGAAGATCGACAGCGAAAGGCCCGCCACCACCGCGGCGAGGTCGCCGACGGCGAACGGGTTGAACCAGGAAAGCTCCACCGGGCTGGCGTCGAACGCGCTGCCGCCGGCGACGTGCACGAACGCGGCGATGGCGAAGATCACCAGAACCACGACCTGGAATGTGACCAGCACGTACTGCAGCTTCTGCGTGGTCTGCATGTCGCGGTAGGACACGAACGTCGCCCCGACCATGAACAGCAGGCACACCGCGACGTTGATTCCCGGTTCGGCGGCGAGCGCCGCGATCGTCCCGGGGCTGCCGGCGATCTGATCGATCAGCAGGAACAGGAAGTCCACCGCGACCCCCGCCAGGTTCGACAGCACCAGGATCATCGCGGCGATCAGTCCCCACCCTGCCATCCAGCCCACCCACGGCCCGAACGCGCGGGCACCCCAGGTGAAGGACGTGCCGGCGTCGGGCATCTGCTTGTTGAGCTCGCGGTAGCCGAACGCCACCAGCAGCATGGGGATGAACCCGACGAGGATGATCGCCGGCACCTGGAAGCCGACCTCCGACACCGTCGGCCCCAACGCCGCGGTGAGGGTGTAGGCGGGGGCGATGCAGGAGATCCCGATGACGATCGCGCCGAGCAGCCCGACCGTGCCGGCGCTCAGGCCCTTCTTGGACAGGCCGCCGGTCGTGGTGTCGCCTGCAGTGCGTTCTTGCTGGCTCATGCTCCTGCTCCTGCTCCTTCGCGGGTGCGGGTGCGAGGCACGACGACCATCGGCACCGGGACTTCGTGCAGCATCTTCGCTGCCGTGGAGCCGAGGAACAGCCGCCGCGGCTGGGCGAGCCGGCTGGAGCCGACCAGGATGACTTCGCCCGGTTGCCAGTCGAGGTGGGTCACTGCCTCTTCGATGCTCGCCCCGCGCGCTGCGACTGCCTCGGCCTCGACCCCGCCGGGGAGCGCCTGCCGCGTCTCGGCGAGCACCTCTTCGGCGTGGGCAGCCCCGGCGATGCGGATCACGCCGGTGTCCACCGAGGGCGGCAGATCCACCGTCACCAGCGACAGCAGGCGCAGCGGTGCGCCGGTCGCCCGCGACAGCGTCACGGCCTCGGCCATCAGGGCCTCCGCGCCGGGGCGTGTGCCGACGGCGACCGTCAGCCGGCTGATGCCGACCTCGGGGGCGACCTTGCGCGCCCCCCGCGGCACCAGCACGACCGGCACGTCGGAGGAGTGCAGCAGCTGCGTCGTGGTGGATCCCAGCCGGTGGCGGCCGCGGGAACCGCCGTTCGCGGCGCCCACGACGATCAGACCGGCGCCGAGTTCACCGGCGATGTCGATCAGACCCTCGGCGAACGAGTCGGCGTAGCGGGCCTGCTCGCGGTGCACGACGGAGTCGGGCACCCCGGCGGCGGCCTCGGCCAGCCAGGTGTCGGCCTGTTCCCGCAGGTACCGGTCGTACCCGGCATCCGGCGGTGTGATGACGCTGCGCCCGTCGGAGGGCAGCACGATCACGATGTCGAGCTCGGCGGCGGATGCCGCGGCCAGCCGTGACGCGAAGGCCACCGCATCGCGCCCTGCCTTGGTGGCGGTGTAGCCCACGACGATGTGTGCGGTCATGAGCGACTCCCCTCGATGATGCCCTGCGCCGCGAGCCGTCCCATGCGGATCGCGCCGTCCACGTGCTGGTAGCCGGCACCCGCCAGGTCGCTGCACGCGAAGCGGATCGGGCCGACCGGCGTGCGCAGATCGGCGCCGTAGCGGTGCAGGCCGCCCAGGTCGAAGCTGGCCGCGTACGCACCCCGCGTCCACTCCTCACTCCCCCAGTCGCTCTCGTAGTACACGACCGGGTTCTTCGCGTCGGGGCCGTAGTAGTGCGACAGCGACTCGAGGATGCGCTCCTTGCGCTCGGTGGCGCTGAGGCGGAAGACATCGTCGGCGTTGCGGTCGGAGACGAAGCCCACGAGCGTGCCCCGCTCGTCGCCGTGGTTGGTGTTGTCGTACGCCTCGTGCGCCAGCTCGTAGGGGCTGAACGCGGTACCCGACAGGCCCCGCTCGCGCCAGAACGGACGGTCGTACACGGCGTGCACCTTGATGACGAACCCCATCGACAGGTGCTGGTGCATCTGGTGCTGCAGCCGCGGCAGCGCCGGGACGAACGAGATGCGGTTGTAGAGCACGGGGGCAAGGGCGAGGATCGCCGCGCGCGCCCGCACCGTCATGCCGTCCGCGGTCGCGGTCACACCGGCATCCGACCACGCCAGCGTCCGCACCGGCTGGCCCAGGAACACGTCGTCGCCGAGACGCTCGGCCAGCAGCAGCGGCACCTGCTGCAGCCCGCCCACGACCCGCTTGTCGAGGATGAAATCCGCGTCGACGAGGTTCGAGTAGCTGCCCGCACTCGCGGCCATGAGCAGCGACTGCAGCAGCGAGAACGCGTGCGTGGGCTTGGTGAGCATCGCCGACCCGGTGGCGAACGCGAGGTTGCGCACCGCTTCGTCGTCGTCGGTCTGCAACCGCAGCCAGGCGTCCCACGAGATCGTGTCCCATTCCTGCGCCCTCGGGTGGGCGTAGGGCCGGTCGGGGTCGATCTCGGCGACCATCGCGTCCAGTCGCTCGGTGATCTCCGCGATCACGCGCTCGGTGTCGGCGGCGACGGGGAACGCCTCACCGGTGAAGCGGGAAGCAGTGCCGTCGGGGCCGATGTAGACGCTCTCGCCCTCGCGGTAGCGATTGAAAGTCTCCAGGCCCAAGTCGGCGAGCGTCTCGATGAGCGCGTCCTGATCTGGTGACACCCACTGGCCGCCGATCTCCAGCATGGCCCCGTCGATCGTGTCGGTCCACAGCCGCCCGCCCACGCGGTCGCGGGCCTCCAGGACGGCGACGGACAACCCGGCCTTGCGCAGCTCGTTGGCGGCGGTGAGGCCGGCAACACCGGCCCCGACGATGACGACGTCTCGGGTGATCTCAGTCATGCGGGTTCCTTCGGTGGGCCGTCAGGTCGATGTCATCGTGCGGCGAGCGCGGATGCCACGACGTCCACACCCTCGTGGAGCAGCTCGTCGGGGATCGACAGCGGTGGCAGGAAGCGGATCACGTTGCCGTACGTGCCGCACGTGAGCACGATCACCCCTTCGGCCAGGCACGCCTTCGCGACCGCTCCGGTCAGCGCCGCGTCGGGGGCGCCGGTGGCGGGGTCGACGAACTCGGCGGCGATCATCGCGCCGCGGCCGCGCACCTCGCCGATGCGCGGATCGGCGGCCGCGATGGCCTCCAGGCGGCTCAGCAGGATCTGCTCGATCTGCTGAGCCCGTTCGATGAGGCCGTCGTTCTCGAACGCGTCGATCGCGGCCAGGGCGGCGGCGCACGCCACCGGGTTGCCGCCGTAGGTGCCGCCCAGGCCCCCGGCATGGGCGGCATCCATGATCTCGGACCGGCCGGTCACGGCGGCCAGCGGCATGCCCCCCGCAATTCCCTTGGCCGTCGTGACCAGGTCCGGGACGATGCCGAACAGTTCGCTGGCGAACATCGCGCCGGTGCGGGCGAACCCGGATTGCACCTCGTCGGCGATGAAGACCACGCCGTTGTCGCGGCACCAGTCGGCGATCGCCGGCAGGAACCCGTCGGCGGGCACGATGAAGCCGCCCTCGCCCTGGATCGGCTCGATGATGACGGCGGCGAGGTTGTCGGCGCCGATCTGCTTCTCGATGAGCCCGATCGCCCGCACCGCGGCATCCGGTCCGCTCAGCCCATCGCGCAGCGGGTACGACGCCGGGGCGCGATAGACCTCGGGGGCGAACGGCCCGAACCCGCTCTTGTAGGGCATCGACTTCGCCGTCAGCGCCATCGTCAGGTTGGTGCGGCCGTGGTAACCGTGATCGAACGCGACGACGGCCTGCTTGCCGGTGTACTTGCGGGCGATCTTCACCGCGTTCTCGACCGCTTCCGCGCCGGAGTTGAACAGGGCGCTCTTCTTGGCGTGGTCACCAGGGGTGAGGCGGTTGAGCGCCTCGGCGACGGCGATGTACGACTCATATGGCGAGATCATGAAGCAGGTGTGGGTGAACTGCGACGCCTGCGCCGTGATGGCCTCGACGACCTTCGGGTGGGCAGATCCGACCGTGGTCACCGCGATGCCCGAACCCAGGTCGATGAGCGAGTTGCCGTCGGCGTCGACGACCACCCCGCCGCCGGCGGCGACCGCCGCGATCGGCACGGTGTGCCCGACTCCCGCCGGGACCGCCGCGGCCTTGCGCTCGAGGATCTGCTGCGAGCGGGGTCCGGGGATGGCGGTGGTCAGCCGCCGCACCTGCGGCAGGCCGGGTCCGCCCTGCGGCGTCGTGGGGGTCGCGTCGATGAGGGTCATGGGGCGAGCGTAGGAGCCTGCGGGCGTCACGACACTCGCCACGCGGTATATTTCATGGCAATTGCTATACCTGGCGTATAAGAGCGGAGCGTGCCGTGGCGGCCACAGCCGACCTCGAACCGACGCTGGGGGCGTTGCTGGGAAGGCGGGAACTGCGCCTGCGGCTCGCGTCCGACGTGCACGATCTGCCGGGCGACGCCCTGGATCGCCCGATCCGCTGGGTGCACGGTTCGGACCTGGCCGACCCCACCCCGTTCCTGGCCGACGACCTCGTGCTGCTGACCACCGGCACCCAGTTCGCCGCCGCCGGCGACGTGGACGCGCAGCCGTACGTCGACTACGTGCGGCGGCTGAGCGGCCGCGCCGTCGCCGGGCTCGGCTTCGGTACCGAGGTCGCCCGCACCGGCATCCCACCCGCCCTGGAGCGGGCGTGCCGGGACGCCGGGATGCCGCTGTTCGAGGTGCCGTATGACACGCCGTTCATCGCGGTCGCCCGCGCGAACGCCGAGACGATCGCGGCGCAGGCGTACGCCCGGCGCAGCTGGGCGCTGGCCGCGCAGCGGGCGATCTCGCTGGCGGCGCTGCGCCCCGACGGCTTGGGTGCCACGATCGGCGAGCTGGCGCGCCAGCTGAACACCTGGGTGGGCATGTACGACGCGGCCGGCGAGCTGGTGCGTGAGCATCCCGCGGACGCGCTCGACGCCGACGCTGCACGGAGCGTGCACGATGAGGTCGGCGCCGTGCTGCGGCGCGGTGCCCGCGCCGGTTCGTCGCTGCGGCGCGACGGGCGTGCGTTCACCCTGCAGACCCTCGGCCGCGGCGGGAGGCTGCGCGGCGTGGTGGCGATCGCGGCGGGTGACCTGGACCGTGAAGGCCGCGACGTCGTGACGTCGGTGATCTCCATGGCCAGCCTCGCGCTCGAGCAGCATCAGCGACTGGGACGGGCGCGCGACGTGCTGCGCACCGGGATGCTGCAGTCGCTGCGCACCGGCGACCCGGGACTGGCGAGGCGCATCTCGCGCGACGCGTGGGGGCCGATGCCGGTCGCCCCGATCGTCGTGGCGGTCACGGATGCCGCCGCGGCATCCGACGCCCTCGGCGAACTGCTGGAGTTGCGTGCCGACGAGCGACGCGGCGCACTGTTCTACGGGCAGGGCGACGACGGCATGGTGCTGGCTGTCGCCGCGGCGGAGACGGAGATCCTCGATGAGGTCGCGACGCTGTTCGCGCTGGCCCTCGGGGTCTCCGCGCCGACCGGGTACGACGGGTTCGACGCCGCGCTCCAGCAGGCCCGCGTCGCCCGCGACCGCGGCGGACGAGGGGTGACGCACTTCGCAGATGCCTCGCGCACCGGCATCCTCTCTGCGCTGTCCACTCACGAAGGCCGGGCGCTCGCGTCGGCGCTGCTGCAACCGCTGGTGGCACACGACGCCGCCCACGCGACGTCGCTGGTGCCGACCCTGCGCGCGTGGCTGGATGCCGACTGCTCGCACGAGGCCGCGGCGCGCGCTCTCGGGGTGCACCGGCACACCGTGCGCACCCGGCTGGCCGCGGCCGAGGCCGTGCTCGGGCGGGATCTGGCGGCGTTCGCGTTCCGCGCCGAGCTGTGGGCCGCCTTCGCCGCGCTCGGCTGACCCGGCGGCCGTCGCGCGGCCCGTAACCCGGGGGTCGTTCGGTCGTCGCATCCGGCCCTCCCGGGCGCACTCGAGCGCGCATTTGCGACGACCGAGCGCCTGGGCTCCCCTACCTGGAATCTCGGTCGTCGCATCCGACCCTTCCGCGCGCGCTCAGGGGTGCGTTCGCGACGACCGAGCGCCCGCGCGGCGCGGCGCGACCGAGCGCGGGCTCGAGTGTCACGAATGGCGGATGCCGCGGCACGGGACTGTGCGCGAGTGACACCGGAGCGGCGGGCGGGGGCGCCCCGCAGGGCGGCAGGCTCAGCGGGGGGCGTGGGCCTCGAGGAACTCGTACACCTCGGTCGTGTCCACCCCGGGGAACGCCCCTGTCGGCAGCGTCGCCAGCAGGGTGCGGGGCGTGCGCACGTTCGGCCACGACTGCTCGCGCCACGCGGACTCGAGGTCGGCCGGGGCACGCCGGCAGCACACCTCGACGGAATGCTTCGACACCCCGCGGTTGGTGGTGTCGCGCCCGAGGAACCACTTGGTGTCGTCGAAGCGCACCCCCACGCTCACCGAGTGAGCGCCTTCGCTGGATGCCTCCACGCGCGCGGTGCACCAGTACGTGCCGTTGCCGGTGTCGGTGTACTGGTAGTACGGATTGAAGTGGTCGTCGACGTCGAACACGACGCGGCTGGTCCACTTGCGACAGCACAGCTGCCCCTCGATGGAGCCGAGGCGGTCGGTCGGAAAGTTGACGTCGTCATTCTCGTACGCCTTGGTGATCGTGCCCGACTCGTGCACCTTGAGGAAGTGCACCGGAATGTCCAGGTGCATCGTCGCGAGGTTCGTGAACCGGTGCGCGGCTGTCTCGTACGACACCGAATAGGTGTCCCGCAGGTCCTCGATCGACAGCGCCCGGCGCTGCTTGGCATCGTGCAGCGCCGGCACGACGTGGGCTTCGGGGATCAACAGCGCCCCGGTGAGGTAATTCGTCTCGACCCGCTGGCGCAGGAACTCGGCATAGCTGTGCGGCTCGGAGTGGCCGAGGATGCGACTGGACAGCGCTTGCAGCACGGCGGTGCGCGGGTCCGCCTTGGCGGTCACGCGGCTGGACAGGTACAGCCGGCCGTTCTTGATGTCGGCCACGCTGCGGGTGGTCTGCGGCAGATCCGGCACGTAGTGCAGCGTGAAGCCGAGGTGCGCGGCGATGTCGGATGCCGTGCGCTGCGTGATCGGTCCACCGGGGTGCCCGACGGCGTCCAGGATGCCGCGGGCGTGCTGTTCCAGGTCGGGGAAGTAGTTGTTCTGCGTGCGCATCAGCCGCCGCAGCGCCACGTTCGCGCGGCGCGCCTCTTCGGGGGTGGCCGACCGCTCATCGCGGAGGCGCTCGATCTCGCCCTGCAGCGCCATCATCGCCTTCAGCACCTCGGTGGGCACGGTTTTGCCGACCCGGAACGGCGCGATCCCCAGCGCCTGGAACGTCTGCCCGCTCATCGCCCGCTCCAGCTGGATCTCCAGTGTCGAGCGCTCGTCCAGCGGCTCGCTCTCCAGCAGCGCGTCCAGCGACGTGTCCAGCGCCCGCGCGATCGCACGCAGCAGGGTGAGCTTGGGCTCACGCCGGCCGTTCTCGATCATCGACAGCTGGCTGGGCGCGCGCGCGACAGCACGTGCGAGTTCGTCGAGGGTCATCCCCCGCGCAGTGCGCAACTGCCGGATGCGCCGGCCCATCGTCAGCGGGTCCATCTCCTCATCGTCTGCGGTGACGGGCCCGGTCTCGCCGTCGAGATGCGTGGTCATGCCGGGATTCTGTCACGAAAGCAGAAGTATCCCGAAAGTTCACCTCACTCCTGGTCGTTTGCGGGGTCGAAGTTCACCGAATAGTGGAGGTACGACCTTCCGCACTCGTTCATAGGAGGACAGGACATGACACCTGCAACGGCCACCCCGATGCGTACGCGCACCGGCCCCATCTCCATCCAGACCTCCGAGCCGACGATCGCGGTCGCCGGCCGCATGGGCCCCCGCTACGACGAGGTCCTCACCCCCGAAGCCCTCGCGTTCCTCACCGACCTGCACCACCGCTTCGGCGCGCGTCGGCACGACAGGCTCGCCGATCGCCTCCGTCGCCGCTTCGAGATCGGCAACGGGCACGACCCGCGCTTCCGCGACGACACCCGCCACATCCGTGAGGACGGATCATGGCAGGTCGCCGGGGCGGGACCGGGTCTGGAGGACCGCCGCGTGGAGATCACCGGCCCCACCGACCCCAAGATGACGATCAACGCACTCAACTCGGGTGCGAAGGTATGGCTGGCCGATCAGGAGGACGCGACGAGCCCCACCTGGAAGAACGTCATCGAAGGGCAGTTGAGCCTGCGAGACGCGATCCGGGGCGAACTGGCGTTCACAAGCCCCGAGGGCAAGCGCTACGAGGTCACCGCCGAGCGCACCCCGACGATCGTGATGCGGCCTCGCGGCTGGCACCTGACCGAGCATCACCTCCGCTTCACCGACCGCTTCGGCCGCGAGATGGCGGCCTCCGGCTCCCTCGTCGACTTCGGCCTGTACTTCTTCCACAACGCCGCCCAGTTGATCGCGAACGGACGCGGCCCCTACGTCTACATCGCCAAGCTCGAATCGAGCGAGGAGGCCAAGCTGTGGGATGACATCTTCACCTTCAGCGAGCAGTACATCGGCATCCCGCACGGCACGATCCGCGCGACGGTGCTCATCGAGACGCTGCCCGCGGCGTTCGAGATGGAGGAGATCCTCTACGAGCTGCGCGACCACTGCGCGGGCCTGAACGCCGGCCGCTGGGACTACATCTTCTCGATCATCAAGAACTACCGCGGCCGCGGGGCACGGTTCGTCCTCCCCGACCGCAGTGAGGTCACGATGACGGTGCCGTTCATGCGGGCCTACACCGAGCTGCTCGTGCAGACGTGTCACCGCCGCGGCGCATTCGCCATCGGCGGGATGAGCGCCTCCATCCCCAACCGGCGTGACCCCGAGGTGACCCAGCGCGCGTTCGAGAAGGTCGCCGCCGACAAGAAGCGCGAGGCCGGCGACGGCTTCGACGGCACGTGGGTGGCCCACCCCGACCTCATCCCGGTGGCCCGGGCCGAGTTCGACGCGGTGCTCGGCGACCGCCCCAACCAGGTGGACCGCCAGCGCCCCGAGGTGACCGTCACCGCCGCCGACCTGATCGACGTGCGCATCGGGCGCCCCATCACCGCCCAGGGCGTGCGCGACAACGTGTCGGTCGCGATCCGCTACATCGAGGCTTGGCTGCGGGGCCTGGGCGCCGTCGCGATCGACAACCTGATGGAGGATGCCGCGACGGCGGAGATCTCCCGCTCGCAGGTGTGGCAGTGGATCCACCAGGGCCTTTCCACCGCCGAGGGCGACCGCATCACCCGTGAGTACATCGAGGCGCTCATCAGCGAGGTGCTCGGCGAGGTCGAGCGGCGCGACGACGACCGGTTCGACGACGCCGCGGCCGTCTTCCGCGATGTCGCCCTCGGCCAGGACTTCCCGGCCTTCCTCACCCTCTCGGCCTACTCGCGATTCCTCGTCGAATCCGAGTAGTCCCCACCGTCAGCCCACTGAAGGGAAAGAAATGACCGCCTACCAGGACGACATCGACGCCATCCAGGCACTCAAGGTGGAGTACGGCTCCGCATGGGATGCGATCAACCCCGAGTCCGTGGCTCGCATGCGGGCCCAGAACCGCTTCAAGACGGGACTCGAGATCGCGCAGTACACCGCCGACATCATGCGCCGCGACATGGCCGAGTACGACGTCGATTCGTCGGTCTACACCCAGTCGCTCGGCGTCTGGCACGGCTTCATCGGTCAGCAGAAGCTGATCTCGATCAAGAAGCACCTCAAGACCACGAACAAGCGGTATCTCTACCTCTCGGGGTGGATGGTCGCCGCGCTCCGCTCGCAGTTCGGCCCGCTCCCCGACCAGTCGATGCACGAGAAGACCTCGGTGCCGGCCCTGATCGAAGAGCTCTACACGTTCCTGCGCCAGGCCGATGCCCGCGAACTCGATCTGCTCTTCACGCGGCTCGACACAGCGCGGTCGGCCGGCGATGAGACCGCGGCCGAATTCATCCAGTCGCAGATCGACACGTACGAGACCCACGTCGTGCCGATCATCGCCGACATCGACGCCGGCTTCGGCAACCCCGAGGCAACGTACCTGCTCGCCAGGAAGATGATCGAGGCGGGCGCCTGCGCCATCCAGATCGAGAACCAGGTGTCCGAGGAGAAGCAGTGCGGCCATCAGGATGGCAAGGTCACCGTTCCGCACGAGGACTTCATCGCCAAGCTCAACGCGGTGCGTTACGCGTTCCTCGAGCTGGGCATCGACAACGGCATCATCGTCGCACGCACCGACTCGCTCGGCGCAGGCCTCACGCAGAAGCTCGCCGTCACGCAGGAACCCGGCGACCTGGGCGACCAGTACAACGCGTTCCTGGATGTCGAACAGGTCTCGGACGCCGATCTCGGCAACGGTGACGTCGTCATCAAGCGCGACGGCACGCTGCTGCGCCCCAAGCGGCTCCCGAGCAACCTCTACCAATTCCGCCCCGGAACCGGTGAGCAGCGTGTCGTGCTGGACTGCATCACGTCGCTGCGCAACGGCGCCGACCTGCTGTGGATCGAGACGGAGAAGCCGCACGTGGAGCAGATCGCCGGCATGGTCGACGCGATCCGCGAGGAGATCCCGAACGCGAAGCTCGTGTACAACAACAGCCCGTCGTTCAACTGGACTCTCAACTTCCGCCAGCAGGCCTACGACCTGCTCGCCGAACAGGGCAAGGACCTCTCCGCCTACGACCGCAGCGACCTGATGAACGTCGCGTACGACGACACCGAACTGGCGCAGCTGGCCGACGAGAAGATCCGCACCTTCCAGCGCGACGGCTCTGCGCGGGCCGGGATCTTCCACCACCTCATCACGCTGCCGACCTACCACACGGCCGCCTTGTCGACTGATGACCTCGCCAAGGGTTACTTCGGCGACGAGGGCATGCTCGCCTACGTGCGGGGGGTGCAGCGACGCGAGATCCGTGGGGGCATCGCGACCGTCAAGCACCAGAACATGGCGGGCAGTGACATCGGCGACACCCACAAGGAGTATTTCGCCGGCGCCGCGGCCCTCAAGGCCGGCGGTCAGCACAACACGATGAATCAGTTCGGCTGAGCGCTCGAACGAGAGCGGATGCCTCGGACCGCCCGGTCCGGGGCATCCGCCGTGTTCGCAGGAATGTCGATTTCGGCCGCCCGCTGCTCGACGCGCTGTCGTAACGTCACTCACAAACGAAAGGCAGTGCGATGCGATACCTCATGCTGGTCCTCACCGATCCGGATCTGGAAGCCAACGAGGAGGTGCCCGTCTCCATCGAGGCCTGGGTCGACGAGGCCTACGGAACCGGACGTGCAGTCGAAGGCGATCGGCTGCGGCCGGCCACCGAGGCCAAGACCATCCGCCGGCGTCGGCGGGAGGTCATCGTCAGCGACGGACCGTTCGCCGAGGCGTACGAACTGATCGGCGGCTTCGACGTGCTCGAGTGCGAGACGGTGGAGGATGCCATCGAACTCGCGTCGCGGCATCCGATGGCCACGTCCGGCGTCATCCAGCTGCACCCTGCCTGGCCGCTGGACCTCTGACCCGCGCCGCCGCCGCGATCACTTCGCGGGTTCGATGGCTTCGGCCAGTTGCGCCCGCGAGCCGATGCCGAGCTTGGTGTAGACCTTGCGCAGGTGGTACTCCACCGTCTTCGGGCTGAGGAAGAGAGCGGCGGCGGCCTCCCGCGTCGTGCGGCCGTCGGCCAGCAGCACGCTCACCTGCAGCTCCTGCGGGGTGAGCGCCGACAGCGCGGGTGCCTGCGGCTGCTGTACCCGCTCGCCGGTGGCCGTCAGTTCGGCCGCGGCCTGCGCGCGCCATACCTGGGCGCCCAGGTCCCCGAACTCGGCGAGCGCGGCCCGCAGCTGCACGCGGGCATCCACGCGGCGCCCGGCCCGGCGCAGACGCTCCCCGAAGGCCAACCGGGTGCGCGCCGTCTCGAACCGGTCGAGGGTTTGGTCGTGCCGCACCAGCGCGGCGTCGAAGCTGCGCTCGAACCGGTCATCGGATGCCGCCAACGCGGTGCCCCGGTGTGCGCGCGCGAGCGACCACGGCTGTCCCTTGCGCCGCGCAGCGGCAAGGAACCTCGCCGCGACCGACTCCGCTTCCGCGCGCCGGCCCAGGCGCAGCAGCGCATCGGTGAGCTCGGGTGCGGGATCGAGGTCGGCATCCTGCAGCCCCAGTCCTGCGAGCAGCGCGGCGAGATCGGTGAAGTGCGCGACGGCCAGCTCGGCGTTGCCCAGCGACAGCTCCAGGTCACCCAGCGCGTACAGCACCCACACCCGGCCCATGTGGATGTCGCGCGCAAGGCACAGCTGCGCCGCCTGGCCGGCATGCGCACGGCAGGCATCCGCTTTGCCGGCGCGCGACTCGAGCCCGGCGAGCCCGGCGAGCGACATCGCTCGCTCGGTGTCCTGCCCGGTGTCGGCGGCGAGGTGGATCGCCTCGCTATAGGTCGCCTCCGCGTGCGCCCACCCCGCCGTGGTCGCTTGATCCCGCGCCAGGTGGAACAGCACGGCGGGCAGGTCGCCCACTCCCGCCGCCCCTCGCACCTCATCGGCCAGCGCACGCAGCCGCGCACCGTCGGTGTCGTCCCGCAGGAACAGCGGCGCCAACAGCAGCCACGACTGTCGCCGTGGGTCATGGCGCAGGTCGGGGTCGTTCTCGAGGAGAGGCACCGCGGCCCTGATCTCCCGCGGCCCGCCCTGCCCGGCGAGGATCCGCGCGATTCACCCGGTTCCGCAGCGTCGCCGAGACGCCGTTCAACCGGGTGCTGGAGGTGCGCCCCTGACGCCGAACCCGCTCCGGCAGCAGCAGGTCACGACGAGAGCAGCCCGCGTTCCATCGCGAGGGTCACGGCGCGGGTGCGGTCGGCGACGCCGAGCTTTTCGAACACCCGCAGCAGGTGCGTCTTGACCGTCGATTCCCCGATGCCCAGCGCCACCGCGACCTGTTTGTTGCTGTGGCCGGTGGCCACCAGCCGCAGCACCGCGGTCTCGCGAGGAGTCAGCAGCGCCTCCGGCTCGGGGCGCCGCATCCGCTCGACCAGTCGCACCGCCACCTGCGGCGACAGCGCCGTTTGACCGGCGGCGACGGAGCGGATTCCGGCGACGATCTCCTCCCGCGGTGCGGCCTTCAGCAGGTAGCCGCTCGCGCCCGCCTCGATCGCCGCGAGGATCTGGTCGTCGGTCTCGTAGGTCGTGAGAATCAGCACCCGAGGTGCGGGGTCGCCGGCCGCGCCGCCCACCAGCCGGGCGGTCGCCGCCACGCCGTCGACGCGCGGCATCCGCAGGTCCATCAGCACCACGTCGGGCCGGGTCGCCGCCGCGATGCGCACAGCTTCGTCGCCGTCTGCGGCCTCGGCGACCACGTCGAACCCCGGTTCGTCCGAGAGCAGACCTGCCAGCCCGGCCCGCACCACCGGGTGGTCGTCGACGATCATGAGTCGGATCATGCCGGTTCCACCGCCGGGTGTGCCGCGCTCGAGGTCGGCAGCGTGACGCGCAGCGCGGTGCCCCCGCCGGGCCGCGCCTGGATGTCGAGCGCGCCGCCGGCCAGCGCGATGCGCTCGGCCATGCCATCCAGACCGAAACCCGACCGCGGCGCGAGCGGGTCGAAACCACGACCGTCGTCGATGACCTGGAGCACGACGGTGCCCTCCATGGCGGCCACGCGCACACTGGCCCGCGCGGCGTCCGCGTGCTTGCGGACGTTGGCGAGCGCTTCCTGCACGCAGCGGAGCATCACCACCTGCGCGTCACGGTCGACGTCGGCATCCAGGGCGGAATCGAGGTCGATCTGCAGCCCCGCCTCGGCCCGGAACCGCTCGACCAGCCGCTCCAGCGCCGCATCGAACGCCGCTTCGGCGGGGACGGCGGCGGTGCGGGCGACCAGCGCCCGGGCTTCGGCGAGCGCCTCTCGGGCGACGGCTTCGACCGTGGCGATGGACTGCATCGCGGCATCCGCTTTGCCCGACCGGTACTGCCCGCCGGCACGTTCGGCGATCAGCACGAGACCGGCGAGCGTCTGCGCGAGGGTGTCGTGGATCTCGCGCGCCATGCGCTCCCGCTCCTGTGCGGCGCCCCGGTCGCGGCTGAGCGCCTGCACGGCATCCTGAGCCGACGTCAGTTCGGCCAGCAACCGGCCCCGCTCCTCGGCACTGTCGGCGATGCTCGCGATCCACAGCCCGAACACGACCGCGAACAGCAGCGAGAAGCCGGCGGTGACCAGCCCCGAAGCCCAGCCGCCCGCCGAGAAGTCCTCGCCGGCGGCGAAGCCCACGAGGATCGCCAGGGCCGGCAGCGCAGACCCGACGATCGCCTGCCGGTTGTTCGCGGTGATCATCCACACCAGCGGATAGATGATCGTCTGCAGCATCGCCAGGAACGGGTTGACCGACACCCCGATGCCCACCGCGACGCTGACCGCGACGATGAACACCGGAACGCGCCAGGTGGGCGGGTCCTCACCGATCTCGTGCCGGGCCAGCAGCAGATAGGCCAGCACGACGGCGGCGACCGAGCCGATCGACACGGCCTGCTCGCCCGGTGTGCCTTCGTCGTAGATCAGCACTGCGAACACGGCGACGATGATCCCCGCGCCGAGGATCGCGATGTCCCACCCTCGCCGATTCACCATGTCAGGCCCTCCTCGCGGCGCATCGAGCCGGTCGGCACCAGGCTACGCGTCGCGCCGGATCCACCGGAACGTCGCTCTGCTCATGATCAGTCCGATGACCAGCCAGAGCGCGAGAGCGATCGCGACCCAGCCGAGCTCCCAGCCGTTGCCCGGCTCGAGGGCGGCGTACTCGTCGGGCAGGAACGCCGCCCGCATGCCGCGCGCCATCCACACCAGCGGGAACGCGCTGGCGACGTACTGCAGCCAGTCGGGCAACTGCCAGAAGAAGATGTAGACGCCCGAGATGAACTGCAGCACCAGCGCGATCGGCACGACGACGGCGCTCGCGCTGCGGCCGGATCTGGGCAGTGCCGACACGGCGATGCCCAGCAGGGCGGATGCGACCAGCCCGAGCAGGAACACCCACGCGAACGTCCCCCAGTCCTCGAGGCTCGACGGCAACGGCACGTTGAACACGACCGCGGCGACGGCGACGAGGATGGCCGCCTGCAGGAGGCCGGTGGCCAGAACCTGGCCGATCTTGCCGGCGAAGTAGCTCACCGGCGACAGCGGCGTGCCGCCGAGGCGTTTGAGCGTGCCGTCGGAGCGTTCCATCGCGATGTCCACCGCAAGGTTCTGGAATCCCGACAGCAGCAGGCCTGCGGCGAGCATGGCGGGCAGGTACAGCTCAGCGGCCGACAGTGCCGGCATCCCCGGTCCGCCGCTGATGCCGCCCTCGGTGTCGAAGATCGTGCTGAACAGCGCGAGCATGAACACCGGGAACAGGAAGGTGAAGAACAGGGTGTCGCCGGAGCGGAAGTAGCCGCGCACTTCGTAGGCGGCGCGGTGCGCGCCGAGGGCGATGGTGCTCATCGTCCGACCTCCTCTTCGATGGTGGCGATGCCGGACGGGGCGGTCTCGGCCGTCTCGGGCTCGTCGACCATGCCGAGGTAGATCTCCTCGAGCGAAGGCCGGCGGATCTCCAGTGCTTCCGGCTCGTCGCCCAGGCGAGCGGCGAGCGCTGCGGTGAACTCCCACGGGGTGGCCGTGCGCGCTTCGCGCATCACGCCCCCTTCCCGCCACACAACCCGGGGCATCCGTGCCTCCTCACCGCCGAACGTGGCGACGGCGCCGATCGCGCGCAGGCGACCGTGGTTGATCACAGCGACGCGATCGGCCAGCTGCGCCGCTTCGTCGAGATAGTGCGTGGTGAGCAGGATCGTCGTGCCCTCGCCCTGCAGTCGGCGGATGAGCTCCCAGAACTCGCGCCGCGCGTGCGGGTCGAATCCGGTGGTGGGCTCGTCGAGGAACAGCAGCTCGGGGCGGCCGATGATGCCCAGGGCCACATCCACGCGTCGCTGCTGACCGCCGGAGAGTTTCGCGATGCGCGTGCCGGCCTGGCTCTCCAGTCCGACCGAGGCGATCACCTCGTCGACGTCGCGCGGGCGGGGGTAGTACGCGGCGAACTGGCGCAGCTGCTCGCGCACCGTGTAGGCACCGGCCTGACCGGTCGACTGCAGCACGATGCCGATCTTCGCCTTCCAGTCCAGGCCCGCGGACTCGGGGTCCACGCCCAACACCGTGACTTCGCCGCCGGTGCGGCGCCGGTAGCCCTCGAGGATCTCGACGGTGGTCGACTTGCCTGCTCCGTTCGGCCCGAGGAGCGCGAACGTCTCGCCGCGGGCGATCTCGAAGCTCACGTCGTCGACCACCGCGGCGGCGCCGTAGGTCTTGCGCAGGTTCTGCACCCGCACCGCATCTGTATCCATGGTTCCAGCGTGCGCTCCCGCGGCCGCTTTCCCCAGGGGTCTTCCGGCGGAGCCGCCGTCCTCCATTCGGTGGACCCGCGTGGCGTGTCGCGGGCGGATGCCGCGGCACGGGGTGAGCACATCCGCCGCGCCCAGCGCGCCAGTTCTTCGGAGATCTACGCGTCTCCGGTGCCGATCTCGGCATCCACTCCGAAATACTGCCGATCTCCGAAGTCGTGGCGACAGGGAGGGCGGATGCCACGGCACGGGGTGAGCCCGAGACAGCCGCGGGCTACGCTCGTTGTGTGACTGATCGAGCTCCTCTTTCCCGCAAGCTGTCCGCCATCGCCGAGTCCGCGACGCTGAAGGTGGATGCCAAGGCGAAGTCGCTGCAGGCGGCCGGTCGCCCTGTCATCTCGTACGCGGCCGGCGAGCCCGATTTCGCCACGCCGCAGTTCATCGTGGATGCCGCCGCCGAAGCGCTGCGCGACCCCGCGAACTACCGCTACACCCCGGCGGCCGGCCTGCCCGTGCTGCGGGAGGCGATCGTGGCCAAGACGCTGCGCGACTCCGGGCTGGAGGTCACGCCCGCCCAGGTGGTCGTCACCAACGGCGGCAAGCAGGCGGTGTACCAGGCGTTCCAAGCCGTGGTGAACCCGGGCGACGAGGTGCTGCTGCCCGCTCCGTACTGGACGACTTACCCCGAAGCGATCGCGCTGGCCGACGGCGTGCCGGTGGAGGTGTTCGCCGGAGCCGACCAGGAGTACAAGGTCACCGTCGAGCAGCTCGAGGCCGCCCGCACCGCCAAGACCACGGTGCTGGTGTTCGTCTCGCCGTCGAACCCGACCGGGTCGGTCTACACGCCCGAGGAGACCGCCGAGATCGGCCAGTGGGCGCTGGAGCACGGCATCTGGGTGATCACGGACGAGATCTATCAGAACCTCGTCTACGAAGGCGTGCGTGCCGTGTCGATCGTCGAGGCCGTGCCGGAGCTGGCCGGCCAGACGCTGCTGGTCAACGGCGTCGCGAAGACCTACGCGATGACCGGCTGGCGGGTGGGCTGGATGGTCGGCCCCGCCGACGCGATCAAGCTCGCCGGCAACCTGCAGTCGCACCTGTCGTCCAACGTCAACAACATCGCGCAGCGTGCCGCGCTGGCGGCCCTGACCGGACCGCAGGACGAGGCGGAGCAGATGCGCCTCGCCTTCGACCGCCGCCGCCGCCTGATCGTCGAGGAACTGTCGAAGATCGAGGGCGTCACCGTGCCGAACCCGCTCGGGGCGTTCTACGCGTACCCCGACGTGACGGGCCTGCTCGGCCGCACGTACGGCGGAGTCACCCCGACGACCTCCCTGGAACTGGCCGATCTCATCCTCGAGCAGGCCGAGGTCGCCGTGGTGCCGGGCGAGGCGTTCGGCCCCTCCGGATACCTGCGACTGTCCTACGCGCTCGGCGATGAGCAGTTGCTCGAGGGCATGCACCGCCTGCAGGACCTCTTCGCCTGACGCCGGACAGGCGAACGCGACCCGCCCCGCCCGGCTACAGCTGGATGCCGACCAGCACGGGTTCCGGCTGCAGGATCAGGCCGAACTCGGACTGCACGCGGTTCAGGACGAAGCGGGCGAGCTCCGCGAGCTCCTCCGCCGTGGCGGATCCCCTGTTGGTGATCGCGAGCGCGTGCTTGGTCGACAGTCCGGCACGGGACCGCGGCAGGTGGAACCCCTTGGTCAGTCCGGCGTGCTCGATGAGCCACGCTGCGCTGACCTTGACGTCGGATTCCGCGACGACCGGCGGCGGGATGTACCCGTCGAAAGTCGCCAGCGGAATCACCGTGACCGTCGGCACGTGCGGGGTCACCGGCCACCGCGGGCACTCGTCAGGGAGGGTGCGGGCGAACTCGGCCGAGACGATCGCGTTCTGGAAGAACGAGCCTGCACTGTAGGTGTCGGGGTCGGCGTCGTCGAGCACCATCCCCTTCGCGCGGCGGGTGGCCAGCACGGTCTCGCGCACCCAGGCCAGCGACACCGCGGCATCCGGAGCCAGGCGCAGCGCCTGCCGCAGCTGCTCACCCCGCACCGGCACGTCGCCGTGGCCGACCTCGGCCAGTTCCAGCGTCACCGAGAGGATCACACCGCGGCGCACCGCGCCGATTCCGTAGTGGTCCTTGAGCACCGATGTGCGAAAACCCAGACCCAGATCGGCGGCGGACACGGTCTCGATCTCACCGGTGGCTTCGTCGAGCAGCTCGACCTCGACCAGCGTCTGCACGATCTCCTGGCCGTACGCGCCGACGTTCTGGATCGGTGCGGCACCGGCGGTCCCGGGGATGCCGGACATCGCTTCGATCCCGGCCAGGCCCTCCTCGACGGTGTACGCCACCAGCGCGTCCCAGTCGTGCCCGGCTTCCACGCGCAGGCGCACGTGCCCCTCCCGGGGGGACGGCACACGCTCGATGCCGCGCGTGCGCACCAGCACGACGGTGCCGTCGAAGGGCTCGTCGGACACCAGCAGGTTGGAGCCGCCGCCGACGACCAGCCACGCGGCGTGGTCGGCCCACAGGGTGCGCATGACGTCGACCAGCTCGTCGCGGGTGTGCGCTTCGATGAGCCGGGTGGGGATGCCTCCGGCGCGCAGTGTCGTCAACTGGGCGAGCGGAACGGGGGTCAGTTCTGGCATGTCAGAGACGCACTCGCACCTGTGCTTTGCCGAGCACGGATGTTCCGCCGCTGGTCACCGTGAGGTCGACACGGGCGGTTTGCTCATCCACGGCACCGATTGTGGCGGTGACCTCCACGTCGGCGCCGTTCTCGGCGTCGACGATGACGGGTCGGGTGAACCGCACGCCGTACTCCAGGATGCGACCGGCGTCACCGAGCCACGGCACGATCGTCTCGACGGCGAGCCCCATCGTGAGCATGCCGTGTGCCAGCACGCCGGGCAGCCCCACCCGCTCGGCGACGGCGTCGCTGTAGTGGATGGGGTTGAAATCTCCGGATGCTCCGGCGTACCGCACCAGCGACTCGCGAGTGAGGTGCACGGTGCGCTGGGCGACGACGTCTCCGACGGTCAGTTCGCTCATGCGTCCTCTCCCCCGATCAGCAGCACCGAGGTCGCCGTGACGACGTGAGCGCCGGTGGCGTCGGTCATCTCCGCTTCGCTGGTGACCATCGCGCCCTTGCCGAACGGGCGGACCGTGGCGACCTTCAGGGTCGCGGTGATCTCGTCACCGGCCACGATCGGCCGGGTGTAGCGGAAACGCTGCTCCGCGTGGATGGTGCGCTCCAGCGCGATGCCGGAATCCGGCTCGGCCAGCAGCTGCTGCAGGGTGAGGTCCTGGACGACCATCGCGAAGGTCGGCGGGGCGACCACGTCGGGGTAGCCCAGTGCCTGCGCGGCGGCGGGGTCGGTGTGCTGCGGGTCGGTCGCGTGAACGGCGCGGGCGAACTCGCGCACCTTCTCACGCCCCACGAGGTACGGCGTCGTCGGCGGGAAGACACGACCGACGAGCTCGGGATTCACGGACACGCGTTCCATCCTTTCACAGCCGCGTGCGGCGGCCGCGGCGTCACGACCGGCGGCCGCGCCACGCGCGCAACGCCATCTGCACCGCGATGAAGGCGAGGAACACCGCGAACAGCATGTTGGCGGTGAAGGGGTCCAGCAGCGTGGCGATCCAGGCGCCCAGGGCCGTCGTAGTGCATGCGGCGACACCCACCAGCGCTGCGGCGAGCAGGTCGACGTTGCCGCGGCGGATGTTGCCGATCGTGCCGGAGAGCGCGGTCGGAATCATCATGAGCAACGACGTGCCCTTGGCTATGAGGTCGCTCGTGCCGAACAGCAACATGAGCGCCGGCACCACCACGACGCCGCCGCCGACGCCGAGCAGGCCGGCCAGGATGCCGGTGACGAACCCCAACACGACCAGGCCCGCTCCGCTGAACCACGTCAGCACGAGTTCGGCGTCGCGGGACGGGATCACCAGGAACAGCGACACGATCACCACGACCAGGAACCCGACGAACCCCCACCGCAGCGCGTTCTGCGGCAGCCGCGCCAACAGCCACGAGCCCAACTGCGCGCCGATCACGGCGGCGACGGCGAGGATCAGCGCCGGGATCCACGCGACCGAGTCGTTCAGCGCGTAGGAGATGACGCCGACCGTCGCCGTCGGCACGATCGCCGCGAGCGACGTGCCTGCGGCGAGGCGGTGGTCGAAGTGCAGCAGCAGCACCAGCAACGGCACGATGACGGTGCCACCGCCCACGCCGAACAGACCCGAGAGCAAGCCGGCGCCGAGGCCGATACCCAGGCACGCGAAGATGAACCGGGCCGAACGTTCGGCCCGTTGGGGGGAGGAGGGCATCGCTTACCAGACGTCGTCGATGGCCCAGCCGTCGCCGGCGGGGACAAGGGTGTACTCGTACGGGGTCGAGACCGCCTCCGGCGTCGCCAGCGGCTGGTCGTTCTCGTCGATGAGGCTGAGGAACGTCTCGGTCGTCATGACCGTGATGACGTCATCCTCCCGCTCCACCGAATCGACGGCGATCTCGTACTCATCGGTGGATTCACCGAAGATCTCGGCCTCTGCCTCGAATGCCGCGCAGTCGGTCATGCCGACGGCGGTGCGGTAGTCCTCGGTGGTCGAGGCGAAGTACAGGGCGCAGTCCGCTTCGTTCCAGGCCTCGTCATAACGCTCGACGGTCACAATGGCTGCGCGTTCCGCGTCGCCGCCGGCCGCGCCTTCGGTGGGGACGAGTGCGCTGATGATCCGCGGGATGAACACGGCGGCCAGCACGATGAGCCCGATCACCACGACGCCCAGCACGACGAACACGATCCACAGCTTCGACTTCTGCGCCGGGGCCCCCGGGGAGGACGGTGAGGACTGCGGTGTCTGGCCGGCGTATCCCGGATAGCCGGCGGGTGCCTGCGGTTGCACGTGCTCGGTCCAGGCGGATCCGTCCCACCACCGCTGGGTGCCGCTGCCGTCGTCATACCAGCCCGGAGGGGTTGTGCTCATGGCGTTCCTTCGCGTCTAGGACGACCCAAGCCCGGCGACGGATGCCGCCGTGATTCAGCCTAGGGCCAGCGGTTCCGGCGCCACAGCTACCGCACGCCGCGCGGAGAACCAAGCGTGAGCGATGAGATTGTTCTCACCTTCGCGCACGCTTCGGCCGCATCCGGGTTAGCGTTGCAGTGCACTACCCCGGTTGCGCGGTGTTCGGGTCACCCCGACCGGGAAGACGGCCCGGGCGTTCACGCCCGGGCCGTGTCATGTTCACCGGGCGATCAGAAGGTCGCGAGGTCGGGGTCGGCGCCCACGCGCTGCCCGCGGTCGATCGCATCGATCGCGGCCATCTCGGACTCCGACAGCTCGAATCCGAACACGTCGAAGTTCTCCGCCATGCGCTCACGCGAGTTGGACTTGGGGAACACGATGATGTCCTGCTGCAGGTGCCAGCGGATGACGACCTGCGCGGGCGTGGCGCCGTGGGCGGCGGCGGCATCCGCAATCGCCTGCTCGCCGAACAGATCGTACTTGCCCTGCCCGAGCGGGCCCCACGCCTCGGTGCGGATGCCGAGCGGCTCGGCGAACGACCGCAGCTCGCGCTGCGCGAAGGCGGGGTGCAGCTCGATCTGGTTGACCGCGGGCACGGTTTCCGACTCGGCGAGGATGCGCTCGAGGTGCGAGCGGTGGAAGTTCGAGACGCCGATCGAGCGGGTCAGTCCCCGGTCGCGCAGCTGCTCTAGCGCCCGCCAGGTCTCGGCGTAGCGGTCCAAGTCAGGGCGCGGCCAGTGGATCAGATACAGGTCCACCTGGTCCAGGCCCAGCTTGTCCAGGCTCGTCGCCAGCGCGTCGAACGACGACTGGGTGCCCTGATCGGCATTCCATAGCTTGGTGGTGACGAACAGTTCGTCACGGGGGATGCCGGATGCCGAGATCGCACGGCCGACACCCTCCTCATTGCCGTAGACGGCTGCGGTGTCGATGTGGCGATAACCGACCTCGAGCGCGTCGGTGACGATGCGCTCGGTCTCGGCGGGGTCGACCTTGAAGACGCCGAAGCCGAGTTGCGGGATGGTGTGGCCGTCGTTGAGCGTAAGAGTGGGAACAGTCATAGCTCCCAGCCTGACACGACCGGGCTCACCGCGTCGCGTCCTGGTGCCAGGTCACAGCCCGTGTTCCGGCGCTCCCGTCCACACGGCCTCCTCAGCGACGAGATCCTCGAAGATCGTGACCACCCCCGATCCGCTTTCGGATGCCACCAGGCGGTAGCCACGGGGAAGATCATCCACGAGCTGCCGTGCCCTCGGTCCTCCGACCAACAGATACACCATGCAGGCACCGT
Organism: Microbacterium sp. zg-YB36; assembly: GCF_024623575.2. Lineage (NCBI taxonomy): Bacteria > Bacillati > Actinomycetota > Actinomycetes > Micrococcales > Microbacteriaceae > Microbacterium > Microbacterium sp. zg-YB36. The sequence goes on from NZ_JANJFD020000001.1 coordinate 1,468,153, forward strand.
ATGCCCGGTGGAGCAATATGCGGGAGAGGTTGCGCTGGGACGCTGAGGGCTCTAAGAGATAAGCTCGGTCGTGCTGCACGCCACCCGCTCGGGTGTGTGACTCACCCAGCCAGAAGGAAGTGTTGCACCGTGGGTACCTTGTACTACGGCGGCGAGTCGACGCCCGTCAACATCGAGGATCGCGCACTTGCGCACCTGAAAGTCGTGATCGCGACCAAGCTGCGCCGCGGGGAGAGCTTCACCGTTTCCTGGCGGCATCCCGACGACCAGCCGCGCGGACGCAGCACGGTGTGGATCCACCCCTCCATCCCGCTGCGCTTCGTCTTCGACGATCCAGAGCCCACACAGCTCAGCCGCAGCTGGGTCGAGGAGCTCGCCAGCAGCGCGAACTCGTCCGGTGGCGTCATGCTCATCGCAGAGCACTTCGACACCGAGGCGATCGACGTGGTCGATGACCACCGCGAGGACTCCTCGGCAGCGCTCGCGTAACAGCCCCGCTCACAGGCACAGCCTCACGACGGGACCCGGTGCGCCCGGCCCGTCTGCGGGATAGGTTTCGGTCATGCCGAACGCCCTGACCATCGGCACTCGACACGGCTCGAGCGCCACTGCCCACGTTCTCGCGACGAAGCTGAACCGGCACACCTTCTGGTGCGGCCAGAGCGGGTCGGGGAAGACCTATGCCCTCGGCGTGCTGCTCGAGCAGCTGATCCTCGAGTCGGGTGTCAAGAAGTACCACCACCACATCGTCGGTGACCTCACGCTGAGCTTCAACGGACTCGACCTCGTCGGTCATCCCGCGATCCAGCTCACGGTGCTGACGGCCGAGCCCGGCTCCGAAACGCACCAGGCCCTGCACCTGCTCGGTACATGGTGGAAGACGCAGAGTCAGACGGTGCCCGCGTCGCTCTGACTATGCGGTCAGGTCGCGCAGGGCGAGGGGAAGCTCCGTCACGAGCTCTCGTGCGAGAAAACCGAGTCCGAGCCGGTCGGTCAGGCGGTCGCCCGCTCGCGCGTGCACCGACGCTCCCCACACCGCAGCCCGTGCCAGGCCAGTACCGCGTGCGACGAACCCGGTGACAGCGCCCGCCAGCACGTCGCCGCTGCCCGAGGTGGCAAGCCCCGGCCCGCCGCCGCTGATCCGGAACGCGGTGCCGTCCGCGTCGGCGACGACGTCGTAACAGGCGACGACCGCCCGATATCGGTGCGCAGCCTTGCGCACCGGGAGTGCCAGGTCGTCGCCGATCTCATCGCCGGCAGAATCCACATCCAGCAGGATCGCGAGTTCCTCGCGGTTGGGAGTGAGCAGCAGGTCGTCCGGCAGCCGCGCCCGGTCGACCTGCGGCAGGATGCCGAGGGCGTACGCGTCGAGCACAAGTCGGCGCGGACCCGCATCGGCGACGGCGAGCAGGGTGTCCCGCGTCTCGTCGGCGTCGTCGAAGCCTGGACCGACGAGCACGGCGTCCGCGTTGGCGATGTTCTGCCGCGCCGAGTCTTCGAACGGGTCGGATGCCTTCTCCGGCAGGGCGTAGATGGCCGCTTCGGGCAGCACGGTGCCCACCTGCGCGTCGATGGAGCCCGGCACGAAGACGCCGAGCCTGCCGGCACCGACCCGCAGGGCCGCTTCGCCTGCCAGCATCACGCCGCCCGGGGTGCGGCGCGAGCCGCCGACGACCAGCACGTCGCCCCGCGACTTCTTGTCGGCGCCGGGATCGGGCAGCCCCCATGACGTCAGCAGGTCCGGCGTGACCGGCTGCGGGTTACTTTGCGCGGGCATCAGAACCTCCGGGGAACCCGACATCGGGGGTGCCGGGGTGAACGGTGACCTCGGCGCCCTCCTCGCGCAGATGGCTCACATCGGCGAACATCGACATCCGCCACCCATCTTCTGAGAAGTCCAGGCGCGTGATCGAGGCGTTGAGCACCGGATTGGCCGAGGCGAACTCGAGCACCTCCTGCTCCTGCAGGTCCAGCAGCAGCGAGGCGATGAGGGTCACGACCGCGTCGTGGGCGACGATGAGCGCGGACTCCTCCGGGCGGGGGAACAGGTCGTTCAGGAACGACCGCATCCGCAGCACGACATCCGCCCACGATTCCCCGCCGGGCGGTCGGTGATAGAACTTGCCGAGCCGCCGGCGCCGCTCGGCCTCCTCGGGATGCAGACGCGCGACGCCCTTGCTCGTCAGAAGATCCAGGATGCCGAGCTCACGGTCACGCAGTCGTTCGTCGACGCTGGCGACGGCGGGACGCTCGCCCAGCGCGATGGCCAGGGTCTGCCGGGCGCGCAAATATGGCGAGACGCAGTAGGCCTCGATCTCGTGGGCGTGCTCGTCAAGCCACCCGCCCAGCGCCGCGGCCTGCTCCTCCCCCGTCTCGGAGAGGGGCACATCCGCATCGCGGATGTCGAGCGGGATCCGTTCGAGGCCCTCCCGCTCGGCGCGGGTCGCCGCGACGTTTCCCACGCTCTCACCGTGTCGTACGAGCCACAGAGTCTTCACCGGCATCCGCCCACCCTAGACGGTGGTCGTTCATCGGCACCGGGGGTTGCGCTGGGATCGATTCGCTGTGCGCGCCACTTACGCGTGCGCGGCGATCCCGCGGAGGAACCGACGCGTCACGATGCGGTGCGCCCCCGAGTGGATCACCAGTAACCGATATGCCCATCCCAGAACTCCCGGGAACTCCGCGGTGGTCTGCGCCGACAGTGTCGCGCCGGTGGCGGCGGGCTCGATCGTGAACACCAACGCGTAACGCGAGAATCGGTGATGGCCGGCGAGGACCAGTTGTTTCCCCGGCACCACGCCACGGACGGCGAATCCCGGAATGGTTGCGCCCACGGCGGGGAAGACCCCTGTTGCACGCGAGGGATGCGCGCCGATGAGGTACCAGACCTCGCGACACCGCGAACACGCGGGGAAGGTACGAACACCAGCGGATGACAGCCAACTCAACGCCTGCATCGTCCCAGGAAATCGGCTCTCGCGGCCAGTGCCCGTCCGCCCTATCCTGAGCGATACCGGTGACGGTTGGAGGGGCGATGGCGATCTTCTCGCGGGGTTTCGGCGGACGGCGGCGCGAGTCGGACCCGAACCTGCCCCCAGGGCAATACCTCACGGAGGACTTCCCCGTGCTCTCCGCCGGTCCGACGCCGCGGATCTCCACCGACGAGTGGGCGTTCCGGATCGTCACCGAGAGCGGCAGCCAGACCACCTGGACGTGGGACCAGTTCTTGGCCCTGCCGATCGAAGACGTGCACACCGACATCCACTGCGTGACCCGCTGGTCCAAGCTCGGCACCAGCTGGCGCGGCGTCTCGGTCGACACCCTCCTGTCGGCGGTGGACACGGATGCCGAGTTCGTGATGGCCCACTCGTACGGCGGCTACACCACCAACGTGCCGATGGAGGATTTGCTCGGCGGCAAGGCCTGGGTCGCGTTCGAGTTCGACGGCGCACCCTTGGAGCCCGAGCACGGCGGCCCGGCGCGGCTGCTGGTGCCGCACCTGTACTTCTGGAAGAGCGCGAAGTGGGTCAACGCCCTGGTGATGCAGGACCGCGACCGGCCGGGTTTCTGGGAGCAGAACGGATACCACCTCCACGGCGACCCCTGGCAGGAGGAGCGCTACTGGTGATCGTCGGCGACTGGCGGCCGGCCCACGTCGCAGCGGTGTCGCAGGCAACGGCGCATGCCCGCATCCTGTGGCTGGACGTCCCCGGGTGGCCGGGCAACCTTCCCGGGCAGCACCTCGACCTCCGCCTCACCGCCGAAGACGGCTACCAGGCCGAGCGTTCCTACTCGATCGCCACGTCGGGGCCGGCACAGGCGATAGAACTCGGGGTCGACCGCGTCGACGACGGTGAAGTCTCGCCGTACCTCGTGGATGTCATCGAGCCCGGGGACATGCTCGAGGTGAAGGGCCCGCTGGGCGGCTACTTCGTGTGGGATGCCGCGGACCCATCCCCCGTGCAACTGGTCGCCGGCGGCTCCGGGGTCGTCCCGCTCATCGCGATGGCGCGCGCCCGCGCCGCCGCCGGTGGCGGTGCCCCGTTCCGCCTGCTGTACTCGGTGCGCTCGCCTCACGACGCGATGTACCGGGCCGAGATCGCGGAACTCACCGCCGCCGGCCTGGAGACGACCTGGATCTACACACGCGAGGCACCTGCCGGGTGGTCGGGCGGCGTCGGCCGCCTGACGCCTGCCGTACTCGCGGCATCCGTCTGGCCGGTCGAGGCGGCCCCGACGATCTTCGTCTGCGGGCCGACCGGGTTCGTCGAGGCCGCCGCCGACATGCTGGTGCAGGCGGGGCATCCGCCGCAGCAGGTGCGCACCGAGAGATTCGGAGGGTCGTGATGGACAGCACGCCTCATCCTGCGACGGATGCCGATCGCACCGTCGTCCGCCACGTCGACGGCAACGCGCTGGCGGGTTTGCTCGCCGACGTCTTCGCGACGGACATCACCGTCGCGGTGATGGTGTGCGCCGGTTGCGGCGCGAGAGGCCCGCTCGGGGGTGCCGACGTCGAGGACGACGGCGTGGCCGCGATCGTGCGCTGCCGCTCCTGCACCCACACGATGCTCACCGTTCTCCGCTGCGCGGACGGGCTGACGCTACGCGTGGGCGCCCTCGACCGGATCGAGCTGCCGCGGGAGATCCCGAGCGCCTAGGGGCTCCCGCGGGCACGAAAAAACCCCCGGAAATCCGGGGGTTTCAATCTGTAGCAGGAGAGAGATTCGAACTCTCGACCTCACGATTATGAGTCGTGCGCTCTCACCAACTGAGCTACCCTGCCGCGACGCATCCGGTGGATGCTTCGAGCCCCGAGTCAGGATTGAACTGACGACCCCTTCCTTACCATGGAAGTGCTCTACCACTGAGCTATCGGGGCGTGCAGCCTGCAAGCAGGCAACTAGACGAGGATATCAGAGCAAAAGCATCCTCAGAAACGCGGGTCACCCCACGGTGTGCTGGTACATCCACTCGAGGGGGTCGACCTTGGTGGTGCCGTTCTGCCACACCTCGAAGTGCAGGTGCGCGCCGAACGAGTAGCCGGTGTCCCCGACGGTCCCCAGCACGTCGCCCGCCTTGACGGTGTCGCCGGTGCTGACCCGCAGCGAGCCGTACTCCATGTGGGCGTAGTGGCTCGAGACGAGCTCGCCGTTGATCTCATGGTCGACAACGACGTGCACACCGTAGAGGCCGCCCGATTCGGTCGCGATGCGAACCGTGCCGTCGGCGATCGCGTGGATCTCCGCGCCCTGCCCCGGCACGAAGTCGACGCCGTGGTGCATGCTGCCGTCGCGCATCTGGAAGCCCCACGTGTAGGGCACACCCACCGGGAAGGGCCACTGCACGGGAGAGCTGGGGTTGCTGATGAAGGAATTGTCGAAGTTGCGCACGCCCGAGGCGGCCGCCAGATCGGCCATCGTGGCGGTCGAATAGCTCTCGGTGCGTTCGAGGGTCACGTCGTGCACGGTCGATGAGGCGACGAAAGCCTGAATCTCCTCACCGTCGGCCGAGGCGGCCGCGCTGGGCGACGTGGTCGCCACATCGGCCTTCAGATCTGCGGAGGCCGAAAGTGCCGCAGCGGGAGTCGTCAGCCCGACTGCGAGCAAGCCGACCACGCTCATGGCGCCGATGGACACGGATGCCGCGGCGAGACGCTTGCGGGCCGACGTCCACAACGGGTGGCGGGGCTGCGCGCTGGCCGGCGCACAGGGCGACTGCTCCTGCGCGAGCGCGGCGGCAGCCACCTGCACGGGCGTCTGCCCGGTGAAGGCGAACAGCCGGGCGGCACGCTCGAACTCGTCGCCCTGCAGCGGGGCGGGCACGTCGCCCACGACGCGGCGCGCGCGGCGGGAAGCCGGGGGCGAGACGGCCTCACCGACAGCGGCGGACCCGATAGTGGTTTTCGTTGGCCCTGTCAAGGGGTGCGCATCAGGAAGCAGGGATGCGGGAAGCTCTACTTCAGCAGCCGCGACAACAAAGGCTGCACCCTCACCGGCTTCGCTTTGCGGCGGCGTCGGCTGAGCAGCACGGCGGCGCAATTCAGCGCGCGTGAGGGCGCCCGAGGTCTCGGGCGCTGGTTTGGCGACGGTGCGGCTGGACCGGCGCGAAGGCGCAGGAACTGCCGGATGGGCGTCGAAGGTCAACTCGTGGCTCTCGGGTCAGCCGCTCGGGGGGCGGAGGGACGTCTTCGGGTGGAAGTGACGTCACCTTCGTCGTTCGGGCCGAGAAAGTAACGATCGTATAAACACTACCGCGCGCACGCCCGAAATGCCACGCGAGTATTGGACCGATTCATTCGGCGCGCCCAACCTCCGGCGCGGCGCCCGAGAACAGCACCTGCGACAGGCGCTCGACCAGGGTCGCGTTGCCCACGATCGTCATCTCGCGCGTCGGCGCGGCGCCCGGGACCCCGACCGCCACTCCCCCGGCTTCTTGCACCAGCAGCACTCCGGCGGCGTGGTCCCACGGGTTCAATCCGCGTTCGAAGTAGCCGTCCAGTCGGCCCGCCGCGACGTAGGCCAGATCAAGCGAGGCGGCGCCGATGCGGCGGATGTCCCGCGCGAGCGGCATGACCCGTCCGAGCAGCGCGAGCTGCGGGGCGTGGCTGGCCGGGTCGTAGCCGAAGCCGGTTGCCAGCAGGGATCCGGCCGGGTTCACCTCGCCGTTGACGGCGATGCGACGGCCACCCAGCCAGGCGCCGCCGCCGCGCACGGCATGAAACATCTCGCCCAGCGCCGGGGCATACACCGCTCCGGCGAGCGCGGTCCACGTGCGCGGATCGGGGTCGCCGCTGACGGCGGCGATGCTGACGGCATACGACGGGATGCCGTAGGCGTAGTTGACCGTGCCGTCGATGGGATCGACCACCCAGGTGATGCCGGTGGTGCCGGGTTCGGCGTCGGACTCCTCCCCGAGGAACCCGTCGCCCGGTCGGGCTGCCGCGATGCGCTTGTGGATGAGAGCCTCGACCTCACGGTCGGCCTCGGTGACGATGTCGGCGAGCGCCGACTTGCTCGCCGCGATCGACACTCCCTCACTGCGGCGCGCGTGCGCGAGCGCCCCGGCCTCCGTAGCGATCTCGATGGCGAGCGTTCCAAGTTCTTGCTCCAGACTCATGCGCTCCACGCTACGCGCACTATCGTGGCGCCATGGTCGAGGCAGCCCGCACGCACGACGTCGTCATCGTCGGGGGTGGGCATAACGCCCTCGTCGCAGCCGCTTACCTGGCCCAGGCCGGCAAGACCGTGGCGGTGCTGGAGCGGCTCGCGCACTTCGGCGGTGCCGCGGTCTCGGAGCAGCCGTGGGCCGACATCGAGGCGCGATTGTCGCGCTACTCCTATCTGGTCAGCCTGCTCCCGGCACGCATCGTGGACGACCTCGGGCTGCGCATCACGCTGCGCCGCCGCCGTTACTCCTCCTACACGCCCGACCCGGCACGACCCGAACGCGGCATCCTGATCGACACGGCGGATGCCGCTGTCACCGCCGAGAGCTTCACCCGCACCACCGGCGATGCCACCGAAGCGCAGCGGTTCGCCGCGTTCGGGGCACGACTGAACCCGCTCGCCCGAGCGATCTTCCCGACGGTCACCGAGCCGCTGGCCCGCGCGAGCGAGCTGCGCGCCCGCGTCGGCGACGATGCCCTCTGGGAGGCGGTGACGGCGGCCCCGCTGGGCGCACTGCTGCGCGAGAGCCTGCACACCGACCTGGGGCGGGGCATCGCGCTGACCGACGGCCTCATCGGCACGTTCGCCGCGAGCGACGACGCGAGCCTGCGACAGAACCGCTGCTTCCTCTACCACGTCATCGGCGGCGGCACCGGAGACTGGGACGTACCGGTGGGCGGCATGGGCCACGTCTCGGCAGAGCTGGAGCGCGCCGCGCGCGCGGCCGGCGCCCAGCTCATCCCCGGCGCGCGCGTCACATCGGTGGCACCCGACGGTGAGGTGCGCACCGCCGACGGCAGATCCTTCTGCGGCCGGATCGTGCTGAGCGGCGTGGGTCCCGCGGTGCTGCACGAACTTCTCGAGGCGACGGGCGCGGCCTCCGCGGTTCCGCGGCGTCCAGAGGGGGCACAGGTCAAGGTGAACATGCTGCTGCGCCGCCTGCCACGGCTGCGCGACACCGCGGTGGCACCCGCTGCCGCATTCGCCGGCACGTTCCACATCAACGAGACGTTGACACAGTTGGATGCCGCGCACGCTGCGGCATCCGCGGGGCGACTGCCCGAGCCGCTGCCGGCGGAGATCTACTGCCACTCGCTGACGGACCCCACGATCCTGGGACCCGAGCTGCGCGCGTCCGGCTCCCACACCCTGACCCTGTTCGGACTGCAGGTGCCACACCGGGTGATTGCCGGTGTGGACCCCGACCGCGCGCGCGCCGACCTGCTGAGCGCCGCGCAGGCGACGCTCGACAGCGTGCTCGCCGAGCCGATCACCGACGTGCTCCACGAAACCGCCGACGGCGCGCCCTGCATCGAGGCGCGCACCACCGGCGACCTCGAAACGTCACTGGCAATGACGGGGGGCGACATCTTCCACGGCGACCTGTCGTGGCCCTGGGCGGATGACGACGAGCCCCTCGACTCCCCCGCGCACCGCTGGGGCGTGGCCACCGACCACGCCCACGTGCTGTGGTGCGGCTCGGCGGCACGCCGCGGCGGCGCGGTCAGCGGCATCGGTGGCCACAATGCGGCCATGGCCGCGTTGGAGCTTCTCGGGCGATAGGCCTTACGGCTTCGGCGGCAGCGGCGGCACGGGGGGCAGCGGCGGCACGGGCGGCAGCGGCGGCTCGGCCTCGGGCTGCGGCGCGGGCGTGTGCGAGGACGGTCGCGTCTGCTCGGTCGCATCGTCGACCGGCGCCGGCTCGTACGCGACCGCCGCATACGGGTCGTGTGCGTGCGCCGCGGGCGCACTCTGCTGCTCGACAGCGGGCGTGGATGCCGCATTCGCCGGTTGCGAGTACGTGGGGTACCCGGTGTAGTACGCGTTCCAATCCGGCGAGCCGTCAGGCATGACCGGCAGCGGCGTGTAGCCGTCGGCGTACGTCGGCCACTGCTGCGTGACCGGCTGCTGCGCCTGAACCGGTGCGACGTGCGCGACGGGAGCGGCGACCGGGCGGGGCTTCTTGGGGGCGAACAGCACGTTCACGAGCGGCACGAGAGCCGTACCGACGGCGGCGAGGATCGAGATGGCCACGACGATGCGCCAGTAGATGGCGAGGAACTCGAAGAACTCCGACAGCATCAGCGGGATCACCAGCATGACCGCAAGGATCACGACCAGCCCAATGGTGACGTAGGTCACGATCGTGGTGAACGACGTCGCATACCGCGCGTGCGCCTTCGTGAAAAGTCGAATGTGCAGCAGGGCGAGTTGCAGCACCAACACGATCAGCAGGAAGCGGAAGAAGCGGTCAGCCCCCACCCCGAAGTAACGGTCGGCCTCCGGCATCCAGATCATGAATGCGCCGATGAGGAGCGTCGCCACCCATACGGCCATACTCGCCAGGGCGAACCAGGCGGGGCGTCGGTCGGCCAGTTGCGCCTCGAGGATCGAGACACCGGCGAACGACGCCAGCAGCAGGATCGTCAGGAATGCACGGCCGACCAGGCCGTTTTCTGGGCCGAACAGCACCCAGACTACGCACACCAGGGCCGCGGCGATCATCGCTCCGATCGCGACCCAGATCGCAGTGCGAAGTAGTTTGGCGGACGCGGGGCTTGTGATGGGCTCGGTCATCGTCGATCCTCTCCCGCAGCACGACGGCGGCGGCGTTCCCCATCCTGACACGCCGGGAACGCGCGAACCACTTGACGTAGGATTCGCACGTTCGCAGGCTGGCCACCATGCGGGTGGTCACCTGGAACGTGCTCTGGCGCTTCGCTCCCGATCGGCGGGCGCGCGAGCGAGCGCTCCTGACCGTGCTGGACCGGTTGCAGCCGGACATCGTGGGGCTGCAGGAAGCGGAGACCCTGCCACCGTCACCGTCACCGACGTGACGTTCGCGGATGAGTAGCGCCGCATTTTCCCCGGCCCCCACGCCGGCGTGCGAACGACGCCGACGCATTAATCTGTGGTCAGACCACAGGCCAGACACGTAGCCGACCGCTGCGGACTGGCACCCATCAGAAGGGATGCACCATGTCCACAGTTGCCATCATCGGCGGAACCGGACTGCTCGGCCGCGCCACCGCCGAGGAACTCCTCGCCCACGGTTACGACGTGCTCTCCATCGCGCTCCCGCCCGAGACCGCCCACCCGCTCGACGGCGTACGGTACGTCTACTGCAACGTCACCGAGGCATCTGACGACGAGCTGCTCGCACTGCTCGACGGCGTGGATGCCGTCGCCTACGCGGCCGGCGCCGACGAGCGCATCGCCCCGAAGGCGCCCGCAGCCGGCTTCTTCTACCGCGCCAACGTGCTGCCCACCCAGCGGATGGCGCGGCTCGCCCGTCAGGCAGGCGTGCGCTCGTTCGTCGTGTTCGGCTCCTACTTCGCGGAGTTCGCCGAGCGCTGGCCGGAACTGGGCCTGCGCGAGAACGCGGGATACGTCCGCACCCGGCTTCTGCAGGAGCAGGTGGCGTTCCTCGAGGGCGATGGCGCCATGACGGTGACCTCCCTCCGCCTCCCCTGGATCTTCGGCACCATGCCCGACACGATTCCGCTGTGGAACATGTTCGTGACGATGGATGCCGCCCTCCCCGAGGACTCCCCCATCGCCGTGGCATCCGGCGGCACTGTGATGGTGACCACCGGCCAGGTGGCGGCAGCGGCGCGCGGTGCCATCGAACGCGGTGAGCACGGCAAGACCTACGCGCTCGGCGGCATCAACATGACCTACGCCGACTTCCACCGCATGATCGCCGAGCAACTCGGCACCGACCCGGCGCGCGTGCAGGCGCTGCCGGCCGAGGCGTTCCTGCCCGGCATGGCGGCGTACGACCAGGCCGAGGCGGCACGCGGCATCGAGCACGGCATGCACCAGGCCGACGCCGTGCGCGTGCAGGAGCGGTTCGCGTACATCGATCCCGAGCCGGTGCAGGCAGCCCTCGGCTACGGCCCGGAAGACGTCGAAGCGGCCGTCCGCGAGAGCCTGCGCGTGTGCGTCGCGTCGCGGACTCCGATCGCCTGAACGCCTGAAGCGGAGCACGAGAGCCCGGCCACAACGGCCGGGCTCAGATCGACGGCCTAAGGAGTGCAGATTCAGTCGCGATGGCCCCCAAAGGCATCGGATCACTAATGGTGCCGAGGAACTCGGATCCGGCAGACCCAATGAAGGTCATGAGTACCGGTACGCCAGCACGGTCGTGGACGATTCGGCCCGCGTAGTGAGGGGCTGCGGCGATCAGTTCGGCGTCGTCAACCTGGACGTGGCGAGGAAAATCGGGGCACGGCACTGCCCAGATCCCCGTGGTCACCTCGTCTCTTTCGAACCCCACGCGCGTACGGGGTCCGCAAAACAGCAGAATCGACTGGCTACCTACCTCTGCAATCTGCAAGACCTCGAGGTGAGGGAAATCGTTGGCGCGCGGCCCAACCGGGGGACGAACGGCCCATGAGTCAAGGTCGGCCGACCACGCGTGACCGACCACCCCGCCGTTCGTGACGCCGCTGTCCTTGGCACGCGCTGTGATGAGCATGTGCCAGCCGTGCCCTGCCGGGTCTCTGAATACCCAAGGGTCCCGCCACGCTTCTTCCGGCCAAGGACTCTCCCCGAGCTTTTCGTAGTGGGCGATGTCGGCTCGCAGTACGAACGACTCGCGCTTCGTCCACGTAGAGAGGTCCTGGGACGTCGCTATGCCGATGCACTCCGTGTTGACGGAGCTGTCCGCCGAGGGGAAGGACGCTCCCGTATAGAACATCCGCCAAATCCCGTCATTCCCACGAATGACTGAGCCGGTCCACGTCGCGGTCTCGTCGAAGCTCCCGGCCGGGCCGGGCCCGAGGACTTCTCCGTGATCGGTCCAATCGATCAGGTCCGTCGACGTCGCATGCCCGATTCGCGCGTTGCGGTGGCGCAGCTCGGGGTCCTTCAGCGACTTCGGTGCATGCAGATAGAAGAGGTGGAAAGTCCCGCCATCATCGGCGATCCAGAAGTCCCACACCCAATACGAATCCAGGCTGAATGTCATCTCATCCTTCAGTAATGTGCGCCGTGGGATCTGCGCGCTTCCCCGTGGTTCAGCCCTTGAGTGAGCCTTGCATCAGGGCCGAGACGAACTGACGCTGGAAGATCAGGAAGATGATCAGGGTCGGGGTGAGGATCAGTAGCGAGCCTGCGCACAGCAGCGGGATGTCCGTCCCGTACCTCCCCTGGAAGGCACCTAACGCACCCGCCATCGTCCGTTTGGCCGGGTCGTCGACGAGCACGATTGCCAGCAGGAACTGATTCCACGTCCATAGGAACAGCAGGATAGCGAGCGAGGAGATCGCTGGCACCGACAGCGGCACGTGGACGCGCCAGAACAGCTGCCACGTCGTGGCACCATCCACTCGCGCCGCCTCCGAAAGCTCTTGCGGCATCGTGACGAAATGCGCTCGCATCCACGTGACCGCGAACGGCATGAACAGCCCGATCAGTGGCAAGATGATCGCCCACCTCGTGTTGAGCAGCCCCATTTCTCTCACCTGGAAGTACAGCGGCGTGACGATGCCCTCAAAGGGGAGGGTCAGTCCCAGGAGGAAGAAGATGAAGACGAAGGATTGGCCCCACGGCTTGAGGTGACCGAGCGCGAATCCCGCGAGCGTCGCGATGAGCACGGCGATTGGCACCACTCCCAGCTCGATCAGGAAGCTGGAACCGAGGAGGGCGAGCATATTCGCGGACTGGAATGCGAGGACGAAGTTTCCCCAATGCGGGGTGTCCGGCCATTCGAGCCCCCGGGGATATGTGCCCGGCTCGTGCAGCGCTGTCACGAACAGACTGAGGAACGGAAGGATCGTGACGATCATGAGGACGACGAGCACGACTCGCCCCATCCAGGTCTCGCGAGCGCTGACGATCACGATTCTCTGCCTCTGAGAACTCGTTGGAGAGGGACGACCACGACGAGCACGAGCACCATGAGCACTATGGCGAAGGCCGATGCCGTGCCGATCTCCCGCTCATAGAACGCCAGGTAGAAGATCTGGAGACCTGGCACAAGCGTGCTGTCACCTGGGCCGCCCTGGGTGGAGATGTAGATGATGTCGAAGCTCGCGAGGGCGGCGATGACGGTGACCGTGACGCACACCGCGACTTCTTGGCGGACACCGGGAAGCGTGATCGTGAAGAACTCGCGCACCGGCCCCGCTCCGTCGATTCGTGCGGCCTCGTAAAGCGCGGGATCGATCTTGGTCATGCCGGCGAGGATCAGCACCAGGCACAGCCCTACGAGGACCCATGCGCCGATTACCCCCACGGCCGGAAGTGCCGTGTCGAAATTGCCGAGCCATGCTCGCGTGATTCCGCCCAGACCTAAAAGTCGGAGTATCTGGTTGACAAGGCCGTCCGTGGAGAGTTGCCAACTCCACATGATGCCGGCGGCGACGAGCGGGATCACTTGAGGGAGGAAAAGAACCGTTCGCGCCACCCCCGCGAGCCGGCTCGCCGCGATAGCCCGGATGAGATTCGCCGCGAGCAACGCGATCGCAACGGGCAGCACTGTGAAGTAAAGGATCAGCTCGAACGCGTTGAGGATCGCGCCGACGAGCTTGGGGTTGGTGAACACCTCTATGTAGTTGGTGATGCCCACCCATGTCGCCGGGCCGATGCCATTCCACTCGTAGAACGAGTACTGGGCGGAGAGGATGATCGGACGGACGACGAAGAAGACGTAGAACCCCGCCGCTGGCAGTACGAGCCCGTAAGCACTCAGGTTGCGGATTGCCTTCCTGCGGCGTCGTCGACGCAGAAGAAGGCGTTCATCCGTCAGCGCTGCTGCGCCGGCGGACTCCACCGGCGCAGCAGCTGTTCGAACGCCTTCCATCGAGGCTCAGTTCCCGACTTGGCTTTCGTAATCAGCCTGCACAGACTCGAGGAGACCAGCGGGGGTCTGCTCCCCCGCGACCATCTTCTGAAGGTTGGGAGTCCAGCTCTGCGCGTAGATCGCCCCAGTGGCGTTGGCGATGAAGTCCATGCCGCCGTTGGCTTCGCCCATGATCGAGCCCGCCGCGAGCGTCTCGTCGGTGGTCGAGCCCTCTTCGATCGCCGGCATGAAGGCGTCTGCCGGCCCCATCGGGTGCGAACCGCCGACCTCGACAGTGAGCGCACGGGCGTCCTCATTCGTTGCCGTCCAGTCAAGGAAGAACGCCGCGCAGTCCGGGTTCTCCGCCGCCGCAGCTACGCCGAACGTGAGGGGGGCTGACATCGCTCCGATTTGCCCGCCTTCTTCAACCGGTGGCACGAGGAAGAAGCCCGCGTTACCCGCCATCTGAGCATCAAGATTCCCCGATTCCCAGTCGCCGTTGAACATGAACAGCGACTCTCCACCGATGAACCGGCTCATCATCTGCGCGTAATCCATTGAGTTGATGTCTTCGGCGAAGAAGCCGGCGTCGATCCAGCTCTGCAGGTGCTCCGCCGCGGCGAGATTCTCCGGGGTGTCGATCGTGGCACCGGGTTGTTGGAAGATCCACTCATTGATCGCGGCCGGATCGCCGTAGGACGCCATCAGCCCCTGGAGTGGGAACGCCAGGCCGCCGGTAGCGCCCCCATTGAACTGCGCGATCGGAACGATCCCGGCATCCTTCGCCGCCTGCAGAGCGGCGTCGAACTCTTCAAGGGTTGCGGGCGCTTCGTCCATGCCGATCTGCGCCGCGAGTTCCTTGTTGAAGAACACCCCGGTCATCGAGTAGTTGAGCCCCTGCGCGTAGAGGGGACCCGAACCGCGCCTCCCTTCCTCGTCCACGCGAAGCTGCGTGAGCTGAGACTGCGGCCAATCGGTCCATCCGAAACCTTCGGCGTAGGGGTCAAGATCGAGCAACAGCCCGTCGGTGGCGAGCTCGGACATCTGCGGAAGCCGCATGAGGTCCGGCGGCGAATCCTGCAAGACGCGCGGGGCGTTCTGCGTGATGATCGCGAACTGGTCCTCGCGAATGTCGAACGTCACGTTCGGGTACTGGCGGGTGAACTCCTCAGCGAGAGCTGACGGGAGTGGAAACCCCGTTTCGAAGTACCCCTTGAGGACGATGTCCTCGTCGCCGCATGTGGCAGCTTCCCCACCGTTGGGCGCCGCCGAAGCGGACGGGGCCGCGGACCCTCCGGGAGGCGCGCAGGCGGCCAGTGCGAGCGCGACCGAAGTCACTCCCAATAGGACGATCGGGCGCAAGGTCTTGTGCATCTGAGACACCGGTGTCTCCTTTCCGAACGGCATTGCTCGGGTGCGATCGTCGAGCCGACCGATCACATGCTAAATCGGATTAGCGTCGCTATACTCTGCCTGTCTGCAATCCGTTGTCAACTGCCCAGGGGTAACGAATCGGCGGCGTTCCGCGTCTGGCTCAATAGGCTCGCGACCGAGGAAGGTGACGGATGAGCACTCGACGCGTCACGCTCGCAGACGTCGCGGAAGCGGCGGGGGTCTCCCGCACGACCGCCTCGCTCGTGCTCTCCGACCGGGGTACGGAACTGAGGATTTCGGAAGGCTCGCAGGAGCGCGTTCGCCGTGTGGCCTCGGAGTTGGGCTACCGCCCAAACATGCTCTCCGCCAGTCTCCGCAGCGGAACAAGTCGCACCATCGGCTTCATTTCGGACACGGTGGCGACATCTCAACTCGCCGGCGACATGATCAAGGGTGCGCTCGAAGGAGCGCGCCAACACGGTTACATGCTCTTCATCGGCGAATCGGAGGGCGACGACCAGCAGCACGCGCTCTTGGCAGAGGCAATGCTCGACAGACAAGTGGACGGGTTGGTCATCGCATCGATGTTCACCCGCCAGCGCACCCTCCCGAAGTCGCTTTCCGGGAAGAAGGTCGTGCTAGTCAACACGGTGCCCGGCCCAGACGGGGTACTCGTGCCCGCTGTGATACCTGACGAGTTCACCGCCGGACGCGAGGCGGCTCGCCTTCTGCTCGAAGCGGGCCACCGCGACATCCACCTCATCGGAGCAGGTCCAGGACCCACCGACGTCGCCCCCGACACGATCGCTGGACAGGAGCGCCTCGCTGGCATTCTGGAAGAACTCGCGGCCGCCGGACGCCGACCGGCCAGTGGGCACAGGTCTTCGATCTGGCTCCCGCTAGACGGCTGGAACGCAATGACGGACCTCATCCGGTCCGGCGTCGACCGCGGAGCCATCATCACCTTCAACGACCGGCTGGCGTTCGGCGCATACCAGGCGATCGCAGAGGCGGGGCTCTCGATCCCGTCGGACTTCTCGATCGTGTCGTTCGATGATCATCAGCTCGCGAGCTGGCTGCATCCCGGGCTCACGACATTCGCCATCCCGCACCGGGAACTCGGGCTACGCGCCATCGACATCTTGCTGGGCCCGAGCCCCGCCGGGGATCCGGCGATCGAACGATTGCCTCTGCCGCTTCGACTCCGCAGTTCGGTTCGGGTCATTGGCGATGACGAAACGGGCTAGCCCGTCGGAGTTCGGTCCGCCGGCTCGGCGCTTTCGATTCGTACGTCGTCGAAGCAGGGGAAACCGTGCGTCGGCAGCAACTGGCGAAACCAAGAACGAGAGCCCGACCAGTGGCCGGGCTCTCGTTCTTGGTTGTGGCTCAGATTTTGGTGGCGAGTGAGGGATTCGAACCCCCGAATGCTGAGCAGTCTGATTTACAGTCAGATCCCTTTGGCCGCTTGGGTAACTCGCCAGGTGCGCACCCGCCCGGCTTGTACAGTCGACCGGAGGCGCGATTGTCAATCGTACTCTGTCCAGGCGGGTAGCTGAAATCGGATCAGGCAACACCCTCGAGCACCCGCGCGACGAACGCCTCGGTGCGCTGTTTCGTGCCGTCGATGCGGCGGTCCACGCTGGCCCGCACCTCGCTCGGCGCCAGCGGCGCAGCCAACCGGACGTTCTCGTGGCAGGACAGATCCGCGCAGATGTAGGTGCCCACACTGTCGCCGTGCGCACCGGCATCCCCGGCCTTGCGGGCGGTGAACAGCGCCACCTGGTCGGCGGGCTGCATCGTGTGGCAGAGGTTGCACATTGCCGACCGCGCTCGGCTCGATCCGTCTGCGGCGCGCAGCACCACCCCGGCAAGCTCGCCCTCGACTTCGGCGACCAGGTAGCCGCGCCCGCGGTTGCGAGGGTCCCGCCAGGCGTAGAAGTCCAGATGGTCCCAGTCGGCGAACAGAAAGTCGGCGGGCACTGTGACCAGTCGGATGTCGTCGGGGCCGGCGTTGACGAACGACGTACGCAGTTCGTCCTCGGTGAGCGGACGCATGGCTGCCAGTCTACGAAGGCGCTGGCGTTGCGGCATCCTCTCTGCGTGCATCGGATGCCGCGGTCGACCTGTCGCGGATGAGAAAGCCGAACCCGAACGCGATGAAGAACATGAGCACGCCGTACACGGCCGCCGGCAGGCTGAGCTCCACCGACCCGAGCACGGTCTGCGCGATGACGATCGCGAGCGTTGCATTGTGGATGCCGATCTCGAACGACGACGCGATCGCTTGACGCTTGCCGACCTTCAGCAGCAGCGGCACGGCGTAGCCGATCGCCAGGCTCACGAGGCAGAAGAGCACCGTGATGAGCGCGAGGCTCGCAACGTTCTCGATCAGCAGCTCCCAGTTGGATGCCACCGAGCCCGCGATCACGACGATGAGCACGATCACGGACACGATCCGCACCGGCTTGTCCATGCGGTCCGCGAACGCGGGCCAGACGCGCCGCACAACCATGCCGAGGGCGACCGGCAGCAGCACGATCGCGAACACCTCGGCGGCCTTGGCCCACTGCATCCCCAGTTCACCGTCGAACGGGTCGAAGTAGGCGATCGCCAGGTTCGTGATGATCGGAAGCGTGATCACGGCGATGACGGAGTTGATCGCCGTGAGTGAGATGTTCAGGGCGATGTCGCCGCGGAACAGGTGGCTGTAGAGGTTCGCCGTGGTGCCGCCGGGCGAGGCGGCCAGCATCATCATGCCGACGGCCAGCACCGGCGGCAGCTGGAAAAGCAGCACGAGGCCGAAGCAGATCGCCGGCAGCAGCACCAGTTGGCACAGCAGCGCGACGATCACCGCCTTCGGCTGCTTCGCGACCCGCGCGAAATCGCGCAGGGTGAGACTCAGGCCCAGGCCGAACATGATGATGCCGAGGGCGACGGGTAATCCAATGGTGGTCAACGCTGATCCCATGAGACACATAGTGCCCGACCCGGGGCTCGGTAGACTCACGACATGGCTGATTCCTCCTTTGACATCGTTTCGAAGATCGACCGCCAGGAGGCGGACAACGCCCTCAACCAGGCGCGCAAAGAGGTCGAGCAGCGCTACGACTTCAAGGGCACTGGCTCGTCGATCGATTGGAGCGGCGACTCCATCCTGATCAAGTCCAACAGCGAGGAGCGGGCGAAGGCCGTGCTGGACGTGTTCCAGTCGAAGCTGATCAAGCGCGGCATCTCTCTCAAGAGTCTCGAGACCGGTGACCCCGTCGCCAGCGGCCGCGAGTACCGCATCACCTCCACGCTGAAGGAGGGGATCTCGCAGGAGAACGCGAAGAAGATCGGCAAGATCATCCGCGACGAGGGCCCGAAGTCTGTGAAGTCGCAGATCCAGGGCGACGAACTGCGCGTGCAGTCCAAGAGCCGCGATGACCTGCAGGAAGTCATGCGGATCCTCAAGGCCTCCGACCTCGACGTCGACCTGCAGTTCATCAACTACCGGTAGAGCACCCCTCTGAGTCGGGTCTCTGGGGACTCATCTCCTTCGTTCGACGTAGGTCTTCAGGGACTTCATCGTCCGCTCACTTTCGGCGGCGGCCATCCGCAGAAGGATCGGCTGAACCAGGCGAAGTGCTCCGTGGGTCGTCAGCTCGCCGACCCTGGTCAGGTGCGTGCTTGTGTCGGCGGCCTCCAGGTCGTACCGGATCAGCGCATCCAGGCGGCCGGACGGCTTGCGCTGGTGGAACTGCAGCACCTGATCGGGTACGTCCGCGACGAGTTCACCACGCATTCGGCCGAGCATGGTCGAGTCTTCGTAGATAAGCCGCGCCCCCGCCTCAGGCGTTCGCATCCTCGTTCCCCGATACACCATGGAATGTCTGAGCCAGGTCGGATAGGCGTCGAGAGCGCGGAGAGCCGAATAGACCTGCTGGGGAGACGCGTCGATGTCGATCGTGTTGGTGATCCGGGCCATGGGCCCAGTTCTACGCTCTGCTGTGCGTCCGCGCCAGCCTGGGCACCAGGCCACGTGCCCGGAATAGTCGGCGACTGCGGCTCAGGTCCCGCAGAAGGTGCGGTAGGGGCCGAAGGTGTCCGGTGCGGGATCCGCGTAGCGCTCCAAGCCCGGGCGCGGCGTGTACGGGTCGGTCACGACCGCGACGAGCTGCTCGAACGGCGCCAGGTCGCCTTCGGTGGCTGCGGCGAGCGCCTCCTCCACGAGGTGGTTGCGCGGGATGTAGACCGGATTGACGGCATCCATCGCATCGGGGTCGGGGCTCAGGCTCAGCCAGCGCTCCGCCCAGATGTCGAAGGGGCCGGGGTCGGCGAACAGCGCCCGGACCTCTGACGCGTCGCCGCGCGCGACGGCGCTGAGGCGCCGGAAGAAGCCGGTGTAGTCGACACGGCTCACCTGCAGCAGCTCGATCACGTCGGTGCACAGCCGCGTCGTGACCTCGTCGTCCAGACCTTCGGCAAGCCCGAGCTTGACGAGCATGCCGGCGAACCAGGCCGCGTTGTACTGGTCGCGGTACATCCCCAGGACGTCCTGGGCGAGGCTGATCGCCTGCTCGGTGTCGTCGTCGAGCGTGGGAAGCAGCGCCTCGGCGAGGCGCGCGAGGTTCCACTCGCCGACGAGCGGCTGCGCGCCGAACGCATAGCGACCGCCCAGGTCGATGGAGCTGTACACGGATGCCGGGTCGAAGGCATCCATGAAGGCGCACGGCCCGTAGTCGATCGTCTCGCCCGAGATGGTCATGTTGTCGGTGTTCATCACGCCGTGGACGAAGCCGACGAGCATCCATTGCGCGATGAGCGACGCCTGAGCGTCAGTCACGGCCTGCAGGAGCGCCAGCGAGGGGTTCTCGGCATCCGCCAAGTGGGGGTAGTGACGGTCGATCGCGTG
The DNA here is from genome assembly GCF_024623575.2 of Microbacterium sp. zg-YB36. Taxonomy (NCBI): domain Bacteria; kingdom Bacillati; phylum Actinomycetota; class Actinomycetes; order Micrococcales; family Microbacteriaceae; genus Microbacterium; species Microbacterium sp. zg-YB36. The sequence goes on from NZ_JANJFD020000001.1 coordinate 1,488,380, forward strand.
GGCGGCCAGGCGCCGCAGCAGGTTCACGTCGCCGGTGGCCGCGGCGTACTGGAAGCTGCCGACCCGCAGATGACTGCTCGCGACCCGGGTGAGCACGGCACCGGGCAGCACCGTCTCGCGGTAGACGTCCTGGCCCGTAGCGGTGACGGCCAGCGCGCGCGTCGTGGGAATGCCCAGCGCGTGCATCGCCTCGCTGACGACATACTCGCGCAGCATGGGGCCGACTGCCGCCAGCCCATCGCCGCCGCGAGCGAACGGGGTCACTCCGGAGCCCTTGAGATGGATGTCCCGCAGGGCGCCGTGAGCGTCGACGACCTCACCGAGCAGCAGTGCGCGCCCATCGCCCAGCCGCGGTGAATAGCCCCCGAACTGATGACCCGCGTATGCCTGCGCCACCGGCGTCGCCCCGTCGGGGAGCAGATTGCCGGTGAGAAGGCCCACCCCGGCGGGGCTACGCAGGGACGCGGGGTCCAGGCCCAGTTCGGCGGCCAGCGGCTCGTTGAGCACGAGCAGGCGGGCATCGGGAAACTCCGCCGCCTGCCACGGCACGGCCAGCTCCGGAAGCTCCGTGGCGAAGTGGTTCCCCAGGGTCATGGTCGACTGCAGCGCGACACTCATACCTCCAGGCTACGCGCGGTGGCGCCGGGGGGATCCGATCGTGCGTCTCACCACCCGGAGGCCACGGCAATGGCCGCCGCGAAGCCGCAGACGACGAGCGCGAGCCCCGACCACACCACGATCCTCACGACGTCGTGGTACGGCCGCGAGTTCACGCCCGGCCCGAAACCCCCGGCATCCGTCTGCCGCACGAATTCGTCGAAGCGAAGAGTCGTCCGAGGCGGCCGGTCCGTCGCAGCGGGTTGCGGTCGTTGTGCGCGCGCTGCACGCCGAGTGCCAGGCTGCGGCGGGGGGCTCGCCGGTGGTGGCGGTTTGCTCGCCGGCGGCGCCTGGCGTGGCGTCTGCGTCTGTCCCGCAGCCGCCGGAAACCCCCTGCTCGCCTGCTGGCCAGGCTCGGGGACGAGAAGCAGCAGGATGTCGCGCGCCTCGCGCGCTCGATCGAATTCGTGGGCATGATGCGCACGTGCTCGCTCATCCGCGCCCGGGTGGCGGTCGGGGTGAGCTTCGCGCGCACGCCGCTGGAACGCCTTGCGGATCTCCTCCCGGCTCGCGCCGCGCTCCAGGTTGAGGATGGATCGTGCTTCCTCGAGCGTCATCCCGGGTCCGCCAGATAAGCCTGGTAGTCGCGGACGAGCCGGCGCTGTCGTTCTTCCGCCGCACCGATCGCCGCGTGTGCTGCGCTGTGCCGGATAAGTTGCGCCTTGCGGGATTCCCGCACGAGGAGGCACACGACATTGCCGCACGCGGCAGCGGACACGATGAAGGCCAGCGTGGGTACGCGTTCGGCGCCGGCTAGCGGCAGAAGTACGTTGACGGCGAAGGTGACCACCATGACAGTGGCGAGGACGTTCGAGATCCGCCGCCACATGGCGAGGGTTGCGTCGGTTGCGATCCGCCGGGGCTGGAATTGCGGGTTGGGCTTCCAGAACTGCCAGTCGGCCGGCGCCGACGGGAGTCCGCCGATGGGGATCCAGTCGACGGGTGGCTCCCAGAACGCATTGGCACGGATCCATTTGTCTGTCGGTATGGGCCATTTGGGCGGCACGAGGAAATCTGCCGCAACCCCGCGGACTCGGATTCTGCGCACGCGGTTCCCTCAGATCGTCGCGGCGGACGCGGCACCGGCGATGGCCGAAAACCAAAACCCGGTCGTAAGTACGCAGATTCCCAATGTCACGTACCCGAGGATCGCCCCGGCCAGCGAGTTCCCGCGCCCCATCCCCACGCGGCGCGCGGTGCTCATGCCCAAATGGCCCAGGATGATCGCGACGACGCTGAGCGGGAAAGCCAGGAAGCTCACGATCAATCCCCATACCGGAATCGGGACCGAGACACCGAAAAACACCGCTATCACGCCGACGACGAGCGCAGCGACGCCTTTCCCGTTCGAAGGCCCCCGCACGAAGTGCTGATGGACGTGCTGCTGGTTCGGGTACGAATCGGTCATTTCTTCGTCGACGCTTCCTCGTGAATGCGGATTGCCTCCGCAATGGGGCCTATGGCCCGGGAAGTGTCACCACCGCCGCGCAAACGACAATTGTTTACCAGCGCACGAATTCCCAATTAAGCTCCCCAGCCGCGCCCATCCTGTCAGAACAAACGGCCACGCCGCAAACATTTCCCGGTGCGTTGTGCGCATATCGTGAAGCCCGATTACCACCGCCTAATGCGCCGTTCGGAGCGGTCTCTTTTCAGTGCGTGGCGGCATCTCACCACGCCCTATTTTCGAGAGGCGCTACCGTCGGGCGCTCGGTGGAGGAACGTGTTCGGGTTGCGCGCACCTGACTCTCACGCAGCCTGAGGATCACCGCTCGCGCAGCGCACCTCGAGTGAGCCAGTGCTGCAGCGCCTCGTATGCTTCGGCGCGGGGCCCCGGCGCCGAGAGGAACAGGTCGTGGATGCCGCCTTCGATGCGCTCGACGCTCACCCGGGCACCGATGCGAGTCGCGGCCTTGGCGATGTCGTCGACGACGAGGACCGAATCGGTCGAGGTCATCTCGGGCGCCCAGACCAGCGGGTTCGACCAGCCAGCCGACAGCATGACCAGCGCCGGGCAGCCGACCTCGACTCCAGCCGCGACCCGGCTGTGTCCCTCCAGGATCGCCAGGAGCCAGCCGGGATGCGTCGGGAATCCCCGGTCCGGCCGCCATAGCGCGCGATGTTCGCCGGCCGGGAGTGACCCCAGCTCGGTCTGCGCGCGGGTGTAGAAGCCGAGGTCCACGGCCGGGTGGGTGCCCAGCGGATCCAAGCGCGCCCGTACCTGCACCAGCGGCGCGATGGCCTGGCGCCCGATCGCTCCCAGCTGCAATTCGAGCCACGGGCTGTTGAGGACGAGCGCGGCGGCGACCCCGGAGTGCCGCGCCGCCCACAGCGTGAGGGTCAGCCCACCGGTGGAATGGCCCAAGAGCACCAGGCGGCGGTCGGGATCGTCATCCTGCCCGTACCCCATCACCTCCAGCGCGGCTTGGATGTCGGGGTCGTAGTCGTCGAGGCTCGTGATGTAGCCAGGTGTCTGCCCGACGCGCAGGCTGCGGCCGTATTTGCGCAGATCCACGGCGTAGAAGCGGGCGCCCAGGTGGTTCCAGAAGCGGGCGAGCTCGGTCTGGAAGAAGTAGTCCGACCAGCCGTGCACGTACAGCACGTCCACGTCGCGCAGCGGCTGGGCGATCCGCTGCACCACCGTTGGGAGACTGCGCACGAGCGTGGCGACAACGGGACCTTCGTCGTCCTCAGGTAGCGGGAGGGTGAGACTCTGGAACGGTGCCCCAAGGATGTCCGTGACCCACTGCTCCGGCATGTGGTCAGCCTACTTGGCGGGTCCTCCGAGCGCAGGGGTGCGGCTGCTCGGCGGGAGGGTTACTCGCCGCGCGAGACGGTGATCATCTCTTCGCGGGGAACGACCTTGATGCGGGGACGCTCCTTCGCCGCACCCAGGGCGATCTCGTACTCGTCCAGGCGATGCCAGCCCTCGAGGTCGGTCCAGCGCACGCCGCGCGTGGCCAGCAGCTCCGGGATCGCCGACTCGGACGGGTCCTCCGGGTCCCACCAGGAGCCCTGATCGTTGATGATGTGGCTCACCGTCTCCATGGCATCCGACTTGGTGTGTCCGATGAGGCCGACGGGGCCGCGCTTGATCCAGCCCGTCGCGTAGACGCCCGGCACCCGATCGTTCGACTCCTGGTGCAGCACCTGACCCTCGTGGTTGGGGATCACGCCGTGGCGCTCGTCGAACGGCACGCCGGGCAGCGGTGAACCGAGGTAGCCGACCGCGCGGTACAGCGCCTGCACGGCGACTTCGCGCAGCTCGCCGGTGCCGACGACGCCGCCCTGACCGTCCGGGCGGGTGCGCTCGTACACGAACGCACTGACGCGGCCGAAGGCATCCTTCTTGACCTCGACGGGCTTGGCCCAGAAGTGCAGGTGCAGCCGGCGGGATGCCTCGCCGCCGGCGTTGTTTGCCGACGGCCGCTTGCGCCAGGACTGCAGCACGCGGTCGATGACCATGACCTGCTTGTTGCTGGCGACGGCGGTCTTGGATGCCTCGTCGTAGTCGAAGTCCTCGTCGTAGACGACCATGTCCACGTCACGCAGCTCGCCGAGCTCACGCAGCTCGAGCGGGGTGAACTTCACCTGCGCGGGGCCGCGGCGCCCGAACACGTGCACGTCGGTGACCGGCGACGCTTTGAGACCCTCGTAGACGTTGTCGGGGATCTCGGTGGGCAGCAGATCGTCGGCGTGCTTGACGAGCATGCGGGTGATGTCCAGGGCCACGTTGCCGTTGCCGATGACGGCGATCGACTCGGCCTCCAGCGGCCAGGTGCGGGGCACGTCGGGGTGCCCGTCGAACCAGCTGACGAAGTCGGCGGCGCCGTAGGAACCCTCGGCGTCGATGCCGGGGATGTCCAGAGAGGAGTCGCGGATCGCGCCCGTCGCGAAGATGACGGCGTTGTAGTGACGCTTGAGATCGTCGAGGGTGATGTCCTCGCCGAAGCGCACGTTGCCGAACAGGCGGATGTCACCACGGTCGAGCACCTCACGCAGCGCGGTGATGATGCCCTTGATGCGCGGGTGATCGGGGGCGACGCCGTAACGAACCAGCCCGTAGGGCGCCGGCAGCTGCTCGAACAGGTCGATCGACACATCGAAGCGACGCTCGGCCTTGAGGATGATGTCGGCGGCGTAGATTCCCGCCGGGCCGGCGCCGACGATGGCGAGTCGGAGCTTGGTCATGGTAATCCTTTCGTGGTCGACACCGGGAACGCCGTTCCCGCGCCCGTCGAGAGCGATGCCGTCAGCTGGAGCGGTCGGCGACGGCGCGGGCGAAGCGGGTGAGCGCCTCACGCACCGGACCGTCGGGGATGGGCGCGAGCGCCGCGATCGCGGCATCCGACCAGTCGCCGGCAAGCGCCTGCGTCGCGGCGGTCGCCTCATGGTCGCGCAGCTGCGCGAGCGGCTCGTCCAGCACGGCCGGGTCGGCACCGTCGGCGATGCCGGCGACGCCTTCGTCGATCTCGGCGCGCAGCGCCTTCGACGCAGCATCCGTCCGCGTTCCCAGCAGCAGGTAGGGCATGGTCGGCACGCCGGCACGCAGGTCGGTACCAGGCACCTTGCCGGTCTCGTCAGGGTCGGCGGACAGGTCGATGACGTCGTCGAGCAGCTGGAAGGCCACTCCGGCCCGCTCGCCGAACGCGATCAGCGGCGCCTCGAACTCGCGTGGCCCATTGCCGAAGGTGATGCCGGCCTGCGCGGATGCCGCGATGAGCGAACCGGTCTTGTCGGCGAGCACCTGCAGGTAGAACTCGACGGGATCATCGGATGCCTGCGGGCCGACCGTCTCGTGCATCTGACCCAGCACGAGCCGCTCGAAGGTGTCAGCCTGCAGGCGGATGGCCCGCTCGCCCAGTCGCGCCATGATCTGGCTCGCCCGCGAGAACAGCAGGTCGCCGGTGAGGATCGCGAGGCTGTTTCCCCACACCGCATGGGCGCTGGGAACGCCGCGGCGCACATCGGCACCGTCCATGACGTCGTCGTGGTACAGCGACCCGAGGTGGGTGAGTTCCAGGGCGGTGGCACCCGAGATGACCTCGTCGGTGGCGCCGTCGCCCAGCTGCGCGGTCAGCAGCGCCAGCATGGGGCGCACGCGCTTGCCGCCTGCTTCGTAGAGGTAGCGCGTCGTGGCATCCACGAGCCGGTCGGCGCTCTTCAGCTCGACGGCGATGTTCGCCTCGACGCGGTCCAGGCCCTCCTCGACGACGGAGATGAGTTTCCGTCCGCGGGGTCCAGCGAACACCCGCTCGGTCAGTCCGAGACGGCTGGCCAGGCGCGTACCCGGCGCAGGGGGGCTCGCAGTCACGTCATCAAGCCTACCGGGGTCGCGGCGGGTGCTGCTGCGCGGTCCGGACCCACGGAAGAGTCTCAGGCGGTGGGCTCGGCCAGCGGCTTGCGGGCGCGGTGCAGCGCGACGATGCCGAAGGTCAGGTCGCGGTGTGCGACGTCGGTCCAGCCGGCCTCGCGCAGCCACGCGCTGAGCGTCGATTGGTCGGGCCAGTCGCGGATCGATTCGTTGAGGTAGTCGTACGCGGCGGCGTTTGAACTCACGGTGCGGGCAATGACGGGCAGCACGCGGTCGCTGTAGAACCGGTACAGCCCGGCGAAGACCGCAGACCGCGGGTGCGAGAACTCGCAGATCACCAGGCGACCGCCGGGAGCGGTGACCCGCAGCAGCTCGGCGAGCGCTTTCCTCGGCTCGTTGACGTTGCGGAGGCCAAAGGAGATCGTCACCGCGTCGAACGAGCCATCCTCGAACGGCAGCGCCGTGGCATCCGCTTCGACGAACGACAGGTTCGCCACGCCGCCGTGGCGGCGACGGCCCTCGGCGATCATGCCGGGCGAGAAGTCGGCGGCGACCACCTCTGCACCGCTGGCGGCCAGGGCGACGGAGCTCGCGCCGGTGCCGGCGGCGAGGTCGAGGATGCGCTGACCGGGCCGCGGGGCGATCGCCCGCGTCGTGGCGACGCGCCAGAGCCGGTCGTTGCCGAGGCTCAGCACGGTGTTGGTGCGGTCGTACGCCGGGGCGACCTCGTCGAACATCCCGCTGACACGCGAGGGGTCTTTACCAAGGTCGGCGCGATGCGAGTCGGAGGTCACGGTTCGATCCTACGGCGCGGGGCTGGCGGGGATGTCGAGGGGGAGGTCGACCGCGAGGCTCCGGTAGCGGCGGGGCTTGCCCTCGCCGAGGTCGGTGACCCGGTCGACCCGCTGCACCTCGACGGGCTGGTCCAACAGGGCGCCCAGCGCCCGCGCGATGAGGGTCTGGTCGCCGCCGGCGATGCGCGCGAGGACCCGCCCGTCGGCGGACTGCGTCACGCTCCACCCCCGCGCGCCGTAGGTCTGCAGTTGCTGCGTCAGGTCGACGCACGCGATGCGGCGCCCGCCGCCACCCAGGAACACGGTGTGCTCGCGACCCTCCAGATCGGCGATGCCAACGCCGCCGCCGGGCAGCTGCACGAGCCTGCCGAAGTCGCCGGTGCGGTAGCGCACGAGCGGCAGCAGCGGGTTCTCGCCCGCCGTCACGGTGATCTCGCCCACCTCACCGTCGGCGACGGGCTGCCCGACCTCGTCGAGCGTCTCGACGATCACGCGACGGTCCAGCACGCGGAACGGTCCATCATCGGTGCGCACCGCGATGGGGCGCGTCTCGTGCAGGCCGTAGACGTCGAAGACGGGGCAGCCGAACGCGTCCTCGAGGTCGGCGCGCAGCGGCCCGGCCAGCGCCATCGCGCCCGAGAACAACGCCAGGGGGCGCACCGCTTGTCGCAGGTCGGCGGCGAGGAGTTCGGCGAGACTCGTGGGGTTGCCGGAGATCACCTGCGGGTCGGCCTCGGCGAGGAATCGGGAGCGATCGGACGCCGCGCCCCAAGCGCCCTCGGCGAGGTTCAGGCGTGCCATCGCGCGCTGTGCGAAGCCGCTGATGAGTGAGACGTAGGTGAAGGCCTGCCGCTGATGCACGACCGCGGCCAGCGCCAACCGTTCGCCGTCCGGATGCCACGCGACACCGGCACCCTGCACGAGTGCGACCAGATGGTGGAAGCCGCGGGCGACCTCTTCGACGTCGTCGGGGATGTTGAGTGCTGCGCCCGTGGAGCCCGAGCTGGTGCCGTGCAGCAATCGGTCCAGGTCCGCGTCGAGCGGCACGAACGCGGCGATGTCGGCGGCCAGGTGCGCACGGCTGATCGGCGGGAAGTCGGCGACCGTGTCCAGCCCCACCATCCCGCGGTAGTGCAGGAGACGCCGCGCGGTGCGCAGGTGCGCGTCGAGCCACCCCTCGGTGGGCAGCGGTGCGCGCACCCGGTCGAGCATGTCGGGGGTGAGCCGGTCGCCGGTCTCATGCACCCACTCCGGCGCGGCCGGATGGGTGCGCCACCGGTGCAGCCGCGCCGCCCCCGCGGCATCCATTGTCGGCCAGCGTTCGGCGTCGGTGAGCACCGCGGCCCCACCGGGGACGTACTCGGCCAGCACGAGCGGATCGTCGGGCGGGTCACTCATGGCTGTACCGCGCCGCGGCCTCCTTGGCCCGAGCCGCGGCGAGGCGCCGCGCGATCTCGGCGCGATGCCGGTGGGCCTCGTACGCCTCGGCGAGCGCACTGTTGCGACGCAGCGAGTCCCGCGCGTCCAGCAGCGAGCGCGCCGTCGTGGAGTCCTCCCCCGCAGGGCGGTACCCGCACCACAGCAGGAAGGTGCGCACCGCCTCCTCGCGGCGTTCGTCGTCGGAGAGCCATTCGAGGGGATCGGCGACCGGGGCCAGGCGCAGCGCGAGCGCGTCGACGGCGAGCGAGCCGGTGCCGTCCGCCAGCGGCGGGTCGAAGGGCTCGACGATGGCCTCGCTGGCGAAGAGCCACAGGCCCAGTGCGGCGCCCAGCCGCACGCGGCGGTCGCCGGCGTGTGCGGCCGCGACCACGTCGCCGGCCCGCACGTCCCCGGCCAGGGCGGTGATCGAGACCTGGTCGTCCAGGAACGACCTGGGCACGCTCGACAGCCGCGCGGCGACGGCCGCGAGTGCCGGCCCGGGCCGCGTGGCCGCCCAGATCGCGTCGTCGGCGGGCGCCATGCCCGACCACACCGCGAGCAGCTCGTCGGCCTCAGCCATGCAGCACCTCCGCCAGTCGTGCGCACACCCGGGGCGCGTCGGCCATCAGTTCCAGATAGAGCACGTCGTAGCCCGCGGCCCGCGCGAGCGGCTCGACCCGCCGCGCCCGGGCAAGGACGACGAGGGTGGCCGTGGTCAGTTTCGTGCGGGTCCGCGCCGCCACGTCGGCGAACGGCTCGTTGCCGTCGCCGAACATCGAGGTCAAGCCGTCATCGGAGAGCACCACGAGGTGGCGGCGCTCCTCGCTGCGCGGCGGCGCCAGCTGTGCGTAGCGCCGGTCGAGCAGATCCAGGGGGAACGACGTGACGTGGCCGAAGTAGCAGGCCAGGTCTGCTGCAACCCGGGCGGCGTCCCGGGTGAACCTTTCGCTGCCGGCCACTTGCCCCGGGCCGGAGAAACTCGCCACCCGCACCCGGCCGCCGCCCCGCAGCACCGACAGCGCCAGGATCGTCCCGGCCAGCACGGCCGGCGACCCGGCATGGGGGTGGAGCATCGACCCTGAGGAGTCGATGTACAGATCGAGTTCGATGCTCCCCTCCTGCTTCTCAGGTTCATCGTCGAGGACCGAGCGGCGCCGCGTCGTCACCCCCGGGATCACGACCGCGCCGGCCTGCAGCGTCGCCGGCCAGTCGAGGTCGGCGAGGTCGTCGCCCGTCTCCCACAGCTCGAGGGGTCCGGGCAGGCTCGCCGCGGGACGGGAGGACACTCGCTGGCTCATCGGTTTCACCCACGGCGCGGCCTGCGCCCGATACCACGCAGCCACCACCGCGTCGGCATCCGATGCGGCGTACAACTCAAGCGTGCGCGCGACATCCAGCCGCTGTCCGCGGCCCTGCCCTGTCGCACCCGGGCCGTAGCCCACCTCGTCACTGTCGCGGCCGGACCGGTCGGGCACCGGTCCCTGCAGACGGCGGTCGGCCAGGATGCGGCCGAGTTCGCCCGCCGTCGCGGGGGCGTGATCGGCGGCACACCCACCGCCGGGCATGCGCCCACGAGCGGCGGCCCCCGCGGCCCGCTCTTCGACGAGGTACGGCGCCACCAGCACACCGAACCGCAGCGCACCCGTGACGGGGTCGCCGGCGAACGTGCGGACGATCCCGGCGAGCAGGTCGGCGTCGAGCACCGGGTGGGTCGTGATCGCCCCCGCCAGTTCCGCGGCGACCCGCCGCGCCTCGCGCCGCGCCGCGCGCAGGGCCACCTCCTGTTCGCGCAGTCGCTCCGGGAGCCGCTCCAGCGGGAGCTCGTCGACCGGCGCAGGCGCGGCGGGTCCCGGCGCCTCCGGCGCCTGCACCGGCACCAGCGCGCCGGCGGGGAGGTTCCATAGCAGCTCGTACGCCCGCAGGTACAGCCACCACAGTCGGCTCTGCGTTCCGGCGGATTCCCGGTACAGCTCACGAGCGAGCCGCACGATGCCCGGTTCCCCGCCGTCCGCGTCGCGTCGCCGCTGCAGCAGCGCCACCCGGGTGTTCACCAGCAGATCGGCCCACAGGTTCGACAGCAGGGCGACATCGCCGTCGGCGATGGTCTCGGCCCCCGCCGCGACCAGCGCCCGCGCGAGCTGGTGGCGGATCTTCAGCGCGTCGATGCGGGTGCTCGGTGCCAGCACGTGGTGCCCCAGTTCGTGGGCGAACACGCTCTCGAGCTCGGCCGCACCGCCGAGCGCCTGCACCAAGACGGGGTCGACCGTGATGGCGGGCGGGAACGTGAACCACGCCGGCGCGCCCTGTTCGGCCCCGGCACCGGGAAGCAGCTGCGCGTCGTGCATGTGCACGCCCCACAGGGCCAGCGCGCGTTCCCAGGCGCCGCGCGCCGCGGCATCCATCGGGACGCCGCCGTGCGGTGCGCTCACGCCGCGTCCTCCACGTGCACCCAGGCGAGGTACGTGTCGGGGAGGCAGACGATGGATGCCGCCTGGTCGGGACCGCGCTCCTGCGGCTGCGCGTCCAGCGGCAGCAGGCGGGAGCCCCACACATCGGCATCCAGGCGCCACCACCGGTCCCCGGTGCGGATCGCGAAGGCGCCGGGTTCGCCCAGCGGGTACCAGGCGTCCGCCGGCGCGACCCACGCCCCGCCGAGCCCCGCGAAGCCGCCGACGGCGCACACGTAGCCATCCAGGGTGGCACGGCCCGGCCACCAGAACCGGTCGGTCCGCTGCCGATTCGCAAACTCATCGAGGCCGGACACGTCCAGATCGAGCGCGGCACCGGCGGCCCGGCGTGCGGCGTCGGAGGCGAGCGCGTCGATCCGGGCGAGCGCGTCCTGGCGATAGGCCAGGGCACCCGCGCGCCACGCGGCGATGCCGGCGATCCCGGCGAGCAGGGCGGTGTCGTCCGGTCCGCCGGCGGCGCGCTGGGCGGCGGCCATCGCCCCGGTGAACCGGTCGGGGCGTCCGCCGGCGCGCTGCACGCTGCGCGTCGCGACGGCCCAGTCCAGGCCCGCGACCGGCTCGGGCTCGCCGATGGGACTCCCGCGGTCGGCGAGGTGCCCGGGCACTTGGATCACGCCTGCTGCTCCGCCCACCGCAGGTATGCGGTGTAGCGCTGGTGCAGGTACTTCAGCGCGGTGAGGTCGTCGAAGTCCCGGCCGTACAGCTTGCCGGTCGCGGCGATCGCACGCACGCGCGACTCGATCTCGGTCACCCGGCGCGACGCGTCCACCGCGCTGAGGCCGTCCAGACCGGCATCCAGCTGCGCGAGCAGGTCGCGCACCGGGTCGTCCTGGCCGCGGCCGAGCGCGTCGTACTGCCGGCAGGACTGCGCGAACAGGTCGGCGAGCCAGCTCATCACGTCGGTGGTCAGTTCCCGCTCGGCGCCGACGTCGAAGCGCGGATGCGTCGGGTTGGGCAGCAGCTTGCCGCGCAGCACGAACGGCAGCACCGCGGCGACGTCCTCGACACCCACGGCGCCTCGGCCGCGGAACCAGGCGACGGCCTTGGCGTACACGATGAGCGTCTGCAGCGCCCGGACGGACAGCCCATTGATCGACTGCGCGCCGAGATCGACGGCCAGATCGGCACCCGAGTTCGCTTCGATCGCCTCGGGGACGCGGCCGCCGGCGGTGGTGACGGTGTCCTTCGTGCGGTACTCGAAGCGCCGGCCGCCTGCTTGCACGAACTCGAAATGACTGAGGAAGAACTCCAGGCGCCGGCGCACTTCGGGCGGCACCGGCACCGCGCGGATGGCCGCGCGCATGTGCGCCTGCTCGTCACCGGTGAACACGAGCTCCTCCGGCACGTGCTCCTCGGGCTTCTCCCCCGCCTCCACCCGGGCGACCAGCTCGTCGAAGAACCGGCTGTTGAAGCTCGCGGCCTGCACCGTGACATCCATGCGGTCGCGCAGCGCCTGGATGACGGGGAACGTACCGCCGCCGCCGTCGTCGTTCGCGGTGAAGAACCAGCTCTCCACCCCCGACGCCGGCGCGGTGCGGTGCAGCTGGTCGTGGCTTTCGACGTACCCCTCGGCGACCATCGTGAGCAGCGCCGACTGGGTCTTCGTGGGGATGCGGTTGTACTCGTCGATGATCTTCACCGGCCGCGTCAGCCATTCGCGCCACGCGATGCCGATGTCGGTCATGCGGCCGGCGTTGATGAGGTCACGTGGCAACGGGATGCCGACGAGGTCGCTGATCGTCAGCTGCGGCTGGCCCTGCTGCACGCCGCGGCGCACGTCCTCGGCCGACGACCCGGCGATCACTCCCATGAGCACCGCGAGGGTCGTCTTGCCCCGGCCCGGTCCGCCCACGAGCAGGCACTTGCCGCCGACGGCGAAGGTCAGCAGAGGAAGCAGCACGTTCGAGGAGAAGGATGCCTCGGTCGGCAGCGTCAGCTCCGCCCCGGCGTCGCCGAGCGGGAAGGTGACGGGCGCGCCGGTGGAGAACTCCACGTCGTAGTAGGGCGAGATGACGGCCCGGTTGACGATCCAGTAGTAGGTGCGACGCAGCTTCTCATCCAGCGGGACGGGAGAATCGGCATCCGCTCCCCGGAACAGATCGTCCGCGGTGAGCTGCAGCACGCCACCGGATGCCAACGGGGTCGTGGGCGACTCGGAGACCTTGTGCCAGCGATCCAACATCGCGCCAGCCTAACGGGCGCCCAGTCGCTGCAACGCGAGCTGCTCCGCCAGCGGCCGGCCCTCCAGCGGCGCGGCGAACGACAGCGCCCGGGCCACGGCGTCGTGCACCGCCGGCAGCGCCGCCTGCACCCGGGTGGCCACATCGCCGCGCACTTCGAGCCACGGCACGGGCTGGTCCTCGAGCACGGCGCGGAACCTCTCCTGCATGCGGGAGCGGATGTGCTCGCCGTCGCGGGTGCCGTCCTGGACGAACGGGATCTCATCGCCGGTGAGCACATACAGCGCCGGCCGGTGCTCGGCTGCGCGGTCATGGATGCGGGCCGCGCGCTGCCCGACGTAGCGCTCGTGCCACAGCGTGGTGGCCAGCACATCGGTGTCGCACACCAGCACCGGGGCGGGCGTCTGCCGCAGCGCGGCATCCTCGAGCGCGACCTGCCGGTCGACGATGACGTCGAATTCGTCGCTGCGCCACGGTGCGGTGAGCCCGCCCGCGCGGGTGATCGAGTGCTCGCGGCCGTACTCGGGCACCCAGTGGGTGCCGAGCTCTGCGGCGAGCGCGGCGGCCAGCGTCGTGGAGCCGGTCGATTCGGCGCCGAGCACGACGATGCGCGACGTGAGGCTCGCGCGCACCGCGGGGGCCAGTTCGTGCCAGTGCGCGGCGGGGTCGGCACGCACCGCGGTGCCGGAGACGGGGGTCATCACCCGGCCGGGGTCGACCTGCACCCACGTGGCATCCAGGCGCCGGGCGAGCTCCTCGCCGTACGCATCGGAGGTGAACACCGCGTCGACGGGGCGCTCCAGCGCACCGGCGATGATCGCGGTGTGCGCGTCCCAGGCCGTGTCGGAGCCGAAGTCGACGGGGGTGTCGTCGACGAAGGCGACCACGTGCACGGTGGGGTGCTCTTCACGGATCCACCGTTCCCGGGTGGCGACGGTGATCGACTCCACCGACGCGCCGATCACCTGAACCGTGACCCGGTCGCAGGCGCGCGCCGCGGCGCGGATGAGGTGCGAGTGGCCAGCGTGCAGCGGGTAGAACTTCCCGATGACCAGGCCGTGACGAAACCGTGGTTCAGGCACGGGCGGCGACCGCGTGCGGTTCGGGGTCCGTGGCCGCCGTCTCGCCCTGCACGCGCCGCCACGACCGCCACCCGAAGATGCACAGCGCGACGAACAGCACATACAGCGCCGCCACGATCCACAGCCCCGTGACGATGGACAGTGCGACGAAGGCGATGTCCACGCCGATCCAGACGAACCAGTTCTCCAGCCACTTGCGGTTGAGCATGTACTGCGCCACGAGGCTCGCCGAGGTCGTGGCGGCGTCGGCGAGGGCGACCTGCGAGTCGGTGAACGTCGACAGCACCCAGGTCAGCACGGCGGCGAGAGCCACGCCTGCGACCACGAGCCACACGATCGCGCGGCGGGGCGTGCGCGCGATGTAGTGGCGATCATGCTCGACCCGGCGGGTCCAGCGGAACCAGCCGTGGATGCCCAGCGCCAGATACACCACCTGCAGGGCAGCCGAGGCGTAGAGACCGGCGGGCAGGAACACGGCGAGGAACACGAGGTTGTTCGCGATGCCGAGCGGGTACGTCCACACGTTCCGCAGTGCGGACAGCAGCACGCAAGCCGCGCCGGTGGCGAACCCGAGGATCTGCATCCACTCGGCGAGAATCCATTCGATCACTCGTTGAGCTTAGGGATTGCGCGGATCCCCATTCGCCGCGAGGCGGTCGAGCCACTGCTGGGCGGTGGTTTCGTCGAACGGCGCCTCGCGGTTGCGCACCCGGGTCTCGAGGTCGACGGCGACCCGCTCGAGGCGATCGACGATGTCCAGCGGATAGCCGTAGGCCACCCGGTGCTCGTCCCACTCGTCGCGGTCCTCGATGTAGACGTCGGCGCCGACGCGCTGCACGACATCGAGATCCATATCGATACCGCCGGGTTCGCCGTCGATCCACGTCACATCCCACGCGAGGTCGATGTAGATGTGAGTGCGGTGCGGTGGCGCGTTCGTCGTGAACACCCAATCACCCTCGGGCGGGATGAGGGTGACGTTGGGCTGCGGCGCCGGGATGTCGCGGCCGGGGCGCACGCTGCGGTCCCCCACCCGCTGACCGACCCAGTCACCCCAGCGGTCACTGCCGAGATACACGCACTCGTGCACCCAATGCGCCCCACCGTCCCACTTTCGCCAGCGGAACAGCAGCGGGGTGCCGGGGGCAGGACGGGCGGATACCGCGGAGATCGCGTTCACCCTGGCGAGTCTAGGCTTGAGGGGTGACTTTGACCCCTCCCCGCCTCGTCGTCCAGACACGGGAGATCGACCACATCGAGGATCTGCTCCCCTTCACCTCCCCTTCCGACCCGACCGCGTGGATCCGCCGCGGCGACGGCATGGTCGGGTACGGGGACGCGTATTCGTTCACCTACGGCGGCCCCGACGGGCACGCGTCGCTCGCGGAGGCGTGGCAGCAGTTGGCCACCGCTGCGGTGATCGACGACCCGCTGCAGCTGCCCGGCACCGGGCTCGTCGCCTTCGGCGCGCTCACGTTCGATCCCCGCTCCGCACGGCAGAGCGTGCTGACCGTCCCGCACATCGTGGTCGGCCGCCGCGGCGCCCGGTCGTGGGTCACCACGATCGGGCCCGCAGGCGGCACCCCGGCGGAACCCGTCGAAACGCCCTATGGCGTGCACTGGTCGGGCACCGTCGGACCCGGGGCGCAATCACCGGACGGGTACATGACCGCCGTGAGGGAGGGGCTCGACGCCATCGCCGCCGGTGAGGTGGAGAAGGTCGTGCTGGCCCGCGACCTGCGCGGCAGCGTGCCCATCGGCTCGGACCTGCGCCGCCTCGCGCGCGCACTGGCATCCGAATACCCCGACACCTGGATGTTCGCCGTCGACGGCCTCATCGGCGCGAGCCCCGAGACCCTCGTCACCGTGCACGGCGGCACCGTCACGGCCCGCGTGCTGGCCGGCACGACGCCGCGGGGCGCGGATGCCGATTCCGACACCGCCGCCGCGGCCGCGCTGGCATCCAGCACGAAGGACATCGACGAGCACGAGTTCGCGGTGCAGAGCGTGCTGGCTTCGCTTCGCCCCCACACCCGCGCGCTCGTGGCCAGCGAGGCGCCGTTCACGCTGAAGCTGCCGAACGTGTGGCACCTCGCCACCGACGTCGAGGGGGAACTGGGCGGAGTGGCATCCGCTCTGGATCTCGTCGCCGCGCTGCACCCGACCGCAGCCGTCGCCGGCACGCCGACGGCTGCCGCGATCGAAGTGATCCACCGCCTCGAGCCGTTCGATCGGGGCCGCTACGCCGGTCCCGTCGGGTGGATCGACTCCCGCGGCGACGGGGAATGGGCCATCGCGCTGCGCTGCGCCCAGTTCGACCCGCACGTCGTGCCCACCGACGGTTCCGACGACATCCCCGTCACTGCGTATGCCGGCGCGGGGATCGTCGCCGACAGCGACCCGGAGACCGAGCTCATCGAGACCCGCGTGAAGTTCCGCCCGATCGTGGACGCGCTGGCCTAGCCCGCCGCGCGCGTTCAGTCGTCGCGAACGTCCCCGCCCGCGCGCCGGACGGCCCCATCGCGACCACCGAACGCACGGGGTCGCGCGCCGCGCGCGCTGGGTCGTCGCGAATGTCCCCGCCGACGCGCGCGCGAGGGCCGGATGCGACGACCGAACCGGGCCGCCGCCGGCGCACGCGGCGCGTCAGGTCGCCGCGAGCCGCGCCTTCTCGGCCTCGACGTCGAACGTCGCCGCGGGCCACTGCGGGTCGATGCGCTCCAGCGCCTCCAGCAGCAGGTGCTGCACCGCGAGCCGCGCGTACCACTTGCGGTTCGCCGGCACGACGTGCCACGGGGCGTGGTCGGTCGAGGTCCGGTCGAACACGGTCTGGTACGCGTCCATGTACTGCGGCCAGAGCTTGCGCTCGTCCACGTCGCCGGTGTTGTACTTCCAGTGCTTCTCCGGCCGGTCCAGGCGCTGCATGAGCCGTTTCTTCTGCTCGTCCGGCGAGATGTGCAGCATGACCTTCACGATGTGGGTGCCGGTCTCGACCAGGCCCTGCTCGAAGTCGTTGATGGCGCCGTATCGGCGCTCGATCTCCGCCGCCGGCGCGAGCTGGCGCACCTTGCCGATCAGCACGTCTTCATAGTGCGACCGGTCGAAGACCGCGATGTACCCTGCCTCGGGCACGTGCTCGTCGATGCGCCACAGGAAGTCGTGGGCGAGTTCTTCGGGCGTGGGCTTCTTGAACGCCTTGAGGTGGATGCCCTGCGGGTCGGTCGCCCCGATGACGTGCCGCACGATGCCGCCCTTGCCGGCGGAGTCCATCGCCTGCAGCACCAGCAGCAGCGAGGGCTTGGTCGGGTCTTCCCGGCTCTGCGCGAACAGCCGCTCCTGCAGCTCGTCGAACTCCTCTGCCCCCGCCTCGAGGTCCTGCGCGGCGTTGCTGCGGTCGCTGCCGTAACCGGGCGTGGCGCCCGGGTCGACGTCGGCGAGCCGAAAGCCCGCGCCCACCCGCAGCAGTTCGGCCACGTCGCCGTTCCAGTGCTTCTGACTTCTCGCTGTCATGCAGTCATCATGGCGGATGCCGCGTGCGGCGGCATCCGTGCGCGTGCGATTCAGCGCGGCAGCGGCACTTCGATGATCTGGCGTCCGCCGACCGGAGCGGTGAGCGCCTGGTCGAGCGCGGCGCGCGTGGTCACCCGCTGGTACTCCCACCCGTAGGCGGTGGCCAGCTGCTCCAGCCGCACCGTCTGCGGCGTGTACAGCACCCGGTCCATGGCCACGGTCGAGGCCACCGCGGCGACCTCCAGGCTGTCGAAGATCGTGCCGCCGCCGTCGTTGCCGACGATCACCTGGATGCGCGGTTCGGCCTCACCCGGCGGCAGCAGCAGCGCGCCGACGTCGTGCAGGAAGGCGAGGTCGCCGAGCAGCAGGCGCGTGACGCCGGCTCCTCCCCCGCTCTGCGAAGCGGCGGCGATGCCGAACGCGGTCGCGATCGTGCCGTCGATACCGGCAAGACCCCGGTTGGCATGCACCGGCACCTTCTTGCCGCCCAGCACCGCGTCGGCCACGCGCACCAGGCGCGATGAGCCGAACATCAGCCGATCGTGCGGCCAGGTGGCCCGCCACACCGCGTCGACGAGCGACTCCCGGTCCAGCGGCGCGCGGATGGCCTGCATTTCGGCGGCGATCGCCCCCAGGCGCTGCGCCGGTTCGGCCGATGCCAGTGCGTCGGCGTCCGGGGCGGGCGGGGTGAGGTCGACGGAGGCTTCACGCGACGCGCGCATCCACTGGCCGAGCCATTCCCGGTCGGGTTCGGCCGCGGCGACGCCGATCGCACCGACCGCGGTCGTCGCACCGTTGAGGTTGAGGGGCTCGCCGGGGCCTCGTACGGCGAGCACCTCGACGTCGTCACGAGACAGGAGCGCGACCACTTCGCGGCTGAGGGTCGGGTGTCCGAAGACCACGGCGCGCTCCACGCGTCCACCCAGCTGCGGGTCGCGCAGCAGGGCGCGGTAACCGTGCACGAGGTTGCGGCCGAAGCGGGCGCCGCTGACGATCTCGGCGATGAGCGGCCACGAGGCGCGGTGCGCGAGTTCTTCGGCAGCCGCTCCGGCATCCGCACCGGCCACCACGACGGTGCGCCGTCCCGCCGGCAGCAGCAGCGGCTGGTCGTCGGCTTCGAGTGGCACGTCGGCCTGCCCGATGCCGCCGCCGCCCTGGTACAGCGCGCCGGATGCCTCATCGGTCGTGAGCTCTTCGACCGGCACGTCGTCGGCGTCCACCGCGACCGGCGCCGCGAGCAGCCATGAGGGCAGCACGCCGCCCAGCGGCTCCCGCGAGGGGAAGTTCAGGTGCACCGGTCCGCTCGGGCGGTTGCCCCAGCCGATCGCGGCGGCGAACGCCTCGTCTGCGACGCTGCGGAACATCGCGGACTGTTGCCCGGAGCCGTCGGCATCGGTCTGGTCCGGCACCGGAAGGTCGGCTTCCCACCGGGCGCACGCGGCGAACATGCCGGGCTGGCGGGTGGTCTGGTTCGCCCCGACGCCGCGCAGTTCCGGCGGCCGGTCGGCGGTCAGCAGCAGCAGCGGCACGCCGGCATGGTGGGCTTCGAGTGCGGCCGGCAGCAGGTTGGCCGCCGCCGTACCGGAGGTGCAGATCACCGCGGCGGGTGCGCCGGACTCGCGGCCGAGTCCCAGCGCGGTGAATCCCGCGACACGTTCATCGATGCGCACGTGCAGCCGCACGAGCCCGCGGGTCTCCAATTCGGCTGCGACGAGCGCGAGAGCCTGCGAGCGGGAGCCCGGGCTGAGCACCAGGTGCCGCACGCCCAGCTCCACGAGCCGGCCCAGCAGCGCCGCTGCGGCATCCGTTGCCGGTGCCTGTTCCCCCGCGCTCATGCGTCGGTGGGGCGCTGTGGCGGGTTGCCCGACCGGGGGTCGTCGTCTTCGGAGTCGAGCGCCTTGAGCTCTTCCTCGATGCGCCGGATGCGCTCGTCCTGGTCGCGGATCTCGCCGATGCGGCCGAGGAACTCGGGATCGTCATCGGGCGCTTTCACCCGCGGGATGGCCGATCGGCGGGTACGGCCGACGGCGAACCAGAGGATGCCGCCGAGCACCGGCAGCGCGATGACGATGAGGATCCACATCGGCTTGCTGACGCCGCGATGGCGGGACGGGTGCTGTACGGCGCAGTCGACGATGCTGTAGACCCAGAAGACTGCCAACAGCAGCGCAACGATGAGAAGGATACGCGCCACGCCTCCATCCTAGGCGCGCTCGGGCGGGCGGTGTCCTACCGTGACCGAACCGAAGCCGGATGCAGGCGACGCCTAGGATGGAAACGTGAACGCACGCTCCGCAATCGTCTACTCGGTGCTGCGACTGCTGGCATTCCTGGTGCCGTTCGGCCTCATGATGCTCTCGCCGGTACTGCGGGAGTACTACTGGCTCGCCGCCATCTTCGCCGCCCTCATCGGGCTGAGCCTGTCGCTGCTGTTCCTGCGGCGCCCCCTCGCCGACGTCACGTCGGGCCTGGCGGAGCGCCGCGCGCGCGGCAGCGCGGCGGAGAACGACGCCGATGCCGAGGATGCCGCCCGCGACGCGCTCGGCGACGACGCGGCATCCCGCTGACTCAGGCCGCGAACGCCCACAGCAGCAGCGCGCCGTAAGCGACCGACGTCAGCGACGTCACGCCCAGGGCGACGACCAGTTCGCGCGGAGCCCGGTACGTCCAGACGATCAGGATGGCCGCGGCGGCCGGGATGAGCGCGAGCAGCGTGAGCAGCGCGATCGGGTACAGCAGCGCGAGGTAGCCGGAGATCGCGAACGGCACCAGCAGGAACACCGTGAACAGCACCTGGGTGGCGCGCTTGCCGATGCGCACCGTCAGGGTGCGCTTGCCCGCGACGCGGTCCTGGTCGATGTCGCGCAGGTTGTTCGCCAGCAGCACGGCGCACGCCAGCAGCCCGGCGCCGACGGCGGCGAGCCAGGTCTCCTGCAGCACGGCGCCGGACTGCACGAATGCGGTGCCGGCCGTGGCGACGAGCCCGAAGAAGACGAAGACGAACACTTCGCCCAGGCCCGCGTAGCCGTAGGGGCGCTTTCCGCCGGTGTAGAACCAGGCCGCGATGATGCAGACGGCCCCCACCGCCAGCATCCACCAGTGCTGCGTGCGGATGACGATGGCCAGACCCGCGAGCGCGGCGAGCGCGAAGAACGACAGCGCCACGATGAGCACTGTGCGCGGCCTCACCTTGCGTGATGCCGTGAGGCGCGCCGGCCCCACCCGGTGGTCGTCAGTGCCGCGGATGCCGTCGCTGTAGTCGTTCGCGTAGTTCACGCCGATCTGCAGCGACACCGCCACCACGAGGCACGCCAGGGCGATCACCCAGTGGAACGCCCGGTCGACCAGCAGCGCGCCGCCGGTGCCGATGAGCACCGGCGTGACCGCCAGCGGGAGCGTGCGCAGCCGGGCTGCGCCGATCCAGTCCCGCAGCGTCGCCTTCGACACGTGGGCGGGGTCGCCGGAGACCTGCGGCTTCTGCGGGTTGCCGCGAGGCTTGCGAGCGGATGCCGGTTTGTTGCGCTTCTTGCGCGTCGGTGCTGCCACGAGCAGTCAGTTTAGGCGGCAGTCAGGGCGTCAGGTCGCGCACGGCCCGGCGGATCGCCTCCCGGTCGGGTTTGCCGCTGGCAAGCGTGGCGATCTCGTCCACCAGAACGAGCCGCGTCGGCCGGGCGTGGGGTCCGATGACCGCGGCGACCGCGGCGCGGGCCGAGTCCAGCTTGTCCGCTTCGCTGCGGCGCAGCGCCTCGCCCCGGGTGGCCACGACCACCGACGCCTCTCCCCACCGCTCGTCGGGCACCGCGACGACGACGGCGGACGACAGTCCCGGGATGCCACGGACGATCTGCTCCACGCGATCCAGTGACACGTTGATGCCGCCGCTGACGATGACGTTGTCAAGCCGGCCGCGCACCTGCAGCACACCCCCGGCGACGATGCCGGCGTCGCCGGTGCGGTACCACCGGGTCCCGTCGCTGTCGCGCGGGAAGGCGGCGGCCGTGCGGTCGGGGTCGTCGAGGTAGCCGTCGGCGAGGGTGGGGCCGGTGATCTGTACCTCCCCCTCGATCGTACGCAGGCCCACCCCGTCCAGCGGGACGCCGTCGTAGACGCACCCGCCGCTGGTCTCGGTCGACCCGTAGGTGCGGACGATCCGCGCCCCCGCCGCCTGTGCGCGTTCGAGAGTGGCCGCCGGCAGCGCCTGGCCGCCGACCAGGATCGCCTCGAACGAGCGCAGCGCCGAGGTCACCACGGTCTCGTGCTCCGCGGCATCCAGCAGCTTCGACAGCTGCGCCGGGACGAGTGACGTGTACGTGGCGATGCGTTCGCCGTGATGGGTGGATGCCATGGTGAGAGAAGCTGCGGCGAACGCCTGCGGAGTGAACGCGCCCGACAGCAGCGCCGGCTCGCGACCGGAGACGATCGCCCGCACCAGCACCTGCAGCCCCGCGACGTAGGACGCCGGCAGGGCCAGCAGCCAGTCACCCTCACCGATGCGCGCGGTCGTGGCGATCGCGCTGGCCGTCAGCGCGTTGCGGCTGAGCACGACCGACTTGGGCACCCCGGTCGAACCGGACGTCGTCACCACGACCGCGGTGCCGGCCGGCACGGCACGCGGCGCGGGCTCCACCATGCCGAGCCCGAGCGCGGGTCCCGCGCCGTGAATGGCGGCCCGCAGGCACCGCAGCACTCCGCGCGGGTCTTCGCCTGCCACCGCCTCAAGTTTCATGTTCGCCTCAGTAGTGCCAGGGGTAGGGCGACCAGTCGGGATCGCGCTTCTCGAGGAAGGAGTCGCGTCCCTCGACTGCTTCATCGGTGCCGTAGGCCAGGCGGGTCGCTTCGCCGGCGAACACCTGCTGGCCGACCATCCCATCGTCGACGGCGTTGAACGCGAACTTCAGCATGCGGATCGCGGTGGGCGACTTGGTGAGGATGGTGCGCGCCATCGCGATCGCCTCGCGCTCGAGCTCGGCGTGCGGCACGACGCGGTTGACGGCGCCCATCTCATACGCGCGGTCGGCGGAGTACTCCTCGGCGAGGAAGAACACCTCGCGGGCGATCTTCTGCCCCACCTGCCGGGCCATATACGCCGAGCCGTAACCGGCGTCGAACGAGCCGACATCGGCATCCGTCTGCTTGAACCGGCCCTCTTCGCGGGACGCGATCGACAGGTCGCACACCACATGCAACGAATGGCCGCCACCGGCCGCCCACCCCGGGATCACCGCGATGACCACCTTCGGCATGAACCGGATGAGCCGCTGCACCTCGAGGATGTGCAGTCGGCCGGAGCGCGCCGGGTCGGGCACCTGAGCCTGGTCGCCTTCGTACTTGTAGCCGTCGCGGCCGCGGATGCGCTGGTCCCCGCCGGAGCAGAACGCCCACCCGCCGTCTTTCGGGCTCGGACCGTTGCCGGTGAGCAGCACCACGCCGATGCGGGAGTCCTGCCGCGCGATGTCCAGCGCCTGATACAGCTCGTCGACGGTGTGGGGGCGGAAGGCGTTGCGCACTTCGGGCCGGTCGAACGCGATCCGCGCGATGCCCCCGTCCCGGGAGACGTGCGCGGTGATGTCGGTGTAGGCATCGGCGCCGGGCGCCGGCTGCCACATCGTCGGATCGAACAGCTCGGAGACCATGACTCCAGCCTATTCCGGCGGCAACGGCTGCCGCAGACGGTCAGGCGTTCTTGCCGTCACGCCAGCGCAGCCAGCGCTCGATGATCGAGTAATCCCAGTCGGGGCCTTGGAACCCGAGCGTGAACAGGCGCACGCCGCTGCCGTACAGCGCGTCGGCGAAGTCCTCGTCGCGGTCCTTCAACTCGTTGGAGATGACCAGGCCACTCGTTTCGCGCTGCTCGGCCTCGGCCCACTTCTCGATCACGGACAGCTTGTGCGGCAGCTCGTCGGGCCCCACGAAGCTGTGCCAGATGTCGGCGTGACGAGCGACCAGGCGCAACGTCTTCTGCTCCCCCTTGCCGCCGATCATCACCGGGATGCGCCGGGTAGGGGCGGGATTGAGCTGAGCCCAGCGCTGCTCGATGCGCGCGAGCCCCTGCTCCAGGTCGCGCAGCCGGGACCCGGGGGTGCCGAACTCGTACCCGTACTCGTCGTAGTCGCGCTCGCACCAGCCGGCCCCGGTGCCGAAGATGAACCGTCCCGTGCCGCCCTTGGCCGAGATGTGGTCGAGGGTGCGGGCCATGTCGGCCTGCAGGTCGGCGTTGCGGTAGCTGTTGCAGTTGACGAGGGTGCCGAATTCGACCCGCTCGGTCTGCTCGGCCCACGCACCGAGCATGGTCCAGGCCTCGAAGTGGAAGCCGTCGGGGTCGCCGGACAGCGGGAAGAAGTGGTCCCAGTTGAACAGGATGTCCACGCCCATCTCCTCGAGCCGCTGCACGGCCTCGCGGAAGGCGGGGTACGGGGCGTGCTGGGGCTGCAGCTGGATTCCGAGGCGCACGGGGGTGTCGAGGAGGGGCATGAGGATCAGTTTAGGACGGGCTTCAGCGCGCGCCGGAAGGCGGCGAAAGCGCTCCACCCCGTGATTGCGAGCGTGCCGACCACGACCAGCAGGGTGATCACCAGCTGGGCATCGTCGTCGATGTCGAGGTAGGCCACGAAGGCCGGATCGAACAGTCGACCGGTCACCGCGAGCCCCACGACGGGAGCAGCCCAGGCCAGCGCGAGTACCGCGACCGCCGTCGCGCTTCCTACTCCCCACCGGCCGGTCGCCCGCGCCCGCAGAGCGACGACGGCCCCGACGAGGACCAGCAGGATGCCGACGATCAGGCTCCCCGGCCACAGCGCGGCATCGAGCACCGATAGGTGTCCGGCATCGTCGATGGGCCACGGGACGGTGACCGCCACGAGCCCCACGATCGCGAAGACGACGGCGACGAGGTGAAGGGTCATCTCGACCGGGCCCAGCCGGGTGCCGGCATCCATTTCTCCGCGCGGTAGGTGGTCGACGGTCCACGTCCCGACGGGCTCACCCGTCCGCTCCAGCGCGGTGTAGACGATCGTCATGCCGGTGAAGATCACTGCCCCGACGCTGAGCGTGATGCCGATGGTCGGCCCGATGATCCCCCACGGCGACCTTTCCGCCAGGACCATGGCCACGACGACACCGAACGCCACCGGCGGCAGCGCGCTCCACAGCACGATCCGCAGGACGCGACGCCACGTCGGGTACCAGCGTGGGCCGATGAGATACAGCGGCCGGTCGGCGTATCCGGCGGCGAGCACGGCGGGGTCCCCCAGGCCGTTCAGCACGGCGACCTCGGCCGCCGCCGGCTCCTCCCCCTGCGCCACGCGGCCTTCGATCTGGTCGCGTATCGACGCGCGCAGCTCGGCGGCGTAGTCGACGCGCTCGGCGGGCCGTACCGCCGCGGTCGCGGCCGCAACGTAGCGGCCGGTGTAGTCGTCGCCTGTGATTGATCGCATGTCCGTGCCTTTCTGGCCAGTCGGGTGCCTCAGCGCGCGCGGCGCGCCTTCAGTGCGGCGTCGATGATGTCCCACGCGGCCACACCGACGATGACGATTCCCAGCGCGGCCGCCGAGATCGACGCGGCCTGATCCGACAGGGCAGGGAAGCCGCCGGGGAAGAACGCCGGATTGACCAGCATCCCGCCCCCGAGCAGGACGAGCGCAGGCACCGCGACCGCCAGCGCGACCCCCGCGTTCGCGACGACGAACGGCCACGTCCACCGCCCGCGCACGTACACGGCGACGGCCAAGGCCGCCTCCGCGGCGAGCAGCACGAGCAGCGCCGCGATCCCCCAGGGCCACAGCCGAGGGTCGAGCATCGGCATCCACTGATCCTGCAGGTACACCACTCCCGTGACCTGGTCCCAGATCACCGCGCCCGCGGCTATCGCGACGAAGACGAGCGAGGCGATGAGGTCGCCCAGACCCTGTCCGGCGGGGCGGACCTCGCGCAGCTGGTCGACGGTCCAGGCAGTGAACGGCGTGCTCTTGCCGCTGAGCGCGCGGTCGGCGATGGCGAAGGCGAGGGTCACCCAGAACGCCACGTGGATGCCGACGGACAGGGTGCCGCCGATGACGCCGCCGATCACCTCGCTGATCATCTCGACGGCCTCGCCGCCGGCGAGCACCGCTCCGACGGCGAAACCGATCGCGGCCAGTGGCAACACGATCCACAGCAGCAGCTTCAGCACCCGGAGCCAGTCCAGGTACAGGCGCGGACCGATCAGGTGCAGCGGGCGGTCGGTGTACCCGGCGGCGAGCCTCTCGGGGTCGCCGAGCTCGCTCAGCACGGCCCGCTCCGCGTCGGCGGGAGGCTGGCCCGATGCCGCACGGGCATCGACCTGGTCCTCGATCGAGGCGCGCAGTTCGGCGGCCAGATCGGGGCGCTGCTTCTCTGGGACGGAGCGCGTCGCTGCGTCGACGTAACGATCGGTGAAGGTCGACTGCACTGTCATGTCATTTCTCCTCGGGGAGGCCGGCGATCGCGTCGGCGATCGCGGTGAAGTCGTCGGTGAGGGCGCCGGCCAGGCGCTGCCCGGCCTCGCTCGTGCGGTAGAACTTGCGGGGCCGGGCCTCGTCGGTGTTCCACTCGCTCGTGAGATGCCCCTGCTTCTCCAGGCGGCGCAGCAGGGGGTAGAGGGTGTTCGCGTCGGTGTCGAAGCCGCGACGGCTGAGCTCCTCGAGCA
The DNA here is from genome assembly GCF_024623575.2 of Microbacterium sp. zg-YB36. Lineage (NCBI taxonomy): Bacteria > Bacillati > Actinomycetota > Actinomycetes > Micrococcales > Microbacteriaceae > Microbacterium > Microbacterium sp. zg-YB36. The sequence continues at coordinate 1,514,466 of NZ_JANJFD020000001.1, forward strand.
GCCCGTACCCATACCCGGGCTCCTGCAGCAGCCGCAGGCACGCGAGCACGATCGTGCCGCGCCGCAGTTCCTGCAGGTGCGTATCGAGGGCTTCCGTCTCGCTCATGCCCCACACGTTACTGTGTCTCACACACTATTGTCCACCACAAGATGCAGCTGTCTCCGCACTGACAGGATGGGAGGGTGAACCCGCTCCCCGCACTGACCGAACTCCTCGACGGCGCCGTCGTGGTCGCCCTCCCCCTGGCCACCCGCTTTCGCGGCGTGGACACCCGTGAGGCAGTGTTGCTGCGGGGGCCCGCGGGGTGGACCGAGTTCTCCCCGTTCACCGAATACGACGATGCCGAGGCGGCCACGTGGCTGGCCGGCGCGATCGACTTCGGCTGGCAGGAGTCCCCCGCGGCGGTGCGCGACCGGGTGCCGGTGAACGCCACCATGCCCGCCGTGGAGGCGAGCCGCGTGCCCGAGGTGCTGGCCCGATTCGACGGATGCCGCACCGTGAAGGTCAAGGTCGCCGAGCCAGGGCACTTGCTCGCCGACGACGTCGCCCGCGTGCGCGCCGTGCGGCAGGCGCTGGGGCCGGAGGGGCGCGTGCGGCTCGACGCCAACGGCGCCTGGAACGTCGATGAGGCCGAGCACGCCGTGCACGCCCTCGCCGAGTTCGATCTGGAATACATCGAGCAGCCGTGCGCGAGCGTGGCCGAACTGGTCGAGCTGCGCGGTCGCATCCGCTACATGGGGATCCCGATCGCCGCCGACGAGAGCGTCCGCAAGGCATCCGACCCACTCGCCGTCGCCCGCGCCGGCGCCGCGGACATCGTGGTGGTCAAGGCCCAGCCGCTGGGCGGTGTGCACCGTGCCCTGCAGATCGTGGCCGAGGCGGGGCTTCCCGCCGTCGTGTCCAGTGCACTGGAGACCTCGATCGGGCTCTCGATGGGCCTGGCGCTGGCCGCCGCGCTGCCCGACCTCGAGTTCGACTGCGGGCTGGGGACGGCCGCGCTGTTCACCGGCGACGTCATCGCCTCCCCGCTGGTCCCCCAGGGCGGCTGGCTGCCCGTCGGGCGAGTGCAGCCGGATGCCGACGCGCTGGCGACCCACGCGGCATCCGACGATCGCCGGGACTGGTGGCTGGATCGCGTCGCGCGCTGCCACGCCCTGCTGTCGGTCAGCTGAGCGGAGCGTCCACCAGCGCGTTCGCGAGGCGTTCCGCGCGTGCGTTGAGGAGCTCGCCCGCCTCGGCGGCGCTCAATCCCTGCAGCGCGGCGCGCACGCTGGTGTCGTCGGCAACCTCTATGAACAACCGGGCAGCTTCGTCCGCCGGCAGGCGCAACCGCAGGCCGTACGCGTCGACGAGCCCCGAGATGATCTGCGTGGTGCGCTCGACCATGCCGTCCTGCCAGGCGAGATATGCCTGGGCCATCTGCGGGTCACGCAGCGCCTGCGCGCGGATCTCGCTCACCAGCGCCGGATCCATGTCGCCGCCCAGCGACAGTCCCACGACCCGCCGGACGAGTTCGGTCGGCGCAGCAGGGACGTGGTGCGCCTCGAGCTCGCGCACCCGGCTTTCGACCTCTTCGAGCTTCGCCTCAGCGAGCCGGGCGATGAGCGCCAGGAACAGCTCGTCCTTCGACGCGAAGTTGGAGTAGAAGGCACCGCGGGTGAAGCCCGCGCGTTCACACACCGCCTCCACCGAGGCCCCGTCCAGCCCGATTTCGGCGAAGACCTCGAGTGCGGCATCCATGAGCCGCCCTCGCGTGTTCTCTCTGCTGCGGGTGAGCGGTCGCACCTGAGTCATCTCGGTCCTGTCCGTTTCACATGAACCGCACAGACTCGCGGTTCCGGCGGCTATTACGATACACCTACGTATCGGATACAGCGCTGTATCGAACCTGCCGACCGCCGATCGAAGGACGCCGTGTCCACTCTCCTGTTCTCCCTGGGCCGCTGGTCGTACCGTCACCCGTGGCGGGTGCTGCTGTCGTGGCTGCTGCTGCTGACGATCGTCGGCGGAAGCGCGGGACTGTTCATGAAGGGCACCGACAACGCCTTCTCGATCCCGGGCACCGAGGCGCAGGAGGGCATCCTGCTGCTGGAGCGCACCTTCCCGCAGGCCAGCGGCACCAGCGCCCAGCTGGTCGTGGTGGCCGCCGACGGCGCCCAGGTCACGGACGAGCCGTATGCGGATGCCATCGCCGACACGGTGACCGACCTGACCGATCTGGACGACGTGCTGGCGGTGACCGACCCGTTCGACGAGATGGTCACGGGTCTGGTCTCCGAGGACGCCCAGGCCGCCATCGTGCGGGTGCAGTTCGACGGGCAGGCCACCGACGTGAGCGAGGCCGCCACCGACGCACTGCAGGATGTCACCGCGCAGCTGCGCGACTCGCTGCCGGCGGGCTCGCAGGTGGCGCTGGGAGGCGATCTGTTCTCGGCATCCATCCCCGCCCTGACCATCATCGAAGCCGTCGGCGTGCTGCTGGCGCTGTTCGTGCTGATCGTGACGTTCCGCTCGTTCGCGGTCGCCTGGTTCCCGCTGGTGAGCGCCCTGATCGGGGTGGGGCTGGCGATCGCGCTGATCTACGTCGCGACCGCGTTCTCGTCGATCTCCTCGACCGCGCCCATGCTCGCGCTCATGCTGGGCCTGGCGGTCGGCATCGACTACGCCCTGTTCATCGTCGCGCGACATCAGGATCAGGTGCGCGAGGGCATCGACCCCGAAGAGTCCGCCGCCCGAGCCACCGGCACCGCCGGCTCCGCCGTGATGTTCGCCGGGGTCACCGTGCTCATCGCCCTGATCGGCCTGGCGTTCGCCGGCATCCCGTTCCTCACCACGATGGGCATCGCCGCGGCCGCCGCCGTCGCGATTGCGGTGGCCGTCGCAGTCACCCTCACCCCGGCACTGCTCGGCTTCACCAAGGGCCGCGTGGTCGGCTGGGCACGCCGCGCACCCCGCCGGCCCCGCAAACCCCGCTCCAGCGGTGGTTTCGCTCAGCGCTGGGTCACCGGGGTCACCCGTCACCCGGTCGTGACGACGGTGGCGATCGTGGTGGGCCTGGGGATCGTCGCGATCCCGGCGGCATCGCTCGGACTCGCCCTGCCCAACGCCGGCGTGCAGCCGACGTCGAGCCAGGCGCGCCAGGCGTACGACCTCACCGCCGAGCACTTCGGCCCCGGCACCAACGGGCCGCTGGTCATGACCGGCACGATCGTCACCTCCACCGACCCGCTGACGCTCATGACCGACCTCGGCGACGAGATCGCGCAGATCCCCGGCGTGGCCGAGGTGGCACTGGCGACCCCGAACGAGACCGCCGACACCGGCATCGTCCAGATCGTGCCCGAGACAGCACCCGATGACCCCGCCACCGCCGACCTGGTGCGGGAGCTCCGCGGGCAGCATGACCGCCTGCTCGAGGAGTACGGGGTCGATCTGAAGGTCACCGGGTACACCGCCGTCGGCATCGACATCTCCGACCGGCTCGGCGCCGCTCTGGTGCCGTTCGGCATCTTCGTCGTCGGGCTGTCGCTCGTGCTGCTGACGATCGTGTTCCGCTCGATCTGGGTGCCGATCACCGCTGCCGCCGGCTACCTGCTGTCGGTGGCGGCATCCTTCGGCGTCGTGGCGGCGGTGTTCGAATGGGGCTGGTTCGCCGACGCGCTGCATGTCGCCCGCACCGGCCCGGTCATCAGCTTCATGCCGATCATCCTGATGGGCGTGCTGTTCGGCCTCGCGATGGACTACCAGGTGTTCCTCGTCTCGCGCATGCGCGAGGACTACGTGCACGCCCGGCGGGAGCGGGGCGGCCGCGCCGATCGACTCACCGCGGTGGCAGCGGTGCGCTCCGGCTTCACCGCGTCGGCACGCGTCGTGACGGCGGCGGCGGTCATCATGTTCGCCGTCTTCGCGGCCTTCGTGCCCGAGGGCGATTCGTCGATCAAGCCGATCGCCCTGGGGCTGACCGTCGGCATCGCGATCGATGCGTTCCTGGTGCGCATGACCCTCGTCCCGGCGGTGATGGCCCTGCTCGGCGAGAAGGCGTGGTGGATGCCGCGGTGGCTCGAGCGTCGTCTGCCCCACTTCGACATCGAGGGCGAGGCCGTACAGCGCGAACTCGCCAGCGCCCACTGGCCCGACCGGCCCGCCGCCGTGGCGGGCGAGGGCGTGACGGTGCGCGCCGATGACGCCCACGGCGACGAGGTGACGCTGTTCGCCGGCGCATCGTTCCATGTCGAGGACGGCGGCACGCTGCTGGTGGCAGGGGAACCCCGCGCGGCGCGTGCGTTCGCGCTGATGGTGGCCGGGCGGGTGACGCCCGACGACGGCCTGCTGCGGGTCGCCGGACACCTGCTGCCCGGACGCGCCGCCTGGGTGCGTGCGCACGTCGGCGTGGCCCTGCTCGACGGCGCCGCCGACCCGGTCGGTGCGCTGCACGCCGCGTGCAACGGGTCACCGCGTCTGGTGGTCGTCGACGGACTCGACGCCCTGCCCGCCGAGCACCGCGACGCCGCGGCAGCGGTGCTGCGCGACGCGGCCGCCGCGCTGCGCGAGCGGTCCGACGATCCCCGCGCCGCGCTCACTGTCGTCGCGACCGGACAGCCCGACGGCCCCGCGAGCATCGTGCTCGCCGCCGCTCACCGCGCCGCGCCGGCCATCCTCGAACTGCACGACGTGCCCGCGACCGCGTCGGATGACGCCGCCGCGGCATCCATCTCCGAAAGCAAGGCCCACGCATGACCCTCTTCCTCGAGCGCGCCCGCTCGCGCCGACCCATCACCTGGCTCACCCTCGCCGGCGTGCTGCTGCTGCCGGTGGTCATCGGCGGCATCCTGATCGCCGCGCTGTACAACCCGGCGGAGCGGCTGGACGCGATGACCGTCGCCGTCGTCAACGACGACGAGCCGGTCACCCTGGACGGGCAGATGGTGCCGCTGGGCCGCCAGCTCACCGCGGGCCTCGTCGAGGGGTCCGATGAGACCCCCAGCAACCCGACCTGGACCATCACGAACGATGATGACGCCCGCGAGGGCCTCGCCGATGGCAGCTATGACGCCGTCGTGACGATCCCGGAGAACTTCTCCGCCGCCGCCACCTCCACCGCCCCCGGCGCCACCCCGGAGCGGGCCACGATCTCGGTGACCACCGCGCCGGACAGCCTGGTCGTGGACGATGCGATCACGGCGCAGGTCACCGGGGCGGCCGCGACGCTCATGGGCACCGAGCTGTCGCAGGTGTACCTCGAGAACGTGTTCCTCGGCTTCACGACCCTCGGCGACCAGCTCGGCGAGGCCGCCGACGGCGCGACCGAACTCGCCGGCGGGGCGCGCACGGCCTCCGAGGGCGCAGTGAGCCTGGCCGACGGCATCCGGCTGCTGTCCTCCGGTGCCGCCGAACTCGGCACCGGAGCGGACGGCATCGCGTCGGGAGCAGCCGGGCTCGCCGGCGGGGCGACCGAAGCGGCAAATGGCCTGGATGCCTGGGCCGGCGGGGCCACCACCCTCGCCGACGGCACCAATCGCATCGCCGACGCCCTCGGCACGATCGCCGGGCAGTTTCCGGCCGACATGCCGCAGGTGCCGCAGGAGGTCATCGATGCCGCGTACGGGATCGGCGCGGACAGCGCCGCGATCAACCAGCAGCTGACTTCGTCGGCGGCGGAGCTGGCTCGCCTCGCGGAGCAGTGCGACGCGGCGGGCACCCCCGAGATGTGTGCCGACCTGACCGCCGCGGCGCAGCAGGCGCAGGCCGCGCTGCCGACGGCGCAGGCCCTGATCAGCCAGGCGGGGACGATCGCTGCGGGCCTGGAAGGACTCAACCAGCTGCCCGCGCTCGGCGCCGGGCTGCAGGAGCTCGCGACGCAGTCCGCGCAGGTCGCCGGCGGCATGCAGGGTCTCGCCGACGGCGCACAGCAGGCGGCCGGCGGCGTGCGCCAGCTCGCCGACGGTGCCGGGCAGCTGTCCTCCGGCGCCGCGCAGCTGGCGTCGGGTGCAGATGCGCTCGCGTCCGGGGCAGCGGATGCCGCGGACGGCGGCGCCTCTCTCGCCGACGGCGCCGGGCAGCTCGCCGACGGCACCGACACGCTCGCGGCCGGTCTGCACACCGCCGCCGACTCGCTCCCGTCGTACACCGACGCCGAGGCCAGCGACCTGGCGTCGGTCGTCGCCGACCCCGTCGGTGCCGAAGGCTTGGGCACCAACCTGTTCGGTGAATCGGCGGTGCCGCTGCTGACCATGCTGCCGCTGTGGTTCGGCGGGCTCGGCTCGTTCGTGGCGCTGCGGGCGGTGTCCGCCCGGACGCTGACGTCCCGTCGCCCCTCGGCGCTGCTGGCGCTGCGCTCCCTCGCCCCGGCTGCGGCGATCGGCGCGGCGCAGGGTCTGCTCGTCGCGGGCATCGTGCAGCTGGCGGCCGATTACGACGGCGGCCAGTGGTCGCTGTTCGCGGTGCTGTGCATGCTCGCCGGTGTCGCCTTCGCCGCCGTCAACCAGGCTCTGGTCGCCGTGTTCGGCGGCGCGGGACGGTGGGCCGCCGCCCTCGTCGGCGTGCTCGCGATCGCCACCGGCATCGTCTCGACGGCACCGGGTGTGCTCAGTTCGATCGCGTCGCTCATGCCCACCGCCCCGGCCTACCAGGCGTTGCTGGGCGCCCTGGCCTCCACCGGCGGCGTGGGTGCGGCCGTGGTCGGACTCCTGATGTGGGCAGTCCTGGCATTCCTGGCGACCACCATCGCGGTGGCGAGCCGGCGCACCATCTCGGCCCGCGCGGTGCTGCAGCCCGCTGCGGCCTGAGCGCCCCTCTCCCCGACACAGGAGAACTCCCCGCAACAGGACGATTCCCCGCGAAACGACCTGTGCCGGTGAGATCGCCTGTACCGGGGAGATGGCGGCTCAGCCCGCGGCGGCGCGAGTGCGGGCGTAGTAGCCGCGCACCCGGTTGCGGTTGCCGCAGTCCTCGCTGACGCACCAGCGGCGGTTGTGCCGGGGCGAGGTGTCGAGGAACACCCAGCCGCACGCGGCGTCGCCGCACTGGCGCAGGCGGTCGGTGCGGCCATGGCGAAGCAGGTCGAGCATGGCGATCGCAATCCGCCGCCGGGGCAGGGCGAGATTCACCGGATGCCGCCACCGCCACTCGTCGTCGTGCTGCTGCAGCCCGCCCGCCGCCACCGCTGCCGCGTGCTCGGCGGTCACCGGATCGGCGGGCCCGGCCTCGAACGCGGCGGCGTAGAACGCCTCGCGCAGCGCGACGACGCGGTCGAGTTCGGCGGCGGCGGCCTGCGGATCGGCCTCGGCCGACGCGGTGAGCGCGGCAGCCTCCGCCGCATCGATCAGCCCGGTCTGCACCGCCCATCGCACCAGGTCGGCAAACTCGGCCAGGTGCTCGATGCGCCGGGTCGCGCTGAGCCGCCAGTCGACGGTGTTGACCAGATCGAGGCAGACATCTCCCCCGATGCGAGCGAAGACCTCTCGCGGCTCGACGCGGACAGATGCGGCATCCATGCCGGCAGACTAACGCACAATTGCCCCTTTACACATGTGCACCCGATGTGGAAGCGTCACATGCATGAAACCCGAAACACCCGTGTGGATGCCGGACTTCCGCCGCATCTGGGGTGCTCAGGGTGCCGCCGTGCTCGCCGATGAGATCGGTGAGCTGGCCATCCCGCTGCTGGCGGTGCTGACGCTGCACGCCTCGGCGGCCGATCTCGGCCTGCTCGGGGTGGCACGGTGGGCGCCGTTCCTGATCCTCGCGCTGCCGCTGGGGGTGCTCGTGGATCGACTCCGCCGCCGCCCCCTGCTCATGACCGCGAACGTCGTGCGGGCGGTGGTGATCACCGCGACCGCGATCATCGCGGCATCCGGCGGGTTGTCCATGCCGCTGCTGATCGCGCTGGTGGGCATCGTCGGGTGCGGCCTCGTACTGTTCGAGGTCGCGACACCGTCCTTCCTCCCGGCGGTCGTGCCCGTGGCCTTCCTGCCGCAGGCGAACGCGCGCCTGCAGGCGACGACGGCCACGATGCAGGTCGGCGGCCCAGGCATCGGCGGGGCGCTCGTGCAGCTGCTGACCGCACCGGCGGCGCTGTGCGCGACGGCGGTGGGGTACGCGGCATCCGCCATTGCGCTGGCCCGCGTGCGCGTGCCGGAGACGCCGGGACAATCCACGCCGTTCCTCCGGGCGCTGCGCGACGGGCTCGCGTTCGTGCGGGCCGACCGGTACCTCGTGGCCAACCTCGGGTTCTCCGCGATCTACAACCCGTTCTCCCAGTGGGTGATGGTGCTGCTGCCGCTGCACGCGGTGGCGACGTTGGGGTTGGATGCCGCGGCGATCGGACTGGTCTTCGCGGTGGGGGCGGCCGGTGCCGTGCTGGGCGCGATGTGCTCCGCGGCGGTCGTGCGGCGATGGGGCGCGGGTCGTCCGCTGATGTGGTGCGCCGCAGTCGAGTGCGTCGTGCTGCTCGGGCTGCCCGTCGTGGAGCGTTCGTGGGGCACCGTGGCGGTCATCGCCGCGCTCGGCGGCATCCTGGCCGTCAACGGCGCCTGCACCGCACTGTCGAGCGTCATCCTCGTGACGATCCGGCAGTACCGCTCGCCGGATCGGATCCTCGGACGCGTCAATGCCAGCATGCGGTGGCTGACTTACGGCACCGTCGCGCTGGGATCGGCCGCCGGCGGGTTCGTCGGCGAAGCGATCGGCACGCGCGGGGCGATGACGATCGGGGCGATCCTGTGCCTGGGCACGATCGTGTGGGTCGCGCTGTCGCCGCTGCCGCGAATCGGCGATCCTGCTGAGCTGGCGGTGGTCAGCCGCCGCTGACTCGGCGGCGGGTTCCGGCATCCACTCCCCGACCCAGGCGCCGGATTACTCCAGGCCGCTGTAGGCGTGCAGTCCCTTGAAGAACTGGTTCACGATCGTGAAGTTGAAGATCACGGTGGCAAAGCCGATGATCGACAGCCACGCGGAGCGCACGCCGCGCCAGCCGCGGGTGGCGCGGGCGTGGATGTATCCGGCGTAGAGCACCCAGATGACGAAGGTCCACACTTCCTTCGTGTCGAAGCCCCAGTAGCGGCCCCACGCGTCGTTGGCCCAGATGGACCCGGCGATGAGGGTGAAGGTCCAGAAGATGAACCCGATGATCGCGAACCGGTAGGCCAGCGACTCCAGCGCGTCGGCGCTGGGCAGAATGCGCAGGAACCCCGAGCGCACCGGGCGGGCGGCGGCGCCGTCGACGGCGGCAGCCTGGGCGGCGCGGGCCCGCGTCTCTCGGTGCGCCTGGAACAGTTGCAACACCGACAGGGCGAACGCGAGTGCGAAGAAGGCTGTCGACAGGGATGCCACGAAGACGTGGATTACGAGCCACACGCTCTTGAGCGGGTCCATGAGGGGCACGACGTCGACGTGGTACAGCGTCGCCCCGCCCAGGAGCACCGCGACCAGACCGGTGATGAACGCGCCGAGGAAGCGCAGGTCGTAGCGGAACAGCACGCCGAGGTACACCGCGACGATGAGCATGGTGCCGGTGAGGGCGAACTCGTACATGTTGGCCCACGGCACCCGCTCGGCCGCGATGCCGCGCAGCACGTCGGCGGCGACGTGGAATCCGAAGCCGAGCCACGTCAGTGCGGTGCCGATCCGCGCCCACAGGTATCGGGCGCGCTTGCCGGGGCGCGCGTCGAGTTCGGCCGCGGCCGCCTCCTCCTGCGCGCGCAGTTGACCGGCGGTTTCGCGGGCACCGGCAGCGCCGGCTCCGACGAGCTCGCGCGCACGGGCATCCTGCGCCTTGACGGCCTGGTCGGAGCGGCGGGCGAGGTCGACGGCGTATGCCACGAAGGCCAGCGCATAGATGACGATGGCCGTCCACACCAGCAGCAGGGAGACGTCGTCGAGCGAGAGCGCTTCGGTCGCAGGCATGGCATCCAGTCTACGTCGGGCCCCTTCCGCCGAAGCGGGCGGGCGGGGCGGTACAGAGGGGTGGGGTGCGAGTACTCACTGGGCGAAGCGAATACTCACTCGGCGACGCGAATACTCACTCGGCGACGCGAATACTCACTCGGCAGCGCGAATACTCACTCGGCAGCGCGAATACTCACTCGGGAGCGGAGGCGGGACTCTAGGGCGTCGGTGTGGCGACGGGCGACGTCGTCGACGGCCGCGCGCAGCGTCGGGTCCTCGCCTCGGGCAAGACCGGCGTACTCGAGGCGCACGGTGCCGCCGTCGACGGTCGCCTTGACCCACATGCGCCGGCGCGGCATGAACAGCGCCACCATGAGCCCGAGGGTCGCCAGCACCGCGAAGAACAGCACCCACGGGGCGCCCACGTCGCGGTGGATGGACAGCGAGGCGAATCGCGGCACCGATTCGGTGTACCCCTCGGCACCGGCGGGCGAGGCATTCTCGAACGTCACAGTGCCCCAGCCGTTGGGAAGGTCGGCCGTCTCGCCCGGGGCCAGCTCGATCGAGTCGGCATCCACGGCGCGACCGGTGAGCTGCTCCATGCCCTCCGGGTCGAGCGTGTAGACCGAGCGGGGCGTGCCGTCGTCGATGCCGAGATCGCCGGCGTAGACGTCGAGGGTGACCACGGGGTTGATGAGCGCCGGGTACACCGAGGTCAGCGCGCCGGTGCTCAGCGCCGTCGCGGTGGGATAGAAGAACCCGATCATGCCCAGCTGCTCCGGCAGCCCGTCGGTCACCTTGACGACACCGAGCGAGGTCATGGCGGCATCCTGCGGCAGGAACGGCACCGACTCGCTGAAGACGACCTCACCGTCGGCGTCGCGCACGGTGATGGTCGGCGCATAGCCGTTGCCCATCAGGTAGATGCGGTCGCCCTCGAGGTCGACGGGGTGGTTGACCCGCACTTCGGCGGCCTGCTCGTCCTGGCCGGGCACCTTCGTCGTCAGCACGGCGGCAAAATCGCCCGCCTGCCCGGCGCCCTGCTCGCCCATCGGGATGTAGTTGACCTGGAACTCCTCCAGCGTCATCGAATACGGCGGCAGCGCCTCGGTATCAACGAACCGCCCCGGGTTGAAGGAGGAGTAGTCCGCGAGCGTGTTGACGAAGCTCTGCCCCTCCACCAGCACGTCCTGGCCGGTGTAGGTGAACCCGCCCCCGACGGCCACGGCCACCAGCACCCCCACGAGCGACCCGTGGAAGACGAGGTTGCCGGTCTCCCGCAGGTAGCCCCGCTCGGCCGACACCGAATAAACGCCGCGGCCGTCGTAGCGCTCCACGCGGTACCCGGCCTTGCGCAGCTGGTCGCCGGCGAGGTCGATCGCCTCGGCGGCGACGGGTTCGGCATCCGTCCCCTCCGGCAGCGGGACGACCGCATCGGTGTGATCGTCCAGGCGCGACAGCCGTGCGGGCGTGCGCGGCGGGCGGGAGCGCATCGCCTTCCAGTGGTGCTTGGTACGCGGGATGACGCACCCGATCAGCGAGATGAACAGCAGGATGTAGATCGCCGAGAACCACGGCGACGAGTACACGTCGAACAGGCTCAGCCCGTCGAGGATCGGGTACAGGTCCGGGTTGTCGGACTTGTACTGCGTGACACCGTTGGGGTCGGCGCTGCGCTGCGGCACGATCGACCCGGGGATCGCGGCGATCGCCAGCAGCAGCAGCAGCACGACGGCCGTGCGCATGCTGGTCAGCTGCCGCCAGCCCCAGCGCAGCCATCCGACGAAGCCGAGGTTGGGCTGCTGGATGCCGGTGGGAGCGTCGCCGTCGGCGTGATCGGCGGGCCGCATGGGACCGTCGATCGGCTCGTCGGGGGTCACCGTGTCAGAGGGGGAGCTGGACACTGCCGATCACCGCCCCGAGCCGTGACATCAGATCGGTCCACACACCCGTGACCATCAGCAGTCCGAGAGCGATCAGCAGGATGCCTCCGATGATGTTGATGGCGCGGATGTAGCGCTTGACGAACGCGACCGAGCGGGTCGCCCAGCCGAAGCCGATGGCCAGCAGGATGAACGGCAGGCCCAGGCCCAGCGAATAAGCCACCCCGAGGATGCCGGCACGCACCGGGTCGCCCTGATTGATCGAGATCGCGAGGATCGCCGTCATCGTCGGGCCGATGCACGGCGCCCAGCCGATGCCCATCGCGATACCGAGGAGCGGGGCCCCGACCAAGCCGAGATTCTCGCGCATGCGGGGTCGGAAGGTGCGCTGGGCGACGCCGAAGACGCCGATGAACACCAGGCCCAGCAGGATCACGATGACACCCAGCACGCGCGTGATCGGGTCCTGATACCGGATGAACAGCTGACCGAGCGTCCCGCCGATCACGAAGATCGCCACGAACACCGCGGTGAACCCTGCGATGAACAGCAGCACGCCCCACAGCAGCCGGGACTTGTTCTTCCCGCCGGTGCCGCCGGCGCGGGCCGGAGCGGCCCCGCCGAGGAAGCCCAGGTACCCCGGGACCAGCGGCAGCACGCACGGGGACAGGAACGACACCAGCCCCGCGAGCATCGCGATCGGGATCGCCAGCCACAGTGCGCCGTCGAAGACGATCGCGAACGGGTTCACGAGCTCTCCGCCAGGGTGTCGCGCACGATCGTGGTCAGGATCGAGGCGTCCTGCAGCTGCCCGATGATGCGCGCGGCGAGGCGCCCCTCACCGTCGAGCACGAGGGTCGTCGGCACGGCCTGCAGCGACGTCACCTCGGCGAACGCGAGCTTCAGGTCGGGGTCGCGGTGGGCGAGCACCGACGGGTAGGTGATGCCGTAGGTGCGATCGAAGGATGCCGCGGTGGCGGCTTCGTCGTAGATGTTGACGCCGAGGAACGACACGTCCGCGTCGGCGAACTGCTCGTTCGCCTCCTGCAGGTGGGGGGCCTCGGCGCGGCACGGGCCGCACCCGGCGTACCAGAAGTTGACCACGACGACGTCGCCGGCCAGCTCATCGCTGGTGACGGTGCCGCCGTCGACGGCGGTGCCGGAGAACTCGATCGGCGCCTCACGGTCGGCCGCGGCGATCTCGGTGACGGCGAAGTCGCGGGAGACGAAGCCGTCGCCCTCCTGGTAGGCATCGACGAGGTCGTCGTTCTGCCCGGTGCAGGCGGCAAGGCCTGCCGTCAGCGCCACGGCGGCCAGTGCGGCGGCGACGGTGCGCAGCCGGGGAGTGCGTCGCGGGGCCATCACACCGCTCCCACGTCCACGGCGCCGGACAGCGTCGCCGGCTCCACGTAGCCGATCTCCGACCAGGTGCCGTCGTCGTCCAGGCGCAGGCTCGTGATACTCGACAGCGCGCAGCGGCGCTGGGTGGGGTTGTGTCGCAGGAATGCGCCGGTGACGGCGAGGTGGGTGACCCAGATGGGCAGCTGGTGCGAGACGATCACCGCGTCGCCGGCGGCGGTGCCCGCCCAGGCGTCGCGCATCGCGGCATCCATCCGCGCCACGATGTGTGCGTACGGTTCACCCCAGCTGGGCAGATCGGGGGCACGCAGGTGACGCCAGTTGATGGGGTTGACCAGCGCGCGCTTCATGCGACGGCCCTCGAACACGTTGGTCGGTTCGATGACGCGGTCATCGATGACCGGTTCCACGCCGAACAGTTCGGTGAACGGCTCGGCCGATTCGCGGGTGCGCTGCAGCGGCGAGCACACCAGGTGGCCGACGGGGCGCTGCAGTGCCTGCACGTACTCGGCGGCCTGCCGGGCCATGCGGCGGCCGTCGTCGCTCAGGCCGAAGCCGGGGAGCCGGCCGTACAACACCCGGCGGGGGTTGTAGACCTCCCCGTGGCGCACGAGATGGAGGCGATCGGCAGGCACGCGGCAAGTCTACGGTGGTCGGTTCTGTGCACGCGCTGAGCGGGCGGAACCTAAGCCGCGTCGGGGTCGATCGCGCGGCGTGTGTCCAGCAGCAGCCGGATCCGCGCGTAGAGGAACCAGGCGACGCCCACCGCGACGGCGACGATCACGACGTACTGCAGCACGTCGGCATACGCCTCGACGATGTGCCACGACTCCCCCAGGAAGAACCCGGCCAGCACGAAGATGCTGTTCCAGATCGCACTGCCCGCGAGAGTGAGCAGCCCGAAGCGCCACAGCGGCATCCGGGCGACGCCGGCGGGGATCGAGATGAGGCTGCGGAAGATCGGGATCATGCGTCCGAAGAACACCGCCTTGCCGCCGTGCTTGGCGAACCAGGCGATGGTGCGGTCGATGTCCTCGGGGTGCAGCAGCGGCACCTTCGCGGCGATCCAGCGCAGCCGACCGGCACCGAGCCAGGCGCCGAGCCCGTAAAGAAGGAAGGCGCCGACGACCGATCCGGCCGTGGTCCACAGCAGCGCTTCCAGCAGGGTGAATCCGCCGCGGCTGGCCGCCAGACCCGCCATCGGCAGGATCGCCTCGCTGGGCAGCGGCGGGAACAGGCTCTCCAGCGCGGTCGCAGCTCCCGCGCCGACGGGGCCGATGGTGTCCATGAGCGACACCGTCCAGTCCGCCAGTGCGGTCAGCCAGGAGCCGTCCGAGGCATCGGTGGCGGCGGCGGCAATCGTCACGGCGGCGAGCGTCATAACCCCACGGTAGGGAAGGGGCCACGCTGGAACCTGGGGGAAGCCCGTACGCGTCGGGCGGGATTTCCCGAAAGCCTCCCCCACGTAGACTGGTCGATCGTGAGTGAACGCGTTCTCGTCCAGCAGCTTCAGGGTCTCCCCGATGGGCCCGTCACGGTGTCCGGATGGGTAGAGACCGTCCGTGATCAAAAGAAGGTGCAGTTCGTCATCCTGCGGGATGAAACGGGCGCGGTGCAGCTGGTCAACCCGGCCACCCGCCCCGCCGCCGCCGACGCGGTCGACGCACCCGAGCCGGATGCCGACAAGCTCGCGCTGACCTCGCTCATCTCCGAGCTGACCACCGGCACCTTCCTCACCGTCACCGGTGAGCTCAAGCACGACGAGCGCGTCAAGCTCGGCGGGGTCGAGATCAAGATCGGCTCGCTCGAGGTGGCATCCGCCGCCCTCCCGGAGACCCCCATCGCCGCCGACAGCGGCATGGACAAGCGCATGGACTGGCGGTTCCTGGACCTTCGCCAGCGCCGCAACAACCTGATCTTCCGCGTGCAGACCACCCTCGAGCACGCGATGCGCTCGTACTGGATCGAGCGCGACTACATCGAGATCCACACCCCGAAGCTCATGGCATCCGCGTCGGAGTCCAACGCCGAGCTGTTCGAGGTGCCCTACTTCGAGGACAAGACGGCCTACCTCGCGCAGTCGCCGCAGTTCTACAAGCAGATGGCCCAGGTCGCCGGCTTCGGCAAGATCTTCGAGATCGCCCCCGCCTTCCGTGCCGACCCGTCGTTCACGAGCCGTCACGCGACCGAGTTCACCTCGATCGACGCCGAGATCAGCTGGATCGACTCGCACGAAGACGTCGCCGCGATGCAGGAAGAGCTGCTGGCGACGGCCATCCAGGCGGTCAAGGACAAGCACGGCGCCGAGATCGAGGAGCTGTTCGGCATCGAGGTGCAGGTGCCGCAGATCCCGTTCCCGCGCATCCCGCTGGCCGAGGCCCTCGAGATCGTGAAGTCCCGCGGCTACGAGGTCCCCCGCACCGACGGTGACCTCGACCCCGAGGGCGAACGACAGATCTCGGCCTACGTCGAGGAGACCTACGGGCACCAGTTCGTCTTCATCACCGACTACCACCCCGAGATCCGTGCGTTCTACCACATGCGCGACGCCGAGACCGGGCTGACGAAGTCGTACGACCTGCTGTTCAAGGGCGTGGAGATCACCACCGGCGCACAGCGCGAGCACCGCGTCGACGTGCTGATCGAGCAGGCGCGCGAGAAGGGTCTGGAGCCGGAGCACCTGGACTTCTACTTCGACTTCTTCCGCTTCGGCGCCCCGCCCCACGGCGGTTTCGGCATGGGCCTGGCCCGCGTCATGATGCTGCTGCTGGGTCAGGACTCGATCCGCGAGGTGACCTACCTCTTCCGGGGCCCCACGCGCCTGGCCCCCTAACCAAAACCGTGAGACCACAGCTGGTCGCCGAGACGTTGGGAATTTCCCACGGTCTCGGCGACCAGCTGTCGTTTCACCGGGTGGAGGGCGGGGCGGCGGAGGTCAGGGTCGCGGCGGTGGTGCCGGGGGCGACGGCGTCGATCAGGGCCAGCAGGGCCTGATTCAGCCGGGTCAGCTGCAGCGACACCCGCGCCGCCGCTTCGGATGCCACGGCGAAGTCCTCCGCCGGATGCAGTCGCTCGGGGAGCCGCCCCGCGAGCACGTCGCGCGCGGCCTGTACGTTCTCGTCGGTCGCCTGCACGAGCGCACCCCAATCCGCAGCCTCCGGCATCGACGGGTGGATGCGGGTCACGGCACGGCCAAGGCGACGTGCGTAGTACAGCGCCGACCACAGCGCCGTCAGCTGAGCCTCGATGCCATCCGCACGCAACGCGCCCGGATTGCGCCGGACGGGCTTGGCGAGCTCCTCCAGCTGCATCATCAGCCGGCCGAGCTGGCTCTCCCGCTCCGCCCGCGCGTCCCGCTCGAGCGCGACACCGCCTACGAGTGGTGCCAGCTGGTCTTGGAGGAGCGCGCCGGTCTCGTCGAGGATGTGGCCCATGCTCGCCACCACGCGCGTACCGGTGCGCGTGGGCAGCACAACGGCGGCGATCACGGCCGCCACGACCGCACCGATCGCGGTCTCCACCAGCCGGATCTGCACCGTCTCGACATCGAGGGTGCCCTGCAGGTCGTACATCGTCGCCAGCATCAGGGTGACCCAGAAGCCCATCCACGCCGGGGCCACCGACCGCGACAGCGTCATGAAGAACACGCTCACGATCAGCAGCGGAAAGGCCCAGAGCGCGCTGTGTCCCGCGACGATCGCCAGGCCGAAGGCGATGCCGGAGCCGGCCATCGTCGCGACGATGCGCTGAATCGCCTTGCGTCGCGTCTCACCATCGGAGTCGCTGATCACCCGGAACGCCGGCATCGCTGCCCAGTACTGGTGACTGGTGGACACGAGGCTCCCCAGGAATAGCGCGAGGCCCGTGGCGAACCCTGCCTGCACCGCCTGCCTGTCGCTGGGACGCAGCCCACCAGCCTCCGCCGCCGGGGCGGCATGCGCCGTCGATCGTGCCGCGGCAGCCTCCGTGGCGGCGGGGCTGTCCGTGACGGCGGCGCTGTCCGCGGCGGCGCTATCCGCCGCGGCGACGCCTTCCGTCGCGGCGGCGCTATCAGCGGCGACGCCCTCTGTCTCCGCGCCGCGCGGGCCGCCGGAATCCGCCTCGCCGGTCCCATCGGGGGCGAGCTGCAGCAGCCGCAACCCGTCGACCGCTTCGAGGAGCTCGACCGTGGCGAACAGGATGCGGCGCACCTCGGGAGCAAGTCCGTGCGGCGGCTGCCATGGCGCGCGCCGCACCGGGGGTGCCGTACCCGACGCGCCGTCCCGGAACGTGCTCAGTTCGAGACGCACCGCCACGAGATCGGCCGCCAGCCTCGCGCGTTCCTCCGGTGTGATCGAGGTACGCGACACGACCGGCAGCAGCGCCTGCAGGTTCTCCGCCGCCAACTGCACGTCGAACACGCGGATGCGCAGTGTGCGCGCTCGCTCGGGCGACATCTGCGCGGGCGTCAGCCTGTCGATCGGCCCGCTGATCTGGTCGACCGTGCGCTCCAGCGCCGCACGCTCGGCGAGGAGCGCGCGCACCAGCCGCCGGTCGGTGCGGCCGGTCGACACGAGATCGACCATCGTGTCCACGAGCACCCCGACGCGCTCGTAGAGGGCGGCGATCCCGCCGTCGAGCTGACGGGGGACGGTGGGCTCCGGGATGGTCTGCGCGAGCCAGGCGGCCGCGAGTCCCGCGACGGCGCACGCCAGCGTGCTGAGGATCGCGCCGGGGGTGAGACCGATGAGCAGGCTGAAGTAGAACGTCACGAACCCCAGTTGCGCCAGCGCCGTCAGTCGGCGGAATCTGCGCAGCCACACCGCCACTGCCGCCACGATCGCCATCGCGACCGCGATGGCGACGGGATCTTTCGGCAGCAGGCTGCCGAAGGTGATCGCGAATGCGACCGGGATGACCGCGACCGCCGTCGCTGCCAGCCGCGCCCGCGCCGTCGCGCCGGCGGCCACCGAGGGCGTGGCGAACAGCGCGATCATCGCGGCGATCGTTGCGCTGCCCGTGGCGGCCACCGACATGACGTTCGTCGCGACCACCGCCAGGACGACCGCCACCGCGACGGCGGCAAGACTTCGCAGCGCATCGGTCACCCGCACCCGGCCGGGATCGATGAACAGCAGCTGCCGCCGCACCCAGGCCGTGGGTCCGAAGGGACGCCGACCGCTGCCGGAAGGGTCTTCGCCAGGTGCCGGGATGATCGGTACCCGGGGGCCGGTGATCGCGGCCGGCAACGGTGTGCCGGGCGTACGGTCGAGGGCGCCCGCGCCCGCCGTGGCGGCGAGGCCCCGGTAGACGGGCTGGTAGTCCAGGTCACGGCTGACGGCGGCCAGCAGCGTCTGCGCCTCGACGTCGAACGCGAGCCACTGCGTGTAGCGACGATGGGCGTCGTCGGGGTCGATGGTCGCCGACGAGCGGACGAGCGCGGCCGCACGTCGTTCCACGGTGAGGAACCGCAGCACTCCGGGGTCGATGCTGCGCCTTCGCCCCGGTTCCCGAAACGCCGCCACCTCTTGGGCGAACTGCTCGACCCGCACCGGCGCGGGAGCCGATGGCACGGGGACGCGCAGCATCCGCCGCAGCCGTGACTGCAGCTCCTCGAGGTGATCGGCCAGCGGTACGAGCGCCGGTTGCGTTGCGGCCGCACTCGCCGTCGGCATCCCCCAGCGCAGCGCCCCGACCACCCCCGCCGTCATGTACAGGCTGAACGGCAGGGAGACCTGATCCCGCCCGCTCTGGAGGTAGTACGCCAGCGGGTTTCGGGCAAGTCCAGCCGAGTAGGCGCTCAGCGGCTCGATGATCGACCCGAGCCACGGATCGAGACGGCGCGGCCGGCCATCGGGAAAATACGGCGCGAGCACGTCGATGGGGTCGGGGATGCCGCGCCCGGCCCGGAAGTAGCGCGCCGACAGGGTGCGCAGCGCCCGCCCGACCCCGGCCACGCCGGAGACGAACGCCAGGACGAGCACGCCCACCAGCACGGCGACCACCGCCTGCACGACGGCGATCACGAGCAGCGCGTCGTCGTCGCCCGTACTGCCGCGGACGAGCTGCGACGCGGGCCACGCGCCGAGGTACAGCGCGTGCGCATAGTCCGCGTCGGCATCCCGTGCGGCGAGCATGGCGCCGAAGTAGATGAGGCTGAAGCCGGCGATGGTGCCACACACCCACCACACGATCGCCGTGACCATGAGCAGCGAACCCGCCTGGCGCAGGGCGGCCGGCCGCCGTGCGCGCCGCAGCCGCCGCGTCACCCCGCGCAGCAGCACCCACTCACCGCGCACGAGACGGTTCACGACGGGGCCGCCGGCGTCGGCGTCCAGCACGGTGACCAGCGCGTCACCCAGTGTCACCAGCACCAGAAGCGCCCCGCCGAGGAGCCATGCGGTCGCGCTCACAGCCGATCCCGGGAGCGGTGTCCCACCACCGCGGCCGATGCCGCGACGATGCTTGCCACCAGAATCCCGACAGCGAATGCGTCAGCGGCGAGAACACCCCCGACGGCGGCACCCAGCCCCATCAGCACGATCGCCAGCATCCGGCGCAGCACGCCGAGATCGCGCAGGCCCACGCCGAGGAAGAGAGTCATGCCCAGCCCCACCGTCGTACTCGAAACCGCGACCGTGATGATCTGCGACACCGCCACCTGCACCGCTGCCGCCCCCTGCGCCCCCATCGCGAACGACAGCACCGCCGTCACCGTGAAGGCGGATGCCGCGAACCGATGAGGCGGCCAGACGGCGGTCGCCGCCGCCACCACCGTGAGCAGGACGGCCACGCCCGCGACGACCGCGGTCGTACGTGACGTCCATCTCGGCGGTTCACCCCGTCCGATGCGACCGGCCACGGCAGCACCCAGCAGGAACCAGCCGAGCGAGAACAGCGCCGGCCCCCAATCGGTGCCGCCCGCACCGACCGCCCCCATGCTCAGCAGCAGCACGTTCCCCGACATGTTCGACGTGAACACGCCGTTCAGCGAGATCCAGCTGAGGGCGTCGACGATCCCCGTCCCGAAGGTCAGCGCGAGGAGACACCCGACATGGACACGCGACACTCCGTGACCCTGCGGATCATCGTCGAACCACGTCCCTTCGAGAGAAGCCGCGCGCATGACGTCTCACCGAACGGGGTGCGGCACCGCGTGCAGGTGGCTGCCCCTCGAGCGCTCGACGTCGGTCATGCGGGCGAGCTTAGGTGGCCCCGGAGACGGCGGACAGGGGGGTTGACACACCCCTCGTCCCCGCGCCGCGGTAAACTCGAATTCTGCCTGCGCACAGTCGCAGGGTGGCCGACCGGGGTTCCTCCGGCGGTCCGAGGCTAGAAACCTCCGGCATCTCTCACCCAGACCCCCGGAGGTTTTTTTGATGTCTACACCCCTGTCCGGGCGCACCCGTTGGTGGGCCCTGGCGGTGCTGTCCCTCACGCAACTCGTGGTGGTGCTGGACGGCACGATCGTGAACATCGCGCTCCCTCAAGCCCAGATCGCGCTCGATCTCACCGACAGTGCGCGGCAGTGGGTCGTGACCGCCTATGCCCTCGCGTTCGGCGCGCTGCTACTGCTGGGCGGACGCATCGCCGACTACTGGGGGCGCAAGCGCACCTACATGGTCGGCATGGTCGGCTTCGGCCTCGCGTCGCTGTGGGGCGGGCTCGCTCAGTCCGGGTTCGAACTCATCGCCGCACGCGGCCTGCAGGGCGTGTTCGCGGCACTGCTGGCACCGGCCGCCCTCGCACTGCTGACGGTGACGTTCCCCTCGGGCCGGGACCGCAACACCGCCTTCGCCGTGTTCGGCACCGTCGCCGGTGCCGGCGCCGCCGTGGGGCTGGCGCTCGGCGGTGTGCTGACGGAGTTCCTCAGCTGGCGGTGGTGCCTGCTGGTGAACATCTTCTTCGTGATCGTCGGCATCGTCGGTGCGCTGCTGTTCCTGCGCGAATCCAGGGCCGAAGGCGACAACCGGTACGACGTCTGGGGGGCAATCACGGTCACACTCGGCCTCGGCTCGCTGGTGTACGGCTTCAGCCTCGCCGAGCACGGCTGGGGCAGCCCTTCGACGATCCTCTTCCTCGCCGTGGGCGTGGCGCTCATCGCGCTGTTCGTGTGGATCGAGACGAAGGTGGACCAGCCGCTGCTGCCACTGCGCGTGGTCACCCACCGCGTGCGTGCCGGCGCGTTCCTGATCCAGGCCGTTGCCGGCAGCGTGATGATCGGCGCGACGCTGTACCTCACGTTCCACCTGCAGCTGGTGATGGGCATGTCGGCCCTCGAGGCTGGGCTTGCGAGCCTGCCGCTGCCGCTGGGGACGATGGTCACCGCGCCGATCGTGACGAAGCTGCTCGCGCGCATCGGCGCGCGTCCGCTGATGATCACCGGCCCGATCGTGGTGGCAGCGGCCCTGCTGCTGCTGTCGCGCATCACCGGCGGCGCGTACGCCGTCGAGGTGCTGGCCCCGCTCATCGTGATGGGTGCCGGTATGGCGTTCATCTTCGTGCCGCTGCAGAACCTGGCGCTGGCCGGCGTCCCGGCACACGATGCCGGTATCGCCTCGGCCACCGCCAACTCGGCGATGCAGATCGGCGGTTCGATCGGCCTGAGCGTCTTCACCGCCATCTACGCCTCGGTCGTCGGCCCGCACGGTGCCGGCCTGCCACCGGCAAACGCCCTGATCGACGGGTACAGCGCGGCGTTCGTCGCCGCCGCCGTCGGCATGGCCATCGCCGCGGTCATCGCGATCGTCTTCATCCGCGGCCCCCGGCACGAGATGATCCCGGGCAGCGGCGCGGCATCGGTCGCGCACAGCTGACCCGACGCAGCTGCCGCATGCGGCGGGTTAGGCTCGCCGCATGCCGCAGCGCCTGGATGGAACCGTCAATTTCCGCGACACCGGCGGGATGCCGCTGGCATCAGGTGGCACCACCCGGGAGGGCGTGCTCTACCGCTCGGATGCCCTCAGCGGCCTGACCCCCAGAGGCCTCGAGCAGCTCGCCGCGACCGACATCGACGTGATCGTCGACTTCCGGACCCCGTTCGAGCAGCAGATGGCCCCAGACCGGCTGCCGGCCGGCCGCACCTTCCGCACGCTGCAGCTTCCGCTGCTCGAGGGCGCCATCACCGGGCTCGCGCAACAGGCCATGCAGACCGGTGATCCGGATGCCGTTGCTCACGCGATCGGCGATGCGCTGGACCGGCTGCCCACCCTCGGCGCCCTCTATCTCGGGATGCTGCAGCACGCGGCATCCGCGTTCGCCGACGTCGCCCGTGCGATCGGGACTCCGACCTCCGAGAACGAAGCCGTGCTGGTGCACTGCACCGCAGGCAAGGACCGCACCGGGGTCGCCATCGCGCTGATCCTGGATGCGGCCGGCGTCGAGCGCGACGCGATCGTCGCGGACTACACGCTGTCCGAGCGCAACCTCGCCGGGCCGTGGGCGGATCGCATGCTCGGCACCGTGGCTGCCATGGGCGTGTCGCTGACCCCGGCGCTGACCACCCTCATCGCGGGGTCACCGGCATCCGCCATCGAAGAGGCCCTCGCCTGGGTCGACGACCAGGGCGGCGCGGCGGCCTACCTCGGCACCGGCGGCCTCACCGACGCGGAGATTGCGGCGCTGCGCACGCGCCTGACCACCTGAGCTCAGGTGTCACTTCGTGCCGCTTGCGGGCGCGCGAAGCGACCACAACTGCCACCCGAACGCGCGGCGGCGTCAGATCTCGAGGTCGACGGCCACGCGGTCGGAGCGGATGCCGCCGATGAACGCGGCGACCTCCTTGTGCGCGGGGTGCTCCTGGTAGGCATCGAGGCCTGCGACGTCGTCGAAGTCCGCGACGAGGGCGAGCTCCCAGTTGCCGGGGAGGTCGAGCGCGTTCGCGCCGGCGCTCATCGAGCGCAGCGTCGGAACGACACCGACCAGCGCCTCCAGCCGGCGGCCCGCCTCGGCGGCCTGCTCGGTGCGCGTCGCCGCGTCGTCGGCGGCGAGCTTGAATGCCACGATGTGACGGATCATCCGGGGACCTCCTCGGTCAGTGCCGCGCGCAGCCGGTCGGCCGAGACGCGCCAGTGTGCGTGCAGCCGGCCGTCGACGAGGACGACCGGGATCTTCTCCCACCACGCGTCGTACAGCGCGGGATCGTCGAGGATCGACCTCTCCTGCACCGCGACGCGGTCTTCGGGGAGTTCGGCGACGACGGTCTCCACGATCTCGCGCGCGACGTCACACAGGTGACAGTCGGGCTTGGAGATCAGGGTGATCGTGGTCACGTCAGTGCTCGATCGGGAAACCCGCCGCGACCCAGTCGCTCGTGCCGCCGTCGACGTTGGTCGCGTCGTAACCGCGCTGCGTGAGCGCGGCGACGACCTGACCGGAGCGGCCGCCGACCTGGCAGATGACGTCGAACGGCTCGTCAGGAAGCCGGTCGAGCTGGTCGCCCAACTGTGACATCGGCAGGTTGATCGCCCCCGGCACATGGCCGGCGGCGAACTCATGCTCTTCGCGCACGTCGATGAGCGGCGTGCCTTGACGCTCCCGCAGCTGCTGAACGGTGATCGACTTCATGACACTCCTTTCGGCGGAACACGAAGCGCCCCCTGCGACGCGGTCATCGACCGGTCGGGGGCGCTTAGTGGATGCCGCTTACTTCTTGTTGCGGCGCTGGTGGCGAGTCTTGCGAAGCAGCTTGCGGTGCTTCTTCTTCGCCATGCGCTTGCGACGCTTCTTGATGACAGAACCCACGGGAACCTCACTATGTCGGGGGTCTGGGCGCGGTGGTACCACGCCCAAGATCGGGCAAACGGAAAATGCCTCGTGCCAGTCTAGCCGACGTCGGCGATGGGACGTTGCAGGGCCTCGAGGACGGCACTCTCGGGGACACGGTAGCTGCGACCGAAGCGCACGGCGGGCAATTCGCCGGCGTGCACCAGGCGGTAGACGGTCATTTTCGACACGCGCATGAGGTCGGCGACCTCAGCGACCGTCAAGAACCGCATATCAGGCAGCTCAGCCATGGTTTCCCCCCTCACGCTGTGGTCACTCTAGAGCGAACGGGCGACGCGTGTAAACAGGTGTGACCGGTGGTGCAGATGGGACGAGCGCGTGCTAGTCCGATCGCGACCGCGGAGCCCGGCTTCGGTCAGCGGCCGGGGATCTTGTTGAACACGCTGGTGAACGCGTGCTTGGCGGATGCCGCGGCCCGGCCGACCGCGTCGGCCGCCTGCGCCGCCGAGTCGTTGAGGGTGTGCGCGCCGTCGTCGGCCTCGTCTTCGAGCAGGAACGGCACGAGCCAGTCGTCCACCGCATCCAGGGGCGCCGTGGACAGGCTGTAGTAGCGGTGCTGCCCCTCCTCGCGCACGGAAACGAGCTCGGCTTCGCGCAGCACCTTCAGGTGCTTGGAGACCGTCGGCTGGCTGACGCCGAGGTCGTGCACGATGTGCGAGACGCTGGTACCACCACGCTCGCCGTTGGACGCTCGGTCGAGCAGAAGCTGCAGGATGTCCCGACGGGTGCCGTCGGCGATCACGTCGAAGATATCCGCCATGGGGATAGGTTAGCGGCGGCCGTGCGGGAGTACCATGACACGGATCCAAGAGCGAGGGGGACGCCGCATGACGGGGCACACCGTCGGCACGCGTCTGCGGCGCCGCACCCTGGCCGGACTTCGTTCGGCGTGGGACGAACTGCGGGCGTTGACCACCTCCTCTCCCGCCCGGTTCGCCGTGCTGATCTTCGTCGCGCTCATCCTGGTGTTCACGGCGCTGTACTCACTCCCCGCCGCTGCGGCGGACGGGAAGCGCACTGCACTGGCCGACGCACTGTTCACCGCGGTGTCGACGATCTGCGTGACGGGCCTGTCGACGGTGAACATGTATTCACACTGGTCGCCGCTGGGCCACGTGATCACCTACATCGGCGTGAACGTCGGGGCACTGGGCGTGCTGACGCTCGCGTCGATCCTGGGACTGGTGATCTCCAAGCGCCTGGGGCTGCGCGCCAAGCTCATCGCCGCCGGTGACAGCAACCCGCTGCGCGCACACGGCGGTCCCGTCAACGAGGGCCAGACGGTGCGGCTGGGGGAAGTCGGTCAGCTGCTGGCCACGGTCGCACTTTCCACGCTCATCATCGAGGCCGCGCTGACCGTCCTGATCTACCCGGCACTGATCATCGCCGGCATCGACCCGGTCGCCGCCCTCTGGGAGGCGCCCTACTACGCGGCGATGTCGTTCACGAACACCGGCTTCGTTCCCAATGCCGAGGGCCTGGCGCCCTTCGCGGACGACTACTTCCTGCTCACGGTGCTGATGGCCGGCGTATTCCTGGGGTCGATCGGATTCCCGGTGATCTTCACGCTGTGGCGGCACACCTGGCACGTGCGGCGCTGGTCGCTGCACGCCAAGCTCACTCTCATCACCACCATCGTGCTGTTCTTCGTCGGCGCGGTCGTGTTCGTCGGACTGGAGTACCTCAACCCGAAGACCTTCGGGTCGATGGATGCCTGGGACACCGCGTTCCAATCGCTCTTCCTCTCGGCGATGACCCGCTCCGGCGGATTCTCGCTGATCGAGATCGGCGAACTGAACGGCTCGTCGCTGTTGGTCGGCTCGATGCTCATGTTCGTCGGTGGCGGGTCGGCGTCCACGGCGGGTGGCATCAAGGTGACCACCCTCGCGGTGCTCGCCCTCGCGGTGTGGTCCGAGGCAAAGGGGCGCCAGTCGGTGGAGGTTTTCGGCCGGCGCATCCCGAGCGACGTGCAGCGGGTCGCGCTGTCGGTCGTGGCCTGGGGCGCGACGATCGTGGCGGTGTCGACCATCACCATCGCGCAGATCACCAAGGCGCCGGTGGAGCTGGTGCTGTTCGACGTCATCTCGGGCTTCGCGACCGTCGGCCTGTCGACCGGCCTCACGGCGGAGCTGCCCGACTCCGCGATCTACGTGCTGGCGGCGACGATGTTCATGGGCCGCGTTGGTACAGTGACTCTCGCGGCTGCGGTGGCTGCCACGACACGTTCGCAGCTGTACTCGATGCCGGTGGAAAGGCCGATCGTTGGTTGAGCAGATCCGGGGCGATGCCCCCGTCCTCGTCATCGGCCTCGGCCGCTTCGGTGCCGCGTGCGCCGGCGAGCTGGACCGCCTGGACCGTGAGGTGCTCGCGATCGACGCGAACCTCGAGCTGGTGCAGAAGTGGTCCGAGCGCGTCACCCACACCGTGCAGGCCGACGGCCGCAACATCGACGCGCTGCGGCAGGTGGGCGCGCAGGACTTCCAGGTGGCGATCGTCGCGACGGGTTCGTCTATCGAGGCATCCGTGCTCATCACCGCCAACCTCGTCGACCTGAAGATCCCGCAGATCTGGGCCAAGGCGGTCTCGCAGTCGCACGGCAAGATCCTCGCCCGCGTCGGCGCGAACCACGTCGTCTACCCGGAGCGTGAAGCCGGCGAGCGCGTCGCGCACCTGGTGAGCGGGCGGATGCTGGACTTCATCCGGTTCGACGACGATTTCGTCCTCGCCAAGATGTACCCGCCGAAGTTCATCCGCGGCGTGGGTCTGAACGAATCCGGCGTGCGCACCAAGTACCGCGTGACGGTGGTGGGTGTGAAGAGCCCCGGCAAGCCGTTCCGCTACGCCGAGGCCAACACGGTGGTCACCAACCACGACCTCATCATCGTGTCGGGCACCAACTCCGACATCGAGCGGTTCGCCGGACTCGACCGCTGACCCGCGTCAGGATCCGGCGGCCAACTCCCGGGCCCGCGCGAGCGCGGCATCCGTCGCCGTCGTGAACAGGTCGTCCAGGCGCGCCTCCGCCAGCACGGCGACAGCCCGTTCGGTGGTCCCGTTGGGGCTGGTGACCTGACGGCGCAGCTCCGCCGGCTCCTCGCCGGACGCTTCCAGCAGTGCCGTCGCGCCCAGGAACGTCTGCTCGACCATGAGCCGCGCGGAGGCCTCATCGAAGCCCTTCGCGACGGCGGCCTTGGTGAGTTCCTCGATCAGCAGGAACACATACGCCGGTCCCGACCCGGAGATCGTCGACAGCGCGTCGATCTGGTCCTCGGGAACCTCCACGACTGCGCCGACCGTCTCGAACAGCCGGCGCACCAGCGCGACGTCGTGGGCGGTCGCGGTCGTGCCGGCGGCGAGGCCGGTCACGCCCTTGCCGACCAGCGCGGGGGTGTTCGGCATCGACCGCAGCACCGCGACGCCGTCGCCCAGGATCTGCTCGAAGGTCGCGACGGTGACGCCGGCGGCCAGGCTCACCACGATCGTCCCGGGCCGCAGGTCGCCGGAGATCTCGCGCAGCAGATCCGGCACCATACCCGGCTTCACGCCGATGAGGACGATGTCTGCGGATGCCGCGGCCTGCACGTTGCCGTCCGGATTCTGCTCCAGGGCGACGCTCGTCACCCCGGCGAGGTCTGCCAGCTTGGCCGCCTTCGCCGCGGTGCGGTTGGTCACTGTGACCGAGGGTGCCAGGCCCGACTTCACCAGACCGTGCAGCACGGCCCCGCCCATCGAACCGGCACCCAGGATCGCGACAGCAGGCAGCGCAGAAGTCATGCATCCATCCTTTCAGACGTGCCGCGAGAGGGATTTGCGACGGCCGGGTGCCATCGGCGGTCACCGGGCACGCGGCTATAGTGACGAGCACGGGAACGGCCCCGGAGGCCCTCTCACCGAGCAGACGAAGGACTCATCATGCAGACCCTCCTCGACGGGATCTCGGCGCGGCTCATTGAGACGCCGCGCCTGACGGTCAACATCCTCGAGCGCATCGCAGACGATCCCGCCACGCCCGCCGACCGCACCGTCGTTTTCGTGCACGGCAACGTGGCGTCGAGCCTGTTCTGGCAGGAGATCATGCAGGATCTGCCCGGCGACCTGCGCCCGATCGCGGTGGATCTGCGCGGCTACGGCGACACCGATCACGAGCCGGTCGACGCCACGCGGGGCGTCCGTGACTTCAGCGACGACGTGCACGCGACGCTCGAGGCGCTGAACCTGCCGGCGACGCACCTGGTCGGCTGGGGAATGGGCGCGGGCGTGGTCATGCAGTACGCGCTGGATCACCCGGTGCTCTCCCTGACCTTGGAGTCGCCGGTCTCCCCCTACGGATTCGGCGGCACCCGCCGCGACGGCAGCCGGCTGACCGCCGATGATGCCGGCTGCGGGGCGGGTACGGCCAACCCGGACTTCGTCGAGCGGCTGACCGCAGGCGACAGCAGCGATGAGGCATCCACGTCTCCGCGCAACGTCTTCCGTTCGTCCTACGTGGCCCCCGGGTACCGCACCGAGCACGAGGACGTGTGGGTCGCGTCGATGCTGAGCACCTCCACCGCCACCGGCAACTACCCCGGTGACAGCGTGCACAGCGACAACTGGCCCGGCTACGGGGCGGGTCCCATCGGCGCGCTCAACACCGTGGCGCCGCGGTACTTCGACGTCTCCGGCATCGTGGACCTGGAGCGCAAGCCGCCGATCCTGTGGATCCACGGCACCGCGGACGTGGTCGTCTCGGATGCCTCGTTCTCCGATGTCAACCAACTGGGGCTGCTGGGCATCGTGCCGGAGTGGCCCGGCGTCGACGTGGCGCCGCCGCAGGAGATGGTTGCCCAGACCCGCCATGTGCTCGGTGCCTACGCCGACGCCGGGGGCTACGTGGTCGAGCTGGCGCTCGAAGATGTCGGGCACACCCCGCACCTGGAGCGCCCGGCGGTGTTCCGCCACGAGCTGCTGGCCGCGATCGGCTACATCGGCCGCCCGGCGAACCCCGCCCCGCCCACCGAGGCCATCGTCATCGCCTCCTCGGACTGAGCGAAGACGTCGGAGGGACGGCCGTGAGCGCATCGGGTGGCGGAAAGGCGATCGTCGCGGCGCTGCTCGCGAACGTCGGGATCGCGCTGGCGAAGTTCGTCGCCTGGCTGCTGTCGGGTTCGGCATCCATGCTCGCCGAGGCGATCCACTCGGTCGCCGACAGCGGCAATCAGCTGCTCCTGCTGCTGGGCGGGCGGCGGGCCAAGCGCGACGCCGACAGCGAGCACCCGTTCGGCTACGGCCGCGAGCGGTACGTCTACGCCTTCGTGGTGGCGATCATCCTGTTCTCCGTCGGCGGGCTGTTCTCTATCTACGAAGGCATCGACAAGCTCACGCACCCGCACGAGCTGGAGAACGTCTGGGTCCCGCTGACGGTGCTGGTCATCGCGATCGTGCTGGAGTCGTTCTCGCTGCGCACCGCGGTGCGCGAGTCCAACCACGTGCGCGAGAAGGGCACGTCGTGGGTCGCGTTCGTGCGGCGGGCCAAGGCGCCGGAGCTGCCGGTCGTGCTGCTCGAGGACCTCGCGGCGCTCACCGGCCTGGTGTTCGCACTGTTCGGGGTCGGCATGGCCGCGATCACCCACAACCCGGTCTTCGACGCGATCGGCACCCTCATGATCGGGGCGCTGCTGATCCTCGTCGCCATCGTGCTGGGCGTGGAGACCAAGAGCCTGCTGGTCGGGGAGGGCGCCACCGACGCCGACCACGACCGCATCGTCGCGGCGATCGAAGGAAGCCCCGGGATCGAGTCGCTCATTCACATGAAGACGCTCTACCTGGGTCCCGACGAGTTGCTGGTCGCCGCGAAGGTCGGGTTCGCGTCCGACAAACAGCTCGGCGTGGTGGCCGCGGACATCGACGACATCGAATCCCGCATCCGCGCCGCCGTCCCCGCCGCCCGCGTGGTCTACATCGAGCCGGACATCCGCCGCACGCCGAGTAGCCTGCCCACCAGCGACATCATCGTCACGTCCATCGACTGACCCCGCTGCCGAGTGAGTATTCACGCCGCCGAGTGAGTATTCACGCCGCCGAGCGAGTATTCGTCGTCTCGAGTGAGTATTCGCGCTGCCCGCGCGCCCGGGCTCAGGGCTCGCGGCGTGCGCCGAAGAAGTCACGCAAAAGCGCGGATGCCTCGTCCTGCCGCACCCCGGCGACCACTTCGGCCCGGTGCGGCAGCCGCCGGTCCCGCACGACGTCGTACATCGAGCCCGCCGCCCCGGCCTTGTCGTCCCAGGCGCCGAACACCAGCCGGTCCACGTGCGACTGGATGATGGCGCCCGCGCACATCAGACACGGCTCCAGCGTCACCACGAGCGTGCAGCGCGACAGGTTCCACGAGCCCAGCGCTTGCGCGGCCGCCCGCAGGGCGACGACCTCGGCGTGCGCGAGCGGGTCGTGCGTCGCCTCACGCAGATTCCGTCCCTCACCGATGATCGTGCCGGCGGCATCCGTCACCACGGCTCCGACCGGGATGTCGCCGTGCTCCGCCGCCTCGGCGGCCAGCTCGAGCGCGCGCTGCATCGCCACGAGATCGGTGTCACGCCCAGGCAGGTTCACGCGCTCCAGGCTATTGCCCGCCCGGCGCGGACTGGGAACTTCAACCCCCTGGGCCGGGGGTTGGGCTGCGCCCTAGACTCGCTCACGGCGGGAGGAGAAGCGGATGCCGGACGGTGCGACGGCACGCGTACGTGACCTGATGTTCCCGGCCTCGGTGGCCACATTCGATGAGCACCCGGACGGCGTCATCCTCACCACGACGGCCCCGCCGACCGACGCCGCGACGTTCACCGCCTTCGCACGGTTCCCCGACGGGCGGTTCGCGTGGCTCTCCAGCACGGCGGTGTGGGGCAGAGGCGGTCACCCGTGGGCGGTGGTGCGGCGGCTCCACATCGACGCTGACGCCCCAGCCCACCCTCCGGCGCACCCCGAAGACCCCCGCCTCAGCGGTGGCGGTGAGTTGACCGTCACCGACGACCTCGCCGCGGGACGTGACACTCTTTCCCCCGCCCGCACGACGGTGCGGCCCGCCCGGCTGCGCGCGCATGCCTGGCCCGGCGATGCCGCCGGCGACGCGCGAGAGGCGCTCAGCGTCTTGGTTGAAGACGGCATCACTCCCGCGTCGCCGTCGACCATCACTGTATTGAACGGAGGGGCGTTGCCGTCCGGGCTGACCCTCCGCGCCGAACCGGGCCTGGCCACGCGGCTCATGGAGGGGCCGGTGGCGCTCACCTCCGCGACCGAGTTACTCTCCCCTGACGCACCCCCGCGCCTACGCCGGAAACTGCCCGCGCAGATGACCGTCGTCGCCGACCCCTCGCCGGCGCGATGATCCCCGTCGCCAGCCGCGTTCGGGCACGGGCTCACGATCGCCTGCGCGGACGCCGCGTGGATGCCGCAGCAGGCCCGAGATTCGCATACTTCGCGTCACGGTCGGTCTGGCCCGAGAAAGAGGCGCCCGCAGCGCAGGAGCCCACCCCGTAGGCTGGACCCATGCGTGTGCACGTGGCCGACCACCCCCTCATCACTCACAAACTCACGGTGCTGCGCGATGAGCGCACCCCGTCACCGATGTTCCGGCAGTTGGTCGAGGAACTCGTCACACTGCTGGCCTATGAGGCGACGCGCAATGTGCACGTGGAGCCGGTCGACATCCGGACACCCGTGACCGAGACGACCGGCGTCAAGCTCAGCGAGCCGCGCCCGCTCGTGGTGCCGATCCTGCGCGCGGGACTGGGCATGCTCGAGGGCATGGTCCGGCTGATGCCGACCGCCGAGGTGGGATTCCTCGGGATGCTGCGCGACGAGGTCACGCTGCAGCCGGCGACCTACGCCGAGCGGCTGCCCGACGATCTCAGCGACCGGCAGTGCTTCGTGCTGGACCCCATGCTCGCCACCGGCGGCTCGCTGGGTGCGGCCATCGACTTCCTCTTCGCCCGCGGTGCGCAGGACGTCACCGCCATCTGCATCCTCGCCGCACCGGAGGGTGTCGCCGCGATCCAGAAGCAGGTCGGCGACCGTGACGTCACCCTCGTGCTGGGCGCCCTGGACGAGCGTCTCGACGAGCACGGCTACATCGTGCCGGGCCTGGGCGACGCCGGCGACCGCCTGTACGGCACGGTCTGACCCACCGGGTGGTGCGAGCGCCGAACGCGCGCCCGCACCGCCCGCCCTTCACGCTCGCACGAGACGCGCGAAGGCGCTGAGGCGGGCCACCCCCTCGGGAGTGCGCGGCAGGTCGTCCAGCAGTCCCGGCGCGTACACGACGTAGGCGGCGTACTTCGCGCGCGAAACGGCCACGTTGAGCCGGTTCTGCAGCAGCAGGAACTCCAGCCCACGCGGTGCGTCACGCCCGCTGGATGCCGCGAGCGACACGATCGCGATCGCCGCTTCCTGACCCTGGAACCGGTCGACGGTACCCACCGGCACCTCACCGAACCCGGCGGCGGCGAGGGCTTCCTCCACCTCCACCTGCTGTGCGTTGTACGGCGTCACCACGATGATGTCCGACGGGGTGAGCGGTCGCGGCGGCGCACCCGCGCCGTCGGTCCACCCGCGTCCGACCACGTCGCGCACCAGCGCGACCACCGTGGCGGCTTCTTCCGGCGACTGCGTCGCGTTGCCGTGGTGGCGCACCGCGATCGGGTGGACGCCGGGATCGATGCCCGTCACCAGCCGCGCGGCCGACGATGGGTGCGATGCCAGCTCCCCGGCGTACGCCAGTTGCGACACCGGCTCGGCGACCGCCGGATGCATCCGCCACGTCTGCGCCAGGAAGTACCCGTGCGTCTCGTCGATCACCTCGGCGCCGTCCATCACCCAGCCCAGCGCTGACGTGTCCACCGGCTCGGGGTGGGTGCCCTGGCTCACCTGCGGCAGTTGCTGCGGGTCGCCCAGCAGCAGCAGGCGGGACGCGGCGACCGAGACGGCGATGGTGGATGCCAGGGAGAACTGGCCCGCCTCGTCGATCACGAGCAGGTCAAGACTCCCCCGCGGGATGCGGGCGGGGTGGCAGAAGTCCCACGCGGTGCCGCCGACGACGAACCCGGCGGGCTGGTCGGCGGTGAATGCAGCCATGCCGTTCTTGGCGATGACGGTGAACGGCTCCTCGCCGGTCGGGGCTTCCTTCAGCGCCTTGGCGACCTGCGTCTTCGGCACTCCCGCGGCCACGACCCGGTCGAGCATGTTCTCCACGACCGCGTGGGACTGCGCGACGACGCCGACGCGGAAGCCCTTCTCGGCGACGAGCCGGGCGATCACGTGCGATCCGACGTAGGTCTTGCCGGTGCCGGGAGGCCCCTGCACGGCCAGGTAGCTGCCGTCGAGGTCGGCGATCGAGGCGGTGATGTCCGACACGATGTCGCC
The DNA here is from genome assembly GCF_024623575.2 of Microbacterium sp. zg-YB36. NCBI lineage: Bacteria > Bacillati > Actinomycetota > Actinomycetes > Micrococcales > Microbacteriaceae > Microbacterium > Microbacterium sp. zg-YB36. The sequence goes on from NZ_JANJFD020000001.1 coordinate 1,547,751, forward strand.
GGTGCCGCGCGCGAGCGCGCCGGAGCGGGTACGAGGCGGGATGCGGCGCAGCAGATCGGTCGCGGCATCCGCCCGCATCGCGGGAGAAGCGGCGATGACGGCATCCGCCCACTCGTCGATCGCACCCTGCTGGCTGCCCGCACCGGGAGGCCCTTCGGGTGTCAGCGCGACCGGCAGCTGCGACCAGGTGAATCCGTCGATGGGCGTCTCGCTGACGATCACGCCGTCGTCGAGCACCTCGACGATCTCCGCCGACCGGGCGGCGTGCAGCGCCCGGGGACCGGCGTCGACGGGGAACGGCGCGGGGCGCTCGTAGATGAGGAACGGCTTGCCGCCCTGCTTCAGCCGGGTGCCGGGGGCCGGTTCGCCGCGCAGTTCGACCAGGCGGCGGTCGACCCGTCCACCCTCGGGGCGATGCCAGTCCTGCACGACGCGGGAGCGTTCGGCGTCGAAGACGACGACGTCGCGGCTGTCGGCCCACACCGACACCGGCTCCCGTAGCCGCAGGAAATGCGTCGCCCAGAAGGTCTTGCGCTCGCGCGGGTAGTAGTCGATGGCCGCGGCGGCCAGCCGCAGCGCCTGCGCGTCGACCTCGTTCATGTCGGCGGTGATGCGGCCCAGCGCCTCGGCGCGCGGCGACGGGTCGTAGCCGGAGTCGACCGGGTCGGGTTCGACGGAAGGTCGCATGCCGGCATCCTTCGCCCGCTCGACGAGCCAGTCGCGCAGCCGCCGGGTGGAGACGCAGTCGTAACGGTTGTAGTCGGCGAGGTCGGCGAAGATGGCCTCGGATGCCGCGGCGTCGCCGTCCGCGGCGTGGGCGCGGGCCTGCACGTACTTCACGATGGAATCGTCGCCGCGCTGCACGTCGCTGGTGCGCACTTCGGCGCCCATGTACAGCGGCTCCAGCTTCTTGATGGAGTACGACCGCGAACCCACCCGCAGCGCCCGCCGCACGATCGGATACAGGTCGACGAAGACGCCGTCGCGCAGCAGCCGGTCGACGTCGCCCTCGCGCACGCCGTAGCGGGCGGCCATCTGCAGCAGGTGCGTGGGCTCGTAGGGCGCGTAGTGGTAGATGTGCATGCCGGGCCGCTCCCGGCGCTGCAGCGCGATGAGATCGAGGAAGCGCTCGAACGCCTCCTTCTCCTCCGCGAAGCTGTGCGCCCACAGCGCGGAGTACTGCTCGCGCACGTCGACCCACCCGAACAGGTAGTCGATCCCCCACGTCGTGCCGGCGCCCTCGGTGTACAGCGGGTCGCCCTCGAAGTCGAAGAACAGGTCACCGGCGTCGGGCATCGGCAGGGCGCCGAGGGCCTGCGGGAAGACGACCTCGAAGGTGGGGATGGGGGTCGGTGCGAGGGTTTCGTCCGGCTGCGCAGGCTCGCCCACCGGATCGGGCTCGGGCACGCCGGCGGGACTGTCCAGCTGCAGGCGCGCCTGCGTCCGCAGCCCCGCGAACGTGTCCCACGACATGCGCGGCACCGCCTCGGTCGCGGCGGCGAGCTGATCGATCGTGGTGATGCCGCCCGCCCGCATCCGGTCGCGCTGCACCGGGCGCATTCCGGCGACCAGCAGCAGGTCGCGGTGCGCGACGACTTCCAGGTCGCAGGTGGCGCAGCGTCCACACGCGATGACGCCGAGTTCGCCGCGGGGGTCGCCCCATGGGATCGGCGCGCCGGCGGACCCCGACGTCACGTCGCGGTCCTCGATGAGTGCCAGCAGCCGCGCGCGGCGCAACCGGAAGGTGGGCAGGAGGTCGCGAACCGCGTGGGTGGACGTGGTGCCGTCGCCCAGCAGCAGCTCCACACGGTCGGCGCGCGCGACGCCGAGCGCATCGAGCTGAACGACGTATGCTGCCAACTGCATCAGCGCCGTGACGCGCGCGTGACGAGCGAGCTTGGTGTCCTGCACGACCCACCTGCCGGTGGCGTCGTCACGCACCAGGAAGTCGGCGAAGCCCACGAAGTCGGAGGCGGCGAACGCGGCCTGATAGATCACCTTCGCGTCCGAGCGCAGTGCTTCCTGGGTGCGCTGGACCGCGTCGGCGAGAGCCGCGGCATCCGTGGATCGCGCCTCCGGGATCTCCACGACCCCGTTCGGGTACTTCTCGCGGTACGCCTCCAGCGCGCGACGCTCGTGCGCCATACCCAGCCGGCCGGCGCGTTCCAGAGTGAGGTCTTCGGGGTCTTCGACCGCGGCGACCCGTCCGAGCTTGGCGTCGATTGCTCGCAGCCAAGCGAACTCGCACTCGGCAGCGGCCTTCAGGTCGCTCGCGCTCCAGACGATTCGGGCTTCGTCTTCGATGTATCGCATGTCCACCTTCCGCGTTCGACCCTAGCCGCGGGGTCGGACAGTGCCAGACTGGGAGGATGAGCCTCCCCTTCGAGAGCATCTACCGGCACGGGTACGCACGCATCGCCGCGTGCACGATCCCGCTGGCCGTCGCCGACCCGGCGACCAACGCCGAGACGGTGCTCGCCTCGTGGCGCGAATGCCACGACGAGTCGGTTGCTGTCGCGATCTTCCCCGAGCTCTGCCTCACCGGGTACTCGATCGAAGACCTGGTGATGCAGGATGCCGTGCTGGATGCCACCGAGCGCGCGATCGAGCGCCTCGTCGAGGCATCCACCGATCTGTTTCCCGTCCTCGTCGTCGGGGCTCCGCTTCGTCACCGCAACCGCATCTACAACTGCGCCGTGGTGATCCACCGCGGCGAGTTGGTCGGCGTCGCACCGAAGTCGTATCTGCCGACCTACCGGGAGTTCTACGAGCGGCGCTGGTACGCGGCCGGCACACCGTGGGCGGGTGAATCGATCCGCGTCGGTGAGTACGAGGCGGTCTTCGGCAACAACCTGCTGTTCGACGTGCGCGACGTTCCGGGGCTCGTGCTGCACGCCGAGGTCTGCGAGGACGTGTGGGTGCCGGTGCCGCCGTCGTCGCGCGCGGCGCTGGCGGGGGCGACGGTGCTCGCCAACCTGTCCGGCAGCCCGATCACGATCGCCCGCGCCGACGACCGCAAGATCCTGTGCCAGTCGCAGTCGCTGCGCTGCCTCGCGGTGTATGCGTATGCGGCGGCGGGAATGGGCGAATCGACCAACGACCTCTCCTGGGACGGCCAGACGATGGTCTACGAGGGCGGCACGCTGCTGGCCGAGACCGACCGGTTCCCGGAGGGACCGCGGCGCAGCGTCGTCGACGTCGACCTCGACCGGCTGCGTCAGGACCGCATCCGCCAGGGCACGTTCGACGACAACCGGCTCGCCGACGGCGGGGAATTCCTCACCGTGGAGCTGTTCCTGGAGCCGCCCGCGACCGACGTCGGCCTGCGCCGGCCACTGGACCGATTCCCGTTCGTGCCGGACGACCCGGCACGACTGGACCAGGACTGCTACGAGGCGTTCAACATCCAGGTATCCGGGCTCGAGCAGCGGATGCGTGCCATCGGCGGCCCGCGCCCGGTGATCGGCGTGAGCGGCGGCCTCGACTCGACGCACGCGCTGCTGGTCGTGGCGCGGGCGATGGACCGGATGGGGCGGCCCCGCAGCGACATCCTCGCTTATACGATGCCCGGCTTCGCGACGAGCGAGCACACGAAGTCCAACGCGATCGCCCTCGCCGAAGCGATCGGGGCGACGATCTCCACGATCGACATCCGCCCCGCCGCGAACGAACTGCTCAAGGGCATCGGGCACCCGTACGCTGCGGGCGAGCCGCTCTACGACGTCACGTTCGAGAACGTGCAGGCGGGCGTGCGCACCGACTTCCTGTTCCGCATCGCCAACCGCGAGAACGGGATCGTCATCGGCACGTCCGACCTGTCCGAGCTCGCGCTCGGCTGGGCCACCTACGGCGTCGGCGACCACATGAGCCACTACGCAGTCAACGTGGGCGTGCCCAAGACCCTCATCCAGCACATCATCCGCTGGGTGATCGCGCACCGCCCGTCCGGGGCGGGAGCCGCCTCCGACGACGCCGCGACGAGCCTGAGTGACGACGCCGTGTCGGTGCTGCGCTCGGTGCTGGACACCGAGATCAGCCCCGAGCTCGTGCCGGCGGGCGAAGACGGCAAGGTGCAGTCGACCGAGGACACCATCGGCCCGTACGCCCTGCACGACTTCACGCTGTTCTACGTGCTGCGCTATGGCTTCCGCCCGTCGAAGATCGCGTTCCTCGCCGAGCATGCGTGGAAGGATCCGGATGCCGGTGCGTGGCCTCCCGGCTTCCCCGATGCCGATCGGTACGGCTACGACCGCGACACGATCGTGCGGTGGTTGCGGGTGTTCCTGCAGCGCTACTTCGGGTTCGCGCAGTTCAAGCGCTCCGCGATCCCCAATGGCCCGAAGGTCTCGGCGGCGGGCTCGCTGTCCCCGCGCGGGGACTGGCGCGCGCCGAGCGACGGCAACGCCCGCGCGTGGCTCGCTGAGCTCGACGCCGCACTGCCGGGGTCGTAGCCGGGTCAGCCGCGGCGAGGCTCAGACCGGGGTGGTCCCGTAGGCCATCGTGATGATCCAACCCTCGCGGGACAGGTCGACCAGGTGGTACCCGGCCCTGCGGTCGGGAAGCCATCCCTTGCGTCGCGCCGGGTCCAGCCGCACATGCTCCGCTGCGACGCGCACGCCGCGGCCATCGGCTTCGAGGACGGCCTGCACCTTGGTCCAGTGCTCGAGGAGCGCGGGGATGTTGTTCTCATCCAGCAGGTGCGAGTGCTTCTGCATCATGTGGATGTCGGCGGCGTCCGGATGCATGTCGCGCACGTCGATGCCCAGTGGCGTGGCCGGATCGGACACGGCAACGACGGTGGCGGCGCGGAAGCTGGCGGTCTTGACCGCGTAGGGCAGGTTCACTCCATCGCGCGACGCGATGAGGCGCGTGTGGTAGCCGTACCCGCGAGGAGGTTCGCGTTCCACGCGGATCTCGCGCGTCTCGCAGCGAAGGAGTCCGGCGATGATCTCGCGGGTCAGGATCCGGCGACGATCGTGCACGCTGACGCCCGGGTCCCAGCCGAGCCTCGCGGTGATGCCGTCTGGCGTATCGAGCGGAACCGATTCCATGTGTCGAGCCTCTCCCCCCGGCTTGGACCGGCGGTCCTCCCATCCTCTCCCAGAACGGTCGCGGGGGCCACGACCCCGCCCCGTGAGAAAGAACCCGGTTGGCTCAGCTGCCTCCGGAGACGATGCCGATGATCCCGGATGCCAGGAAGTACACGCCGATCGCACCGACGACGAGCCAGATGGTCACACGTGCCGTGGACGGCTTGTTCTTGTCAGGGCCGGCGGAGCTCATGGCGACCGCCTCAGTCCCGCGAACCGGCGAAGACCGACCGCAGCACCAGGAAGACGATGACCGCGACCACCGCGACGATCGCCAGCTTGGCGACGAACCAGAGCAGGCTCCCCAGCACGCTGACCAGGATCCACGCGATGATGACCGCCACGATGACGCCGATGACGGTCCACACTGTGCTTGTGTTCATGCCGCCAGCTTACGAGGCCGCCACTGCCTCGTCCTGCAGGATGAGGCTCGGCCCGCGCGGCGTCGCCTCCACGAGCAGCTGCGCGGGCAGCTGCTCCTTCATCGCCTCGACGTGACTGATGACGCCGACGGTGCGGCCGCCGGCGCGCAGTTCGTCGAGCGTGCGCATCGCCAGCTCGAGCGTGTCGGCGTCCAGCGAGCCGAAACCCTCGTCGATGAACAGCGTGTCCAGGCGCATCCCGCCGGCCCGCGCGGTGACCACCTCGGCGAGGCCGAGGGCGAGGGCCAGGGATGCCAGGAACGTCTCTCCGCCGGAGAGGGACTGCGGCGGTCGCAGCTGCCCGGTGTGCGCGTCGAGCACATCGATCCCGAGCCCCGACGCGGCACCGCGGGCGGCCCGCGCGTCGGAGTGGTGCAGCGTGTAACGCCCCGACGACATCTCCTCCAGCCGCACGTTCGCCGCCGCGACGATCTCTTCCAGTTCGGCGGCGAGCACGAAGGTCTCGAGGTCCATCTTCATCGTGTTGGGTGCGCGGCCGGCGACGGTGTCGGCCAGCCGACGCACCGCCTCTGCCTCCTCGGCGTGCGCGGCGACCGCGGCGTACGCGGCATCCGTCTGCACCACGAGGTCGCGCAGGCGGGCGGCCACGTTCTGCGCATCGCGTTCCGCGGCGATCGCGGCGGCGCGGGCCGCGTCGGCTGCAGCGACGGCGGCGGCGGATGCCGTCAGGTCGACGGGCTCGTCGGTCGACCCGGCCAGTTCCAGCTCGAGCTCGAGGGCGCGCTGCCTGGTGGCCGCCAGTGCCGTGTCGTGTGTGCCGATACGGTCGGCGAGCTCCCGCACCGCCCCGGCGTCGCGCAGCGCCGCGGTCGCGTCGGCGGGGTCGGCGAACACGGATGCCGCCAGGTGCGCGTCCCGCTCGGCGACCGCCGCGGTGAGGTCTTCGGCGGCGCGTGCCGCCGCGGCGCGCGCCGCACGGCAGGCCCGTGCCGCGTCACGCCGCGTGGTGGCCACGGCGATGCGCTCGGCCACGGTCGGGTAGTCGCCCCGAGCGGCGGCGACCGCCTGTCGCGTGTCCTTCAGCGTCGCCTCGAGCGCGGCGAACGACTCGCGTGCGGTGCCGAGGTCGGCGTCGCAGGCCGTCCGCGCCGCGTGCGATGCGGCGTCGAGATCGTCGAGTTCCCGCAGCTGGCTGTCGAGCTGCTCCGCCTCGCGCTGTGCGGCCTCGGCGGCGGTGAGCGCGTCTGCAGCCGCCGCGAGTTGCGTCTCGAGGGCCTCCAGCGGCTCGCCGCCGGCGCGGGCGGCCGCCTGCGCATGCGCGTCACGCGCGGCACGTGCGGTCTCGGCGGCGCCACGTTCGGCGGCGAGTGCGGCGTCGCGGTCTGCCTCGGCCGCGGCGACCAGTTCGTCGGTGACCGGCTCGTCGCCTCGTGCGGCAGGCAGCGGGTGCGCCGTGGAACCGCACACGGCACAGGCCTCACCGTCGACGAGTGCGGCGGCGAGCTCGCCGGCGTAGCCGTCGAGGCGGCGCTGCAGCAGCGCGGCCACCGCGGCGCCTGCCGCGGCCGAGGCGGCCGCAGCGGCAGCGCGGACCACATCGGCATCGTGCAGGGCGGCAGCCAGCGTCTCGGCCTCGCGGGCTGCGGCGACCCGTGCCGCCAGCGCGTCACGCTGCGTGCGCGCCGCGCCCTGCACCGCCGCTCGTGCTCGGGCGGCCGTGAGGTGTTCCCCGAGCCTCACGCGTTCGGCGGGGATCAAAGCGCGCTGCTCATCGAACGTGGCCAGCTCCCGCTCAAGCCGGGCGACCCGCTCGCGCGCTGTGGCAAGAGCAGCCTCCCGCGCCGAAAGCTCGGCTTCCTGCCGAGCGGCGGCGGCCCACACGGCGAGGTCGCCGGTGAGCTGCTCGTCGATGACGGCCAGGTCGACGTCGGCTTCAGCGTCGCCGGCGACCTGCGCCCACGCGCGATCGGCGGCCGCGGCGGTCGCGGCGGCAGCCGTCGCGAGCTGCGCCGCGCGAGTGGCGGCGGTGAGCACCGACCGGATGCCCTCGGCGGCCCGGGCGCGCTCCAGCGTCACCCGGTCGCCCGCGATGCGCTCGGCGTCGCTCTCGAGGGATGCCAGTCGCTCGCGGGCCTGCGCGAGGTCGGCGTGCGCCTTGGCGAGGGCGACGCGGGCGGCGTGGGCGGTCGTCGCGGCGGCGAAGGCGCTGTCGGCATCCGCCCGCTCGCGCCCGAGCGTCTCGACCCGGTAGTCGGCGCGCTGCACGGCGCGCTCGGCGGCGTCGCGGCGGCCGGCCAGATCGGTGGGGGCCACGGCGTCGCCGGCGAGGTCGTGCTCGGCGATGACGCGCTCGGCCTGGTCGAGCAGGGTGCGGGCGTGCTCGCCCAGGGTGTCGAGACCGGCGAGCGCGGCTTTGCTTCGTTCCCCGATTGCGCGGACGTAGTCCTCGTACCGTCGCGTGCCGAACAGCGTGCGCAGCAGCGGCTGCCGCTCGCCCCCGGAGGCGAGCAGGAACCGGGAGAACTTGTTCTGCGCGAGCAGGATGACCTGCTGGAACTGCTGCGCGTTCAGGCCCAGCACCTCATCGAGGGCGAGGGCGACATCGCGCGGCTTGGCTGCGCGGCCGATCCACTGACCGTCGACCAGTTCCTCCAGCTCGGCCCGCGTGGGCTCGGTGGTCAGTCCCCCGCCGCGCCGCGCCGGACGCTGATACTCCGGGCCGCGCGTCACGCGCCATCGGCGGTCGGCAACGGTGAACTCCAGCCGCACCTCGGTGGGGTCCTCCGGTGCGCAGTGGTCGCTGCGCAGTCGCTTGTCGCCGGACTCGTATCTGGGCACGCTGCCGTAGAGGGCGAAGCTCACCCCGTCGAGAATGCTGGACTTGCCTGCTCCGGTGCGCCCGGAGATCAGGAAGATGCCGTCGCGCGCGAACGCGTCGAAGTCGACCGTTTGAGTCGAAAGGAACGGCCCGAACCCGGTGAGCTCCAGCCGGTGCAGCTTCATGTCGCCGCCTCCGCGAGCGTGCGGGCGTCGAGCAGATCCTCGATCAGGGCTGTCTCGCGGTCGCTGGCCCCTTCACCGTCGCGCACGTGGCGCAGGAACGCGTCGAGCAGTTCGCGGTCACTGCGCGCCCCACGCACGCGCTGCGCGTAGCTGTTGCCGCTGTCGTCTCCGGTCTTCTGCGCCGGCTTGTGTGCGACGCACGCGCAGTGCGCGAACCGCTCCTGCAGCCGGCGCATCGGGTCCCGCTGCGGCAGCGTGTCGGTGTACTCCACCGACACCCACTCGCCCTCGTGCGGGGCGTACTTCTCGTCGGAGAGCAGCTCCTCCAGCGGCCCGACCAGCGTGACCAGCCGGCGCGGCACGGGAAGCTCCAGCCACTGCACGCCCGCCAGTCCGCCGGCATCCAGCTCGATGAGCCACGAGCCGCGGGGCTTGTCACCCTCGCCGAAGCTGTAGTGCAGCGGGGCGCCGGCGTAGCGCACCCGGTCCGACAGCCGCTGCCGGCCGTGGATGTGCCCGAGCGCCATGTAGTCGACCCCGTCGAACGTCGACAGGGGCACGACGTCGAGGCCGCCCTGCTGGATGTCGCGCTCGAGATGCGGGGTGGGCTCGACGCCGGCGGCGAAGCAGTGCGCGATCGCGACCGATCGCCCGCCGCGCGCGGCGAGGTCGGTGCGGACGAGCTGCATGGCACGGTCGAGCACCTCCGCCTGCGAGCGCACCCCCGGCCAGGTGTGCCGCAGCAGCGCCGGCTCGAGGAACGGGATGCCGTAGATGTGGACGGGACCGTGCGCATCGGACACCGTGATCGGCGTGCCCACCGTCTGCGGATCGGTGACGACGTGGATGCCGGGGCGCAGCAGCGCCGCCTGGAAGCCGAGGCGTGCCGCGGAGTCATGGTTGCCACTGGTGACGACCACCTGCGCGCCGGCATCGGCCAGCGCGGCGAGCGTGTCGGTGAGCAGCGCGTAGCAGCCGGCGGCGGGCGTGGCGGAGTCGAACACGTCGCCGGCGACGATCACGACGTCCACGTCGTTCTCGCGCACCTGGGCCACAAGCGCGTCGAGCACACCACCGAGCGCATCGAGCGTGGAGTGACCGTGGAAGGTCCGCCCGATGTGCCAGTCCGAAGTGTGCAGGATGCGCATATTCACACGGTATGCGCCGCCTCCGACATCGACGGGGAGGATCGCCCGCGTAGGCTGAATGGCCGTGACCACCCTCCCCTCCGCCGCCGCCCCGACGTGGCGCAGCTGGCTGGTGTGGGGAGTCGGCGTCGCCGCGTACATGCTCTCGGTCACCAACCGCACGTCGCTGGCATCGGTCGGTGTGGATACCGCTCACCGCTTCGACATCGACGCGTCGACGCTGTCGATGTTCGCCGTGATCCAGCTCGGCGTGTACGGCGCGATGCAGATCCCCGTCGGGCTCATGCTCGACCGCTACGGTGCGCGTCCGCTGATCACTGCGGGTATGGCGCTGATGGCCGTCGGCCAACTGGTCATGGCGGTGTCGCCGAACGTGGGCGTCGCGATCGCCGCGCGCATGCTGCTGGGGGCGGGTGATGCCGCAGTGTTCCCGAGCGTCCTGCGACTCATCGCCACCTGGTTCCCCTCCCAGCGCGGCCCGGTCATGGTGCAGCTGACCGGCATCCTCGGCCAGCTCGGCCAGATCGCCGCAATCGTGCCGCTGGCGGCGCTGCTGCACGCCACCAGCTGGTCGATCGCGTTCGGCAGCGTCGCGGGTCTGTGCGTCCTGTTCACGGTGCTCGTGTTCGCCCTCATCCGCAACCATCCGCCCGACCGCGACACCGACGTCACCGTCGACGCCTCGACCGGCGCGATCCGGGTGGTCACCTCGGCGCTGGACAACCGGGTCGGCGTGCGCGCCGCCTGGTCGCATCCCGGCACCCGGCTCGCGTTCTGGTCCCACTTCACCACCCCGTTCGCCGGATCGGCCTTCATCATGCTGTGGGGCATCCCGTTCCTCACCGCCGGCGAAGGGCTCACGCAGGGCCAGGCGGCGCTGGTGACGACGGTCTACGTGCTGGCCGGGATCGCGATCGGGCCGTTCATGGGCATGCTGTCCAGCCGCATCCCGAACTTCCGCTCACGCGCCCTCGTGCTCCCCTCGATCGCGGTGCAGGCCGTCGCCTGGCTCATCGTGATCGCCCAGCCTGGTCCCGCGCCGCTGTGGATGCTGTTCGGTCTCGCGATCGCGCTGTCGATGGGGGGACCTGCATCCATGATCGCCTTCGACCATGCCCGCACTCACAACCCGTCGCACCGGCTCAGCACCGCCACCGGCATCACCAACGCGGGCGGCTTCCTCGCCGGGCTGATCGCGATCTTCCTGATCGGTGTGGCGCTGGACCTGCAGGGCGCCGGCACGCCGGAGACCTACACGCTCGATGCGTTCCGCCTTGCGTTCCTCACGCAGATCCCGCTGTGGGTGATCGGGTGGGTGTTCATCGTGATCGAACGCAAGCGCACCCGCATCCACATCGGCATGGACCAGCCACGCCGCCGCGGTCAGGCAACGCGCGGCGCGTAGCGGCCCGACTTCTCCGCCCGGGCGCGCGCCTTGGCGGCCTCCTCTTCGCGGTTCTTCGGCGCTGACACCGCGACGAGGTCCGCGAGCAGGTGGCGCGTGGCGTGCGCGATCTCGTCGACGGCGCGGGCGAACGCCTCGGCGTTGGCCTGGGAGGGTTTGGTCGTCCCCGTGATCTTGCGCACGTACTGCAGCGCGGCGGCGTGGACCTCATCGTCCGTCGCGGCGGGTTCGAAGTTGTGAAGGGTGTGGATGTTCCGGCACATGCGGTCACCGTACGCTCAGGATGCCGCAGCGGCCACCCTCTAATCTCGGAGCGTGGACGACCGCGCACCGACGACCCCCGAGGAAGACCGTGTCACCACGTTCACGCACGGCGGCGCCCAACTCGTCGTCGCCGAGCGGGGAACGGGCGGCCGCACGTTTCTGCTGGTCCACGGCATCGGCATGGGACGGCGGGTGTTCGGTGATCTGGTCGAACAGCTGAGTCCGCACGGGCGCGTGGTGGCGGTGGATCTGCCGGGGTACGGCGCGGCCGAAGAACCGATCCGCATCCCGACGATCGAACGGCTGGCCGACCTGCTCGCGGCCTATCTCGCGGCCGAGGACCGACCCGATGGGGACACCATCGCGATCGGCCACTCGATGGGCTCGCAGGTCGTCGCCGAACTTGCCGCGCGGCATCCGGGCGCCGTCGACCGCGTCGTGCTGATCGGTCCGACGGTCGACCCCGCGGCCCGTAGCGCCCTGGCGCAGTTGGGGCGCCTCGCGCACGACCTGCTGGTGGAGAGCCCGACGGTGCTGCTGCTGGGCGCGCGGGAATACGTGCGGGCGGGTCCGCACCTGCGCCGCAAGATGCGGGCGATGCTGGTGCACCGGCCAGAGCTGGTCTACCCGCGCGTGACCGTGCCGGGACTGGTCATCCGGGGCGAACTCGACGTGGTGTGCCCGCCGGCGTGGTGCCGGCAGGTGGCCACAGCGCTGCGCGCCCCGCTGGTGGAGATCTCCGGCCACGGCCACGAGACGATGATCCGCGACGCGGCGCCGGCCGCGCGCGCGATCCTCGCCGACCTCGGGATTCAGCCCGTCGACACCTGACGCGCCAGCTCCGCGATCTCGTCGTCGGGCAGGTGGATACCGGATTGCTCCAGCCGCTGGCGCAGCACGTGCACGATGCGATCGTGTGGCTCGGTCGCGAGGTCCGAGCGCGTCTGCGCGAGGATTCCCGCCACCTTGTCGACCTCGGGCGCGTTGTTCTGCGCCATCGCCGGCAGCCGCTGCTCCTGCTCGCCGGACAGGTCCTGCTGCTGCGTCTCGCTCACGGTGAGCGTGTCGCGGCCTTCGTCCTGGCCGAAGTGCTCGGTCCCGACGTTCTCGCCGCTGTCGGTGACACCGATGCCCACCGCTTCGTGGCTGGGCGGACCGGCAGGCGGGGCGGACCCGTCGACGGGTGCCGGCGCAGCGCTGCCGGCTTCCTCGGCCGGGTCGGTGACCGTCGGGCTGTCGGCGGCGGTCTTCTGCATCGCGTCCTCGTCGGCACCGCCCTGGTCGGGGTAGTTGCCGCCGGTGTTGTCGAATTCGTTCTGACGCTCGCTCATGATTCCTCTACTCCCATGTCGGGGTCGGCTCCGCGGGACGGTTCGGCCGATTCGACGTCGCCCACGTCCTCCGGGGCGCCGCTGAGGTCGGGCGAGCCGACGGCATCCGCGTTGCGCTCCCGTGTCTCGACGTCGTCGATACCGCTCCACCCACCGGGCGGGTCGGCGTTGATGACACCCTCGGGCAGATCCTGATCCGGATTTCCGGTCATGGCGTGCTCCTCTCGTCTGCACCCCACTCTGGCGCTCCGGCTCAACCCGCCGCACGGGGTTGACGAACGGGCGCGCCCCGCGTAGTGCTACGTCGTGTCGGCGGTTCGAACCGTGCCGGCCTTGGCGACCTCGCCTGCCACGACCTGGGCTCCGCTGGTGAGCAGCGCCCGCCGCCACGGCAGCACGCCCTCGATCTCGATCTGGATCGAGATGGACAGCACGGTTCGGATCAGCACGATCATGCCCAGGATCGCGGCATCCTCGAACGACGGCTTAGACGTGATGGTGCGGATGAGGTCGGCGGCGACCAGCACCTCCAGTCCGAGCAGGATCGCTCCCCCGAGCGTCGTGCGCAGCGTGGTGAACGCGACCTGCCCGCCCCGCTGGTGCAGCAGCGCGAGCGCACCGAGCACGATTGCGATGACGAAGCCGATCACCATGACCACCGCGCCGACGACTTCGAAGCCGACTGCGACCGCGGTGAACACGGTCTCCATCACGCCGACCGGGGCTGCCTCAGGATGCCGCGATGGCGGGGATGCGCGGCGAACCAATCCGCGACGTACCAGCACGTCGCGACCACGTCGCGGTCGCCACGGGCCTCGAGTTCGGCGACGGCGTGGTCGACGAGCTGCGCGGCATAACCGTGGCCGCGGAACGGCGGCACCGTGTAGGCGCGGGTCATCGCGACCGTGTGGCCATCGTCGCGGTAGTCCAGGACGCTCACCAGATCGTCGCCGCGATACATCGCCCAGCGGGACGCATCAGCCTGATTCTCGAACCGAAGATCGGTCATGCCACCAGGCTACGCCTGGGATCGGACCTTCCGGCCGGCAGCGCGCGGGTTCTGGAGAACTCAGTGCCGCAGGAGCGAATCGCGCCAGTCATCCACGCTGCGTTGTCCGGACAGGCGCACGATCGGCCAGCCGTCGGCGGCCCGAGCCGCCATGGTTTCGCGCTGGCGGGAATGCTGCGTCCACGCCCACCGGATGATGTTCTCCTCCGGGTCGAGCCGCAGCCAGGACGACGGGCGCTCCCTATTGCCGTGCCAGAGCTCTTCGCGCAGGATGCCGCGCCGCAGCGTCCGGCGGATCACGCGGGCCATGACGACGGGGCGCGCGTGGTCGAGCCAGACGACCACATCGGGACCCCCCGCGGTCCCGGGCGCGAGCAGCCCGTCCAGACGAGAGGTCCAGTTGCCGTCGATCACCCAGCCGTCGGGGTTCTCGGCCACGAACCGGCGGATGGTGTCGTGTGCCTCGGCGAGGTCGCGGTACTGCCAGTCGGCATCCCAGAACACGGCATCGAGCTCGAGCCGCGGGATCCCGGCAACGGCGGCGACCTGCTCGGCCAGCCGAGTTTTCCCGGACCCCGAGGTGCCGACGATGCGGATGCGGCGGGGCACGGGAACGGCGTCGCTGGGCATCGCCCCAGGGTACGCGGTGGTGCCGATGGAGCCCGGGTTGAGCAATCTGTCATATTTCGTCATGCGGAGACTGCGGCATCCGAGCGGTTTGACATGCTGCGACACGGTTGGACATAATGAGCCCCATGACTGTCAACGCACGCTCTCTGTCCGCCGTGGAGGCGAACGGGACTGCCGCCATGATGATGGCCGGCCGTGTTGCTGTCATGTGTTGCCGAATGTGTCGCTGACACGATGACCCGTCGGGCTCCCGTCGCCGCTGATCTGAACGCCGCGACCGAGCCCCCGAGCACCGCACTGAGCGCCCACGACGCGCCAGCGGTTGCTCAGACACACAGCCCGTCCCGGGCTCCGCAGCACACACGCGAACCCGCTCCAGGCCCAGCGCCCGGGTTCCCCTCCGCATAGGACCGCTTCCATGTCGACCACCGCCCTTCTCACCCGTCCCGCCACCACCCGCCACCTCCGCGCCGTCGAGGATGTCACTCCGGTCGCCGCCGCTGCGCCGACCCCGGCTCCCGCCGCTCCCGCGGCTCCCGCGGCCGGCCGGCCGCTTCCCGCCGGCACGGCACCGCGCGGCTTCGCGCTCTATGTCGGCATCGACGAGGCCAAGGCCGCAGCAGACGGCATCTCGCTCTCCGTTCTCGTCGAGGCGCTGCGTCGCACGCTCGGCGAGCTCGCCCCACACGCCGAGACCTACGCCACCGTGGCGCTGGCCCCCACCGGCGCCGGCGGTCGCGACGTCGACGTGGTGCGTCTGGCGCTGCACGAGCCCAGCGCCGTCGCCCGCACGCAGCAGGACGAACCCGACGAGGACGTCGCCCCCGGCGGCGTCACGGTCGACATCTCGCGCAAGCGCGTGCTGATCGACGGCGCGTCGGCCGCACTGACCTTCAAGGAGTTCGAGCTGCTGCAGTACCTGGTGCTGCGCGAGGGCCGCACGATCGAACGCACCGAGCTGGTGTCGTCGCTGTGGCAGGGCACGACCGACGATGACGCCCCCGGCGAGCGCACGATCGACGTGCACGTGCGCCGACTGCGTTCCAAGCTCGGTCGGTACGAGGACATCGTGCGCACGGTGCGCGGTGTCGGCTACCGGTTCGACCGGCACGCCGACGTCGTCATCCGTTACGGCCACGGCTCGCCGTCGCCCGACCGCTTCTGACCCGCCGGTTTCGCGTTTGATGTAAAGGGACCTTGTCTGTAAAGTTTCCTGTACATCGGGGACTGGCGCACAGAGACGCTCCGCCTCGGAGAAAGGCGGACGACATGGATGAGAGCACAACGACGCGGAGCCGTTGGGGACGCGCTCACTTCGGCGGCGGTTCCGCAACATTGTTGGGTGCGTCACTACTAATGGGCGGGCTCGTCTCCGCCGGCGCGGGCGGACTCTTCGTGTCAGTGACCCCCACCGAACGCCCGATACTCGCTTTCGCGCTCGTCATGGTGGGGACCTTCCCCGTCGCGACAGCACTGGGCTGGGTGCTGTTCCTCGACCGCTCAACCCTTTCGGAAGCAATCGAGAACCCCGACGATTCCGTCGAGTCCTTCTGGTACCAGAAGGCGGCGAGCGGTGCGTTCCATGACCTGCTGATCGTCGGCGGGCTGGGCGCAGCCGGATTCTCGCTCCTACAGATCGAGGCATCCGTCGGTTTGGTGCTTGCTGGGGTCCTGCTTTTCACCATGCTCGACATCGCAGCGCGTTACCTGTGGCTGAAGAAGTCCGCCGCCTGATGCGGAACACGCTGCCGCAGCGCCGCCAAGATCTGGGCTGGTCTCAACAACGACTAGCCGACGAACTCGGAGTGTCACGCCAGACGATCATTTCGATTGAGAAAGGCCGTTACGACCCGTCGCTGCCCGTTGCGTTCAGGCTCGCAGCCACGTTCCAATGCAGCATCGAGGACTTGTTCCTCTTCGACGAAGGCGCCACTGCGTAACGCGGCGTCTGTTCTCGTGACAGGCACGCGACAGGCGCGCGGCACCCACCCAGCCGGATGTCGGCGGGGTGCGCGTAGGGTCGACGACATGAGGACGGCACAAGCGGGACGGATGCCACGCGCAACCCTCCCCGCCGCGCCCGCCACTCACGCGCACCCGCGTCCGCTGGAGACCGAGTACCGGCCGCGGGTCGCCCTCGATGCGGCGCGCGCGATCCGCTACCAGCGCCACGGCGCCAGCGATCCCACGTTCACCGTCGACGGCCGCGTGCTGTGGCGCGCGAGCCGCACTCCCGACGGCGTCGCGACGCTCGCGATCCGCGTTGACCGCGACCGCGTCCGCGCCGCCGCGTGGGGGCCCGGCGCCGAGTGGGCGCTGCACCAGCTTCCCGCCCTGTGCGGCGCGTTCGACGATCCCGACGGATTCGACGCGTCGCGGCATCCACTCATCGCCGACGCCCACCGCCACCACCCCGACCTGCGCATCGGCCGCACCGACCTCGTCTTCGACGCGCTCGCCAGCGCGATCGTCGAGCAGAAGGTCACGGTCATGCAGGCGTTCGGCGCCTGGCGCTCACTGGTCACCTGGTTCGGGGAGCGGGCGCCCGGCCCCACCCCGAAGCCCATGTTCGCGCCGCCGACGATCGGCGGCTGGCGGCATATTCCGAGCTGGGCGTGGCACCGCGCCGGTCTGGAACCGCCGCAGGCGCGCACCATTGTCGAGACGGCCCGGCGCGGCGAATCCGTCGTGGCCGCCGCGACGGCGGCATCCACCGGCGAAGACGTCGACCGCGTGCTGATGAGCCTGCGCGGGGTCGGGATCTGGACCTCCGCCGAAACGCGCATCCGCGCCTTCGGCGACCGCGACGCCGTCAGCGTGGGCGATTACCACGTCGCCCACGAGGTGGGTTTCGCGCTCACCGGGCACCGGGTGGACGACGACGGGATGCTGGAATTGCTCGAGCCCTGGGCCGGTCACCGGCAGCGGGTCATCCGGCTCATCGGCGTCAGCGGGGTGCGCGAGCCGCGCCGCGGGCCGCGACTGCATCCCGAGGACCACCGCGACCGGTGACCTCGTAGGCTGGCACCATGACGGATTCCCGCTCGGGCTGGCCCCGCGGCCGCGTCGGTTGGATCGCCGGCACGGCCCTGCTGCTGGTGCTCGGCGTGCTCTTCGGCATGATCATGGGCAACCTCTGGCTGGGACTGGTCCTCGCCGGGGCCGTCTCGGTGGGCTGGCTCATCGCCTATGAATCCTGGCGCGGGCACAACACCGGCATCTACGACCGCGACGACGACGGAGCGCAGCTGTAGTCACGCGTAGTACAGCGCGACCGGCCTGCCGTCGATCTCGCGTACGTCCACCGGGGTCTCGTAGACCTCGGCGAGCACCTCGGGCCGCATGATCTCCGCGACCGGGGCGTCGGCGATGACCCGGCCCTCGCGCATCGCCACGATGCGGTCGGAGTAGGTCGCCGCGAAGTTGATGTCGTGCAGCACCACGATGACGACCTTGCCGAGCTCGTCGGCCATGCGCCGCACCAGCTTCATGATCTCGCCCATGTGCCGCACGTCGAGGTTGTTCAGCGGTTCGTCCAGCAGCACGTACTTGGTGTCCTGCGCGAGCACCATCGCGATGAACGCGCGCTGGCGCTGCCCACCGGAGAGTTCGTCGAGAAAACGGTCGCGGAACGCGTCGAGATCCAGATACGCGATCGCGCGGTCGATCTGTTCGCGGTCCACGGCGGTCAGCCGTCCCCGCGAATGCGGGAAGCGCCCGAACTCCACGAGGTCTTGAACCGTCAGCCGCGCGGCGATGTGGTTGTCCTGTCGCAGCACCGCGAGCGTCTTGGCGAGGTCTGCGGATGCCGCCTTGCGCACGTCCGTGCCGTCGATGGTGACCGTGCCCTCGTCGGCACGGATGAGGCGCCCGACCAGGCTGAACAGCGTCGACTTGCCGGCGCCGTTGGGTCCGATCAGCGCGGTCACCCCCGACTCCCCGAGCGTGATGGAGACGTCGTCGAGCACGGTGTGCCCGTTGTAGCGCTTGGTGACGCCTTCGAGCGCGATCATCGCGCCCCCTTTCGCAGCACGAGATAGAGGAAGAACAGTCCGCCGGCGAACTCGATGACCATCGACAGGCTCCCACCGAACCCGAACAGCCGCTCCAGCAGCAGCTGGCCGCCGAGGAGGAACACCACGCCCAGGAGCGCGGCGGTCGGCAGCGTCCAGCGATGCCGGAAGGTGCCGGCGTACGAGTAGGCGAGGTTGGCGACGATGAGTCCGAAGAACAGGATCGGCCCGACCAGGGCGGTGGATGCCGCGACCATCACCGACACGATCGCGAACAGCGCCATGATGACGCGGCGGTGATTCACCCCGAGCCCCACCGCGGTCGGCTCCCCGAGGGTGAGCACGTCGAGGGTGCGCAGCAGCGGCTGGATGGCCAGGCATGCCAGCACCACGAGGATGCCGGTGAGCAGCAGCAACGTCTCGTCCGGGCGGGTCAGCGAGGCGAAAGCGGTGTCGGTGAGCACCTGGAAGTCGAGGGGATCCAGCATCCGCTGCATCCACTCGGTGAGACTGCGGAAGAAGGTACCCAGCACGATGCCGACCAGCAGCATCAGGTGGATGGAGCGCCGTTTGCCGCCGAAGAGCCACGTGAACAGGAACACGCTGAAGGCCACCATGACCGACACCTGCAGCAGCCACAGGGTCACCGGATCGGCGCGGAGGAACGCTGTCGAGCCGAGGAAGAACACGATGACGGTGGAGATGAGCATGTAGAACGCGTCGAAGCCCATGATCGACGGCGTCAGGATGCGGTTCTGCGTGATCGTGTGGAACACCACCGTCGACACGCCGACGGCGACGGCGACCACGACCATGGCGATCACGCTCAGGCCGCGGATCTTCAGCGCATAGCTGAGCGACCCGGGTACGGCGGTGAACAGGTATACCGCGACGAGGACGGCCACGACGGCGACGAGCAGCCCCAGACGCACCCCGGGACGAGCCCAGAGCGCGGCCAGGCGGGAGCGGCCAGTGGCGGCGGCGACGGCGGGCGGCGGCGCGGCGGTGATGTCAGTGCGCACGGCTCCCCTTCCGCAGCAGGAGCCACAGGAACAGTCCCGCACCCACGATGCCGACGATGACCGACAGCGGGATCTCATAGGGGAACCGCACGGTGCGGGCGACGATGTCGCACGCCAGCACGAAGACCGCGCCGAGCCCCGCGACCCAGGGGATCGCCCGGCGCACGTTGTCGCCGATGATGAGGCTCACGATGTTGGGGACGACCAGGCCCAGGAACGGGATCATGCCCGCGGTGACCAGCACTGCGGCCGTGATCACGGCGACGACGACCATGCCGATGGCGACGACCCGGCGGTAGTTCAGCCCCAGGTTCGTGGCGAACTCCTCGCCCATTCCGATGACACTGAACCGGTCGGCGGCGATCCACGCGACCAGGACCATGATGCCCGCGATCCAGACATACTCGTAGCGGCCGGCCATGATCGTCGCGAAGCTGCCCTGTGACCACTGCGAGAGCGACTGCAGCAGGTCGAGCCGGTACGCGAAGAACGCCGTCACGGCGCCGACGATGCCGCCCAGCATGATGCCGACCAGCGGCACCAGCACCAGCTGGCGCACCGGGACGGCGCGCACGACCCGCAGGAACACCCACGTGCCGACCAGGCCGAACGCCGCGGCGACGCCCATCTTGCCCATCACCGCCATACCCGGCCACAGCACGATCGCCACGAGCATGCCGAGGGTGGCGAACTCGGTGACACCGGTCGTCCCCGGCTCGACGAACTTGTTGCGCACGAGCATCTGCAGGATGAGTCCGGCGATGCCCAGCGACGCGCCGACGAGCAGCACCGCGATGGTGCGCGGCAGACGACTGGCGGCCAGCAGGAACGCGGCGGTGCTGTCGGCGCCGCCCTCGAGCAGTGCCGCAGGCGAGACGTCGGAGACGCCGATGAACAGGCTCGCGGCGCCGAGAACGACCAGGGACACACCGATGAGCACCCCCACCCACGTCCGCCGGGGGCGGGTGGGGGTGGGGGTGCTCGTCGCGACGACTGTGGCAGTCACCTGAGTGCGGAATCTCGGATTTCAGGCGTTCATTCAGCGATCTGCAGGACGTCCTCGATCATGATGCGGGTGGTGTCGATCCCGCCGAAGACGATGTACCAGGCGGTGGGGTCGAGGTAGACGATCTGGTCTTCCTGGAACGCCGTGGTCTGCTTCACGATGTCGTTGTCCAGGACGGCCGCAGCCGCCTGCGCGTTCTCCTCGCCGGTGGCCGCATCGCGGTCGACGACCCACAGGAAGTCGGGGTTGTGCTCGAGCAGGAACTCGAACGAGACCGGCTCGCCGTGGGTGGCCGCTTCGACGTCCTCGACGACCGGCTCGACGCCGAACACGTCGTAGATCAGTCCGCCACGCGCGTTGCGTCCGGTTGCGGCGTCGCCCGCGGGGGCCATGGCGCTGAGCCGGCCGCCCGAGATCATGAGGCCCAGGCCCGTGCCGGCGTCAGCGGTGACGGTCTTCGCGTCTTCGATGCCCGCCTCGAGTTCGGCGAGTGCGTCTGCTGCGGCATCCTCGGCGCCGAGAACCTCACCGAGGAACGTGGTGTTTCGCTCGAGGGTGTCCAGGAACGTGCCGCTGATGCTCAGGTCGACCGTCGGGGCGATTTCGCTCAGGTCCTCGAACAGCGCCGTCGAGCGGCCGCCGATGATGATGAGGTCGGGCTGCTGCGCCTCGATCGCGACCAGGTCGGCCTCGAAGAGCGTGCCGGCGTTGAAAGCGTCCTCGGCGAGGTAGCCCTGCAGGTAGTCGGGGACCGACTCCAGCGGCGCACCGGCGATCTCGCCGCCGAGAGCACCGATCGTGTCGAGGCTCGCCATGTCGAACACCACGATGGACTCGGGGTTCTTCGGCACCTCGACGGTGGTCTCTTCGTAGTTGGGCTCCTCGTCCTCACCGGCGAGGTTGCGGTCCCAAGTGAACTCGACCGTGCTGGACTCGCTCGTCTCCGGGGCGTCGGCTTCGGCCTCTGCGGAGTCGGTCGCGCAGCCGGTCAGGGCGGCGGCGGTCACGAGGGCGATGGATGCCGCGATCAGTGGGCGAGTCGTGCGCATGGGTCAGTTTTCTCCTGGGGCGGCAGGCGTCGGAGCGTGCGCATCGACCGATGGCGCGTCCGACGTCAACGTCGATAGGGTGGATCGACCGGCGATCCCGATCGACCGGCCTGAGGATAGGCTAGCCTAACCTTCATGAGTTCGACGACCATTCCGGCATCCTTCCGCCTCGAGCGTCGTCCGCTCGACCTGCGCTTCCGCATGACCCGCCTCGCCGCGCGGCAGTGGCTCACGCCGGGCTACGTGCGGGTGCGGCTCGCGGGTGAGGACCTGCGCGGCTTCGACTCGCTGGGTGCGGACGACCACATCCGGGTGTTCTTCCCCGACTCCGCGCCGGAGACGGTGGAGCAGCTGCGCGCGGCCCCAAGCCGCGAGTACACCCCGCTCGGGTGGGATGCCGAAGCGGGCTGGCTCGACCTGGAGTTCGCCATCCACGGCGGCGGTGTCGCAGCGTCCTGGGCGGCGACCGCCGAACTCGGCGCAGTCGCAGGCGTCGGCGGTCCCCGTGGATCGATGATCATCACGGGCCGCCCGGACGGCTGGCTGCTGGCAGGCGACGAGACAGCCGTGCCCGCGATGCGCCGATACGCCCGGTCGATGGATGCCGCTTCGGTCGGCCGCATCATCGTCGAGGTCGCCGACGCCGACCACGAGCTGCCGATCGATGCGCCGGCCGGGGTGATCGTGGAGCAGTTGCACCGCGGGACGGATGCCGCCGGCGTCGCGCTCGCGCGCCGACTGAATGCCCTCACCCCCGCGAACCGCCCCGACGGGGACGTGTTCGCGTTCGTCGCGGCGGAGCAGGCGATCGTCAAGCCGGCCCGCGCCCTGCTGCAGGAGCGATGGGCGCTGCCGACCGACGCGTTCGTGACGAAGGGCTACTGGAAGCGCGGCGAAAGCGAGTACCACGCGCCGCACTGAGCGACTCAATACCAGTCGGTCGCCTGCGAGTGGGCCCACGCGGCGCACGGGGTGCCGTACGCCCGGGCGATGTAATCCAGCCCCCACCGGATCTGGGTCGTGGCGTTGGTCTGCCAATCAGGACCGGCGGCGGCCATCTTGTGGCCGGGAAGCGACTGCGGGATGCCGGTGGCGCCGCTGGAGGGGTTGACCGCCTGGTAGTTCCAGTCGGACTCCTTCTGCCACAGCGAATCCAGGCACTGGAACTGGTCGCTCCCCCAGCCGTACTGGGTCGCGGCCAGGTGCGATGCCGTCGCCTTCGCGCCTTCGACGGTGTTGCCGGCGGCAAGCGCCGCGGCGGCGGCTTCAGCCTCGGCCTGCGCCTGCGCGGCGGCTGCGGCGGCGGCCTCCTCGGCGGCCTTCTGCGCCTTCGCCTCGTCGAGCCGGGTGCGCAGTTCGGCCACCCGGGCGTTGACCGACTCTGTGTGCTCCGCGGTGTCGTCCACGACATCGGGGATCGGCAGGATCGGCATGATGTGGACGTCTTCCAGCCGCTCCACCGCCTCGCGCAGATCCGTCGTGTCGACTTCGGTGCTTTCGACACCGAGGTCCAGCCCCGATTCGGCGATTTCGGTGGTGATGGACTCGGCGCCGGCCAGCGCGGCGTGGGCGGCATCCGCCGTCGCCTCGGCCTCGGCGGTGACCTCCCGCAACGTCGTCGCCCCGGGCCTATCCACCGCCGACGGCAGCACGACGGCGGCCGCCGCCGCTCCCGTGGCGACCAGCACGCTCGTCGCGACACCCGTGGCGATGCTGGCCGAGACGGCCAGCCGCCGGCGTGAGCGGCGACGGCGTTCGGCGCGCAGGACGCGCCGGGACATGACGGACTGAAGAATTGGATGCATGGTGAACGTGCTTCCTTCACAGGACGAGCGCCGGCACGGCGGCGCGGCGTCTTCGGGCAAGACGCGGTAGCCCACTGTGCAAGGCCAGGCTGGGCAGAGACTGCGGTCTTGCTCACTTACTCATCCGCGGCACCCGGGAAAGCGCCGCGACGACGGTATGCATCACCTCCGAGCGCCGTGGTTGAATACAGAACACCGCCGGGGCACCGGCATCCATGACCTCAACGCAGAGGGAACAACATGCTGACGCTGAACCCGTACCTGTCCTTCAAGGACCAGGCCCGCCCGGCGATGGAGTTCTATCGCACCGTGTTCGGCGGTGAACTGAGCATCGACACGTTCGGCTCGGCGGGAGGCAGCGAGAATCCCGACGACGCCGACCTGGTGATGCACGCGCAACTGGAGACCCCGCAGGGCTTCACGCTCATGGCATCCGACACCCCCAGCGGCATGCCGTATGCCCCCGCGTCGGGCTTCTCGGTGTCGATCAGCGGCGACGACGAGCCGGCGGAGCGCAGAATGTGGGACGCCCTCGGCGAAGAAGGCACAGTCACCATGCCGCTGGAGCCGGCACCGTGGGGCGGGCTTTTCGGCATGCTCACCGACCGGTTCGGCATCGCCTGGATGGTCGCCGTCGACGCCGGGGACCGCGGCCAGTGAGAATCGTCGTCGCCGGGGGCACCGGTCTGGCTGGCCGCAGGGTCGTGGCGACCGCCCGCGAGCGCGGGCATGACGTGGTCGCCCTCTCCCGCAGCAGCGGGACGGATGCCGCCAGCGGGGCGGGACTGCGCGATGCGCTCACGAACGCCGATGTCGTCGTCGACACCCTCAACGTTGCGACGCTGGACGCGCGCGAGTCCGAAGAGTTCTTCCGCGCGACGACCGCCAACCTGCTGGCGGCCGAGGGCGACGTCGGCGTGGCACATCACGTGGCCCTGTCGATCGTCAACTGCGACCGCGCTCCGTACGGCTACTACACCGGCAAGGTCGCGCAGGAATCGCTCGTGACGCAGGGCGAGGTGCCGTGGACGATCCTGCGCGTGACGCAGTTCCACGATTTCGCGGCGCAGATGTTCACCCAGGCCCGGGTCGGCCCGCTGCGCTTCGCCCCGCGGATGCGCACGCAGCCGGTCGCGATCGGCGAAGTCGCCGCGCGCCTAGTGGACCTCGCCGAGGCAGCGCCGGCCGGCCGGGCCACCGATCTCGCCGGCCCCCGCGAGGAGTCGCTGGCGGCGATGGTCCGCGCCTACGCGCGGGCAACCGGCCGGGGCGGATGGATCCCGGCCGTGCCGCTGCCGGGGCGCTTCGGCCGGGCGCAGCGTGACGGCACGATGCTCCCCGGACCGGACGCCGATCGCGGCACCGGCACGTTCGGCCAGTGGCTCGCGACGCTGAGCGGATCCCGCGCGTAGCGGCATCCGCTCACATCTCTTCGTGCGTCTCGGGATCCGCGCCCCACAGCCGGCCGCGCTCGAGCGCGCTGATCGCGGCGACCTCGGCATCGGTCAGGGTGAAGCCGAACACGTCGGCGTTCTCCCGCTGCCGGTCGGGATCGGCAGACTTCGGGATGGGAGTCGACCCCAGCTGGGTGTGCCACCGCAGCACGACCTGCGTCGGGGTCACGCCGTGCGCGGCTGCCGCCTCGGCCAGCACCGGCTCGGTGAGCAACTCGCTGCGCCGCGCCAGCGGGCTCCAGCTCTCGGTGCGGATGCCGCGGGCGGAATGGAATTCGCGCAGCGCCGCCTGCGGGAAGTACGGGTGCAGCTCGACCTGGTTCACGGCGGGCGTGATGCCGGTCTCGTCGATGAGGCGGGTGAGCATCGCCTCGGTGAAGTTGGATACCCCGATCGAGCGCACCGTGCCGCGCTCGCGCAGCTCGATCATGGCGCGCCAGGTGTCGACGTACTTGTCGACCGAGGGGTTCGGCCAGTGGATGAGGTACAGGTCGATGCGCTCCAGCCCCATCCGCTCCAGCGAGCCGGCCGCGCTGGCGATCGTCTCGTCGTAGCCGTGGTGGCGGCCGGGGAGCTTCGTGGTGACGATCAGTTCATCGCGGATGCCGCTGCGGCGCACCGCCTCGCCGACCTCGGCTTCGTTCGTGTAGTTGACCGCCGAATCCAGCAGCCGGTACCCGCCGGTGATCGCCGCGGTGATCGCGTCGACGCCCTCCGCACCACGCAGGTTGTAGGTGCCGAGCCCGAGCTCGGGAAAGTCCGTGCCGTCATTGAGAGTGACCGTGGGAATGGTGACCATGGGGGCAACGCTACGCGCCGACGGCTGCGCTCGGGATAACCCGAAGGAAAGACTCCGGATGCCGGGGCGGTGGCGCACCCAGCCGAGTCCTACGTTTGAGCCATGACCACTTCCCCCGCCCCCGCCGTACCGGCCGCGACAGCGCCGCGCAACAAGGCGCTGCGCGTTCTCGGTGCCCTGGCGCAACTGGCCGCGATGGCCGTCGCCGGGACCGTGCTGTTCTCGATCCTCGCCGTGCTGCTGAGCCTAGGACTGAGCCTGCTGCTCGTCCTCGGCATCGGCGCCCTCTTCCTCATCGCCTTCATCTACGTGCTCTATTTCACCGGGTGGCTGGAGTACGGGCGCGCGGACGGCCTCTACGACTACGGCCTGCCGTCGCTGCGCACCCGGCGGATGCCCAGCCCGGGCTTCGGCGGCTGGCTGCGCATGCTCTGGCAGCAGTTCATCGACGGCCCGATGTGGCGGGGCGTCGCCAGCGCGGCGATCGCGACGGTACTCGGCTCGGTCGTGCTGTGGCTGGTCGGAACACTGGCAGCCGGCATCGCGCTGCTGTTCTCCCCGCTGTACAGCGGGGAATCCGTGCGCCTGCCCTGGTTGAGCGTGACCACCGCGACCGGCTGGGCCGTCGTCGCCGGCGTCGTCGCGATCATCGTCAGCGCTGCGCTGCTGGTGGGCATCGCCGTCCTCGACGGCGTGCTGACCCGGGCGATCCTCGTCCCCTCAGAGGAGGCGATGCTGGCCGAACGCGCACGCACCTCCGACGTGCAGCGTGCCGGGGCCGTGCGTGCCAGCGAGGTGGAGCGCACCCGCATCGAACGCGACCTGCACGACGGCGTCCAGCCTCGGCTGGTCTCGGTGGGGATGACGCTGGGGTTGGCGCAGCAGAAGATCGATTCCGATCCGGATGCCGCTCGCGAACTCATCGCCGAGGCGCACACCTCCACCAAGGCAGCGATCACCGAACTGCGCCAACTGGCGCGCGGCATCCACGCCTCTGTGCTGGACGATCGCGGGCTCGATGCCGCACTGTCGGCTCTCGCCGCCCGGTCGCACGTACCCGTGCACCTGGACATCCGGGTCGACGGACGGTGCACCCGAGAGGCGGAGGCGGCGGTCTACTTCGCCATCGCCGAATCCCTGACCAACGCCGCCAAGCACTCTCGTGCCAGCGACTGCCGCGTGACCGTGCGCAACCGCGAAGACGGCACCCTCTGGGCCCGCGTCGAAGACAACGGCACCGGCGGCGCCCGGGTGCTGCCCGGCGGCGGACTCGACGGCATCTTCAACCGCATCGTCGCCGCCCGCGGCACCGTCCGGCTGGACAGCCCCGTCGGCGGCCCGACCTCCCTGGAGGTGAGCGTGCCATGCGCATCCTGATCTGTGAGGACTCCGCGCTGCTGCGCGCGGGACTGGTGCGACTGCTGGAGGACGCGGGCCACACCGTGGTCGCTGCGATCCCGGACGCCCACGACCTCGACGCCGTCGTGGCCGACACGGCACCGGACCTGTGCATCCTCGATGTGCGACTGCCGCCGACATTCACCGACGAGGGCATCCGCGCCGCGCTCACGCTGCGCGCAGCCAACCCGCACCTGCCGGTGCTGGTGCTGAGCCAGTACGTCGAGGAGCGGTACGCGTCCGAACTCATCGCCGGCGGCGGCGGTGCGCTCGGCTACCTGCTGAAGGACCGCGTGGCCGACGTCACCGAGTTCGTCGAGACGGTCGCCCAGATCGGCTCCGGCGGCACGGTATTCGACCCCGAGGTCGTGTCCCAGCTGCTGATGCGTCGCACCCGCGACGAACGAATGGCCCGCCTGACCGATCGCGAACGCACCGTGCTGGCGCTCATCGCGGAAGGCAAGTCCAACCAGGCCATCGCCCGCACGCTGCACGTCAGCGAGGCGAGCGTCGAGAAGTACATCACCTCTCTCTTCCAGAAACTCGACCTCGAGCAAGACGAAGCAGGAAACCGGCGGGTGCTCGCCGCGCTCGTTCATCTCGAGTACGGCGGCGAACTGCCGCAGACAGGAGCATCACGATGAGCACCACACTGATTCCGCCGACTGCCCCCCAGCAGCCGGCGCAGCCCCCCGCCTCCGGGGGCTCCGGCGGCGGAGCATCCAAGGTCGTCGCGATCCTCGCGATCGCCGTCGGGGCCGTGCTGCTGCTCGGCGCCCTCGGCTGGGGCGCCGTGCGCGCCATCGCCAGCACGGCGACCGGGTCGACCGAGCGGTACGCCGCCGACGTCAGCGGAGTGGACAACCTCGACGTCGACGTGTCTGCGGCGGCGGTCACGGTGCGCTTCACCGACACCACCGAGGCCACCCTCGAGGTGGTCGGCGGCTGGGGTGCCGACGACTGGACCTTCGAGCGAAGCGACGAAACGCTGGTGCTGCGCTCGCCCGACCGACTCTTCGGCTGGTGGTTCGGCAACACCGAGCGGGTGACCGTGGAACTGCCCGAGTCGCTGCAGGGCGAGAGCTTGGATGCCGGATTCACGTTGTCGGCGGGTTCACTCGCCGTCGACGGGGAGTTCGGCGAGCTCGACCTGGAGATGAGCGCCGGAGACCTCGACCTGGCCGGGTCGGCCCAGGATGTGTCGGCGCAGGTCAGCGCCGGTACCGCCGTGGTCGAACTGGCAGGTGTGAAGGCGGCGGACCTCAGGGTCAGCGCCGGGGATCTGAACGCCCTCTTCAGCGGCACCGCACCCGAAGACGTCCGCATCGACGTCAGCGCAGGCTCGCTCGACCTGACCCTCCCCGACGACGTCTACCACGTCGACTCCGAGGTGTCGGCTGGCGACCTGGACAACCGTCTCGACACCGCCTCGGACGCGACGAACGTCGTGACGGTCACGGTGTCGGCCGGTAACGTCAGCCTGCGCGCCGCTCGCTGACCCGACGCGCTCCTCCCCCGCGCGACACGCCACGTGCGCGGGAGGAGTTGGCGCCGTTACCGTGCCGTTATACATTCGGAGCGTCGCAGTTCCTTCTCTGAACTGCTTCGGTGTGACATCTCTGGTGCAAGGGATCAGGGCCGGTCGGATCTTTCCGACCGGCCCTCCGTCATGGGAGGCGCCGGTCACTCCGGCAGCTCGTTTAACCAGGTTTGCGCCAGTGTGTGCGAGCGGATGCCGTAGTCCAGCGTGGCCCGCTGATACTTGAACACGCCGGCGAGGTCCGCCGGGATCTCGGCGGAGTCGAGCTCGACCGCCACGGCCTGCAGGTTGGCGAGGTCATCGGCGGCGCGCGACCGGAGCAGCCCGACGGCGACCTTCCGATCGTCGGCGTCCAGCAGGCCGAGGAAGAACACCCGCGAGAGCATGACCGTCTCGGCGTCGGCACCGACAGGGGGTGTCAGCATCCCGTCCCGCCACGCGATGCGCCCGGCATCCGTGATGGTGTGCCGCTTCTTGCCCCGAGGATCGCCCGGCTCGGGTTCGGCGACGACCAGCCCCTCCTCGATCAGCTGCGACAGCGAACGTTGGAGGCTCCCGAAGCTTGCGCTGTAGAACAGCGAGATACCCGCGCGGAACGCCTTGTGCAGGTCGTACAGCGATAACGGCTGGATCATCAGCAATCCCAAGACGACATACTTCACAATCGACCTCCGCTCCGTTACCCTCCAATATATCTCAGAGATACATTGGAGGGTAACAATGACGACCCAACCGTCTCCCACCGCCTCGCGTGACTTGCAGCTGTACGCCGATCTGCAACGGATCGCCGAACGCGCCGGTCGCCGCCACGGGCTGCCCCCGCCGCAGATCCTGCTGCGGGCACACGGCATCGAGTTCTCCTCGGGTGACCGCGATCGAGCCTTCCACCCCGCCAGCGTCGGCAAGATGATGACCGCCACGCTTGCACTGCAGCTCGCCGAGCAGCGCGCGCTCGACCTCGACGCGCCCCTGCCCCGCGTACTGCCGCGCACCGAGTGGCGCGGGTTGTTCCTGCGCGACGGTGTGGACCTGGCCACGGAGGTGACCACGCGACACCTGATGCAGCACACCAGTGGCGTCGCGGATTACTTCGAAGGGCGAAGCCGCGCCCCGGAGCCGTACCTACGGCAGATCACACGCGACCTGGATCACCGCTGGACTCCGTCGGAACTGCTCGACTACACCCGGGAGTGGCAGCGGCCGGTGGGCCGACCCGGGGAGCGATTCGAGTACTCCGACACGGGGTATGTGCTGCTGGCGCGGGTGATCGAGGAGGCCGGCGGCGCGACGCTGGGGACTCAACTGCACGAACGCATCCTGGGGCCGGCCGGGATGGATCGCTCGTGCCTGATGTTCCACACTGCGCCGGGTGGCGGCCCCTCGCCCGAGCGACCCGGTGCGGCCTTGGACATCGCCCCCATACTGATCGGCGGCATCGACCTCAGCCGCGCTGAGAGCCTCAGCTGCGATTACGGCGGCGGCGGCGTCGTGACGACGTTGGACGACCTGCTGCGCTTCGATGATGCCTGGCGCGGCGGAGCACTGGTCGGCGCCGAATCCCTCTCATACATGGCCGATGTCCAGAACCGCTTCCGGCCCGGCATCCACTACGGCGCAGGCCTCATGCAGCTGCGCTACGGCGGTTTCTTCCCGTTGTTCGCCGGCATGCCGCCGATGACCGGGCATCTCGGTGTGACGGGCGTGCACCTGTTCGCGGGGGACGGAGTGCAGCTCGTGATGAACTTCAACGACACTCGAGAGATGCGGCGCAGCTTCGCCACCCACATCTCCCTCGTGCGACGGGCGCGACGAGCGCTGCGCTGATGCGGATGGCTCGTGACGGGGCTAGCGTTGATCACGTGACCGCCCCGATCGATGCCACCACCACGTCCGCCTGGACCGAACTGACCGCACTGCGCGATGGGTTCGCCCCCGATCTGCGTGGCTGGTTCGCCGCCGACCCGGGTCGCGT
Organism: Microbacterium sp. zg-YB36; assembly: GCF_024623575.2. NCBI lineage: Bacteria > Bacillati > Actinomycetota > Actinomycetes > Micrococcales > Microbacteriaceae > Microbacterium > Microbacterium sp. zg-YB36. The sequence continues at coordinate 1,578,072 of NZ_JANJFD020000001.1, forward strand.
CGAACGGTTGAGCCTGCCGCTGGCCGACCTGCACGTGGACCTGTCGAAGAATCTCGTGACCGACGAGGTGCTCGCATCGCTGGTTCGCCTGGCAGAGCAGACCGGTGTCGCCGAGCGTTACGCCGCGATGCTCGCCGGTGAGCACATCAACACCACCGAAGACCGCGCCGTGCTGCACACCGCGCTGCGCCGCCCCGCCGGAGCCTCCCCTGCCCTCGTCGTCGACGGGCAGAACGTCGACCAGGACGTGCAGGATGTGCTCGCGGCGGTGACCGCGTTCGCCGAGCGGGTGCGCTCAGGGCAGTGGCTCGGCGTCACCGGCAAGAAGGTGCAGACGATCGTCAACATCGGCATCGGCGGCTCGGACCTCGGGCCGGTCATGGTGTCCGCGGCGCTCGAGCCCTATGCGGATACCGGCATCTCGGCGCGATTCGTGTCGAACATCGACCCCACCGACATCGCGCAGAAGACCGCCGGGCTCGACCCCGAGACGACGCTGTTCATCGTGGCATCCAAGACCTTCACGACGCTGGAAACACTCACCAATGCGCGGCTCGCGCGCGACTGGCTGTGGACCCACCTTGAGAAGGCCGGCGCGATCGACGGCAGCGAGGGGGCACGCACGGATGCCGTCGCGCACCACTTCGTCGCCGTCTCCACTGCGCTGGACAGGGTCGCCGCGTTCGGTATCGACCCGGCCAACGCCTTCGGGTTCTGGGACTGGGTGGGCGGGCGCTACTCCGTCGACTCGGCCATTGGGCTGTCGCTGGCGATCGAGCTCGGCCCCGACATCTTCCGCGAGCTGCTCGCCGGGTTCCACGCCGTCGACGAGCACGTGCGCACGACGCCGCTGGAGCGCAACGTGCCGGTGCTGATGGGCCTGCTCAACGTCTGGTACTCCAACTTCCTCGGGTCTCAGTCGCACGCGGTGCTGCCGTACGCGCAGCAGCTGCACCGCTTCGCGGCGTATCTGCAGCAGCTGACGATGGAATCCAACGGCAAGTCGGTGCGGTGGGACGGAACTCCGGTCACCACCGAGACCGGTGAGGTGTTCTGGGGCGAGCCCGGCACCAACGGGCAGCACGCCTTCTACCAGCTGATCCACCAGGGAACGCGGCTGATCCCGGCTGATTTCATCGCGTTCGCCAACCCCGCCTACCCGCTCACCGACGACGGCCGTGACGTGCACGGGCTGTTCCTGGCGAACTTCCTCGCCCAGACCAAGGCGCTCGCGTTCGGCAAGACCGCCGCCGAGGTCGAGGCCGAGGGGACCACCGGTCCGCTCGTGGCCGCGCGCACCTTCCCCGGAAACCGGCCGACCACGTCGATCTTCGCCGCATCCCTCACGCCCCGCGTGCTGGGCGAGCTGATCGCGCTTTACGAGCACATCACCTTCACCCAGGGCGTGATCTGGGGCATCAACTCGTTCGACCAGTGGGGCGTGGAGCTGGGCAAGCAGCTCGCGATGCAGATCGCCCCGGCCATCGAGGGCGACGAGGCGGCACTCCAGGCGCAGGATGCCTCGACCCGCGCGCTCCTGGAGTACTACCGCACCCACCGCGAGTACTGAGGCCTCGCGGGGCCGCGTCAGCCGAGGCCGGCGGGCCGGTCCGCGGCCTCGCCGCGCACGTGCTCGGCGAGGAACCCGAACACCGTCTCGTACCAGAGCACGGCGTGCTGGGGCTTGAGCACCCAGTGGTTCTCGTCGGGGAAGTACAGGAACCGGTGCACGGTGGTGCCGTCGTCGTTGCCGTGATGCTCCATCAGCTCCGCCCACAGGCGCAGGCTCTCGCCGATCGGCACCCGGTAGTCGCGGTCGCCGTGGATGACCAGCAGCGGCGTGCGGATCTCCGCCACCGACCGGTGCGGTGAGTTCTCGACCATGGCCTCGGTCGTGAAGATGCTCTTCCAGTACCCGGCGTGGTCGGTGGTGCCGGCGAACTGGTCCAGTGCCCACAGGCTCGCGTGCGTGACGATCGCCCGGAAACGGTCGGTGTGTCCGGCCACCCAGTTGGCCATGTAGCCACCGAACGAGCCGCCCATCGCCGCGGTGCGGGTCTGGTCGATGTCGGCCCGCGCTTCCACGGCATCCGTGATCGCCATGAGATCGGTGAAGGGCGCCGCGCCCCAGCTGTTCCAGCCGCGCGCGATGAAGTCGAGGCCGTACCCGGTGGACAGGGCAGGGTCCGGCAGCAGCACGGCGTATCCCCGCGCGACAGCGAGGTTGGGGTTCCAGCGCCAGCTCCACGCGTTCCAGCTGTTGAGCGGGCCGCCATGAATCCACAGCAGCAGCGGCGCCGGAGACTGTGCCGAGGCGCCCTCCGGAAGCAGCAGCCAGCCACGCACGCGCGCGCCGTCGGCGGCCATGGTGTCGACCTCGGTCATCGTCGCAGGCACCGACGGCACCGGCGCCGGGGAGGCAAGCGGCGTGACCGCACCGTCGCGCGCGATGCGCACCGGGTGCGACGGCGTCACCCACGACGACCGCAGGGCCACGAGGTCACCGGTGTGCCGATCGACGCGGACGTGCGTATAGGTGAAGTCGTCGTGGGTCACCTGCTGCACCGGGCCGCCCTCCAGCGGCACCCGGAACACCGGACCCCGCCCGTCGGAATCGGCGGTCACCACGAGCGCCCGGTCGTCGTGATCGAACTGGATGCCGCTGGGCCACCGGTCCCAGTCCGCAGCGATGCGGCGGGGCGACGAGCCGTCGACCCCACTCACCCACAACTCCTGTTCCGTGGGTCCGGCCGGGGTGGTCTTCACCGTCCGCACGTACGCCACCATCGCGCCGTCATGGCTGATCGCGGGTGCTTCGAAGTCGACGCCCTCTTCGTCGCGCAGCACCGTGTGCGCGCCGGTGACGACGTCGATCGACACCAGCCGGTAGCGACCGGTCAGACCCGAGGGGACGTACATGGCCGCGATGACGGTCGCGCCGTCGGGAGTGACGGCGGTACCTGCGGTGTCGGCGGTGCGACCGGGGCGCGGCGTGAGGTCGACCGGGCGGGGCAGGGTGACCGGGTAGGGCCTCGCCTTCTCGGCATCCGTTGCGCCGGCCGGGTCGGATTCTTCACCTGCGGGTTCGTCGGCCAGGACGGCCAGGGTGTCGGAGAGGTCGGCGAGATCGAGCGCGAGCAGGTGCGGCTCGGCGGGACCGAGGTCGTGGTCCCAGTGCCGCACGGGGTAGGTGTCGTGCAGGATCGCCGACACCTTGCGCTTGGTGCGCTCGGCGCGCAGGCGGGCGTCGTCTTCGAGGGTCTGCGCCGACGGCAGCAGATCGGCTGCGATCACAAGGCGCTCGGCCGCCTCGGCGACGGCGGCGATGTCGGTCACTCCGCCCGCGAGCCGGGTGATGGGGCGCGCTTCCCCGCCGGCTGCGGGGAGGAGCCACAGCTGCCCGGCGTCCTCGCTGTCTTCGGCCTCGGTGTCGGGACGCGCCGAGACGAAGAGCAGATCGCCGCTGGGGAGGAACGCGGCACCGGACTCGCCCTTGGCCGACCGGGTGAGGCGTCGCGGGGTGCCGTCACCGCTCGCGGGGACCTGCCAGAGCGAGCGCTCGTAGCCGGTGGCATCCTTCGTCAGCGTGGCGACGGTCAGCACCGCCCGGGTGCCGTCCGGGGAAAGCGCGAGCCCTTCGATGCGAGGGAGGGCGATGTAGTCGGCAAGGGATTCGAAGGGCGTCGTCGGCACGCGCTCCACGCTAGCAACACCCGCACCGGCGCCCGGACCGTCAGCCGACCCGCCCCCGGAGGCCGGATTTCTACTCACGGGCTACTTGTGCCCGTTCATCCACTCATCAAGCTGATTCCGGTGCTCGGTGCAGAGGGTGTCAACCGCGGCGTCGAGGATGCGAGTCCATTCCGTGGCGCCACTCGAGCCGTCTGCGACCCGTCCATCGAAGAGTGTCGGGAGCGCATCGGTCGCCAGTGCGTTGCACGCCTCGCGGCCCCTCGCTGCCAAGTCCCGGCTGGAATGCGCTGCGTACAGGGCAGGTGCGCTCTGATCGAGAGCCCTGAGGTAATCCTCTTCGGGATTCGTGCCGCACCCCGTGATCTGAACCAGGACCGCCGCCGCGATTGCGGCCGCGATCACGATGCGGCGGGTCATTATCGCGTCCCTTCGGGTACCGGCACGGTCTCGGGCACCCAACGCAGGATGTCGCCGGGCTGGCAGTCGAGCACTCGGCAGATCGCGTCGAGGGTCGAGAACCGTACCGCTTTCGCGCGGCCGTTCTTGAGCACGGAGACATTGACCGGGGTGATCTCGATCGCGGCGGCGAGTTCGGACACGCTCATCTTCTTCTTGGCGAGCTCGACATCGAGGTCGACGATGATCGGCATCAGACCACCTCGGCCATCTCCAGCCGCAGCGCCGTCGCCTGCCGCAGCAGCCTGCGCATCACCAGGACGACGAGGGCGAGCCCGACGATGGTGACCAGCGCGATAGTGCCGGTCAACGCGAGGAACGGACTCCCCGCCTGCGCGTCGCCGATGACCGTCATCCCGACGACGACGATCACTCCGGCTGCGGCTACCGCGGCGATGATCGCGTCGACCCATCGGAACGAGTGCGCGTCGAACACACTGTCGCGGGAGACGAAGGTGAGCAGCCGCCACACCGACACGAGCACCACTTCGCCGCATGCCAGCAGCGCGCCGACAAGCACGATGCCTGGCGTCTCGAGATGGGCGAACTCGGGCGCCGTCGTCGCGAACCCGGCCGCGATCATCGGCACCATCCAGACCTGGCAGGCGACCACGGTCGCGCACAGCACGACGATCAACGCCTTCGTCACTGTGACAAGAGGAGATCTCATGAGCTGACCTATCGTCTATCGGTCGTCGGCTATCGAAAAACGATAGTAGCGCGATGGTGCCGCTTCGCGAAAGCCTCTCCACCGCTCATTTCGCGGCGACGGCGGTGGCAGCATCCGCGCTCGCCTGTCGCGTGATGCGGGCGCCTCACCCGCGAAGGGACAGCGCGCGACAGGTGAACCCCGGCCCCCGAGGGGCATCCGTAGAGGTTCTCCATGTGGTCAGACCACAAGGGGGATGCCGTTCGTAGATCCCCCACGACAGACGTGGCGGATCGCCCGCGGCGCGGTAAGAACGAAAGGTGAGACCACACCGCCCCCTCGCCCTCGTCGCGCTGGTCGCGGCCACCGTCTTCGCCTTCACCGCCTGCACCGCCAAGGCCCCCGAGTCGGCCGCGCCGCCCCCTGCGGAGAGCTCGCTGGTCGCCGCCGACGGGATCGTGCTCGGCGACGGGTCGATCGCGATCGAGCTGTGGACGGACCTGTCGTGCCCGCACTGCGCGGTGTTGGATGAGGCCACCGGTGAGAACATCGCCGGATGGGTCGATGAGGGCACCGTCACGCTGGCCATCCACCCGATGAACTACGTCAGCGAGAAGCGCGGCGACACCACCGACTACTCCACCCGCGCCGCGAACCTGCTGGCGCTGACGGCGGATGCCGGTGAACTCGACGCCGTACTCCCCCTGTACTCGCTGCTACAGGCCAACCAGGTCGACGCCGACGGCGCTCCCACCGATGACGCCCTGCTCGACTTCGCCGCCGAGGCCGGCGTCGAAGCCGACCTCGCCGACGGCGTCAAGGGCCAGACGATGGGCACGTGGGTGCAGGCGAGCAACGATCACTGGCTGGGCGAGGTGGTCGCCAGCGACACCGCCGTCGACCATGTCCCGCTCCTGGTCGTCGACGGCACCACGTTCGAGATCCGCGAGGACGGCACCGACGGCGAGCGCCTGCGCGAGGTCGTGGCGGCAGCGGGCAACTGAGCCCCGCAACCCGGGGCAACCCACCCGACCGCTACGATCCGGCCTTCGTCTCCACCGACAGCAGCGGCGCACCGGCCGTGGTCGGGCCCAGCGCGATCGGATCGACGGCGTCGAACTGGTCGGCGTTGAGCACGATCACCGGGGTGATGAGCGGATAGCCGGCCTTCTCGATCACCGCACGGTCGAAGGTCACCAGCGGCGTTCCCACCTCGATGCGATCCCCGTTTTTCACCTTGACGTCGAACCCCTCGCCCTTGAGGTTCACGGTGTCGATGCCGACGTGGATGAGCAGCTCGATACCGCCGTCGAGCACGAGCCCGAAGGCGTGACCGGTGGGCTGGGCCGCGGCGACCGTACCGGCACCAGGGGCGTAGACGGTGTCGCCGGTGGGCTCGATCGCCACCCCCGGCCCCATCGTGCCGCCCGCGAACACCGGATCGGGTACCTCCGACAGGGCGACGGCCGTGCCGTCCAGCGGCGACATGACCTGCAGCGCCGCTGCCACCTCTGACGTCGTCCCGGGCCCCGCGAGCGTTGCGGTGGCGGTGGCCGCTCCGGCCGTGCCGGCCCCGCCCGCCGTCGTCGACGCCGTGGTCGTGGGCGCGCTCGCACCGGCGGGAGCGCTCGCGGTGGTGGCCTCGGCCGGAGCTTCGACCGGCTCCTTCGGCTTGTAGCCGAAGATCATGACGAGCACCATCGAGGTGATGAAGGCCGCGGCCACCGCGATGCCGTACAGGATGATCGGCTGGAAGGCCGGGATCGTCAGCAGCGACGTGAAGACGAACGCCTCGGTTCGCACCCCACCGCCGATGCCGATGATGAGTCCGCCGACGAAGCAGCCGACGAGCATGCGTGGATAGATCCGCTTGAAGCGCAGATGGATGCCGTACAGCGACGGTTCCGAGATGCCACCGAGAAGGCCGGCGGCGAGAGCGCCGGTCGCGGTCTGCTTCATCACCTGGTCGCGTTCGCGCCACGCCAGCACCAGCACGGCCGCCGTCGCCCCGAAGCAGGCGAAGTTCCAGGCGCCCATCGGGCCCTGGATGAAGTCGTATCCGAGCGTCTGGATGTTCAGCAGCATGATCGCGTTGACCGGCCAGTGAAGTCCCAGCGGCACCATGAACGGGTAGGCCAGCGGAATGACGATGGCGAAGATCAACGGCGAGAAGTTGTTGATCGAGCTGAGCAGGTTCGCCAGCCCTGCACCGGCGTAGACGCCGATGGGTCCGATCAGGAAGGCCGTCAGCGGGATCATCACCAGCATCGCCAGGAACGGCACGAAGATGAGGTGCAGGTTGTCGGGGATGATCTTCTTCAGGCCCTTCCACAGCGGCCCGAGAACGGCGGCCATCAGCAGCGGCGGGAACACCTGCGAGTTGTAGTCGAAGATGGTCAGCGGGATGCCGAAGATCGGCACCGTGGTGATCTCCGAGCCGAGGAAGACGATCTGCTGCGCGGTGGCATCCTGCCCGAGCGCCAGGAATCCCGGCAGCATCACCACCGCCATGATCGCGAAGCCGACCCACGGGTCGGCGCCGATCTTCTGCGACGCGTTGTAGGCGACCATGAGCGGCAGGAAGATGAACACGCACTGCCACATCAGGTTGATGAACGCCCACGACGGCTCCAGCACGACACCCGGCGCGTTCCACGAGGGGATGACCCCGAGCGTGGCCATGAGCGCCATGAAGGTGATGAACAGCGACGCGCCCAGCAGGGCTCCCAGGATCGGGCGGAACGAGTCGGAGAGGAACTCGAACAGCGTGTCGAGCCACGCGAACTTGCCGCGAGGGCCCTTGGCGCGCTCCCGCGCCTTGATGGCTGCGGCGTCGTCGACGTCGCCTTCGGCATCACCGGTCATCGTCGGCAGCGCCATGATGTCGTTGTAGACGGTCTGCACCCCGCCGCCGATCACGACCTGGAAGCGGTCACCGGCTTGAGGGACGGCGCCCATGACGCCGGGGATCGCCTCGACGGCGGATTGGTCCGCCAGGTCGCCGTCGCGCAATTGGAATCGCAGGCGGGTCGCACAGTGGGTGAGACTCTCGATGTTTCCGGGTCCGCCGACCTTCTCGACGATCTCGGCTGCGGGGCTGTCGGACATGGGAACCACTCCCTTCGCGACGGGTGCGCGGGTCGATCGGGACCGGTCGGCGCGGCATCCAGGGCCATCGCCCGCGACTCTAACCCGGGATCGCAGACGGGTCGAGGGGGGGTCGTGAATCATCCGCGCGGTGGATGCCGCATACCTCCCGGGGCCGACGACGCGGCGCGCGCGAGTGCGAAGACTGGCAGGGTGAACAACACTTCTGACACCTTCGCCCTGGTCGCCACCGGGCTCATCAAGCGGTACGGCCCCCTGACAGCGCTCGCCGGCGTGGACGTGACCATCGCCCGCGGCGAGTCCGTCGCGGTGATGGGCGCCTCGGGATCCGGCAAGACCACCCTGCTGCACTGCCTCGCCGCCGTGATCGCTCCGGATGCCGGGTCGGTGCGACTCGGCGTGCCCGGTGCGGCGCCGCTGGAGCTGGCCGGCATGAGCGAGGACGAGCGATCGGCGGTGCGCCGCTCGCGGGTGGGGTTCGTGTTCCAGGAGCATCTGCTGCTGCCGGAACTGACCGCGGTCGAAAACGTCGCGCTGCCACTGCTGGTCACCGGCGTCGCGCGCCGGCAGGCCGAGCAGCATGCCGCCGGCTGGCTGGCGGCGCTGGGACTGGCCGGCATGGAAGATCGCCGCATCGGGCAACTCTCGGGCGGACAGGCTCAGCGGGTCGCCATCGCGCGCGCCCAGGTGACCGGTGCCGCCATCGTGTTCGCCGACGAGCCCACCGGCGCGCTGGACTCGACGACGTCCACCGAGGTGATGACGGCACTGCTGCACGCCACGACCGGTCAGGGCCGGAGCCTCGTGGTCGTCACCCACGATGCCGAGGTCGCGGCGCGCTGCGACCGCGTGCTGCACATGCGTGACGGCAGCATCGTCGGCCAGGCGACGCCGGCCGCCGGGTCGGATGCCACGACGGTCGCCGGAGCCGGTCGATGAGCGTCATCGCGGCATCCGTCCTGACCCCGCCGGCGGCGCGGTCCTCCGGGTCACTTCGCCGCGTGGCGACCCTCACCGCGCTGCTCGCGCGGCCCTCCCGCCAGGGCCGGGCCGCCCTCGTGCTTCCGGTCATCGCGTTCGCCGTGACCACCGCGCTGCTGCTGGTGGTCGTCGGCGGCACGATCATGTTCCACACCGACCCGCGCACGAACGGGGACGTGCTGTACGGCATGCTCGCGACGCTGGCCCTCGTGCTGCTGGCGGTGCCGGTCTTCACGCTCGGGGCCGCCGCCGCTCGACTGTCCAGCCGCCGCCGCAACGACCGGCTCGCGACGTTGCGCCTCCTGGGCGCGACGACGTCCGAGGTGTCGATGATGACCGTGCTGGAAGCGGCGACCACCGCGTTCCTCGGAACCCTCGGGGGTGTCGTGCTCTACCTGCTGTTGCTCCCCCTGGTGGGGCTGCTGCCGTTCTTCGGCGGACCGATCGGCATTGGCGCGGTGTGGGCGGGCGTGCCCGCAGTGGCCGCTGCAGTGTTCGTGGTCACCGCACTTGCCACCACGAGCGCGGCACTGAGCCTGCGCAAAGTGCGGCTGACGCCGCTCGGTGTGCGCCGCCGGACGAACGCCGCGCCCAAGCGGCTCGCGTTGATCGTCATCGGCCTGCTGCTGCTGGTCGTCGTGATCGCCGTGGTGGCGAACATCGGTCTCGTCTTCGACGTCATTGGCGTTGCGGTGCTGATGGGGCTGTTCGCCGGCGCCATGGGACTGGTGAACCTCATCGGCACGCCGATCGTCGCCGCCCGCGGCCGTTCGCTGGCGCGACGAGCGTCGTCGGCGGCGCAGCTGATCGCCGGCCGCGAGCTGGCGGCCCACGCCGGGCAGGCGTGGCGCCGGGTGTCGGGGATCGCGATGATCGCGTTCATCGCCGTCGTCGCGGGGGCGGGCATGGGCCTGCTGGAGACGATCGGCGAGAACGAGCAGGGCACCGTGCTCGCCGACATCCGCACCGGGGTGATCGTGACGCTGGCCGCGGCGTTCGTGCTGCTGGCGTGTTCGGTGGGCGTCACCCAGGCGGCATCCGTGCTGGAAGACCGCGAGCTGATCGTGGGGCTTGACCGCCTCGGCGTTCCCGAGGACGAGCTGCGGCGTGCTCGCCGCACCGGGGTGATGCTGCCGCTGCGCTGGGCGGCCGTGGGCGGTGCCGCGGTCGGAGTCGCGCTGAGCCTACCGATGGTCGGATCGGCACTCGTGACATCCCCGGTTCCCACCCTGGTGGTCGCGGCGACCTTCGCCGGCGGATTCGCGGTCGTCGGGCTCGCCCTGTCGGCGACCGACCCGCTCACCCGTGCCGTGCGCCGCAGCGGCGTGTGAGCGACGCCGCCACGGCATGGTTCGATGGGAGCATGGACGATTCCACCGTGTCGATGTCGCTCACGCTCGACGGCGTCACCGTGCTGTCGCCGGCCGCGCTGCAGGCGCTGTACCGCATCAACGGCCGCTCGACGGTCGAGATGCGGTTGGCTGCGGCATCCGGTGAACCGCTCTACACCTGCGAGCTGTTCGGCGCCGACCACATCCACGTCGCGCCGCGACTGGAGAAGACCGCGGCGTTCCTGCTCGACCAGGGCGTGCCGTTCCGCATCCACGAGAGCGCCGACGGCGAGCGCAATGAGATCTCGCTGGAAGTGATGCAGAGCATCCTCGGCGAGATCTGACCCCCACACGCGCGCCGTCGGCGTCTGGTCAGATGTCCTCGGGGGCGAGATCGCCTTCGCCGTCTTCACCGAGTTCGGCGATGACGGGATCCTGCCCCTGCGTCTCCGGCTGCAGCACGCCGGGCGCGCCGACCTCCGCACCGGCGGATGCCGCGTCCTGCGGGCCCGGGTCGCCGAAGCGGGCATCGGCCTCAGCGGCGGTGCCTTCGCCGTCGCCCACGCCGCCGTCGAAACGGTCGTCGGGTTCGGAGGGTCCTGAGTCGCTCATGTCGGTTCCTCTCGTCGTGGCGTGATTCGGGGTGCTGGGCGCCTCCCCGCACCACGATCCTGACGCATTCACGGAGCGGATTTCATCCGGTTTCCTCCTGCGCCCCGGCACGCTACCCTCGCGCGGGAGAACGATGGCCGCCGCGCGCAACCCCCTCTTTTCCCGGCGTGGGCTCCCTTAGCGTGTGCGTCCATGGACGGCTTCGCGGCGGTCGACTTCGAGTTCGCGCGGCAGGTGCTCCAACGAGGCATCCCGGCGCTGTACTTCGTCGCGTTCCTGTCCACGCTCAACCAGTTCCGCGCGCTGCTGGGCGAGCGGGGGCTGCTGCCGGCCCCAGAGCTGCTCTCGTGGGTGGCGGCATCCGCGCGCCGTGCGCGCATGGTGGGGCCCACCCTGTTCCGCCGGGTGCGGTACACCGACCGGCGGCTGGTCGCGCTGTGCGTGGCCGGACTCGTGGTGAGCGCGGCGCTGGTGGCGGGCCTGCCGCAGCTCGCGCCGCCGTGGTTGCCGATGGCGTGCTTCCTGCTGCTGTGGCTGGGGTACATGTCGGTGGTCAGCATCGGGCAGACGTTCTACGGGTTCGGGTGGGAGATGCTGCTGCTGGAAGCCGGGTTCCTCGCGGCGTTCCTGGGGTCGAACGATCAGCCGCCGCCGACGGTGGTGATCGTGCTGCTGTGGTGGCTGCTGTTCCGGCTGGAGTTCGGTGCCGGCATGATCAAGATCCGCGGCGGCCGCGAGTGGCGGGACCTGTCCGCCCTCACCTACCACCACGAGACGCAGCCGATGCCCGGGCCGCTCAGTCGCCAGGCGCACCTGCTGCCGCGGGCGTTCCACGAGCTGGAGGTGATCGGCAACCACTTCTCGCAGCTGGTGGTGCCGTGGTTCCTCTTCGCACCGCTGCTGGCACTGTGGATCCCCGGGCCCGTCCCGGCGATCGTCGGCAACGTCGCCGCCGGCATCGTGGTGGCCACGCAGCTGTGGCTCGTACTCACCGGCAACTTCGCGTGGCTCAACTGGGCGAGCATCGTGCTGGCGTTCGCGGCGGTGTCGATCCCCGGGTCCGGCGCCCCCGCGGCATCCGACCCGCCCTGGATCATCGACGGGCTGCCGCTGCCGTGGCTCATCGTCACGTGCGGGGTCGGCGTGCTGTACCTCGTGATCAGCTGGCCGGCGCTGCGCAACCTCGTGGCGCACCGACAGCTGATGAACGCGAGCTTCAACCGCTGGCAGCTGGCCAACGCGTACGGCGCATTCGGCACCGTCACCAAGGAACGCATCGAGTATGTGATCGAGGCGACGATGGATGCCGATCCGACCGGAGCGAGCTGGCAGGAGTACACCTTCAAGGGCAAACCCGGCGACGTGCGGCGGGTGCAGCGGCAGTACGCGCCATATCACCTGCGGCTGGACTGGCTGATGTGGTTCCTGCCGCTGGGGCGGTCGCTGGATGACTGGTTCACGGTGCTGCTGGTGCGGTTGCTGGAGGCGGATGCCGCGACGCTCGCGCTGCTGCGGTCCGCGCCGTTCGAAAAGCAGCGGCCGCGGTGGGTGCGGGTGGTGTCGTACCGCTACCGGTTCGCCACGCACGCGGAGTACCGCCGCGACCGGGTGCGTTGGGTGCGCGACCGCCGCCGGGTGCTGGTGCGGCCGATGGGACTGTCGGCCCTGCCGCGGTGACGGTCGGGCGGCCGCGCGGTCCCGGCATCCGCCTCCCGGAGACAGGCGAACTCACCGGTACAGGAGAATTCCAGCCGAAACGTCCTGTACCCGGGAGTCTTCCTGTTCTGGGGAGACGGATGCCGCGGCGTCAGGCCGTCGGCACGTCGCCGACCCGCTGCGCGAGGGCCAGCGCGTCGTGCGGGGCGTGACCGTGGGCGTCGTTGTCGAAGTAGACATAGACGTCGCGCGGGGTTCCGTCCGCGCTGCCGTCCCGCCAGGCCACGATCCGTGCGGCCCACTCGTCCAGCTGCGCGTCGGTGTAACCGCTGGTGTAGAGGTCCTCCGCGCCGTGCAGGCGTATGTAGACGAAGGATGCCGTCGCCTCGCCGAACGCCGGGAACCGGCCCGCCGTGTCGGCCACGACCAGCGCGACGTCGTGGCCATGCAGGATCGGCGCCACCGCAGCATCCTCGTACGTCGTCGACCGCGGCTCGAAGGCGTACCGGATCGGGACGTCGCGCTCGATCTCGAGCCAGTCGCGGCCGTCGAGCCGCTCGTCGTGGCGCCGCGCGAGCTCGAGCGCCGCCCCCGTCGTGGGCGGCAGGGCGGTGAGGAACTCCTCCAGGCCCGCGGGGTCGAACTCCTCCCGCTCGGGCAGCTGCCAGAGGACAGGCCCCAGCTGCTCCCCCAGCGCGAGCACCCCGGAGGCGAAGAAGTTCGCCAGCGCCACCTCGATGCCGCGCAGCCGCAGCATGTGCGTGATGTAGCGGGAGCCCTTCACCGCGAAGACGAAGTCGTCCGGCACTGCCTGGCGCCACCGCTGGTAGCTGGTCGGACGCTGCAGCGAGTAGAACGATCCGTTGAGCTCGAGCGTCGACATCTTCTCACCGACGTAGGCCAGTTCGCGGGCCTGCGCGAGCCCCTTCGGGTAGAAGTCGCCTCGCCAGCTGGGATAGCGCCACCCGGAGATCCCGACGCGGACCCGTGCGCTCATCTCGATCACTCCCTCACCGACTCGTGCTCTCCATCCTAGAAAAGCGCGGTGCGGCATCCGCCGTCTCCCCGACACAGGAAGACTCACCGCCACAGGAGAATTCCGGCGGAAACGTCCTGTACCCGGGAGTCTTCCTGTTCTGGGGAGACGGATGCCGCGGCGTCCGTGGGCGGTCCGTCGCATCGACGGCCGGCGAGATCAACGCGCTGGCCAACCTCGCCGCACGGGATGAGCAGACCGTGTCCGAACTCAGTCGATGCATCGGGACGCCTCCGTCGACGATGACCAGCCTGCTCGACCGCCTCGCCAAACGCGGGCTGATCACGCGGCGTACACCCGAGACGAATCGGCGAACGGTCGTCGTCGGCCTCACCGAGGCGGGCCGGGAGTTGGCCGGCGAATCTCGCAAGGCCATCAGCGAGATCGATGCCGACCTGGGCGCTCGCCTTACGGCGGAGGACGTCGCGCAGTTGCGTCGGATGCTGCGGGTCCTTTCGGCGGAGTCGCCGTGAGCGCCGGGTCCGTCGATCTGGATGTCCAGTTCGACGAGCTGTACGAACAGGTCGACACGTCTTCAGGGTTCGGGCATCGTGAACACCTGCACCTCACGTGGCTCGCGATTCGCCAGCACGGCGAATCGCACGCGGTGACGATCATCTGTCACGGCATCCGCCGCGCGGCCGTCTACGCGAAAGCGCCGCAGAAGTACAACGCCACGATCTCCCAGGCATGGGTGCGACTTGTCGCCCATCACATCAGGGCGGGCCACGAGAGCGACTTCTCGGATTTCATCCAACGCAATCCCGCCCTGCTCGACAAACGGCTCTTGTCGAGGTACTACCGATCGTCGGCGCTCGCGAGCGTGGCTGCGAGGACGGGCTGGGTTGCGCCAGACCTCGCTCCGCTACCCGCCTCGTGGTAAACCAGCACCCCACCGCGCCCATATCCTGAGCGAAGAGCGGACACCGCAGCGGTTCATGACCGACGCGACGCCCCTCCAATCGGCATCAGTGCCAGAAGTGTGTGGAGAGCTTGTCGAAGACGCAAACCGATCCCCGGTCGAAGCAGCCTGAACCGGCCACCGTGCCCATCTGGATGAGGGCGCTGGTACCCATCGGCATCGGCCTCGCCGTGATCGGAGTGCTCGTGGTCGGCGCGCTTCTCCTCATCTTCTCCCTGGTGCACCGGATCTCGTCCCTCCACCCCGATGAGCCCGTTCCCGCCGGTTTCATCGGACTCACGGGAATTCAACTCGAGGCGCTGGAAGGCTTCGCGGTCGCCCCCGCCATCCTCTTTCTCGTTTCAATGTGCTTCATCTTCACCGGGCGAGCACTGTGCGGCCCCCTGTATGTGCGCGATATGAAGTGGTTCCAGGGCGGCACATTCGTCTCGATCAACCCGATTCTCGCCCCGCGACTGCATCTCATGTGGGTCGCAGTCGCCACCGCATTCTTCGTTGCCCTGGCCGTCGTTCCATCCATCAGCTCCATCCTCGGTGGGTGGCCGAACGGGCTACAGCACGACGCGTGGGAGTCCGTCACGCTCCTGCTCGCCATGTACGGCGGGTTGGCAGCCGCAATCACTGCCGTGCTGCTTGCCTCGTTCCTCAAGAAGAGCAGCTACCTGGCGATGGTCCAGGCGGAAGACCCGCGCATGCTCCAGGCGAGCAGCGGGTTCTGGCGCTGGATGACGTTCCGTTGGCGGTTCGACCTGTGGCTGGCCGGAATCGGTGGCATGGCGGTGGGAATCTCGTTCTTCATCCTGACCAGCGGTGATGTCACGGCGTTCGCCATCGGAATGGCCATCGGCGCCGTGCTGCTCGGCCTGGGTCTGTGGTGCTCGACGCAGTACTGGCGGGGCGGGGTGCCCCTCGGCGCCGGCGAGTCGTACGTGTAGTCAGCGGTAAACCGGCACGCGTTGCCAGGAAGGTGGAGAGCTTGTCGAATACTCAGACGGATACCCGACCGAAACCCCACAACCGATCGAAACGACGCACGCCCAGGGCGCCGCTGTGGACACGCGTGGTGCTGGTCATCGGCCTGGTGATCGCTGTGCTCGCCGCTCTCGCGGTGGGCGTGAACCTGTTCTTCTTCTCCCGCGTCAAAGAGATCTCGGAGTGGCAGACGGACGTGATCGTTCCGGGCGGCTTCTTCGGCCTCTCCCCCTCCGCGATCGAAGAGGCGACCTTCTTCGTCGCCGTCCCAGGCGGACTGGCGCTGCTGGCCTTCTGCTTCATCGGCACCGGATGGATCATGCGCGGCAAGGTGGGCACCCGCGAACGGGAGGGATTACAGGGCGGCACGGTCGTGTCCATCACGCCGATTCTCGCGCCGCGACTGCACCTGCTCTGGCTCGGTGTCGCCGTGGCGTTCTGGGTCGCGCTGGTGATCGTTCCGATCGTCAGTGCGATGGGCGGCGGATGGCCGATCACCGTGGACGACATGCCGCAGGGGTACGTGTGGGCCACCCTCGGCATGTACGGCGGACTGTCGGCCGCGATCGCCGGTGTGCTGCTCGCGTCCTTCCTCAAGAAGCGTCGGTACCTCGCGATGGTGGCGGCAGAGGACCCGCGCCTGCTTGAGCAGCCCAGCGGGTTCTGGCGCTGGTTCACGTTCCGCTGGCGCTTCGACCTGTGGCTGGCCGGAGTCGGTGGTCTGCTGGTGGGGATATCGCCCCTCCCGCTGACCATGGGCGAAGCACTGCCCTTCGTGCTGATGCTGGTCGGCGGCATCCTGCTGATCGGTGTCGGCGCGTGGTGCGCGTCGCACTACTGGCGGGCCGGGGTGCCGCTGGGCGTCGCGGAATCGTACGCGTAGCCGAGCAGGCCGGCGATCCGGGCTATCGTGACGACTCATGTGGGAGTCAGCCGAGCGTTTTCAGGCGATCAAACATGCGGAGCTCGCGCTGCTGGCAGGTGACACACGGCGCGACGGCGCGAAGGTCGAGGAGTTGCTGCACGCCGACTTCGAAGAGATCGGGCGGTCGGGGCGCCGCTGGACGCGCGAGCAGATGATCGCCGCGCTCGCGGCGGAGCGCGATCACGTCACGCCCGACCCGGACGAGTGGCTCTTCAACGAGGTCGCTCCGAACCTCGTGCTGGTGACCTACCTGCTTCGTACAGAGTCCGGGCAGCACAGCCGTCACTCGTCCATCTGGGACACCACCACCGGCACGCCCGCGCTGCGCTTTCACCAGGGAACGGTGGTGCCCGCCGGGCTCGACTGATCGCGCGCTGGGCGAAGCGACCGCGGTGCTAGCCTGCGAATGAGCCCGCCCAAGGCGCATCTACCCGGTAAGGGTGCGCCCTACCCGCAGTTCGGTGAGGGTGGCCGCCCGTTCGAGCCGGGCCGGGTCCGGGGAACTCACGGCGCTGCGGGCGCTGTCGGGGTTCCCACACGCCCGCCACCCCGATCGTCAGGAGCCGTCTTGTCCGCACCGTTTTCGCACGCCTTCGAATGGGCACGGCGCCAGGTCGACACGGGAGCGCTGCCGACCGCGGTGCTCGGGGTGGCCACGGCGTCCGGTATCCAGGCGCTCGACGCGTTCGGTGCGACCGGCGCCCGCCCGGCACAGGTGGACGATCACTACCGACTGTTCTCGATCACCAAGCCGCTGGTCGGCCTGGCCGCTGCGCGCATGATCGAGGCCGGGCTCGCGACGCCCGAGACGCCGCTGCAGGAGGACGTCCCGGCGTTCGGCAGGAACCGGGACGACGTCGTGCGGCTGCGCCACCTCGCCAGCCACACGTCCGGCATCGCCGAGCCGCCGATGGACGATGCCGCCGGGCTTGAGGCGGGCCTGCTCGGCCCGCGGGATTTCGTCGCGGGCAGCGCATCGCGGTACTCCACGATCGCGTTCGAGGGCATCGCGCGGATGATCCAGGCACGCACGTCGCGCACGTGGGATGCCGCGGTCGCCGATGCCCTCGATCCGGTGGGCGCCACCGGGCTCACGCTCGACGAGACCTCCAATCCGCACGAGGTCGTCGACGGGGCCAAGAACGGACTGGATCTGCCGCGGTTCGCCGCGCTGCGGCATCCGGGGGCCGGTCTTCTCGGGCGCGCAGAGGACCTGCTGCAGATCGGTTCCGCGCTGCTTCGCGACGCCGGCGAGATCGTGCGGCCCGCAACGCTCGCGATGATGCGCCGCCCCCTCACCGGCGACATTCCGCGGCTCGAGCCGTACCCCGCTTCACGCGGCCAGGACTGGGGCTTCACCTGGAACCTGCGCTCCCGCGCTCCGGGCCTCATCGACCAGGACGTGTACGGCCACGGCGGCTGGGCTGGCACGGAGTTCTGGGTGCATCCGACGGCGGGAGTGGCCTACGTGCTGCTGACGAACCGCGTGGATCGGCCGGGAGTGGATGCCGACCAGCTCGACAACGCGGTCGTGTCGGGGGTCTGAGCGCGCCGCCAGATGGGACTGAGTGCCGCGTAGGATGAACCGCGGTACCACTGGTCGAAACCCGAGGAGTCCGTCATGGCCGACGCATCCCCCTACACCCCGCCCGTCGAGGACTACGCGTTCCTGTTCACCGACGCGTTCGGGCTCGATCTGGTCGCGCGGGCCACCGCCGGCGAGCTCACGGCGGAGGACGCGACGGACATCATCGCGGGAGCAGGCGACTTCGCGGCATCCGTCATCGCCCCTCTCGAAGTGATCGGCGACACCGTCGGAGCACGACTCGTGGACGGCCAGGTGCACCTGCCCGACGGCTTCGCCGCGGCGTATCGCGCGTTCGTGGACGCCGGCTGGGTCACCGCCGAGGCGCCGGTCTCCGCGGGCGGCGACGGTCTGCCGGGTGCGGTGCGTGCGGGGCTCGGGGAGATCTGGAACGCCTCGAACGCGGCGTTCGCGCTGTGCTGGCTGCTGACGTCGGGGCAGATTCACGCGCTGGATGCCGCGGCATCGGACCGTATCCGCGAGACGTACCTCGCCAAGCTCGTCTCGGGCGAGTGGACCGGCACGATGAATCTCACCGAGCCCGACGCCGGCACCGATCTCGGTGCGATCCGCTCGATGGCCACGCCCCGCGACGACGGCAGCTGGGCGCTGCGCGGTCAGAAGATCTTCATCACGTGGGGCGACCACGACATCGCCGAGAACATCGTGCACCTGGTGCTCGCCCGCACACCCGGGGCGCCCGACGGCGCGAAAGGGCTCTCGCTGTTCGTCGTGCCGAAGATCCTCGTGAACGACGACGGGTCGCTCGGTGAGCGCAACGCCGTCACCACCGTGGCGATCGAGCACAAGCTGGGAATCCACGGCAGCCCCACCTGCGTGCTCGCCTACGAGGATGCCACCGGGTACCTCGTGGGCGAGGTCGGCGGGGGCCTGGCCGGGATGTTCGTGATGATGAACTCCGCCCGGGCGGGCATGGGTTTCCAGGCCACCGGCATCGCCGATCGGGCGTACCAGCAGGCATCCACCTATGCCGCCGGCCGCCTGCAGGGCGGTGTGCTCGAACGCCCCACCGGCACCCCGATCGCCGAGCACCCGGATGTGCGCCGCCTGCTGCTGTCGATGTCGAGCAAGATCTTCGCGATGCGGGCGCTCGGTGTCTACGTCGGCGACCTGCTCGACCGGGCGGAGTCCGACAGTTCCGTGACGAAGCTCGCCGAGTTCTTCGTGCCCATCCTGAAGGGCTGGACGACGGAGGATGCCATCGCGGTGACGAGCGACGCCATCCAGGTGTACGGCGGCATGGGCTTCATCGAGGAGACCGGCGCCGCGCAGCACTATCGCGATGTGCGCATCACCACGATCTACGAGGGCACGACGGCCATCCAGTCGAACGACCTCGTCGGGCGCAAGGTGCTGCGCAACAGCGGCGCCACCGTGGCGGAACTGTTCGGCCAGGTGGACGCGACCGTTGCGCAGTTGCGCGGGTTCGATCACCCCGTCGCCGTGCGCACGGCCGATCGGCTGCGGCGCGCCGTCGAGGCATCGAGACGCGCGACCGCCGACCTGCTCGGCTTCGCGGCCTCGCCGCGCGATGCGTATGCCGTCAGCGTGCCCTACCTGATGCTGCTCGGGACGCTGGCAGGCGGGTGGATGCACGCCCTCGCCGTGCTCGCCGTGCTCGGCCGTGGGACTGCATCGGACGTGGATGCCGCACGACTGACGTCGGCGGACTTCTACGGTGCCCACCACCTCCCCCGCGTGCACGCGCTGGCCGAGACGGTGGCCGGCGGTGAGATCGGCTGAGGCGTCATCGCGCCTTTCCTAGCGGAAAAAGGGGCGTTGCCGGGAGCCCTCATCGCGAACTCAGCCTGTGAAAAAACGACGACGGGGGCTGCGCTCTCGCGCAGCCCCCGTCGGGTGGTCTCAGCGGAGTGAGTTCGACTCTCCGCGGCACCCTCAGTTGATCAGCGGGTGCGAGCTCCGCGGCGGGTGGCGAACACGTAGATCGCGAGCACGACGATCGCACCGATGATGGAGCCGATGATGCCGGCAGCCTGCAGGAAGCCGCCTGCGGGGTCGGCTCCGAAGATCAGGAAGCCGAGGAACCCACCCACGAAGGAGCCGACGACTCCCAGGACGATGGTCATCAGGATGCTCATGCTCTGCTTGCCGGGGATGACGGCGCGAGCGATGAAGCCGGCAATGAGGCCGACGAGCAGGAGTCCAAGAATGGTCCAGAGCATGATTTTCTCTCTTTCGTCGGAGGACGCCGGCCGGTGTGCGCGGCGCCTGCAGTGACCAGTACATCTAACCCGAACCTGGGCTTTCGTTCCCAATCCACGAGATCTCTTGCTGTTCGGGATGACGACACCTATAATACCGCGCGCCTGCCGCAGCCTCAGCAGGCATCTTTCCCCCATCCGGTCCAGGCCGTGTGCTCGTGAGCGATCCAGACGCGTTCAGGATGCAGCGAGCGGATCAGTAGCTGGCCTGCGGTCTCGGGGTTGTCCAGTTCGCCGAACCACACCGCGGTGTCGCCGGCGATGATCGTCGGCCGCTCACCTGTGTCGACGACGACGATCTGCGAGCCGCGCGTGTGGCCCGGAGCCGGGAGGAGGCGAATCCCAGGAAGCAGTTCGATCTCTCCCTCGACCGGCACGTAGTGCACGCCGGGCGGGTCCACCCATTCTCGGATGGTGTAGTTGTCTTCGGCGCGGGCATCGTCCAGTTCCTGGCGCTGAACGTAGATCGGCGTGCGCGGGAAGAGGTGGTTCCCGCCGCAGTGGTCGAAGTGCAGGTGGGTGTTGACGACGATGTCGACGCTGCCGAGGTCGAACGCCTGCTCGTGCAGAGGATAGGGCCGGGGGTCGAGATCAGCTGCTGCGGGGTGGAGGTCGGTGAAGCCGGTGTCCACGAGCACTCTCGCGTCGGGATGTTCGATGAGGTGCACGTAGACGGGCATCACATCGCCTTCGGCCGTCAGGTCACCGACGTGGATGGGCGTGATCTTGATGGACGCTTTCATGATGCTTCTCCTCTGCGAGATGCGGGTGTTCAGCCCAGCGCCATCGCGGCAACCGCGAGTGTGCAGATCGCGATACCCACGCGTTGTGCCACGCCGACCCGCTCCCTGATGAAGGTGGCGGCCAGAATCACCGTGACGGCGGGGTAGAGGGAAGCGAGGACTCCGGCAATGCCGAGGCTGGTCGCACCGGTCGCGACCATGAATGCGAGCGTGGCCGAGGCACCGAGCACACCGGACGCTGTGGCCCATCCAAGCGCTCCGCGCGAGGGACGCCACGGCTGACCGAGGCTGGCGGCGGCGACCATTGCGAGGATGGCGCCGGTGGCTTGGTTGGCGGCGAGCGGCAGCAGGCCGGCACCACCGGAGATCTGGCTGAGTGCGATGAAGAGGATCCCGAAACCCACACCAGCGACGGCGCCGTCGATGAGCGATCCGCGCGCATGCACCGCTCCATCTGCGGCGGTCCCGCGAGAGACCAGCCAGATCCCGGGAAGAGCGGCGAGCATGCCTACCCAGGCCAGCCAGCCGGGGCGATCACCGAAGGCCACACCAGCCACGACGGGCAGGACCGCTGCCCCTACCGCCGAGATCGGTGCGACCAGGCCCATCCGGCCTCGGGCGAGCCCGCGGAACAGAAAGATGCTGCCGGTCGCCGAACCGACGCCCGCGAGAAGCGCCCAGACGAAGTCCGCCGGGGTGGGGCTGCCCGGCAGCATCAGGCCGCCAGCGAGCATGACGACCCCGCCGGCCACCTGCCCGCCGAAAACGATCTGCCACGGGGAGAACCGGCGCGCACCTATGCCACCGAGGAAGTCCGACGCTCCGTATGCGACTGCCGACAAGAGTGCCAGCAGGATTCCGACATTCACGGGACACAACCTAGAAGCCTCACGGTCCAGTGTTAAGGGCCACTCGTCGACCGGTTGAGTGGACCATTCGATACAATCCGCGCGTGACCGTGGATTGGGCGCGCGGAGGCCCCGACCTTCTGGTGGTGCTGGAGAGCGGCGCCGCTCCGCTCGGCGTGCAGATTCAGGACCAGCTGCGTGCGGCGATCCGGGATCGACGGCTCGCCGCCGGTGAACGCCTACCATCGACGCGTCGTCTGGCGGAACTGCTCGGCATCTCCCGTGGCACGATCGTCGACGCCTACGAGCAGTTGGTGGCCGAGGGGTACCTCGAGGCGGCGGTCGGCTCGGGGACGCGGGTAGCCGCGATACCCGACGGCGGACCCACCCGCCACTCGCTGCACAGCCGCCCGGCGTCAGCCTCGCACGCACCCCGGTCCGCCGAGGTCGACTTCGAGTACGGCATCCCTGATCTCAGGTCGGTACCGTTGACCGACTGGAGCTGGGCGGTGTCGGAGGCGACGCGGACACTTCCGACAGCGGGGCTGGGTGACGAGGTTCCGGCCGGTTCGAGGCACTTGAGAGAGGTCGTCACCGCCTACCATCGTCGCGTCCGGTCGGGCTGCGCGGTCACCGAGGACGCGGTTATCGTCTCCGGGTTCCGTCAGGGGCTGGTGTTCGCCCTTGCGACGCTGGCGCGGCACGGGATCCAGCGCATCGCGCTCGAAGATCCAGGCCCACGCGAGCATGACGTCATCGCGCGCCGCGCGGGCCTGGACGCTGTCCCGGTTCCGGTCGACGACCACGGCATCGACGTGGACCGCCTGCGGCGAACGGGAGCGCGGGCTGTCTTGGTTACCCCGGCCCACCAGTGCCCGACCGGTGTCGCACTCGGACCGTCACGGCGGCGTGAGCTGAGTGCCTGGGCAGACGAGGTCGACGGGGTGATCCTCGAGGACGACTATGACGCCGAGTTCCGCTACGACCGTCAACCGGTCGGCTCCCTCCAGGGCCTCAACCCGCACCGTGTGATCGCTCTCGGATCGGTCAGCAAGACCTTCGCGCCCGCCATCCGCCTGGGGTGGGTGCTCACACCGCGGCGGTTCGTGTCGGGGATCGTCGAGGAGAAGCGGCTCAGCAGCCGCGGAGCGCCCGGACTGGACCAGGAGGCGCTGGCGCTGCTCATGGAGACAGGCCGATTCGACCGGCACCTGCGTCGCATGCGGGAGACCTACGGCGCCCGCCGGGACATGCTGGCAACCGAGGCAGAACTCGCGTTCGGGCCAGGTCAGTTGCATGGGCTGGCGGCGGGCTGCCACGCCCTGCTGCGCCTCCCCGACGGCACATCTGAACGCGCCGTCGTGTCGACCGCGGCGACCATGGGCGTTCGTGTCAGCGGCCTCGCAAGCTACCGATTCGTGCCTGTGAACTCGGAAGCTGAATCGGACCTGCTCCCTACCGAGTTCCCGCCATCCCTCGTGCTCGGATTCGGCAACGTCGACGAGCACCAGATCAGCCGTGGCATCCGCACGCTCGCCGAGGCCGTCCACCATCACAGGACCGTTCTGTCAGGGCTCGCGCGACCTTCGCGTACGCCTGCTCCTCGCGCTCGGTGAGCGGCGGACAGGGTCCTGACGCCCGTCATCGTCCATCGCTGCATCGATTACAAATTGGTAACGACGAACCCTTGTGGCCCGTTATCTCTCCGTTATAGAGTGCTCGCACGGTAGTTGTTTTGCTGTGGCAGCTACCGACATGTGATTGCAGGACACTCTTGGTGCAAGGGACAAGGGCCGGTCGGAAGCCTCTCCGACCGGCCCTTACTCTTGCCGTCTCTTCGCGCCGCTTCCTCCCCAGGATTTTTTTGTGTGCCTTTTCCACAATGCGGGTGGGACCTGGGTTTTAGACCTCTCAATGTCGGAGGGGGTCGGCAGACTTGGGGGTATGAACGCCTCCCCGACCACCACCCCGACCGACGTGATGTCGGCGTCGGACGTGGTCGCGGCGATGGTGGAGACCGACCGGCAGCTCGCCGCGATCCAGGCCCGGCAACTGGTGCTTCTGGGCCGGGCCGGGGACATTGCGGCGGCGCAGACCGCCGCGATCCCGCTCTCGTCGCAACGGGAACGGGAACTGCCGCTGCGGTCGATCGCGGCGGAGCTCGCGGCCGCCACGCGCCGGTCGGATCGGGGGATGCAGAACCGCATCCACCAGGCCGGGGTGATGCGCGACCGGTTCCCCGCCACCGTCACCGCACTGGCAGAAGGCCGCATCGACATCGGGCACCTGCGGGTGATCGAAGAAGCCGGTGCCCGGCTCACCGACCCCGATGCCCGCGCCCTGTTAGAACAGGCCGCCCTCGCGGTCGCGGAGAAGGAGACCGCGGGGCGGGCGCGGCCGGCGATCCTCGCGCTCGCGCAACGCATCGACCCTGTTCCGTTCGTGGAACGGTATGCGACCGCGGCGGAAGCCCGTCGGGTGTGGGTGCACGACCTGGCGGACGGCATGGCCGAGCTGGGTGCTCTGCTCCCCGCGCACCTCGTCCACGGGATCATGGACCGGATCACCCAGTGCGCCCGGATGCTGCTCGCCGAAGACGGCGGCACGGCGACCAACGACAGCGCCCCGGATGCCGCGGGTGAGGCCCAGCCGGTCGACACCCGCACGATGGACCAACGCCGCGCCGACGTGCTCGCCGATCTGCTGCTCACCGGGCACGCGACCGCGGAAGCGTCCGACGGGACCGTCTGTGAGACGGATGCGATCGTCGCGCACATCCAAGTGACCGTGCCCGCTGCGACCCTGACCGGCGCGGACGTGCCCGCCACCTTCGTCGGGCACGGGCCGATGGACCCGGGCACTGCCCGCCACTTCGCTTCCCACGCCACCGCCTGGGACCGGTTGTTCTACGACCTCCGCACCGGCGCGATCGACAACACCGACACCTACCGGCCCTCCAGGGCGCAACGCCGGTTCCTGCGGGGCCGGGACGAGCACTGCCGGTTCCCCGGCTGCCGCGCCGCAGTGTGGCACTGCGACATCGACCACACCGTCGACTACGCCCACGGCGGCCCCACCCGGGTGTGCAACCTCGCCCACCTGTGCAAACGGCACCACATGCTCAAACACAACACCGCCTGGACCGTGGAACAACACCCCGGCGGGATCCTGGTGTGGACCAGCCCCACCGGGAGGGTCTACCCCGACATCCCGCAGCGCACGCTCGAATTCATCGCCGCCGCCAGCAGCGGCGCACCCCCACCGTTCTAGGTGCGGGGCACCCGCCCGCCTATCCGGCACTGCCGGACGGCGGGCCGTTGGTGCGGGGGCGCGGGGTCAGACGCCACCACCGCCACCACCACCACCACCGCCACCGGCGGAGCCGCCACCGGACGAACCGCCCGAGGTCGACGACGACGCCATCGCCGCGGACGACAGCGAGGCGATGCTCGACGAGAACGTCGCGGCGTTGAACGCCCCGGTGCCGTAGTACCAGGCGGGGGTCACTCCGGCGGCACCGTAGAACACCATGAGCTCATCGGCCCACTTCTTCTCCTGGCCGAACACGACGGCATAGGGCAGCAACGACTCGTAGAGGTAGATCATCTCGCGCGGATCATCGACATTCACCGGCCGCCGCTCGGCACCCATCGGCGACTGCAGCATGCGGATGCGATCCGCCTCCGCCCAGTCGATGAAGACCTTCAGCCCGGCAAGGTGATCCCGCACCTCAGCGCCAGCCGCAGTCAGCGGCCGGTGCGATACCAGAAACAGCACCAGCACGAAGGCCGCAGCGGCGAAGAGGATCAGCAGGAGCGGCCCGACGGCCATGACCCCGGCATCCAGTGCCAGCACGCCGAAGACGACCACGAGCGCCGCAGCGGTCACGACCGCCACCGCGGGCCACACACGGGCTGCGACGGGCACCGGCCGCCGCAGGCCCTGGCGATCCAGTTGCTCGCTCGCGGCCTTCAGGATCTTGGATGCCACCTTCGACAGGCGGGTGTCCTGCGTGCCGAACTCGAAGGTGGCGCCCGCGGGCGTGGTCGCGCCGAACAGGCCGTCCAGCAGCATCTGCCCGTCCCCGTCCGCCAAGGACCGATCGACCAGCTCCACCTGCATCTTCGAGCCGCCGAACATCTTGTGCGACCCCTCAAGAATGCGGATCGACCCGACGATCGCCTGCTCGAGCACCTCGGCGGGGATCGCCTTCGTCGTCTTGCCCAGCAGCACCGCGCTCTCCAGCGCATCGATCCCCGGAGGTGGGGTGTACTCGGCGATGATCGTGGGCCGACCCTGCTCATCGCGCATCCAGCGCCGTCGCGCCCAGAAGGCCCCGCCCAGCGCGGCGAGCAGAGCGACCATGGCACTGCCCTGCGCCCAGCCCCACTCCGACGCGAAGAACGACGAATCGAATTCCGCGAAGGTGTCGGGCTCGAACCCCACCGCGACGGTCATCGTCTCGTGGGGGCCGACGCCGGTGGCATCCGCCGTCACCGCCGTGTCGCCGCCCTCCCCCCGCACCACAGAGACAGTGCACTGCTGGGTCGACCCCTGCGCACCCACATAACAGGCCTGCTGGCCGGTCAGGGCATCGGCCAGCGTGGCATCCACCTTGACCGTCGCCGTCACACGTCCGAACGACTGCGGCCAGTCGACGCCGTTGACGTCCCAGTAGAACTCCTGCCCGCCGTCGTCGAAGGTCCACGTGACATTCTCGAGGTCGTACGTGAACACGTAGGTCTGCACGCCGTGCACGAAATCGTCGGCGCGCGAGGTCATCTCGTACACGCCGTCATCAGAATCGGTCTCGGACGGCCGCTCGGCCCCGTTCTCGTCGGTGATCGACACGAGCGACGGGTGCAGCGGCTGCCCGTTGTACGACGACGGGATCGCGCGGCGCATGCCCCGGTTCTGATCGATCTCGGGGAAGATGGCGGTGAACGTCTCGACCACTCGCAGCCGGCTGGTGCCGTCCTCGGCGCGGGTGAGCGTGTAGTCCACGTCGAGCGTGTCGAACGTGAAGTCGTCGACGTCAGCGGAAACCGCCCCCGGCATCGGCCCGGCGGCCACCGCGTCGGCTTGAGCGGGAAGAAGTGCCCCGGCGGATGCCACCGCCATCACCGCGATCGCTCCGAGCGCGACACTGATTCGTCTGACGATCCGCATCATGGTGCACAGCCTATTGGGGCTTACAGTGGTCCCCATGACCGACCGTCACCTCGCCGTGGACGCGTGGGAGGCGCTCTTTCGGGCGCAGCATGAGGTGTTCGAGGAGATCAACGTCGATTTCCAGGATGCCGAGCTGTCGCAGGCCGAGTACGACGTGCTGCTCACCGTCACCCGCTGCGCCGACCTCAGCGCCAGACTGCGTGAAGTCACCGCCAACATGCTGATCAGTCAGCCGAGCGTGTCGCGCCTGGTGGACCGGATGGTCGTGCGGGGCCTCATCACGAAGTGCGCCGACCCGAACGACGGCCGCGGCGCGGTGGTGCGCGCGACGCCGGAAGGAACGGCGATCTTCCGCCGACTCGCGTCCGCCCACGGGCAGCGCATCGCCGCCCGCATGTCGGTGCTCGACGACGACGAACTGCGCCAACTGCGCGACCTCGCCACCAAGCTCCGCCACCGCTGAGAAACCGCGCACTACGGAGTTCGCCGTCGCAGCGTGAGCGGTGCGAGCACGAGGAATCCGACGGCGAACGCCACGACGATCAGCAGCGGCCCCCACAGGTCGCTGCCGTCCTCCCCGGCGGTCACGGCGTTGATCGCGTCGACGGCGTGACTGAGGGGCAGGAACTGGCTGATCGTGTAGAGCGCGTCCGGCATCTCATCGCGCGGCATGAGCAGCCCGCCCAGGATGATCTGCGGGAACACCAGCAGCGGCATGAACTGCACCGCCTGGAACTCGGTGCGCGCGAAGGCGCTTGCCAGCAACCCCAGCGCGGTGCCGAGGATCGCGTCGATCACCGCGACCAGCCCCAGTTGCCAGAGCGCTCCGTCGACCTGCAGGCCGCACACCCCGACAGCGAACCACACCGTCACCACCGCCTGCAGCGTCGCCATCAGCCCGAACGCCAGCGCGTAGCCCAGGATGAAGTCGGCCTTGCCCAGCGGCGTCGTCATGAGCCGTTCGAGCGTCCCCGACCGCCGCTCCCGCAGCGTCGTGACCGAGGTGATGAGGAACATCACCACGAACGGGAACAGCGCCAGGATCGGCCCGCCAAAGGTGTCGAACACCCCCTCCCGGTCGTTGAACAGCCAGGCGAACAGCCCCACCAGCAGACTCGGTGCGACCAGCATCAGCGCGATCGAGCGAGGGTCGTGGCTCAGCTGGCGCAGCACCCGCCCCGCCGTCGCGAACGTCCGAGCGGGATTCATGCCGCGCTCCCGCGACGGCGCTCACGCCGCGGATGCTCGTCCGCACCGCGGACGTCCAGCTCGATCAGCGCCAGGAAGGCCGCGTCGGGATCGGCGGCGCCTGTCATCTCGAGCAGCCCGCGCGGCGTGGTGTGCGTCAGCACCCGCCCATCGTGGATGAGCACGACATCGTCGCACCGCATCGCCTCGTCCATGACGTGGCTCGACACGATCAGCGTCGCACCGGCATCGGCCAATCGGCGGAAGATCGCCCACAGGCTCTGGCGCAGCATCGGGTCCAGGCCCACCGTGGGCTCGTCCAGCACCAGCACCTCGGGCGAGCCGAGCATCGCGACGGCGAGCGAGACCCGGCTGCGCTGCCCGCCTGACAGCGCCCCTGCCAGCTGGGTGCGCCGCCGGGTGAGGCCGACGTCGGCGATGACGCGAGGAACCTCGGATGCCGCGACGCCCAAGACCCGCGCGGCGTAGCGCAGGTTCTGCTCCACCGTGAGGTCGTCGTACACCGACGCGCCCTGTGTCGAGTACGCGACGCGATGGCGCAGCGCAGGGGCGCCGGCGGGTTCGCCGAGCACGGTCACCGTGCCGCCTGCGACGATCTGCACCCCCACGATCGCGCGCATCAGCGTCGTCTTGCCGCCGCCGCTGGGACCCAGCAGCCCCGTGATGCGCCCGCGTGGGATCTGCACGTCGAGACCATCGAACACCGTGGTGCGGCCGCGCCGCACCACCAGGTCGCGCACGTCGACTGCGGCATCCGCATGCGTCGTCATACGCCCATCGTGGCCCTGCCGTCGCTCACATGCGAGAGGTGCGCTTCACCAGCGGTTGTGCACCTCTTCGGCCCAGCCGAGGATGTCCGCGAACGCGACGGTCTCGCCGTCGTCGGTCGTGAACGTGCCCGACCAGTGGCCGAAGCACTGCTCGGTGCGGGAGGACAGCACGACCAGGTCGGTGCTGCCGACCTTGCGGTAGAACGGCGCGAACGTGGCATCCAATCCCCCGCCGGTGATGCGCCACGGCCGTCGCCACTGGGCGAGGTCGTACTCCCACACCAGATCGTCGTGGATCTTGTGCAGCCGACCGTCGACGAGCATCGCGTTCTCGGTGCTGCCGGAGCCGTCGGTCCACTTGCCACCCACCTGCACGCCGATGACGCGACCGCCCGAGACTCCCGACCCGGCGCCCCAGTTCCATTCCACGTCGTACGGCCAGCGGCCACGACCGTGGTCGAGTACCGCCCAGGACTGTCCCGCCGGCACGTCGGAGGTGACCCCCTCGACGGTCACGGTGCCGACTGCGGGGCGCGCGAGGTCCTTCACGGTGTACTGGAAGCGCCGGGAACTCCACGGCACGACGACGGCGAGGCGCTCGTGGCCGTCGGGGAGCTCCGCGACGACGTCGAACGAGACGCCCGCGATGCGCGCGCGCAGCCGGGTGCCGCCCGGCACCTCGTCGATGTCGATCTCGAGGCCCTTGGCCCGTGCGCGCGACGATCCCTGCTCCAGCCGTGGCGCCAGCGTCACACCGCGCGCGGGGATGACGGTGGCCTCGGCGTGCCAGGTGCGCTCGGTGGCACGATCGAGCACCCACACCTCGTGCACCGCGGCGTAGTCGATCGACGACACCGTCAGCGCCAGGATGTGCGTCGGCGTCGTGACGTTCCAGTACTCCCAGCGCTTGTTGCGCCCCCACGAGCGGGTGTGCACGCGGGACGCGTCGACCAGCGGCTGTCGCGCCCACCCCACCGCCGCACGATTGA
Source organism: Microbacterium sp. zg-YB36 (assembly GCF_024623575.2). Lineage (NCBI taxonomy): Bacteria > Bacillati > Actinomycetota > Actinomycetes > Micrococcales > Microbacteriaceae > Microbacterium > Microbacterium sp. zg-YB36. The sequence goes on from NZ_JANJFD020000001.1 coordinate 1,607,972, forward strand.
GCACGCGGCCGTCGCCGGCGGTGAGGGAGACGGGCTCGGTCAGTTCACGCAGGGTCACGCGTGCTCCTCTCGCACCGCGGCGCGGGTGGATGCCGCCTGGCGCAGTCTGTCGTTCATCGCCCGGACGGCGAGTTCGTCGACCTTCACGAATCGGCGGTCGTAGGTGACCATGCCGTTGACCTCATCCTCGACGTCGGTCAGCTGCGTGTAAACGGTCGCCGCGAGCCCGCGTGCGATCGCCGGCGCGATCTCCCGGTCGTGCAACCGCTCGATCGCGCGCAGCAGCGCGGTGCGGGAGCGGTAGCGGCGGTACCCGAAGACCTTGCGCGTCCAGGTGTGCTGCGGCACCGCCAAGCTGTAGCCGCCGTATTCGGTGACCGCCAGCACGCGCCGGTCGCTCCCGCGGGGCACGCGCACCGGGCGGAAGTAGACGTGCAGGCTCCGGAGGTCCCCGGCATCCTGGTCGTGCCAGCCACTGGCGTGGTCGGTCGGCCGCGTGGGGTCGAGGTGGCGCAGGAGCACCGCGATGCGAGCAGCGTCGAACTGCCCCCACCCCTCGTTGAACGGCACCCACAGCGACAGCGACGGCACGCTGCGCAGATGCTCGACCATCTCGATCAGCTCGACTTCGAACCGCTCGCGGCCGACGGCATCCGCCCTCCCGAACCGGGCGTGCCGGGTGTCGTCGAGCGAGGGTGCGCCGAACACCGGCGCGGTGATGATGCTCGGCCGGTAGCGGGTGCCGCCGTTGACCGCGTCCTGCCAGACGAGCATGCCGAGGCGATCGCAGTGGTGGTACCAGCGGAGCGGTTCGACCTTGATGTGCTTGCGCAGCATCGTGTAGCCCAGGCGCTGGGCGAGGCGGATGTCGTACTCCAGCGCGGCGTCGCTCGGGGCGGTGTACCCGCCGTCGGGCCAGTAGCCCTGATCGAGCAGCCCGACCGGCAGATAAGGTGCACCGTTCAGCAGCAGCCGCGGGTATCCGCGATCGTCGACTCCGACGCTGAACGAACGCAGGCCGACGTAGCTGCGCACCGCATCGTCGCCGAGCGTCACCGCCACGTCGTAGAGGAACGGATCCGCCGGCGACCACGGCCGCACCGGCACCGGCAGGGCGACGCGGGCGGCGCGACCCACCGGCACGGTCGCGGTGGCCACGACGGCGCCCTCCGCAGAGATCTCCACGTGCGCTGCGGCGTCCGCACCGTGAACACTCCCGACCGTGATCTCCACCGCGCCGTCGGCAAGATCCGGGGTCAGCACGAGGGCGTCCACCGCGACGCGCGGCACCACCTCGAGCCACACCGTCTGCCAGATGCCCGACTGCGGCGTGTACCAAATGCCGCCGCGGCGACTGGACTGTTTGCCGCGGGCGAGCCATGCGGCATCCGTCACATCGCGCACCGCGAGGGTGAGTTCGTGCTGGTCGCCGCCGGCGAGCGCCGCGGTGACATCGATCGTGAAGGGCAGGTAGCCGCCGGTGTGCCCGCCGACCTCGACGCCGTCGACGGCGACCCGGCACGACTGGTCCACCGCGCCGAAGTGCAGCAGGACGCGTTCGTCGGCGGCGCGTTGCGGCAGCGTGAAGGCGCGCCGGTACCAGAGCGTCTCGGCGGCGCCGAGCGCACGGCCCACGCCCGACAGCGGCATCTCCGGCGAGAACGGCACCACGATCTCGCCGTCCCACACTGTCGGTGCGGCGACCGGGTCGGCGACGTCGAGCGGGTCGGATGCCTGGAACCGCGTGATCGCGTACGACCAGACACCGTTGAGGTTCGTCCAGCCTTCGCGCACCAGCTGCGGCCTGGGATACTCCGGCAGCGGCGCGTCCCGGTCGAGCCGCTCACCCCAGGGGGTCAACATCGGTGCACTCATGCGGCATCCACCTCCTGCGGCAACCGCCGCAGCGCGAGCATCGGCACCACGACGAACAGGGCCACCAGGGCGGCGGCCGGGAAGATCCAGGGCGTGGGCACCTGCTTGACCACACCCAGGTCGACGTACGTCTCATTCGCACCGATGATGACCGCCGAGCCGATGAAGGGACCGATCACCATCGGGATCAGCACGACGAAGATCATGCGCAGGCCCTGCACCATGCCGATGCGGTCCGACGGGGTGGCATCACGCACGCTCGCCGACAGCGACGCCGTCGACAGCATGAACCCGCCCATCATGATCGTGCCGAACAGGATCACGCTCAGCATGTCCCGTACGACGAACATGCCGGCCAGCCCCACGATCATGAAGAACACCGCCGGCAGGATCGCGCGCGTCTTACCGACCCGGTCGACCACCCGCCCGCCGACGATGCTGATCACGGCGGCGAGGGTCAGTACGCTGCCGAGGATGATCGCGTAGCCGTCGATGCGCAGGTACCGCTGGATGTAGATGATCAGGTACGGGAAGAACACTTGGGAGCTCGTGCCGACGACGGCCCACGCCACGAGCAGGATGTACAGCCGCGGATGCGCCCGCAGCGTCGACGGCCGGAGGCCATGCACGAGCGCGCGCAGGTAGCCGTCGGAGGGCGTCCGGATGTCGGGGGCGTCGCGCACCAGGAACCAGGCGAGCACGCCGACGGCCGCGGTGGCGAGGCCGATCATCCCGAAGAACAGCTTCCATTCGCCGGCCTGGGTGAGCCCGTCGAGCAGGCCGAACACCAGCAGCATCGCCATGAGCGGCAGCACCGACAGCACCGAGTCGACCCGGCCGCGGTCGGCGGGGGTCGTCGCATCCGTCACCCACGCATTGAACGCGGCGTCGTTCGCGCCCGAGCCGAACATCGACATCACGCAGTCGAGCAGGATGATGGCCACCACCGCGGTGCCGACCAACTGCGCGGCCTGCGCGCCGGCCGAGGGCTGCACGAGCCCGAAGGTCGCCGTCGTCAGGCCCCACAGGATGTAGCCGATCGCGATGAACGGGCGCCGCCGGCGCACCCGATCCGACCAGGCGCCCACGACCATCGTCGACAGCGTGGCGGCGACGGCGGATGCCGCGACCAGCACCGCGATCACGGTGGGATCGGTCGTGATCGTGTCGTACACGAACACGTTGAGGTACATGTTCTCGACGGTCCAGGCGAGCTGCCCGACGAAGCCGACGAGCACGACGACCCACCAGGTGCGGCCTGCCACGCGCGGCAGCCGTACGCGTGCGGGCGTGGGGGTGGGGACGGACATCGGCTTCCTCGCTGACGGACCGGAATTCGGGTGCATCGATCCTATGCGGCGCGCGGCCGCGGCATCCGTCAGCACTCGATGACGTTGACGGCGAGCCCGCCTTCGCTGGTCTCCTTGTACTTCGTCGACATGTCGATGCCGGTCTGGCGCATCGTCTCGACGACCGCGTCCAGCGAGACATAGTGGGTGCCGTCGCCTCGCAGTGCCAGTCGTGACGCCGTGACGGCGGTGGACGCCGCGATGGCGTTGCGTTCGATGCAGGGGATCTGCACCAGCCCGCCGACGGGGTCGCAGGTGAGCCCCAGGTGGTGCTCCATCGCGATCTCGGCGGCGTTCTCGATCTGGCGGTTCGTGCCGCCCATGACGGCAGTGAGCCCGGCGGCAGCCATCGCACACGCGGAGCCGACCTCGGCCTGGCATCCACCCTCGGCGCCCGAGATCGAGGCGTTCGCCTTGAAGAGCGACCCCAGGGCCGTGGCTGTCAGCAGGAACCGGCGGATGCCGCGGCGGCGATTCGCGTCGGCGAGCGCCGGGGCATCGGCCGCCGCTGCGGCACCCTCCGTCGACGGGTGGAAGCCCAGCAACGCGCTGCCGACCAGCTCGCCGTAAGGGGTGACGGCGTTGCCGGAGCCCAGGCCCGAGTCGGCGAGGAACCGCCACCAGTACATCGCGACGGCCGGCACGATGCCTGCCGCCCCGTTGGTGGGCGCGGTGACGACGCGGCCGCCGGCGGCGTTCTCCTCGTTGACGGCGAGCGCGAACGCACCCAGCCACTCCCCCGGCAGTTCGCGTCGGCCCCCGGCTTCGGCTTCATCGAGCTGGGCGCGGATCGCGCCGGCGCGACGCTTGACCTTGAGCATGCCCGGCAGCACGCCGTCGGCCAGCAGGCCCGCCTCGACGCACGCGGTCATGGCATCCCAGACGGCGTCGAGGCCCGCGGCGACCTGCTCCTCGGTGCGCAGGGCCTGCTCGTTCAGGCGCGCTGCTTCGGCGATGGTGATGCCGCGTTCGTCGCACAGCGCGAGCAGTTCTTCGGCGCTGTCGTAGAGCAACGGGAAGGGACGGCTCGCGACCGGTGGCGGCGCCCCATCGCGGCGGATGAAGCCGCCACCCACGGAGTAGTACGTCTCCTCGGCCACGGCTTCGCCGGTGGCATCCGTCGCCGTCAACGTCATCGCGTTCGGGTGCCCCGGCAGCCGGGTACGGGGGGCGAAGGTGATGTGGTCCTTCGTGAACGGCACCGGATGTGTGCCGTCGAGGTGGAGGTGCTGCCCCTCGGGCCAGTTCGTCCAGGCGTGGCGCACGGCGTCGGGGTCGACGGTCTCGGGGGCGTGGCCCTGCAGCCCGGCCACGACGGCATCGGGCGTGCCGTGGCCGATGCCGGTGGCGCCGAGGGAGCCGTAGAGGGAACAGGCAACGCGCGCGACGCGGGGCAGCCCGTCGGAGTCTCGCAGGCGGGCGGCGAAGTCACGGCCGGCCCGCATGGGACCGACAGTGTGGGAGCTCGAGGGTCCTACTCCGATGGAGAACAGCTCGAACGCCGATACATAGGCGCTCACGCCTCGAGCCTACGACCTCGAGGCCTCTCGGGCGGGTGTTCAGGGACGCTGGAACGCGATGAGCCCGACGAGGTTGCCCTCGGAGTCCCGCAGGAAGGTCTGCCATTCCTCATGGCCACTGGGTCCCAGGGTGTCATCGTCGTGACGGAAGATCACGTGCGGCGCGGTGACGACCTCCACCCCGGCGAGGCGCTCCAGGGTCTCGTGCACGTTGTCGACGTGCAGGTAGATCAGCGCGGACGGCGCACTGCGGTCCAGCAGCAGACGCACGCCGTCCAGGTCGAAGAAGAGCAGCCCGGGGTCGTCGAAGCGCGCCCTGGGCTCAGTCTCGAGCAGCGTCGAATAGAACGCCTCGGCACGGTCGAGGTCGTCGGCGTGCTGTGCCACCTGCTGCAGTTTCATGTCGGGCAGTCTCCCATGCGCTGTCGGAAGAGAAGGAGCCCCGGACGGGCGGTCCGGGGCTCCGTGGCGTCGTTGCGACGCGTTACGCCTGGTGCGACTCGCTGACTTCGAGCGTGGGGCTCGAGTCGTCGGTGGTCACTTCCACCTTGCGGGGCTTGGCCTTCTCGCTGACCGGGATCCTCACGCTCAGCACGCCGTTGCGATACGTCGCGGCGATGTGCTCGGTGTCGAGTCCCTGCCCGAGGCTCAGCTGGCGCAGGAAGCTGCCGGCCTCGCGCTCCCGGGTGATCCACTTCACGCCTTCTCCGACGTTGAGGGTGCGCTCGGCGCGGATCGTCAGCAGCTGGCCGTCGACGTCGATGTCGACCGAACCCGGGTCGACGCCCGGCAGATCGGCGGCAAGCACGTAGTGGTCGCCTTCACGGTAGAGGTCCATCGGCATCTGCCGCGGGCCGCGACGCGTGGGGTCCATCAGGTTGGTCGCAAAACGCTCCAGGTCGCGGAGCGGGTCGTAGGTCGCCATTTCGTCTCCTCTCGAGCGGTGCCGGACATCCGGCATCCATAGGTCTCTAAACTTGAGTCTCCTTGACTCAAGTAAGTCCAGATTAGCACTCGGCAGCGAGAGTGCCAAGGGGTTAGCGGGGCCTGGCAGCCGCCTCGGGATCGGGTCCATTGACCGACCGGCCACCGTCGACGGGGAGGATCGCGCCGTTGATGAAAGCCGCCGCGCCCGACAGCAGGAACGCCACGACTGTGGCCACCTCGTCGGCGGTGCCGGCCTGGCCGAGGGGTTGCAGTTCCGCGAGCTGTGCGTCGACCTCGGGGTGCGTGCTGCGGTACTCATCGAGCCGGGCCGTGGCGATCGCGCCCAGCGCGACGGCGTTAGTCCGGATGCCGTTCGGCCCGTGATCGACCGCGACCGCCCGCGTGAGTCCCTCGATCGCGGCCTTCGCCGTCGCGTAGGGCAGTGCCCCGCGCACCGGGCGCTGCGCCTGATGGGAGGAGACGTTCACGATCGCGCCGGGGCGATCGCGGTGGGTGAAGTGGCCCACCGCTGTGTGGCAGCCGGTGACGGCAAGGCGCAGGTTCGCGTCGATGAGGGCGAGGATGTCGGCGGCGGTCGCCGTGGTCAGGGACGCGTCCCGGAAGATCGCGGCGTTGTTGACCCACCCCGCCAGCGGCGCGACGGACTCGGCCTGCTCGGCCGCACTGCTCGCGATGGCCGGATCGCCGGCGTCCCCGGTGACGAGTTCGGTCGAGGGGCGTGCCGAGTCGCCAAGTGTGTCCGCGGTGTCGATCACGACGACGTGCCCGTCCTGCGTGAGCCGCGCGGCGATGGCGGCGCCGATCCCCCGCGCTCCCCCGGTGACGACGAACGACCGCTCCGAACCCTGTTGGCGCGACATGGCATCCATTCAACCCAGTCGCGGTGCGCGTGTCAGCCCGGGAACAACGAAGGCCCCGCGGTGACCGCGGCAATACTGTCTCAACACAGTGTGCGCCCGAAGAGACTCGAACTCCCAACCTTCTGATCCGTAGAGGGAACGGGTGGCACTACGACCACCAACGGCTACCCGCTCCGACCCGCGTTCAGCCCCGTATTTCCGCCCTTCCCGGCGAACTCTCGGAGGTCGTCGCAGGCCGTCGTGGGAGCGCGCCGGAGCTGTTTCCGAGCTGATTCACGTCCGCAGACCTGCGGCATCGAGCTTGCGCAGTAAAGCCGAGGCAATTGAGAGATGGTCCAGACAGGTGTCGGGATCATCTGGAATGTCGACCTCGTGGCCGCGTGGATTCCGAATTCCAGACTGGGCACCCGCGAAGATGTATCGATAGCCGAACTGCTCGTCACGGTCAGAGTCCGTTGTGGCGCTGTTGATCTGGAGCGCCGGGCCATTCTCATCGAATGCCTTCATCATCAACGCATTGCCCGTCAGGCGACGGAGGCCGCTGAGTCGCTTCACTTCTTGTTCGATGAACTTGAACGCGGTGAAAGTGGCGTCATCGAAGTAGCCATCGTCGTATTGTCTGCGCACCTTCGCGGGAAGGTCGGGATGGATGTTGCGGACCTCGAACGGGTGCAAGTCTGCTGGCCGCTCCTCGACTTCAACCGCTTGCGCGGGATAGGCCCGCGCAAGCTCTTCAAGATCGTCTAGGTTCACGCCGGGTACAGATGCTTCCGGATGCTCGCGAACATCGCGTCGTACTCTTCCGCCGTCGCTCCGACCGGCACGTTGATCTCGACACGCACAGAGAGCCCGATCGGTCCACCATTGGACACCCCGTGGTTCAGCATCGGACTACCTGAGGGCTGCTGGTTAACGTCGTTCTTCGGCGGCGCATCGCTGGCGGCAGCGGCCTTCTTTGGTGGCGTCTTCGCGGGGCTCTTTACCGTTGGCTTCGACACTGGCCGCGCTTCAACAGGAGCACCATTGCCCGACACACCCGCGAGGGTGAGGAATGTAGACGCCTGTCGCCCGCCGATCAGGTCGGTCGTCTTGTCGACCATCCGGAACCAGTGCGACAGCGATTCGCGACTCGCTACCCAGGCGTCGGGTCCCAGCTCGTCAAACACCGGCTTGTAGGCCTTCTGAAGCAGCGCAGTCAGACCCTCGTGAAAGTGCTCGTCACTCCCATAGAAGGCATTGGCAGCTTCCTCGACCTTCGCACCCCCATCGTCAATCAGTCCGAGGAAACGCAAGACGTTGATGAGGTAGGACTCGTTACCAGGTGCAATTCCCATGCGCTTGAAATAGGCGGCGTCGACGGCGCTGGGGAACGATTTACGGAATTGTTCCAAAGTCTTTATGAGCGCGCCAGGGCCAGATATGTACGGATAGGTATTGGCCAAGGTGTCCTCCATCGGGCGCGGGCGAGATGACCGCATTTTCGCAGACCACTCGGCGATCCGCGGGACCCCACGCTGGGCGTAGGCGCACGAGAACGGCGCGGTCGGGGCAACTTCCCCTACCGCGCCGTTTGCGTTGGTCTCTGGCCATCCTCGCCACGAGGGCAGGCGGTTAGGTCACTCCACCGTGACGATCACGTCGAGGCTCGCGACGTTGTCGCCGGTGATCTCTTCCGCCGACACCAGCGGTCCCGTCAACAGCTCGCCAGCCGAGCCGATACAGGCCTGAACGCTGTCGGGCTGATTCCTCGCGATCGGCAACGTGATGGACATCTCATAGGTGCCCTTGAGCGGCGTGCCCTTGTCCGAGAACGGCCCGAAGGAGACCTTGCCGTCTTCGAGCGTTCCCTCGTCCTGAGCGAAGTACCCGCCCTCCACGAAGAAGCTCGCGCCCAACGCCGCGCCATCCGGAAGGTTTGACGCCGCGTCGATTGTGATGCCGCCGCTCGCATCGACCACCAGTTCGTAGGTGATCGTGACGTCGATTGGCGTCGGTGGGCACTCTGTGACCTCCTCAGAGGGCGCGGTCTTGGGTGGAGCGGAGGCAACGGGTTCGGAGGTCGCAGACGGTGTTGCCGGGGTGCTGGGTGCGCAGGCGGACAACGCAAAAGCCATCACGACGACGACGGCAAGCTTCGGAGCGAGTCTCATGCGTCCAGAATGGCATTCATTCGCATGAAGCCGGACGCGCGCAGAATGGCGGAGTCACACCTTCACGTTCGCCTTCATCCAGGTCTCAGTGGCCTTCGTCATTCCCTGGGACAGCTCGCGCAGGCCCAACGACAATGCGATGGCAAATTCCACAATCTTGCTCCTGAGAATGGCGTCTTCGCCTTTATCGAGCGCATCCCGCGACAGCGCCCACTTCGCCGAGTTCTCGACGCCCGACTCTTTGCTGACGAAGTGGGCCACGACCTCGTTTCGGATGAGCGTCAGGTCAGCGCTGAACCGCTTGTCCTCGCGCATGGGTTTCAGGCGAGCCTCGATCGCGTCGCGCGCTTCCTGGAACTTGTCTATCTCCACGAAGGTTGCGAGCCGACCATGCTGCTTTCCTGCAGCCGCCCGAAGTTGATTGAGCAAGATGCCGACGCCTCGCTCGGCCTCGATGAGTGCCAAGGCCAGATACTTCTCCGCCGTGATGCGCGCGGACGGGTCGGCGAGGAGATTGCGAAGGCTGACGCGGATGTCCAGATCGACCTGTGTGATGAAGAACTGGACGTTCGAGTAAAGCCGCAGCACGTCAAGGTCGCCTTTTACATCGGCATACGTGGCGACATTCTTCGCGGCCATAACGACGGCCTTTTCCGCATCGGGGATGCTCGCGTTGAAACCGGCGACGATGTCGGAATTCCCAGGAGGGTTCATGGGGTAATCCTGACGCATGCAAGATCGGCCTTGCAAAGTCCCAGATCAGCGGCGGAATGGTATTCCATCGGATTCTCTGATTCTCAAGCGGCGCGACCCACCGGCAGGGAAGACTTAACTTACTGACCCACCAAATGAGAGCAGCTGAAATGCCCCGAGGACGCCGCCGCACACTGCCCGAAGGCAGCGTGTCCGTGAAGACCCAGATTCCCGCTGAGGTAGGCGCGGCGGTCGATGACCTCGTGGCCGCGAGCGGTGGGGTGAGCAAGGCGGCGATCCTGCGCCAGGCGATCCTCATCGGCTTGCAGCAGTTCGCCGAAACCAACCCCGAACTCGCCGCCGCACTCGCCAATGCGCCGGTGACCGAGACGAGCGCCGCGTAGGCGTTCGAAACCAACCCAACGAAAGGAACACCATGCCCGCGAAATACATCATCGACGCGAGTCACAAGCAGTTCGATGAAGCCACCGGCCTCCCGGCCTACCCGCGATCCACGTCCGGCACCGAGGTCAAGCTCCGCCGGGTGCAGAAAAGCCTCCAGACGACCATCGCTCGTACCGAAGCCGCCATCGACCGTGCGCTGAGCGAGTTCGCCGACGCACTGGACGCTGAGGACCGCAAGGAAGCCGCACAGGCTCGCATCGACAATCTGACCAACAAGCGCAACCAGCGCCGCATCTGAGAGGAACCCCATCATGGCAACGAAAGTCACCGGCCCCGAGTCCATCACCCCGGACGTGCAGCCCGAAGAGAACGTCCGCTACCGCGACATGGGCGGAACGATCGTCAACGTCATCGGTCCGAATCAGCTCGATGGCCCGCGCATCGCCGCTCGCGAAGCCCAGTACGGAAACCGCCAGGCCGAGATCGAGGCGGTCATGGACATCGACCAGGCCGCATTCGACCGCGTCCGCCCCGTGGAGGCAAGCATGGCCGCTCGCGCCGAGCACCTGATCGATGAGGTCGAGCGCAAGGGTAGCGACACCGTGCCCCCCGGCCTGCTCGAGTCCACCGAGGGCATCGTGACCCAGCTCAACAACCTGGTCACCCAGCTCGAAAGGGGGACGCCCGCCAGCCAGCTCGCCGAGCGGTTCAAGCAGCTCCAGAACCAGGCGATCACGATGGCGCTCCCCAAGGTGGTCCGCGCGCTTCAGATGATCGAGGAAAGCCACCTGCCGAACATGGAGGACCCCTATGGCCGTGTCCAGAACAAAGTCATCGCCAAGATGCCCAACTCCAGCTTCCGGCCGCTGCGGCCACGTCGCCCCTGAGCATGACGAAGGCCGGTGCCTTCCACTGGCACCGGCCCTCATCTGAACATCACCCTATGAGAGGAACACACGACATGTCATCCCTAGCAACAAGCCTACCTGACCAGGCATTTGTTCCGCTGACGACCCCGCTCGACCCCTATCACGACGTGTTCTGGGAAGTGGAGAGCGAGCCGGAACTGGGCTTGACCCCGCGAACCAAGATGCTGGCACTGCCGGCCATCGCTCTCGCCACGCTGGAGCTGCACGCGGCCCCGGCGAAGACGTGGCGACCGACCACCCGAGGCCTCGTTACCGAGGCGTCGATCCGCGCCGCGATTTGGAAGGATCGACGCGGTTACAGCCTGTCGGCCTACGAGATGGCACTGAATTTCCAAGCGTTGTTCTTCCACGGCGACGGTCGACGCGGCGGCAACATGCCTCTGCTCGGACTCGACGTGCTGCGCGGCATCGATCGGCTGTCGGTCTGCGGCACCCAGCTTTGGTGCTCCATGCCAACTAGCGCCGACCCGTTCGAGTTCGAGACAGTGAGACTGACCACGGCACTCAAACGGGTCGCGCCCCGCGCCGCCCTGCGAATGGCGTAGGGTAACCTCTCAAGTCCAGCGGCGTCCGCGTCGCAGGCAAGCAAGACCAGCTCCGGGGACGGAGCGAAGCGCCGGGTGGCCGGCACAAGTCCGCTGATAAGCAAAGGCGGCAGAAGACCGAGGAGACTCGGCAAGAAGTCCAGGAGACTGGCGAAAGCCCGGAGGCGTCCGGCAAGAAGCCCGCTGAGAGAAAAGGCGGCGCATCCATCTCGACATCACCGATGTCGCGATCTTGATGCGCGCCGCGACTCGCGGAGTGCGATTCATCTAAGGAATCTGCAATGGACGCCACATCCACCTCTGAGCACCCTGCATCCCGCGGCCTGCTCAACAAGCCACAGGCCATGGAGTACACCGGCCTGACCGCCTCCCAGCTCGACCGCGCTCGCTGGGAACACAAGATCGAGTACTACCGGCTCGGCAACGTCGTGCGGTACTCGATCCAGCAGCTCGACGCCTATCTGGAGTCCTGCCGCATCCCCGCCAAGGGTGGTGTGCCGTCGTGAGCGCGCGGGTGAAGTGACCCCGTCCGAGATTCCCGATCACGATTCCGTCTCACCAAGGACGACCTGAGAGAGCTCGCTCATGAGTACACGCACACGCACGATCCGGCTGACCGGAGCGAAGGCGGTCGCGACCCCGCCGCCCACACCACCCAAGCTCGCCCCTTTGTCAGCCCGCGACCTCGCTTACATCGCCGAGCGCGGAGTCAGTCGCGAGTTCGCCGAGTCCGAAGGCTGGCACCGCGTCGGCAATCGCATCGGCATCCCCGTCCGTGATGCCGATGGGGATGTCGTCAACGTTCGACTTCACCTTCCGAATCCGAAGGGCGACATCCCAAAGACGATCAACACGCGCGGCCAGGGCAGCCCTACCAGGCTCGCCGGAATCCACCTCCTCGCGGATGACGACGCCTGGGTCACAGTCGGCGGAGGCGAGTTCGACTGGGCCGCGCCTGCATCACGCGGCATGTCCGTCGTGTTCGGGTCCAATGGCGAAGGCAGCGTGCCGAAGCTCGGCCTTGACCATCTCGCCGGTCGCCGGGTGGCCCTCGCACTCGATGCGGACGCCGCTGGACGCAAAGCAACGAAGTCGTGGGTCGCAGCTCTCGCGCCAGCCGTTCGAGAGTTGCGCGTCGTTTCTCTCCCCGAGGGCACAGACCTCAACGACTGGTTCAAGGCCGGTCGCACTACCGAGGAGCTGCTGGAGCTGATCGAGGCTTCACCGATCCACGGTCAGACCTCGCGGCGGGACTCGACCGAGTTGCTCCGGATGGCGCTCGACAAGTCCGAGGATGAAGGACGCGACAACACCGGGCTGTGGCTGGCGTGCCAGCTCCGCGACGAGCGCTACACGCAGGACGAGGCATGGCCCATCGTGGAGGCGTATCAGCAGGCCGTGGAGGACGACGACGACCCGCCATATTCGGAATCCGCCGCGAAGGTCAATCTCGAGCAAGCCTGGTCGCGGGAGCCGCGCAAGCCGTCGGGTAAGGGCGAAGACAAGGGTGCACCGTCGCTCGAAGATGGCCCGCTGGCCGTGTACGTCGGTGAGCGGTTCCGGGGTCAGTTCGCCTATGTCTCGCAGCTCAAAGACTGGCTGGAGAACAAGGGAACGGTTTGGAAGCCGTCGTCCTCCACCGCAGTGGTCGAGGCCGTGCGAATCGAGTTGAAGCGAGTCTTCGACATGGAGTTGGCGAAGAGCACCAATCTCACCGCAATCACGGCGCTCTTGAAGCGAGCACGAATCGAGAATGTCGCGGCGCTGCTTAAGGGCATTCTGGAGGAGTCCTACGGCGCATGGGACAACCATCCCAACCACCTGAACACGCCCAACGGCGTCGTGGACCTGCGCACCGGAATCATCGAGCCGCACAGCGACGCCTATCGCTTCACCGCGATCACCCGCGTCAACTACAACCCCAAGGCCGTGTCCGCCCGATGGACGAAGGCGCTCAAAGCGTTGCCTGAAGAGCTGCACGACCACGTGCAAATTCTGTTCGGACAGGCGATCACCGGCTTCCCGCCCGATCACGACAAGGTGACCTTCCTCCAGGGCGGCGGCGAGAACGGCAAGAGCAGCATCCTCGACGGCATCAAGCTCGCCCTGGGGTCGTTCGCGGGACCGGTGCCCGAGAAGGTGATGCTCGCCAAGCCGGGTGAGTCCGTGCCCGAGATGATGGAGCTTCGCGGGAAGCGGCTCGTCGTGCTGGAGGAGATGCCTCAGGGCGGACGCCTCAGCACGAAGCGCCTCAAGGATGTGGCCGGCACGGCGACCCTCGACGGTCGTCCGCTCTACGGCAAGACGGTCGTGTGGCAAGCGACACACACCATGTTCGTCACGTCGAACCACCGCCCACCGGTCACGGAGACTGACCACGGCACCTGGCGTCGGTTGCAGATGATCGTGTTCCCGTATCGGTTCGTCCGCACCGCGACCCTCAAGCGCGGAGAGAAGCGCGGCGACCCAGCACTGCGGCACCACTTCCGCACGGTTCCCGAGGAGGCCGTGCTGGCGTGGCTGGTTGAGGGTGCCCGCCGCTGGTACTCGCTCGGAATGCGCACGCCCGACCCCGCTCCCGACGCCATCGTGGCGGCGACGGATGCCTGGCGACTGCTCGCAGACGACGTAATGCAGTTCGCCGAGGAGCACCTGGTCTTCGACAAGACCGGCGTCGTCCTCGCCAACGACCTGTGGGAGACCTTCGACGCCTGGGCGAAGCTCCACAACAAGCAGGGCTGGTCGAACAACACCTACGCCGATCGCTTCGAGGAGCACCCGATGTTCAAGGATCACGGCGTGCATCGCTCCCGTCCGCGCGTCGATTCGCTCGATGTGTCTCGCCCCGGACGATCCGTCAACGGACCTCGCTTCAAGACTCCCTCCGACGACGCCCCGCTCACTGGCAAACAGCGCATCTGGTCGGGATTGCGATGGAAGCAGAACCCATGAATTACGCACGCCGGACCGGGCGGTCCGCCCTACGGAGAACTTTTCCCTTATGAGCCTCCCGAGGAGAAGTTTCACGAAGCCCAGCCCGCCCGGTCCGGCAGACCAAATGACCACTAGGAACACATATCGATCGAGAAACAGAAGTTGGAGAGATGACATGACGAAATCAGGTCTGGACCGTATGGACTCGGGGACCGTATGCACTGCACGGAGGCGGAATGGAACGCAGTGTCTGAACTATGCCGTCAAGGGCGCGAGCGTGTGTCGGATGCACGGAGGCTCAGCCCCGCAGGTACGCAGGGCGGCTCAGGTACGGCTCCTGATGCAGGCGGACAATCTCATGGCGGCGTTGCTGAAGATCGCCTTGGACGACAAGCAGCCGGTCGCTGCACGGCTGGTTGCAATCCGCGACGGACTCGACCGGGCGAACCTGTCGGGCACGCAGGCGGTCGAGCTGACCGTGGAGAAGGGTCGCACCTTCGAGGACATCACGTCCGATGTGGTTGCAGACCTCGTGATGGACGACCACGGCGACTATGTCGAGGATGCGTACGTCGTGGAGGAGTTCGAAGCTGAGCGCACTCCGCTCGTGCCGCGCGACCCCGACGCCGTGTACGACGGCAACCGCCACGACCGGCGCGCGTTTGCCGAGGTCGAGCAGGGTCGTGCCGAGGAACGCAGGCGCATGAACCGCACCGGACTCAGCGCCGCCGAGCGGAAGCGCTTGGAGGCCGAAGCGCTCGCCCAGCACCAGTCCACGTCAACCAGCCTCGTGGACCCGACCATCGCTCGCGCCGCGTACCTGGCCGCGCTCGACAACGGGGCGACCACCGAGGAAGCCGAGGCCGCTGGGCGAGCTGCCGGTTCCCGAGGCACCGGCGAGCGGCGGGCGCGCACGTCCGAGGCGACCATGACGGACGGTCGGGGCGAGAGGCGCAAGCGGTAGCGCACCGGAGCCACACGAGGATGGCCGCTCCCACAAGAGAACGGCCTCCGGCTACCCCGGGAGGGGTACGGCCATCCCGTTGGCTCCCTGGCCCAGCGAGTGCTGAGCACAATGCGCCATGACTCGCCGGTACACCAAGCAGTTTGCCTACTGGGTCCCCTTCAGGCATTCTTCTCTCGTCAGGACATCCGAACATCCGTTCGAACCGACACCACCGAAGGAACGCAATGACCACCACGAAGAACTCCAAGACGACCGCTCCCCTGGCCCACCGCATCCCGGCCGAGGTCAGCCCCGTCATCACCGCGTACGCCGAGTGGCTGACCGAGCAGACGGGTTACAAGGTCGACCCGATGAGCGTCTACATCGGTAGCCAACTCCGCTCGACGTTCCAGAAGACCCCGGCCAACCAGAAGCGCATCGCGGACTCGGCCAAGGAGCGTGCTGCACAGGATGCGGCGAAGGCCAAGGCGCGAGCCGAGCGTGAAGCCGCCGCCGCGAAGAAGGCAGCTGAGCCCAAGGCCGACAAGCCCGCACCGAAGGCAACCCCGAAGGCTGCACCCAAGGCCACAGTGAAGCGCGCTCCTCGCCGCCCCACCAAGGGCAGCACAGTCGCCACGGCCGAGGGCGTCGTCATCGCCGAGCAGCAGCACATCGACATCGAGGCCCAGGCGTGAGCGGCATCGAGGCCTACTGGGTCGCATACGACGCGACCCTCACTCGCGTGCGCACTGAGCGGCCTGACACCTTCGCGGGGCTCAAGGCGATCCTCGACACGTTCGAGCCGCCCAGCAGCGGTCAGGCCTTCTTCGGCGATGGTGCAGACGACCAGCTCTCTGACGCTCTGCACGACGCGGGCTGGCGTATCGACTTCATCGAGGCCACGTATCTGTACACCGCGCGACACCCAAACACCGGTGCTCGCGCCCGCTACGTCGAGGGCGACCTGTACGACGAGACTCCCGAACGCCTTGTGCGGCTGATCTCGACCAGCGACCCGCACACCCGCCTCACCCCTGGCGCAACCGGCCGCATCCTCCACACGGACGACGCCGGAACGCTGCACATTGCCTGGGGCAACGGCTCAATCTTGGGTCTCATCCCCGGCGTCGACCGCTGGGAGTTGGTGCACGAGCGCTGGCAACCCCAGCCAATGGTGCAGACCTATCCCGCTGCATCCGCATCTGCACCGACCGAGGAGACGAACCGATGACCACCATGATCGGCTACCTGCGGGTCTCGACCGACGAGCAGGCACAATCCGGCCTCGGCCTCGAAGCCCAGCGCGACACCATCCAGCGCTACGCCGACAGCCACGGCTGGGATGTGGTCTGGTACGAGGACGCCGGTGTCTCCGCGAAGTCGCTCGACCGCCCACAGCTCCAGGCCGCGCTCGCGCGTCTGCACCCCAAGAAGCGCGACGTGCAGGGCATTGTCGTGGCGAAGCTCGACCGCCTCTCGCGTTCCGTGCACGACTTCTCCGGCCTGCTGGCCCTTGCCAACGCGCGGAAGTGGTCTGTCGTCGCCATCGACCTGGGCGTGGATACTTCGACGCCGACCGGACGGCTCGTCGCGAACGTGATGATGTCGGTCGCCGAGTGGGAGCGCGAGATCATCGGCGCGAGGACGAGCGCCGCCATGCAGGCCGCAAAGCGTCGAGGCCAGCGGTTCGGCGTCCCCTCTGCGCTGCCGGCCACGACCGCCGAGCGCCTTCTGCATCTGCGCCTCACCCTGACCCTCCAGGCCACCGCCGACGCCCTCAATGCAGACGGCCTCACCACCGCGACCGGCGAGCCGTGGTCCGTCAACACCGTCGCGAAGGTGCAGAAGCGCCTCTCGGCCAAGGCGACCGCCGACGCCACCAGCCTCACCAAGGAACCGACCAGCGCGGCACACGCCGCCTGAACAGAAGGAGCAACATCATGGCCGAATACAACCCCGGAGCCGTCGTGACTGTCGGCGCGCTGGAAGTCGGAGACACCGTCTTCCTCCGCGAGCGCAAGGGCCGTCCTGGCCTGCCGATTCCCACGCACGCCGCCCGCGTGACTGACCTGGTGCCGATCCCGGACGGCCGAGTGCGCGTCTATGTCGTCAACGCGAACGAAGGCGGAGGCGTCGAGCCTCGACTCCTGGGCGACCTGCCCGCCACGCGCGAGTTCCGCGCCGCTGTCCTGGCGGTCTGACGTGCGCACCCGCCCGCTCCCTCTCAGAAAGTCGCTCGGGACCGAGTTCAACTTGCGCCCCGACACCGAGCGGGTGCGGGCGGGTGCACTGCGCGTCGGCGACGTGGTCATGGAGGACTTCGACCACCCCGTCATCATCATGCAGCTCAACTCGGCGAGAGGCAGCGTCACGATCCACGGCAACTACGTCTGGGAACGCGCCACCGGCAAGAGCTGGTTCCTCGGCAAGTTCAACCCCATCCACATGTTCGACCGGGCACTCCCCGGCGAGTACTGAATCCGCAATCCCGATTCCTCACCAAGGAGCACCTCATGGCATTCGTCGAAGAGAACACCTTGCAAGACGGCCGCAAGAGCTACACGATCCGCTGGCGCAACGCGACCGGCAAGTTCCAACGCAAGACCCTGCCGAACAAGCGCGAGGCTGAGCGGTTCGCCCTCCGCGTCGAAAACGAGATTGCAGACGGCAACAGCACCGACGCGCTCGTGAAGAACTCCAAGACATTCCGCGACGTGGCCGAGGCCTCGATGACGGCGAGCGCGCACCGCCTCAAGCCCAAGACCGCCGCAGGCTACGAGATGGCCTACAGGCTGCACATCTACCCGGTATTCGGGAATCAGCGCATCGCCACGATCACGGGCATGGAGATTGAGGCCTGGATCGCGGACATGCAGACGAAGATCGCGCCGAAGACCGGCGAGCGCTACAGCCCCGCCAGCGTGCACGGCGCGTTCGTCGCCCTGTCCAAGGCGTTCGCCTACGCGGTCAAGCACCGTCTCATCACCGCGAACCCCTGCTCCGTCATCGACAAGCCGCGCGTGCCGCACGTCGAACGGCGCTTCTTCCACCCCGCCGAGGTCGCCGCGATCGCAACCGCGATGGACGCCTTCGAGCCGTACGGCCTGATCGTGCGGATGTCAGCCAGCACCGGCCTGCGCCAAGGCGAGATGGCTGCGCTCCGGGTCGGCGACGTGCGGCTGTTCGGGCGCTCGCCCCACGTGCAAGTCCGCCGCACCGTTGCCCGCGTCAAAGGTGGCTGGGCGGTCGGCACGCCCAAGACGGCGCGAGGCTCCCGCGATGTGCCGCTTGGGCGCTCGCTCATCGGGGAGCTGACCGAGTACCTTGCCCAGCACCCACGCCGAAACGAGCCAGACGCGCCACTGTGGCCAGGACGGGTGCCAGGCGGCGCGGGCGACGTGCGTCTGCTCGACTACGACCGCCAGTTCGACGCGCCTTCGATGGAGCGCTACTACTACAAGCCGGTGCTCGCCAGTCTCGGCATCGAGGGCATGACGTGGCACGACCTCCGCCACTACTTCGCGAGCCTGTGCGCGGACGCGGGCTATGACATTCGCAAGGTGAGTCGGTGGATGGGCCACGCGAACATCAACATCACCGACTCGACCTACACGCATTTGTTCAACGACAGCGACGACATGGACGCCCTCGACGCCGCAGCATCCCGGGCGCGAGAGCAGGTCGCCCCGGTCACGCAGCTCCGCGCGGTCGGGAGCTAGGAGCTGTTCCGGAGCTGTTCGCCTTCCGGACCGACCAAGACCCGCCACACAAGACAGAAGGCCGGAACCCACGCGATCCGCGTAGTTCCGGCCTTCTTACTGTCTCAACACAGTGTGCGCCCGAAGAGACTCGAACTCCCAACCTTCTGATCCGTAGTCAGATGCTCTATCCATTGAGCTACGGGCGCATGGCCTTTGCTCTCGCTCGGGCCGTCGATAAGCCTACCCGACGTGAGCACGGTGCGCGAATCGGCCCCGTGTCGGCGCGTCAGCCGTCGGCTGCGCCGCGGTCGGCGACGGCGCGCTCCACGGCGCGGCGATGTGCGCGCAGCTTCGGCAGGTCGACCATGCGCAGCGCCTGCATGCGCGCGAGGCGCATCTGCCCGTAGTCGGGCTCGAGGTCCGGCCGTGCCGCCTCGATGCTCAGCGTGCGGTCGATGTTCTTGGCGACCTCGGACCACGCCGCATCCCTGGCATCCTCCACCAGCTTCTCGAGCTCTTCGGCGTTCTCGGATCGCTCGCGCAGCTCTTTGGCGATGTGCCGGGACTGGCGCACCCGCTTGCGGAGGTTGCGCACGTCCTTGCTGCGGTAGTCGTGCGTGCCGCCGGAGTCGGAGTGACGGCCCTTCGCCGCCTTGCGCTCGCGCTCGGCGCGCTCCGCGTCGGCCTCGGCCTCCTCGGCCAGATCCAGCAGGGTCTCCTTCGCGTGCGGCACGAACTGCTCGACCTTGAAGTCCTGACCACCGGTGAGGATATCCACCAGGATGCGGTTCTTCAGCGCCAGCCGCGTCGCCGCCGACGCGATGTAAAGACCCTCGGCGACGATGTCGTCGTGCTTCGCCTTCCTGCGCTGCGCCACGGCACCCCCTTGCAACGATCCTAGGGCGGCGGATGCGCCAGAATCGACGCAGGAAACCAGCAAAGGGGCCGGGATGCCAGTACTCGACGTCCGCGACGCGACGAGCGTCATCACCGGGGCCGCCGCCGGCATGGGAGCAGAGGTGGCCCGACGCCTCGCCGCCCGGGGCGCGCGCGTCGCGCTGATCGACCACGACGCCGGCGGATTGGATGCCGTGACGGCCACTCTGGCCGGCTCCGGGCACACCACGCACGTCGTGGACCTGACCGACGACGACGCCGTCGCCGACGTGGCCCGGCAGATCGCGGCATCCCACCGGCACGTGCAGACCCTCATCACCTGCGCCGGCTCGTCCATGCTCGGGTCGATCGACCAGCTCACGATGGCCGAGATGCGGTGGCTGATGGACGTGAACCTGTGGGGCACCGTCAACATCACCCAGGCGCTGCTGCCGACCCTGCGCCTCTCCCCGGCAGCCCACATCACCCACCTCGTCTCGATCTACGCGCTGGCCGCCCCCGCCGGGCGCATCCCGTACGCGATGAGCAAGTACGCCGTGCGGGGGTTCACCGAGGCGCTGCGGCACGAGCTCGAGGGTTCGACCGTCTCGGTAGGCGCGATCTACCCCGCCGGCGTGAAGACGGGGATCATCCTGCGGGGCCGATACGCCGCGGCGCTCGACCCGGCCATCGCCGCCCGGGCAGCCGCCGCGCAGTCCGCGATGTACCGCACCGAGCCGGGAGACGCCGCCAACCGCATCATCGCCGCGACGATCCACCGGCGCCCGCGCACCATGGTCGGTCGCCAGGCGCGGCTCGTGGACGTGCTCACCCGCGTGACACCGACGCGCTACTGGGCGGTGATGCGCCGACCACTGCGGGACGCGGTGGATACCACGACGCCCATCGCGCGGTGAACTCGAAGCGGCGACTAGGGGCTGTCTTAGCGATCACATAGCTGCCTTTTGCGTAATGGAAGCATCCCGAATGCGCTGCTTCCCCCGTGTGAAAGGACCAGATGACACCCCTTCACGAGACCCCGTCGCGCCGCCGGCTGTGGCTGGTGGCTGCTCCCGCCGCATTGGCGCTCACGCTCTCCGGCTGCGCGAGCGGCGCCGCGACCCCCGCGGCGAACCCCGACAGCACGGCCGAGCCCGAAACGACCGTCGACACGACGCTGACCGGGTTCGCCACCGCCGAGGAGGTGCTCGCCGGCAACCAGCAGACGCACGACGACCCCGCCGCCGGCGAGTGGTCCGAAGCGGATGCCGTGAAGATCGAGCTCGATGGGTCCGGCGCCAGCGCGTCGGACTCGGCCGACGTCACCATCGACGGCGCCACCGTCACGATCTCCGCCGCCGGCACCTATCTGCTCAGCGGCGACCTGGAAGGCCAGCTCGTCGTGGACAGCGAGGACGAGGGTGCGGTCACCCTCGTGCTGGACGGCGTGGACATCAGCAACGCCGACGGCGCTGCCATCGACATCGCCGCCGCCGACGAGGCGGTGATCGTGCTGGCCGAAGGCTCGGCCAGCACCCTGAGCGACGCGAACGGCTACGCCGAGGACGTCGAGGCGAACGCGGCCCTCGCCAGCGCCGCCGACCTCACGATCACCGGATCAGGGGCGCTGTCGGTCGCCGGCAACGGCAACGACGGCATCGCGTCGCGCGACGGCCTCGTGATCCAGTCAGGCACCATCGACGTCGACGCGGTGGACGACGGCATCCGCGGCAAGGACCACCTCGTCGTCCGCGGCGGTGACATCGCCGTCGACGCCGGCGGGGATGGACTGAAGGCCGACAACGAAGAGGACGCCGACCGCGGCTACGTCGCGATCGAGGACGGCACCGTCGCCCTCGTGTCCGGTGGCGATGGCATCGACGCGTACACCGACGTCGTGCAGACCGGCGGCACCGTGGACATCGAAGCCGGGCGCGGGTCGACCTCCGACCCCGAGTCGGGGGCGAAGGGGATCGTGGCCGGCACGATCGCCGTACTGGAGTCGGGAGTCGTGAACATCGACGCCGCGGACGACGCCATCAACACCAACGCCTACCTGCACCTGGCTGGCGCGGACGTGACGCTTGCCAGCGGCGATGACGCGGCGCACGCCGAACTGCAGCTGGTCGTCTCGGACGGCGACGTCACCGTGACCTCGTCGGTCGAGGCCCTCGAGGGCGGGCAGATCACCGTCGAGGACGGCACGATCGCGCTCACCGCCAGCGACGATGCCATCAACGTCTCCGAACCCGACGCCGGGACGGCGGAGCTGACCCTCGTCATCGCCGGCGGCGAACTCGTGGTCGACGCCGGCGGCGACGGCCTCGACGCCAACGGCCCGATCGAGATCACCGGCGGCACGGTGATCGTTCACGGCCCCACCGCCGACGGGAACGGCGCCGTCGACGCCGACGGCGGCGTGACGATTTCCGGCGGCACGCTGCTGGCCCTCGGCCCCGCCGGCATGGCGCAGGCCCCGAGCGCCGATTCGGCGCAGGCCACCGTGCAGTTCACCGCGAACGGCGGCATCGCCCCCGGCACCGTGCTCACGATCGTGTCCGCGTCCGGCGAGCAGCTGGGCACCGTGACGGCGACCAAGCAGGCGCAGAACGTGGTGTTCTCCGCGCCGGGACTGACCAACGGCGAGACGTACACGCTCGTCGCCGACGGTGCGACGATCGCCACCGCCGTCGCCGGGCAGCAGAGCGCCGGAGGCATGGGCGGACCGGGCGGTGCCCCGCGCTGATATCACCTGCGCGCGGCGGATTCAACCCCGTGACCGCGGGCCGCACGCCGAATAGCGTCGGAGTCACGCTAGACGGACGGGTAGCACCCGGGCCGCCTTCACGAAAGGAGCGAATCATGGGTTTCATCGATGACGCGAAGAGTACCGCCGAGACCGCAGGTCGCAAGGCCAAGGATGCACTCGACGACACCGCCGACCGCATCAAGGACAAGGCCGACGAGCACAAGGCCGAATCCGACGTGAAGAAGGCCGAGGCGGAGCGCGAGTCCGTCCAGACGCGCAACGAGGTCAAGGAAAAGCTGCGCGACTAAGTCCCACGAAGCGAAGGGCCCCGGAGGAGACTCCGGGGCCCTTCGTCGTGAGTGGATACCTCAGCCGCAGCCGCCGGCCGTCCCGCCGTGACGACCGGGCCCGTGTACAGCGCCACCGCGGGCGTCCTCGCGCGACAGCGCGGCGATCGACGTGGTGCGCACCGGCCGGGCTGAGCCGGCTCAGATCGCGAAGATGCGCCAGCCCGCCTCGGCGACGGCGCCCGGCTCGATCACGAGCAGGCCCGGGTCGAAGTCGTAGCGCGGCGCGTTGAACGCGTCGGGCGCGCACGTCATCGGCTCCACGGCGAGGCCGCCGCGGTGCCCGGGTTGAGCGGGGCCGCCTGGAAGGTCGGCGGTGTGCACCTGCACCCACGGGCACGCAGCGTCCCATGCGATGCCGACTCCGCGACCGGCGGCATCGGTCACGCGCACGGTCGCGACGCCCGCGGCATCCGCCTGCAGCGCCGTGAATGCGTGGTCGATCTCGGTCGCGCCGATCTGCCGCGGCGTGCGGAAGTCGAACGCGGCATCCACCGGGCCCAGCGTGGTCGGGATGAGCCGGTCGGGCGTGACAGACAGCACGTCGGATGCCGGGAGTTCCAGCGTCCAGTCGTCCACCGTCCCCTCCCCTGCGACGAGGTAGGGGTGAGGGCCGGTGCCGAACGGCACCGGGTGGGCGGAGAGGTTCTCGGCGCGCACCGACTGGGTGAGCCCATCGTCGCCGAGCGTGAAGGTCGTGGTCACCCGCACCCGCCACGGGTACCCGGTCTGCGGCTCGATCGTCGCGGTCAGGGTGACGTGGTCGGAACCCTTGTCGACGGCGTCGTAGTCGAGCCACGCACCCAGACCGTGCAGCGCGTGTCGGCGGTCGGGCTCGGTGAGAGCGAGCTTGTGCTCGACGCCGGCGAAGACGTAGCGGCCGTCGACGATGCGGTTGGGCCACGGCACCAGCGTCGCGCCGCGATACGCCGGGCGCACCTCGTCGGCGGCGAACGGCACGACCAGGTTGCGACCGGCGTGGGTGAGCGAGCGCAGCGAGGCGCCGACGCTCGCGACGACCGCTTCGCAGTTGCCGTGGCGGAGGGTGTGCTGGATGCCGCTGGCAGGAAGGTGCGCCATGTCAGATCCCCTGCGCCAGCCGGTAGTACGCCGCGTTCCAACGCAGTTCCTTCTGGAACCCGCGCACCGTGGTGTCCTGGTCGATCACGAGCAGTTCGGTCTTCGCGATCTCGGCGAAGTCCTGGAACACCTCGATGCCCACCGCAGTGGTCATGACGGTGTGGTGTGCGGCCCCGGCGGCCAGCCAGCATCCGGCGCTCGTGGCGAAATCGGGGGCGGGCTTCCACACGGCCCGGCCCACCGGAAGGTTCGGCAGGTCGGGGGCTTCGACGTTCTCGACGACGTTCGCGACGAGGCGGAAGCGGTCGCGCATGTCCGACAGCGCGACGACGACGGCGGGACCGGGGTCGGCGGTGAAGACCAGGCGCACCGGGTCTTCCTTGCCGCCGATGCCCAACGCGTGCACTTCAAGGCGGGGCTTGGCGGTGGTCAGCGACGGCGAGACCTCGAGCATATGGGCACCGAGGATCTTCTCGTCGCCCGCCACGAGGTCGTAGGTGTAGTCCTCCATGAGGCTCGCACCACCGGGCAGGCCCGAACCCATGACGTTCGCGGCGCGCACCAGGATCGCCGTCTTCCAGTCGCCCTCGGCGCCGAAGCCGTACCCCTCGGCCATGAGGCGCTGCACCGCGAGCCCCGGCAGCTGCGTGAGCGCACCGAGGTCCTCGAAGCTCGTCGTGAAGGCGCCGAAGCCGCCCTCCTCGAGGAACGACCGCAGGCCGATCTCGATGGCGGCGCCGTCACGCAGCGACTGGTGGCGGTCCGCGCCGGGGTGGAGCTCCTCGGCGACGTCGTACCGCTCGAGATACTCCGCCACGAGGGCGTCGATCTGATCGTCGGATGCCGCGGCGACGGCATCCGCCAGCTCGTTCACGCCCCACGTGTTCACCTGCACGCCGAAGCGCAGTTCGGCCTCGGTCTTGTCGCCCTCGGTGACGGCGACGAAGCGCATGTTGTCGCCGAAGCGGGCGAGCTTGAGGGTGCGGACGGCCTGCCAGCCGGCGGCGGCGCGCTGCCACTGCTCGATCTGCTCGAGCACGACCGGGTTGGACACGTGACCGACGACGGTCTTGCGGGCGACGTTCAGCCGCGTCTGGATGTACCCGAACTCGCGGTCGCCGTGGGCGGCCTGGTTGAGGTTCATGAAGTCGAAGTCGATGTCTTCCCACGGCAGCTCGACGTTCGCCTGCGTGTGCAGATGCAGCAGCGGTTTCTGCAGCGCGTCCAGGCCCCCGATCCACATCTTGGCGGGGCTGAAGGTGTGCATCCACGCGATCACGCCGATGACGTCGTCGCGGCCGTTGACCTCGAGGGCAAGGCGGCGGATGCTGTCGGCATCCTTCAGCACGGGCTTCCACACCACGCGCACCGGAAGAGCGGACATGCCGTCGACGACGGCCTGCGACTGCTCGGCCACCTGGCGCAGGGTCTCTTCGCCGTACAGGTTCTGGCTGCCGGTGACGAACCAGACCTCGTAGCCGTCGAGGGAAGTGGAAAGGGGCATGGCAGTTCCTTCGCTAGCGGTTCAGAGTGCGGTGACGGCGGCGGCTTCGACAGCCAGGCCGGCGCGGTAACGATCGAGGTACGTCGCGAATCCGGCGACGTCTTCGGGGCGGGGCTCGGCGACGTCGATATCGGCGTCGGCGAACACATGAGAGTCGAGGTAGGTGGCCAGGTCGGTGTCTTCTGCGCGGCTCAGGTAGGCCGCCAGTACCGCGATTCCCCAGGCGCCGCCTTCGGCGGCGGTCTCGCCGACGGCGACCGGGGCGCCGAGCGCGCCGGCGAGGAAGCGCTGCGCCACGCCTGCGGTGCGGAACATGCCGCCGTGGGCGAACATGCGATCCAGCGCCACGCCTTCGTCCTCGAGCACCCGCATGCCCAGGGCGAGGGTGCCGAACACGCCGTACAGCTGCGCGCGCATGGCGTTGGCGAGGGTGAAGGAGCTGTCGGGGGTGCGCACGAACAGCGGGCGGCCCTCGGCAAGGCCGGCGATCGGCTCGCCGGCAAGGTGGTTGTAGGCGAGCAGTCCCCCGGCGTCGGGGTCGCCGGTGAGCGCCTCGCGGAACAGCGTCTCGTACACGGCGTCCATGTCGACGGGCTGCCCCGACGCCTCGGCGAAGCGGGCGAACATGCCCACCCAGGCGGCCAGTTCGCTGGCGCCGTTGTTGCAGTGCACCATCGCGACGGGGTCGCCGGCGGGCGTCGTGACGAGGTCGAGTTCGTGGTGGGCGTGGCGCAGCGGGTGCTCGAGCACGACCATCGCGAAGATGCTCGTCCCGGCGCTGACGTTGCCGGTGCGGGGGGCGACGGCGTTCGTGGCGACCATGCCGGTGCCGGCGTCGCCCTCCGGCGGACACAGCGCGATGCCGGGGCGGAGGGTGCCGGTCGGGTCTAGCAGTGCCGCGCCGTCGGCGGTCAGCTCGCCCGCGGGAGTACCCGCGACGAGTACCTCCGGGAGGAGGGCGGCCAGATCCAGGCCGGTGCCGAGGCCGGCGAAGCGGTCGAGCAGGTCGCGGTCGTAATGGTGCGTGGCGGAGTCGATCGGGAACATGCCCGACGCGTCGCCGACGCCCAGTACGCGGCGGCCGGCGAGGCGCCAGTGGACGTAGCCGGCGAGGGTCGTGACGGAGTCGATGCGCGGCACGTGCGGCTCTTCATCGAGCACGGCCTGGTAGACGTGCGCGATCGACCAGCGGTGCGGGATGTTGACCTCGAACAGGTCGCTGAGCACGGCGACGGCGGGCCCGGTGTTGGTATTGCGCCAGGTGCGGAACGGCACCAGCAGGTCACCCGCGGCGTCGAACGCGAGGTAGCCGTGCATCATCGCCGAAACGCCGATCGTGCCGAACGTGTCGGGGGTTACTCCGTACCGGGTCTGCACGTCGGCGACGAGGTCGGCGTACGCGGCCTGCAGCCCAGACCACACGTCGTCGAGGGAGTAGGTCCACAGACGATCCTCGAACGTGTTCTCCCACGCGTGGCTGCCGACGGCGAGCACGTCGGTGGGGATCTCCCCGATGAGGCACGCCTTGATGCGCGTCGAGCCGAGTTCGATGCCGAGCGAGGTGCGTCCGGCGCGGATCGCCTCGCCGATCGCGGCGTCGCGGGTGGCGGTGGGCGTGATGCTCACGGATCCTCCATTGGTGTCTGCGTCGATGTTACCGGTAACAGGGATCGGTGTCACGAGCGAGGCGGGGCGGTCGACGCGCGCGCCACAAGCACCGGCGGCGCAGGCACGGGGGCCTGCGCGACCTCCAGACCCAGCACGTCCCCGATGCAGCGACGCGCTTCGCCGACGATATCCAGGCGCACGGTGGTCAGGGCGGGCCGGTAGTACGCGGCATCCGGGTTGTCGTCGAAGCCCGTGACGCTGACGTCGGTCGGAACGTCGACACCGCGCGCGGCGAGGCCCGCGATCAGACCCAGTGCCATCTGGTCGTTCGCGACGACGACCGCCGTCGGCCCGCCCGGTGCGCGCACGGCTGCGGCGACCTCGGCGGCGCGGGCCGCACCGGCCGCGGCCGACCAGTCGCCCTCCCACCGCGGTCCGGGCTCGACCCCGGCCGCCGCGAGAGCGGCCCGTACGCCGGCATCGCGGGCGGCGGCCTCGCGCCAGTCGGCGGGCCCGGCGAGGTGGGCGATGCGCATGTGCCCGAGGTCGACGAGGTGACGCACCGCCGCTGCCGCTCCCTCGCGCTGACGGTCGGCACCCGGCCCGCCGTGCAGTTCCGCGACGGGCAGCCCCAGCTCCGCAAGGGTCTCCAGGGTGCGCTCGTGCGGAGCGACCACGACGACGCCGTCGACCCCCTGCGCGAGCAGGTGCTCCGCGGCGGCGGCGACGGATGCCGCGTCGGCGGCGTCCGCGTAGGCGGTGGCGATCCAGCGGCCGGCCGTGCGCGCCGAGGTCTCCAGCGCTGCGATGCCGACGGCGGGGCCGTAGAGCGTGGCATCCGAGGCGATGACCCCGAGTGTGCGGGTCGTGGCGGTGCCGAGCGAGCGGGCCGCGTTGTTCACGCGGTAGCCCAGCGCCGCCATCGCGTCGAGCACGCGGCGGCGCGTCTCGTCGCGGATGTGCGGGTGGTCGTTGAGCACGCGCGACACCGTCTGGGGCGACACCCCCGCCAGTGCGGCGACGTCGCGCACGCCCACCTTGGTGCGGGGAACGGCGGGGTCGGGCATGCCGCTCAGGCTAGCGCGCGATGCTGTCTCCTCATCCCTTGACCCCTCCCGTTCCGAGTCCGGACTGCCAGTAGCGCTGCAGGAAAAGGAACGCGATCACCAGGGGCAGGATCGACACGAACGAACCGGTGATGACGGTCGAGAACACCGCCTGCGATCCACCGCCCGCCGACGCCGCCGCCTGCAGTTGCGCCAGTCCCACCGTGATCGGGTACAGCTCCGACGTGTTGAGCATGATCAGCGGCAGGAAGTAGTTGTTCCAGGTCCCCACGAGCGAGAACAGGAACACCGTCACCAGGCCTGGCCCCAGCAGTCGCAACCCGACCTGCCAGAAGATGCGGAACTCCCCCGCGCCGTCCACCCGAGCCGCCTCGATGAGACTGTCGGGGATCGAATCGGCGGCGTAGACGCGCATCAGGTACACCCCGAACGGGCTCACCAGCGACGGGATGATGATCGCCCACGGGGTATCCGTCAGGCCCGCCCGGGCGAACAGGAGGTAGGTCGGCAGGGCGAGTGCGGTCACCGGGATCATGACCGCGCCGAGCGTCACGGAGAACAGCGCCCGGCGGCCCGGGAACTCGTACTTCGCGAACGCGTAGCCGGCCATCGCCGACAACAGCGTGGCCCCGAGGGCCGAGACGACCGCGTAGACCACCGTGTTGAGCATCCACCGGGCGAACAGCCCGCCGCGCACCGTGAACAGCTCGACCAGATTGTCCCAGAGCGAGAACTCCGGGGCGAACCACAGGCCGAACGTCGCGAACAGCGCGGAGGTGTCCTTGGTGGATGCCACCATCAGCCACCACAGCGGCAGGATGAAGTACAACGCGCACAGCCACAGCAGTACGGTCAGCAGCCAGCTGCGCCGCTTCTCCGGCACATACCGGCGCAGCGCGCGTCGCCCGCCGCGAGCGGGTCGGCCGGTGACGACGGCCCTGGTGTCGAGCGTGGTCATCGCAGCCCCTTTCGATCGCGGCGCTCACGGCGCTGCTCGCCCAACTGCACGACGTAGGACACCACGGCGATCAGCAGCCCCAGCAGGAATGCGATCGCGGCGGCGTAGTTGAGCTCGCGGTTGATGAACGCGAGGTTGTAGGCGTAGTAGTTCGGCGTGAACGAGTTGGTGATGGCATCCGGAGCGATCGCATTGAGCAGGCTCGGCTCGTTGAACAGCTGGAACGAGCCGATGATCGAGAAGATCACCGTCAGCAGGATCGCCGGGCGGATCGAGGGGATCTTGATGCTCCACGCGATGCGGAACTGACCGGCACCCTCGATCTCGGCTGCTTCGTACAGCTCCATCGGAATCGCCCGGAGAGCGGCGTACATGATGATCATGTTGTAGCCGATGAACTCCCACGTGACGATGTTCATCATCGAGCCGAGGATGCTGCCCGGCGAGAGGAAATCCGGAGTCCCCCAGCCGATGCCCCGCGCGATCTGCGCGAGCGGACCGAAGTCGGGGCCGTAAAGGTAGCCCCACATGAGCGTCGCGATCACCGCCGGCACCGCGTACGGCATGAAGATCAGCAGCCGGATGGTGCGCGATCCCCGAGCCCGGCCGGTGTCCAGCGCGAGCGCGAGGAACAGTGCGAGCCCCAGCATGATCGGCACTTGGATGACCAGGAACAGCGCCACGCGACCGAGGCCGCCCCAGAAGTTGGGGTCGGCGAACGCGCGGGTGTAGTTGGCCAGGCCGGCGAACTGCTCGCCGCCGATGAGCCTGCTCTCGAAGAAGCTGAGGTACCCGGCGTAGACCAGCGGAGCCACGAGCATCGTGAGGAAGACGGCGAAGAACGGAAGGATGAACAGATACGCCGCGCGATGCTGGCGGCGGGTGGCGGCGTTGCGGCGCCGCGGCGGCATGGGTGCGGCGCGACGCGGCGGCGCGTCGGCGACGGTGGCGCTGTGGGAGTGCGACATTGCTGCTCCTTGATGTTGTGTGAGGGGGCGGGGGCCGGTCGCGATGGTGCGACCGGGCCCCGCCCGTGGCTCACTCGACGGTGAAGCCCTGGTCCTCGGCGTAGGAGACGAGCTGGTCCTGCCAGGCATCCAGCGCAGCGGCGATGTCACCCTTGGCGGCGATCTGGGTGCCCATGGTCTCCTCGTAACTGGAGTAGACGTAGTCCATGAACGGCAGCCACTGGAAGTCGGTGTCGACCGTCTCCGAGATCTCGGCGAACAGCTTGTTGACCTCCTGTCCGCCGTAGAACTCCGACTTCAGGTCGACGAACGCCGGATCCTCCAGCACGGACACCTGCGGCGGGAACAGGAACTGCTCCGTGGCCAGGCTCATCGCCGATTCCTGGTCGTGGTTGATGAACTCGGCCAGCACGTAGGCGGCGATGGGGTTCTCGCTCGTGGCGAGCACCGCGTCGGAGGACCCGCCCCAGTTGCCCGAGACGTTCTCTCCTTCTTCCCATTGCGGCAACGGCGCGGCGCGCCACAAACCCGACGTGCCCTCTGCGGTGCCCTGCAGGAACACCGGACCCCACGCGGCGGTGAGCCAGCCGGCGTACTTGCCGTTGGCCAGGCCCTGGTACCACTCGTCGTTGAAGTCGACGTCGGTGGAGATCAGGTCGGCTTGGATCAGTTGGGTCCAGTAGTCGGCCACCGCCTTCGCCTCGTCGCTGTTGACATCGATCGTGACGGTCTCGGCACCGTCGTAGCCGAAGGGTTTGACGCCCGCCTGCCAGAAGAAGCCGATCATCTGGCCGGCCTGTGTCGCACCGAGGTTGGAGATGTACGAGCCGGTGGCATCCTTCACCGCCTGCGCCGCCTGCGCGTACTCCTCCCACGTCGCGGGCGGCTCGGTGATCCCCGCCGTCGCGAGGATGTCCTCACGGTAGAGATTGCCCATCGGCCCGACGTCCTGCGGGATCGCCCACACCGCCTCGTCGGGTGAGACCTGGTTCCACGCCCACTCCACATAGTCGTCGGAGATGTCGTCCGCGCCGTATGGGGCAAGATCCAGCAGCGACTCGCTCAGCACGAAAGAGGGGATGTACTGGTACTCGACCTGCGCGACGTCGGGCGCACCTTCGCCTGCTTCGATGGCGCTGCGCAGCTTCTGGTAGTGCGGCAGCCCCTGCCCGACGTTCTCCACCGTGACGTCGATCTCTGGGTAGGTCTCCTCGAACATCGCCACCTGCTGGTCGATGTCGGGCACCCAGGTCCAGAAGGTCAGTTCGGTCGGCGTCTCCATCGCCGCATCGATGTCCTCCTGCGTGATGTCACCCTGCGCTTCCCCGCCGCCACCGGTTCCGCCCGTGCAGCCGGTAAGCACCAGCCCCAGCACGGCGGTTCCGCCGAGCAGCACCACTGCTGTACTCCGCGACTTCCTCATGGTGTTCCTCCTGTGATTGTCGGATCGTGTGATCCCTTGGTGCTCACCGCTCGAGGAAGGCCCTCGTCGACCAGGCCGGCAGTGAGACGTCGGTGCCGGCGGCGAGGGTGTCTCCGCTGACGGCGTCGGACACGGATGCCGCGAGCGTGACCGCCTGCGGCTCCCATCCCCAGTTGAAGATGAACCAGGCGCGGCCGCCGGCGTGCAGCGTGCCCGACGAGACCGTGACCGGCAGTGCGCGCTCGGGCGCTAAGGCCTCGGCCACCGGCCGGGCCACCGCCCAGCGGACGAGGTCGGCGGCGAGCCGAGGCGACGGCACGGTGCCGACAACCGTGATGCGCCCACCGCCGTGCCCGTTGGTCGTGATCGCGGCGAAATCACCGAAACGGGGGTGGTCGTACCGGGCGAGCACCTCTGCGTCGCCTGCGATCAGCCCGTCCGCCCAGCGCTGGGCCGTCCCGTCGGTCGTCTCGAACCCGCCGGCGCCGCGTACCGGGAGGTCGGATGCCAGGTTCGAGAACTCCTCGTAGCTGACCCCCGCGGCATCCGCCAGCCGGGCCGGCGCGACCTCCGTGCGTGCCCGCGCCTCCTGATCGCCGTAGCCGGTGCGGATCCCGACGATGAGGTGCCCGCCGGCGGCGGCGTATTCGCGCAGCAGGTCGAGGTCTTCATCCGATGCCGCATACAGCGCGGGCGCCGCCAACACCGGCCAGCGCGCGGCAAGCTCCGCCGCACCCAACGCGTGCGCCTGCGCGACGTGCAGCACGCGCGCCTGGGAACCGGCGTCGATGACCCCGCGGTGGAAGGCATCGAAGATGTGCTGGTACGACTGACGATCAGGCCCGCCATCGGCAGCGGCCAGCGGTGGGGCGAACTCGAAGGCGTACCGGCTGTCGTTCGACCACAGCAACGCGACGTCGGCATCCGGTACGAAGCCGTCCAGCGCGTCGCCGATCGCCCGCAGCGCGGCGCCGATCTCCGACACTTCGCGGTACACCCGACCGGGCCGCAGGCTGTGCGGCAGCACGCCGCCCCAGTAGGTCTCGGTGCCGTAGGGCAGGGTGTGCCAGTGCCAGTACTCGATCATCGCCGCGCCCCGGGAGATCAGCGAGAACGCCACTTGCACCAGCTGGCCCGGGTAGGGCGGGAGGTTGAAATCCGCACCGCCGATGGACTGCGCGTCGGTCTCGGTGACCAGGAACCGGTCCTGCTTCGAGGAGTACAGGCGGTCGGCCTGCCGGAACAGGGCAGCCACCCCCGTCGACGACCACGGAGTGGCCGGCGGCAGGTCGAGCGTCGCGTCGAGGTGATCCTGCATCGCGTAATAGGGGTTGCCCGCCGTGACATCCAGCGCCGAGACCACCTTCTCGTCGTCGACGGCGGGGCGCGCGTACGCGATGCAGGTCGTCACGAACTGCCCCGGGCGCGCATATTCGCGCACGATCCCCGCCTGCCATGCGATGAAGTCGGTCGTGAGCTCCGACTGGTAGCGCCGCCATGCGAGGTCGTACTGCGGCAGCGAGTTGCCGTCGGGCGTCCACAGCTCCGACCAATCAGCCAGCCGGTGCGACCAGTAGGTCAGGCCCCACTCGCGATTGAGGGTGTCGACATCGCCGTATACGGCCTGGAGCCAGCGCACGAAGCCCCGGAAGACGCCGCGGTTGTGGAACAGCAGCATGCCCGGCTCGTTGTCGACCTGGTACCCGATGACGGCCGGATGGTCGGCGTATCGCGCGACCACGGCGCGGATCACCCGCTCCGCGTGGAACCGGAAGGCGGGGTGCGAATAGTCGACCTCCTGACGAGACCCCCACGGCATCGGCTCACCGGTGCGGACCTCCGCGGCGATCTCGGGGTAGGCCGATTGCAGCCAGGGCGGCACCGCATACGTCGGCGTGCCGAGGATCACCGAAATTCCCCGCTCGTGGGCTCCGTCCAGAACCGGCTGCAGCCACTCGAGGTCGAACTCGCCATCCCGCGGTTCCCACGTCGACCACACCGACTCACCCACGCGGATCACCGAGAACCCGGCATCCTTCATCAGATCGAGATCGGTCGCCGTGCGCTCGCTCTGGTGGTACTCGGCGTAGTAAGCGGCTCCGAAGAGGATGCCACTGGACTCGGGCCGCGGGTGGGAGGTCATCTTCTCGGCTCCATCGTCGTATCCGGGGACGATGGACGTCGCATGTTTTCGACAACATCGTCGGCTCGCGTCCTACTATGTTGCCGACAACATCACCGCGTCAAGAGTAGGATCGCGGGGCTACCCGAGAGGACATCGGCCAATGACACCCGACATGGCGCCGCTGGGCGGGGCGCCGACCGAGTCGCGCCGTCCCTCCACGATCTACGACGTGGCCACGGCGGCCGGCGTCTCGCATCAGACCGTGAGCCGCTTGCTGAAGGGGTATGAGGGAATCCGCCCCGAGACCCGCGCGAAGGTCGTGCAGGCACTCGAGGAGCTGGACTACCGCCCGAATCTCACCGCGCGGAGCCTGAAGTCCGGCCGGTCGCACCGCATCGCCGCGTTCACCCACGAGGCGTCGGAGGTGGGCCCCAGCCGCATCGCAGAGGGGGCAAGCGCCGCGGCACGGGACGCCGGGTACGTGCTGGATCTGGTGTTCGTGGACATGCACAGCCCCGCCGCGATCGAGCAGTCGCTCGAACTGCTGACACGGCACGCCTTTGCGGGCGTGCTGGCCCTTGCCTCCAGTGACGCGATGCTCCGCGCGCTGGCCGAGGTGGATTTCGGGGTTCCCGTGCAGTTGGAGACCGAAGCGGCAACCCACTCGAGTTTCTCCGAGACGGCGACCACCGCGCTCGTCGAGCACCTCGCCTCGCTCGGGCATCGGCGACTGCTGCACATGGCGGGACCGATGACCTGGTCATCCGCGCGCGGGCGCCAGCACGCGTATGAGACGGCGACCGCTCACCTGGGGCTGGAGTCTGCCGGGGCGCTTCACGGCGACTGGTCCGCGGGCTCGGGGTATCGGGCGGTGGCGGAGCTGACCGAGCTCCCGGATGCCACGGCTTACGTGGTCGCAAACGACCAGATGGCCCTCGGCGTCATGCTGGCCCTCAAAGAGCGCGGTCTGCGCGTACCCGACGATGTGAGCGTCGTGGGCGTGGACGACATTCCGGAAGCCGCATATTTCGATCCGCCGCTGACGACAGTGCGCAACGACTTCGACGCCACCGGGCGCGCGGCGGTGCAGCGCCTCATCGCGCGCATCGAGGGCGCCGCGCCACCGCCGGCTCCACGGCGCGCGACGGAGGTCATCGTCCGTCGTTCGTCGGCGCCCGCACCGGCGCCGGACCCCGCGGGGCGAGTCCGCTAAACGCGTTCCACGGATCTGGCTGTAGCCGGCGGGGCGCCGATTTCTTGAATGCTGTGGTCACCGCAGGGGATCTTGGTTGCGCTGGCGTGCTGGATGCGGCTCACGAGGAACCACCGGATATCGCTGCGCAGTCGGCACCAGCCGACCACGTACCAGCGGCCGTTCATCGATGCGAACATCAGGGGTTCGACGTCGCGGCTCGTTTCGGTGCCGTCGCCCGACGTGTAACGGATGCGCACGACGCGTTGGTCGGCCATCGCCTCTTCAATCGCGGACCTGATCGCCCGGGTTGCAGGAGCTGGAGAGTCGATCCAGACGCGCCGGGCGAGCTCGTCGGCCTTCATTCGGGTTCGAGGGTCGAGGACGTCCAAGATCTTCCGAACGCCGACCGCAGCGAGATCCGCATAGGGGGCATCGCGGGCAGATGAGACCGCCGCGAGAAGCGCCACGGCCTGGGCGGGTGTCAGGCTGACCGGCGGCAGGTTCGTTGCAGCCGCCAGTCCGTAGCCGCCGCCGGGGCCGGGGCGGGACCAGATCGGCGCACCGCTGTTCTCGAGTGCGTCGAGGTCCCTCTTGATCGTGCGCACGGACACCTCGAACTCGGATGCCAGCCGTTGCGCGGTACATCCGCGAGAGCCGCTGCGCCGCAGCATCTCCGACATCGCGTGGAGCCGCTCCGCTCGCTTCATGTGCCCACCCCGGGACAAATCCTGCCAGAAATAGTGACAACCCGTTGTCCAGAGCGCTTGCGAAGATCGGGACATGGCGACGAACACGAACGAGGCGACCACCGTCCTGATCGCGGGCCACTGGCTCGGCGCTTGGGCCTGGGATGAAGTCCTCGAGCACCTCACGACGAGGGGCTGTCGAGCGCTCCCCGTGACCCTGCCGGGCCTCGACGAGGCGGACTCCGAACGAGCCTCCCGCACCCTCGATGACCAGGTGGCGGCGATCGAGCGGGTCATGGCCGCAGCTGCCGACGGCGAACCTGTGGTCGTCGTGGCGCACAGCGGCGCCAACGGCCCGGTGAGCCTGGTGCTCGACCGGCATCCCGAACTGGTGCGGCGCGTGGTCTGGGTCGACAGCGGCCCGGCGACGCCCGGCATGGCTTTCGCCCCGGATACCCCCGAAGACCTCGACGAGCTTCCGCTGCCGCCCTTCGAGACGCTCGGTGCGCAGGCGAGCCTTGAGGGCCTGAGCGCCGAGGCTCTCGCGCGTTTCCGGTCCCGCGCCGTCCCGCAGCCCGGCCCCGTGCTGCGCCAGCCGGTGGAGCTGACCGACGAGGCACGGCTGCAGGTCCCCGCCACCCTGGTGTGCTGCTCGATCCCCAGCGCGCAGGGGAGGGAGCTGGCCGATGCCGGCCACCCCATGTTCGCCGAGGTGGCCAAGCTCGAGAATGTCGAGTTCGTCGACCTGCCGACCGGCCACTGGCCCATGTGGAGCCGTCCGCGCGACCTCGCCGAGATCATCGCGGCGGCCGGAGCGTCCCCGGTCATCGCGTCCTAGCCGAGGTCGGACCACCACGCGACAAGCGCCTCCGCGGGCTCACACTCGTAGGTGCGCAGTGAGGCCGCCGACAGGAAACCCACATGCGGTGTGACGACAGCGCGGGGGTGTGTGCGAAGGGGGTGGTCGGATCGCGGCGGTTCCGCGTCGAGCACGTCGAGTCCGGCTCCCCGCAGCGTCCCGTCGTCGAGCGCAGCTGCCAGGGCGGCGAGGTCGACGAGCTCCCCGCGGGACACATTGATGAGCGAGGCTCCGGGACGCATCCGCCCGATCTCCGACGCGCCGATCAGGCCGCGGGTCTGCGGCAGCAGAGGCAGGTGGAGCGACAGCACGTCGCTCTGCGCCAGCAACTCGTAAAAGCCCACGGGCTCGACGCCGGGGGCGTTGGCCGACGGGTCGTACCCGATGACGCGGGCGAACAGCGGGCGCGCCAGCTCGGCGAACCGGGCGCCGATGCGTCCGAGCCCGCAGAGCCCCAGCGTGAGCTCGCTCAGACGGCGCGGCAGGCGGTCGAACGCATCCGTCCACTGACCCGCAGCGACCACACCCTGCGCGCGGTGCAGGTCTCGCTCGACAGCGAGCGTGAGGGCGAGGGCGTGCGTGGCGACTTCCTCCGTGGACGCCCCGGCGAGCGGTCGCACCGTCACGCCGTGCGCGGCGGCGGCCGTCGCATCCACCATGTCGCTGCCTGTGGACGCTGTGCCGATCCATCGCAGGTGCGGGAACGCCGCGAAGAAGTCGGGCCCCAGCTGGGCGTAGCCGGCGAGTGCCGCGACCGCACTGCGCGCGTGCTCCGGCACCTCGTGCGTGATGTCCCAGCGGAGCACCTCGACGTCGAACCCGGCGTCCGCAAGGATGCGGAGCGCCGGCTGCGGAGACAGATCGGTGACGTCGGTGATCAGGGCGACCGGGCGCGCCGTCATGAGCGCACCGCGTCGAGGACGCCGTCGGCGAGGCCAGCGACGACTCTCTCGAAGACGTCGAGTCCTGCCAGCATGTCCGCGTCGGTGGAGAACTCCTTCTCATTGTGCGAGATGCCGTCGACGCTGGGGATGAACACGAGGACCGTGGGCACGATGTCCTTGACGTTGGTCGCGTCGTGACCGGCGAGCGTCTTGACCCGCGTGTGGGTGAGCCCCAGGCCGGCGGCTGCCTCCTCCACGAGCCGCACTCCGGCTTCGACGAAGGGGCCGGAGCGCCACACCGAGCTGGAGAGGAACTCGACGCGCGTGCGGGTGCGTTCCTCGATGTCGGCGATCCGCTGCTGCAGCAGTGCGAACGCACGCTCGAGCTCGTCGGTGGTCTCGGCCCGGAGGTCGATGAGCATCCGCACTTCCCGCGCGATGGTCACGGGCGAGTTGGGCTCCAGGTACATCTCCGAGACCGTCGTGTGCAGAGTCTCCTCCGGGAAGGAGCGGATGAGGTCGTTCACCGCCGTGATCACGTGCGCGGCCCCGAGGAGGGCGTCGCGGCGGTCGGCCATCCGCATCGATCCGGTATGCCCCTGCTCGCCGTGGACGACGACCTCGTATTTGTTGGCGCACCACGTCTGCGCGACCGCGCCGATCGTCACGTCCGCTTCCTGCATTGTGGGGCCCTGCTCGATGTGGATCTCACCGTAGGCGGCGATCTCAGGCAGAGAGGATGCGCCGGCGGCGCCCAGCCGCTCCAGCGCCTCCCGCACCGTGGTCCCGGCGGGGTCTGTCGTGTCCAGGGCGACCTCCAGCGGGAGCTTGCCGGTTGCCACAGCCGAACCCATCATGCTCGGCTTGAACCGGCATCCCTCTTCGTTGAACCAGTCCACGACGGCGATGTTGTAGCGCGGGCGCGTCCCGGCCTCGCGGTGCGCGGCGAGAACGCGGACGGCTGCGTGTACGGCGGCGAGCACGCCGTACGCGCCGTCGTACCGGCCGGCGAGCGGCTGACTGTCCAGGTGCGAGCCGAACAGCACATACGGTGCGCCGGGGACGAGTTCGACCTGTCCGAAGAGGTTGCCGATGGCATCCTGGTGCACCACGAAGCCGTGTGCGCGGAGCAGTTCGGCGAACCAGGCGCGCACATCGCCGTCGGCGTCCGTTCCGGCCTGCCGGTCGACGCCGCCGCCCGCGGTCGCGCCGAAAGCCGACATCCGGACGAAGTCGGCGAGGAAGTCCTGCGCGTCGACGCCGCTCATGCCCAGTCCCGCTGCAGCTCCATGGTCGAGCAGTGCAGCCCGCCACCGTTCTTCAGGATCTCGCGGTACGGGACGGTCAGCACCTCGACGCCCTTCGCTGCGAGCCGCTCGGCCGTACGTGGCAGGTGATCGGGCATGACGACGCGGCGGCGGTCGAGCACCAGCAGGTTGCTGGCCCATTCCTCCGCGGGGTGGACCTCGACGAGTTCGATACCGAGAGCCTCCAGGGCTGCCATGTAGTCGTACGGCGCGAGGCGCGTGTTGACCAGGGCGAGATCGTCGTCCACCATCGACGAGCACATGTCGAGATGGATGAGGTATCCGGGCAGCGATACCCGGTGCAGCGTGATGCCGTGGATGTCGAGGAGGGCCGCGAGCTGGCGGTATCCCTCCGGTGTGGTCCGGACCGAGGTGCCGAGGAACGCCTGGTCGCGGCGGACCTTGACGAACGTACCGCCCTCCACGATGCCCTCCCCCGTGATGGTGCCGAGGATCGGCATTCCCGCCCCCGCGACGGCCTGCGTGATGGTCTGTTCCTCACCTCGGCGCATGCGCGCGGCGGTGCGGGCGATGATGGCCCCACCCGGGATGGTGACGAGTGGATCGCGCGTGTAGACCGCCTTGGGGAATGTCGGGAGATCGGGGGCGTACACGACCTCGATCCCGTTGTCGCGCAGGAGCTGGGCGAACCCGTCGTGCTCGGCGCGAACCCGGTCCATGTCCGGTGCCTCCCGGCCGGTCCAGTACCCGCGACCGTGCGGCTCGACGAGCGCGTCGACGGACGCGTCGTACATGTCGGCGGTGAGCTCGGCCAGGCATGCGGCGGGCCGGCGCATGAGGACAGCGCGAAGACGGCCGACCTCGTCGGCGGCTCCCCAGCGGCGCCCCCACGTGCTCTCCAGCTCCGCATGGTCGAGGAAGCCGGGGGCACCCTCGGGACCCATGAGGCGGTGGAACCGCCCGTCGGAAACCTCCATCGTCGAATCGAACTCGCTCATCTGCGTCCTTCTTCCACTGTCTGATCGACCGTCGACGCGGTCAGAATCCTCGGGCGACGATGACCGTCGCGATGTCGCGCCGCATGGCGGCGAAGAGTTCCCGCTCGAGGGCCTCGGGAGTCTCCACACCCACGGCCTCGGCGCCGAAGCCGCGCGCGATCAGCACGTGGTCGAACGCAGTCACTTCGGTGTCGATGCGCTGAGCACCCGCCCGGTCGAACGAGTCGCGGATCTCGCCGTACCCGCGGTTGTCCCAGATCAGGAGCGTGAACTGCCGTCCGAGATCCACGGCGCCGGCGAGCTCGGTCAGTGTGAACAGGGCGCCGCCGTCTCCGGCGATCACGAGTACGGGGCGCTCAGGCTCCGCGATGGCGGCGCCGATGCCCATGGGCAGGGCAGGTCCCAGCGTGCCGAGTCCGTACGGGGCGATGCGCGCCGTCGGCTCGTCCGGGGTGACGACCTGATGCAGCGTGTACGCGAGCTGCGTGGAGTCGAGCACCTGCACGGCATTGCTCGGCATGGCCCGTCCGATCGCCGTCACCCACGGGAGGTGGGCGAGGGACTGGTCGGTCCAGTCGCTCGCAGCGACCGCCGCCGCAGCTCGCGCGGCCCCCGTGTCCCCCGTGGCCGGCGAGCGCACCGGGAGAGCAGCCACGAGGGCATCGAGCGTGAGTGCGGCGTCGGCGCACAGGGCGATATCGGCGGCGAGCGGCGTGTGGAGGTTCGCGGGATCGGTGTCGATACGCACGAGGGTGCCCGTCATTTCGACGGTGCGGCCACTGTAGAGCATGTCCGCGCCGGAGAACTCGGTGCCCACCGCGAGCACCACGTCGGCGTCCCGCACGAGCGCGTGCCCGCCCTCCAGCGGCAGCAGCGGCCCCACGGACAGGGGGTGGTCGCCCGGCAGGACGCCGGCGCCGTTTCCCGTGGTGATGACCGGGGCGTCCAGCAGTTCGGCAAGGCGGCGCACCTGCGCCGTCGCGCCCCGCGCGCCTCCCCCACAGAGGATGACGGGCGCCGACGCCGTGCGCAGGGCCGCCGCCGCCTGCTCCACGGTCTCCTGGTCCGGCGCGGCGAGCGCCGGCAGCGGTGCCGGCGCAGCGGCGGCAAGGGCGTCCGACACATCGGCGGCGAGCAGGTCGATAGGCAGCGAAATGACGACCGGTCGCGGTCGCGGTGCGCGCAGGGCCCGCCAGGCCGCGTCGAGGAGCGCCGGGAGGTCCGCGGCATCCGTCAGTCGCCACGCGTGAGCGGTGACCCCCGACGCGGCCATCACCTGATCGCGCACGTCGTGAAGGGGGCCTCGTCCCCGACCGAGGTCTGCCGTCGCAGTGTCCGCGGCGAGAAAGAGGACGGGCACCGAGTCGTGCCAGGCCTGCGCGAGCGGCGTGAGGGCATTGAGCAGTCCGGGGCCGGTCACCAGGAGTGCGACGCCGACCTCGCCGGTCTGCCGTGCGTAGGCGTCGGCCATGAAGCCGGCGCCCTGCTCGTGCCGGGCCGGGTGCGACGCGATGCCTGCGGCCGGGAGCCCCCGGTACATCTCGATCGTGTGCACGCCGGGGATGCCGAACACGGTATCCACG
Source organism: Microbacterium sp. zg-YB36 (assembly GCF_024623575.2). Taxonomy (NCBI): domain Bacteria; kingdom Bacillati; phylum Actinomycetota; class Actinomycetes; order Micrococcales; family Microbacteriaceae; genus Microbacterium; species Microbacterium sp. zg-YB36. The sequence goes on from NZ_JANJFD020000001.1 coordinate 1,649,005, forward strand.
CCGCGCAGCGCCAGCTGGTGGGCGACGGCTTCGCCAAGTCTCATCGTTCGGTCTCCTTGGATCGTGTACGGGTCAACCGAGCACGCGGCGCAGGAACGTGCGGGTCCGCTGGTGCTGCGGGTCGTCGATCACCTGCGCGGGCGGTCCTTGCTCGACGACGACGCCGTCGGCCATGAACACCACCCGGTCGCAGACGTCGCGGGCGAAGGCGATCTCGTGCGTGACGACGATCATCGTCATGCCGTCATCAGCGAGGGAGCGCATGACGCCCAGCACGTCGTCGACGAGCTCGGGGTCGAGCGCACTCGTGGGTTCGTCGAACAGCATGACTTTGGGGCGCATCGCCAGCGCGCGCGCGATCGCCACGCGCTGCTGCTGTCCCCCGGACAGCTGGGCAGGGTAGTGACCGGCCTTATCGGCGAGCCCGACGCGGTCGAGGAGGGCGAGCGCCTCGGCGCGCACATCGGTCTTGGACCGGCGCAGCACCCGGACGGGCGCCTCAGCCACGTTCTCCAAGGCGGTCATGTGCCCGAACAGATTGAACCGCTGGAACACCATCCCGATCTCCCGGCGGCGCTCGGCGACCTCGCGGGGCCGAAGTTCGTGTGGGCGCCCGCGGTGCTCGCGATACCCGACCAGGACGCCGTCGACGCGGATCTCACCGCGGTCGATCTCCTCGAGGTGGTTGATGCAGCGCAGCAGGGTCGACTTCCCTGATCCCGACGGCCCCAGGATGCCGACGACTTCGCCGGCCTGCACATGGAGGCTGACATCGGTGAGCACTTCGTGTGGGCCGAACGCCTTCCGCACGCCGTCCACGACGACCAGGGGCGGGTTCGATATGCCGGTCATCGGGATCCTCCATCCGTGCGGACACTGTCAGTGGTGGCGATGACGGGGGCCGGTCCGGTCAAAAGCGCCGGTTCACCGCCCCGATCACGACGGAACCCGAACATGCGCGCCGCCCACCCGGGCTGACGTTGCTGCAGGCTCTGCGAGAACCGCCTCTCCAGCCAGCCCTGCAGGATGCCGGCGATCGTCGTGAGGATCAGGTACCAGACGCTCGCGACCAAGAGCATCTCGATGACGCTGTAGTCGGCGGCTCCGATCTGGCGGGCGCGGTAGAGCAGCTCTCCGGCGCCGATCACCGAGACGAGGGAGGTCTCCTTCAGGAGGGTCACGAGCTCGTTGCCCATAGGCGGGAGGATCGACCGCATCGCCTGCGGCAGGATGATGCGACGCAGGGCCTGGCCGCGGCCCATGCCGAGGGCATCCGCTGCCTCGTACTGGCCCCGGTCCACCGAGAGCAGTCCGCCCCGGACGATCTCCGACACGTAGGCGGCCTCGTTGAGTGCGAGCGCGAGGATCGCGGCGGTGAACGGGGAGATGAGCACGTTGAGACTGATCTCCGCGGCGCCGAACCCGATCGTGGGGATGAACAGGGCCAGATTGAACCAGATCAGGATCTGCACGAGCAGGGGGGTGCCACGGAAGATCCAGACGAAGAGCCACGCCGCCGAGGCCAGCATCCGGTTGCCGGAGACCCGCATGACCGCGACCACAACTCCGAGCGCCGCCCCCACAATCATGCTGACGACGGTCAACAGCACCGTCATCGTCATGCCTTCGAGGATCGCCGTCGCACCGACGCGGGAGAAGATGAGCTCCCAGCGGACGACGCTGCGCGTGGCGACCTGCCAGACGAGCGCACCCGCGAGGGCGAGCACGACGATGGCGGCGGCCCACTGTCCGTAGTGCCGGACGGGCACGACCCTGCGTCCCGCCGCCTCGGAGATGTGTGTCGCGGTCATGGGTCGGGTCACTCTGCGCCGTTGACGGTGATCTCGTCGAGGGCGGCGTTGGTGAGCGAGTAGGAGCTCATGATGTCGCCGTACGTGCCGTCGTCGACGAGCGACTGCAGCGCCTTCTGGAACGCGTCGCGCAGCTGGTCATTGCCCTTGGCGAAGACGTAGCCGAGCGGCATGGGCTCGATGGATCCCTCGTTGGCGACCTCGAAGGCCGTGCCGCCGCCGATCTGCGATGCGTTGTACATGCCGACGGCTTCCTGCGTCAGCAGCGCCGCGGCGCGGCCGGACTGCACCTGCATGAGCGCCTCGGTGTCGCTCTGCTGCGTGAGGATGTCGATCTGCTCGCCCGCGCACGCACCGGCGTTCTCCTCCTCGAGCAGGCTCTGCTGCGTGGAGTCGACAAGCACGGACACCGTCAGGCCGCACAGGTCGGCCATCGACGAGATGCCCGCCTCGTTGCCTGCCGCGACGATGATCGCCTGGTCTGCGGCGAAGTAGTCGACGAAGTCGTAGTTGGCCTGGCGCTCCACGGTGTCAGTGATCCCCGCGACGACGAGGTCGTAGCGCTTCGCGTCCAGCGAAGGCAACAGGGTGTCGAAGGCGACGTTGTCAAGCTCGTACTCGATGCCGAGGCGCTCGGTGACGGCATCCAACAGGTCGATGTCGAGGCCGACGATCGTGGAACCGTCGGCGTCGATGTACTCATAGGGCGGGTAGTACGCCTCGGTGCCGACACTGACCGAGCCGGCCTCCTGCACAGCGGCGGGGAGTGCCTGGAAGAACTCGTTCTCGGCGTTCGCTGCCGGATCGGGAGCGGATGCCGGGGCATCGGAGGTGGCGGCGCAGCCGGCAACGAGGACGGCGCTGAGGGCGAGGCCGGTGATGGCGAAAGTCATCCGGCCGAGGGTGCGCTGAGGCATGGGGAGTCTCCTGGTGCTCGGTGGTTCGGGATCCGTCGAGGAAGTAACGTGTTGAACACTAGGCAACGGTTGTTACATACAGGTTTCCCTTCCCGCTCGCCGCCGACGGATGCGGCGAGGCCAGGAAGTTGACACTCACGCACCTTTTCGCATCCCGCGCACGAAGAACCAATCGAGGAGTTTCCATGCGACCTGTGGTGCCGACCCCCACGACGGCCCCGCCGCAGATCGGTCCGCGCCTGCGCCACGCGCGGCAGCAGCGCGGGTTCACCATCGCGCAGGTCGCCGACGCCGCTGGTGTGACGAAAAGCTTCATCAGCCGACTCGAACGGGATGTCGCATCCCCCAGCGTCGCAACTCTGGTCGCGCTGTGCGAGGTGCTGTCCCTGGAGATCGGGAGCCTGTTCACCACGCCGGAGCGCGAAGTCATCTCGCTCGCCACGGCGCCTGCAATCAACATGGGCGGCAGGGGGGTCGCCGAGTGGCTGCTCACCCCCCGCAGCGAGCCCCGCACGCAGTTGCTGTGGTCACGCGCGGACCCGGGCGCCTCCGGCGGGCGCGACCTCTACTCGATGAACTGCGAGAGCGAGACGGTGCTCATCCTGAGCGGCTCGATCACCCTGGTCTTCACGGATGAGGAGATCGCGCTCCGGCCGCACGACACCCTGACCTTTCGCGGCAAAGACGCACACACGTGGCGCAACGACGGGACGGTCCCGGCCGAGTTCCTCTGGATCCTCTCCCCCGCGCCGTGGAGCGGATCGGATGCGTAGGTTGCCTGCCACGAAACTTCTGTGGCTCGGCGGCGGGTTTCCTGGAAGTTACGGTGATCAGGCGATTGCGCGCTAGACCCGGCGCGTGCTCGCCCGCAGCACCAGCTGCGGCACCCGCGGCTCGGGGTACTGCGGCGACTGCTCGTCCTGCAGGATCGCCAGCACCGCGGCCATCGCGTCCTGGCCGAGCCCGACGAAGTCCTGGCTCATCGTCGTCAGCGGCGGCGAGAAGTGCGCCGCCTCCGGGATGTCGTCGAACCCCACGACGCTGACGTCGTCGGGCACCCGCAGCCCCGCCGCCTCCAGGGCATGCAGCAGCCCGACGGCCATCTGGTCGCTCGCCACGAACACCGCACCTGGTACGCCGTCGGCCAGCAGCTGCTGCCCGGCGCGGAACCCCGAATCCGGCGACCAGTCGCCGCGCACCGCCGGGCGAACCGGCGCACCCGCTTCGTCGAGCCGCTCCCGCCAGCCGCGCAACCGCTCCTCGGCATCCATCGACCCCTCGGGGCCGGCGATGTGGCGGATGTCGCGGTGCCCGAGCTCGAGCAGGTGCGACACGGCGGCACGGGCGCCCTCGCACTGGTCGATCGTCACGCGCTGCGCGCGCCGCCGGGCGTCGGATGCCACCGCGACGAGGGGCACACCGAGCTCCCAGCCGTCGAAGGCGGCCAGTGCGGCGCGCTCGTCGACCACCAGCACCATCGCCTCCACCGACTGGCGGATGAGCATCTCCGCCGCCGAGCGCAGCGACGGCACCTCGGCATCGGCCAGGCTCATCGTGATGACGGCATAGCCGGCGTCGCGCGCCGACTCGTTGACGGTGCGCACGGTGCTAGCAGGGCCGAAATCGGGCAGCCCGGTGGCCACGAGCCCGATCGTGCGGGAGCGGCGGGTGACCAGGGCCCTCGCCGCCTGCGAGGGCACGTACCGCAGCTCCGTGATCGCCTGCTCCACCCGCTCGCGGGTGGCGGTGCGCACGTTGGGCAGGTCGTTGAGCACACGCGACACGGTCTGGTGCGAGACGCCGGCCAGACGCGCGACATCAAAGATCGTCGCGACGCGCCCGCGATCACCGCCGTTGCCACTCACCTGCTCCGCCGGCTCCCCTCGGGCGCCGTCGTCGTCCGCGCCTCGCCCATCATTATCCCGGGGGCGCGGGGCCGTTCCGCGCCGGCGGTCATCGGCGTCGCGCTGTCAACACGCGCTGCAGCACGATGAACACCAGCAGCAGCGCCCCGATGAAGATCCTGGTCCACCACGACGACAGGGTGCCCTCGAACGAGATGATCGTCTGGATGATGCCGAGCACGAGCACTCCCAGCACCGACCCGAGCACGAAGCCGTAGCCGCCGGCCAGCAGCGTGCCACCGATGACGACCGCGGCGATCGCGTCGAGTTCGGTGCCGATCGCCGTCAGCGGGTACCCGGAGAGCGTGTACAGGGTGAACAGCACGCCTGCGATCCCCGAGCACAGCCCGCTGATCACGTAGACCAGCACCTTGGTACGCGCCACCGGCAGGCCCATGAGCAGACCACTCTGCTCGCTGCCACCGAGGGCATACACGGTGCGCCCGAACCGGGTGCGGTGCAGCACCCACACCGCGATGACCACGACGACGACCGCGATGATGACGCTCGGGGTGATCGACAGCCCGCCACCCAGCGGGATGCGGCCCACCCCGAGGGCGATGAACGTCGGGTCGCTGATCGAAATGGAGTTCTGGCTGATGATGTAACACAGGCCCCGCGCGAGGAACATCGCCGCGAGCGTCGCGATGAACGGCTGCACCTTGAAGTAGTGCACCATGATCCCGACCAGCAGGCCGAGCAGACTCGTGGCCAGCAGGATCAGCGGGATGACGGCATACGCCGGCCATCCCGACTGCAGCAGGCTCGCCGCGATCATCGTCGACATCGCCACGACGGCGCCCACCGACAGGTCGATGCCGCCGGTGAGGATGACGAACGTCATCCCGACGGCCAGCACGATGAGGTAGGCGTTGTCCACGAGCAGGTTCAGCAGCACCTGACCGGAGAAGAAGCCCGGGTAACGGATGCCGCCGCCGATGAAGACCGCCACGAACAGGATGAGGGTGACCAGCACGGGTCCGTACTTCGGGCTGGTGAAGGTGCCACGGATGCCGCCGGTCGCCCGTTGCAGCGGGCTGCGCACGGGGGCGGGCGTCGGGGCCAGGGAGATGGTCATGCCGCTGCCACCCCCTTGCCCGATCGCAGGGCCAGTCGTCGCCGGAATCCCCGGAACGCCTCGTTGGTCGTCGGCGACTGCAGCAGGCACACGATCGTGACGACCGCGGCCTTGAACACCATCGTGGCGATCGGCGGGATGCCGACGGTGTACACCGTGGTCACGAGCGTCTGGATCACCAGCGCCCCGATGAGCGTGCCGGTGAGCGAGTAGCGGCCGCCGGCGAGCGATGTGCCCCCGATGACGACGGCGAGGATCGCGTCCAGTTCGATGAACAGGCCGGCGTTGTTGGCATCCGCCGCCATCGTGTTGGCGGTGAGGATGAGACCGGCCACGGCGGCGCACAGGGCGCAGAACGTGTAGACGGCGAACAGCAGCACCCGCGCCCGGACACCGGCCTGACGGCTGGCTTCGGGGTTGATGCCGACGGACTCGATGAGCATCCCCAGCGCGCTGCGCCGGGTGAGTGCGGCGGCGATGAGGAAGACGGTCGCGCCGATGTAGACGGCCACCGGGATGCCGAACCAGAACCCGGCGCCGAGCACCTTGAACGGCGGGCTGTTCACGGTGAGGATCTGCCCCTCCGTGATGAGCATCGCGATGCCGCGGCCGGCGGTCATGAGGATGAGTGTCGCGATGATCGGCTGGATGCCGAGCACCGAGACGAGGAACCCGTTCCAGAGGCCACACACCAGGCCCACCGCGATGGCGGTCAGCACCGCGACGGCGACGACGCCCGGATCGGCGGGGTTCGACGCCCCGAGCAGGATGCTGCAGGCCACGGCCCCGGAGATCGCGCACACCGCACCGACGGACAGGTCGATCCCCCGGGTGGCGATCACGAGCGTCATGCCGACGGCGATGATGAGCGTCGGTGCGCCGTTGCGGAGGATGTCGATGAGCGACCCGTAGAGGTTGCCGTCGCGCATCGTGATCGTGAAGAACCCGGGGAAGGCGACCACGTTGATGAGGAAGAGGACCACGAGCATCACGAGTGGCCAGAACAGCCGGTTCGAGACGAAGCGGGCAAGGGCGGCGGTCATGCGCGTTCTCCCTGGTCGGTGAGCGGCAACTCGGATTCGGAGGGCTCACCCTCGGCGATGAGGGCGAGCAGGCTGTCGACGGTGAGGTCGTCGTTGGGGAGATCTGCGACCTTCTCGCGGTCACGCATCACGATGATGCGGTGGCTCAGGCGCAGCACCTCTTCCAGCTCGGCGCTGATGTAGACGACGCTCATGCCGTTCTCGGCGAGGCTCACGACGAGCTTTTGGATCTCGGCCTTCGCGCCGATGTCGATGCCGCGGGTGGGCTCGTCCAGGAGCAGCAGGCGCGGGGCGACGGCCAGCCACCTGGCCAGCAGCACCTTCTGCTGGTTGCCGCCGGAGAGGTTGCGCACGATGGCATCCGCGTCCGGGGTGCGGATGTTGAGGGCCTGGATGTAGCTGTCGGCCAGCTCCTGCTGGCGTTTCTTCGGGATCGGGCGGAACCAGCCGCGGTCGGCCTGCAGCGCGAGGATGATGTTGTCGCGCACCGTCAGTTCGTCCACGATCCCTTCGCTGCGGCGGTTCTCGCTGGAGTACGCGATGCGCGCGGACAGCGCCTGACGCGGCGTGCGCAGCCGCCGCGCGTCGCCGCGCACCGTGAGCTCCCCGGTGTCGGCACGGTCGACGCCGCCGAGGAGCCGCGCGATCTCGGTGCGCCCGGAGCCGAGCAGGCCGGCGAAGCCGACGACCTCGCCCTCGTGGATCTCCAGGTCCAGCGGTGCCACGGCGCCCTTGCGGCCGAGACCCCGCGCGCGCAGGAACACCGTCGCGTCGCCCGGTCCGGCATCCTCCCGCACCCGCTGCTCCAGGTCTTCCAGGGTCGCGATCTCCTTGCCGATCATCTTCTGCACGAGATCGATGCGCAGCAGGTCGGGCGTCAAGTACTCGCCGACGAGACGTCCGTTGCGCAGCACCGTGAGCCGGTCGGCGATCTCGTAGACCTGGTCGAGGAAGTGCGAGACGAACAGGATCGCCACGCCGCTTTCCTTCAGGGAGCGGATGATGCGGAACAGCTCCGCGACCTCGTCGGCGTCCAGGCTCGAGGTGGGTTCGTCGAGCACGAGCACCCGGGCGTCGACGTTGATGGCACGGGCGATGGCGATGAGCTGCTGGATGGCCAGCGAATGCGAGCCGAGCAGCGACCCGGCATCGATGGCCAGGCCCAGGCCCTCGAGCACCTCGGCGGCCTGCGCTTTCATGCGCCGGACGTCGATCGACCCGAATCGGCGCGGTTCGCGGCCGAGCATGATGTTCTCCGCAACCGACAGGTTCGGCAGCAGATTGACCTCCTGGTACACCGTGGAGATGCCGGCATCCTGCGCCTGCGCGGTGGTGCGGAACAGCACCTCGTCGCCGGCGAGCCGGATCGAGCCGGAGTCGATCTGGTAGACGCCGGTCAGCGCCTTGATGAGGGTCGATTTGCCGGCGCCGTTCTCGCCCATGAGCGAATGGACTTCGCCCGGGAACATGCGGAAGGAGACACCGTCCAGCGCGCGGACTCCCGGGAAGGAGATCGTGATGTCGGTCATCTCCACGATCGGGTCGGGGTGGCCGGCCGGTGGAGCGGGGCGGGTGGGCTCGGTCATGTGCGTGTTCTCCGTCGAACGTGCCGGCGTCGGTCAGGGCGTGGGGCGAGGGGCGGGTGCCCGGCGGCATCCGCCCCTCGTCCTTCCGATCAGTACTGGCGGTCGGGCAGCGCCTCGATCGCCTGCTCCTGGGTGAAGGTCGTCTCCTCCGTGATGATGCGCTTTTCGACTTCGCCGCCCTCGTTGAGGGTGGTGATGATGTCGACGAGCTGCTGGCCCAGCAGCGGCGAGCATTCCACGATGAAGTTGATCTTGCCGTCGGCGAGGGCCTGCATGCCGTCCTTGACGGCATCCACCGTGACGATCTTGATGTCCTCGCCGGGCACCATGCCCGCCGCCTCGATCGCCTCGATCGCGCCCAGACCCATGTCGTCGTTGTGCGCATAGACGAGGTCGATGTCGGGGTTGGACTTGAGCATCGCCTCCATCACCTGCTTGCCGCCGGCGCGGGTGAAGTCGCCGGTCTGGCTGGCGATGACGGTGAGGTTCGGGTTCTCCGAGATCACCTCGGCGAACCCTTCGGCACGGTCCAGCGCCGGTGCGGCGCCGGTCGTGCCCTCCAGCTGCACGATGTTGACCGGCTCGGTGGTGTCGGCGTACTCCTCCAGCACCCACTGCCCCGCCTTCTCACCCTCGACGATGAAGTCGGACCCGAGGAACGACACGTACAGCGACTCGTCCTGCGAGTCGACGGCACGGTCGGTGAGCACGACGGGGATGCCGGCGGCCTTGGCCTCGTTGAGCACCGCGTCCCAGCCGGTCTCGACGACGGGCGAGAAGGCGATGTAGTCGACGCCCTGCTGGATGTAGGAGCGGATCGCCTTGATCTGGTTCTCCTGCTTCTGCTGCGCGTCGGAGAACTTCAGCTCGATGCCGGCCTCCTCGAACGCGGACTGGATGTCTTTCGTGTTGGCCGTGCGCCACCCGGATTCGGCACCGACCTGGGCGAAGCCGACGACGAGATCCTCGACGGCCTTGGGGCCTTCGGTTTCGCCGCCTCCGGCTCCGCCGCCCCCGCTGGCACAGCCCGCGAGACCGAGCAGCAGCCCCGCTGCCGCCGCGATCGAGATGAGCTTCTTCTTCATTGAACAAACCTCCCTGTTCCCCCCTCGGCGCGGCTGTGCGCCTTGGTGCATGGGCGACCCGGCTGGGATCGTGGCCATGATGTTAGCGCTCACTGTTAGCGCTCACAAGAGGTTTGGTGAGGAGTTCTGGGCGGCCGGGATCTGCCCCGGCCACCCGATCGCGGCGGCTATGCGATGGCGGTGCGGCGGGTGAGATCCGGATGCCGCGGCGGCACGAGCCACGACACGATCGCGATCGCCAGCGGCAGACCGACGGCCAGCAGCGTGAGCCAGCCCCACGGCAGGTCGGTGAGCTGCGGAGGGTTGTAGTTGTTCTGGCTGGCGAGCACGACGCCCCACACCGGCAGGATGCCGGCGATCGCACCCGTCACGGTGCCCAGCCCGGTGATCACCAGCGCCTGCCACAGCGCGATGCCGCGGCGCAGACGCCTGCTGCCACCCACGGCGGCGAGGGTCGCGTCGTCAGGACGGCGCTCGACCCGCGCGAGGCCGAGAGCGACCGCACTCGCGGCGACCACGAGCGTGCTCGTGGCGCCGAGGATGAGCCACAGCCAGCTGGCGGGTGCGGGCGGGCCGCTCTCCAAGTGGGGCCACAGATAGACGTCGCCGTCTGTCCGCGACGCGGCCTCGGTGCCGGCGCGCAGCCGGTCCATCGCGGTCACGGACAGCGGCTCGTCGTACGCGGCAACGAGGGTGAAACCGCCGTACCCGACGCCGAGGCGCTCGGCCGTCTGCGGCGCGATGACCACGCCCCACGGCAACGCCACGGGCGCACGCAGATCGACGACCTCGAGCGAGCGGCCCTCGCGCGACTCCCCTATGGTGGCATCCCAGGCACCGTCGATCTGCTTCACGGTCACCGTGCCCACCTCGACACGGCCGTCGTCGGTGAGGAACCGGGGGTCGGTGACGATGGCCGCGCCGGCGCGGAAGGCCGCGCGGGCGGAGCTTGGCACGGCAAGCCCGAGCGCTGCCTCGAGGTCGGCGCCGTCGACCACGGCCAGGGCGTGGTGGTGTTGAAGGGCCGCAGCACCGGCCGGGAGGCAGTCCATGTTTCCCGGCGCAGCATCCGCGCAGTCGACGTAGTCCTGCAGCGCCGGGGCGACCACCGTGGCTTCGGGATTCTGCAACCGGCCGGACTCGTCGTACACGCCGGGCCAGCCCTGGGTGCGCACGAGCGCGACCGCTGCCGGGTCGGTGCGGGCGAGTAACGATCGCGCTCGCTCCTCGCCGACGGTGAGCAGCGCATCCCGGTCGTCCCCGTCCCCGTTCCCGAGCGACGCGACGAGGGCGACGCCGCCGACTGGTGCCTGGTAGAACCAGCCACGCTCCGCGGCACCGAAGCCCACCGCGACCCCACCGAGCGCAGCCGACGACAGGAACGCAACGGCGGCGATGGCGGCGAGGGCCGGAACGATGCGGCCCGGATTGGCCGCGGCGTCGCGGGCCGCAATGCGCGGGGCCAGGCCCAGCCGCGACAACACGAGGGCAAGCAATGTCAGCAGCCAGTGACCGGCGAGGATGACGCCCACCTGCAGCAGCAGCGGGCCGGCGATGATGCCGATGATGCCGGCGACCCACAGCGGGTGCGGGGAGCCCCCTTCGATCGGTTCGACCGTGGCGAGCACGGTCCCCGATGCCGCGGTGACGCCGATGCCGATCGCCAGCAGCAGCGAGCCCCACAGCGGCCGGTCGGTGCGCACGCGCACCGGGCGCCGCGCGCCGCGCAGCGCAGCGATGACCTCGCCGCGGGTGGCGGCGCGCGCCGGCATCAGCGCGGCGAGCGTGCCGACGATCGCGGCGAACACGACGACACCGACGAGCGCCGGCCACGGGACGTGCAGCCCCCAGAACGCGGCAGCCGAACCGTCGTCGAGCAGGTGCAGGAACAGGATGCCGAGCCCGATGCCGAGTCCGGAGCCGATGACGCCGCCGACCAGACCCAGCACGGTGCCCTGCAGCAGCACGATACGGAACACGTCTCCGCGACCGGCGCCGACGCTCGCGGCGACAGCGAGCGCGCGCTGCTGTCGCCGGGCGCTGACGGAGAACGCGGCACCCGCCAGCAGCACCACGAGGTAGCCGCTGAACGCTGCGGCAGCAGCCACGATCGCCACGATCGACCAGACCGAGGCGGCGGACGAGCCCGGCGCCGCACCGGCCCCCGGGTTGGCGTACAGCTGCCGGTCGAGCACGACGAGGCCTTCGCTGTTGAGCTCTGCCACGTCGTCGGCGGTGGGACTCCACTCCGGGAGGAACCAGCGCGTGGACGTCACGTCCACCTGCAGGGCCCGGAGTGACGCGGTCGCCGGCAGGAAGACGAGCTCGGCGGCATCGGGGTCCTCGGCCTGCGTCATGACTCCCGTGATTGTGAAGGATGCCGCAGGCTCGGTGAGCACCAGGTGGTCGCCGACCCGAGCGCCGAGGCGCTCGAGTGCGCCGGGCGAGACCATCGCCTCGTCGGCGGCGCGGGGGGCCTGGCCCTCGCGGATCTCGAAACGTCCCTCGAGGACGGGGTCCCACGCGTCGCCGATGACGGCGGCGAGCGAGCCGGTGCCGCCCGCGGTCTCTGCGGTGACGGCGCCGAAGCCGATCTCGATCGGGTCGAGCCCGGCCGGCAACAGCGGCGCGGCGCTCTCGGGCATCGGCTGCTCCGGGTTCACCGGGATGCCGGTCATGTCCTCACGGTCGAGTTCCCACCATGTGGGCTCGTCGAGGTACTGGCGCAGTGACGGATCGGGGCCGTTCACGATCGCGACCCAGCTATCGGCCTGGCCTAGCTCCGCCGTGAGTGTCTCCTCGGTCGTGGGCACGTGGCTCATGCCGAACACGATGCCGCCGGAAACGAGCGTCATGGGCAGGGCGATGAGGGCCACCACGAGCAGGCTCGAGGCCCACCCGCGGCGCACCTGCCGCGAGGCGAGGCGCAGGTCGGCGCGCAGGCGTGGCCATGGCGAGCGGCGCTCGGCGGGCGGTCGCTCGGCGGGTTCGGCGGAGGGCGGCCCCGCGAGGTCGGGGGCCGGGGCGGTGACGGTCATCGGGCGTCGCTCAGCAGCGAGTCGGCGCTGGCGCGGCGGGATTCGTCGACGACCCGGCCGTCGCGCAGGAACACGATGCGATCGGCCCACGCCGCGTGGCGCGGCTCGTGAGTCACGAGGATGCCGGCGGCACCGGCATCCACTCGCGTGCGCAGCATCTTCATCACGGCCTCTCCCGTCACCGAGTCGAGGGCACCGGTGGGTTCGTCCGCGAGGATCAGCCGGCGGCCGCCGACGACGGCACGGGCGATCGCGACGCGCTGCTGCTGTCCGCCGGAGAGGTCGTCGGGGTAGGCGTCGAGCTTGTCGTCGAGACCGACTGCGGCGAGCGCGTCCTTGCCGGCCCGGCGCGCCACCCGGGCCCGGAAGCCGTCGAGCTCGAGCGGCAGCGTGACGTTCTCCATGGCCGTGAGGGTCGGGATGAGGTTGAAGTCCTGGAAGACGAAACCCAGCGAGCGGCGCCGCAACTGCGCGAGTTCGCGCTGGGATGCCGTGGAGAGATAGGTGCCCTCGACGATGACCTCCCCGGTGGTCGGCTGCTGCAGGCCTCCGGCGATCGACAGCAGCGTCGACTTTCCCGAGCCCGAGGCGCCCATCACGGCGACGAGCTCGCCGCGGACCACGTCGAGATCGACGCCGGCCAGTGCGCTGACGGCGGTCTCCCCCACGCCGTACTGCTGCGTGACGCCGACCAGGCGCAGCACCGGTTCGGTCATCGGACGACCTCGTGCTTCGTGTCGGCCTCGGTCTCGGCCTGTGCTTTGGCGGGGCGTCCGCGCTTGGGCTTGTCGGTGGACAGCTCCAGCGTCATCGCGTGACGCGGATGCATCGCGAGGCGCTGCTCGGTGTGGTCGAGCCAGCGCACCTCGGCCTCGGCGGTGAAGATCATCGAGTCCACCACGAGCGACCAGGCCAGCTCCTCCGGCCCGTTCGGGTCGGCGCCGGCATACTTCGCACGCTGCAACTCCTGCAGCTGCGTGAGCGATGCTCGGCGCTGGGTCTGGATCACGTCGGCGACATCGACGCCGGGGAGCGTTGCGGCGACGGCGAGCTTGATGGCGAGCTCGTCACGAGTTCCCTGCCCCCGCTCGACGGGGGAACCGAGCCACGTGCGCACCTCGGCGCGGCCGGCATCCGTGATCTGCCAGTACACGTGCCCCTGCTCGTCGATGTCACCCTTCTCGACCAGCCCATCGCGCTCGAGGCGGTCGAGGGTGTTGTAGATCTGGCCCACGTTCAGCGGCCAGGTCGAGCCGGTGCGACGGTCGAACTCCGCCCGCAGCTGGTAGCCGTAGCACGGCCCCTGATCGAGGATCGCCAGCAGGCTCTGTCGTACCGACATCGTGTCTCCCATCAATGCATACTGCGTATGTGATTTCTGAGTATATACATACGCGGTATTGGGATGTCTAGCCGGGATCGCGTTACCGTGGAGGAGCGGGAGGTGGCAGATGACGGACGATCCCCGGCTGCAGGCGGCGCGCTATCGCGTGGACAAGCTGCAGCGTGAGTTGGACGGCGAACCGGAGCCGGAGCCGGATGCCGCACCCGAGGCGGACCGCGCGCGCTCCAGTCCCGGCAGCTCGACCGCGACGGATCGTGCCGCGTACGTCGAGACCGCGATCCAGCAGGCCATCCGTCGTGGCGAGTTCGACGACCTGCCCGGTGCGGGCAAGCCGCTCGAGGGGCTCGGCGAGCAGCACGACCCGAATTGGTGGATCCGCCGAAAGATCCAGACCGAGAAGCTCACCGGGCTCGGGCCGCCGTCGCTGATGCTGCGTACCGAGCACGCGGAGTTCGCCGAGCGGGCCGACGCACTTCACCGCGAACAGGATGTGCGCGAGTACGTCGAGGACTTCAACCGCCGCGTGATCGAAGCCCGCCGGCAGTTGCAGGGCGGGCCACCGGTCGTGACGCCGCTGCGCGACGTGGACGAAGAGGTGGCCGCGTGGCACGAGCGCCGCGTGCGGCGGCACGCCGCGGCATCCGTCGCCGACGCCGACGCTGCGGCGCGCTCCCGACGCCGCTGGTGGCGGCGCGGCTGACGCACCCTCCGCACTGGGTCGTCACGAACGTCCCTTTTCCGCCCCGCACCGGTCCCTTTGCGACGACCGAGCGCACCGGCATCCACTTCGGTCGTCACGAAGGGCCCTCGCGCGCCCCGGGACGGAACGTTCGTGACGACCGAACCGCGGCGGCGGGGACCAGCCGGTCGGGGTGTCATCCCTGGGGAAGGTAGCGTTGCGGCCGTGACTTCCCCGGATTCCCCCTACATCGTGGCCACCGACGGCGCCTGCAAAGGCAACCCCGGACCGACCGGCTGGGCGTGGGTCGCCGCGGACGGCAACTGGGCGGCAGGGGCCATCCCGCAGGGCACGAACAACATCGGCGAGCTGATGGGGCTGCTCAAGGCCATCACCGACCACCCCGACGAGCCGAACCTGCACATCCAGGCCGACTCGAAGTACGCCATCGACACCTACCAGTCGTGGATGGACGGCCACCGCCGCCGCGGCTGGAAGACCTCCACCGGCGCCGCCACCAAGAACCGCGAGCTGCTCGAGCAGCTCATCGTCGCCCGCGACGCGCGCCGGGCTGCGGGCCTTCCCGACGTCGTGCTCGAGCACGTGCGCGGCCACCGCGGCCACGTGCTCAACGAGTGGGCCGACGAACGAGCCGTGCGCGCGGCCGAGCACGCCGCGAAGGGCGTGGCCAGCGCTTGGTCCTCGCTCGGCGGGCACGACAAGCTTGACGTCACCGACGCTCCCAAGAAGAAGCGCTGACCGGGCGGATGCCACCCGCCGCACCTCACCAGGTCGAGACGTACGGCGACACTTCCTGCGCGGCGGCCTTGCGGATGAGCGGCAGCCCGCCGTCAACGGCCTGATCGATGCGGGCGTGCACCGCCGGCGAGCGCAGCACGTAGCCGTCGAAGTCCGCCGCGCTGGCGTAGACGCCCACCGGCAGGGTCAGCGCCTGGAAGAACCCGAACAGCGGGCGCAGCTGGTGCTCGAGCATGAGCGCGTGCCGGTCGCCGCCGGTGGCCGCCACCAAGACCGGGGTCCCGACGAGCGCGTACTGCTCGACGAAGTCGAACAGGTGCTTGAACAGTCCCGTGAACGACGCCCGGTAAACGGTGGTCTTGCTCGGCGCGTGCAGCGATCCGGAGACGCCCACGACGCGCAGCGGCCCCGCGCCGGACGTCATCGGCGCGACCGCTCGGCTGCCCCACCGACGAGTTCGAACCCGAATTCCACCGGCAGCGGCAGCTCCCCCGGGCCGCCCCGGCGCTGTGCCAACACACCCAGCGCCCGGGCGACCGCGGCGTTCAACGGTGCCGCGACTCCGGCCGACCGGGCCGCGAGCGCCACTTCGCCGCTGAGGTAGTCGACCTCGCTCGAGGCACCGCGCGCGAAACTCTGCCACGTCGACCCGCGCCCGGGCTCGTGGCCCGGCACTTCTCCCACCTGCAGCCGTGCGCCGTCCCGCGGCGGCGGCGCGACCGCCAGCCCTGCCGCCGCGAATACGGCGCGCGCCTCGTCGGCCAGCGCCGCCTCGGCATCCTCGGCCTCTTCCCGCGTCGCATCGAACACGTCGATCACGGTGCGCAGGTTCGCGATGAGCTTGCGGCGCTTGGCCGCAGCGATGTCGGGCTCGACGGATGCCGCGAATCCCGCGGCCGCCAGGGCGAGGCGGTGCCGTTCCTCCTCGGCCGGCAGCGACCGCGGATACCCGCCCAGCCACGCCGCACCCACGATGGGGTGCGCGGCCGAGACGATCACTCCGGGCTCCAGGTGACTGGCGGGGACGCCGACGGAGACCCCGATGACGGTGTCGAACCGGCGCAGCGCGATGCGCTCGGCGGCGAGGCCGTTCTGCACCGTGAGGATCGGCAGGTCCGCGACCACCCCGCGGCCGTCGGACAGCGGCACCCAGGCGATCGCGGCGACGGTGCGCTCGGCATCCTGCGCCTTCACCGCCAGCACGATCGTGTCGGCCCCGGTCGGGCGCGCGTCGGTGATCGAGCCGGTCACCTCCATCGGCACGACCTCTTCACCGTGCGGCCGGCGCACGCGCAGCCCGTCGCGGACGATCGCGGTGTGTGCCGGCTCCCGCGCGACGAGCACGACGGGAACCTGGGCGAGCGTCCACTGCGCGGCCAGCAGCCCCCCGACTGCCCCCGCACCCACGACGATGTAGCGACTCACGGACGCCCGCCCGGCTCGGACCCGAGCGCCACGGGGCGGTCGGGATGGTTGGACCACTGACTCCACGACCCCGCATAAAGCTGGGGCGCGAATCCGGCGAGCGTCAGCGCGAGCGCGGAGTGTGCGGCGGTGATGCCGGAGCCGCAGTACACCCCCACCGGCCGGTCGTCGCCGACCCCGAACTGTTCGAAGCGCTCCCGCAGCGCCTCGGGCTCGAGGAAGCGTCCGTCCGCGTCGACGTTGCCGGTCGTGGGCGCGTTGACCGCACCCGGCACGTGACCTGCCCGCGGGTCGAGCGGTTCCGAGTCCCCGCGGTAGCGCTCCGCGGCACGCACGTCCAGCAGTACCCCGCTGTCGGGCAGCCGAGCGGCGTCATCGATGGAAAGACGGGGCAGGAACCCCCTGCCGAGGGTCACGGCGCCGGGCTCCGGCACGACGGTGCCCTCTTCCAGCGGGCGGCCGGAGGCGACCCAGCCGGCGAGAGCGCCATCGAGGATGCGCACGTCGGGGAGGCCCGCGTCGGCGAGCACCCACCACGCCCGCGACGCGGCGAAGGAAGTGAAGTCGTCGTAGATGACCACGGTGTCACCGTCGTCGATGCCCCAGCGCCGCGCAGCCTGGCCGAGCTGCGTCGCCGACGGCAGCGGGTGGCGCCCGTCGGTCGGTTCGCCGTGGGCGGCCAGCTCGCGGCCGAGGTCGACGTACACGGCGCCGGGGATGTGACCCGCGAGATACTCCGGGCGCCCATCGGGGCGGTCCAGCCGCCAGCGCACGTCGAGGATGCGCACCGGGGCGGAACCTGCGATCAGGTCGGCGAGGGCGTCGGGGGTGATGAGGAGGGACATGGTTCTCCCGAGGGGTCGGTCGCCGGCGTCACGAGCAGGCAGGGGCGGTGCCTTCAGGCTAGGAACTTCGCGGCGCCGCGTCACCCCCGTGCGCGGTGTGTGACAACGCCTTTCGTCGTATGACGCCCCGTGTCGGAGTGTCGTCGGATGCCGCGCGGGAAGCAAACGCGCCCCCGGCACGTTGCGTCGGGTGTGGACTACGGACATGACCTGCTCTTCGGCACCTTTCTGACCCCGGCGGCGGCCAACCCGCAGCAGGTCGTGCAGCTGGCTCAGCTGAGCGAGCAGCTGGGTTACGACCTGGCGACCTTCCAGGACCACCCCTACCAGCCGCGGTTCCTCGACACCTGGACGCTGATGTCGTACGTCGCCGCGTCCACCACGACGATCCAGATCGCCCCCAACGTCACGAGCCTGCCGATGCGACCGGCGCCGGTGCTCGCGCGCGCCGCGGCATCCCTCGACCTGCTCTCGGGCGGGCGCCTGAACCTCGGCCTCGGTGCGGGGGCGTTCTGGGACGCGATCGAGGCGATGGGGGTCCCCCGGCTCACCGCCGGTGAATCGGTCGAAGCGCTGGAGGAGGCGATCGACCTCATCCGGGAGCTGTGGGCCGCCGGCGAGCGCGGAGCAGTGCACGGCGGCGAGCACTATCCGGTGCACGGCGCGAAGCGGGGGCCCGCCCCCGCGCACGACGTGCCCATCTGGCTCGGCGCCTACAAGCCGCGGATGCTGCGCCTGACGGGACGTAAGGCCGACGGCTGGCTCCCTTCGCTGGGGTATATGAAGCCGGGCGACATCGCCGCCGGCAACGCCCGCATCGACGACGCGGCATCCGGCGTCGGCCGCCACCCGGGCGAAGTGCGCCGGCTGCTCAACATCTCCGGCGGCGAGAGCGCCGACCAGCTCATCGAACTCGCCCTGCAGGACGGCATGTCGGCGTTCATCGTGAGCAGCGACGACCCCGCCCTGCTGCAGCGTTTCGCCGCCGAGACGATCCCCGCCGTGCGCGAGGCCGTCGCCGCCGAACGCACGCGCGTCGGCGTGGCCGCGCCCGGGCGCAGCGCCGCGGCCATCTCCCGCCGGCGCGAGGGCATCGCCTACGACGACGTGCCCGCGTCGCTGCAGGACACCGCGATCGAACCCGGCGACTTCGCCTACCGCACGGTGCGCTCCACCTACCTGCGCGGCGGGTCCCCGGGCATCGTGCTGCGACCGCGGAATGTCGCGGAAGTGGCGGATGCCGTCGCGTTCGCCCGCCGGCATCGGCACCTCCCCTTCGGCATCCGCAGCGGCGGGCACGGCGTCAGCGGCCGCAGCACCAACGACGGCGGCATCGTCGTGGACCTCGGGGCGCTGGCGCAGATCGAGGTGCTCGACCCCGCGACCCGCCGGGTGCGGATCGGCCCGGGTGCGCGGTGGATGCAGGTCGCCCGCGCGCTCGAACCGCACGGGTGGGCCATCTCCAGCGGCGACTACGGCGGCGTCGGCGTCGGCGGACTCGCCACGGCCGGCGGCATCGGCTTCCTCGCCCGCGAGCACGGGCTGACGATCGACCGGATGGTGGCGGCCGACGTGCTGCTCGCCGACGGCACGGTGGTGCGCGCCAGCGCCGACGAGAACCCCGACCTGTTCTGGGCCGTCCGCGGCGCCGGGGCCAACGTCGGCATCGTAGTGGCGTTCGAATTCGAGGCGTCGCCCGTCGGCGACCTCGGCTGGGTGCAGCTCGCCTTCGATGCGACCGACCTGGCGGGCTTCGTCCGCGGATTCGGCGCCACGATGCAGGCGGCGCCTCGCGACGTGACGCTGTTCGCGATCCTCACACCGGGACGTGACGGCCAACCGCCGATCGCGCAGGTGTACGGCGTCGTCGACCACCCCGACCCCGACACGATCATCCAGCGGCTGCAGCCGTTCGCGCAGCTGGCGCCGCTCGTGGGCCAGTCGGTGCAGCTGTCGACGTACGCCACGGTGATGGCCAACGCCGCGGATGCCGTGCACAACGGGCAGGGCGAACCCCGCTTCCGCTCCGGATTGCTGCGCGACCTCGACGCCGCCGCCGACGCCATCGCTGCGCTGGTGGCCTCCGGTGCGAGCCCGTGGTTCCAGATCCGCTCGGTCGGCGGGGCGGTGGCCGACGTGCCGGCGGATGCCACGGCGTACGCGCACCGCGATGCCGCGTTCTCGGTCACCGCGATCAGCTTCGAGTCGCGCACCGACCCGGCCCTCATCGAGCAGGCGTTCCCGCCGGCCACGCTCGCGCGGCTGCGCGACGTGAAGCGCCGCTATGACCCCGAGGTGCTGTTCCGCGACAACTTCAGCGTCGCCTGACCCCGCGCGCGGCGCGGGTCAGGCCGGCGCGACGGGGTCGCCGAGGGACAGCATGAGCCGGTTGGCCCAGTTGAAGAACGCCGCCCCGTGCACGACGTCGGCGATCGCGAGCTCGTCCAGGCCCGCGCCGCGTAGCCGCCGCACGTGTTCGGGTGAGAACTGCGACGGTGTGCGGGTGAGCGCGACGGATGCCGCGACGATGGCGTTCCACCGCTCGCCCAGGTCGGCGTCGATGCCCTCGTCCAGCAGCCGCTGCACGTCGTCATGACGCTTGGAGTGGTGCGCGGCGAACCGCGAGTGCACCGACGCGCAGAACACGCACCCGTTCAACCGCGACGCCGCCGTGGCGGCGAGCTCGCGCTCGGCCCGGGGAAGGCCGCCGTCGGTGTTGTAGAAGATGTCCTTGTCCACGCGGGTGCGCGCGCCCAGGATCTCCGGGTCGCGCACGAGCAGCCGGAAGTAGTCGCTCGATGCCCGCCCCCGGTCGACGAGGCCGTCGTAGTCGCGCTCGTCGAGGTCGTCGATGGGCTTGGGCTCGAGGTGCGGCGTCCAGCCGACCTGGTCCTGCGTGAAGCGCTCCGGCACGCTCGTGGTGGGTGTCGTGGTGCTCATGCCGCGGCCTCCTCGGTGATGGTCTGCAGGCCGGCGACGACCCGCTGCTGGAATGACAGGAACGCGATCAGCTGCGACAGCGTCACGACGCCGTCGACCGACCACCCCGCGTCGCTCAGGGCTGCGAGTGCGGCGGCATCCGCCTCGCGGGGGCGCAGCACCAGCAGGTGCGCGTGTTCGAGCGCAGTGGCAAGGCGCTCGCCGAGCTCGGCGCGGACGGCGTCGTCCGCCCGATAGCGCAGCCCCTCGGTGTTCTCGTGCTGTAGGCCCGGCTCGGCGTAGCGGCCGAAGGGTCCGGATGCTGCGGCGGCGGATGCCTCGGCGGCCACGATCCCGGCACGGTCGGGGTCGATCGCCGCGGCCCGGTCGCGGTAGAACGCGGCGGTGTCGTCGTCGCCGGTGACACGCGTGACGAACGCCGCCACCAGGGCCCGCTCGGCGACGGTCACCTCGTCGGCGCTGCGCGGCGCGAACAGTGCGTCGAAGCTCGTCTGGGTCTCGGTGCGCGTGACCGGCCGCCGGCGGCGCAGCGCGTCGAGGGCGGACCCGGGTTCGATGCCGACGATCGCGTCGACGACGTCCGGTGGGGTGGCGGTGCTCATACGTGGCTCCATTCGAGGGACGGGGTGGATGCCGCAGCCTGCCAGCCCAGCGCGGGCGCGACTTCGGTGGCGAACAGTTCGATCGAGCGCAGCACCAGTTCGTGCGGCGCGTCGATGGAGTGCACCTGGAACGCGATCTCATCGGCGCGGGCGAGCACGGGATCGGCGGCGAGCGACGCGGCGACGTCCTCCGGCGTGCCGAGGTGGGTGTCGGTGGCGCGGATGAGGCCGTCGAGATCGTCCGGCAGCACGTGACCAGACCGGCGCAGCCCCTCGGCGGCCCGGCGCAGGCCCACCTGGGCATACCGGCGGGCCTCGTCCCGGTCGTCGGCGACGAACACCGTGCGGGAGGCCGTGACGCGCGGCGTCGCGCCCGCGGGGAGGGCCTGGAGGTACGCGTCGATGATCGGATCCTGGATCTCGGCGAGCGTCGCGTCGGGGGCGTCATGCGGCCGCGGCTGGGTGCGCGAGAGCAGCAGCCCGTCGCCGCTCACGCCCGCCCGGGTGCCGCCGACGGCCGAGAACGTGGCCTGCCAGACGCGCTGGGCCAGCGACCCGGCGGCCGGATACAGGGTCGCGCCGCCACCGATGTCGCCACCGGACAGCGCCGCCTGCAGCACCGCCAGCTTGCGCTCGTACTGCAGCGTCTTCTCGTGCGGCTCGATGCCGAACGGCACGAAGGTCGCCGGCGAGCCGCCGCTGCCCAGCCCCAGGTCGATGCGCCCACCGGAGAGCAGATCGGCGATGACGGCATCCTCCGCCACGCGGATCGGGTCTTCGAGGGTCAGCGTGACCACTCCGGTGCCCAGGCGGATCGCCTCGGTGTGCGCGGCGACGTGCGCGAGGAAGACGAAGGGCGACGGCAGGCCGCCCTCTTCGGCGCGGAAGTGGTGCTGCGCGACCCAGGCGCGGCCGATCCCGAACCGCTCGGCCTGCTGGATCTGCGCCGTGGCGAGACGGAACCGCTCCGCCGGCGGGGCGTCGTCCAGCAGGCGGGTGAACAGTGCCAGGCGCTTGGTCATGCCGGTACTCCTTCGGTGGGCACGGCTGCCGGGAGCGGCGCGGATCGCCGCGCGCCGCCGGGGATGGCGGCGAGCAGTCGTGCGGTGTCGTCGTGTTGCGGGTCGGTGAAGATCCGCTCGGTGGTGCCCGATTCCACGACCCGTCCCTGCCGCAGCACCGAGACGGTGTCGCTGATGCGGCGGACGACGGCCAGGTCGTGCGAGATGAACAGGTAGGTCACGCCCAGGTCCCGCTGCAGGTCTTCCAGCAGCCGCAGGATCTGCGCCTGCACCGTGACATCCAGCGCCGACACGGCTTCGTCGAGCACGACGACGCGGGGGTTCAGCACGAGTGCGCGGGCGATCGCCACGCGCTGGCGCTGGCCGCCGGAGAGTTCGCGGGGATGCCGCTGCAGCACGGTGGATGCCAGCGCCACCCGGTCGACGATGTCGGCGACCCTCGTGCGGCGCTCGTCGGCCGTACCGAGCCGGTAGTTCACGAGCGGTTCGGCGATGATCGCGGCGACCTGCTGCCGCGGGTCGAGCGAGGCGAACGGGTTCTGGTAGACCATCTGCACGTCGCGCCGGAACGCCGCGGCGCTGGCCCGGTCCCGCCGCGCCACGTCGTGCCCGCCGGCGACGACGGAGCCGGCGGTGGGCCGCTGGAACCCCATCACGATGCGGGCGATGGTGGTCTTGCCGGACCCGGACTCGCCGACGATCGCGTGGGTCGTGCCCGGCGCGACCTGGAACGACACGTCGTCGACGGCGCGGAGGGGTGCGCGCTTGCGGCCGCGCGGGAACTCCTGGGTGAGGGCGGACACGACGATGGCGGGCTCGACGGATGCCGCTGCATCCGTCCCCGCTGCCGGCACCGACCGCGGCGCGCGCACCGCGATGTCGAACGAGGGCGCGTCGGCGATCAGCTGGCGCGTGTAGGCGCTCTGCGGGTCCTCCAGCACCCGCGTGGTGTCGCCCGCCTCCTGCACCCGGCCGTCCTGCAGCACCACGATGCGGTGGGAGCGGTCGGCGGCGACGGCCAGGTCGTGGGTGACCATGAGCACGGCGGTGCCGTGTTCGCGGCGCAGGTCGTCGATGAGGTCGAGGATCGTCTTCTGCACCGTCACGTCCAGCGCGCTGGTCGCCTCGTCCGCGATGAGCAGGGCCGGCTGCAGCGCGATCGCCGCCGCGATGAGCACGCGCTGCTTCATGCCGCCGGACAGCTCATGCGGGTACTGGCGGGCGCGTACGTCGGGCTCGGGGATGCCGACGCGGTCGAGCAGTTCCAGCACCCGGCGCTTGCGTGCGTCCTTGTCCTGCCAGCGGTGCACGCGCAGCACCTCTGCGACGGAGTCGCCGATGCGGGCCACCGGGTTGAGGGAGGAATGCGGGTCCTGCGGGATCCACCCGATGCGGGTGCCCCGCACCGAGCGGAACTGCCGGTCGGTCCAGCCGGTGACATCGAGGTCACCCAGCAGCACCCGGCCGCCGGTGATGCTGCCGTTGGAAGCCAGCAGGCCGGTCGCGGCCTGCGCCGTGGTGGTCTTGCCCGACCCCGACTCGCCCACCAGCGCCAGCACTTCGCCGGGGGCGATCGTGAAGTCAACGCCGCGGACGGCGTGGGCCCGGGCACGGCCCACTTCGTAGGCGACCTCGAGGCCGGCGACGGTCAGTACGTCCTGCGACATCAGCGACGTCCCTTCTCGGCGGCGACGGCGCTCAGCCGGTTGGCGCTGAGCACGACGATGACCACCACGACACCCGGGAGGGTGGTGAGCCACCACGCGGTGGCGATGTAGTTGCGGCCCTCCGCGATCATCAGCCCCCACTCCGGGATGGGCGGCGGGGCGCCGTAGCCGAGGAACCCGAGCGCCGAGATCGCGAGGATCGCAGCGCCGAAGTTGAGGGCGGCGAGCGCCAGCACCGGGGTGAGCGAATTGGGCAGGATGTGGCGGCGCAGCACCGCCCAGAACCGGCCGCCGCTGGCATAGGCGGCCTCGACGTAGTCGGTGCCCCGCACCCGCAGCACCTCGGCGCGGGTGAGGCGGGCGAAGCTCGCGATCGCCCCGATGCCCACGGCGATCGCGGCCTGCACCGTGCCGAAACCCAGGATGATGATGAGGCTCAGCGCCAGCAGCAGCCCCGGGATGGCCAGCAGCACGTCGACGATCCGCATGATGACGTCATCGACGAACCCGCCGACGGTGCCGGCGACGACCCCGAGGAACGTGCCTGCCACGAGTCCCACCGTGACGGCGACGAGGGCGCCCGACAGCGACTGCACCGCGCCGTAGACGACGCGGGCGTACATGTCGCGCCCGGTGGCATCCGTGCCGAACGGATGCAGCGCGCTGGGCGCCTGCAGCGCGGCCGCGGCGTCCCCCGCGAACGGGTCCAGCGGCGTGAACAGCCAGGGCACGATCGCCCAGGCGACGACGACGATCAGCACGAGCCACGACCCGATCTCGGTCGGGCGCACGCGCCGCACCCGCGCGCGCCACCCGGCGCGGCGGGGTGCGGCGGCGGTGGGCGGGTCGAGGCGGGCGGTGGCCTGCTCATCGACGATCTCGGTGCCGATCCCCACGAGGGTCTGCGCGCTCATGCGGTGGCTCCTTCCTTCACGCGGCTGGCCAGCCGCGGATCCAGCAGCGGGTACAGCAGGTCGACGACGAGGTTCACGACGACGAACGCGGCCGCCGCGACCACGACGATCGCCAGCAGCACCGGGGTGTCCTGGTTTGTGACCGACTGCTCGGTGATGCGGCCGATGCCGGGCCGGGCGAAGACGGTCTCGGTGAGCACCGCGCCGCCGATCAGGTCGCCCAGCAGCAGCCCCGCCATCGTGAGCGTGGGCAGGATCGCGTTCTTGGCGACGTTGCGCCGGAGGATCCACGACGGCGACGCGCCGCGCGCCCGCACGACGGTCACGAACGGCTGCGCGGCGACGTCGTCGATGCTGCGCACCAGGATCTGCGCCAGCGGGGCGGACAGCGGCACCGCCAGGGTGATGACGGGGAGGATCAGTCCTTCGATGGGGCCCGGCGCAATCACCGACACCCAGCCCAGCTGGAAGCTCACGACCTGCACGAGCATGATGCCGAACCAGAACGTGGGGATGGAGACCATGAGCGGCGGCAGCGACCGCAGCGCGTCGCGGATCCAGCCGAACCGCGGCACGCTGGACAGGAACGCGATGCCCGCCGCGATCAGCACGGCCACGACCAGGGCGATGCCGCCGAGGGCCAGGGTGTGCGGCAGCGCCTCGCCCAGCAGTTGCCGCACCGGGGTGCCGGTCTGCAGCGAGTAGCCGAAGTCGCCGGCGACAAAGCCGAGCAGGGTGTGCACGTACTGCACGTGCAGCGGGGTATCCACGCCGAAGCGCTCCCGCACATCGGCGATCTGCTGCGGAGAGAGCCCCAACTCGGGGTTTTCGTACTTGATCATGAGCGCGTCACCGGGGAGCGCCTGCAGCAGCAGGAACGCCCCGGTGAACGCGACCAGCAAGACGACGACCGCCTGCCCGGCCCTGCGGACGAGGTACCTCATCAGTCGCTGAGCCAGACTTCGTAGAAGCTCGGGCGGGCGACGGATTCGAAGGTGACGCCCTGCACGTTCGTGGCGGTGCCGTACACCTGCGGCTCCTCGAACAGCGGGATGACATAGGCCTGCTCGGCGAGGTACTGCTGCACCGCCTGGCTGTCGGCGATGCGCGCGTCGGCATCCGGCTCGGATGCCACCGCCTGCAGCAGCTCCTCGAGCTTCGGGTCGCCGATGCTCTGGTCGTCGTAGTCCAGGTTCAGCAGCGCGTTGCGGTTCTGCGAGAAGAACTGGCTCTTGATGACGTCGAGATCCGCACGGGCGACCATCGAGTGGTTGATCTGCACCTGGTCCGCATCGCGGATCGCCTCGGCGGCCGTCCCGGCATCCGCCTTGAGGATCTGCAGATCCACGCCGAGCTTCTTCAGCTGCTGGCTGATGAGGGTGAGCGCCTCGAACGAGCGCGGCTGCGGTCCTGCTTCGTTGACCACGAGGGTGAGCGGTTCGCCGTCCTTCTCGCGGATCCCGTCGGACCCGACGGTCCAGCCGGCTTCGTCGAGCAGCTGCTCGGCTTTGTCGGGGTCGTAGGCGAACGCCTCGGCGGTGTCGACGTAGCCGAGCGCGCCCTGACTGAGCACCGACGTGGCCAGCGGGTACTTCTCGGAGTAGATCGTGTCAACCACCTCCTGCCGG
Organism: Microbacterium sp. zg-YB36; assembly: GCF_024623575.2. Classification (NCBI taxonomy): domain Bacteria; kingdom Bacillati; phylum Actinomycetota; class Actinomycetes; order Micrococcales; family Microbacteriaceae; genus Microbacterium; species Microbacterium sp. zg-YB36. The sequence goes on from NZ_JANJFD020000001.1 coordinate 1,675,293, forward strand.
TCGATGCCGGCGGTCAGGGCCTGGCGCACCCGGATGTCGGAGAGGATGCCGTCGCGGAACCGCAGGCTCAACGCGTTGTTTACACCGTTGGTCTGCGGCGCGTAGATCGTGAACCCGGCCCCCTCCACCTGGGCCTCGTCCTGCGCCTCGACGTAGCGGACGTAGTCGGCCTGGCCTGATAGCAGGGCGCCGATGCGCACGCTGTCTTCGGGGGTGACGTTGATCTGCACGGCGTCGAGGTACGCGCGGCCCTGGTGCGCGCGGTCCGGCGGCGCCCAGTCGTAGTCGTCGCGGGCGGTGAGGGTGAGGGTCGCGCCGATCTCCTCCGCGGTGATCGTGAACGGACCCGACCCGATCACCTCGGCGGAGTTGCCGGGGGCGAACTGCTCGAGGGTGAAGTCGAGGGTGGATTCCGACAGCAGGCCGGAGTTGTTCGTCGACGTCGCCTGCAGGAAGCCGGGGGCGGGGGCGCTGAAGTGGAAGGTGACGGTGTCATCGTCGACCACTTCGCTGCGCTCGTAGTTGTTGATGGCTTCCGAGACGGTGAGGCCGCGTTCGGCGTCGCCCAGGCCGTACAGGTCGAAGTTCTTCGCGACCACCTCGGCGTTCAGGTCGCTGCCGTCGGAGAAGGTCACCCCGTCGCGCAGGTTGAAGGTGTACTCGGTGGCATCGGCGTTCACCTCCCAGTCGGTGGCGATCCAGGGCTTGAGCTCGAGCGTCTCGGGGTCCTGCCACACGAGCCGGTCGAACACGTTGTTGACGATGCCGCCGTTGGGATAGAACCCCGCCGACGGCGGATAGAGCGTCGTGTGCGGCTGGTGCTCGAGGTACACCAGGGTGCCGCCCTCGACGGGGTCGCCCGCGGCGGCGTTCGTACTGGGGCCGCCGGCCGGGGCGGCGCAGGCGGTGAGGGCGAGCAGAGCCAATGCCGCGGTGGCCGCGGCGGCGGAACGGTGCGGGAAGGAACGGGACATGGCGGTGCTTTCTCTTCGGTGCGCGCGGCCCATCAGGCGGTGGCCTGCGCGAGGTCGGCGATTTCAGTGGTCGCCGGCGGCAGTCCGAGCCGCTGGCGCGACAAGCGCGAGATCGGCCAGCTCGGCGGCCAGCGCGCGCGACCGGGACGACGTGCCGGCATGCACGATCGGCAGGTGGCCCTGCGGCGGCCGGGCGGTGTTGAGGGGACCGGTCACCCGGATGTGCGTGCCGTGGGCGTCGGTGGCGTGCAGCCCGGCGGGGTCGATCAGCACCGCGGCGTCGCGGCCGGGTTCGGCGTGTGCGCCCGGGTGCCGCCAGCCGGAGGGGTAGGCGCCCAGCGTGCGCACCATGGCCCCGAGGGTGAGGCGGCGGGAGATGCGGGGCATTGTGTCTCCTGAGGTCGCGGACGGCGGTGCAGCCGACTGGTGGCGGCGTGCGGTCAGCGTAAGGAGGATGCGCCGGCCCCCGAAGGGGCGATCGGGGAATGTGTCGGCCTGTGTCGAGCGGGCAGGCGACGCCGGGCGGAGCGGGGGGCGCCGCGGCCCGTTGTATGGCGAAGTGTGACGCGCTGCCGCGTCAGCGCGGTGGTGTCACCACCGCGCCGTGGCCGGGGCGGTGGAGGAACCCGGACGCCGCACCGAGTGCACCGCCGACGAGGGTGTCGACGATGCGCTCACCGACGAAGGCGGTGCCCAGCTCCCCCGTCGCCGCGCCCGTCAGCAGCAGCACGAGCGGCGTGATGAACACCAGAGCCAGCCCGTAATTGCGCACCACGAGCAGCTCGACCACGAACTGCAGCAGGCCCAGCACCGCCGCGAGCCACAGGCCTTCGACACCCCACGGCGCGATGAGCAGGAACACTCCGGCGCCGGCGACGGTGCCCAGCATCCGGTGCAGGCCGCGGGCCACGGCGACCCGGCGGCCGACCGCCACCCCCACCACGCCGAGCGCCGCACCGACGACCCAGTACGTCCGCTGCGGGTCGACGGCGGCCCCGATGGCGGTGCCCACGATCGTCACGACCGCGGCGCGCAGGAACATCGTGCCGGCGACGCCGGTGAGCACCGGGCGGGGAAGCAGGTGCCGCAGTGGCCGCGCCGAGACGCGGCGCACGCTCCGCCACAGCAGCGGGGTCAGCGCGAGCAGGTAGGCGAAGCCGATGCCGAGAGCCAGGGTGCCCAGGTAGGTCAGCGATTGGGCGGCATCCATCGCGGAGGCGATCTGGCCACTGAGCCCGTAGATCAGCACGAAGAACAACGGCCCCGGTGCGCCGAGGGCCAAGCCGTACATCGTGGCCGCCGCCAGCAGGGCCACGACGACCAGACCGGCGAGCGAAAGGGCGGGGACGTGTGCGCACGCGACGCCCAGGGCGGCGGCGGCGAGCAGCCCCGCTCCGATGAACGGGAGCACTCGCGCGCGTTCGGCCGGCGGCAGGGCGCTGGCGTGGATAATCACGAAGGCACCGGCGGCTGCGCGGTAGCCCAGTTCCGGTGCGCCCAGCACGGTGAACACCGCGATCGGGGCGACCATGGCGACGGCGGCCTGCAGGGCGAGCGGCCAGCGCGGCGCCGGAGCAGGGGTCAGCCGGAAGAGTCCGGCGACGATGTCGGTCAGCGCGGCGCGCGCACGCGACATGGGTCCTCCGGAGGTGGGCGTGAGCCTTCCACGGTAGTGCGCGGTGATCCGGGCATGCTGAGTGTCGACGTGCGGTGCTAGCGTCCCGGCCATGACCGAGGATGTCCGCACGACGTGGTTGCTCGATTCCGATCCGGCGCTGCGCTGGCAGGTGGAGCGCGACGTGATTCACGACCCACCCGAGGTGTGGCAGGCCACCCGCGCCCGGGTCCCCCGCGAGGGGTTCGGCGCGCGGCTGCTGACGCTGCAGGATCCGGATGGGCAGTGGGCGGGTGGATCCTTCTTCCCGCACGATGCCACCGAGGACGAAGACGGGCAGCCGTGGACGGCGACCACCTGGTCCCTCAACGCGCTGCGGGAGTGGGGTGTGGATGCCGCAGCTCTCGGTGACACGGCAGCGCGCCTCGACGCGAACTGCCGGTGGGATTACGACGACCTGCCGTATTGGGGTGGCGAGGTGGACTGCTGCATCAACGCGTACACACTGTCCAACGGCGCGTGGCTGGGAGCCGACGTCCGCGGCATCCGCCAGTGGTTCCTCGATCATCAACTCGCCGACGGCGGCTGGAACTGCGAGTGGATCGAGGGGTCGACCAGATCGTCGTTCCACTCGACGCTGAACACGCTCAAGGGGCTGCTCTGGTACGAACGCGTCGTCGGCGGCGACGACGAACTGCGCGCGGCGCGGCATGTCGGGCAGGAGTATCTGCTCGAGCGGCGGCTGCTGCGACGGCTGTCGGACGGGGAGCCGGTTGCGCCGTGGGCGACGAGGCTCACCTATCCGTTCCGGTGGCGGTTCAACGCCCTCAACGCGCTGGACCACTTCCGCGAGGCCGCGCGGTTCGACGAGGTACCGCCGGACCCGAGGCTGGCCGATGCGGTCGAGGTGGTGCGGGCGGCGCGGCGGGCGGACGGCATGTGGTTGCAGGAGGGGCGGGAGCCCGGCCGGGTGTGGTTCCACGTGGATGTGGAGCCCGGCGAGCCGTCGAAGTGGCTGACGCTCATCGGCACGCGAGTGCTCGACTGGTGGGACGCCGCCGCGCCGCGCTGAGCGCGCGGGCGCGGGGTACCGGGCGCGGGGCGTCTCCTCCCCAGCCGGGGATGTGGTGAGTTATCCACAACCCCTGATCAACGTCGGTTTCCGTGGGTCGCAATGTCGGAGGGGGTCGGCAGAATCGGGGGTATGAACACCTCCCCGACCACCACCGCCCGGACGGCAGTGCTGTCGCATGAGCAGGTGATCTCCGGGCTGGAGGACGTGCGGCGGCGTCGGGCGGAGGTGGATGCCGACGAGGTGTGGTTCCTCTCGCAGGCGGAGGCTGTTGCGGAGGCGGAGACCGCCCGCATCCCGTCCAGTGAGGGTCGAGAGCGGGAGATGCCGTTGCGGTCGATGGCCGCGGAAGTCGGCGCGGTGCTGCGCCGCTCGGACCACGGCATGCGCGACCGGATGCACGACGCGACCGTGCTGGTGACCGAGTTGCCCGCGACGTTCAGGGCGCTTCGGGAGGACCGGATCGACCGGCAGCATGTGCGGATCATCCAGGATGCCGCCGCCCGCATCACCGACCCGCAGGTGCGGGCCCGGTTCGAACAGGCCGCGCTGGTGGTGTGCGAGAAGGACACTCCGGGACGGGCGAAGCCACTCGTGCTGATGCTGGCGCAGCGGCTCAACCCGGTGCCATTGGAGGAGCGGCACAAGGAGGCCGCGGCGGGCCGGCGGGTGTGGGTGCGGGACCTGGACGACGGGATGGCCGAACTGGCCGCGCTGCTGCCGGCGGAGCTGGTCTACGCCATGCGGGACCGGCTGAACCAGCACGCCCGCCAGGTCGCCGACGCCCACCACGCCGCGGCCAAAGCCGCTGCCGCAGCGGAGACCGAAGCCGAAGCCGACGCCGACGCCGACGCCCCCGAAACGACCTCCGCACAGATCGTCGCGACCGATACCCGCACGATGGACCAGATCCGCGCCGACGTGCTCACCGACCTGCTGCTCACCGGGCACGCCACCGCACCCGCCGCCACCGGGGCGATCCCGGAGGGCACGGCGATCGTCGCGCAGGTCCAGGTGGTGATCCCTGCCAACACCCTCGTCGGGATCGGAGACGAGCCCGCCGAGCTGGTCGGATACGGGCCCATCAGCCCCGACACCGCCCGACGGCTCGCCGCGACCGCCGACGTGTGGGAACGGCTGTTCACCTCCCCGACCAGTGGGGCGGTGGAGCAGGTGCTCACCTATCGGCCGACCCGGGAGATGCGCAGACACCTCGACGCGAGGGACGAGCACTGCCGGTTCCTGGGGTGCCGACGGCCGGCCCGTCAGTGCGACCTCGACCACACCCACGACGCTGCCCTGGGTGGGCCGACCTGCCTCACGAATCTCGCGAACCTGTGCCCGGGTCGACATCACCCGGTCAAGCACGGCACCGCGTGGAGCGTGGTGCAGAAAGCCGACGGCATCCTGGAATGGACCAGCCCCACCGGCCGGGTCTACACCGACATCCCCCGACGGGTGCTGGAGTTCATGGCCTTGGCCGCCATCGAGGAGCCCGCACCCTTCTGATCAGGCGCCCGGACCGGCAGGCCAACCCCTGTTACCGGTACCATCGCCGCATGACACGCACCGTCGTCCCCACCCCGCTGTCCGCCGCCATCGAAGACGCGATCGCGCGGGTGCGTGCGGAGGTCGCCGCGTTGCACGCCGAGTTGGTGCGGTATGGGCTGGTGGTGTGGACGGGTGGGAATGTGTCGGGGCGGGTGCCGGGGGCGGATCTGTTCGTGATCAAGCCGTCGGGGGTGTCGTATGACGAGCTGGGTCCGGAGAACATGATCTTGTGCGACCTGGACGGCGCGGTGGTTGCGGGCACGCCGGGCGGTGACCGGTCGCCGTCATCGGATACCGCGGCGCATGCGTTCGTGTACCGGAACATGCCGGCGGTGGGTGGGGTCGTGCACACGCATTCGCCGTATGCCACGGCGTGGGCCGCGCGGGGTGAGGCGATTCCGTGTGTCCTCACCGCGATGGCGGATGAGTTCGGTGGGGAGGTGCCGGTGGGTCCGTTCGCGATCATCGGGGATGATTCCATCGGCCGGGGCATCGTGGACACCCTCACCGGGCACCGGTCGCGGGCGGTGCTGATGCAGGGTCACGGCCCGTTCACGATCGGGGCGACGGCGCGGGATGCGGTCAAGGCCGCGGTGATGGTGGAAGACGTCGCCCGCACCGTGCATCTGGCCCGGCAGGGTGGGCAACTTTCCCCGATCCCGCAGGATGCGATCGACCGGCTCTACGACCGGTACCAGAACGTGTACGGCCAGACCACCGACGACCGACGGTAGCCCCACCTGTTTCGGTGTTGACGGCCAGCACTTGGCGTACGACGCTGGAAGCACAGTTCGGAGACTGGACCGCACCCCCGGCGGTGAGTCGAAGTGCTAATCGCCGGGTGGAGCACTGTCAATCCCCTCTCCAGCAAGGGGAACGCCAGTCACGCTCGGAGTGGAGGCACACCCCCTATGGATCCCGCACCGCATCCGCACAGTTCCAATCCGCCGACCGGCCGGATCCGCATCGACCCCCTGGGCCGCGGCGCCTGGCGCCTCTCAGACACCACCGTGGAGGATGCCGGCCTCGCGCTCTTCGCCTACGTCGAGTTCACCGCGGACGGTTTCTACGAGGCGGTCTGGGTTGCCACGCACGCCAAGACCAGCCGGCATTCGACCCTCGAGGAAGTCACTCGCATCGCACTGGACATGATGACGGATCAGGTCGAATCGCGGCGGACCAAACCCATCCCGATCGCCCACCGCACGCCGTTCACCACGAACTGACCTGCCGCCACGTGTGAGGCAGCCTCACCAGATCGGTTACCCGCGCCCGACGGGTACCCTTCAAACGTGGGCAAACTCGTTTATGGCAATGGCAGCAGATCCTTCGAGATCGAGGATCGCACTCTTGCGCACCTGCGGGTCGTCTTCATGAACAAGCTTCGCCGCGGGGAGTCGTTCATGTTCCACCACACCGAGCCGCATCTGACCTGCAGCGTCTGGATGGACCCGTCGGTGCCGTTCATCCTCCAATTCCACGGCAGCCGCCAGCCGACGGTGAACCGGGACTGGGTCGAAGCACTCATGCAGGAGGCGAGCAGCGCGAACGGCCTGCGGGTGGTCCCCGAGCCGGCGCCAGGCACCGCGGTCCTCGCCGACGCTGTCGGCTGATCAGGCACGACCAATAGTCCAGCCGCAACCAGTTGTAAAGCCCGAGGCGAGAACCGGCCGCGGTGCCTAGCGTGTGAACCATGGCTGCAGATGACATGACCGACGAGGAGAAGCGCCGCGACCAGCTGCTGGCCGCGCCAGACGCCGTGGAGTCCGACGCCGACCCGCGCATCGACGTCACTCACCGGGACGGCGTCACCAGGATCGACATCCGTGACGACGCGCCGGTGCGCCCCGGCGGGCCGGTGCTGGACGAGATCCCCGCCGAGGAATGAGCGGCCGCATTATCGTGCTACAGTAGATAGTCCCCGGTTCGGGGAAGATCCATCGCGTCGACACACTCCAGTGCCGGAGAGCACTACCGATCGGATCCGCCGCATCTGCGGCCCATCGACATGTGCTCCCGCCTCACTGGCGCGCGACGCCGCTTATGAAAGTTTCTCTACCTTGTCTTCTGTTTCCTGCTGCGACACCGTCGCGCAGCGCCCGCTCGATTGGCGCCAAGCTGATCCCGATGTGTACGTCGCCACCGTAAATGGCGAGTACGCTGGGTTTACCGCACGTGCTGAATCGGGCTTCACCGCCCACGGCCCGCTCGGTCAAGCACTCGGCTTGCACATCACGCTCGAGAGCGCACAGCGCGTCGTCACGGATCTCCGCGACGACGTCAACAACACAAAAACTTCCGCGGCACACCCGCGGCTCACCCGTCCGCGCCGCATTCGTCGGCTCGGCACCATCGGTCGCACTAGCGGCCCGAAAAGTAGAAGGAAAGACACGATGGCCACTGGCACCGTGAAATGGTTCAACTCCGAGAAGGGCTACGGCTTCATCGCACCTGACGATGGGTCCGCCGACCTGTTCGCGCACTACAGCGCGATCGCCGGCAACGGCTTCAAGGAACTGCGCGAGACGCAGAAGGTGGAATACGACGCCGAGCAGGGCCCCAAGGGCATGCAGGCTGCGAACATCCGCGCACTCTGAGTTTCCCCAAAGGCCGGCACGCTTAGGCGTGCCGGCCTTTGTCGTTCATTCCGAGGTCGACGGTGCATTCCCTCCCGCGTATAGACTCCCGCGTAATGTAGGCCTCTAAGCGATCGGCAGCCGCCGTTGGCTCAATGACGGCCCACCCGGTCCCCGATCGAAGAGGTGCAGCTATTTCCGCCACCACAATCGAGTCCACCCTCGGTCCGATCCGCCAGACGTACGCAGGCACCAAGGACTTCCCGCCCATCACCCGGGCCTACACGGATGTGTCCCGCCTGGTGAAGGAACGCGGCCTGCTCGAGCGGACCCGGGGTTTCTACGCCCTCGTGGGGGCGGCCATCCTGGTCGGGTTCGCCGCCTGCATCACGGGATTCTTCCTCCTCGGCGACAGCTGGTTCCAGCTCTTCATCGCGGCTGCCCTCGGCATCCTCTTCACGCAGGTGGCATTCCTTTCGCACGAAGGCGCGCACCGGCAGATCCTCGCATCGGGGCGCGCGAACGACCGCCTCTCCCGACTCCTCGGCAACGGCGTCGTCGGCATGAGCTACTCCTGGTGGGACACGAAGCACAGTCGCCACCACGCCAACCCCAACCGGGTCGGCAAGGACCCCGACATCGAGATCGACACGATCTCCTTCCTCGATGAGGACGCCGCCTCCGCGCGCGGCATCCGACGCCTGATCACCAAGCGCCAGGGATGGCTGTTCTTCCCGCTGCTGATGTTCGAAGGCCTGAACCTGCACTTCCTTGCCTTCCGCCACGTGTTCGGCCGTCAGCCCGTCAAGGATCGCTGGTTCGAGATCACGCTGCTGCTGGTGCGACACGCCGTCGTCTACACGCCGCTGTTCATCTTCCTGCCGGTCGGCATGGCACTGGCCTTCATGGGCGTTCAGCTGGCCGTCTTCGGCGTCTACATGGGTGCCTCATTCGCCCCGAACCACAAGGGCATGCCGGTCATCGACAAGGACGCGAAGCTGGACTTCTTCACCAAGCAGGTGCGCACCTCCCGCAACATCCGCGGTGGCTGGTGGGCGACCTGGCTCATGGGCGGTCTGAACTACCAGATCGAGCACCACCTGTTCCCCAACATGCCCCGACCGCACCTCGCCCAAGCCCGCGAGATCGTCATCGAGGCCTGCAAGACGCTCGACGTCCCGTACACCGAGACCAGCCTGCTGCGCTCGTACGCGATCGTCATCGACTACCTCAACCGTGTCGGCCTCGCCGCGCGTGACCCGTTCGACTGCCCGATGGCTTCCACCTACCGTCGGGTGTGACCCGAGCGGCTTGACCGCGGCACCCCCTTGTTCGCAAGGGGGTGCCGCGTTCGTTCGTGCCGGGCGTAGCTTCGCGGCATGAGCGACGTCACCATCTTCGCCCCCTCGCCCATCCTCACTGTCACGGTTGAGGATCACCCCACCGGCAGCGAGATCCACGTGCACGCCGGCGGGCAGGGCGTGTGGCAGGCGCGCATGCTCCTGCGGCTGGGGGCGAGCGTGACGATGTGCTGCGCGCTCACCGGCGAGACCGGCCGCGCAATGCGGCACCTGCTGCAAGACGAGGGCATCACTGTCGTCGCCGTGCTGCGCGAGGGTCGCGGCTCCGCGTACGTACACGACCGCCGCGGCGGTCAGCGCGTGGTGATCACCGCCGAGGAGGGTGATCCGATCGGGCGCCACGAACTCGACGAGCTCTACGGCGCCACGCTCGCGGCAGGCCTGGCGTCGAAGCTGGTGATCCTCAGCGGACCGGCCGGCGACAGCGCGCTGCCTCCCGACACCTACCGGCGCCTGGCCTCCGACCTGCGCGCGGGCGGCTCGGCGGTGCTGATCGACCTTGCCGGGAAGCGTCTGGACGCCGCCGTGACGGGCGGTGTGGACGTCCTGAAGGTGAGCGACGAGGAATTGCTCGCCGACGGGCTCATCAGTGACCGCTCGGTGTCGTCGGTGCGGGCGGCGATGCGGGGGCTCCACGAACGGGGGGCACGGACGGTCATCGTCTCGCGCGCGGCCGAGCCGCTGCTGCTGCTCGACGAACGCGGCGTCGTCGAGGTGAGCACGCCGCACCTGCAGGTCGCGGACACGCGCGGTGCCGGCGACTCGCTCACGGCCGGGGTGGCTGCCGGCATGGCCGCCGGCGAGACCGCGCGCCAGGCGATCACGCTGGGTGCCGCCGCGGGCGCGCTCAACGTCACACGTCATGGCCTCGGCACGGGCGACGCACGCGCCATCGCGACGATCCGTCCGTCCGTCAGGGTGCGCGACGCCACCTACAGCGACGAGGCGCTTCCGGAGCAACCGGTGACGGGAAGGGTCAGCCCCATCGGGTTGGCCGCCCTCGCCGAGCCCGAGGAGCGGCCGTGACACGCGCCCTCCTCACCAACGACGACGGCATCTCAGCGCCCGGACTGCACGCGCTCGCCCGCGCGGCCCGCGCGTCGGGGCTGGACATTGTGATCGCCGCTCCCGCCGTGCAGTCCAGCGGTGCCAGCGCATCGATCATGGCCGAAGACCACGACGGCCGGATCGCGGTGGAACGGCGCACCCTGGTGGGGCTCGAGCATGTCCCGGCGTTCGCCGTGAAAGGCGGGCCCGGCCTCATCGCGCTCATCGCCGCGCACGGCGCCTTCGGCCCCCCGCCCGAGATCGTGCTGTCCGGCGTGAACCACGGCGCCAACGTCGGACGCGCCATCCTGCACTCCGGAACGGTCGGCGCTGCGCTCACCGGTGGCCTCAACGGCGCCCGTGCCGTGGCGGTCTCCCTCGATGTGGGGATGCGACCAAGCGAATTCCACTGGGATGCCGCCGCGGATGCCGCACTCGGGCTGCTGCCCGACCTGCTCCAGCGCCCGCCCGGCACGGTGATCAACGTCAATGCGCCCAACACCGCGAGCAACCGCGGCATCCGGGAGTCCGCCCTCGCGCCGTTCGGAATCGTGCAGACGACGCTCAGCGAGCGCGATGAGCACCACATCCGGCTTGCCGTGGAAGACCTGCCCCACACGCCCGAACCAGGCACCGACGCTGCTCATCTGGCAGACGGCTGGGTCACCGTGACCGGGTTGGACTCCGTGTCACACGTCCCCCTGGGCCTGCGCTGACGCGATCAGTGCAGGAATTCACCCTTCGCACGCTCGAACTGGTCGAGCCGATCGAGCCGTTCGGCGAGCCTGCTGACGAACGCGGCGGTCGTGGCGGCCTGCTCGGGCGTCAATTCGTCGATCACCTCGACGACGGCGGTGTGATGTGCGGCGTGGGCCTGGTCGACCACGCGCAGGGCATCCGGCGTGGGAACGAGGTAGACCGCGCGGCGATCATGAGGATGCTGCACCCGCTCCACCAGGCCGCGTGTGACCAGTCGCTCCACGACGTTGGTCACGGTGGCGCTGGAGGTCGTGAGCATCACCAGCAGATCTTTCGGGCTGACGTCGCGTTCGTCGCGGTACGCCTGCACGAGATAGCGCAGCGCCGTGAGGTCCAGGCTGGACAGCCCGGCACGCTCCTGCGCCCGGTCGGCCTGGACGTGTTCGGCCCGGCGCAGTCGCAGGATCGCCTCACTCAGCTCGCGGCCCGCCGAAGACTGCGGCGGATCGGCATAGAGGTGCTCAGCTTCGTGACGCACGATGTTCTGGGGCATGATCGCAGTGCCCACCCTTCTACGAGCTCTCGGATGCCACGGCGCCACGTGCCTCGGCGAGGGATGCGAAGACCCCCACCTCGGCGCCGGTGTCGTTGCGGGCACTGTACCCACCCGAGCGCAGCAGCTCCACCGCTCCGAGGTAGCGGCCGCCGGTGTTGGCAACCCAGAACCCCGGCTCAACCCGGAACCAGGCAGCGCCCCCACGGATATCGGCGGAGCGGACTTCGTCGATGATCACGGACATGGCGTCTCCCTCAGTGTAGATCATGACGGCGACCCGTCCAATCGATTAAACACCCGGTGTATTACATACTTAGTTAGATTGACATCCGATGAATTTTGTCGGTATGAATGACTCACACACATTCGGCGAGCGCTAGGAGCGCCGCCGGCGAACGAAAGGGTCCAGCCATGGGACGTCTTTACTACGGAGCCGACACCACCCCGGCCCAGATCCCCGACCGCCTGCTGGCGCACGTCAAGGTCGTCACGGCCACGAAGCTCCGCCGCAACGAGAGCTTCACCATCTCGTGGCGGCACGCGCAGGGCGACACCGTCGGCCGGACGACGCTGTGGATGCAGCCCTCGATCCCGCTGCGCTTCGTTTTCGAGACCCCCGAGCCGGAGACGCTGGACCCTGTGCTGCTCAAGGAGCTCGCCGCATCAGCGAACGGCGCCGGCGGCATGATGCTGGTCTGGGAGGACGAGACTGTCGCCGAGCCGGTCCCGTACGCGCCCGTCTCCGCCCAGCGGCACCTCGTCGCGGCGTAGCAAAAACCCTCAGACTCCCGCCACCCGCTCCCCCGCCCGCCACACGGCGGCGGTCAGCGGGACCCCCGGCCGATAGGCCAGGTGGGCGGCCGAGGGCGCCTCGAGCACCTGCAGGTCCGCCCGCCCACCCACGGCGATCAATCCGATCGCGTCGGCGTCATCGGCGACGCCCAGCGCGACGGCGCCGCCCCGCGTCGCCGACCACACAGCCTCCTCGACGGTGAGTCCCATCTGCAGCACGGCGGTCGCAACGCAGAAAGCCATCGAGGTCGTGTACGACGTGCCGGGGTTGCAGTTGGTGGCGATCGCGACCGTGGCACCGGCATCCACGAGGGCCCGCGCCGGGGCCAGCGGCTGCCGCGTCGACAGGTCACACGCCGGTAGCACCGTCGCGACCGTGCTGGATCCCGCGAGCGCCGCGACGTCGGCTGCGGTCAGAGCGTTGCAATGATCGACGCTCACGGCCCCCACCTCCACGGCAAGCCCGACACCGCCGCTGTGACCGAGCTGATTGCCGTGCACCCGCAGCCCGAGCCCGGCGCGCGCGCCGGCCTGCAGCACTTCGCGTGACTGCTCCACGTCGAACGCGCCCTGTTCGCAGAAGACGTCGATGAACTGCACCCATGGCAGCACTGCGTCCAGCATCGGGCCCGTGACCAGGTCGAGGTAGGCCCGCGCGTCCATCCCGTGGGGAACGACGTGCGCCCCCAGGAACGTCACGATGTCCGCCTCGGTCGCGGCGATACGCGCGGCGAGCGCTTCGGATGCCACCTCGAGCCCGTATCCGGTCTTGGTCTCCAGGTAGGTGGTCCCCTGTCTCAGTGCCTCGGTGCGGAGCCGACGCAGGTTGGCTGTGAGATCGGCCTCGCTCGCGTCCCTCGTGGCCCGCACGGTGCGTGCGATGCCGCCCGCGACGTATGCCTCCCCCGCCATACGGGCTTCGAACTCCGCTGATCGGTCGCCGGCGAAGACGAGGTGGGTATGCGAATCGACCCATCCCGGCAGCACCGCGCGCCCGCCGACTGAGGTGACGGTGTCCACGGCCGGGGCTGCCGCGGCCGCACCCACCCACGCGATGCGGCCGGCGTCGATGACCAGGGCGGCGTCGGTGCGCCGCGGCTCGCCGGCGATGTTGGTCGTCAGCTCGCCGATGTCGGTCACCAGTTCAGCGACCATCTGGTTCCTCCCGAGGGTCGTCGAATGGGGCAAGCGCCGCGGCAAGGAGATGCGCGGGGCCCACGTGTCCACCGGACGGCCTGCACAGCGTACCGGCGCGCGCTCGCACCTGTCCGCCCACGATCACCCGCTGCACATCCGTCGCCGTCGCCGCCAGCACGACCTGCGCCGGGTCGGCGCCGACCGTGCGCGCCGAGGTGGCGTCGATCTCGACGAGGTCGCAGTCGGCGCCGACGCGGATGCCGCCGGTGCGGCCGAGTGCGCGGTAGCCGTGCTCGGTGAGCGCGGTGGTCAGCTCGCCGGGGGTGAAGCGGCCGCGGCGCCCCGAGGCGAGTCGCTCCCCCGCCTCCAGGGCGCGAGCCTCCAGGAACGGATCCACGACGGCGTTCTGGTCCGACCCGAGGGCGATGCGCGCACCGGTATCGGCCAGACGCCGCGCTGGGCCGATGCCGTCACCCAGGTCGGCCTCGGTCGTCGGGCACATCACGACCGTGACCTCGGCGCCGCCCAGCATCCCGATGTCGTCCTCGGTCAGGTGCGTCGCGTGCACGACGCTCAGCCGCGGCGACAGCGCCCCGGCATCCGCCAGCAGCCTCGTGGGCGTCACCCCGTAGGCGGCGAGGCAGTCGGCGTTCTCCTGCGACTGCTCCGACAGGTGCACGTGCAGCGGCACGTCCGACGGGAGCCCCGCCACGACGGCCGCGATCTCGTCGGGAGGCACGGCGCGCACCGAATGCAGCGCCGCACCCACGACCACCGCGGGGTCGAGCGCATCCCGGAGCGCGTGCCACCGCTCCAGCCACGCCGCCGCGGTGGCGTCGCCGAACCGGCGCTGCACGCCTTCGAGCGGCGTCGCGATGCCACCGGTGAGATAGCAGGTGTCGAGCAGTGTGAGCCGGATGCCGGTGTCGGCGGCGGCATCCGCGAGCGCGCGTTCCATCGCGTGGGCCGGCACGTACGGCGTGCCGTCAGGCCGGTGGTGCACGTAGTGGAAATCTGCCACGGCGGTGTAGCCGGCAGCGAGCATCTCGCCGAACACGCCGCGGGCGAGGACGAAGTAGGTGTCGGGTTCGAGGCGGGCGGCGGCGGCGTACATACGCTCCCGCCAGCGCCAGAAGTCGCCGCCGTCATCGTGGGTGCGCCCGCGCAGCGCCCGATGGAACGCGTGCGAATGGGCGTTCCCGGCCCCGGGCATCACCAGCCCCAGCCGCACATCGCCGTCCTGCGGGGGCGTGTCGACCTCGATCCGGGCGATGCGCCCGGCCGGGTCGGCATGAATGCGCACCGATCCCACCGGGGAACCGCCGATGAGCGTGGTGTCGCAGTGGAAGGTCACAGCAGCCCTCGCAGCGCATCGCGCAGGGCCGCGACGCCGGCGGAGCAGTCGTCGAGGGTCGCATGCTCGTCCGGGGAGTGCGAGATGCCGCTGGGATTGCGCACGAACAGCATTGCGGTGGGAACGTGCCCGGCGAGGGTCCCCGCATCGTGGCCGGCACCGGTGGCGAGAGCGGGGATGCCGCCGAGACTCGCGGCCAGCCGGTCGCGCAGCGCCGGGTCGAACCGCACCTCACCGCTCCACGACTCCTCGGTGACGGTGGCCGTGCAGCCCTCGGCGATCGCGGCATCCTGCACGTGCACGGTGATCTCGGCTACCAGGTCACGGGCGTCGCCGTCGTCGGCGCTGCGGGCATCGAGCCACACCGTCACGCGGGAGGGGATCACGTTCGTGCCACCGGGGACGGCGTGGAGGCGACCGATCGTCGCTCGGTCGTCGCGGCGTGCGGCGGCATCCCGCACCGCCAGGATGCCGCGGGCGGCGGCGACCATCGGGTCGCGGCGGTCGCTCATCGCGGTGGTCCCGGCGTGGTTGCCCTCCCCCGTCACGTCGATGCGCCAGCGGCCGTGGGCGAGAATGCTCGAGGCGACGGCGAGTGGGGACCCCAGGTCGATCAGCCCGCGTCCCTGCTCGACGTGCAGTTCGATGAAGACGCCGATCCGGGCGAGCGTTTCGTCGTCGCGACCGAGGTGGCGGGCTGGGGTGCCGTGAGCCTCGGCCGCCTCGGCTAACGTGACGCCGTCGGCGTCGACCAGCGCCCGCACCCGGTCAGCAGCGATCGCACCGGTCATGAGGCGGGAGCCCAGACACGCGACGCCGAAGCGGGAGCCCTCCTCCTCGGCGAACACCACCACCGCACAGGGGCGGGACGGCGCGAAGCCCGAGGCCTGCAGCAGCGCGATCGCATCCAGCGCGCTGACCACCCCCAGCGGCCCGTCGAATTCACCGCCGCCGGGCACGGAGTCCAGGTGGCTGCCGACGACGACCGCGTCGTGGCCGGGGCCTCCCCACCATGCCCAGAGGTTGCCGTTGCGGTCGGATTCGACGGTCAGCCCCAACCGCGCGGCACGCTCGGCGAACCAGGCGCGCAGCTCGAGGTCGGCCGGTTCCCACACATGCCGGGAGTAGCCGCCGCGCCGGGGGTCACGGCCGACGTCGGCGATCTCGTGCAGGCCCGTGAGCCGGCCCGCCGTCACCGCGACTGTCACAGTTCCGCCATCGGCACGCGCAGCCCCCGGTCGCGTGCGACCTCGATGGCCCGGTCGTAGCCGGCATCCACGTGGCGCATGACCCCGGTGCCGGGGTCGTTGATCAGCACCCGTTCGATCTTCTGCGCCGCCAACGCCGTGCCGTCGGCGACGACCACTTGACCTGCATGGATCGACCGGCCGATGCCGACGCCGCCACCGTGGTGCAGCGACACCCAGGTGGCCCCCGACGCGGTGTTGAGCAGCGCGTTCAGCAGCGGCCAGTCCGCGATGGCATCCGACCCGTCCTTCATCGCCTCGGTCTCCCGGTAGGGCGAGGCGACCGAACCGGAGTCGAGGTGATCACGGCCGATGACGATGGGCGCGCGCAGCTCACCCGAGGCGACCATCTCATTGAGCTTCAGGCCCGCGAGGTGGCGTTCTTTATACCCGAGCCAGCAGATGCGGGCGGGGAGGCCCTCGAAGTGCACCTTCTCGGCAGCGCGGGTGATCCAGCGGCGGAGCTTGTCGTCGCGCGGGAACAGTTCCAGGATCGCGCGGTCGGTCGCGGCGATGTCGGCCGGGTCACCTGAGAGCGCCGCCCAGCGGAACGGGCCCTTGCCCTCGGCGAAGAGCGGCCGGATGTAGGCGGGGACGAACCCCGGAAAGTCGAAGGCACGGTCGTACCCGCCCAGCTGCGCCTCGGCGCGGATCGAGTTGCCGTAGTCGAACACCTCGGCGCCGGCGTCCTGGAAGGCCACCATCGCCTGCACCTGCGTCGCCATCGAGACGCGGGATGCCGTGGTGAAGCCCTCCGGATCGGCCGCTGCCCGCTCGTGCCACTGCTCCAGCGCCACCCCCTCGGGCAGATAGCTCAGCGGGTCGTGTGCCGAGGTCTGGTCGGTGACGATGTCCACCGGCACCCCGCGTCGGGCGATCTCGGGAAAGACCGTCGCAGCGTTGCCGACAAGCCCGACCGACAGCGCGCGGCGCTCGGCCTTGGCCGCCAGCACCCGCTGCAGCGCCTCGTCGAGGTCGCCCGTCACCTCGTCGAGGTAGCCGTGGTCCACGCGGCGCTGCAGCCGGGCGGGGTCGACGTCGACGATGAGCACCACGCCGTCGTTCATCGTGACGGCCAGCGGCTGCGCGCCGCCCATGCCGCCGGCGCCGCCGGTGAGGGTGAGCGTTCCGGCGAGAGTGCCGCCGAAGCGCTTGTCGGCGACGGCGGCGAACGTCTCATACGTGCCCTGCAGAATGCCCTGCGTGCCGATGTAGATCCAGGAACCGGCCGTCATCTGGCCGTACATCGTGAGACCCTCGGCCTCGAGCCGGCGGAACTCCGGCCACGTCGCCCAGTCACCGACGAGGTTCGAATTGGCGATGAGCACGCGCGGCGCCCACTCGTGGGTGCGGAAGATCCCGACCGGCTTGCCCGACTGCACCAGCAGCGTCTCGTCGAGCTCCAGGTGGGTCAGCGCCTGCACGATCGCGTCGAACGCCGCCCAGCTGCGCGCGGCACGCCCGGTGCCGCCGTAGACGACCAGGTCGTCGGGGCGCTCGGCCACGTCGGGGTCGAGGTTGTTCATGAGCATGCGCAGCGGCGCTTCGGTCTGCCAGCCCTTCGCGGTGAGGGAGGTGCCGCGGGCGGCGCGAACGGGACGGGGCAGGTGCTCGGTCACGGGGTTCCTTCCTGGGACGGCTCGCGGGTCACTGCACGTCGGTCACGACGGCGCCGGCAGCGGCGCGCAGCGCGCCGGTGCGCACAGCATCGACGACGTGCTCGATCTCGGGTGAGAGGTGCCGGTCGCTGCCGGGACCGGCGACGGATTCGCGGATGCGGGCGAGCACGGCGCCGGTGGCCGCAGCGGGCCGCAGCGGAGCGCGCAGATCCAGCGCCCGCGCGGCGGTCATCGCCTCGATCGCCAGCACCCGCGTGAGCCCGTCGATCCCGGTGCGGAGCTTGCGCGCGGCGGCCCACCCCATCGAGACGTGGTCCTCCTGCATCGCCGATGAGGGGATGGAGTCCACGGATGCCGGGACGGCGAGGCGTTTGAGTTCCGAGACGATCCCGGCGGCGGTGTACTGGGCGATCATGAGCCCCGAATCCACCCCCGCGTCGTGGGCGAGGAATGCCGGCAGTCCGTTGCTCCGTGCCGGATCCAGCATGCGGTCGGTACGGCGCTCCGACATGCTCGCGACGTCGGCGACGACGATCGCGAGGAAGTCCAGCACGTAGCCCACGGGCGCACCGTGGAAGTTGCCGTTGGACTCCACCCTGCCGTCGACGGTGACGACGGGGTTGTCCACGGCGGCGGCGAGCTCTCGCTCGGCGACGACGCTCGCGTGGTCGAGGGTGTCGCGGGCTGCGCCGTGCACCTGCGGCGCGCAGCGCAGCGAATAGGCATCCTGCACCCGGGTGCACTCCGGCCCCCGGTGGCTGGCGACGATGGCCGACCCCTCCAGGAGAGCGCGCAGGTTCGCCGCCGCGGCACGCTGCCCGTGTTGCGGGCGGAGGGCGGCGAGGTCGTCGGCGAAGGCGGCATCCGTCCCCAGCAGCGCCTCCACGCTCATCGCGGCGGTGATGTCGGCGGTCGTCAGCAGCAGCCGCAGGTCGTCGATCGCCAGCGCCAGCATGCCGAGCATGCCGTCGGTGCCGTTGATGAGGGCAAGGCCCTCCTTCTCGGCCAGCAGCACCGGGGCGATGCCGGCGGCGGCGAGCGCGTCGGCGGCGGGCAGGAGTTCGCCGGCGGCATCGTGGACGGTCCCCTCCCCCATCAGCGTCAGTGCGCAGTGCGCGAGCGGGGCGAGGTCACCCGAGCAGCCGAGCGAGCCGTACTCGCGCACGACGGGGGTGATGCCGGCGTTGAGGATCGCGGCATACGTCTCGGCGGTCTCCAGCCGCACGCCGGTGCGGCCGGTGAGCAGCGTCGACAGGCGCAGCAGCATGAGCGCGCGGATGACCTCCCGCTCGACCTCAGGACCGGACCCGGCGGCGTGGGAGCGCACCAGGCTCTGCTGCAGCTGCGTGCGGCGGTCGGCGGCGATGTACGTCGTCGCGAGCGCCCCGAACCCGGTCGAGATGCCGTAGTGCGGCGTCGGGTCGCCGGCGAGCGCGTCGATCGTGCGTCGGCTCGCGGCGACGGCGGCGCGGGCGTCGTCGCCGATCGCGACAGCGGCATCCCGACGCGCCACGGCCACGACATCGGCCAGCGTGACCGCGCCGGTGCCGACGACGACGGGAGCGGAGGTGGCGGATCGCATGGTCTCATCACACGGCATCCGGATGCCGCCGGCACCCGTCCCCGCTGAATATTCGTCCCACCCGTGAGACAGTTGCCGCATGGAAGACCCGGCGGGCCCGGCACCGGCGGCGCGGCACACCCTGGAGATGCTGCGGCACCTGTCCGCGCAACGCGGGCCGGTGACGGCTGCCAGCATCGCTACCGCCCTGTCGCTGCCCCGGTCGACGGTGTACCGGCTGCTCGGTGTCATGGCCGAGTACGGCTTCGTGCTGCACTTTCCGGAGGAGCGGCGCTACGGCATCGGGCTGGCGGCATTCGAGATCAGCTCCGGGTTCTCCCGGCAGGAGCCGCTGACGCGATTGGGCGGGCCCATCCTGGCGGCGCTCGTGGACCGCGTGGGAGAAAGCGGCCATCTCGCCGTGCTGCACGGGCGCGATGTGATCTACCTCATCGAGGAGCGCGCGCCGCGGCGGCCGTCACTGGTGACCGAGGTGGGCGTGCGCCTGCCCAGCCACCTCACCGCGAGCGGCCGGGCACTGCTGGCCACGCTGCCGAAATCGCAGCTGCGCGCCCTGTTCCCCGACCCCAGCGCGTTCACGCAGCGCACCGATCAGCAGATCTCCGGCTACGCCGCGCTGGGCCGGCTCATGGCCCAGGTGCGGGCGCACGGGTACGCCACCGAGCACGGTGACATCACGCCGGGACTCGCATCGATCGCCGTGGCGGTGCGCGATCACACCGGGTGGCCGGCCGCGAGCATCGCCGTGACGTTCGACGCCGCGCTGCCCGAGGAGACGGTTGCGGCGATCCGGCAACAGGTGACCGCCAGCGCCGCCGATCTGTCCCGGCGCATCCACGGGCGCCCGATCAGCGCGACGCGGTCGCGTCCGGCTCAGGCGTCCGCGACGATCACTTCGTAGCCGCGGTCGGCCAGTCTCGCCCGCTGATCGGCGGTGATGCCGGCGTCGGTGATGACGGTGTGGAACAGCCGCTCCGGGCCGATCACGGCGAAGACGCGCTTGTCGAGCTTTCCGGAGTCCACCACCAGCACCGCCCGTGCGGCGCGGCGGGCCATGGCGGCGTTGACGGCGGCCTCGCGCTCGTCGTGGGTCGTGGCGCCGTGGTCGGGATGCAGCGCATTGGCGCCGATGAACGCGATGTCCAGGTTGATGCGGCTGAGGGTCTCCTCGGCGTGGGGACCGACCAGCTCGTAGGAGCGAGGGTGCAGCACCCCGCCGACGACGACGGTCTTGATCTGCGGGCGCACCGCGAGCTGCATGACGATGTTGACGGCGTTGGTGACGACGGTTAGTCCCGGGTCGTCGGCCTGCTCCGAGACGTCGCCGCGGGCCATCAGTTCGTCGGCGATCGCGGTTGCCGTCGTGCCGCCGGACAGCCCCACGATCGCCCCGCGCGGCACGAGCGCGCTCGCAGCACGTGCGATGGCGCGCTTGGCCTCGCGGTGCTGCTGGTTCTTGTACCGCACCGGCAGGTCGTAGGCGACCGAGTGCGACACGGCCCCGCCGCGCGTACGGGCCAGCAGCTGCTGCTCGGCGAGGGCATCAAGGTCGCGTCGCACGGTGGCCGGCGACACGCCGAGCCGGTCGACGACGTCCTCGACCTGCAGTCGGCCGGTCTCGGCGAGGAGGTCCAGGACGGCGCTGAGCCGTTCGGCTCGGTTCATCCGGCGCTCCGGGGTGTTGCGAACAGCTGCAGCAGGCGTGCCGCCTCTTCCACCACGGCAGACCTCCCCGCGTCGATGTACTTTCGGGAGTCTACGACCGTGGGGTGGTCGTCCAGGTGCGCGCGGACGGCACGCGTGAAGAACGCGTTCAGGTGCGTCGACACGTTGATCTTCACCAGCCCCGAGCCGATGCCCGCCACGATCGTGGCATCCGGCACTCCGGACGATCCGTGCAGCACCAGCGGCACCGCCACAGCGTCGCGCAGCCGCGCGATCAGGTCGAGGTCCAGCACGGCGGTGCGCTCGGCCATCGCATGGGAGGAGCCGACCGCCACCGCGAGCGCCCCGACGCCGGTCTGCGCGACGAACACCGCCGCCTCGGCGGGGTCGGTGCGCACGCCCGGCGCGTGCGCGCCGTCCTTGCCGCCGATCTCGCCCAGTTCTGCCTCGACGAGCACTCCTGCCGCGTCGCCGGCGGCGACGACCCGGCGCGTGGTGGCGACGTTGTCGGCGAAGTCCAGCTTGGCGCCGTCGTACATGACCGAGGTGAACCCGAGGTCGATCGCACGCAGCGCCAACTCGGCATCCTCGGCGTGGTCCAGGTGCACGGCCACCGCGGCATCCGATCCCTCGGCCAGCGCGAGGGTCGCCAGAGCCAGCGGTTCGAGCGCCCCGTGATAGCGCAGGCAGTTCTCCGACAGCTGCAGGATGACCGGCAGGCCGGTCTGCTCCGCCGCCCGCACCAGCGCCTCGGCGGTCTCGAGGTGGATCACGTTGAACGCGCCCGTCGCCGTGCCGGCGGCACGCGCCCGGTCGAGGATCGCGTGGGTGGCGGTCAGTGGCATGTCAGCTCCGTGAGGTCGGTGTCGAAGATCACATCGGCGGCGAGCCGCTCGCGCTCGGGCGACACCTCGCCCGCCTGCGGCATGAGGACAGCGGATGCCGACCACGCGACGGCATCGCGTGCCAGCCCGGCCAGCTCGTCGTCGGTCAGGTCGGCGGCGCTGCCGCGCTGGACGAGCGCGGCAACCACCGCCGCGCACGCGGCGGCGCCCGCGCCGGGGGGGGGGGCGGGCCCCGTGCGGCGCAGTCGCGCCCGCAGCGGCCGGTCGGGGGCGGTGCGGCCCACCAGCAGCATGCCGTCCGCGCCGAGCGAGACGATCACCAGCCCCGCGCCGCGCTCGAGCAGCATCCGCGCCCCCGTCAGCACGTCGGCGCACCCGGTGGTCTCGTGCAGTTCGGCCGCGTTTGGTTTGACGACGTGGGCGCCGGCCTCGGCGGCCGCCATCAGCGCGGGGCCGGTCACATCGGCGATCACGATCGTTCCGGTGGCGACGAGGTCGGCGGCGAGCAGGCCGACGTCCTCGGAACGGATGCCGGCGGGCAGGCTGCCCGACAGCACGACCGCCGCGGCACCCGCGGCGAGGGTGCGCGCCGTGTGCAGCAGCGCCGTGACCTCGTCGGGCGACAGCGCGGCGCCGCGTTCGTTCAGCAGTGTTGCCTCGCCCCGCCCGTCATCGACGACGGCGATGCTGCGACGGGTGGATGCCGCGACCGGGACGAGCCGGTGCGCGAGTCCCGCCGCGCGCAGGTCGAGGGCGAGCGCGTCACCGGTCGCCCCGCCCGCGGTGGCCAGGGCGAGGGTGTCGGTTCCGGTGGCGTGCAGCACCCGGGCGACGTTGATGCCCTTGCCGCCGGCGCGCTCCGCCCCGGCGCCGACCCGGTGGGAGTCGCCGGGGGTCAGGGCGGCGACGTGCCAGGTGCAGTCCAGCGCCGGGTTCGGGGTGACGGTGAGGATCACGTGGTCACGCTCAGCAGGCGGGCGCGCAGGGCCGTGCCGATCAGGCCGGCGTCCTCGCCGAGCGTGGCCGGGACGATCGGCGGGACGCGCTGGAAGCTGAGGATCCCGGCGATCCGCTCGCGCAGCGGGACGAACAGATCGTCGCCGGCCTCGGCGAGCCCGCCGCCGACGACGACGATCCCCGGCGCGAGCACCGTGACGACGCGGGCGATCTCGTGGGCGAGCGCCTCGACCGCTCCCGTCCACACGCGCGTCGCGTCTTCGTCGCCGCGGTGCGCGGCCTGGAGCACGCCGCGGGCGCCGTCGACGTCGTGGCCGGTGGCCCGGCGGTAGCGGCGCGCGATGGCGCCGGCGGAGGCGACGGTCTCGAGGCATCCGACTCCGCCGCACGGGCAGGCCTCACCGTCGACCTCGGACACGACGTGGCCGATCTCGCCCGCGTAGCCGCCGCCCACGAGCGGCACCCCGTCGACGATGATCGTCGAGGCGATCCCGGTGCCGATCACGATGATCATCGCGTCGCGATGCCCGCGGGCCGCGCCCCAGCGGTACTCGGCGAGACCGGCCGCGCGCACGTCGTGCCCGAACGCGACCGGCACCTCCACCGCGGCCTGCGCGAGGTCGCGCAGCGGCGCGTTTCGCCACCCCAGGTTGCTGGAGAAGATGCCGATGCCGGCATCCTCGTCCACGAGTCCCGGCACGCTCAGCCCGGCCGCGACCGGGACCAGCTGCGGGTGGGCGGTGCGGTATGCCGCCGCCAGCACCGCCAGGTGCGCTGCGATCGCACCGGCGGGGTCGGCCGCAGACAGCGGGGTCGGCGTACGGCGCAGGTCGGTCATCTGACCCCCGGCGTCGATGAGCGCGGACTTGGTCGCGGTGCCGCCGACGTCGAAGGAGAGGACGACGGGGCCGTCGCCGAGGGCCGGCGCGGTCATGCGTCGAGGATGACCGCGCGCGTGAGGTTGCGGGGCAGGTCGGGGTTCAGTCCGCGCGCGACGGCCCGGGCCAGAGCCACCCGCTGCACCCGCACCAGGTCCGCCATCGGGTCCAGTCCGCTCTGCTCGAAACGGGCGCCGGTGCGGGCGACCTCCTCGGCCAGCCCCGCCGGCGCCTCGCCGAACGACCAGGTCACGCGGCCGGGCGCGGCGATCGCGATCGGCCCATGGCGGTAGTCCATGGCCGGGTACGACTCGGTCCACGACTGCGAGGCTTCGCGCATCTTCAGCGCCGCTTCGTGCGTCAGGCCGATCGACCAGCCGGTGCCGATGAACGTGTACTGCTCGGCGTTGACCAGCTCGGCGTCGAGCTCTTCGGCGATCGCGCGCTCCCCGTCGGCGATCACAGGCGTGAGGTCCTCGCCCAGCGAGGCGCGGAACAGGGCCAGCGCCGTCGTGGCGAAGCGCGTCTGCACGACGGAGCGCTCGTCGGCGAACGGCATCGTGATTGCGGCATCCACCATGCCCGGCAGGGGCGAGGTGTCGTCGCCGACGACGCCGATCAGCTTCGTGCGGCCCTTCATGCGCTCGACGAGCTGGAGCACCTCGGTGGTGGTGCCCGAGCGGGTCAGCGCCACGATCGCGTCATAGTCGCGGTCGGGCATCTCGGATGCCGAGAACGCGTCGGTGATCCCGGCGCCGCTGCGCTCACGCAGGGTGGCGTACGCCTGGGCGATGAACCACGACGTGCCGCAGCCGACCACCGCGACGCGCGCGCCTCGCTCGGGCAGCACGGACTGGCTCGCAGCCAGGTCGGCGGCGCGCGCCCACGTCTGCGGCTGCGTCCGCAGCTCGGTCTCCATGTACGTCAGTTCGCCACTCATCGCCTGCCTGCTTCCCCCGCAGCGCCCTGATCAGAGATTGATCGATTGTGATTGCGTGTGCGGTGTTTCAGTCAGTCTAGTGATCATTCAGAGGCAGAGCATCCCGCGACCACATGGCGCGGTGAATCAGTCCGCGGTACGCGGCGGCGCCGCGGAGGCGCGCACGATCAGCTCGGGAGCGACCGGTGTAGTGGTGAGCGGTTCGCGCTCCTCGATCAGTGCGATCACCCGCTCCGCGGCGGTGCGGCCGACCTGCTCGAAGGGCTGGCGCACCGTTGTGAGCGCCGGCGTCGCGAAGGCCGCGAGTGCGATGTCGTCGACACTCACGACCGAGACGTCGCCGGGGACGGAGCGTCCCGCCTCGTGCAGCGCCCGCACCATGCCGAAGGCCATCTCGTCGCTGGAGACGAACACCGCCGTCACGCCGGGGATCACCGCGATCGTGCGGCCGGCGCGGTAGCCGGACTCCGGCGACCAGTCGCCCGGAATCACCGGCGGGGGCGTGATGCCGCGCTCGCGCAGCACCTGCTCCCACTCCTCCCGGCGGGCAACGGACTCTTGCCAGAACTCATCGCCCGACACGTGCCACACCGTCTCATGCCCGAGATCGAGCAGGTGCTCGGTCGCCGCGCGGGCGATCGCACGCTGGTTGATGAGCGCATCGACCCCCTGCCCGTCGGCTTGACGGTGGCCCACGGTGGGCGTGCGATCGGTGCGATTGCCCAGCGCGTCGGGGAGGAAGCCCACGGGTGCGAGCAGGACGATGCCCTCGGCACCCTGGCGCTCGAGCCGGTCGAACGCCTCGACGAACGCCGATGGCGGGGAGTGCTGCGGGACGCTCGCGGAGGTGACGGCGTATCCCTCCTGGGCGGCGACGGCCTCGACGCCGAGCAGGATCGCGCTGGTGGAGTAGCGCGCGGTCGACACCGAGATCACCCCGAGCATGCGGGTGCGCCCCGACGCCAGCGAGGCTGCGGCGGCGTGCAGGCGGTAGCCGGTGGCCTCCACGGCCGCCATCACCCGGTGCGCCGTCTCCGGGCGCACATTGGCCTGCCCCGCGATGACGCGGGAAACGGTCTGCGTGGAGACGCCCGCGACACGCGCGACATCGACCTGGCTGGGGGCTCGATCCCCCGAGGTGCGGCGCGGCATGGACTCATCGTAGTGAGCGCACCACCAGAACATTCCATCGCACCCCGAAATAGGGCAGAATGTCATGAGATGTGAACGCAAACATCGCACCATTCGGACCGAGGGTCCCGTAATCGAAAGGGAGCCCACGGATGGATACGCCCGCAGCGGTCGACCAGCACTCCTCAGTAGCAGCGCTCACATATGTCGACGGCACCCTGCTGCGGCACGGGCGCCCCCATCGCATGCTGGCCGGTGCCGTGCACTACTTCCGCGTGCACCCCGACCAGTGGGAGGACCGGCTGCGCCGGCTCGCAGCCATGGGCGCGAACACGGTGGACACCTACATCCCGTGGAACTTCCACGAACAGGTCGAGGGCGCACGCCGCTTCGACGGCTGGCAGGACATCGAGCGCTACATCCGGCTCGCCGCCGAGGTGGGGCTGGATGTCTACGTGCGACCGAGCCCGTACATCTGCGCGGAGTGGACCAACGGCGGCATCCCGGCCTGGCTGACCGCCCGCACGCGTCACGTGCGCAGCAGCGACCCCGCCTTCCTCGGCCCGATCGAGGCCTGGTACGCCGAGCTGCTCCCCCGCCTCGCACCGCTGCAGGCCGTCAACGGCGGCCCGATCGTGGCGGTGCAGGTCGAGAACGAGTACGGCTCGTTCGGCTCTGACCGCGTCTACATGGAGCACCAGCGCGATCTGCTGCGCGCACACGGCATCGTGGAACTGCTCACCACCGCCGACGGCATCACCCCCGATATGCAGCGGCACGGTTCGGTCGACGGCGCCATGCCGAGCTTCACGTTCGGCACCGGGGTCGACACGGCACAGACGCTCCTGCCGGATGCCACACCGCTGCTGTGCAGCGAACTGTGGGGCGGCTGGTTCGACCACTGGGGAGAGCGCCATCACGTCCGCAGTGCCGCCAGCATGATCGGCACGGTCAACGCACTGCTGGCAGCCGGCGGCTCGGTGAGCCTGTACATGGCCCACGGCGGCACCAACTTCGGCCTGTGGGCCGGAGCCAACTGGGACGGCGTGCTGCAGCCGACCGTCACCAGCTACGACTCCGATGCCCCCATCGCCGAGGATGGCCGCGTGGGCGCCAAGTTCCAGGCCCTGCGCGCCGCCTTCGCCCCGTTCCACGA
Organism: Microbacterium sp. zg-YB36; assembly: GCF_024623575.2. NCBI lineage: Bacteria > Bacillati > Actinomycetota > Actinomycetes > Micrococcales > Microbacteriaceae > Microbacterium > Microbacterium sp. zg-YB36. The sequence goes on from NZ_JANJFD020000001.1 coordinate 1,702,047, forward strand.
CGAGCCGCTGCCTCCCGTGCCGGCCGAACCGTGGTTCCAGGAGCCGCAGTCGGTGCCGCTGGTGCGCGAGGGATCGCTGGGCGAGACGCTTCGCGCCCTGCCCGCGGGGGAACGCCGCGCCCGGCCCGCGACGTTCGAGGAGCTCGGCGTCGCGGACGGCGTCGTCGTGTACGAGACGCGCGTGCACATCGGGACGGAGACGAGCCTCACGATCAACGGGCTGCACGATCGTGCGATCGTGCTCCTCGACGGTGAGCCGGTCGCCCGGCTCGAGCGGGACGGCCAGACCAGTGTGGTCCTCGACGGCGCGGGAGACCACGACCTGACGCTGATCGTGGAGAGCCTCGGCCGGATCAATTACGGCGCCCACATCGGCGAGCACAAGGGCATCCTCGGCGGCGTGCTGCTCGGCCGGCGCTACCTGCACGGCTGGACGCACCGGATCGTCCCGCTCGACGGCTCGCTCACCGGCATCGGCGACACCACCGCGGCGGCCGGTCTGGCCACCGCGACCGTCCAGCTCGACGAAGCCGCCGACGCGTGGCTCGCCCTCCCCGGCGGCAGCATGGGCCTGGTCTGGCTCAACGGCTTCCTCCTCGGCCGCTACTGGAGCGTCGGCCCGCAGGAGACGCTCTACGCGCCGGCGCCGCTGTGGCGTGCCGGGACCAACGAGGTGCGGGTGCTGGACCTGGAGCAGCTGCCGGTCGAGCTCGAGATCCGCGACGTCGCGACGCTGGGTGAGGCCGAGGAGTTCATCGGCTCCTGAGCCCCGTCCACCTGCACGAAAAGAACCCCCGGCGCCCGCGGCGCCGGGGGTTCTTCGTGGTCCGGGTGTCAGCCCTTGACGGCGCCGGCGGCCAGACCCGAGCGCAGGTACCGCTGCAGCGTGAAGAACAGGATGATCAGCGGCAGCACGCCCAGCAGCGCGCCGAGCATGACGGCACCCTTGTTCGGCGAGAAGTAGCTCATCATGCCGAACAAGCCGAGCGTGACGGGTTTGAGTTCCTGCGAGGACACCATCAGCAGCGGCAGCAGGAAGTTGTTCCAGGTCGCGACGAAGATGAACAGGAAGATCGTCACCATCGCCGGCGCGAGCAGGCGCATGACGATCGTGAAGAAGATCCGCAGCTCTCCCGCCCCGTCGATGCGTGCTGCCTCGAGCAGCTCGGTCGGCACCGATTGGGCGTAGACCATCCCCAGGAACACGCCGAACGGCGAGACGGCGGAGGGGATGATGATCGCCCACGCGGTGTCCACCAGACCGAGGGCGTGGAACTCCAAGTACAGCGGCACGGTCAGCAGCGCCACCGGCATCAGCAGTCCCGCCATGATGACGCCGACGGCGATCTTCTTGCCGGGGAAGGTGAACTTCGCGATGGCGTAGCCGGCCATGACGGCGAAGAGCGTGCCCACGACGCCGGCGGTCACCGAGTAGAAGATCGAGTTGCCCACCCAGCGCCAGAACATCCCCTGGGTCCAGGACATGAGGCTCTCGTAGTTGGCGCCGAGGTTCCACTCCGCGAACCAGAAGCCGAACGACGAGGTGAGGTCGCGGTTGTTCTTCGTCGCCGCGATGACGAGCCAGTACACCGGGCCGAGGAAGTACACCGCGGCCGCGACCAGCGCGATGAGCCCGGCGATCTTGCCCCGCAGCGTCGGCAGCGCGTTCTTCGGGGGCAGGTCGAAGTCGACCTCGCGGGCGCGCCGCTTTCCGATGCGAGTCGCGGTGGTCATGAGTTGTCTCCCTTGCGGCGCTGGAGCAGCGCGTAGACGATCGCCAGGACGCCGGCGATCATGGCCATCAGCAGCGAGTAGGCCGAGGCCATCCCCGTGCCGGAGGGCGAGATCGCACCGAGCAGCGAGTTGTAGGTGAGCATCATCGGCGTGTAGCCCTTGCCCATCCACGGGTTCTGGCTCTCCATGACCGTGGGTTCGTTGAACAGCTGGATCGTGCCGATGATCGACAGCAGCACCGACAGCAGGGCGGCGCCGCGCACCAGCGGAACCTTGATCTTGATCGCGATCTGCCAGCCCGTCGCCCCGTCGATGCGGGCCGCCTCGTAGAGGTCGCGCGGGGCCGCCTGGAGCGCGGCGAGGAAGATGAGCATGTTGTACCCGGTGTAGGTCCAGGTCGTCATGTTCGCCATCGACAGCAGGATCGTGCCCGGCGCCATGAAGTCCGTCCCCTCGGGGAGGTACTGCATGAACGGCGACACCTCGGGGGTGTACAGGTACAGCCACATCATCGCGGCGATGACACCCGGGATGGCGTACGGGAGGAAGAACGAAAGGCGGAAGAACGCGGGACGGCGCACGATGAACGCGTCCAGCAGGAGCGCGAGACCGAGGGCGGCGATCGTCATGACCGGGATCTGCACGAGCGCGTAGAGCAGCACGCGCCCCATGCCTGCCCAGAACGTCTCGTTGGCGATCGCGATGGCGAAGTTGTCGAAGCCGACGAACTTCTCCACCAGCTCGCCGCCGCCGTACAGGCCCTCACCGGAGGGAACCTCCCCGAACATCGACGCGCGGATCGAGACGCCGATGGGGATGACGAACACGACGACGAACAGCACCGCGAACGGGGCCAGGAACAGCCAGCCGGTCACCGCCTCCCGCCGTGCGCCGCCGCGTCGGGCTCGGTCCTTTCGCTTCGGCAAGGTCGCGCGCGTCTTGGCAGCTGCGGCGACCACTGTGGGCGGGCTGGTCAGTGTCATGTCATCGTCTTTCAAGTGCAGGAGCCGGCGGAGCGCATGGGTGATCCTTGCGCTCCGCCGGCTCAGCGGGTGTCGGCGGAGCGCGTCAGTCCGCGACCGGCAGGCCCAGGTCCTTCAGCGCCGCGACGGCGTCGTTCTGCCCGGTCGTGAAGACGTCCGCGACCGTGGCCCCACCCGTGGCGACACCGGAAGCGGTCTCGTTCATCGTGGTGAGCGAGGCGAATCCGGGAGCGTAGACGAACTCCGGGTTCATCGCAGCGGATGCCGTGGCCAGCTCTGCCAGCACGTCCTGACCGCCGAACTGACGCAGCATCTTCTCGCTGGTCTCCGGCGTGCCGTTGGCCGCCACGACGAGGCCCTGCGACGCGAGGTCATCGATCTGGGTGTTGAACCAGCCGTTGAACTCCATCGCCTCGGCGGGGTTCTCACAGCCGGCCATGACAGCCACGCCGGAGCCGCCGTCGGGGCCCGAGATCGCGCCGGCGCCGAAGTCGGGCAGCTGCGCGACGCGCCACTGGCCCTCGGCCGCAGTGCCGTCGAGCGAGTCGAGCATGAAGCCCGCCTCCCACGCTGCGCCGATGTGGCCGATCAGAGCCGTGTCGTTGATGGCCTGCGTGAAGCCTTCGCCCCAGCGCTCGGTCATCAGGGCGTCCTGCCCGTCGACCAGCCCCTGCCAGAACGCGGCGACCTTCTGGCTGCCGGGGCCTTCGACTTCGACCGACCAGGAGTCGCCCGAGGTGTCGAACCAGGCGTCACCGGCGGCGGCGGACTGCGCCGCGAGCCAGTTGAGTGCCTCGTCCGGGGTGAACGCGGCGAGGTACTTGCCCGAGTCGGCGGCGATCGCCGCGCTGGCGGAGAGCTCCTCGATCGTGGTCGGCACCTGCAGGCCGAGCGCTTCGAACTCCGCCTCGTTGTAGTAGTAGACCAGGGGGCCGGTGTCCTGCGGCAGGCCGACGACGGCGTCGCCGACGGTCATCATCGCGTATGCGCCGGCGCCGAAATCGCCCTCGTACTTGCCCGCCTCGGCGGCGACGTCCTCGAGCAGACCCTTGACGAACAGCTGCGGCACTTCGGAGTAGCCCAGCTGCGCCAGGCACGGTCCATTGCCGGCCTTGACGTCGGTCTCGAGCTTGAGGATCAGGTCGCTGGCCGCGCCGTCGAACTTCGTGGCGGTGACCTGGATGCCGGGGTTGTCCTGGTTCCAGCGGTCGACGATGTCGGCGACGGCGGTCATGCCCTCGCCGTCGGGCAGGCGGTGGATGTAGGTGATCTCGACCGCGTCGCCCGAGGATTCCTCAGGGCTCGTGCCTGCGCTGCCGCCGCTGCATGCGGCCAGGGCGACCGCGGAGACGGCTGCCAGAGCCGTGACTGCAGCGGTACGACCGCCGCGGAACTTCGTTGTCATGTGTCGCTCTCCTTCGAGGAGGACGCGCCCCCAGGCGCGACCGGTGTGCATCGGCGGTTGATGCGAGATCGTGCGTTCGCCATCTTCGTCGATGAGATGGATGTTTGCGTTCACAATACCGTTTCGCCGCGCCTGAGCAAGTCTCGAACTCATCACGTTGGCGGAATTGCTTACCGCGAACACTACGAACCGCGGCAGAGCCGCGCGCAGCGATCGGCCGGGAGAAACCGCCGGCGCGTGGGGTACTTCAGGCGCCGCGAAGCGACACCGGGCGACAGGCGATCAGCCGCGGACGCCGCCGCGCGGCATGCGGGTCACCGCTCAGGCAGCAACTCCGCGATGAGCACCTCGACCCGGCGGCGGATCTCGTCACGGATCGGGCGGACGGCCTCGATCCCCTGCCCGGCGGGGTCATCGAGCACCCAGTCCTCGTAGCGCTTGCCGGGGAAGATCGGGCAGGCATCCCCGCACCCCATCGTGATCACGACATCGGACTGCTTCACCGCGTCGACGGTGAGCACCTTCGGGGTGTTCCCCGCGATGTCGATCCCCTCCTCGCTCATCGCCGCGACGGCGACCGGATTGATCTGGTCTTTCGGGGCGGAACCGGCCGACAGCACCTCGATGTCGTCTCCGGCGAGTGCGCGCAGGTAGCCGGCGGCCATCTGCGAGCGGCCGGCGTTGTGCACGCAGACGAACAGGACGGTGGGCTTGTCGGGCATGGGGGCTCTCCTCGTAGACCTTCGGTGTTGCAGTACCAGTCAATCGCACCCGGCGCGGGTGCTCCGCCGCTCGATGAGGACGGTGTCCCGCCAGCTGCCGGCGTGCGGCCCGACCGCGGCACGCGCGATCCGCTCGCGACGCCCGACGACACGGAAACCCGCCGCCTCGTGCAGCCGCAGACTGGCGGTGTTCTCGGGGAAGATGCTCGACTGGATGGTCCAGAGCCCGGCGGCGTCGGCGGCATCGACGAACGCGGCCAGCAGCAGCCGGCCGATGCCCTGGCCCCGCGCGCCACGGTCCACGTAGACCGAGTGCTCGATGACGCCGCGGTATGCCTCGCGCGATGAGACCGGGGATGCCGCCGCCCAGCCCAGCACCCGGTCGTCGTCGCCGGTGGACACCAGACGCGGGGAGGTCAGCTTGCCGGCGTCGAACTCGGGCCACGTCGGGGTGCGGGTCTCGAAGGTCGCCTCGCCGTCCTCGATCCCCTGGCGGTAGATCTCCGCCACGGCGGGCCAGTCGGTAGCCGTCATCTCCCGCAGGGTCATGAGCAGCATCCGCCCGCCTGATCAGTGGAGCACACACCCGTCGCCGGGAGCACGAGCTGCACCGTCGACGCGGCGGCGGTGTCACCGGCGAGCCAGGAGGTCACCGACCGCACCTGCTCGTAGCCGGTGGCCAGCAGGAAGGTGGGAGCGCGGCCGTAGGACTTCATCCCGACGATGAAGAACCCGGGCTCGGGGTGGGCGAGCTCGCGGAAGCCGTGCGGTGCGACGGTGCCGCAGGAGTGCTCGTTCGGGTCGATGAGCGGCGCCAGGCGCGCGGGCGCCTCGACGACATCGTCGAGGTCGAGTCGGATCTCCCGCAGCATGTCCAGGTCGGGGCGGAAGCCGGTCGCGTTCACCACGACGTCGGTGACGTGGGTGACCAGCTCACCACCCCGGTTGCCGACGAGCACCGCGGCATCGCCGTCGATGCTGCCGCGGACGATCTCGAACCGGTCCACGACGGTGATCTCGCCGCGCGCGACGGCGGCATCGACGCGGCCGCCGAGGTGCGCGCGGCCGGGGAGTTCGTCGTCGGGCGAGGACGACACCCGCGCGGCGCTGTCGTTGCGGATGAGCCACGTCACAGCCGTCCCGGGTTCGTCACCGGCCAGCTCGACGAGGCCGAGCAGAGTGTTCGCTGCAGAGTGCCCCGCCCCGACCACGGTGACCCGGCGACCGGCGAACCGGGCACGGTCCCGCCCGAGCACGTCGGGCAGCGCCGCGGTCACGCGGTCGGCGATGGCGCCCATGCCCAGCAGTTCGAGCCCGTCGGAGGACAGCGGATTGGGCGAGGTGTAGGTGCCGGAGGCATCGATCACCGCCCGCGCAGTCAGGTCGGACACGTCGCCCGCCGCGTCGCGGACGCGCAGCACGAACGGCGTCGCCGCACGTCCCCGGGTGCGAGTGCGGTCCATGCCCTGCCGCGAGACGGCGAGCACCGTCGCACCGGTGCGGAGGCGGGAGGCGATCGGCTCCAGCCGCGCGAGCGGTGCGACGTACTGTTCCACGAGCTCAGCACCGGTCGGCGCTCGGTCCGGTGAGGGCAGCACCCACCCCTGCGGCTCCAGCAGCCGGTGCGCGGCGGGGTCGACCAGGTGCCGCCACGGCGAGAACAGCCGGGTGTGCCCCCACTCCTGCACGCTGGCCGCAATGGTGTCGCCCGCCTCGTAGACGACGAAGTCGATGTCACGTTCGACCAGATGCGCAGCGGCGGCCAGGCCCACCGGCCCAGCACCGATGATCGCGACGGGCAGCGACGCGAGCGCGCCGTCGACCGAGGGACGAGGTGTGAGATCCAGCAGTGTCATCGTGGACTCCTCAGATATCGATGATCGTCGATATTCAGTTCTATCCTCGATATCGACGGCTGTCAATATCGACTAGTATCGATACATGGCCATCACGCTCGAAGTCACGGATGTCAGCGCCACCGTCTGCTGCACCCCGCTCGTGCGGGAGCCGTTGTCTGCTGCCGAAGCCGAGAAGCTCGCGAAGACGATGAAGGCGCTGGCCGATCCCACCCGGCTGCGGCTGCTGTCGATCGTCGCGGCATCCGAGAACGCCGAAGCGTGCGTGTGCGACCTGATCGAGCCCGTGGGGCTGAGCCAGCCGACGGTTTCGCACCACCTCAAAGTCCTGACCGAGGCGGGGTTCCTCACCCGCAGCCAGCGCGGCACGTGGGCCTACTTCGCGCTCGTCCCCGGCGCGCTGGACCGCGTCTCACAACTGTTCACCACGACGCCCGCGCCGACTGCGTGACGCGGACGTGACCTCCGACATCGCCCCGGCACGCCTGGGAGTACTCGACCGCCTGCTGCCGGTGTGGATCCTGCTGGCGATGGCCGCCGGGCTGGGGCTGGCGGTGTTCGCTCCCGGGTTCGGGGAGCTGCTGCACGCGGCATCCATCGGCAACGTCAGCGTGCCGATCGCGATCGGCCTGCTCGTGATGATGTACCCGGTATTGGCGAAGGTGCGCTATTCGGATGCCGCCGTGATCGGCCGCGACAAGCGCCTGCTCGTCTCGTCGCTCGCGCTCAACTGGCTGGTCGGCCCGGCGTTGATGTTCGCGCTGGCGTGGCTGCTGCTGCCAGACCTGCCCGAGTACCGCACCGGACTGATCATCGTCGGCCTCGCCCGCTGCATCGCCATGGTGCTCATCTGGAACGATCTGGCGTGCGGTGACCGGGAGGCTGCGGCATTCCTGGTCGCTCTCAACTCCGTCTTCCAGGTGATCGCGTTCGCGGGGCTCGGCTGGTTCTACCTGCAGGTGCTGCCGACGTGGCTCGGCTTGCCCACCACGAGCGCCGAATTCTCCCTGTGGGCGATCGCCCTGAGCGTCCTGGTCTTCCTCGGCGTTCCGCTCATCGCCGGGTACCTGTCCCGCCTCATCGGCGAGCGCCGCCGCGGCCGGGACTGGTACGAGTCGGTGTTCCTGCCCAAGGTCGGTCCATTGGCGCTCGGCGGCCTGCTGTTCACCATCGTCATGCTGTTCGCACTGCAGGGCCGGCAGGTCGTGGATCATCCCCTCGATGTCGCCCGCATCGCGCTTCCGCTGCTGGCATACTTCGCGGGCATGTTCTTCCTCGGCTTCGCCACCGGCAGGGCGATCGGGTTGAGCTACGAGCGCACCACGACGCTGGCCTTCACCGCGGCGGGCAACAACTTCGAGCTCGCCATCGCCGTGGCCATCGGCACCTTCGGGGCCACCAGCGGCCAGGCCCTCGCCGGCATCGTCGGTCCCCTCATCGAAGTGCCCGTCCTGGTGGGACTGGTCTACGTCGCGTTGTGGCTGCGGCCGCGGTTCGACGTCACGACCCGACAGCTTCCTCGTCCCCCGGAATCGGTGTCAGCGCAAGCTCGGTCGTCGGGGTGATGAGCAGGAACGTCGGACGCGGCTGCCCCTCGCCATGGTTCACCTCGAGCCAGAAGGCGGGCGCTTCGCTGCCGATGCGGGTGAGGATTTCCTCGCGGAGGTCCGCGATGTCGCGACCGCTGATCGAGTAGGAGTGGCCGCCGTAGGCGATGTCAATGCGCTTCATCGAACTTGGGAGTCTCTGTGTCGGGGGCGGGCTCGGGCACGACGTACAGCCCGTGCGGAGAGTTGGCGGTGTAGGCCAGGGCGCCCAGCCACGCCGGGTTCAGCGGTACCCGGCGACTGCCGTAGTACTTGTAGACCAGCACGCTTCGCGGGTGCACCCAGATGGTGGTCCGACCGTCGCCGATGCTCGCGTCGTCCTTCCAGCTGAAGTAGAACGACTCCCCGCGGCGCAGCTTGCTGCCGATGACCACCTGCAGGTGGGCGAGCAGCCTGTCTTCGAAGTCGGCCTTGAGCTGACCTTCGAAAATGAACTTGCCCATCGTGGTGATCCCCTCTGCCCCGCTCGCGGAAGCGGCACCCCTGCCGGCCTCTTCTTATCCCAAGTCCGCGGGGAAGGGAAGGCGGTGCGCGAGGAGGGCTTTGCCGGGATAGATACGGAACATGGACAGACTTCACTACGCGGGCAGTTCGATCCTGACCGGCACCGCCATCGCCCATGCGCTGCTCGATTACGCCCAGGCGCTGGCCGGCGCCGGCGACTCGGCGACGGTCGAGGTGCCGACGCTCAATGAAGACGGATCGCGGGGGCGCTCAGAAGTACTCATCGGCCCGGCGAGTCAACTGATTTCGGACTCGGAACCGTCGCCGTACGACGAGATCGTCGACGAGGATCTCGTCGCACACCTGCGCGATGTATCCGCTCGGGTGCGCAACGACAGATCACCGTCGCCCGCGGCGGGGATGATCCAGGACGAATTCGACGACGGGTACACCGACGAATTCTGAGGCAGGTCAGCGCGCGGATGCCGCGGCGTCGGCCGTCACTGCACCACGGTGGCGGCGAGGACCGCTCCCGGCTACCTGCCGCGTGCGCTCAGGCCTGGGGGTGTGCAGGGGCGGGAGCGTGATCGCACCGGTCCTGGCGACTTCATCCGCCATCGACTGCATACGGCGCGGGTCGAGGACCGCCGGATCGGCGTCGTCGAACACGAACCGCAGCGGGATGGAAGGTTCGAGCCACAGGGTCGTACGGCCGGCAGGGCTGTTCTCATCGTGCTGCCACGCGAGCGTGAAACTCTCGCCGCGACGCAGCTTCGTGGCCATGACCACCTTCAGGTGGGCCAGAAGCGTGTCTTCGATCTGAACGGGGGTGCTGGCGGAACTGTAATACAGGGTGCCCATGGGCTCTCTCCTTGACCTCAGACAGGTCGCGGAGATTGTTCAATGAGAAAAGTGCCACAAGCGGTTCGGGTCGCTGGCGAAACGATAAGCGAGTGTCGTCGGCGAGACCTGTGACCCCATTCTAGGCGTCATCCCTCGGATTAGCGAGCTACCGCGTCGCCGCCGGGCGGCCGCTTATGGTGGGGGGCATGCCAGGCTCACCGTCCCTCCACGCCCGACGTCTCCTGGTGATCTCGCCGCTACTGCTGACGGCGACATTCGCCGGCTGCACCGCGATACCGGCGGATGCCGCCGGCACGCTGGACCGGGTTCGCGACGGGGAGATACGGGTCGGCATCACGCACAACCCGCCGTGGACAGACACGTCGGGCCCTCCCGCCGGCTCGGAGGTCGAGCTCGTCGAGCAACTGGCGGCGGACCTCGATGCCGACGTGGTGTGGACCGAAGCCAGCGAGGCGCTGCTCGCCGAGGCGCTGCGTCAGGGCGAGCTGGACCTGGCCATCGGCGGGTTCACCGAGGACACCCCGTGGACCGACAAGGCCGCCGTCACTGTGCCCTACGTCGATGCGATCGACGAGTTCGGGCAGACGAAGAAGCACGTCTTCCTTACGCGCCTCGGCGAGAATCGCCTGCTCACCGCCGTGGAAGGCTTCCTGCGCGCGGAGGGCTCATAGTGAACCCACCGCAGCTGCCGCTGCCGGAAGCGCAGGCACACGCACTGAAGCGCGCGATCCGCATCGAGTGGGCGACGATCGCATTCCTGGCCGTGGCGATCACGATGGTCTATCTCGTGATGGGCAACTCGCAGGCGATGAAAGCCGCGTGGATCGAGGACCTGCTCTCCCTCGCCCCGCCGCTGGCGTTCCTACTGGCCGTCCGCTTGATGGCGAAGCCACCCACCGAGAAGTACCCCTACGGCTTCTTCCGCTCTGTCGGCGTCGCCCACCTCGTCGCCGGGGTCGCGCTGTTCGCGATGGGGGCGTTCCTGCTCGTGGAGTCGGTGATCGGGCTGGCACGGGGCGACCGCCCGCCGATCGGGTCGGTGGAGCTGTTCGGCCAGACCGTGTGGCTCGGCTGGCTGATGATGGTGGCGATGGCGCTCACCATTCCGCTGCCGATCTACTTCGGCCGCGTGAAGATGCAGCTGGCCGAGCAGCTGCACAACAAGGTGCTCTACGCGGATGCCGACATGAACAAGGCCGACTGGATGACGGCGGTCGGCTCGATCGTCGGGGTCGCCGGAATCGGAATCGGCCTGTGGTGGGCGGACGCTGTCGCCGCGACGCTGATCGCCACCAGCATCCTCTGGGACGGGGTGAAGAACACCCGCGCCGCGATCACCGATCTGATGGACACCCGCGCAACCACGTTCGATGACTACAGCCCGCATCCGGATGCCGCCCTGGTGGACGAAGTTCTCGCGCACCTCCCCTGGGTCGCCCAGGTCGCCACCCGCGTGCGCGATCAGGGACAGTTCTTCCACGTCGAGGCGTTCATCGTGCCCACCCGCGGCCGCATGCCCACTCTCGAGCAGGTCACCGAGGCGACCGAGGAGTGCACCGCACTGGACTGGAAGATCCACGACATGGTGATCACGCTCGTGCCCGAGCTGCCCGCGCAACTCGCTGTCACCTCACCTGTCTGATCGGCTCCGACTGCCCGTCACGAGTCGTCGGCGTGCTGTTGGCGGATACGCCGACCTTCGGCGATGTCCTCCCGCTCCTTCTCGGCGCGCTTGTCGCTCTGCCGGGTGTCGCGGGCGGGGAGCTGGATGTCCTCCTCCGCCGCGATGCCACCCTGCAACTGGCGTCCTCGTTCGAGTTCGGCGTCGAACTCCGCGCCGAACAGCAGCGCGAGGTTGGCGATCCACAGCCACAGCAGGAAGACGATGACTCCCGCGAGCGACCCATAGGTGCGGTCGTAGTTGGAGAAGTTCGCGACGTACAGTCCGAATCCGAGCGTTCCCAGCGCCAGCACGACGATCGCCAGGAGCGCGCCCATGCTCACCCACCGGAACTTCGGCTGCTTGGCGTTCGGCGTGGCGTAGTAGAGAACGGCGATCAGGAACACCACGACCAGCAGCAGCAGCGGCCACTTCACGATGTCCCAGGCGATGCGCACACCCTCCCCCACGCCGATCGCGCTGCCGACGGCGTCGGCCACGCCGCCGGATAGCACCAGCCCGGCGGCGACGATCGTCAGGCACACCACCGCGATGATCGTGACGACCAGCTGCATGGGCCGCATCTTCCAGAACGGACGGCCCTCTTCGACTTCGTAGATGCGGTTCATCGCCCGGCTGAACGCCCCGACGTAACCCGATGCGGTCCACAGTGCCAGCAGGATGCCTGTGATGAGCGCGAATCCCGCCCCCGGCGCCTGCGAGAGCTGCTCGATCGGGCCTCGGAGGGTTTCGGCGGTCTCACCCGGGGCCACGTCCTCGACGATCCCCAGCACGGCGTCGGCGGCGGACCCGCTCTGGCCGAAGACGCCGAGCAGCGAGAAGACCGCGATGAGGGCGGGGAAGATCGACAGCACCGCATAGTAGGTAAGGCCGGCCGCGGCATCCACGCACCCATCGGCGGTGAACTCCCGCACGGTCTTGACGAGCACGTACTTCCAGGAGCGCTTCTCGATCTGCGTAGGTGCGTCGGGCTTGTCGGCGTGATCTGGGTGGACCGCGCCGCCGCGCGTGTCCTGATTCTGCTGATTCACTGTCGCATTCCTTCCGAAGGGCAAGGGTCTGCCGGCGCGGCCGGACGCCCGGGGAACTGCCATTCTTCGTGACGTGCACGCACACGACAGGGACTTGCATCCGTGGAACGTGTGTGCTGCGGAGGGCCAGTGCGGTCGGGGCGCGATCACGCGTTCGCCGATATCCGCCCGGAATACCTGGGCCCGACGCTCGGTTGACGTCTTATACCCCCTGGGGGTATAAGAGAGCGAACTGCGCCCGCGGCATCCACAAGTTCCGCCGGCTGTTCTGGATCACCCTGATCCTCGCCGTGCCCGTCGTGGCCTTCTCCGGCATGTTCGCGATGCTTCTCGGCTACGCGCTCCCCGCGATCCCCGGTGTCACCTGGATCTCGCCGGCACTGGGCACCGTGATGTACCTGTGGGGCGGCCGGCCGTTCCTCGCCGGCGCGATCGGTGAGCTCAAGGCCCGTCGTCCCGGGATGATGCTGCTTATCGGGCTGGCGATCACGGTCACCTTCATCGCCTCGCCCCGCTGGGGTTCGTCCTGCCGATGTGGGTCGGCGCGGTACTCATGTCGGCATCCACCGTCGTGGTCGCCCTCAACGCCCAGCTGCTGCGTCGCGTGGGCCTCACCCGTTAGGCGGTGCGCGTGACGGGCGCAGGAAATGTGGCGACCGTAGGACGGATGCCGCAGCGAATGTCCTACGCTCGCACCATCTCCTACGCTCGTGACGCGGCTGAGCGCTGACGCCCCGCCGGTAGGCTCGGGTCACATGCGCGAGTTCACCCGGGGAATGGCCTTCTTAGGCGGCGGATTCTCATTCTGGCGTCGACGCCCGGGGCTCATGGCCCTGGGCCTGGTCCCCGCGGTGATCGTCGGCGCGCTGTTCCTGGCGGGGCTGATCACGCTGGGCGTCTTCCTGCCCGACCTCACCGAGGCGGCCACCCCGTTCGCCGACGGCTGGCCGGCGCTGTGGGCAACCGTCATCCGCCTCGCCGTCGGCACCGCGATGGTGGGGGCGGCGCTCGTGCTGGTGGCTGTCACCTTTACGGTGCTCACCCTGTTCATCGGCGAGCCGTTCTACGACCGCATCTGGAAGGCCGTGGAGGCGGATGCCGGCAGCGCCGGTATCGACGCCGACTACGGATTCTGGCGCTCAGTTCGCGATGGGCTCGCGCTCTTCGTGCGCGGCGTCGGGGTCGCCCTGCTGGCCGCGCTGGTCGGCCTGGTCCCCGTGGTGGGCGGCATCCTCGGTGCTGTCTGCGGCGTGCTGCTGACCGGTTGGCTGCTCGCCGACGAACTGGCCACACGGGCGCTCTCGGCACGCGGCATCGGTGCCGCCGCACGGCGAAAGCTCATGCGAGCGCACCGCGCGCGCATGCTGGGCTTCGGCGTCGCGACGCAGCTGTGCTTCCTGGTGCCCCTCGGCGCGGTCGCCACCATGCCCGCAGCGGTGGCGGGATCGACCCGGCTGGCGCGGTCACTGCTCGAGCAGGACACCGCGGGGCCGGCGGCCCTCGGCGGTCACCGGCCTGCGTCGGCCTCGGCCTGACCGCGCGCCGACATCGCGTAGCGCAGCAGTACGACGTCGCCGATCCGGCGGGTGTCCAACAGCCGCGCCCGGTGCGCTTCGTCCCACGGGAACCGGGCGGGTTGCACGAAGCGCGGCGCGCCGGCCTCGCCCACGAAGAACGGTGCGATCACCAGCTGCAGTTCATCGGCCAGCCGCTGCGCGAGAAACTGCGTGTGGATGCGCCCACCGCCCTCGACCATGAGCCGCGCGATGCCGCGGCGCGCCAGATCGGCGAGCGCGTCGGCCATCGCCACCACCGCGTCGCCGAGGGCAACGACCGTCGCCCGGTCGCCCACCGCACGCGTGAGTGCGTCCGCCGCGCCGCGGGGGCAGTAGACGAACTTGTCACCGTCGCCCGCGGTGAAGAACGCAGCGTCGGCAGACAGGTCGCCGGTGGCGGTGACCGTCACCTTCGCCGGCGACGGGGGCCGTCCGGACGCGACCCGCGCGGCGCGACGGTCCGCACTGCGCACCAGCAGTCGCGGGTTGTCCCGCCGCACGGTGGAGGCGCCCACCAGGATCGCGTCATGGTCGGCGCGCAGCTGGTCGACGCGGTCGAAGTCCTCCGCGTTCGACATCGCCATGCGATGCGGGGCGGTGCTGTCCAGGCACCCGTCCAGCGACATCGCGCAGCTGAGGGTGACGTACGGCCGGCCGGCCGCTTTCATGGCACGTCCGCCAATGCTGTCGCGACCCGGGCGACGGTGTCTTCCCACGCACGGCCGTGCAACCGCACGTCACGCGCCTGGCTCGTGAGGCGCCGCCGCAGGCCGGCATCCGTCATCCACCGCGTGAGCGCATCCGCGAGCGCTGCGGAATCCCCAGGCGACACGAGCAGCGCGGCACCGTCCGGCCCCACCGCTTCCGGGATCCCGCCGACGCGGCTGGCGATGACGGGGATGCCGCGGGCGCGGGCCTCCGCGATCGCCATCCCGTACGCCTCGGCGCGAGACGGCGCGACGAGCAGATCGGTGCGTCGGTAGAGGCCGTCCATCCCGGCGTCAGTCTGCACGCCCGCGAATCGGATCCGCTCCCCCTTTCCCAGCGCGGCCGCACGGGCGAGCAGCGCGGCGACGAACGCGGGATCGGCTTCCGTCGCGCCGGCGAACGTGCAGACCCAGTCCGGGGCGGGCCCGAGCGCGGTGAGGGCGTCGATGAGCACGTCCTGCCCCTTGTGCGGCGCAACGACCCCGACGCACAGCAGCGCGCACCCGCCCGGGGTACCCGTCGCCGCACCCGCCGTTGCGGTGCCCGGCGGGGCGACGACGATGGGGATGCCCACGCCGTCGCCCGCGAGTTGCCCGCGGAGCCACTGGCTCGGCGTGATCAGCAACCGCGCGACGCCCAGCGCGCGACGCTCGTCGGCGACGACGCCCGCGTCGGCGTCCGGCAGCGCTGCCCGCAGCATGTGCACAAGCACCACGAGCCGCAGCCGCGCGGCCGACTCGACGAGCACGTCCGCGCCGACACCGGCCAGGAGCCCGTCCACGACCACGAGCCCGCCGTCGGCTGCACCCCGCAGCGCCGTCCGCAGCTCGCCGGCATCCGCAGGCGCAGCCTCCGCCATGCGGACCCGCCAGCCCAGGCCGGTCAGCCCGTCGCGCACGCGCCGGTCGTAGACGTTGCCGCCGCTCACCCGGGCCGGGTCGTCGATGCCGGGCGGCACGACGAACGACACCGCGCCGGTCACAGCGCCACCTCGTACGTCGCCCACGCGATGTGCGACTCGTGCAGCGTGACGGCGATGGCGTCGAGGGCATCTGCGGCGCGGCCCAGCTCGCCGGCGCGGGCGGCGACGACGAGGCGCTCGGCGACGAAGGCGCACAACCGTTCGGTGGTCGTATTGACCCCCCCGAATCGCGGGTCCTCGTCGAGGTTGCGGTAGGTCAGCGACGCGAGGATGCCGCGCAGCACCTCCGCGGCACGTCCGATGTCCACGACGACGCCGTGCTCGTCGAGCCGCGCCGCGCGGAAGGCGGCATCCACGACGAAAGTGGCCCCGTGCAACTGCTGCGCGGGGCCGAACATGGCACCCGAGAAGCTGTGCGCGATCATCATGTGGTCGCGCACCGTGAGCGTGTAGGTCATGGTGCATCACTCCAGTCGATCGTGTGGCACAGCCCGGTCAAGCCGCCGTCGGCGATCGCGGCCATGACCGCCGGTAGTTCGCGCCACGGTGCGTCGCCGGTGAGGAGCGCGTCGAAGGCGGGGTCGCGCAGCAGCTCCAGCGCGAGGGCGAGCCGGTCGGTCGCGCTGCGCGTGCCGCGCCGCCCGGGCGCGACCGCGCCCACCTGGCTGGAGCGCAGCGTGAGGCGTCGCGAGTGGAAGTCCTCCCCCAGCGGCAGCCGCACGTCGCGGCTGCCGAACCAGCTCGCCTCGACGATGACTCCCTCCGTCACCGCGGTCCGCAGCGCCAGGCGCAGCCCGTCTTCGGAGGCGCTGGTGTCGATGACGATGTCGCGGTCGCCGGGGGCATCGGCGGGGAGGTGGAACGGGACCTCGAGCGCCGTGCAGACGGCGCGTTTGCCGGCATCCGCATCGACGACGGCGAGGTCGATGCCGGGGATGCCGCGCGCGAGGCGGGCCACGGCGCACCCGATCATGCCGGCACCGACGACGGTGAGCCGGTCGCCGGTGAGGGGCGCGGCATCCCACAGCACGTTCACCGCCGTCTCGACGGCGCCGGCGAGCACCGCACGCCGGGCGGGCACGCCATCGGGTACCGGAACGACGGCCGTCGCG
This sequence comes from Microbacterium sp. zg-YB36, assembly GCF_024623575.2. NCBI lineage: Bacteria > Bacillati > Actinomycetota > Actinomycetes > Micrococcales > Microbacteriaceae > Microbacterium > Microbacterium sp. zg-YB36. Next base: position 1,718,672 of record NZ_JANJFD020000001.1, read on the forward strand.
GGGACGACGAACCGGGACTGATGGGGGAACAGTGTGAACACCGTCTTGCCCTGCAGCGAACCGGGCCCACGTTCGACGACGCCGACGTTGAGGTAGCCGTACTTCACGGGGCCGGGGAAGTCGCCCTGCTGGAACGGCGCCCGCATGCGCATGCGCTCGCGCTCGGGCACCTCGCCGCGGTACACCAGGGCCTCGGTCCCCCGGCTGATCGCCGTGTACCGGGTGCGCACCTGCACGTCGCCGGACGCCGGCGCGGCGATCGGCTCGCTACGCAGCGCCCCCGTCCCGGGGGCCTCCACCCAGTACGCGGTGCCGTGGGTCATCACATCCATCCCGCTGGTCGCCTCGGCGTCATCGCCCATTCGCTCCACCCCCGCGCTCCCACGGACCCGAGCCCCCCGGGTCGTCGGCTGTGCCCACTCTGCCGGGTGAGGCGCGCGCGGGCGAGGGGGTGCGCTGCGGAGGTGCGTTACCCGTACGCTGCGGCAGACTCCTCAACTCCAGCGGAACACGCGCACGGCGATCGCGCCGGTCGGCAGCGCCCACAGCACCATGACGGCGAACGGCGCGAGCGAACCGGCGCCGGTGTACCAGGCATCCGTGAGCGCCAGCGTCATCGCGCCCATGGGGGTGAACGCGGCGATCGCCTCGGTCGCTTCGGGCATGAGCGGTCCCGGCGTCCACATGCCGGCGGTGAACAGGCACGCGATGAAGACGAGGAACCCCAAGCCATAGGCGATCTGAGCGCTCCCGGCGACGGCCGCGATGACCGAGCCGACCGCCATCATCGCGATGGCTCCGCTGACGATGACAAGCACCGCGAGCACGGGATTCACCGGCGGCACCGCACCGAAGGTGAGCCCGGCGAGCGCGAACGCGATCACCAGCGCCGCCCCCAGCGTGACGCCGCTGACGGCCCATTGCGCGAGCAGCACGCGGTGCGCGCCGACCGGAGTGACGCCCAGCCGGCGGAGGACACCCGCTTCCCGGTAGGCCCCGACTGCCGCCGGGTAGTTGGTGATGGCCACGCTCGCGATCGCGACCGCGGCGGACACCGGAACGAAGAAGTCGATGGGCCGGAACTCTTCCAGCGCCCCGCCGCCCCCGATCGGCTCCAGCGTGCCCGGGATCACGAACGCCTGCAGCATGAGCAGCAGCGAGGGCAGGAGCAACGCCATGAAGACGCTCATCGGATTTCTGAGGAACATCAGAGCCTCGACCCGAGTCAGTGCAGAAAGAACACGCATCACGCTTCCCCTCGTGTCGCAGACAGCGCCGGATCGAGCAGACGCAGGTAGGCGTCCTCCAAGCCGTGCGCCGCACCCGATGCCGGTCTCGTCGAATCGATCAGCTCATCGGGCGTGCCGACGAAACGCGTCCGGCCACGGTCGATGACAGCGACCCGGTCGCAGAGCCGCGCGGCCTCGTCCAGGTCGTGGGTGACCAGAAGCACCGTCAGTCCGGTGTCTCGAACTCGTTCGATCAGCGCTCTCACATCGCGACGCCCCTGCGGATCGAGTCCCGTCGTCAGCTCATCGAAGATCGCGACGCGCGGGTTGCCCGCCAGCGCCAGCGCAACGGAGAGACGCTGCTTCTGCCCGCCCGACAGTGCTCCGAACGGCCGGCGCCGCTGACCGGTGAGACCGACGAGATCCAGCAGTTCCGTGACGTCCGCGGGCAGGGAGTAGAACGTCGCGAATAGGTCGAGGGCTTCCCCGACCCGCAGCGCCGGCGGCAACGCCGCCGACTGCAGCTGGTAGCCCACCCGGTCGCGCACGAAGCGTCGGTGTCCGGTGGGTTCCACCCCGAGAACCGACACGCGGCCGGCATCCGGCTTCAACGTCCCCGCGATGCACTCCACCGTCGTCGATTTTCCCGCTCCGTTGGGACCGAGAAGGCCGAACACCTCGCCGAAGGCGACGGAGAAGGTGACTTCGCGGAGGGCCTCGACGTCGCCGAAGCTCTTGCGCACCCCTTGAAGATCGATCAAAGACATCCGTTCCTCATTTGTTCAGAATCGGGATGTGTGTCATCCCTGGGGTGACACACTGGCATCCCCCTTGACGGGCTGTCAACCCCGGGTAGACTTTCGGCAGAACAAGGGAGCGGCCGTGCCTCATGACACCCGAGAGAGCGCCACAGAGACCGCAACGTGGACCGACGTACTCGCGCACCGCGCGTTCGACGGCAGCGTGGACGATGCGGTGGCTCGCTTTCAGAAGCAGGGCGTAGCGGCATCCTTGGTCGCGCGAACGCTCGCCGACGCGGGTGACGCGTTGTTCGCCGCAGCGTCATCGGGGCAACCGAACTGGACGGAGCCGTTCGGCGGGCCGCATGCCGTTGCGCTGCTCGCCGCCGAGGTCAGCTCGCTGGCATCACACCTCAACTCCCGCGCGTCTGCGGTGCGGGCCACCGCGGTGAACGAGCTGCTGGACGAGTACAGCGCCGTCTCGGTGGCCGCAGACCTCGGGGTGTCCCGGCAGAAGGTCTACGACATCGCACGCGGCGGTATCGACGGGCGCCACGTCAGTCATGTCCCGTGGGGGAATCATGTCGCACATCAGTGAACCGGGGCAGCTGGGGCACCGCAGTGGCCCACTCCAGCATCCGCTGGACATCCCCGCGGCACGACGCTCCTACATGGCCGCGACGGTCCTGGACTGGCTCTGCTCCCCGCTGATGCTGTGCATTGCGGTGCTCACGCTGCTCGCGACGAGCAACAACACCGTCACGCCCCTGCTCTCGTCTGCGGTGACCCTGGGTTTGATCGCCCTGCTGGAACGTCATCACCGCACCGAAGCATGGGCCCATATCCCCCGCAAACGGCAGGACAGCCGGCGCCCGGATGCGGTGTCGGTGGCGGCGGCAGGTGCCGCCGCGCAGGTCGCACTGCTGGCGGTGGCGATGTCGTTCTTCGGCCACGCGGTGACAGCCGGACATGCTCCCGCCGAGGCGGTCAGCCTCGGTATCGGGGTCGTGCTGGGCACCGCCGCTCTGGCCGTGGGGACGGCAGCGTGGGATGCCTCGCGGCACGCTGTGCCGGCAGGGCGGATGCCACCGATCGTGGCGATTCCCACAGGAGCATTCGTCGTCGGATTGGGCCTGGTCGCGCTGGCGAGCTGGCCGACCAGCGGCAGCGCGGCGATGCTGATGGCCATCGGTGCGGCTTTCGCGGTGGCGGTGCAGGTCGCCTGCTGGATGCTGCGCCTGATCCCGACCCACTCTTCCTGCGGGTTGCCCGCTCTTGTGGACCGGCTAGCCACCTCGGGCTCCCGGCGATAAGGCCCGGACATGGGCACCCGGCGCGCATGGTGGTCGCGCTGTCGGCGGGGGCCGGAAGCACGAAGACCCCCTGCGCTGCAGGGGGTCTTCGTAGTAGAACGAACGGTCAGTGGCGAACGCCCTGGTCTGCACGGTCGTCGCGGTCGTAGAACTCGCGGCTGCCGGACTTGGCAAGTCCCCGGCTGATCATGTATCCGATGGTGAGCAGCGTGGCGTAGAGCCACACGTGGTCGGCGCCGAATCCCTGGCCGTCCTCGCCGTTGTCCACGACGGCAGAGGCGATGAACATGGAGACGAGGATCACGACGTACGCGATGAACTCGGTCGTCTTGAAAGCTGCCTTCGTCTCGGTCGAGACACGCGAGACGCGGACGTTCTGGGGGGTGTTGCTCATGGCTGTGTTCCTTGCTGTGAATACGGGTGCAGGTGCGGTTGCGCACCGAGCAACAAGGAAAACAGAACCGACGAGTATGCATGGCGCCCTTGCATTCTCGGCGTGCCATCAGGTATTGAGTCGGCCCCGAAGCCGAGCGTCTTCCCTCGGTGGGGTCGCAGTTGCAGGATGGCCCCATGGCGCCCTACGAGAACAAGACGAAAGCCACCGACGTCTCCGCGGAGGAGTTCATCGCGAACGTCGAGCATCCGGTACGGCGTGCCGATGCCGAGACCCTCGATCTGATGTACCGGCGGATCACCGGTCAGGGACCGGTCATGTGGGGGCCCACGATGGTCGGCTACGGCCACCACCACTTCGAGTACGACTCCGGCCATAGCGGCGACGCCTTCGCCGCGGGGTTCTCCCCCCGCAAGGCCAGCCTGACCATCTACGGCGCACATCTGCAACCCGAGGCGCCGGCGCTGCTGGAAAGGCTCGGCAAGCACCGGCTCGGCAAGTCCTGCCTCTATGTCAACACGCTGGCCGATGTGGACCTGGCCGTCCTCGAGGAGCTCATCGCAACCGGCTACCGCTACGTGACCGAGGATCTGAACCAGGCGCAGACCTGAGCCCGGAGGGCACCTGGCCCGAGCATCGCGGACAGGGGCACTTCGACATCCCGGGCATCGCCGGCAGACGCGATGATCTTCACCCGCGAGAACGGGTACTCGCAGGTCTGAGTGCTGTTATCGCAGCCCTTGCGGCGGCCGCGATGAGCGCATCGTCTCGTTCTGCGTCGGCTGAGCTCTTGCTTGAGAGCACGGTCAGCACGATAGGAGAGCCGGTGTCGGGCCAGAG